>NZ_JBITEU010000001.1:0-1419777 GCF_044455475.1 Streptomyces sp. NPDC051218 | reverse complement strand
GTTGATAGGCCAGATCTGGAAGCCCGGTAACGGGTGGAGGTGACTGGTACTAATAGGCCGAGGGCTTGTCCTCAGTTGCTCGCGTCCACTGTGTTGGTTCTGAAACCACGAACAACCCCGTATGTCGGGCCACGACTACGGTGCGGTTGACAGTTTCATAGTGTTTCGGTGGTCATAGCGTGAGGGAAACGCCCGGTTACATTCCGAACCCGGAAGCTAAGCCTCACAGCGCCGATGGTACTGCAGGGGGGACCCTGTGGGAGAGTAGGACGCCGCCGAACTATTATTGACGGGAAACCCCCGCACCCTCTGGGTGCGGGGGTTTTCTGCGTTATGGACTTTTGTTGGTCAGGGCCCCTTTCCGGGGCCTTTTTTGTTTCCGTCTCCGGTCAGAGGCGGCCGGCTGCCTTTAGGGACAGGTAGGCGTCTGCCAGTGCCGGGGCCAAGTTCGTCGGTGTCGCGTCTACGACCGTGACTCCGTGGCGGATGAGTTGTTCTGCCGTGCGGTGGCGTTCTGTGTGGGCCTGGGCGGCGGCGGCAGCGTCGTACACGGCCTCTGTTGTTCCGCGGGCCCTGGACATCTGCTCTATGTGCGGGTCGGCCACCGATGCCACGACGACTGTGTGGCGTTGGGTGAGGCGGGAGAGCACGGGGAGCAGGCCTTCCTCGATGGGGGCCGCGTCCAGGCTGGTCAGCAGCACTACCAGGGAGCTGCGGGTTGCCGTACGGAGGGCCGTTGAGGTCAGGCCTCGGGCGTCCGTTTCGACGAGTTCCGGTTCGAGCGTGGCCAGTGCGTTGACGACCGAGGGGAGTACCTCGCCTGCGGCTTTGCCTTGGACCAGGGCGCGTACCCGACGGTCGTATGCGAGGAGATCCACCCTGTCGCCCGCTCGGGAAGCCAGGGCCGCGAGGAGAAGGGCCGCGTCCATCGAGGCGTCGAGGCGCGGGGCGTCGCCGACGCGGCCCGCCGAGGTGCGGCCGGTGTCGAGGACCAGCAGGATGTGGCGGTCGCGTTCGGGGCGCCAGGTGCGGATCGCGACATTCGACTGGCGGGCGGTGGCGCGCCAGTCGATGGAGCGGGTGTCGTCGCCGGGGACGTAGTCGCGGAGGCTGTCGAATTCCGTGCCCTGGCCGCGGGTCAGGACGCTGGTGCGGCCGTCGAGTTCGCGGAGGCGGGCCAGCTTGGACGGGAGGTGCTTCCGGCTGGTGAAGGGGGGCAGGACGCGGAGGGTCCAGGGGACTTTGTGGCTGCCCTGGCGGGTGAGGAGGCCGAGGGGGCCGTACGAGCGGATGGTGACGCGGTCCGCCTGGTGGTCGCCTCGGCGGGTGGGGCGCAGGCGGGTGGTGAGCCGGCGGCGTTCGCCGGGAGGCACCGTCAGGCGGTGGCGGGATGCGTCGACCTCGGTGCCGGGCTGCCAGCTGCTCGGGGGCCAGGCGTCGCGGAGCTGGGCGCGCAAGGGCCGGCCTGAGGGGTTGGTGACGGTCAGCTCGATGTCGGCGGGTTCTCCGAGTCGTACGGAGGTGTCGCCTGTGCGGGTCAGGCCCAGGCGTCGTACGGGAGCGGCCAGGGCGAAGTCGCAGGCGCAGGCCAGGGCCAGCGGGGCGTTCACGGCGAGGATGCCTGTCCAGCTGGGCTCCCAGATGCCTACGGGGAGGCTGCCGAGGGCCGCCAGGAGGGCTGTGCGGCCGGTGAGGGCCATCAGCGGGGGACCGGGACGTGGGCGAGGATCGCGTTGATCACGGAGTCTGCTGTCACGCCCTCCATCTCGGCCTCCGGGCGGAGTTGGACGCGGTGGCGGAGGGTGGGGAGGGCGAGGGCCTTCACGTCGTCGGGGATCACGTAGTCGCGGCCCGTCAGCCAGGCCCAGGCGCGGGCTGTCGAGAGGAGCGCGGTCGCGCCTCGCGGGGAGGCGCCCAGGGTGAGGGACGGGGACTCGCGGGTGGCGCGGCAGATGTCCACCACGTACGCGGTGATCTCCGGGGAGATGGATGTCTTGGCGACCGCGTTCCGAGCTGCCTCCAGGTCGGCGGGGCCCGCTACGGGGCGGATGCCGGCGGCCTTGAGGTCGCGGGGGTTGAAGCCTTCCGCATGGCGGGTGAGGACGTTGATCTCGTCCTGGCGGGAGGGGAGCGGGACGGTGAGCTTGAGGAGGAAACGGTCCAGCTGGGCTTCGGGGAGGGGGTACGTGCCCTCGTACTCGACCGGGTTCTGGGTGGCTGCGACGAGGAAGGGCTCGGGGAGGGGGCGCGGGGTGCCGTCGACCGTGACCTGGCGTTCCTCCATCGCTTCGAGGAGGGAGGACTGGGTCTTGGGCGGGGTGCGGTTGATCTCGTCGGCGAGGAGGAGGTTGGTGAAGACCGGGCCGGGCTGGAACGAGAACTCCGTGGTGCGGGCGTCGTAGATGAGGGAGCCGGTGACGTCGCTCGGCATCAGGTCCGGGGTGAACTGGACGCGCTTGGTGTCGAGTTCGAGGGAGGCGGCGAGGGCGCGGACGAGCAGGGTCTTCGCGACTCCCGGGACGCCTTCGAGAAGGACGTGGCCGCGGCAGAGGAGGGCCACGACGAGGCCCGTCACCGCGGGGTCCTGGCCGACCACGGCCTTGGAGATCTCGGTGCGCAGGGACTCCAGGGAGGAGCGGGCGCTGCCGGAGCTCCCGGCGTTGTCAGTGGTCGGGTCCATCATGAAGTACGTACCTCTCTTTCGAGGGCGTCGAGTTGGTCGGCGAGGGTGATGAGTGCTGTGTCGGTGGCGGGGGGTGGGCCGAAGAGGAGGGGGTGGAGGTCCTGGCCGGGGGCGTGGAGCCTGGTGGACAGGGCGGGGAGCAGGGTCTCGGGTGTATGCGCCTGGGCGGGGGAGACACCGAGGAGGGGGGCGATGCGGGTGCGGGTGGCCGAGCGGAGGGCGGCGGAAGCGCGATCGCGGGCGTTCGCCTTGCGGTAGAGGCGGGCTCGGCCTTCGACGGTTTCGGAGGCGCGGATGGCGACGGGGAGGCGTTCGGGGACCAGCGGGCCGAGGCGGCGGGCTCGCCACAGGGCGGCGAGTGCGGCGGCGACGGTGAGTTGCAGGGTGCCCCAGAGCCAGCCGTCGGGGATGAGGTCGAAGAAGCTGCGGTCGGCGGTGTCGTCGGTCGCCGCGTCGTCGGCGGGGGAGGGGAGGTACCAGACCAAGTTCGGGCGGGAGCCGAGGAGTTGCAGGGCCAGTGAGGCGTTGCCCTGTTCGTCGAGGCGGTCGTTGAAGAGGATGTCGGGGGCGCCGATTACGACGGTGTCGCCGGGCCCTTCCGCGGCCGGGAGCCGCAGCAGGCCGGGGAGGCCGTCGCTGAGGTAGCAGGCGTCGGCTGCCGGGGCGAGGGTGTCGTAGCGGCGGCCGCCGACGTCGGCGGGGCCTGCGCGTTCGGCGGCGGGGAGGTCGCAGCGGGGGGAGAGCGTCGAGTCGAGGCTGGGGGTGGCGTCCACCGTGACCCCGGGCGCGAGGGTGCTGGTCGATGGGGTGCCGGGGGCGAGCAGCACGGTGCGGCCCCGGGAGTCCTCGGTGACCGCGCGCAGGCGTGACTGCTGGCGCTCGGTGAGCCGGTCGGGCTCGGCCACCAGGAGTGTGGTGTCCCTACCCGCCGCTGACCTGGCCTCCTCGGAGGTGGTGACCACGCGGGTGGATACGCCGCGGTCGGCGAGGAGTTCGGCGACGGCGCGGCTGCCGTAGGGGTCGGCGGAGCGCGGGTCGAGGCGCCCGTGCTGGCCGCCGGAGCGGACGGCCGCGATGGCGATGGCGGCTGCCAGGAGGACGACCAGGGCGAGGAGGATGCCGCGGGTCCTGGTCCAGAGCTGGCGGGGGGTGGGGGCGGAGGAGGTGGGCGCCGGGGAGGTGGGGGTGACGGGGCCGGGGGAGGCCCCGAGGCCGGGTTCCGCCTCGGCGCCGGGCCCGGCTGCCGGATCGGGGGCGAGGGCTGTGGTGGCGCGGGTGGTAGGGGTTGTAGTGGCTGTGGCGGAGGGTGCCATGGTCACGCGGGTGGCCGGGGTGGCCGGGGTGGCCGGGGTGGTGGTGGGGGCTGGGATCGCAGAGGTGGTGGTGCTGCCGGTGGGTCCGGCATCGATGCTGCTTTCGCTTTCGCCGGGGTGTGGGCTCGCGCCGGGGCGGGTGCTGTTCTGGTCCTTGCCCTGAGTGGCGTGGGTGCTGTCCTCGCCCCTGGCGGCGTAGGCGTTGCTCGCGTCCCCGCCTCCACTGGGGCGGGCGTCGTCGTTGTCCTCGCCGTTCTTGTTCGTCGTGGCGTCGGCGCGGGTGTTGTTCCGGTCTTCGCCCTCGGCGGCGTAGGTGCTGTTCGTGTCCTCGCCGCTGTCGGGGCAGGCGTCGGTTCTGTCCTCGTCGTTCGCGGCTGTCGTCGTATCCGCGCGGGCGTCGCCGTCGGCCTCGTCCCCGGGTGGCGTGGGGCCCTCGGCTCCGGGCGTTCCGCCGGGGGCGCGGGCGTTGCGCTCATTCTCGTTCGCCGTCGCGTCGGGCGTAGGGGAGGAGGGGTTTGGGGCGTCGGCCGGGTTGGGTGGGTCCTGGGGGGCCGTCACTTGGGGGCTCCCTGAGGGGTGTGGGGCAGGGTTGGTTTTGTTGCTGTTAGGGCCTTGTCCAGGGTGGTCAGGCGGTTGTACGTCGGCTCTGTCGCTGTGCGGGCGCCGTACGTGATGGCGTCGAACGACTGGGCTGCCACGCGGAGTTCGGCGGCGTGGGTCGGCATGACGACGGCGGCTTCCGCTGCTGCTTCGTCCGCTGTGCGGCCCGGACGGGGGTCGAGGAGCGCGCGCTCCTCCAGGGAGCGGACCATCGCCCGCATGCGTTCCTGGACGGCTTGGTTCCAGTGGCCCTGGGCTGCGTGTGCCTCGGCGGCGGCGCGGTGTTCCGCCGCGGTGCGCGGGCGGTCGTCGAAGAGGGCGGGGGACGCGGTGGGGGCGCGGTGCGGGGTGCCGAGGCGCCACCACAGGGCCGCCGCGATGGCCAGTACGGCGACGATGATGACGAAGAGGCCGAGGGCGCCGCCCGGGGTTGCCCCCGAGGCGGCGGTGAACAGGCCGTCCACCCACTCCCAGAAGCGGTTCAGGGCGCGTTGCAGGAGGCTGGGGTCGTTCTCGTGGTACGCGGGGTCGGACAGTTCGCGTTCGGCCGCCTCCCGTGCGGGGGCGCGCGGGATCGTCACCGGTGGGTCGTCGTCGCCCCTGCGCAGGACGACCGCCGTTGCTCCGCGCAGCGCTGCCCCCGTCACCGCATCAGCTCCCCGGAGTTCCGGGGGTGTTGGGGCCGCCGGTGCCCTGGAGGCCCGCCGCGCGCGCCAGTTCGAGGTCGAGAGCCTCGCGGCGGATGCGCTGGTCGATGTAGAGCAGGACCGTGACGCCTGCCGTGATCGGGAACGTGAGCATCGAGCCGATGACCGAGCCGATGCCGCTGACGATCAGGAAGGTCCAGCCGAGGTCGCCGGTGCCGCTGTCGAGGAAGCCGGTGACGCCGTCGCCGCTCACCGCGCCCGCGATGAGGGTGAAGGGGATGACGATGATCGACGCCACTACGTTGGCGATGATCGCGGCGAGCAGCTGGATGCCGAAGACACGCCACCAGGAGCCGCGCACCAGCTTCACCGAGCGAGTCATCGACTTTTTCACGCCCTGCTTCTCCAGCATCAGGGCGGGCGAGGCGAGCGAGAAGCGGACGAGCAGCCAGATGGCGACGATCAGGGCGGCGAAACCGCCGAGGACCGCCAGGCTGATGCCCGCGTCCGTCGCACCGGCCACCGCGATCAGTACGCCGGGCACGGAGCCGGCGGCGACGACGGCCACGCCGATGAGCGGCAGCAGCAGCGTCAGGCCGATCAGCCTCGGCAGCTGTGGCTTGGCGTCCTGCCAGGCCTCGGTCGTGGTGACCGACTTGCCGAGCACCGCGCGGCTGGTGACCATCGTCAGCAGGGCGGTGGCGACGACCGTGCCGAGCAGGGTGATCAGCAGGACCACGCCGGAGCTCAGCAGGGTGTCGCCCAAGGCGCGGGTCAGTTCGCCGACGGTCGCGCTCGGGTCGTCCAGCGCCTCCGTGGAAGCGCTGTCGTTGAGGACGAGCCCCTGGAGCAGGATGACGACGATCTCCGTGAACACGGCCACGGCGAGGGAGATGCCGAGCACGGTGCGCCAGTACGTACGCATCGTGGAGACCGCGCCGTCCAGGATCTCGCCGACGCCCAGGGGCCGCAGCGGGATCACGCCGGGCTTGGCGGCGGGCGGCGGGCCCTGCCAGGAGCCCCAGCCGGGGTAGCCGCCAGGACCACCGGGACCACCGGGGCCGGGGCCGCCCGGACGTCCGCCGCCCCAGCCGCCGCCGGACGGCGGCGGGGGAGGAGGCGGGGTCTGGCCGGGGGCCGGCGGGCTGGGGGCGGACCACTGGGCGGGCGGCGGCTGTTCCTTGGACCACTTCGATGGAGGACCGTCGGGCCGGTCCGCGGGCTCGGCGGGTTCGCGCGTGCCGGAGTCCTGTCCGTCGTCGGAGGGGTCGGAGGGGGCAGATCCGGGCGAAGCCCAGCCCGGAGAGTCGTTCATCGTCGCTCCTTCACGGTGCCCGTCCGCGGTCGCGGCGGCAGGTTGCCAGCCATCGTGCCACGGCACACCCGTGCGGTGACCGGGCAGCGTATGGGCTGCACACCTTCAATTGTCCGTCAGGTACGGGGCAGACTGGGCGGATGGCTGATCAGTACGCGCAATCAGGCGAGGACACACGGCCGACCGGGACGCCGACGAGCTCGGCCGACACAGGCAAGGCGGCGCAGCCAGGGATCTCCGCGATCCGCTGGGCCGAGCCGCCGGAGGGCCCCGTGCTGGTCCTCCTGGACCAGACCAGGCTGCCCGGCGAGGAGACCGAGCTGGTGTGCACGGACGCGCCCGCCCTGGTGCAGGCGATCCGCACGCTGGCGGTGCGCGGGGCGCCGCTGCTCGGCATAGCAGGTGCCTACGGCGTCGCGCTGGCCGCCGTACGCGGCTTCGACGTGGCCGAGGCCGCGGGCGCGATCGCGGGGGCGAGGCCCACCGCGGTGAACCTCGGGTACGGCGTACGCAGGGCCCTGACGGCATACCGCGCGGCGCTCGCGGACGGGGCCGGCCAGGAGCGGGCGGGCGCAGCGGCGCTGGCGGCGGCGCGGGCGCTGCACCGGGAGGACGCCGAGGCCAGCGGGAGGATGGCGGAGCACGGTCTGGCGCTCCTCGACGAGCTGCTGCCCGGCGGCGGTCACCGGATTCTCACGCACTGCAACACGGGGGCGCTGGTCTCCGGCGGGGAGGGTACGGCGTTCGCGGTGGCCCTTGCCGCGCACCGGCAGGGACGTCTTCGCAGGCTGTGGGTGGACGAGACGCGTCCCTTGCTGCAGGGTTCGAGGCTGACCGCGTATGAGGCGGCGCGGGCCGGAATGGCGTACACCTTGCTTACGGACAATGCGGCGGGGTCGCTGTTCGCGGCGGGTGAGGTGGACGCCGTGCTGATCGGCGCGGACCGCATCGCGGCCGACGGTTCGGTGGCCAACAAGGTGGGGAGCTATCCGCTCGCGGTGCTCGCCCGCTACCACCATGTGCCGTTCATCGTGGTGGCGCCGGTCACGACCGTGGACCCGGACACCCCGGACGGAGCGTCCATCGAGGTGGAGCAGCGGGCGAGTCATGAAGTGACGGAGGTCACGGCACCCTATGTGCCGATGGCCGGGCTTGAAGCGGGAGGCGGGATCGCGGTGGCACCTCTGGGGACCCAGGCGTACAACCCCGCGTTCGATGTGACACCGCCGGAGTTGGTGACGGCGATCGTCACCGAGGAAGGCGTCGTGTCGCCCGTGACAGCAGGGGGCCTGGGCGAGCTGTGTGCCAGGTCACGCCAGGTATCGATGAGCTAATGGGATGATGTCAGGCATGAAGGGACGAGTCCTTGTCGTCGACGACGACACCGCACTGGCCGAGATGCTCGGGATTGTGCTGCGTGGTGAAGGTTTTGAGCCGTCGTTCGTAGCTGATGGCGACAAGGCGCTGGCCGCTTTCAGGGAGGCAAAGCCGGATCTTGTACTGCTGGATTTGATGTTGCCGGGCCGTGATGGCATCGAGGTGTGCCGCCTGATCAGGGCGGAGTCCGGGGTGCCGATCGTCATGCTCACGGCCAAGAGCGACACCGTGGACGTCGTCGTCGGCCTTGAGTCCGGCGCCGATGACTACATCGTGAAGCCCTTCAAGCCGAAGGAGCTCGTGGCCCGCATCAGGGCGCGGCTGCGGAGGTCCGAGGAGCCGGCGCCGGAGCAGCTGACCATCGGTGACCTGGTCATCGACGTGGCGGGGCACTCCGTGAAGCGGGAGGGCCAGTCGATCGCGCTGACCCCGCTGGAGTTCGACCTGCTCGTCGCGCTGGCCCGCAAGCCGTGGCAGGTGTTCACGCGTGAGGTGCTGCTCGAGCAGGTCTGGGGCTACCGCCACGCGGCTGACACCCGCCTGGTGAACGTGCACGTCCAGCGGCTGCGCTCGAAGGTCGAGCGGGACCCCGAGCGCCCGGAGATCGTGGTGACCGTCCGCGGTGTCGGCTACAAGGCCGGACCGAGCTGACATGTCACGGGACAGTTCCCCCGTGCCGCCCGGGGCTCCGGCTCCGGGCGGTCGCCCGGGGCGGACTGGGGGGCGGCGGGCCTCGACGTTCGGGCGGCTCCTCGACGGCGGTCTGCTGCTGCAGGACGGGGTCCAGGGCAGTCCCGTCCTGAGGCTCTTCGTGCGCTGGGTGCGGCGTCCGCTGCTGCCCGCCGTGCGGCTGTGGCGGCGCAACATCCAGCTGAAGGTCGTCGTCACGACCCTGCTGATGTCGCTCGGCGTCGTGCTCATGCTCGGTTTCGCCGTCATGAGCTCCGTGAACAACGGCCTGCTCAAGGCCAAGGTGAAGGCCTCGCAGAGCCAGGCCGACGGTGGATTCAGGGCGGCTCAGGAGGAGGCGAACTCCGCTCGGCCGCGCTCCGGGCAGGACAGCGGTGGCGGCACGCCCGACGGAGGGGCCACGCCGCCCACGGCCGTGTGGATGTCCGACCTGGTCGAGCAGCTCTCCAGTGGTGGCCAGAGCGCGTTCAACGTGGTGACGCTGAGCCCGACGTCGCCCGCCCGCGACGACAGTGTGCGCGGGCCGCGTGCCTCCGGGGGCGTGGACCCGATCCAGAGCGTTCCCGAGGCGCTGCGCAGCAGCGTCGACGAGGGCACCAGGGCCTATCAGAGCAATACGCGGATCGTCTTCAACGACGGTCGTGACGCACAGCCGGGCCTGGTCATCGGCAAGCGTCTGAACGACCTGAACGGCAAGCCGTACCAGCTGTACTACCTCTTCCCGCTGACGCAGGAGGAGGAGTCCCTCGGCGTCGTCAGGACGACGCTGGCCACCGCGGGTCTGTTCGTCGTCGTGCTCCTCGGTGCCATCGCCTGGCTGGTGGTGCGCCAGGTCGTCACGCCGGTACGGATGGCGGCGGGCATCGCCGAGCGGCTGTCCGCCGGGCGCCTTCAGGAACGTATGAAGGTCACCGGCGAGGACGACATCGCGCGGCTCGGTGAGGCCTTCAACAAGATGGCGCAGAACCTCCAGCTGAAGATCCAGCAGCTGGAGGAGCTCTCGCGGATGCAGCGGCGGTTCGTCTCGGACGTCTCGCACGAGCTGCGCACGCCGCTGACGACCGTACGGATGGCGGCCGATGTCATCCATGACGCGCGCGTGGACTTCGATCCGGTGACCGCGCGGTCGGCCGAACTGCTCGCCGACCAGCTGGACCGCTTCGAGACGCTGCTCGCGGATCTCCTGGAGATCAGCCGGTTCGACGCGGGCGCGGCGGCCCTGGAGGCCGAGCCGATAGACCTGCGTGAGGTCGTACGACGGGTCGTGGGCGGCGCGGAGCCGCTGGCGGAGCGCAAGGGGACGCACATAAGGATCGTCGGGGACCAGCAGCCCGTGGTCGCCGAGGCCGACGCGCGCCGTGTGGAGCGTGTCCTTCGCAATCTCGTGGTCAACGCCGTGGAGCACGGAGAGGGCCAGGACGTCGTGGTGCGGCTCGCGGTGGCGGGCGGCGCGGTCGCGGTAGCGGTGCGGGACTACGGGGTGGGCCTCAAGCCCGGCGAGGCGACCCGGGTGTTCAGCCGCTTCTGGCGGGCCGACCCGGCACGCGCGCGTACCACCGGTGGTACGGGCCTCGGGCTCTCCATCGCACTCGAAGACGCACGGCTGCACGGCGGCTGGCTGCAGGCGTGGGGTGAGCCGGGCGGCGGTTCGCAGTTCCGTCTGACGCTGCCGCGCACGGCGGACGAGGCGCTGCGGGGCTCGCCGATACCGCTGGAGCCCGAGGATTCGCGGCGCCACCGGGGCTTGAACGACGCGGGCCTTCCGCTCGGCGGCGGGAACAAGCTCGCCACGGTGCCCGCGCAGCCCGCGGTGTCGGAGCGGGTGCCGCCGCCTGTCCCGGCGAAGGCGCCGATCGCGCCGCGCCTCGCCCAGGCGGCCACGACGGCGGATCCCACGGCGTTGCCCGGCAGCGGTGCGCGGGTCGTGCCGCGGCGCCCGCTGGACGACGAGGACCCGGGCTCCGGCTCCGATGTCCCGGGGGCGGACGCCGCGACGGACTCGGGGCGCGCGAGGGCCGGCGCGGGCGAGCACGCGGGCGAGACGGATACGGATCCCGCAAGGGAAGGGGAGGCCTCTCGTGGGCGCTGACCACGACCGCCGCGCTCGTCGGCGTCCGCTGCGGGCCGGTGTGCTGTTCGGCTCCTGCGGGGTGCTGCTCGCGGGGTGTGCCTCCATGCCCGACAGCGGGAACCTGAAGGCGGTCGACGCCTCCCAGCGGCCGGACTCGCAGTCGCAGGTGCGGGTCTACGCGATGCCGCCCGGCGAGGACGCGGCCCCGGTGGAGATCGTCCAGGGCTTCCTGGAGGCGCTGACCAGCGATGACCCCGAGTTCGCGATGGCACGCAAGTATCTGACCAAGAGGGCGTCCAAGACCTGGAACCCCGATGTGCAGACCACGGTGCTCGAGAACGGCCTGACCCCGGGGACGGGCAGCGTCGGGGACGACGGTGACACCGGGCGCTCGTTCCCGCTGACCGGCCGCAAGGTCGCCACCGTGGACAAGGAGCACGCTTACCAGCTGGACGACCGCCCGTACAGCGAGTTCGTGCACCTCACCCAGCAGGACGGGCCGAACGGCAAGGAGTGGCGGATCGACCGGGTTCCGCAGGGCGTCGTGCTCGGACAGTCCGACTTCCAGCGCATCTACTGGTCCGTCAACAAGTACTACTTCGCGACGCGTTCGTCCGGCACGCCCAGTGGCGGCCAGGAGGGGCTCGTCGCCGACCCCGTCTACATACGCCAGCGAATAGACCCGGTGACGGAGACGGTCAAGGCGTTGCTCGACGGGCCGACCGCCTGGCTCAAGCAGGTCGTGGGCACGCGCTTCCCGTCGGACACGCGGCTCAAGGCGGGCACCAAGACGCTGGCGCCCGACGACCAGGGCAAACTGACGGTGCCGTTGAACGGGAAGGCCGACGCCATAGACCAGGAGCGGTGCACGGAGATGGCCGCCCAACTGCTCTTCACCCTCCAGGACTTGACGTCATCCGGCGTCAAGGAGGTGGAGCTCCAGCGCCACAACGGCTCGCAGCTGTGCGTCCTGAGCAAGGAGCGGGCCGAGTCCGTCGCCTCGCGCCGCACCGCGGAGAACCCCGTCTACCAGTACCTCATCGACGACAAGCGGCGCCTGGTGCGGATGCGGGCCGGCGAGAGCGACAAGAAGCCACCGGAGCCCGTGCGGGGGCAGTTGGGCAGTGGCGGGCAGCCGCTGCGCTCCGCCGCCGTGTCGCGGGACGAGGAGCGGGCGGCCGGGGTGTCGCTCGACGGGCGCTCGCTCTACATGGGGTCGCTGGTCTCCGAGAGCGCGCTCGGCAAGCCTGAGGTGCGCAGCAAGGCCAAGTCGGAGGAGGACGGTCTCTCGACGCCGAGTTGGGACGGCCGAGGCGACCTGTGGGTGGCCGACCGCGACCCGAAGCGGCCGCGGCTCCTGTGGCTCGAGCAGGGCGCGGGTGAGCCGCTGTCGGTCAAGATCCCCAACCTGGACGGGCGGATCGAGGCGGTGCGGGTGTCGGCGGACGGTGTGCGGGTCGCGCTCCTCGTGAAGAAGGACGGCAAGACGTCCCTGCAGATCGGCCGGGTCGAGCGGACCGGCGCCAAGGGCGAGCAGCCGGAGATCTCCGTGGACGAACTGCGCCGGGCCGCACCGCAGATGGAGGAGGTCACCGCCATGTCGTGGGCGGGCGGCAGCCGCCTCGTGGTGGTCGGGCGTGAGTCCGGCGGTGTGCAGCAGATGCGGTACGTGCAGAGCGACGGTTCGGTGCCCGTGGGCGCGACGCTGCCCGGCCTCACCGGCGTGAAGGAGATAGCGGCCTCCGAGAACGAGCGCCAGCCGCTGGTGGCGCACTCGGACGACGGGATAGTGCGGCTGCCGACGGGTGCGCAGTGGCAGACGGTGGTCAAGGAGGGGACGGCGCCGGTTTATCCGGGCTGAGCCCTGATCCCCTGGCCCCGATCAACGCGGTGTCCGCGTCCCGGAGTTGTCCACAGGCGGTTGTCCACAGGGGTGGCAGGGGTGCGTGCGTCTTGGCACAGTGGAGGGCATGCCGAGGTGGTGGCAGGACCTCACCGATCTGGTGCTGCCGGCCGAGTGCGGAGGCTGCGGCAGGCCTCGTGCGGCGCTCTGCGCACAGTGCCGCGAGGCCTTGTACGGGGCTGCGCCGCGCCGAGTGAGCCCTGATCCCCGGCCGCGGGGGCTGCCGGTGGTGCACGCGGCGGCTCCGTACGGGGACGCGGTGCGGGCGGTGCTGCTCGCGCACAAGGAGCGGGGTGCCCTGGGGCTCGTGGGGCCGCTGGGTGCGGGGCTGGCCGGGGCTGTGCGTGCGGGGCTGCGGGAGAGCGCGGGGCGGGAGAGCGAGGGGCGGGAGGGGGTTGCGATGCGGCAGGGTGACGGTGCGCGGGAGGGCGCAGCTGGGGTCGCCGGTGACGCTCCGGTACTGCTCGTGCCCGTGCCGTCGGCTCCCGCGGCCGTGCGAGCGCGAGGGCACGATCCCGTACGGCGGATCGCGCTGGCCGCCGCGGGTGAGCTGCGGCGGGGCGGGACACGGGCCCAGGTGCTCGGCGTGCTGCGCCAGCGGCGAGCCGTGGCCGACCAGGCGGGGCTCAACTCCCGTCAGCGGCAGGTGAATCTGCGGGGTGCCCTTGAGGTGACCGCCGGGGGCGGGCGGCTCCTCGCCGGTGGGCGGATCGTGATCGTGGACGACCTGATGACCACGGGCGCGTCCCTGGCCGAGGCCGCGCGCGCAATACGTGACGTACACACGGAAGGTAAAGGGCCGGCCGCGTTGGTAACAGCCCGTGAAATTACCCGCGAGAACACGATCACCGCGGCTGTTGTTGCCTCCTCACCGGATTCTTTCGGAATAAACCGGAACTGACTGGGAACTTGCATCGTTGCAGGTAGTGAGAGGGTCAATGCACCTGAATGGGGGTACGCGACAGTAGAGGGTGACGACATCCGTCCGGGCGAGATATGTTCAGTTGTGAGGAATGGCGGAGGCCGTGCCTCGCATATCGGAATGCCGGTCGCCGGGTTTTTTCGTAAACAACCGGGCCGGTCGGGGTGGAGATCTTGTTCACGGGGGAGGAGGAGGTGGAAGTCACCGAGTCCGAGGCTCCGGGAGTCACCGGGGCCTGGTGCAAAAGGGAGATGCTCCGCCGCCGAAGCGGGGCGATCCGGGAACGGAGTTCTGCGTGGACATCGTCGTCAAGGGCCGCAAGACCGAGGTGCCCGAGCGGTTCCGCAAGCACGTGGCCGAGAAGCTGAACCTGGAGAAGATCCAGAAGCTCGACGGCAAGGTGATCAGCCTGGACGTCGAGGTGTCCAAGGAGGCCAACCCGCGTCAGGCCGACCGTTCCGACCGCGTGGAGATCACACTCCGCGGGCGTGGACCCGTGATTCGCGCGGAGGCCTCGGCAACCGATCCGTACGCGGCGCTGGACCTGGCCACAGCCAAGCTCGACGCACGGCTGCGCAAGCAGCACGAGAAGCGCCACAACCGGCGCGGCACCGGCAGGCTCTCCGCAGCCGAGGTGGCCGAGCGGGTGCCGGACGCGGCGACTCTCAACGGAGACGGCACCGTCGTACGTGAGGAAGAGCCGGACGGTATCCCCGTCAAGAGGATCGGCTCACTGGAGATCCAGGGCGAAGGCCCGCTCGTGGTCCGCGAGAAGAGCCACGTGGCGGCCCCGATGTCGCTCGACCAGGCGCTCTACGAGATGGAACTGGTCGGACACGACTTCTACTTGTTCGTCGACTCGGAGTCGAAGGAACCGAGTGTCGTCTACCGGCGGCACGCCTACGACTACGGCGTCATCCGCCTCAACACCGACCCCATGGTCGCGCGGGCCGAGTCCGCCGGCGGGGGCGGTGCGCTCGGCGGCTGATCCAGGCCGGTCGAAGGCCGAGATGGTGCCCCTGGAGCGCGTGTGCGCCCCCAGGGGCACCATCATGCGACCCCTGCGCGCACCGCGCGGCCGTCCGGGCATGAAATCATGGGCGGAGCCGGCCAACCGGTGTGCTGCTGCCTCGGGTTGGCGGCAGCCGACGCACAACGGGCCATGGCCTTCAGGGGGAGGAACGATGGCGGACAGTTTCGGACCGATGCGGGATGCCGATGACGACGACGGCATCGGTATCGGCACCGACATGGGCGCACCGCGCAAGGAGCCCATCAGGGTCCTTGTGGTGGACGACCACGCGCTCTTCCGCCGGGGCCTGGAGATCGTCCTCGCCGCCGAGGAGGACATCCAGGTGGTGGGGGAGGCCGGTGACGGCGCCGAGGCGGTGGACAAGGCCGCGGACCTGCTGCCGGACATCGTCCTGATGGACGTACGCATGCCCAAGCGCGGCGGGATCGAGGCGTGCACCTCCATCAAGGAGGTCGCGCCGAGCGCGAAGATCATCATGCTGACGATCAGCGACGAGGAAGCCGACCTCTACGAAGCGATCAAGGCGGGCGCCACCGGCTATCTCCTCAAGGAGATCTCCACGGACGAAGTGGCCACGGCGATCCGCGCGGTGGCCGACGGGCAGTCGCAGATCAGCCCGTCCATGGCGTCGAAACTGCTCACCGAGTTCAAGTCGATGATCCAGCGCACCGATGAGCGCAGACTCGTGCCCGCGCCGCGGCTGACCGAACGTGAACTCGAAGTGCTGAAACTTGTGGCGACGGGGATGAACAACCGCGACATCGCGAAGGAATTGTTCATCTCCGAGAACACCGTGAAGAACCACGTCCGCAACATCCTGGAGAAGCTGCAGCTGCACTCCAGGATGGAGGCGGTCGTCTACGCGATGCGGGAGAAGATCCTGGAGATCCGCTGAGGCCCGCTCAGCCCAGGGCGCGGACCAGCTCGGCGGTCAGCTCGGGACGGTCCACACGCTCCACCCGTACGGCATCGCAGTTGACCCAGGTCGCCGCTTCACGCAGTGCCTGAGCCACGGCGGGCACGGACTTGGGGCCGTCCAGCGACACCTGCTTGGCGACCAGCGTGCTGCCCGCGCGGGCCGGGTCCACCCGGCCGACAAGGTGGCCGCCGGCCAGGACCGGCATCGCGAAATAGCCGTGGATCCGCTTGGGCTTGGGCACGTACGCCTCCAGGCGGTGGGTGAAGCCGAAGATCCGTTCCGTACGGGCCCGCTCCCAGATGAGGGAGTCGAAGGGGGACAGGAGCGTCGTGCGGTGGCGGCCGCGCGGGGTCGTCTCCAGGGCCGCGGGGTCGGCCCAGGCGGGCTTGTCCCAGCCCTGCACCGTCACGGGGACCAGGCCCGAGTCTGCGACCACCGCGTCGAACTGCTCGCCCTTGAGGCGGTGATAGTCCGCGATGTCCGCGCGCGTGCCGACGCCTAGTGCCTGTCCCGCCAGACGCACCAGACGGCGCAGGCACTCCGCGTCGTCCAGATCGTCATGGAGCAGCGCTTCCGGAATGGCGCGCTCCGCGAGGTCGTACACCCGCTTCCAGCTGCGCCGCTCCGTGCAGACCACCTCGCCGTACATCAGTGCCCGCTCCACGGCGACCTTCGCGTCCGACCAGTCCCACCACTCGCCCTTGTTCTTCGCGCCGCCCAACTCCGTAGCAGTGAGGGGGCCTTCGGCGGTGAGCTGCTTGATGACCGTGTCGTACGCACCGTCCGGCAGGTCGTGGTGCCAGTGCGGGCGGGTGCGGTAGGCACGGCGGCGGAAGGCGAAGTGCGGCCACTCCTCGATGGGCAGGATGCACGCGGCGTGCGACCAGTACTCGAAGGCGTGCGGCCGGGCGGGTCCTGTGCCCGAGGTCCCGTCCCAGTACGCCGCCTCGATCCTGCCGCGGCCGACGGCGCCGAGCCTGGCGTACGGAATCAGCTCGTGCGAGCGGGCGAGGACCGAGATCGTGTCGAGCTGGACCGCCCCGAGATGCCGCAGCACGCCCCGCACACCGGACCTGCGGTCCGGCGCGCCCAGGAACCCCTGGGCGCGGAGCGCGATGCGGCGGGCCTCGTCGGCGGAGAGGTCGAAGGCGGGGAGCGGCGGGCTCGTCATGCCGGAAACGATAGGGGGCGGCACTGACAACGCCGCCTGGCCTGCGGGAACGGGGTGGCGGCGCGGGAGGCCGGAACGCGCTTTAGTGCCGCGCGGGCAGGTACGGCTGGATCGACGGCAGACCCATGTCGCCCGGCAGCAGGGCGCCCACCCAGCAGTCACGGAGCGTGGCCTTGTTGAGGAGGGCGCCGCGCAGGGTGCCCTCGAAAGTGAACCCGGCCTTCTCCACCACCGCGCGCGAGCCCGCGTTGCCGACCTCGGCGCGCCACTCCAGGCGGTTGCAGCCCAGGTCGGTGAAGGCCCACCTGGCCAGACCGAGGACGATCTCCGTCATGTAGCCGCTGCCCCGGTGCTCCTTCGCCGTCCAGAAGCCGACCTCCCAGGCGCCCGAGCGCGGGTGGTGGAGGCTGGCGGCCGCGATCAGCGGGCCGCCGCCCCGGGGGCGTACGGCGAAGGTGTACTCCATGTCGTGGCGCCAGCCGTCCGGCACCATGCGCGTGATGAAGCCCTCCGCGTCCGCGCGCGCGTACGGCGAGGGGATCGTGGTCCAGCGCTGGATGTCGGCGTCCTGGCAGGCTTCGAACGTCTCGTCCGTGTCGGCGGGCGTGAACGTGCGCAGGATCAGGCGTTCGGTGGTGAGGGTGACGGGCTCCATCCGGTGATTCTGCGGGGGTGAGGCCCGGTGGGCCAGTGCTTTTGGCCGAGCTTTCACCCGCATTTCGCCGAGCGCTGATCGGCACAACCCGGCACCTTCCAGGCCCCCCGTCCGTTGACGTACCGGCAGACCTCCCGGCGCGGCCCGCTCCTCGCTTACGATGGCCGTTGCCCTATGAGTAAACCGACCATGCCAGGCCCGACCGGCAAGGAGACCAACCCCCGTGTCCGTCCTCTCGAAGATCATGCGTGCAGGCGAAGGCAAGATCCTGCGCAAGCTGCACCGCATCGCGGACCAGGTCAACTCCATCGAAGAGGACTTCGTCAGCCTCTCCGACGCCGAGCTGCGCGCGCTGACCGAGGAGTACAAGGAGCGTTACGCCGACGGCGAGACCCTTGACGACCTCCTCCCCGAAGCCTTTGCCACGGTGCGTGAGGCCGCCAAGCGCGTCCTCGGCCAGCGGCACTACGACGTCCAGATGATGGGCGGCGCCGCGCTGCACCTCGGCTATGTGGCCGAGATGAAGACCGGTGAGGGCAAGACGCTCGTCGGCACCCTCCCCGCGTACCTCAACGCCCTGTCGGGCAAGGGCGTGCACCTGATCACGGTCAACGACTACCTGGCCGAGCGCGACTCCGAGATGATGGGCCGCGTCCACAAGTTCCTGGGCCTGTCCGTCGGCTGCATCATCGCCAACATGACGCCGGCCCAGCGCCGCGAGCAGTACGCCAGCGACATCACGTACGGCACGAACAACGAGTTCGGCTTCGACTACCTGCGCGACAACATGGCGTGGTCGAAGGAAGAACTGGTGCAGCGCGGCCACAACTTCGCGATCGTCGACGAGGTCGACTCGATCCTGGTGGACGAGGCCCGTACGCCGCTGATCATCTCCGGCCCCGCCGACCAGGCCACCAAGTGGTACGGCGACTTCGCCAAGTTGGTCACCCGCCTCACCAAGGGCGAGGCGGGCAACACCCTCAAGGGCATCGAGGAGACCGGGGACTACGAGGTCGACGAGAAGAAGCGCACCGTCGCCATCCACGAGTCCGGTGTCGCCAAGGTCGAGGACTGGCTGGGCATCGACAACCTCTACGAGTCGGTGAACACGCCGCTCGTGGGTTATCTGAACAACGCCATCAAGGCCAAGGAACTCTTCAAGAAGGACAAGGACTACGTCGTCATCGACGGCGAAGTCATGATCGTCGACGAGCACACCGGCCGTATCCTCGCCGGCCGCCGCTACAACGAGGGCATGCACCAGGCGATCGAGGCGAAGGAAGGGGTGGACATCAAGGACGAGAACCAGACGCTCGCCACGATCACCCTGCAGAACTTCTTCCGCCTCTACAAGCGCCACGACCACGACGGCAAGGAGACCCCCGGTCTCTGCGGCATGACCGGTACGGCCATGACCGAGGCCGCCGAGTTCCACCAGATCTACAAGCTGGGCGTCGTGCCGATCCCGACGAACCGGCCCATGGTCCGCGCCGACCAGTCGGACCTGATCTACCGCACCGAGGTCGCGAAGTTCGCCGCCGTCGTCGACGACATCGCCGAGAAGCACGAGCAGGGCCAGCCGATCCTGGTCGGCACGACCTCCGTGGAGAAGTCGGAGTACCTCTCCCAGCAGCTCTCCAAGCGCGGCGTCCAGCACGAGGTCCTCAACGCCAAGCAGCACGACCGTGAGGCGCCGATCATCGCCCAGGCCGGCCGCAAGGGCGCCGTCACCGTCGCCACGAACATGGCCGGACGAGGCACGGACATCAAGCTCGGCGGCAACCCCGACGACCTCGCCGAGGCGGAGCTGCGCCAGCGCGGCCTCGACCCCGTCGAGCACGTCGAGGAGTGGGCCGCGGCGCTCCCCGCCGCCCTGGAGAAGGCCGAGCGGTCCGTGAAGGCGGAGTTCGAGGAGGTCAAGAGCCTCGGCGGGCTCTACGTCCTTGGCACCGAGCGCCACGAGTCGCGCCGTATCGACAACCAGCTGCGCGGTCGTTCCGGCCGTCAGGGCGACCCCGGCGAGTCCCGCTTCTACCTCTCGCTCGGCGACGACCTGATGCGCCTGTTCAAGGCCCAGATGGTCGAGCGCGTGATGGCCATGGCGAACGTCCCGGACGACGTGCCCATCGAGAACAAGATGGTGACGCGCGCGATCGCGTCCGCCCAGTCGCAGGTCGAGCAGCAGAACTTCGAGACGCGTAAGAACGTCCTGAAGTACGACGAGGTCCTCAACCGCCAGCGCGAGGTCATCTACGGCGAGCGTCGCCGCGTCCTGGAGGGCGAGAACCTCCAGGAGCAGGTCACGCACTTCATGGACGACACGATCGACGCGTACATCGCGGCGGAGACCGCCGAGGGCTTCGCCGAGGAGTGGGACCTGGACCGGCTGTGGGGCGCCTTCAAGCAGCTCTACCCGGTGCGGGTCACCATCGAGGAGCTCGAGGAGGACGCGGGTGACCGCGCGGGTCTGACCGCCGAGTTCATCTCCGAGTCCATCAAGGACGACATCCACCAGCAGTACGAGGCGCGTGAGGAGCAGCTCGGCTCCGAGATCATGCGTGAGCTGGAGCGGCGGGTCGTCCTCTCGGTGCTCGACCGCAAGTGGCGCGAGCACCTCTACGAGATGGACTACCTCCAGGAGGGCATCGGCCTGCGCGCCATGGCGCAGAAGGACCCGCTGGTCGAGTACCAGCGCGAGGGCTTCGACATGTTCAACGCCATGATGGACGGCATCAAGGAAGAGTCCGTCGGCTACCTCTTCAACCTGGAGGTCCAGGTCGAGCAGCAGGTCGAGGAGGTCCCGGTGACGGACTCCGCCGCGGCCGGGGCTTCCCTGGACAAGAAGGACGCCGTTCCCGCCGGTGGCGGCCGTCCCGAGATCCGCGCCAAGGGCCTTGAGGCCCCGCAGCGGCCCGACCGTCTGCACTTCCAGGCGCCGAACGCCGAGGGCGGGGTCGACGAGGGTGACTTCGAGACCGAGGACGCGGGGGTGCGGTCCGAGTCGGACGGCATGACCCGGGCGGAGCGGCGCAAGGCTCAGAAGGGCGGGCGGCGCCGCAAGAAGTGACGCTGCGCTGAGCTGTGGCGGTGTCGGCGCTGCCGGCGGTTGCCATGACGTGGGGCCGGGCACGGGTGTGTCCGGCCCTTCGCGCTGTCAGGGGGGCGGGGGGCCGACCTCCACTGCTGTGCAGCGCCACCTCTGGTCCGAGCCGAGGCTCAGGCGGAACGCCAGGGCTCTGAGGGCGGGGCCCGCGCCGATCCTCGCGAAGACCTCGTAGACGCCGGGGCGGGGCTCGTAGTGGCCGATGCGGTGGATCGTGGGGCGGCGGCCGTTCACGGTCAGGGGGGTGCGCTCGGCGAGGCGGGTCAGGTCGTCGAAGGCGGTGTGGGCGATGTGGCGTGCCGCCCAGTGGACCGGCTTCTGGCCGCTGAGGACCAGGAGCAGCCGCTCGGTGAAGAGCTCCGTGGGGTGTGGTGGGGGCTGGGGCGGGGTCCTGAGGGGGCGCGTGGGCGTCCGTGGGGTACGTGCTGCCGTGGGGCGGCGGGGGTCCGTGCGGCCCGGTGGGCGGGTGGTCGCCGGGCGGGTGCGGGGCCTGGTCATCACCTTGTGCATTCCGTGTCGCCTCCGGCGTCGTGGGTCCCGGCTGTGCTGGCACGCGTGCTGTACCGGTACCGGGGAGTAACTTCCGTCGGAGATCTTGTACGGGGGGCGGGGCGGGGGGTGCAAGGGGCCGCGGGTGTGGTGGGTGTGGGCCGGGGGAGTCACCTATCAGGGTGATGGGGGGTCTTCGGATCCTTGGGGGCGTTGGGGTGGGCCGGGTGAACGGCGGGGGTGCGGGGTGACGCGGGGGGCGGGTGCGGGGGGCAGCTCGAAGGGGGACTCCCGGACGTATTCTGGGGGCCTGTTCCGGTGCCTACGGATGGCTTCTGGCGCCTTCAGGATTTGTGCTTCCGACTGTGAAAGCGGGCCGTCATGCGCGTCTACGTTCCCCTGACCCTCAGCCGCCTCGCCGAGGTGCACAAGGCGGGCGAGCTGGGGCCGGGGCCGCTGACCGCCTATGCGGTGACGCCCGCCCTGCGTGAGTGGTGCGGCTCCGACGACACCGAGGAGCTGGAGTACGCCGCCCTGAGCCAGGCCGCGGCGGCTTCGCTGGGGCTGATCGCCGGTGACTCGGGGGCGGCTCGCCGCCGGGTCGTGCTGGCTGCGGATGTGCCGGACGGGGCGCTTGGGCCGGGGGCGGCCGTGGGCGAGGTCGGTGAGGTGCTGGTCGACGGTGTGCTGCCGTTGAAGAAGGTCGCCGCGGTGCATGTGGATGCGGAGGGGGCTGAGGCGGATGTTGCTGCGGGGCTTCTGGGGGGTGAGGTCGAGGACCACGAGCTGCTGTGGTTCGCGACGCAGGAGATTTCTGGGCTGATCGCCTGAGGGGTCCCTGCGGGGCCCTGCGGGGCTAGGGCTGGGTTGCCCCGTAGCTTTTCCTGGACGAACGAGCCTTTCCCGCCCGCCCGCCCGATTGCCCCGCATCCGATCCTGGGCGAACGAGCCCTCCCGCCCACCCGCCCGATTGCCCCGGATCCGATTCTGGGCGGGTACCGTTTTGGCATGGGGACGTTGGCGCGTGGGGCGCATATCGTGTGGGACTGGAACGGGACTCTGCTGCATGACATCGATGCGGTGATCGAGTCCACGAACGCGTCGTTCGAGGAGATCGGGCTCGAACCGATCACGCTCGAGCGGTATCGCGATCTCTACTGCGTACCCGTACCGCTGTTCTACGAGCGGCTCATGGGGCGGCTGCCCACGGACGCCGAGTGGCAGGTCATGGACGCCGTGTTCCACAAGCACTACTGGGCGCGGGCCGAGGCCTGCGGGCTCGCCGAAGGCGCCGCCCAGCTGCTCGCGGACCGGCGGGCGTCCGGGCGTACGCAGTCGTTGCTCTCGCTCGCACCGCACGAGCACCTCGTGCCGATCGTGCGGCGGCACGGCATCGAGGAGCACTTCGTGCGCATCGACGGCCGTATGGACACCTCCCACGCCGGCAAGGCCGAGCGGATGGTGCGTCACCTCGCGGCTCTCGAAGGGGTCACCGCCGCCGAGCGGATTGTCGTTATTGGGGACGCCGTCGATGACGCGGTGGCCGCCGCGCACGTGGGCGCGCAGGCCGTGCTCTACACCGGCGGCTCCCACAGCCGCGCCAGCCTGGAGGCCGTCGGGGTCGACGTTCCCGTGGTCGACAGTCTGGCCGAGGCCGTGGATGTGGCCGAGCGTCTGGCTGCCTAGAGCCTGTTCAGGTCCTGCCTAGGTCCTGCCCAGGCCCCCGCCTACGTCACCGGCGCCTTCGCCCTCAGCACCGTCAGGAACTCCCGCATCCAGCCCGAGTGGTCCGGCCAGGCGCGGGCCGAGACCAGGGTGCCGTCGACCACCACCTCCGCGTCACGGAAGGTCGCGCCCGCGCTCTGCATGTCCAGCTCCAGGGCCGGATACGCCGTCACCCTGCGGCCGCTCAGGCCGCCGATCGCCGCCGTCAGGAGCGGGCCGTGGCAGATCTGCGCGACCGGCTTGTCCGCGTCGAAGAAGGACTTGAGGATCTTGCGGAGCTCCGGGTCGTTGCGCAGATACTCCGGGGCCCGGCCGCCCGGGATCACCAGGGCCACGTACTGGCCGGGGTCGACCTCGGAGAAGGCCAGGTCCGCGGGCCAGGTGTAGCCCGGCTTCTCCGTGTACGTGTCGAAGCCCGGCTCGAAGTCGTGCACCACGAACCGCAGCGTCTTGCGGGCGGGGGCGGCGATGTGGACGTCGTACCCCTCCTCGCGCAGCCGCTGGAAGGGGTAGAGGACTTCGAGTGACTCCGCTGCGTCGCCCGTCACTATGAGGATCTTGGCTGCCATCTCGGTGCTCGCTCCCATTCGCGCGCTGTCCGTCCGTCCCGCTCAACGTGCATCCGCCCGTCCGGTTTGCCAAGAGGGCCATCGGTCCGTGGAGAGGGGTCATCGCCGACAAGTGGCGCGAAAGTCTCTGTGCAGAGTGTCAAACTTCCACCCCTGCTCTTGTACACATACGGCTCATGACGACTCCCGGGTGGAGGGCGATAGCCTTGTCCCGTGATCAGCGCTATATCCCGCGGGGGCGTGTACGCCCCCGCCCTGCGCCCGGGGAACACGGAGGACATCCGTGCCCGGGGCGTCGCTGACGCTTCTTCGCGGTGCGGCCGACCGGATCATCCCGGCCATCGGTCAGCGAAACCGCTGAAAATGGCGGATAACCGCCCGCCCGTCTATCACCGCGGCATAACGTCGACTTCGACCGGAGACCCCGCGTCGCGGCGTTACGTCGGATCACTTCCTTATACGTCACGCAACGGCGCGCGACAGGAGTCAGAGGACAATGCAGACCAAGCTGGACGAAGCCAAAGCCGAGCTGCTCACCAGGGCGGCCCGGGTAGCTGAGAACAGCCCGGCCGGTGGCCGCCTACCCAATGGGGCACCGACCGGGTCGAAGGGCGACGAGGCCACTCCTGACGAGGACATGGCCCTCGCGTTCCTCCAGCGCTACTACCTGCACACCGCCCCGGAGGACCTTGCCGACCGTGACCCGGTCGACGTCTTCGGAGCAGCCTTCTCCCACTACCGGCTTGCCGAGAACCGCCCGCAGGGTACGGCCAACGTCAGAGTGCACACCCCGACCGTCGAGGAGAACGGCTGGACGTGCAGCCACTCCGTCGTCGAGGTGGTCACGGACGACATGCCCTTCCTGGTCGACTCGGTCACCAACGAGCTCTCGCGCCAGGGGCGCGGCATCCATGTCGTGATCCACCCCCAGGTCGTCGTCCGGCGCGATCTGACCGGCAAGCTGCTCGAAGTCCTCGTCGACCCCGGCACCGAGCGTCCGCACGACGCCGTGACCGAGTCCTGGATCCACGTCGAGACGGACCGCGAGACCGACCGCGCGGACCTGAAGCAGATCAGCGCCGATCTGCTCCGTGTCCTGTCCGACGTACGCGAGACCGTCGAGGACTGGGAGAAGATGCGCGACGCCGCGCTGCGCATCGCCGACGAGCTCCCCACCGAGCCGACCGCGGACGACCTGCGCGACCAGGAGGTCGACGAGGCCCGCGAGCTCCTTCGCTGGCTCGCCGACAACCACTTCACCTTCCTGGGCTTTCGCGAGTACGACCTGACGGAGGACGACTCGCTCGCCGCCGTGCCCGGCACCGGCCTCGGCATCCTGCGCGCCGACCCCAAGCACGAGGGCGACGAGGACCATCCGGTCAGCCCCTCCTTCAGCCGGCTGCCCGCGGACGCGCGCGCGAAGGCCCGCGAGCACAAGCTCCTCGTGCTCACCAAGGCCAACAGCCGCGCCACCGTGCACCGGCCCAGCTACCTCGACTACGTCGGCGTGAAGAAGTTCGACGGCGAGGGCAATGTCGTCGGTGAGCGGCGCTTCCTCGGGCTCTTCTCGTCCGCCGCGTACACCGAGTCCGTGCGCCGCGTGCCGGTCATCCGCCGCAAGGTCCAGGAAGTGCTCAGGGGCGCGGGCTTCTCGCCCAACAGCCACGACGGGCGTGACCTCCTCCAGATCCTGGAGACGTACCCCCGCGACGAGCTCTTCCAGACGCCGCCCGACGAGCTGCGCGCCATCGTCACCTCCGTGCTCTACCTCCAGGAGCGGCGACGGCTGCGGCTCTACCTGCGCAAGGACGAGTACGGCCGCTACTACTCCGCCCTCGTCTACCTGCCGCGTGACCGCTACACCACCGGCGTGCGGCTGCGGATCATCGACATCCTCAAGGAGGAGCTCGGCGGCGACAGCGTCGACTTCACCGCGTGGAACACGGAGTCGATCCTCTCCCGGCTGCACTTCGTGGTCCGCGTCGCGCCGGGCGGCGGGCTCCCGCAGCTCACCGACGCCGACACCGACCGCATCGAGGCCAGGCTCGTCGAGGCCGCCCGCTCCTGGGCCGACGGCTTCGGCGAGGCGCTGACCGCCGAGTGCGGCGAGGAGCGTGCCGCCGAGCTGCTCCGCCGCTACTCGGGCGCCTTCCCCGAGGGCTACAAGGCCGACCACACGCCGCGCGCCGCCGTCGCCGACCTCCAGCACCTGGAGGAGCTCAAGCACGGCCGCGAGGACTTCGCGCTCAGCCTGTACGAGCCGGTGGGCGCCGCCCCCGGTGAGCGCCGCTTCAAGATCTACCGCTCGGGCGGCCAGGTCTCGCTCTCCGCCGTCCTGCCGGTCCTCCAGCGCCTCGGCGTCGAGGTCACCGACGAGCGGCCCTACGAGCTGCGCTGCACGGACCGCACGAACGCCTGGATCTACGACTTCGGCCTCCGGCTGCCCAAGTCGCAGAACGGCAACGGCGACTACCTGGGCGACGACGGCCGCGAGCGCTTCCAGGAGGCCTTCTCCGCCGCCTGGACGGGTGAGGCCGAGGTCGACGGCTTCAACTCGCTCGTCCTGCGCGCCGGGCTCAACTGGCGCCAGGCGATGGTCCTTCGCGCCTACGCCAAGTACCTGCGCCAGGCGGGCTCCACCTTCAGCCAGGACTACATGGAGGACACCCTCCGCAACAACGTCCACACCACCCGGCTGCTCGTCTCGCTCTTCGAGGCGCGGATGTCCCCGGACCGCCAGCGCGCCGGCGTCGAGCTGACGGACGCCCTGCTGGAGGAGCTGGACGCGGCCCTCGACCAGGTGGCCTCGCTGGACGAGGACCGCATCCTGCGGTCCTTCCTCACCGTCATCAAGGCGACGCTGCGCACGAACTTCTTCCAGGAGGCGGAGGGCGGCAAGCCGCACAGCTACGTCTCCATGAAGTTCGACCCGCAGGCCATCCCCGACCTCCCCGCGCCCCGCCCGGCGTACGAGATCTGGGTGTACTCGCCGCGCGTCGAGGGCGTCCACCTGCGCTTCGGCAAGGTCGCCCGCGGTGGTCTTCGCTGGTCCGACCGGCGTGAGGACTTCCGCACGGAGATCCTCGGCCTGGTCAAGGCGCAGATGGTGAAGAACACCGTCATCGTGCCCGTCGGCGCCAAGGGCGGCTTCGTCGCCAAGCACCTGCCCGACCCGTCCGTGGACCGTGACGCGTGGCTGGCCGAGGGCGTGGCCTGCTACAAGACGTTCATCTCCGCGCTGCTCGACATCACCGACAACCTGGTCGCGGGCGAGGTCGTGCCCCCGGCCGACGTCGTCCGGCACGACGAGGACGACACCTACCTCGTCGTCGCCGCCGACAAGGGCACCGCGACGTTCTCGGACATCGCGAACGAGGTCGCCGAGTCGTACAACTTCTGGCTCGGTGACGCCTTCGCCTCCGGCGGCTCCGCCGGTTACGACCACAAGGGCATGGGCATCACCGCCCGAGGCGCCTGGGAGTCCGTCAAGCGGCACTTCCGGGAGCTGGGCACCGACACCCAGTCCGAGGACTTCACGGTCGTCGGCGTCGGCGACATGTCCGGTGACGTGTTCGGCAACGGCATGCTGCTCTCCGAGCACATCCGCCTGGTGGCCGCCTTCGACCACCGGCACATCTTCATCGACCCGAGGCCGGACGCCGCGACCTCGTACGCGGAGCGCCGTCGCCTCTTCGAGCTGCCGCGCAGCTCCTGGGCCGACTACGACAAGGAGCTGATGTCCGCGGGCGGCGGGATCTTCCCGCGCAGCGCCAAGGCGATCCAGCTGAACGCCCACATCCGCGAGGCACTCGGCATCGAGAAGGGCGTCGGCAAGATGACGCCGGCCGACCTGATGCAGACCATCCTCCAGGCGCCGGTGGACCTGCTGTGGAACGGCGGCATCGGTACGTACGTGAAGTCGTCGGTCGAGTCGAACAGCGATGTCGGCGACAAGGCGAACGACGCGATCCGCGTGAACGGCGCCGACCTGCGCGCCAAGGTCGTCGGCGAGGGCGGCAACCTCGGTCTGACCCAGCTGGGCCGCATCGAGTTCGCGCGGGCCGGCGGGCGCATCAACACCGACGCCATCGACAACAGCGCGGGCGTGGACACCTCCGACCACGAGGTGAACATCAAGATCCTGCTCAACGCGGTCGTCGCCAACGGCGACATGACCGTCAAGCAGCGCAACACGTTCCTCGCCGCGATGACGGACGAGGTCGGCTCCCTGGTCCTGCGCAACAACTACGCGCAGAACACCGCCCTGTCGAACGCGGTCGCCCAGTCCCCGTCCCTCCTCCACGCCCACCAGCGCTTCATGCGCCGCCTGGGCCGCGACGGACACCTGGACCGGGCCCTGGAGTTCCTGCCCGCCGACCGGCAGATCCGTGAGCTCCTGAACTCCGGCCGCGGGCTCAGCCAGCCCGAGCTCGCCGTGCTCCTCGCGTACACGAAGATCACGGCGGCCGACGAGCTGATCCATACGACGCTGCCGGACGACGCGTACCTGCGCGGGCTGCTGCACGCGTACTTCCCGAAGGCCCTGCGCGAGAAGTTCCCCGAGCAGGTCGACGGGCACGCGCTGCGCCGCGAGATCATCACCACGGTGCTCGTCAACGACACGGTGAACACCGGTGGTTCGACGTTCCTGCACCGGCTGCGCGAGGAGACGGGAGCCTCGCTGGAGGAGATCGTGCGGGCGCAGCTCTCGGCCCGCGAGATCTTCGGTCTGAGCAAGGTCTGGGACGCGGTCGAGGCGCTCGACAACGTGGTGGCCGCCGATGTCCAGACGCAGATCCGGCTGCACTCGCGCCGCCTCGTCGAGCGCGGCACGCGCTGGCTGCTCAACAACCGGCCGCAGCCGCTCCAGCTCGCCGAGACCATCGACTTCTTCCGTGAGGGAGTCGCCGAGGTCTGGACCGAGCTGCCGAAGCTCCTGAGCGGCTCCGACCAGGAGTGGTACCAGAGCATCCGCGACGAGCTGACGGACTCGGGCGTCCCCGACGACCTCGCCCAGCGTGTCGCCGGGTTCTCCTCGGCCTTCCCGTCACTCGACATCGTGGCGATCGCCGACCGCATGGGCAAGGAGCCGATGGCCGTCGCCGAGGTCTACTACGACCTCGCCGACCGGCTGCGGATCACCCAGCTCATGGACCGCATCATCGAGCTGCCGCGGGCCGACCGCTGGCAGTCGATGGCGCGTGCGTCGATCCGCGAGGACCTGTACGCGGCGCACGCCGCCCTGACGGCCGACGTGCTGGCCGCCGGGAACGGCGAGGACACTCCCGAGCAGCGCTTCAAGGCCTGGGAGGAGAAGAACGCGGCGATCCTGAGCCGGTCGCGGACGACCCTGGACGAGATCCAGAGCTCGGACGCGTTCGACCTGGCGAACCTCTCGGTCGCCATGCGGACGATGCGGACGCTGCTGCGTACGCACACGTAGGCCCCTGGCCCACAGCGGGAGAAAAGGGGACGCCCCGAGCCATCAGGCTCGGGGCGTCCCCTTTTCTCGCGTGGTGGCTCGCGCGCGACCCTATCGCGGCACCTCCGTAAGCCATTCACACCCCCTCGAAGGGTGCTAAACGGGCATTAGCGATAATTAGTAGGATGAGCTGTCATCTGACTGGAGGGACGCATGGGAGCGATAGGTGAGCGGGGGACGCCGGAGGCGCGACCCGATGTGTCCGTAGTGGTGATCGTCTACAACGACGCCGAGCGGCTGCCGACCGCCGTGCGGTCGGTGCTCGACCAGACGTTGCGCGGCGTGGAGGTCGTCATCGTCGACGACTGCAGCACGGACGGCTCGTACGAGACGGCGCAGGAGCTGGCCGCCGAGCACCCCGAGCGGGTGCGGGCCTACCAGCTGCCGGAGAACAGCGGTGGCTGCGGCGAGCCCCGCAACGTGGGTATCGGGCACACCGTCGGCAGCCACGTGATGTTCCTGGACAGCGACGACGTCCTGGAGCGCAACGCCTGCCGCAACCTCCTCGAAGCCGCCGAGCGCGACGGTTCCGACATCGTCTCCGGGCTCTGCGTACGGGTGCACATGGACACCCGTAACAAGAAGCGCGAGCCGTGGTACCCCTGGCTGTACGCCACGACCCGCACCCTGGACTCCGTCGAGGAGCTGACGGACCTGTTCGTCTGGGACACGCTGTCCACGAACAAGCTCTACCGGCGCGACTTCCTCATCGAGAACGGCCTGCGCTTCCTGAAAGGGATGTTCTACGAGGACCTGATGTTCATCGCCGAGGCCTACCTCGCCGCCGGGCGCATCACGCTCATCCCGAACCAGGTCTACTTCTGGCACGTCTACGCGCGCGGCCCGGTGAAGTCGGTGAGCAACCGGCGCCACGAGATGGTCAACTTCCAGCACCGGATGGAGATCCACCGCCGCATCGACGTGCTGCTCGCGGAGCGCGGCCTCGACGAGGTGCGGCTCGCCAAGGACGTCAAGTACCTCAAGCATGACCTGGTGCTCCACCTGCGCGACCTGCCGTTCCGCGACGCCGCCTACCGGCAGGAGTTCGCCGGGCTCGCCCGCGACTATCTCGCCGGGATCGACCACGCAGCGTACGACGAGGTGCAGCCGATTCAGGCCATCTGCGCCTACCTCCTGGAGCAGGGCGACTGGGAGAACCTGCTTCCGGCCGTCGACACCCTCACCAACCGCGACAAGATCTCCGCACCGCTCGCCGAGCGGGACGGGCGCGTGTACTGGTGCGCCGAGCATCTCGACGACCCGGTCGGCCGCCACGTCCTGGACGTGACGGAGCTCGGCTATCACACCAAGCGGCTCGACCAGATGTTCCTGCGCAACGTCCTGACGCGGTACGAGGAGACCGCGGGGACCGTCCGCATGGCGGGCCGCGTCACCAACCCGCTCGGCGTCGTCGGCCCGGACGCCGTGCTCACCGCCGATCTCGAGTTCAGCGCGCGCCGCCGCAGCCTGCAGTCCTTCCGCTTCCCGGTCACCGCCGTGCGGTACGAGGGCGACGCCATCGTCTGGGAGGCCTCCGTCGACCTCGCGCGGCGGCTGCGCCCGCTCGGAGTCTTCGACGCGGTGTGGGACGTGCGCCTGCACCTCGTCGCCGACGGCGTGCGCACCAGGACGCGGCTCACCGCGTGCGACCCGGGTCTCGCCGAGGGAAAGCTCCCGGTGCGGCCCCGGCTCACCCGCCTCGTCGCCGACCACATGGAGCCCGAGGTCTCGCAGCGCGGGCACCTCGCGTTCCGGCTCGTCACGCGGGAGGCGGCGGGTGACCGGATCCAGGACCTGGTGGCCCGCGGGACGCACGGCGTGCCGGGGCGCCTGGCCAAGTCCGGCTTCCGCAAGGCGAAGAAGCTGCGCAAGGACCTCACGTCCGGGCGGAGCAAACTGCGCGTGTACGACGAGGTGTTCAGCCGCCTGCCGGTCAAGAAGGGCACGGTCGTCTTCGAGAGCCATCTCGGCAAGCAGTACAGCGACAGCCCCCGGGCGATCTACGAGGAGATGCGGCGCCAGGGCCTCGACTTCGACGCCGTGTGGTCCTACGCGGACAGTCCTGAGGGCTTTCCGCGGGACGCCACGCTGGTGCGGCGCTGGTCGCTGCCGTATCTGAAGGCCCTCGCGCAGGCAGAATTCTGGGTCGACAACCAGAGCTACCCGCTCAAGCTCACCAAGCGGCCCGGTACGACGTACATCCAGACCTGGCACGGCTCGGCGCTCAAGCGCATGGGCTTCGACGAGCCCGCGTGGAAACTGCGCAGCAAGGCACGGCAGGAAGAGCAGCAGCGCGTCCTCGACCGCTTCGACCGCTTCCTGGTCCGCTCCGAGCACGACGTGCGGACCCTGGCGAAGGCCCTGCGCCTCAAGGAGAAGGTGCTGCTCAGGGTCGGCTATCCGCGCAACGACGCGCTGGTGCGGGCCAAGCGCGCCGAGGACGCGAGCGGAGTGCGCGAACGCGGCCCGCTGGCAGCCGAGTTGGGCATCCCCGACGACAAGCGGGTGCTTCTCTACGCGCCGACCTTCCGTCGCCACGGCGGCCGGCACGGACGCTTTGAACTGCCCTTCGACGTCGAGCGGTTCGCCGAGGAATTCGGCGACCGGTACGTGCTGCTCGTGCGCTCGCACTACCTCAACCACGTGGTGCTCCCGCCGTCCGTGCGGGGCCGCGTCATCGACGTCTCCGCCCACCACGACGTCACGCCGCTCTACGAGCTCGCCGACGCGATGATCACCGACTACTCGTCCGTGATGTTCGACTACGCCCTCCTCGACCGGCCGATGCTGTTCTTCACGTACGACTACGAGGAGTACGTGCACGAAGGGCGAGGGACGTACTTCGACCTGCGGGAGCGGGCTCCCGGGCCGGTGGTCGACACCGAGGACGAGCTGTTCGGCGCGCTCAAGGCCCTTGACGAGCAGGCGCTCGACTACGCGGGCGCCCGTCAGCGGTTCGTGGCCGATTTCGGTGAGTACGACCGGGGCGATGCCGCCAAGAGCGTCGTCGATCAGTTCTTCTCGCACTGGAGCGGCAAGTGAGTCAAGCAACAGCGATCGAGACGGCTCAGCGGACGCGGGACATCTTCTTCGTCTCCAACAGCGTCAACGAGCTGGGCGGGGTCACCAGTTGGTCCCACCAGATGGCCCGCCTCTTCGTCGAGCGCGGCCACCGCGTGCACGTCATCGGCATCACCGAGCCCGAAGTCCCGCAGGACGTCGGCACGGACCTGCCGTACCCCACCACGACGCTGTACGACGAGCACCCGCCCCGCGTCGGCCCCGCACGCGGCATCAAGGGGCGGCTCAACGTGGCCAAGCACCGGCAGCGCACACGGCGCGAGCAGGGCATGCACGAGCAGGCCGCCAAGCTGACCGCGCTCTTCGCGAAGGCCGGACCCGGGGCCGTCGTCATCGTCACGCAGGTATGGGCGATGGAATGGGTCGAACTCGCCGACACCAGCGGCCTGACGGTCATCGGCATGAGCCACGAGTCGTTCGCCTACTCGCGGGGGTGCTCGCGCTTCGGGCGGGTGCGCAAGCACTACAAGGACGTCGACCGGATGCTCGCGCTGACCCGCGAGGACGCCGACCTGTGGATCAGGCAGGGCATGGACAACGCGTCCTTCATGCCGAACCCGCTGCCGTTCATGCCCGACGTGCCGTCGCGGCGCACCGAGAAGATCGTCACCAGCATCGGCCGCCTGCACGACCAGAAGGGCATCGACATGCTCCTCGACACCTGGGCGGAGGTCGCGCCGCTGCACCCGGACTGGAAGCTGCGGATCTACGGCTCCGGCGAGGACGAGGCGATACTCAAGCAGCAGTGCACGGCCCTCGGCCTCGACGCTTCCGTGGAGTGGATGGGCCGCACGGGCGATGTGCCGGGGGCGCTGCGCGGCGGATCGGTGTTCGTGCAGTCGTCGCGCGGCGAGGGTTTCCCGCTCGCCCTGATGGAGGCGATGGCCGCCGCGGTGCCGTGCGCGGCCTTCGACTGCGCGCCCGGCGTGCACGAGATCGTCCAGGACGGCGTGGACGGGCTGCTGGCGCGGCTGGGGAACACGGGTGAACTGGCGCGCAGGCTCGACACGTTGATGTCCGACAAGGAGCTGCGGGACCGGATGGGGGAGCTGGCCAGAGTGAACATCCAGCGCTACACGACGGATGAAGTCGTGCGGCGCTGGGAGGAGTTGTTCGTCTTCCTGGAGCGGTGAGGACTGAGTCCTCAAGGCTACTTCTTGGCGCCCGTGAAGCGCTCGTACTCCTTCAGGACGTCCTCCGTGGGTCCGTCCATGCGCAGTTGGCCGTGCTCCAGCCAGAGCACGCGCTCGCAGGTGTCGCGGATCGACTTGTTGTTGTGGCTGACCAGGAAGACCGTGCCCGCACGCTTGCGCAGCTCGCGGATGCGGGCCTCCGAACGCTTCTGGAAGGAACGGTCGCCGGTGGCCAGGGCCTCGTCGATGAGCAGGACGTCGTGGTCCTTGGCCGAGCCGATGGAGAAGCGCAGCCGGGCCGCCATGCCGGAGGAGTACGTACGCATCGGGAGCGTGATGAAGTCGCCCTTCTCGTTGATGCCGGAGAAGTCCACGATGTCCTGGTAGCGCTCCTGGATCTGCTCGCGGCTCATGCCCATCGCCAGGCCGCCGAGGCGGACGTTGCGCTCGCCGGTGAGGTCGTTCATGAGGGCCGCGTTCACGCCGAGCAGGGAGGGCTGGCCGTCGGTGAAGATGCGGCCGTTCTCGACGGGCAGCAGTCCCGCGATCGCCTTCAGGAGGGTCGACTTGCCCGAGCCGTTCGTGCCGATCAGGCCGATGGCCTCGCCCTTGTGGGCGGTGAAGGAGACCTTCCTGACGGCGTGCACCTTGCGTACGCCGCTCTCCTCGCCGTCCTTCCTGCCGCGCTTGAGGATGCGGCCCAGGGCGGCGGTCGCGCTGCCGCGGCCCGCGGTGGCGCCGGCGCCGTGGACGCGGTAGACGATGTCGACCTGGTCGACGATGACGGTGGGGGCGTTGTCGTCGTTCCGGTCGTTCCTGGTGTCAGCCCGGTCATTCCTGGTGTCAGCCACGGCCGTACGTCTCCTCTGCCTTCCAGAAGTAGATGAACCCGCCGACGCCGGCGAGCAGCGCCCAGCCCACCGCCCACGCCCAGACGTGGTGCGGGAGCTGTCCCTCCCGGAAGGTGTCGATCAGCGCGAAGCGCATCAGGTCGATGTAGACGGCCGCCGGGTTGCACTCCAGGAGGAGCTTGAGCGCGTGCGGCAGGTGCTGGTCCTTGAGGACCGCGTCGATGCTCCACATCACCCCGGACACGTACATCCATGTGCGCAGCACGAACGGCATCAGCTGGGCGATGTCGGGCGTCTTGCTGCCCAGGCGGGCCACCACGAGGGCCAGGCCCGTGTTGAACGTGAACTGCAGGAGCAGGACCGGCACCACCAGGAGCCAGGACATGGCCGGCGGGACGCCGAAGCAGAGCAGGATCACGACGAGCGCGCCCATGGAGAACAGGAGCTGCTGGAGCTGTTGCAGGCTGAAGGAGATCGGCAGCGCGGCCCGCGGGAAGTGCAGCGCGCGCACCAGGCCGAGGTTGCCGGCGATGGCGCGGGTGCCCGCCATCACCGAGCTCTGCGTGAACGTGAAGATGAAGACGCCGGTGACCAGGAACGGGACGTAGTCAGGGACGTCGTGCTTGGTGTCCATCAGCACGCCGAAGATGAAGTAGTAGACCGCCGCGTTCAGGAGCGGTGTCATCACCTGCCAGACCTGGCCGAGCTTCGCCTGGCTGTACTGGGCGGTGAGCTTGGCGGTCGCGAAGGCGGTGATGAAGTGGCGCCGCTGCCAGAGCTGCCGGACGTACCCGGGGAGCGTGGGGCGGGCGCCGCTGACGGTCAGGCCGTGCCGGGCGGCGAGCTCGGCCGGGTCGGGGGCCGGTGCCACCGTGCGGGGTGGTGCGTCGAGGACCTGACTCACTTCCGCGGCTCCTTACTCGTTACGTCGGGACGGACCCGTATCGTCGCATCGTCGAGAGTAGGACGATGTGACGTCGGAACGCAACCGTATCGTCGTCACGTTCTATGCTGTCCGTATGACGACGAGCAGGCCAGGAGATGAACAGCCGCGTGAGCAGCCGCGCCGCAGGGCGCCCGCGGGCGCGGCGGTGCTCCGCGAGGATGTGACCGAGGCCATCAGGGCCGCCGTCTTCGAGGAGCTGGCGGCGGTCGGGTACGCGCGCATGTCCATCGAGGGCATCGCGCGCCGCGCGGGCGTCGGCAAGACCGCCGTCTACCGGCGCTGGCGCTCCAAGCTGCATCTCGTGCTCGACCTGGTGTCGGCGATAGCGGTCCAGGGCCTGCCGATGCCGGACAGCGGCTCCCTGGAGGGCGATCTGCGACTGCTGTACGAGGTGACGTCGCGCGCGCTGCGGCATCCCGTGGCCTCGCAGGTGATCCCCGATCTCCAGGCGGAGGCGGCACGCAACCCGGAGATCGCGGAGGCCATGCAGAAGGCCTTGCGGGAGGGGCAGCACGGGGTGGCGAACGGGATCGTGCGGGCGGCCGTGGCGCGGGGGGAGGTGCGGGACGGTGTCGACGAGGACCTCGCCCTCGACCTGGTGTCGGGGCCGCTCTACTGGCGGTCCGTGGTGGTGCGGGCCGAGCTGCCCAAGGGCTATCTGGGCAGCCTCGCCTCGGCTACGGCGGCGGCGCTCCGGGCGCTGTGAAATCGCCTCGGGACCGGGTCAGGCCCGCTTCTGCTGCCCCTGCCGCTTCTCCCGCAGCAGGAACAGGGCCGCGGCCGAGCCGAGCGTGACGACGCCGGTGCCCACGCTGATCAGGACCTGCTGCACTCCGTCGAAGGCGAAGCTGGTGGAGACGTTGGTGACCAGGGCGAGCGCGAGGACGAGCCAGAGCAGGGGCTTCATGGGGCGGGGCCTCTCAAGTCGGTTGCGGGGAGCGGGGCGTGTACCGCTGCGTGATCAACTCTGCCCGGGTGCGGGCCGCGTGGCGAGGGTGTGCTCTCCCGGGCCGGGGGTGTAGCCCGCTACACCCCCGGCCCGGGAGCGGCCTCGACCGCGCGTGCGAGCGGGGTCGCATAGCCTCATGGCCATGCGGGAGACACTGCGGCGTACGAGGCGGCCCCTGGAGCAACTGGCCGTGGCGGGGCTCCTTTCCCTGGCGTCGTACCTCTTCGTCGGGGTCATCCTCCTCACCCTCGTCACCACGCTCATCGTCGTCGGCGCGGGCGTCATGCCCGAGACGGTCCTGATGCTGCGCCGGATGGCGGGCTTCAAGCGGCGCCGCGTCGCGCTGTGGACGGGCACGGACATCCCCGAGGCGTACGTGCCGCTGACCGGCACGCTCTCCGAGCGGGTGCGCGCGGGGGTCACCGACCCGGCGACGTACCGCGATCTGCGGTGGCTCGGGCTGCACTTCGTCTACGGCTGGCTGCTGTTGTACGTGTCGCTGCCGGTGTTCGCCGTCGGGGTACTGGTCGACGGTGTGTGGTGCGGCCTTCTCGGCCGACGTGCGGTGGTGCTGCCGCTGGTGGCCCGTATCGCCGATCTGGAGGCCGCGTGGTCGGGGGCGCTGCTCAAGGCGTCGCCGGAGGTGGAGCGGGCCGCGCGGCTCACCGAGCGGGTGGAGGAGCTGACCGTCACGCGGGCCGGCGCGGTCGCCGCGCACGGGGCCGAACTGCGGCGCATCGAGCGGGACTTGCACGACGGCACGCAGGCGCGTCTCGTCTCGATGTCGATGCGGGTGGGGCTCGCGAGGCGTGCCTTCGACAAGGACCCCGAGGCGGCGCGGAAACTTCTCGCGGACGCGCAGGACCAGGCGGAGGAGGCCCTGACCGAGCTGCGGCACGTCGTACGCGGCATCCATCCGCCGATCCTGACGGACCGAGGTCTTGCGGGGGCGGTGCGGGCGCTGGCGGCGAGCAGTGGTCTTGAGGTGGCGGTGCGCGCGGAGGGCGTGGAGGAGGGCCCGCGGGCGCCGGCGGCCGTGGAGGCGGCGGCCTACTTCGTCGTCGCGGAGGCACTGACGAACGCCGCCAAGCACAGTGGGGCGGCGGAGGCCGCGGTGGAACTCCACCGGGTGGCGGGCATGTTGAGGATCTCGGTACGTGACGAGGGGCGGGGCGGCGCCGACGACGCGGGTGGCACCGGGCTGCTCGGGATGCGGCGCAGGGTCGCCGCGCTGGACGGGACCGTGGAAGTGGCGAGCCCCGTCGGGGGGCCGACCGTGATCGAAGTGGAGCTGCCGTGCGCGTGGTGATCGCCGAGGACAACGCCTTGCTGCGGGAGGGGATGGTCCTGTTGCTGTCCTCCGCCGGGCACGAGGTGGTGGCGGTGGCGGCGAGTGGCCCGGAGGTGTTGCCCGCGCTGCTCGCACACCGCCCGGATGTCGCGGTGCTCGACGTACGGATGCCGCCCGGCTTCCGGGACGAGGGGCTGCGGGCGGCTCTGGCGGCGCGGCAGGAGATCCCCGGGCTTCCGGTGCTCGTGCTCTCGCAGTACGTCGAGGAGACGTACGCCGCCGAGCTGTTGGGCGGGGGCGCGGGCGGCGTCGGCTACCTCCTGAAGGACCGGGTCGGCCGGGTCGACGAGTTCCTCGACGCGCTGGAGCGGGTGGCCGGGGGCGGAACGGCCCTGGACCCGGAGGTGGTCACGGAACTCCTGACCCGACGCCGGAACGACCCCCTGGACTCGCTCACGCCCCGGGAGCGCGAGGTGCTCCAGCTGATGGCGGAGGGCCGGGACAACGGGACGATCGCGACGGCCCTGACGGTGTCGGACCGGGCGGTGAGCAAACACATCGGCAACGTCTTCGCGAAGCTGGGCCTGCCACCGAGCGACAGCGGACACCGGCGGGTGCTTGCCGTGCTGGCGTATTTGAACAGGGGGTGAGAGGAGGAGCGCGACGCGGCGCCCTCTCCTGCATACGCCCTCGCCTTGCTTACGCCCCCTCCTGCTTCCTGTCCGCCCCCGGATGCGACCGCACCCATCCCGCCCACGCCGACGTCACCATCTCGCGTACGTCCCGTTTCGCCGACCAGCCAAGCTCTGTGGTGATGCGGGTTGCCGATGCGACCACGCGGGCGGGGTCGCCGGGGCGGCGGGGGGAGACGGTGGGTGGGTGGTCGTAGCCCGTGATCTCGTTGATCAGGGTGGCCATCTCCAGGACCGAGACTCCCTCGCCCCGGCCGATGTTGAGCGTCAGGTCCGTGCCCGCCGGGGCGGTGGCCAGCCTGCGGGCCGTCGCCACGTGGGCCTCCGCGAGGTCCGCCACGTGGATGTAGTCGCGTACGCAGGTGCCGTCCGGCGTCGGGTAGTCCGCGCCGAAGATGCGCGGCGCCTCACCGTCCGTGAGCTTCTCGAAGACCATCGGGACCAGGTTGAAGACGCCCGTGTCGGCCAGTTCGGGGCTCGCCGCGCCCGCCACGTTGAAGTAGCGGAGCGACGCCGTCGACAGGCCGTGCGCCCGGCCCGTCGCGCGGACCAGCCACTCGCCCGCCAGCTTCGTCTCGCCGTACGGGCTCATCGGGAGGCAGGGGGTCTCCTCCGTCACCAGGTCCACGTCCGGCATGCCGTACACGGCCGCGGAGGATGAGAGGACGAAGGAGGTGACGCCCGCGTCGGTCACCGCCGACAGCAGGACCCGCAGTCCCTCCACGTTCTCGTGGTAGTACCGCAGCGGCTGCTCCACCGACTCGCCCACCTGCTTCTTCGCCGCCAGGTGCACGACGCCGGTGACGGCGTGCTCCTTCAGCGTGCGGGCGAGCAGCTCCGCGTCGAGCGTCGAGCCGGTCACCAGCGGTACGCCCTGCGGAACGCGCTCGGCGATGCCCGTGGACAGGTCGTCGTAGACCACGGCCCGCTCGCCCGCCTCCGTCATGGCACGGACCACGTGTGCCCCGATGTAGCCGGCGCCGCCGGTGATCAGCCAGGTCATCGTCAGTCAGCCTTCTTCTGTGGGTTCCGGTGAATGGTTGTGCAGTGTCGCAGAGGTCCGTGTTCGGGCGGCGTCAGCGTCCCGCTCCGCTCACCCAGCGCGCGAGCCGCCTGCGCGCCACCCCGAGCACGCCCCGCACCCCCGGCGCGAGCCGCACCGCCAGGTTCCCGGCCTGCGTCCTGTACGGCTGGGCCAGCAGGATCCCCCGGCGGGTCAGCAGCGCCGTGCGCCGCAGCAGACCCGGGCCCGCCACCGCCCGCGCCGCCGTCTCGCGCGTCGTACCGTCGCCGAAGTGCAGGCGCAGCCGCAGGTCCCACACGCCGCCGCCGAGCGAGCCCAGGTCGAGGACCACCTCGGTGAGCCAGCACCCCTCGGCGTCCGGCGGGCCGAACGCCGCCGTGCGGCGCAGCGTGGGTCCGTCGGCGTTCCTCGGGGCGAGCTCCACGTCCACCGTGGTCGGGCCCGCTTCCGCCACCCGCCCGTACAGCTCGTGCAGCCGCAGGGTGAGACGGCTGCCGCCCGCGCGGGGGCGCAGCTCCGCGTCGACCGCCAGCGGGAGGAGGCGGATGGGGCGTAGGAGGAGGTGTTCCAGGGTCACCTGGGGGAGGTCGTCGGACCAGATGGGCGTGCCGTCGGGGGAGTGGGCGTAGGGCGGCGCGAGGCGTGCGGGGCGGGCCGCCACCTCCTGGATGCGGGTCAGGTCGCGCGGCTCGGGGGAGGCGAGGATCACGCGGGCGATGATCCGGCCCGGCGCGGGCGCCGCGTCCAGGTCGGCCGTGTCGAAGGCCGTGAGGTACGCGCGCGTGGCCGTCCACCACTCACGGCGGTACTCCGGGCTCCGCGTGGTGAGCTCACGCGCGTACATCCGCAGGCTGTGGTCGATGAACTTGGCGCGGGCGGCGCGCGCGAGCCGCTTGCCCGCGTCGCCGGACGCGCTGCGTGCCTCCCGGAGGATCTCGACCGACTGGCGGTGGGCCTCCAGACGGGCCTGCCAGTTCGCGATGGACGAGCGGTCCAGGGAGATCGACAGCTTGGCCGCCGTGCGGCGCACGTTCCACACGTAGACGGGGTCCGTGATCAGCGCGATGCGCGGGCCCGCCGCCAGGACGCGGGCCGTGAAGACGAAGTCCTCGTACGTGAAGTGGCCCTCGGGGAAGCGCAGGGTGTGCTTGCGCAGGAAGTCGGTGCGGTAGAGCTTGTTGACGCAGAGGGTGTCGTGGACCAGACGGGTGCGCAGCTCGGGCCGTGCGATGAGCCGGGGCTTGGTGTAGAGCAGGGGCTGCCAGGGGCTCTCGCGTCCGGAGGGCAGTTCGCGGCGCACGCAGAGCCCGGAGACCACCTCGGCGTCGTGCCGGGCCGCGGCCTTGAGCAGGGCGCCCACCGCACCCGGCGGCAGCACGTCGTCGCTGTCGAGGAACATCACGTACGCGGACGTCGTGGCCTCGATCCCGTCGTTGCGCGGAGTGCCGCAGCCGCCGCTGTTGGCGGCGCGGAGGATGGGTTTGACGCGCGGGTCCTCCCCGGCGAGCGCCGCGAGCAGCTCGCCGCTGCCGTCCGTCGAGCAGTCGTCGACGGCGATCACCTCGCGGACGGCGGGGCCCTGGGCGAGCGCCGAGCGCACCGCGTCCGTGACGTGCGCGGCGTCGTTGTAGCCGATCACGACGACGCAGACCTGGGGCGACGGGGGCGAGAGAGACAGAGAGGGATCCACGGGGGGAATTTTATAGGTTCCTGGTAATTATCCGATTAGGGGGTCTTGGGTTGTTTCGTACTTCCGGGGTCCGCGTCGGTGCTCCCGGCGCCCACGCCCGTGTGCCCGCCGCTCACCCGCGCAAGCACCTCGCCCGTACGCGGCCCCCACGTCACCACAACGGCCTCGTCCGGAACCTTCTGGTCGGGGGAGAGGAGCAGCCAGCGCACGTCGTAGCGGCGCACGATCCGTTCCCGCTCCGCGCGGGTCGAGTCGGGGGAGAGGTAGTCGCGCACCTTTTGGAGGCGGTGGTTGCGCGTGTCCTCGGCCAGCGATGCGTCCGGCCAGGCCGGGGCGACGAGATTGGCGCCGAACGCCGGGAGGGAGCGGGTGGGGTAGTAGCCGTTGGTCAGGACGACGTCGCCCCGGTCGACGTGGCGCACCGCCCAGCCGTAGCCGGGCCAGCGCGGCGGCTGGTCGAACCCCACCGGGTCCAGGGCGCGCGGCACGACAGCGCCGGCCTGGAGCGTGCAGAAGCCGATGGCCGCGCCGGTGGCCGCCACACCCCCCAGGGCCATACGCCACCGGCGCCAGGGGCGGGGCGCGGCCAGCTCGATCGCGAGGGCGAACTGGAGGGGGACCAGGGTCAGGCCCAGGATGCGCCCGTAGGTGTAGTGGCCGCTGAGCCAGCCGTACGCCACGACCGCACAGTCCAGGGCGAACATCAGGACCAGAGGGTCGCGCCGGTTCCTCCAAAAGCGCAGGGCGAGGGCGGGCAGGCCGATCAGCGCGAGCCAGAAGCGCTGCGGCATCTCGGTGTAGAGCTGCCGGTGGATCCAGTCGACGCTCTCGTCACCGACGAGGGAGAAGACGGAGAAGTAGGGCCAGCTCGCCGCGAGCAACGCCGCCGTCACGGCGGTCGCCGCCCACTTCCACACCGCCGCGAAGGGGCGAAGGCCCGAGGCCGCGAACGCCACGACCCCGATCACCGCCGCCACGGAGGAGATCGGATGGACGAGCAGGATCACCCCGCACAGCGCGCCGAGACCCACGTACGCGAGGACGCCCCGCGGAGACCTCGCGAGCGAGCCCGCCAGGCCCCACGCCCAGAACGCCAGGCCGATCGCGAACGTCGACGGGTAGCCGAGGTTCCCCGTCATCGACATCAGACCGAGGTAGCCGCTCCACCACGCCATCCGCGTGCCCCAGAGCACCACCATCGCCAACAGGGCGAGCACGGGCGCCCATTGACGCGCCGTCAGGACCTTCACGAACCGGCCGAGACCCGTCAGGAGCACCAGGAGGTTCAACGGCCCCGCGAGCTTCACGACCTCCCAGCCCGCAAGACCCGTCACGCGCGCGAAGAGGCCCTGCGCCACCGCGTACGGCGAGTAGTACGGGCTGCCCGCGCCCGGCAGGTCCGCCATCGGGTGGCGCGGGTGCAGCAGATCGGACTTGAGGCGCTCGACGACCGCGGCGTGCTGCCCGAAGTCGCAGCACATCGGCACCCGCCAGAAGGCGAGCGACATGACGATCCAGAAGAGACCGCCGAAGACGACGTACGGGCTCGGCCGCCACCGCTTGCGCCGGTTCAGAGCCGTCGCGCCGTGGGTCTTTCTTCGGGTCCCGAGCGTGGCGGTGGTCATCGCATGAGCCTCTCCGCGACCCGGGCCGCCGCCTGCCCGTCGTCCAGGTCGCAGTAGGCCTCGCGGAACGCCGCGTACGCCTCGGCGTGCCGGGTCGTGAGGGAGTCCAGGTCGCGCAGCGCCTCGACGACCTCGCCGGTGGAGGCGAGCAGCGGCCCCGGCGCGCTGGTCTCGAAGTCGAGGTAGAAACCGCGGACCGTGTCGCGGTAGTGCTCCAGGTCGTAGGCGTGGAAGAGCATCGGACGCCCGGTGTGCGCGAAGTCGAACATCAGGGAGGAGTAGTCCGTCACCAACACGTCTGCGATGAGGAGGAGTTCGGCCGTGCGGGGGTGTGCGGACACATCGCGTACGAAGGGTGCGCGGGCGCCGGGCAGCCGGCCCGCCGCCTGCGGGTGCTTGCGTACGAGCAGGACGTGGTCCTCGCCGAGCACGTCCTGCGCCGCGGCGAAGTCGAGCGCGGCCTCGTAGCGGAAGCGGCCGGGGGAGCAGGCGAGGTGGTCGCGGTAGGTCGGCGCGTACAGGACGACCCGCTTGTCGGGGGCGATGCCCAGCTCGTGACGCACGCGTTCGGCGACCTTGTCGCGGTCGTCGGAGAAGAAGACGTCGTTGTGGGGCGAGCCCGCCTCCATCACCTCGCCCTCGTAGGCGAGCGCACGTCCCAGGTGGGGTGTGGAGAAGCGGTTCGGGGAGACGAGCACGTCCCACTGGCGCGACAGCTTCGGCAGGACGTCGAGGTGGCCGTGGTCGGCGTAGAGCGTGTCGATGAGGTCGGTGCCGATGCGCTTGAGGGGCGCCCCGTTCCAGGTCTGTACGACGGTCTGTCCGTCCCGCCGCTCGAAGAAGTCGGGCAGATGGCCGGCGGTGACGATGCGGCGGCAGCGGGCGAGCGCCTCGTACCACGCGGTGCTGTGCTCCTCCACGCCCCGCGCCCCCGCGGGCACCCGGGTCTGCTGGTCCCGCGTCACCCAAAGGTGCTCGACGTCCACGCCGCGCCGCACCAGCTCCTCGTGGACCGCGCGCGGGGAGTCCCCGTCGAAGTAGAGGACCGCGTCCCGCAGTTGCTGCGTGCGCTGCCGCGGATAGTGCGCGGTGCGCAGCCGGTGCTGCCGGTAGGCTCCCCGCTCGCTGCGCGCGAGCACGGACCCCGCTTCGATGAGGAGCCGGTCGCCGAACCGCCGGTCCACGGTGAACTCCCGCCCCTCCACGGTCTGGTGGAGCGGAAAGGCGGCGGACTCGGAGGCGAGCAGCCGCACGGGCATGCCGTCCTGCGAGGCGCCGTGCGCGGCGGCGGCACCCGCGCCGGCCTCCGTCTCCCGCAGGAACGCATACCACCGCCCCTCCCGCAGCACCCCGCCGCCGGGCGCCACCACTGCCTTGAACCGCCCGTCCGTGCGCTCCACCGGCAGGGTCAGTTCCTCGTCACGGCCGCTGTGCCGGAGCACCAGTTCCGCCGTCTTCCAGCTCGCGTCGCAGGCCGTGCCCTCGATCGTCAGCGTGCCGTCCACGCTCCACGCCACCCGGTCGGCGACCGGCTGCCGGGTCAGCTCGACGACCAGCTGGCCCTGGTCGTTCGCCGTCGCGCACAGCTCGCGGCCGCCCGCGTGCGAGGCGTAGCGGCCCGGCGGCAGGTCGAGGGCCGCCGCGAGGGACTTGAGCTTGCCGTCGGGCAGGACCAGGTTGGCCTGCCAGCGGTCGCCGTGCGGGGGCTCGACCTCCTTGGGGGCCAGGTGCGGGGTCGGCGCGATGTCCTCCAGGTCCGCGAGGCGCACGCGCACGTCGAAGCGGTCGTCGCCGGGCAGCGTCACGGGGTAGTCGAACTCCGCCGCCGCGTGCTTGTGCGTCAGGCGCAGGGCCGTCGGGCGCAGGTGGCTCGGCAGCTGGCCGCTGAGCACCATCGCGTCGCCGTCCCGGTGGTGGGCGTCGACCCGTGCCACGTACGCCTGGATCTTCAGCACCAGGCGGCCCTTGCTGAAGCCGAGCACCAGGCGCAGCCCGTCGCCCAGTTCGCGTACGACGGACTGGGCGGCGGAACCGTCCAGGGGGCGGACCGCGGCCCGGCGCACCGAACCGTGGCCCGCGACGACCACGCCGAGCAGCCAGTTGCCCGGCCGCCACCGGCCGCCGGTCTTCAGCTGCTCGGGGTCGACGGTCAGCTCGAACCCGGAGAGGTCGTAGCAGTGCAGCTGCTGCCGGGAGTTCTCGGTGGCCTGCGGGGCGGCGACCGTCCGGGTCGGCACCCGCCTCAACTGCGTCCTGCTGTGCGCCGACTTGAGGATCGCGGCCTTGACGGAGTGCCCGGGGCGGGTCGCCTCCAGATTGCGCACGTACGCGTACCCGCTGATCCGCAGCAGCCCGTCCGCACTCCAACTGGCCTCCCGCACCCGGGCGATGACCGGCAGTTCGCCGCGGCCGAGCCGGGCGAGCTCCCGCGGCACCCGGATGTGACCGCCCGAGCCGCGCGGGTAGGCGGCGCTGCGCCGCACCACACCGCGGACCTCGAAGGCGTTCTTGTTGTTGTGCTGCTCGAAGGTGAGCAGCTCGATCAGGTCGGCGGTGCGCCCTTCGCGTACGAGATGCCACTTCACGCGCAGCGAGACCGGAAGCCCGGCGACGACGCCGGGATCCGCGCGGCGCAGGAACGCGGCGGCCCCCTTCATGAAGGCGGCGCGGTACTCGGGCCCGCCCATCGGCAGACCCTCCAGGAAGTACACGAAGTCGTCGCGCAGGCAGGAGGTGTCGTACGTGCCCCGCAGCTCGGGCGCGTGCTCGGCGAGGAACGCGCTGACGTGCGCGCACGCCGCGATCCGGTCGCGCACGCCCTTGACGTCCGTGCGCCGCCGGGTGATCGAACCCTCGCGAACCCGCCAGTAGTAGACGTGCTCGCTGAGCACGTCCACGGAGCCCGCGAGGAAGTGCGCGGGGATCATGACGGGCGTGTCCTCGTACAGCTTGCCCTCGGGGAAGGTGAAGCCGTGCCGGTCCCAGAAGGCGCGCCGGAAGACCTTGTTCCAGGCGACGCGGTCGGCGAGCAGCTCCAGGTCACGGCTGATGTGCGTGCGCGAGCGCGGTTCGGTGAGCCACTTGTACTGCCAGGCCTGCTGGCGCCCGCGCTCGTTCAGGCGCCAGACGTTGCCGCTGGCGAAATCGGACCCGGTCGAGTCCAGGCTCTCGGTCATCCGGGCGTACGCGTCGTGCGGCACGACGTCGTCGCTGTCGACGAAGGTCAGGTACTCGGCGGTGGGGGTCGCGTGCCGCACCCCGGTGTTGCGGGCGGCGCTGAGGCCGGCGTTCGGCTGGCGCACATAGACGAACCGTGGGTCCTTCGCCGCGAACTCGCGGGCGATCCGCGGGCTGCCGTCCGTGGAGCCGTCGTCGACGAGCACGGCCTCCAGATCGGCCATGGTCTGCCCGGCGATCGACTCCAGGCACTCCTCCAGAAACTCTTCGACGTTGTAGATGGGCACGACGACGCTGAGACGGGGCTGCACGGCGACCGGCCTTTCACGGGGGAGCAATCATGGGAGTACGGGCGTATTCATCCCTTTTGCCCGTTCCGGTCAAGTTCTTTGCCCCTCTTCACCCCAATGAGTGAGGGAGGGTCTTCGACAGGCCGTGTCCGGCTGGCTACGGTCGGTGTCCATGTCGCGCTTCTCGGTTGTCGTCCCCGCCCATCGCGTCCAGGGCTACCTGAGGGAATGCCTGGACTCCGTGCTCGACCAGAGCTTCGGCGATCTGGAGCTGATCGTCGTGGACGACGCGTCACCGGACGCGTCCGCCGCGATCGCCGCGGAGTGTGCGGAACGCGACCCGCGCGCGCAACTCGTACGCGTCCCGGCCCACGCGGGCACCGGCCCCGCCCGCAACATCGGCGCGGACCGCGCCACCGGCACCTACCTCCTGTTCCTCGACGGCGACGACCTGCTCAAGCCGGGCGCCCTGGAGGTGATCGCCGAAGCCCTGGACGAGGCCGAGGACCCGGACGTCCTGCTCTTCGCCCATGACCGCGTCGACTGGTGGGAGAACGTGCGCGCGGGCGGCGACGACCTGGCCGGGGACCCCCTCGGCGTCACCGTCGCCGCCTGGAACCGCGTCTTCAGGCGCGGCTTCTGGCAGGAGCGCCGCCTGGCGTTCAGCGAAGGACCGTACGAGGACGTGGTGCCGGTACGCCGCGCGGCCATGGCCGACGGCGCCCGCACCGTCACCCTCGACACGCCCTGCGTCCGCTGGCGCGAGCGGCGCGGCGGCAGCTTCGCCAAGACCCCGGGCCGGGCGCACTTCGCGGTCATCGGGCGGTACGAGGAGCTGCTCGCCGCGGCCGACCCCGCCGACCGCGCCCGGCTCGTCCCGCACGCGGCCGCGCATCTGCTCGCCGTACTCGACGACGCGGGCCGTATCGCGCCGGGCGACCGGCGGGACTTCTTCCGCGGGGCGGCCCGCCTCTACCGGACGTACGGTCCCGCGGGCCCGGCGCAGACCCCCGGCGAACGGGCGCTGGCCACCGCCTCGTACGCCGCCTACGAGGCGCACCGCAAGAGCCGGTCCCGCAGGAGCAGCGTCACCCGCAAGCTCAAGGACCGGAAGAAGAAGCTGCGCGCCCGCGTCATGCGCCTGACCTACCGCGCGGATCTGCGCCGCCCCCTCGACCCCCACCTCGCGGTCTACGGCGCGTACTGGAACCGCGGGGTCTCCTGCAACCCGGCCGCCATCCACGCCAAGGCCCGCGAACTGGCCCCGCACATCAGGGGCGTATGGGTGGTCTCCAGCCGCAACAAGCACAAGGTGCCCGCGGGCGTCGAGTACGTCATCGAGGGTTCGCGCCGCTACTGGCAGACGATGGCGAGAGCCACGTACCTGATCAACAACTCCAGCTTCCCCGGCGGGTTCACCAAGCGCCCCGGCCAGGTCTACCTCCAGACCCACCACGGCACACCGCTCAAGAAGATGGGCCTCGACCAGCGCCGCTATCCGGCGGGCACGCACGGCATCAGCTTCCAGAAGATCCTCGACCACACCGACCAGTGGGACCTCAGCCTCTCCGCGAACCCGCACTCCACGGAGGTCTGGGAGCGCGTCTACCCCTCGACGGCATACCAGTCCCTGGAGGCCGGCTACCCGCGCAACGACGTCTACTTCACGGCGGTGGCGGGCGAAACCCTGCGCCTGCGCGAGGAGTTGGGCGTGGCCGACGGCCGGACGGTCCTCCTCTACGCGCCCACGCACCGCGACTACCAGAAGGGTTTCCTGCCGGGCCTCGACCTGGAGCGCTTCGTGCGCGCGCTGGGCGAGGAGTATGTCCTGCTGGTGCGCGCCCACTACTTCTACGGCGCCGAAGCGGGCCTGCGGGCCCACCCCCAGCTCGTCGACGTCACCGGCCACCCGCGCGTCGAGGACCTCTGCCTGGCCGCCGACGCGCTGATCACGGACTACTCGTCGCTGATGTTCGACTACGCCTGCCTCGACCGCCCGATCGTGACGTACGCCCCCGACTGGCAGGCCTACCGCCTGGCCCGCGGCACGTACTTCGACCTCCTGTCGGGGCGTGCGGGGGAGACGCCGGGGGGGGTCGCCACCAGCGAGGACGAACTCGTCGAACTGTTCCGGGGCAAGGACTGGAACTCGGCCGGGACGGCAGAGCTGCGAGCCGCCTTCCGCGACCGCTTCTGCCCGTACGACGACGGGGGCGCCGCGGAGCGTGTGGTGCGACGGCTGTTCCTCGAAGGTCAGGCGCCGCGCTCGTAGGGCGAGCGCACCGGGAAGTACGCCGTCAGGAACGAGCGGATGGCCAGGGCCATTTCCTGCTCGGTCAGTTCGCTCTCCGGGGACTCGCCGATGCAGAAGGCCGTCTTGTTGCGGCCCTGGAGCAGTTGGCCGAGGCGCGCGTGGTCGCCCCGGCTGCCGATGTCCACGAAGTCGTAGGCGATGCCCGAAGGGACCGCGCGGCCGGTGAGGTACGCGTAGTGGTGGTGCAGGGACGACACCAGGGCGAGGTCGCTGTGGGAGCGAAAGCGGCTGCGGGCGGTGGCTTCCAGCTCTTCGGGGAAGCGCTCGGTGAGCTCCGCGAGGACGCTGCGGTGCAGGGCGTAGGGGGCGTGGAAGAAGCTGTGGGTCGTCGTGCGGCCGAACTCCCTGCGCAACAAGTCCCGGTTGTTCTTGGCCGCCGCCAGATACCCCTCGTCGTCCGGGGAGACGGGCAGCGCCGGCACGGAGGCCGAGGACCAGAAGAAGCGGGCGGTGCCCGAGCTGAGGAAGAAGGTCTCCGGAGTGGTGGGGCGGCCGAGGAACATGTCGTCGTTCAGGTAGAGGAAGTGCTCCGACAGGCCATCGATGCGGTGCAGCTGGCTCTCGATGGAGTGGGAGTTGAAGGTGGGGAGCGCGGCCTGCGGGTCGGCGAAGAGATCCCGGTGGTCGATCACCGTGATGCCCGGGTGCTCCTCGTTCAGCCAGGCCGGGGTCTGGCCCGCCGTGACGAGGTAGATGTGCCGGATCCAGGGTGCGTACATCGCCAGGGAGCGCAGCGAGTAGCGCAGCTCGTCACGGTTGCGGAAGCGGACGGCGCCGTGGTCCGGCGACGCGTCGTCCTCGGGGCGGCCGAGGGCCGCGGCGCGGAGGGCGCGCCACTCGGGGTCGGAGTCGTCGACCCAGGTGTAGACCGCGTCGATGGGGAAGTCCACGTCACCGATGAGGACTTGGGCGAAGACGTCGAGGGTGGGGTACGTCCGGTCGCCGACCCGGAGGGTGGCCGTCGGCTTCAGCGAGGGAAGCTCCGCCCCGGCGAGCGTGGTGCCGAAGGGCGCGCGCCGGGCGTCGGTCCCGTCGCCCGCGAGCCGCGGCCAGAACGCCACCGTGCAGGCCTGCTGCACGCCGTGGCGCAGGGAGAGGGTCGTGGTGGTCACCGGCTTGAAGAGCTTGACGCCCGCGACCTCGCCGACGCAGTCGAGCCGCTCGGCGAGCACGGCCCCAGGGGCCGCGTCCCGGGGGTGGACGAGCTCAGCGTAGACGGGCTGGCCGTGCAGGGACTCGGAGAGCGCCTTGAGCGCCCCGTCGCGTTCGTCGTCGGCCACGGCCAAGGTGTGCGCGACGCCGGACGTGCGGACGAGGATGTAGGGGATGTCCGCCGACTCCAGTGCGGTGGCGGTGAGTTGGAGGTTCCAGTCGGCCATGCCGGGTGCCAGTACGTCGTCGCGGCGCTCGGCGAGGCGGCCCACGGAGCGGATGATCAGGCCGGTGGTGTCGGCGGCGGCGATCTCGTCCTCGCGGGCACGCTCGTCCTCCCCGGGGGCGGCGTTCAACGTGTACGGGGCGGTCGGGCGGAAGCCGCTGCCGCCCGACGCCACACCGAGCGCCACCCGGTCCGCGCGGTCGTCGAGCCGCTCAGGGGCGTCGCTCCGGGCCACGAGCCGGGAGTAGAGCTCCTGCCAGCGGGCCGTGACGTCCGTGGAGGAGAAGCGGGCGTAGACACCTTCGCGGGCCGCGCGGGCGTAGGACCGGCGGGTCTCCGGGTCGCCCATCAACTCGCTCATCGCAGCGGCCAGTTCCCGCACCTCGCCGGGGGGTACGAGCAGTCCGTCGACGCGGTGCCTGACGATCTCGGCGGGCCCGGTCAGGACGTCGTACGCGACGACGGGCACACCCGCGGCGAGCGCTTCGAGCAGCACGAGCGGGAACGCCTCGTTGTGGGCGGTCATCAGGGTGAGGCCCGCCTTGGCCCACTCGGCGGGCATGTCCTGGCAGGTGCCGAGGAGTTCGACGCGGTCCTGGAGCCCGAAACCGTCGACCAGGCGGCGAAGGTGCTGCCTCCGGGGCCCGTCACCGAAGACGCGCAGGGTCCAGTCCGGGTAGGCGTCGGCGACTTCGGCGAAGGCCCGCACGGCGTGGTCGACGCGCTTCTCGCCGGTGAGCCGCGCGGCCATGACGATGACCTTGCTCTCGCCGTCGGCACGGGGCCTGAAGCCGTCGGGCACCGCGTTCGGGATGACCGCGAGCTCGGGGGCGGTGGTGCCCAGGGAGTCCGCGATCCAGTCGCGGGTGCGGTCGGTGAGCGTGACCAGGGCGTCGAGGCGCGGAGCGTGCAGGAGCAGGGGTTCACCCGAGCGGCCGCGGCGCTGGGTCGAGCGGTGCTCCAGGTGCACGGTGACGACCCTGGCCGGGACCAGCTCGACGGCGGCGGCCATCAGGGCGGGTGTCGTGGTGACCAGGACGTCGGTGTCCAGGGTGGCGAGGGCGGTGGCCATCTCGATGTCGGAGAGGCGGTCGAAGGCGGACTCCCAGGCGGGATCGATCAGTTGGCTGGGCAGCGCCGCCAGGGTCCGGCAGGCGGCCTCGTCGAGGCGCGAGCCGCGCACCGGACGCTCGGGGGATGCCGTGCGGTCGACGAGGTAGCGGACGGGGAGGCTGCGGGCCTCGGGGAAGAAGGGCTCGGGGCGGGTGCGGAAGACGGAGATGACCTCGACGTCGTTGCGGTCCGCGAGATGCTGCGCCTGGGTGTAGGTGGCCAGCTCGGTGCCGCCCATCTCGTCACCCCAGCCGAGGAGGTACGTGATCTTCATGAGGTCTCCTTCGAGATGTCCCAGCACGTCAGGCCGAAGGCGCCGGACTTGGTGAAGTGGGCGTGCGCGCGGACCAGGGAGCCGTCCGGCAGGGCGAAGACACGGAAGGGCGTCGGGTAGGCCGCCGAGGGGTCGCGTACGTCGGAGAGCCACCGCCCGAGGGGGAGCGAGGTGCCGGAGGTCTCCGCCTCCACGTGGAAGTCCCACACCCACTGGCCGGGGCTCGCCCCCGCCATCTCCTTGAGCGGCAACCGGAAGCTGAACTCGGCGCCGTCCCACACCGCCCCGACGGGCACGGTGACCCCGTCCCGACGCCGCACGGCCTTCGCACGCCACCGCCGCGACGTGCCCGCCATGACGAGCCGCCCGTGGACGACGATGCCGTCGCAGCCGGGCACGAACCGCGCGAGCTCGGCGCGCGGCCTGGAGCGTGTCACCTGCAGCACGGCGCGCCCGCTGCGGCACCGGACGACGCGGATGAGCGTGCCGGTGCGGGGGTCGGGGGCGTGCTGAAGGGTGGGCGTGGACGGCAGTTCGGGGTCCGCGTCGATGCCGATGCCGCGCCGCCGGACGCGGCCACGGGCGTCGGCGGTGACGACCGTGAGCCGCCAGACGCCTTCACCGAGACGTACGTCGTGAGCGGCGAGCGCGTCCCGTGCGTCGCGCAACGTGCCGGTGCCGGCCAGCAGCAGACCGCCGTGCGCGTGCTGTTCGAAGGCGAGCGGGACACGGAACGTGCGGGGGCCGCGCGAGATCGCCAGATGGGCCCGCTCGACCTGCTCGTCAGGGAGGGCGGCGACGGCGACGTTGAGCGTACGGCTGTCCCGGATGGACAGATGCACGGGCGCGAGGAGTGCCCGAGCCCCGCCGCCCACCCGCCCCGCGGCGGCGCGTTCCGCCCGGAAGCGGGTCGTCCGTGCGGTGGCGACGAGCCGCCGAGCTGCGGGCGGCAGGGCCGGGGTCATGGCGTGAACCCAATGTGGTGCATTACGCCACTTTGCCTGTTTTTCGTTCCGGAGTTGCCCGTTGTCCGCCCCGGCGCGGGGTGTGGCCGCCCGTGGGTCACCCGCGTGGCGGAAGGCAGGGTGACCGGGGGCGATTTGTGTAAGTTAGCCCCCTAATGACCAGTCCCCTCGCGCAGTTCCAGCGCCGCAAGAAACCCAAGGAACCCTCCGCACGCCCGGCCGAATTCCCCTCTTCGGCCCGCCCGTCGACCCTCCGGTCGAGGTGCCGCCGCTGGGCCGACCCCACGGCCGTGGCGCTCGCGACCCTCCTGATCGCCTGGCGCGCGAGCGCCCTCGGTCAGTGGATCGTCGACGACGCTGCCATCACCTTCGCCTACGCCCGCAGCATCGACGAGGGCCTCGGCCCCGTGCAGCAGCCGGGCGCCGACCCCGTCGAGGGGTACTCCAACCCCTCCTGGCTCGCCCTGCTCATCGTCGGCCGCAGGCTCGGCCTCTTCGACCACGGCGCGCTCCTCGGCGTCAGCGACCTGGTGCTCTACCCCAAGGCCCTCGCGCTGCTCTGCACGGCGGGCGTGCTCGCCTGCGTGGCCGTGGCGGCGCGGGCCGTACTGCCGGGCCGCGCCTGGGCGGTGACGCTGTTCGCCGGAGTTGTCCTCGCCGCGAATCTGTCGTATGTGGCGTGGACCTTCTCGGGCCTGGAGAACCCGCTGTACGCGCTGACCGCCGCCGCGACCGGAGCACTCCTCGTCCGCAGCGTCGTGCGCGGCACCCTGCTGCGGCCCGCCGTCGCCGCGACCGCGGGGGCCATCGCCCTGCTCGCCGCGCTGACCCGGCCGGACGGCGCGGTGCTCGCCGCGGCCTACCCCGTGACCGTGCTGCTGTTCCTGCGCCGGGACGGCATCGCGCGCGCCGTGCGGGCGGCGGCCCTGAGCTGCGCGACCTTCGCGCTGCCGTACGGGGCGTTCCTGCTGTGGCGCCGCGCGACCTTCGGGCTCTGGGTGCCGAACACCGCGGTCGCCAAGGCCCAGAAGCCGCCGCGGCCCGGTCAACTCGCCACCGCGGGTGAGCTGTTGACGTACGGCGGCTGGGCGCTCGCTCTGATCGGCGCGGCCTGCGCCGGCATCGCGCTCGCCCGCCCCGGAGCGCCCCGCAGAGCCCTGGCCGCGCTGCTCGTCCCGCTGGCCCTGACCCTCCTCGCGTACGGCGTGCTCGGCAGGGACTGGATGGCGCTGTACCGCTTCGCGACTCCGGTGTGGGTGCTCGCCGCGACGGCGTTCGCCCTGGCCGCGGGCACGGTGTGGCGTGCGGAAGGTCCCCGCGCGCGTGTCCTGCTCGGCTGCGCGCTCGCGGGCGCCCTGCTGCTCTCGGTCACCGGACAGGCCGCGCAGAACCGCAAGTTCGTGCACCGCCCGACCCTGTCCATGTGTTTTGTGGCCGAGCGCTACGGCGACACCTTCAACGCGTACGCCACCCGCCTCGGCCTGCGCGACGCCACCGTCGCCCTGCCCGACCTCGGCGGCACCCTGCTGACCTCGCGGCTGCGCGTCCTCGACCTCGCGGGCCTGACCGACCGCCGCGTGGCCGACGCGTACGCGGCCCGCGACACGGCCGCCCTGCGCCACCACGTCCTGCACGAGGTGCGCCCCGAACTGCTGCACGTCCACGCGGCGTGGACCGCGAAGACCGGCCTGACCGAGCCCCTCCTCGCGACCGCGGGATACGTCCCGCTCTACCGCGAGGGCAACGGCGGCGACTACGTCCGAAGCGACGCGGTGCGCGACCCGGCCCGGATCACCGCCCTGCGCGAACGCGTGCGCCCGTCCCTGGACGCCATGGTCGCCGAGATGCGCCCTGCAGGCTGCGCCCCGGCCCTGCGGGCGGGAGAGGAGACCACCGCATGACGACGGCACTTCCGAGGCAGACCCGCCCCCTCCCGGAATCCGGGACCTCCGCCGAGACCGCGTCCCGGGTCGACTCCCTCACCGGGATGCGCTTCCTCGCCGCCTTCGCGGTGTTCGTGCACCACTTCACCGGACTCAGCGCGTACGGGGGCGTCGCCCACGCGCCGCTGCTCTTCCCGTACTCCAGGCTGGGCGCGACCGGCGTCGACTTCTTCTTCGTGCTCTCCGGGTTCCTGCTCACCTGGGGGCACCGCCCCGGCACCCGCGCCCGCCACTTCTACTGGCGCAGGTTCGGCCGCATCTGGCCCGCCCACCTGGTCGCGACCGTGCCCTGCATCTGGGTCTTCTATCTCTGGGGCGGGGTGCCGACGGACGTCCTCAGCTTCGTCGCCTCGCTGTTCCTCGTGCAGACGTGGCTCCCCGGCGTCACCCCGGTGTTCCCGGGCAACGGGGTCGCGTGGACCCTCAGCGTCGAGGTCTTCTTCTATCTCCTCTTCCCCTTCGCGATCCGCTACGTCCTGCGCCTGCGCACCCGCACCCTGGTGCCGCTGGCCGTCGGCGGGCTCGTGGCGATGTGGGCGCTCAACTGGTGGACCGCCACCCACCTTTCCCCCTTCGCCAGCGAATGGATCATGCGGCACCCGGTGACCCGGCTTCCGGAGTTCGGCGTGGGCATGGCCTGCGCCCTGGCCCTGCGCCGGGGCCACCGGCTGCGGCTCAACCCGTCCGTGCTGTTCGCCTGCTTCGCCGCGTACGCCGTCATCCACAGCAATCGTGCCTCGCTGTTGGGCCCGTACGCGGCCGGGCAGCTCACCTGGGCCCTCAGGTCGGTCGCGGCGCTCTTCGCCGTCCTGTTCATCGCCGCCTACGTCCAGCGCGAGCTGACCGGACACCGCGGCTGGCTCTGCTCGCGCCCGATGGTGCTGCTCGGGCTCTGGTCGTACGCCTTCTATCTGCTGCACCAGACCCTCAACCGGCTGATCATCGACACCTGGGGCCGCCCGCAGCCGGAGAACTCCGCGGTGTTCATGCTCCTCGGCGTCGGGGTCACCGTGATCGCGCTGTCCTGGGCGATGTTCACGTACGTCGAGGAACCGGCGAGGAAGTGGTGTGCCCGGCGCACTCCGCGCAAGTGGAGCAGCTGTGTCGATCCACGGTAAGTGCGGTTGATGCGGAGAAGATCCCCCTTCAGGCCCTGTGTACCAGTGTTGGAGGATACGTGCACCAGTCCGCGTACGAACAGATGGAACTCTGTGTGGAGCAGTACATGCCCACGGGGAAGCGTCACCGGGTGGTCGACCTCGGGGCCCGGGTCTCCGACGGGCAGACCCGCACGCACAAGGCGCTGCTCGAAGGACGCGAGACGGAGTACGTGGGCGTCGACGTGCTCGACGGCCGCAATGTCGACGCGGTGATGACGAAGCCGTACCGCATCCCCGTGAAGTCCCGCAGCGCCGACTTCGTCATCTCCGGGCAGGCCTTCGAGCACATCCCCTTCTTCTGGGCGACGATGCTGGAGATCGCGCGCGTCCTGAAGCCGGAGGGCATCGCCTTCATCACGGCGCCCTCGCGCGGCCATGTGCACGACGCGCAGGACTGCTGGCGCTACTACCCCGACGGGTTCCGCGCCCTTGCCGCGTACACCCGGCTCGAACTCCGCGAGGCCTACACGGACTTCCCGCCGATGAAGGGCATCCGCCACGCCTACGGCGACATCGACGCCAAGCACGCCTACTGGGGCGACTCCGTCGGCGTGTTCCAGCGGCCAAGGAACTATCCGAGCCTCACCATGGCCTTCGTGCGCGGCACCACCAACTGGTGGGCGAACAAGGTCGGCGGGGTCGACGGCGTCCCGCTGCCCAAGCCCGCCGAGGGGCGCGCCGAGTGCGGCAGGCCGAAGGTGATGGCGCCGCGCGAAGGGGTCGAGGAGTCCGTTTCGGCCGCAAGTGACGCCAGATGAACACGTGTTGACGGAATGTGGCAATACGGATGACTTGCGCGTACTGTCCGCTTCCATGGCATGGCGACGCGCTGTGAATGGCGCATTGAAGCAACTGACCGGATACCAGCTGACACGCACCCCGGTGCCGGCCCAGCGTGTGGCGGCGGCCCCGGCGCCGAAGCCCGCCCCGGCGCCCAAGCCGAAGCCGAAGGGCCTGAACCTCCCCGCCGACTACGACGAAGAGGCGAAGGAGATCATCCGTGCGGTGAAGCCGTACACGATGACCTCTCCCGAACGGCTGAACGCCTTCATCCTGGCGACCCGGCACGTCGTCCGGCACAACATCCCCGGCTCCGTCGTCGAGTGCGGTGTGTGGCGCGGCGGTTCGATGCAGGCCTGCGCCAAGGCGCTGCTCGCCGCCGGTGAGACCGAGCGCGACCTCTACCTCTTCGACACCTACGAGGGCATGACCCCGCCCACCGAGGAGGACCTGCGCCTGGACGGCAAGTCCGCCGAGGAACTGCTCGCGCAGCAGGGCAAGGACCGCCCGATCTGGGCGGTCGCCTCCCTCGACGACGTCAGGTCCGGATTCGAGAAGGTGCCCTACCCCAAGGAGCGCGTGCACTACGTGCGGGGCAGGGTCGAGGAGACCATCCCGCGCGAGGCACCCGAGCAGATCTCCGTCCTGCGCCTGGACACCGACTGGTACGCCTCGACCCAGCACGAACTCGAGCACCTGTACGGGCGGCTGGTCAGCGGCGGCGTCCTGCTCATCGACGACTACGGCTACTGGCAGGGGTCGCGTCAGGCGGTCGACGAGTTCCTGGACAAGACCGGCGAACAGCTGCTGCTCCTGCGCATGGACGAGGGCCGCATCGCCGTGAAGCCCTGACCGGCGGCGGCACGTGAGAGGGGCCCGGTGCCCGGCGCCTTCGGCCGCCGGTGCCGGGCCCGTTCGCGCGCTCACTCGTATGGCTCTGTGCGGGTGACCCGCAAGGGCGGTCGTTGTTAACCGAGTGGCCCTCAGCAGGACGCGCAGCCGTGCCCGTCAGTACTCCGGAAGGAATGTGCGCAGCGCATGACACCCCGACTCGCCGTCGTCGTCCCCGTCTACAACGTCGAGGAGTTTCTCGCCCCTTGCCTTCGGTCACTGGCCGAGCAGACCATGCCGGACCTCGAAGTCGTCATGGTCAACGACGGGTCCACCGACGGGAGCCCGGACATCGCCCGCGCGTTCGCCGCGCAGGACGGCAGATTCCGTCTCGTCGAGCAGGAGAACGCGGGGCTCGGGGCGGCACGGAACACGGGGGTGCGCGAGGCGCGGGGCACGTACCTGACGTTCGTCGACAGCGATGACGTCGTTCCGCGGGACGCCTACGAGCGGATGCTGGCCGCGCTGGAGGACTCGGGGTCCGACTTCGTCACCGGCAACGTCCACCGGCTGCGCTCCGCCGGCAGGAGCGAGCAGTCGCCGATGTTCCGCAAGATGATGGAGAGCGACCGCAGCGCGACGCACGTCACCCGCGACTGGGTCCTGCTCGGCGACCGCATCGCCTGCAACAAGGTCTACCGCAGGGACTTCTGGGACCGGAACGCCTTCACCTTCCCCGAGGGCGTGCTCTTCGAGGACACCCCGGTCACGGTCCCCGCGCACTTCCTCGCCCGCTCCGTCGACGTACTGAAGGAGCCCGTCTACCTCTGGCGCGACCGTGACGGCTCCATCACCAGCCGCCGCGCCAAGCCCCGCGCCGTCCGCGACCGCACCGCCGCCGTCCTCGCGGCCAGTGGCTTCCTCGCCGCGCAGGCCGCCGAGGCGGCGGGCACGCCGCGGGCTGACGTGTTCACGGACGCCAAGCGGCGCTACGACACGACGGTGCTCTCCGGTGACCTGTGGCTGTTCATGGAAGCCCTGCCGCACGGCGACTCCGCGTACCACGACGTCTTCATGGAGCAGGCCAACGCCTTCGCCGACACCGTCGACCCCGCGGTCCTCGCCGCGCTGCCGCTCGCCCTGCGCGTGCGCTGGCAGCTCATCCGCCGCCGCCGGGTCACCGACCTGATCGCCTTCATGACGTACGAGAAGTCCCACCCCGAGGCCTTCCGGGTGCGTGGTCTGCGCCGGCGCAGGGCCGAGTTCCCCGGGATCGGCGGACTGCCGCGCGAGACCGTCGCCCTGCAGCGGTCCGACCTGCCGCTCAACGCGCGGCTCACCCACGTCGCCTGGGACGAGCAGGGCAGGCTGCGGCTCAAGGGCTACGCCTACATCCCCAACCTGCCCGCGGGACGTGTCGGAGCGCGCGCCAGGGTCGCCTGGCTGCGGGCCGGGCGGCGGCGCGTGCTGCCGCTGAAGCTGCGCACGGTGCGGGCACGCGAGGCGACGTACCGCTCCAAGCAGGGACTGCACAGCTACGACCGGTCGGGGTTCGAGACGGTCATCGACCCCCGCAGGACCGTCACCAAGCGGCGCAGCACCACCTGGAAACTGGAGATGGGCGTGGTCAGCGGGTGGCTGCCGCGCACCGGGCCGGTCCGGACGCTCAGCCCGCCGCGGCTGCCCGTGCGGTATCTGGAGGAGTTCCTCCGCGTGGCCGTCACCCTCAGCAAGGGGCGGCTGAGGCTGCGCACGGAGCGGGTGGCGGGGCGGCTCGTCGCGCACGAGGGCTGCGGCGCCACCGTCCGGCTGCACGGGAGGCTCGCGCCGGGGGAGTCGCGGGCCGTCGACGCCCTGCGGGTGGAGAACTGGGCCACCAAGGAGGCGCACTACGTCCCCACCCTGGTGAACGGCCGCGACTTCAGCGCCGACGTGCCGCTCGGCCTCTTCCACGCCGCTGAGGACGAGCGCACCGGTCAGCCGCGCAAGGCCGACCCGTGGGGTGTGGCGCTGGTCCGCGAGGGCGGCGACCGCACCCCGCTCGCCGCCTGCCCCGATGTGCCGGCCGGGCGGTACGGACTCCTTCCGGGGCGTGAACTCCTCGTCCTCGCCAACGCGTCGGGGAACCTGGAGCTGCGCGACCAGACCGTGCGGCCGCTCGTCGACTCCGTGACCTGGGAGGACGAGCTGATCGTCGAGGGCAGCCATCCCGACGCGGCGGCCCGCGCCGGGGAGCTGGTCCTCGTGCACGGCGGCCACGGCGACGAGGCCGTGGCGGCGGTGCGCATCGAGGGCGGGAGGTTCGCCGCGGCGCTGCGTCCCGAGGCCGTGCCGGGGCCCGGAGGCACCCTGCCGCTCGCCGAAGGCCGCTGGAACCTCTTTCTGCGCGAGCCGGGCGCGAGCGACCCCGAGCAGTACACCCCCGTGTGCGTGGCGCCGGGCAAGGGCCGTGAACTGCCGCTCGTACGCACCAGGTCAGGCCGCGACATCAGCCTGCAGCGCCACGCCCACGACGGCCTCCACCTGCGCTCGGGCTCCGCGCTGCCCGTGGCCGACCGGGGCGGCCCGCGCCGGCGCCAACTGCGCGAACAGTACGCGGCCCTGCGCGGCGCGCCGCTGCGGGACGCCGTCCTCTACTGCAGCTTCGACGGACGGCAGTACTCCGACTCGCCCCGCGCCGTGCACGAGGAACTCGTCGCCAGGGGCGCCGCGTTGGAACACCTGTGGGTGGTCCGCGACCAGCAGGTCGCGCTGCCCGAGAGCGCCACGCCCCTCGCCCTGTGGTCCGCCGAGTGGCACGAGGCCCTCGCCCGCAGCCGCTACATCGTGACCAACACCCAGCTGCCCGAGTGGTTCGAGCGCGCCGACGGCCAGTACGTCGTGCAGACCTGGCACGGCACCCCCCTCAAGCGCATCGGCCGCGACCTCGCGGGCCACGCATCCGGGGACCGCGCCTACATGGCGACCCTGCCCGGCCGCGCCGACCAGTGGAGCGTCCTCGTCTCCCCGAACCGCTTCTCGACGCCCGTCCTGCGCGGCGCCTTCGGCTACACCGGCGAGGTCCTGGAACGCGGGTATCCGCGCAACGACCTGCTGCACGCGGCCGACCGCGCGAAGGTCGCGGCGTCCGTGCGCGAACGGCTCGGCATCCCCGAAGGCAGACGCGTCGTCCTCTACGCGCCCACCTGGCGCGAGAACCAGCCCAAGCAGGCAGGCCGCTACACCCTCGACCTCCAACTGGATCTCGACGCCGCCGAGCGCGCCATCGGCGACGACACGGTGCTCCTCGTCCGCAGGCACTACCTCGTCGGCGGCACCGTCCCCGGATCGGACTTCGTGCGCGACGTCACCCGCCACCCCGACGTCAGCGAACTGCTCCTGATCAGCGATGTCCTCGTGACGGACTACTCGTCCCTCATGTTCGACTTCGCGCAGACCGGCCGCCCGATGCTCTTCCACACCTACGACCTCGACCACTACCGCGACACCCTGCGCGGCTTCTACTTCGACTTCGAGGCGCAGGCGCCGGGACCGCTGCTCGCCACGAGCGACGAGGTGATCGCCGCGCTGCGCGACCCGCAGGCCGCCACCGCCCCCTACGCCGACGCGTACGACAGGTTCCGCGAGGCCTTCTGCGACCTGGACGACGGGCACGCGGCCACGGGTGTCGTGGACGCCATGCTCGAAGGGGGCCGCGCATGAGCACGCCGGATCTGCACGACGTCAGCTGTGTCGTGGTCGCGGGAACGGACGCCGACGCGCTCGATCTCTCGGTGCGGTCCGTGCTCGACCAGACGATGAGCAACGTCGAGGCGGTCCTCGTCGACCCCGGGGCGGACGGGCCCGCCCGCGACGCGGCGCAGGCGCTCGCCACCGACCAGCCGCACCGGGTGCGCCTGGTCCGCGCCGGGAGCGTGCTGCCCCTCGCCGCCGCGCGGAACCTCGGGCTCGACGCGGCGCGCGGGCGCTACGTCATCGTGCTCGGCGAGGGCGAACTCCTGGAGCGCAACGCCTGTCGCAACCTCTTCGAAGCCGCGCGCTCCACCGGAGCCGATCTGGTGGCGGGGCGCTGGACGCGGCTCACGAGCAGTGGCAAGAAGGAGCACGGCCCGGCCTGGCAGGTCGAACTGCACGCGCGGACACGGAAGATCGAGAACCTCTCCGACGCCCCCGAACTCGTCACCAGGGACTCCCTGATCGCCGGGTTCTGCGTCCGCCGCGACGTACTCGACCGCATGCGTCTGCGGTACGCGCAGGACCTCGACCACAGCGAGGTCCTCTTCGGCGTCGAGGCCGCCCTCGGGGTCCGCGGCATCACCCTCGTGCCGAACCTGATCACCACCCACCGCGCGGCGTCCGACCCCGCCCGCGAGACGCCCGCGCTCGCCACCGCCAACGACCGGGTAGCCGGGCTCCTGGTGAGCCTCGGCCGCCTCGACCTGGGCGACCGGCGCGAGCGTGCCTTCCTCGTCGACCATGTGCTGCCCTGCGCCCGTACGTTCCCGCGGCTCACCGCGGAGGAACGGCGCCGGGCCGCCGCGGGGATCGCCCCGCACCTCCAGGGGCGCGTGGACCTGCGGGCCCTGGACGCACTCGACCCCGTGGAGCGGGTGTGCGTGCGGCTGCTGGCGGACGGCGACACGGACGGCGTGCTCGCCGCCGCGTACGCGCTCGCGCGGCCGGGCACCGTCGTCTCGGAGCTGACCGAGCGGGAGGGGAAGGTCTACTGGCGCGCGGACGGGCTCGACGACCCGCGCGTACGACAAGTGCTCGACGTCAGTGAACTCGGGTATCAGCACCGCGAGTTGGCCGACACTCCGCTCCTGAACCGCCTCACTCGGTACGACGTCGAAGGAGGCGAGGCGGTCCTCGAAGGGCGCGTCGTGCTGCCCGGCGGCCTGGTGCCCGACCGGCCGCCGCTCACCGCCCGCCTCGACGTGCGGGCGCCGGGCGCGGGACGGCGCGGCTTCCGCGTACCCGTGGAGGAGGTCCACTACGACGGCGGCGCGGTCGTCTGGCGTGCCAGGACGGGCCTCACCGCCCGGCTGCGGGACCTCGGCGTCCGTGACCGCGCCTGGGAGCCGCGGCTCCGCCTCACCGCGGGCGGCCGGGAGCTGACCACCGAACTCGTCGCCGAGCCGGAGACCGTGGGGGAGGGCCAAGGGGCCACCGTCACCGGCGGGAACAAGCTGGAGCTGCGCCCGGCGCCCCGCCACCGCGCCGCACGCACGCTGCGCTCGGCCCTGCACTACGTCACGCACTTCCGCCCCGCGCGCAAGCTCAAGGTCCGGCTGCGCGCCCTGCGCAAGAGGTGGGACAGGCTCGGCGGCAAGGCGGTCAAGACGCGCGTCTACCGGCGGGCGCTGCTGCGGCTCCCCGTCAGCAAGGGCTCGGTCGTCTTCGAGAGCCACATGGGCAGGCACTACGGCGACAGCCCGCGCGCGGTCCACCAGGAGATCGTCGACCGGCGGCTGCGGCTTCGCTGCACCTGGTCGTACGCCGTTTCGGCCGAGGGGTTCCCCGACTCCGCCCGCCTGGTGCCCCGTTGGTCCTGGCGCTATCTGTGGGCGCTCGCCCGCGCCGAGTTCTGGATCGACAATCAGGGCTTCCCGCACGCACTCGACAAGCCGCGCCACACCACGTATCTCCAGACCTGGCACGGCTCCGCGTACAAGCGGATGGGGTTCGACGAGGCGCGCCTGAAGATGCAGAACACCCCCCAGCGCGAGCGGCTCAAGGAAGCCGTCGACCGCTTCGACCACTTCCTGGTGCGCTCCGAGCACGACGTCACGACCCTGGCCCGCGCCTACGGCATCCCCGACGAGCGGCTGCTGCGCTGCGGCTACCCGCGCAACGACCGGCTGGTCGCCGCGCGCGCCCGCGACGAGGCATCCGGCCGCTTCCCGCGGCCGTCGGTGGCCGCCGAACTCGGCATCCCCGACCACAAAACGGTGGTCCTGTACGCGCCGACGTTCCGCGGCCTGCCCGCCGGTGACAACAAGCCGGTACAACTACCCCTCGACGTAGGCAAGTTCGCCGCGCGCTTCGGCGACACCCACGTCCTCCTGGTGCGCGCCCACTACATGGAGGCGGCCGGCGTTCCGGTCTGCCCGCCCGGCACCGTGATCGACGTGTCCGCCCATCACGACGTGAGCGAGCTGCTGTGCCTCGCCGACGTCCTGGTGACCGACTACTCGTCGATCATGTTCGACTTCGCGCTCCTGGACCGGCCGTTGGTGCACTTCACGCCGGACCTCGACGCGTACGCGGCCGAGCGTGGCTGCTACTTCGCGCTGCGGGACGAGGCGGGCGGGCCCGTCGTCGAGACGGAGGAGGAGCTGCTGCGCGTACTCGCCACGCTGAAGCAGGCCGATGTGGCGTGGGCGGAGCCCCGGCGGGCGTTCGCCGCGCGGTTCGGCGCGTACGACCGGGGGCGGGCCGCGGCCGGCGTGGTGGACGCGCTCTTCGGGGAGCGGTTCGGCAACGGGGAGCGGTTCGAGGACGGGGAGCGGTTCGGGAACACGGAGAAGAGGGACGGGGCATGACCACGACGATCGCGACCACGAGGATCGCGGCCGCCAGGAAGAGCCGCGACGTCTTCCTCGTGGCGAACACCGTCGACGAACTCGGCGGTGTCACCGCCTGGGCCCACCAGATGGCCCGCCTTTTCCAGGGCAACGGCCACCGGGTGCACGTCATCGGCGTCCACGAGGCCGAGCTGAAACTGGCCCTCCCCGACGACCGCGGCTACCCCGTGACCAGCCTCTACCGCGAGCATCCGCCGACCCCGCGCCCGGTGAGCGGCCTGGGCAGGCTCAACGTGGTGGCGTGGCGGCGCGAGGCCGCGCGTGCCGCCGCCAAGCGCCGCACCGTCGACCGGCTCTCGCAGCTCTTCCGTGCCGCACGCCCCGGCGCGGTCGCCATCGTCACGCAGGTCTGGCCGATGGAGTGGATCAGGGAGGCGGACACCGCGGGCCTGCGCGTCATCGGCATGAGCCACGAGTCGTACGCCTACACCCGCGCCTGCCACCGCTACCGCGCGATCAGGCGCAGCTACCCCTCCGTGGACCGCTGGCTGGCGCTCACCCAGGAGGACGCCGACGACTGGATCGCCGACGGCATGCACAACGTCGGCGCGATGCCCAACGCCCTGGCCCACCTCCCCGAAGTGCCCTCACGCCGCGACCGCAAGGTGGTCTGCAGCATCGGCAGGCTCGCCGACCAGAAGGGCGTCGACATGCTCGTCGACACCTGGGCGCTGGTCGCCCCGCAGCGCCCCGACTGGACGCTGCGGATCTACGGCGCCGGAGCGGACGAGGCCGACCTCAGGCGGCAGTGCACGCGCCTTGGCCTCGACGGTTCGGTCCAGTGGCGTGGCCGCACCAGCGATGTGCCCGGCGTGCTCGCCGAGAGCTCCCTGTTCGTGCAGTCGTCCCGCGGCGAGGGCTTCCCGCTGGCCCTGATGGAGGCGATGGCCAGCGCGGTGCCCTGCGCCGCCTTCGACTGCGCACCCGGCGTCCGCGAGATCGTGCGCCACGGCGAGGACGGCCTGCTCGCCCCCGCCGGCGACATCGAGGCACTCGCCGACCGCATCCTGCGCCTCACCGGCAACCCACGGCTGCGGGACGCGATGGGCGAAAGGGCCCGCAGGAACGTACAGCGGTTCTCCGAGGCGCGGGTCCTCGAACGCTGGGAGGAACTCTTCGAACTCCTGGAGCGGTGAACTCTCCGGAGGTCAGGAACGGCCCGAGCGCGTGAGCAGGGAGGAGAGCAGGCCCTTGGCCCGGCTCCCGGCTCCCGCGGGCGTGGGCGGGGGCGCGGGCGTGTCGGCCGGGAGCTCCGGGGCCCCTTCGTCCGCGTGCCGTGACACCGGGTGCTCCGGCTCCCTCGCCTTCTTGCCGCTGATCCGGATCATCGGAAAGCCCGCGACCTCCTCGGCGCCGTGCCACATGTCGTCGCGCTCCTTCAGGAACGCGGCGAGATCGGCGTGGATCGCGTCGTAACTCCCCCATGTCCCATAGAACTTGGTGGCCGTGATGGTCAGCGGTTTGAGCCCGGTGCTCGCCACGGCCCCCCAGGTCGCCGCGGCCACGCCCGGACAGTGTTCGGCCCGGAAGTCGTCGAGCACCACGATCCCGTCCGGCCCGAGCACCTCCTTGGCGGCGGCGATGTCCGCGTGGACGTGCTCGTACAGATGCGAGGCGTCGATGTGCACGAAGCGGCAGCTGTCCGGCTCCACGTGCGCGGTGATCCCCGATGACGGCTCCTGGACGATCTGCGGCAGACCGTCGTGGAAGGAGCGGTAGTTGGCCTCGAAGGCGCGGCGCGTCAGCGTGGCGTACGAGCGGCCCATCTCGGCGGAGTTGGCCTCGTCGGGGGCGGGGGAGTCGAAGAGGTCACAGACGGTGAATGTCTCCTCCGGGCGGAGATACGCACCCATGAAGATGGCGCTCTTGCCCAGATAGGCGCCGAGCTCCAGCAGATCACCCCGCTGCTCCAGATCGCGCTGCCGACTCAGGATCCAGTCGAAGAGCACCTGGTCGACCGGGTGGAACCACCCCTTCACGTCGGAGAGCCGGCTCGGCCGCGGCAGGTGGCCGGTGTTGGCGGAAGCGTTCTGCATATCGGGTCCCAGGGGATGGGGGAAGGAGGACGGTGCGGGGGGTCAGCAGCGCGGAGTGGGCGGCAAGACGTCGGCTCGCGGCAGCGGCACGTCGGCCACTCCGGCGGCCGGCGCCGGATGCCGGTCCGCCAGTGGCGCCACAGACGGTAGACCCCCTGCCTCACCGAGCACCACATGTCTCACAACTCGTTCAGCGGCCCGACCGTCGTCGTACACGCAGAAGCGGTCTCGGAAGGCGGCGCGCAGCTGCGCCGAGCGCGAGCCGCGCCAGTGGCCGGTGGCGAAGATGTCGGTGAGCTCGTCCTCGCTGCGCGCGATCACGCCGGGCGGGAACTCCCGCACGTCGAAGTAGGTGCCGCGGGCCGCCTCGTACGCCTCCCAGTCGGTGGCGTACAGGACGACGGGGCGGTCGAGGTTGGCGTAGTCGAACATCAGCGACGAATAGTCGGTGACCAGGGCGTCGGAGGCCAGGCAGAGGGTCTCGACGTGCGGATGGTGCGACACGTCGATCAGCCGGTCCGACGAGGGCGCCAAGGGGGCCTCGTACGAGTGGTGGGCGCGGGTCAGGATGACGAAGCGGGGGCCGAGCCCGCGCAGGATCCGCTCCAGGTCGAGGGAGCGCAGCTGCGAGTGGCGGTAGTCGCGCAGGGTGGGCGCGTAGAGGATGGCGATGGCGCCCCGGGGGATGCCGAGGGACTCGCGGTGGCGGGCCACGTCGGCGGAGCTCGCCCGCTGGTAGATGTCGTTGCGGGGATAGCCGTACTCGAGCGTGGTGAACGAGGCGGGGAAGACGCGCTCCCAGACCAGCGTGGAGTGGCGGTTCGCCGACAGGACGTAGTCCCACTTGTCGGCGTTGCGCAGGAGGGCCGCGAAGTCCATGCCACGGGCCGCGGCGGGACGGTCCTGGAGGTCGAGGCCCATCAGCTTCAGGGGCGTGCCGTGCTGGGTCTGGATCATGATCTGGCCGGGGCGCTTGACGAGCCTGCGGTCGAAGTTGACGTTGTTGACGAGGTACTTGGAGCGTGCGAGGGCGCTCCAGTACGCGGCCGTCCCGGGCCGCAGCCTGCGGGTCGCCGTGGGCAGGGTGTGGTGGTGGGCCGGGTCCGCGATCCACGCGGTGCGCATGTGTGGGACGTGCTCGCGCATCGCGGCCTCCAGCGCGCCGGGGTTGCAGCCGTAGCCCCGCCCCCAGTACGAGGAGAAGACCGCGCGGTCGGCGCGCAGCGGCAGGCGCAGCTGGACGCGGTAGTGCAGTTGCAGCAGGGCGTCCTTGGCGCGGCGGTGTGCGGTCGTGGCGTACCGCTTGGCCCGTGATCTGACCCGCAGCGCCGCCCACAGGGTGCGGTAGGTGCGGTGGGTGCCCAGGCGCACCAGGCCGTGCCGCACGCGGGCGCGGGCGCGTGGCCTGGCGCCGGGGACGCGGTAGCGGCGGTAGTGGGAGCGGGCCCTGCGCAGGAACTCGGCGCGGCTGCCGCGCGGGAGGCGGTCGCGCTTGGTGAAGACCGCCGAGAGATGGTCGACCATCTTCCTGAAGAGGACGGCCCGCCAGGCCGCCGAGAGCTCCGGGTGCTCGTCGAGGAACGCGAAGACCCGCTCGTACTGGTCGAAGATCTCGAAGTGTCTGCGGGTGGTGGTGCGCAGGATGCTGCCGCGGCGGCGCTGGAGGTAGTGCACACAGACCCGGTCGAGGGTGGCGATCGCGTCCGCCTTCATCAGGACAGGAGCGGTCCAGGGCGTGTCCTCGTAGAGGCCGGGCGGGAAGGTGAAGCCCTCGCGTTCGATGAAGTCGCGGCGGTAGGCCTTGTTCCAGGCGACCATCAACAGGCGCAGCAAGCCCGGCCGGTCGATCAGCCGGAAGGGTGCCCGGCCCTCTTCCCTCAGGAGGGCCGCGAACTGGTTGCGCACGGCCTCGCCCGACCAGAACGTGCGCGCGTAGTCGTAGATCAGGACGTCCGGGCTCTCCGTCTCCTTGAGGCGGTCGGAGATCGCGTGCAGGGCGCCGGGGGTGAGGGTGTCGTCGCTGTCGAGGAAGATCAGGTACTCGCCGGTGGCGTGCTCCATGCCCGCGTTGCGCGCCCGGCCGAGTCCGACGTTCTCCTTGAGGTGGACGGCCTTCACCCGGGCGTCGTGGGCCGCGTGTTCGTCGATGATGGCGCCGCACGCGTCCGGGGATGCGTCGTCGACCGCGATCAGCTCAAGATCCGTGAACGACTGCCCGAGGACGGATTCGAGGCATGCGTGCAGATATGCCTGCACCTTGTACACGGGCACGATGACACTGAACCGGGGCAAGGCACATCCATGGGTCGGCGCGGGCATACTGCCCGGAAACGGCCCGGCGGCCGGTCGAGTTACGCCGAATGTGGCATTTGGGGGAGGGGTGCGGGTGAGGCGGCCCTGCTCGCGGGCCGCCTCACTCGTCGAACGTATGCACCTGTGCCGGCAAGGTCCGTTACTTGACCGCGCCCGCCATCACGCCGGACACGAACTGCCGCTGGAACGCGAAGAACACGGCCAGCGGGATCACCATCGAGATGAACGCGCCCGGCGCCAGGATCTGCACGTTGTCGCCGAAGGACCGCACCTGCTGCTGGAGCGCGACCGTGATCGGCGGGCTCTGCGAGTCGGCGAAGATCAGCGCGATCAGCATGTCGTTCCAGACCCAGAGGAACTGGAAGATGCCGAGCGAGGCGATCGCGGGCGCGCCGAGCGGCATCACGACCCGGAAGAACAGCCGCAGTTCACCGGCTCCGTCCAGGCGTGCCGCCTCCAGGAGTTCGCGGGGTATCTCCGCGAAGAAGTTCCGCAGGAGGAAGATCGCGAACGGCAGCCCGAAGGCCACGTGGAAGATGACCACGCCGATCGTCGTCTCGAAGATGCCGATCGCGCCGAAGATCTTCGACACCGGGAGCAGCGCCACCTGCACCGGCACCACGAGCAGCCCGACGACGCCGATGAACCACCAGTCGCGGCCCGGGAACTCCATCCACGCGAAGGCGTATCCGGCGAGGGACCCGATGATCACGACGAGCAGTGTCGCCGGGACGGTGATCATGATGCTGGACAGGATCGAGTCGGTGATCGTCTCGTCCTTGAGCAGGGTCGTGTAGTTGTCCAGCGTCATCTGCGACGGCGTGGAGAAGACCTTCCACCAGCCGCTCTCCGCCATGTCGGCCGAGCTGCGCAGCGAGCCGAGCAGCAGACCGATCGTCGGCACCAGCCAGAAGAGCGCGACGACGACGAGGAAGACACGTACGGCGCTGCCGCTCAGGACGGAGGCGATCCGTCCGCCGAGCGACTCCTTCGCCTTCACCGCTTCGACTTGGGTGGTCATCGTCGTCCCTCCCGCCGCAGTCGCCGGATGTTGAAGAGCATCACCGGGATCACGAGGAGGAAGAGGAGCACGGCGATCGCGCTCGCCACACCCGAATCCTTGTCGAGGAACGCGGAGTTGTAGAGCTGGAGCGCCAGGACGTTCGCGTCGTCCTTCGAGGAGTTCGGCGCGATGATGAAGATCAGGTCGAAGATCTTCAGTACGTTGATCATGAGCGTGACCGTCACGACCGCGAGCACCGGCGCGAGGATCGGCACCGTGATCCTGCGGAACACCTGCCACTCGTTGGCACCGTCCACCCGGGCGGCCTCCAGGAGTTCACGCGGCACACTGGCCAGACCCGCCGCGATCAGGACCATCGCGAAGCCCACCCAGATCCACAGGTACGAGCCGATGACCGCCGGCGTGATGAGGGAAGGGCCGAGCCAGTCCACGCCGTTGTACGGCTCGCGGAAGTTCGACGCCGGGAAGCGCAGTTGGGCCCCGTCGGCCTCCTTGGGGAGGGCGAAGGTGCCGTCCGCCGCGGCCTCGGCCGATGCCACCACCTTGCCGTTCTTGACGGCTTCGACCTTGATCCCGGGGTAGCCGAACTCGGCCTTGTCCGGGGCGTTCATCTCTCCCCGGCCCTTGCCGCGCGTGAAGTCCTGCCAGGCCGTTCCCGTGACCTTGTCGGGGTCCGGCTTCGCGGCCGCGGCGGACTCGGCGTCGTCCGGCATGCTGTCCGGCGCGACACCGGTCAGCGGAAGCATTACCGGAGTGCCCGCGCTGACCGGCTTCCGCGTGATGAAGGCGCCGCCGCTCGCCGACTTCAGCGGCGACTCCGTACTGGGATGCGCCTGCGGGAAGGCGGACGACTCGGCGAAGGTGTCGTGCGCGGTCACGGCGACGGCGTTGGCGACACCCCGGTCGGGGTCCGACTCGTAGACGAGCCGGAAGATGATGCCGGCCGCGAGCATCGAGATCGCCATCGGCATGAAGATGACCAGCTTGAACGCCGTGCCCCAGCGGATCCGTTCGGTGAGCACGGCGAAGATCAGGCCGAGACCCGTCGCGACCGTCGGGGCGACCACCACCCAGATCGCGTTGTTCTTGATCGCGGTCAGGATGGTGTCGTCCGTGAAGAGGGTCTTGTAGTTGCCGAACGCCGTGAAGTCGCCCGACTTGTCGAAGAAGCTGCGGAAGACCGAGTACCCGATGGGGTAGAGGACGAGCGCGCCGAGCAGCACGAGCGCGGGCGCCAGGAACAGCACCGCCATGCCCTTGCGGGTGCCGGTCACGCTCTTGCGCGGTTTGGGGGCCGGGGGCAGCGCCGCACTCGGCGCGCCCCCGGCGTTCGCGGTCGCCACCGGGTCAGTCCTTGTAGGCCGCGGCGGCGGCCGTCTCCAGCGCCTTCTGGGTGCCCGCCACGTCCTTGGGGTTCTTCAGGAAGTCCTGCAGCGCCTTCCACTCGCCCTTGCCGGGAGTGCCGCCGAAGGCCTGCGGGGCCTGGTCGGACATGTCGAAGCGGATGTCGTCGCCCGCCGCGATCAGCGCCTTGGCGATGTCACGCTGCACGTCGTTCGGGTACGCCGCCAGGTCGAGGCTCTTGTTCGGCGAGACGAAGCCGCCCGACTCCGCCCAGATCTTGGCCGAGTCCGGTGACGCGAGGAAGGTGAGCAGCGCCTGGGCGCCCTTGCTGTCCTTCAGCGCCACGGCGGCGTCACCGCCGACGACCGCGGGGGACTCGTCGCCGACCGCCGGGAAGGGGAACACCTTGGCGTCCGTACCGATCTTGGCCTTCGTCTCCGAGATCGGCAGCGAGACCATGTCGCCCTCGAAGACCATGCCCGCCTTCGGCTGGTCGCCGCCGGTGAACGTCTGCTTCACGGAGGCGGGGAACTCGGTCTGCAGCGCCTTGTCGGCGCCGCCCGCCACGAAGCCCTTCTTGCCGAAGAGCTCACCGAGCGTGGTCAGCGCCTCCTTCACGGAGGGGTCCGTCCACTTGATCTCGTGCTCCGCGAGGTCGTCGTACTTCTCCGGGCCCGCCTGCGAGAGGTAGATGTTCTCGAACCAGTCGGTGAGGGTCCAGCCGTCGGCGCCCGCGACCGAGATCGGCGGCACACCGGAGTCGTACACGGTCTGGGCCGTCTTCAGAAAGTCGTCCCACGTCTTGGGCGCCTTGGCGCCCGCGTTGTCGAAGACCTGGGTGTTGTACCAGACCAGGGACTTGTTGGCGGCCTTGAAGTACACGCCGTACTGCTTGTCGTCGACGGTTCCGAGGTCCTGCCAGCCCTGCGCGTAGTTCTTGTCGAGCTGCTTCTGCGCCTCGGGCCCGACCGGCTTGGCCCACTTGTTCTCCACGGCCTGCTCGATCGCGCCGACCTGCGGAAGCATCGCGACGTCCGGCGGCTGGCCGCCCGCGACCTTCGACTCCAGGAAGCTGATGATGGGGTCCTGGGCCGGTACGAAGGTGACCTTGGCCCCGGTCCGCTTCTCGAACTCGTCGAGGACCTTGAGGAATACCTTCCGCTCCGAGCCGCCCCAGACGGCGGCGACGGAGACGGTCTGCCCGTCCAGCTTGGGCAGTTGGACCGTGGCGCCGCTCTCCTTGCCGCCGCCCTTGTCCTCGCTGTCCTTGTCGCCGCCGTCGTCCCCGCCGCACGCGGTGACGGTGAGCGCGAGCGCGCCCGCGACGAAGGCCGCGGCGAACTTGGCTGTGGTACGCCGGTGTTGCGGTGTCCTGCGTGATCGAAGACTGCTGCGCATCACTGCCCCGTTTCTCTGCCCTGGCATGTGCCGTGCGGTCTGTCTACGCCCGCGCGGGGAGGGGCGGCAAGAGCGCAAACAGTGTCAACCAGGTGATCGTGATGGCGTTGTGACGTGCCGCCATGACCTGCGGGGTGTCCCCACCGGGCGTGCGTTACAGGAGAGACGGCACCTGATCCGCGGCGACGGAGCGGGCTGCGCGCTCCAACGCGCTGGCCAGGAGCGCCAAGTCCGTTGGTCCGTTGCCCAGTTCGCGCACCGGGCGACGCGCCGGCGGGTCGCCCATCCGCTCCCACTCCAGGGGGACCACCGTGGGTCGCACCGTGGACGTACGAGGAATGCGGCCCGTAACCCGGCCTGCCTGGAAGGGACTTGTCCGCCCATCGGCCGTACGAAGCTCTCCTCGCCCCGGTGCGGGCTCCTCCGGCCCCGGAGTGACGGCGTCCAGGACGATCCGCAGAGCCGCCCGCCGCCCCAGCTCCGTCTCCGCAGTCCGCTCACTGCGCGCGGTGGTGGCCACCAGATGCACCCCGAGCCGCTCCCCGTCGCGGGCCACCGCTTCGAGCGCCCGCACGACGGACCCCGCGGCGGGGCGCCCCGGCGACCCGAGAGCGGGCGAGAGCAGCGCGTCGAAGTCGTCGACGAGGACGACGAGACGGGGCAGCGGGGGCCCCGGCTCCGCCCCCTTGCGGGCGGCGGCGGGCCGCAGCCGCATCGTGGAACTCGGCGGCGGGTCGAGATCGCCCCCGGGGCTCATGGCGACCACGGCGTCCCCGCCGCTCCCGCCCGCCATGCTTCCCGCGCCCGGCACGCCGCCCACACCGGTCGAAGGGCGCTGCGCGTGCCACTCGGCGAACCCGAGCCGTCCGAGCAGCTCGGCCCTGCGCTTCAGTTCGGCGGTCAGCGACTGGGCGAACTCCCGCATCCGCACGGGGTCATTGGCGGCGAGATGCGTCGTGACGTGCGGCAGGTCCATGCAGACCGCGAGCCCCTCGACCAGCTTTACGTTCCCCCCGTTCGTGCCGCTGCCCCCGCTTCCCGTGCTGTCCCGCCCGTCGATCAGGACCATGCCGAGGCGGTCCGGGCGCTCCGCCGCGGCCAGCGAGGCGGCGATGGAGCGCAGCAGCTCCGTACGACCGCTGCCCGAAGGGCCCTCGGCCAGGAGATGCGGGCCTTCGGCGGCGAGGTCCACCACCACGGGGCCGCGCGGGCCCGCCCCGAGGACCGTCCAGGCACGCCCGCCCAGCGCGTCGGAATCATCGGCGGCCGCCGCCCACCGCGCCATCAGGGACGCGGGGGTGGCCCGTGCGAGCCCCAACTCGTCCAGGAGCCGGGCCATCTGGGGCAGCGGAGCGGACACGCGCGCGTGCCCGTCGCCGGACGACCCGTCCGTGCGGAAAGGCGCGAGGGCGCGGGCGAACCGCTCGGCCCAGGCCTGCGACACCGCGTCCACCGCGGCGACCGTGCCATGCCCCGCGGGCTGCCCGTCCACGGTCCGCAGCAGCCGCAGCGCGGTGGCCACGTCACCGCTGAGCAGCGCGACGGCACCGCAGGCGCGGAAGGCGGGGGCCACGGAGCAGGCGGCTTCGTACGTGGCCGACACCGGGGAGGCGGGTGACGCCGCGGGGGTCTCCGCCAGGCAGACGACATGGATGCCGGCGGCGGCCCCTTCCCGCGTGAGGCGCACCACGGCTTCGCGCAGCCCCGCGGACCCGGGATCGCCGTCCACCACGACGACGGTGCGGGGGCCGTGGTCGGGGCCGGGGTCGAGGTCGGGGAAAGTGCCGCCGGAGCTGTCGGCCGCGTGGTCGTCGAGGCGTCGCACCAGCTCGCCCGTGCGCGCCGCCGCCTGCTCGCGGTCGTAGGCAAGGAGGAGGCGGCAGTCCTGGCCGTGCGTGGGCCGCAGATGCGGGAGCCAGCCGAGCCAGGACCACTCGGCGGCGCGCTCCGGTCCGGTCCGTGCGCGGTCCGTGCTGAGCAGCACGATCTCCAGGGCGTCGGGGGAGTGCAGCGCGGCGAGCTGGGCGACGACCGCGCGGGCGAGCCCCGTCAGGCGCTCCCGCGGGCCCGCGAGGCCGAGCGCGCCCGCCTCCCGCAGGCTGACGGTCACGGGGACGGCGGGCAGCAGGCCCCGCTCGTCCGGGGCCGCGCGGTCCACCGTGCCGAGCCGGACCGCGAGCGCCTCGGGGTGGCCCGGTCCGCGCTCCCAGAGGCGCGGGCCCGGCCCCAGCGCCGTGAGCAGCAGGGCCGCGGGGTCGGGCCAGGACTCCGGGGTCCGCGCGGCGGCGGCCACCGCGAGGTCCTCCGGGGTGGGGGCCGCCGGCTCCGGGGACGCGACGTCGCTCTCCGCGCCGTACCCACCGGCTTCGTGGCCCGACGGTCCGTACGCGTCGTCGCGGGTGCCTGTCAGCCGCCGGGCCCAGGACGAGAGGGAGCCCCGCTTGCGGAGCGTGCGCGGCACGGGGGTCCCGCGCGCGGGGGTGCCGACGCGGGTGCTCTCGGCGTCCGGGGCGCTGCCCTGCTGGGGCACGAGCGGCACGTCGCTCAGGGGCGTCTGCCCGAAGGCGCCGCCCTGGCTCCCCTCGCCCGATGCGCCCCAGCCCGCGGAGCCGTACGCATGGTGGGTGCCGTCAGCCGGGGTGCCGCCCGCTTCCGGGGGCGCGCTGCGGGGGGCTTCGGCGCTCGCGGCGACCCGCACGCGCACGTGTCCCTCGCCGTCCGGGGCCGTCGGCAGCGCGCCTCCCGTCCCGTCCCCGGCGGTGAAGCGCAGCGCGGACTCGCCGAGCCGCAGCAGGGAGCCGGGGGTGAGGCGCACCGGGTGGCCGGTGATCTCGTGGCCGTCCACGGTCGTGCCGTTCGTGGAGCCCAGGTCCGTGACGGTGACCTGGCCGTCCGGGGTGAGGGTGACCGCGCAGTGCAGCCGCGAGACGTCAGGGTCGTCCAGCGGGACGTCCGCGTCCGCCGAGCGGCCGACCCGGATCTGGCCGCCGTGCAGGAGGTGCACACCGCCCGCGTCGGGGCCCGCGACCACGTGCAACTGGGCGGCGGCTCCCGCAAGTTCGGGGCCTGGCTCGGCAGGGGAGCCGAGCGAGAGCACCGCTCCGTCTATCAGCGGGGGCTCACCGAGGGTGCAGCGCTGGGCGTCGAGGCGCTCCGAATCCGCGTACAGGACGAGGGGGCCTTCGCCGCCCGCGACGGCGGCGGCGAGACCGGAGGCGACCGTGGCGAGCGCGGTCCCCGCAGGGGCGGTGACCAGCACGTCACTGGCGCCGCGGGGCACGGCGGGGCGGCCATGGGGCTCGGCGGTCTGGCCGCTGCGCGGCCCGAGGACGGTCAGCCGGATCTGCATCGCCGTCAGCGGTCCCTTCTGCCCTTGCCGCAGGGCACGGGGACTCGCGCTGTGATTCCCCCCACCGCACACGGCCACGTCGGCCAGTAACAGACATGCATCCTCGCACCTGCCACTGACAACACGCCCGGCGGCCACCCGTAAGTGATCTTGATTGGTCGGCTCTGCTCGGAAAAGTGCCTGCTTGGACCGTTGCGATCGCCGGTCATCTCATCGTGACGAAGGTCAATTCGACGCCATTCGGCAACCAACGCGACCCATGAGGCGTCTTTCCACCGAACAGCTATCCGGTCACCCGGCGGCCGGGGCGGAATGTGACCGGCCGGTGCCCCGTTCGGCGGCATTACAGTGGGTCGGAACATCTTCCGGCGGGTAGCCGGGTCCGGACACACCAGCCAGATCAGCAGATCAGCAGGGAGCATGACGTGCGGCCGGTAGGCAGCAAGTACCTGCTCGAGGAGCCGCTCGGGCGCGGCGCCACGGGCACCGTCTGGCGAGCCCGCCAGCGCGAGACCGCGGGGGCGGAGGCGGCCGTCGCCGGCCAGCCCGGCGAGACCGTCGCGATCAAGGTCCTCAAGGAAGAGCTCGCCAACGACGCGGACATCGTGATGCGGTTCCTCCGCGAGCGATCGGTCCTGCTCAGGCTCACGCACCCGAACATCGTGCGGACCCGTGACCTGGTCGTCGAGGGGGAGCTCCTGGCGCTCGTCATGGACCTGGTGGAGGGCCCTGACCTGCACCGCTACCTCCGCGAGAACGGCCCGCTCACGCCGGTCGCGGCGGCCCTCATGACCGCCCAGATCGCCGACGCCCTCGCCGCGAGTCACGCGGACGGGGTCGTGCACCGGGACCTGAAGCCCGCGAACGTCCTGCTCAAGCAGGACGCCGACGGTGCGATGCACCCGATGCTCACCGACTTCGGCATCGCGCGTCTCGCCGACTCACCGGGCCTGACCCGCACCCACGAGTTCGTCGGTACGCCCGCCTATGTGGCGCCCGAGTCCGCCGAGGGCCGCCCGCAGACCAGCGCGGTCGACATCTACGGCGCGGGCATCCTCCTGTACGAGCTCGTCACCGGACGCCCGCCCTTCGGCGGCGGCTCGGCCCTGGAAGTGCTGCACCAGCACCTGAGCGCCGAACCGCGCCGCCCCTCCACGGTCCCGGACCCGCTGTGGACGGTCATAGAGCGCTGCCTCAGCAAGAACCCCGACCACCGCCCGAGCGCCGAGAACCTCGCGCGCGGCCTGCGGGCCGTCGCGGACGGCGTGGGCGTGCACGCGTCCAGCGCGCAGATCGCCGCGGCGGAGGGCGTGGGCGCCCTCCTGATGCCCGACCCGGACCCCGCCATGGTGCCGGGGACGGCCGGAGCCGCCGATCCCACCCAGGTGCTCCCGAACAACGCGGGCGCGTACGACCCGAACGCGGCGACGAGCGTCATGCAGAACACCAGCGGCTCCGGTGGCCCCGGTTCCGGGGGCGCGGACCCGACATCGGTCATGCCGCCCGTACCGCCGAACCAGCCCGGAGCCGACCCGAACGACCCGCACCCGTGGCAGAACCAGATGCGGGCGGCGCGCGACCGCAACGAACAGACGCAGGTCCAGTCGTACCTCGACCCGAACGACGACCCGCTGCGCCGCCGGCGCCCCCAGCGCCAGGTGCAGCAGCCGCAGCCGCAGCAGCGCCCCCAGCAGTACGCGCCGCAGCAGCAGCGTCAGCAGTACGCGCCCCAGCCGCAGCAGCCCCAGCAGCCGCAGCGCCAGCAGTACGCGCCGCCGCAGCAGACGCCCCCCCAGCAGCCGCCCGCGGGCCGGCCGCCGCGTGAGCCCAGGCAGCGCGGCTCGAACCCGAACCGGATGAAGATCCCGGGTCTCGGCTGCCTCAAGGGATGCCTCTTCACCGTCATCATCCTCTTCGTGGCGAGCTGGCTCGTCTGGGAGCTGAGCCCGCTCCAGGAGTGGATCGGCACGACGAAGGGCTACTGGGACCAGCTGACGGACTGGTACGACACGGTTTCCGGCTGGATAGGGAAACTGGGCGGCAAGTAGCGGCTCACCGGTCAGTGATGGACGAATTCCCCGCCGACTCCGGGGATTTGTCGACACCTGCGGGGTGATTTCTGCTCCTGGAGTGAAGGTTGGCGTCGAGGCCGCGTAGTTTTGTCGCCAACACGCATCCGTAGGAGCAGTCTTGGCACGCAAGATCGGCAGCCGGTACACCGCCCACCAGATCCTTGGTCGGGGCAGCGCCGGCACGGTGTGGCTCGGCGAGGGACCCGAGGGTCCCGTCGCCATCAAGCTGCTGCGCGAGGACCTCGCGTCCGACCAGGAGCTGGTCGGACGCTTCGTCCAGGAGCGCACGGCTCTGCTCAGCCTCGACCACGCGCGCGTGGTGGGCGTCCACGACCTGGTGGTCGACGGGAACGACCTCGCCCTGGTCATGGACCTCGTCCGCGGCACGGACCTGCGCACCCGCCTCGACCGCGAGCGCCGCCTCGCCCCGGAGTCGGCGGTGGCGATCGTGGCCGACGTGGCGGACGGCCTCGCGGCGGCGCACGCGGCGGGGATCGTGCACCGTGACGTGAAGCCGGAGAACGTCCTGCTCGACATGCAGGGACCGCTGGGCCCCGGGGGCTCGCACCCAGCCCTGCTCACGGACTTCGGCGTCGCCAAACTGATCGACTCCCCGCGCAGGACCCGCGCGACGAAGATCATCGGTACGCCGGACTACCTCGCCCCGGAGATCATCGAAGGCCTGCCCCCGCGCGCGGCCGTCGACATCTACGCCCTCGCCACGGTCCTGTACGAGCTGCTCGCGGGCTTCACCCCCTTCGGTGGCGGCCACCCCGGGGCGGTGCTGCGCCGCCACGTCACGGAGACCGTGGTCCCTCTTCCCGGCATCCCGGACGAGCTCTGGCAGCTGATGGTCCAGTGCCTGGCGAAGGCCCCGGCCTCCCGCCTGCGGGCGTCGGAGCTCGCGGCGCGGTTGCGGGAGCTGCAGTCGCTCGTGGCGGGGATGCCGCCGCTGGACGTGGACGAGCCGGATACGGAGGCTCCGTCCGAGGAGGCGGAGGACGAGCCTGCTCCTCCGGCGGCGGCTCCGGGCGCGCCCCGGCGCGGGGCGGTCCCCCTGGTCCCCGCCTCGCCCCCCGACTCGAACCGCGACACCCACACCTCCATGCGCGTCCCGGGTCCCGACGAGCTAGCCGGGGGCGCCCGAGGCACGGCCCGCGCCCCCCGCGCGTCCGGCGCGGCCCGCCCCGGCTCGGCCCGCCACCGCGCGTCGGCCCGCCGCCGCAGGATCACGCTCGGCGTGGCGGGAGCGGTACTCGTCGCTGCCGCCGGGATCGGTACGTGGGCGGCCACGAACGGTGACGACGCGAGCGGAACCCCCCAGGACACGAAGAACTCCGCACCTGAGGCCCCCTGACCCGGGCCGGCCCCCCCAGAGCAAGGCCCAGGGGCCAGTGAGCAGCCGGGAGGCCGGACCGCTTGCGCCCAGCCGTTAGGCTGGACCCGTGGCAGTCGTCGATGTATCCGAAGAGCTCAAGTCCCTCTCCTCGACCATGGAGTCGATCGAGGCCGTCCTGGACCTCGACAAGCTGAGGGCAGACATCGCCGTGCTCGAGGAGCAGGCGGCCGCGCCGTCCCTCTGGGACGACCCGGAAGCGGCACAGAAGATCACCAGCAAGCTGAGTCACCTCCAGGCGGAGGTGCGGAAGGCCGAGGCCCTGCGCGGGCGTATCGACGACCTCAGCGTGCTCTTCGAGATGGCCGAGGAGGAGGACGACCCGGACACCCGCGCCGAGGCCGAGACCGAGCTCACGGCCGTCAAGAAGGCGCTGGACGAGATGGAGGTCCGCACGCTCCTCTCCGGTGAGTACGACGCCCGTGAGGCGCTCGTCACCATCCGTGCGGAGGCCGGCGGCGTCGACGCATCGGACTTCGCCGAGAAGCTGCAGCGCATGTACCTGCGGTGGGCCGAGCGCCACGGCTACAAGACGGAGCTCTACGAAACCTCGTACGCGGAAGAGGCCGGCATCAAGTCGACCACCTTCGCCGTCCAGGTCCCGTACGCGTACGGGACGCTCTCCGTCGAGCAGGGCACCCACCGTCTGGTGCGCATCTCGCCCTTCGACAACCAGGGGCGCCGCCAGACCTCCTTCGCCGGAGTCGAGATCCTGCCGGTCGTCGAGCAGACCGACCACATCGAGATCGACGAGTCCGAGCTGCGCATCGACGTCTACCGCTCGTCCGGCCCCGGCGGCCAGGGCGTCAACACGACCGACTCCGCGGTCCGCCTGACGCACCTCCCCACCGGCATCGTCGTCTCCTGTCAGAACGAGCGCTCGCAGATCCAGAACAAGGCGAGCGCGATGAACGTCCTCCAGGCCAAGCTCCTCGAGCGCCGCCGCCAGGAGGAGCAGGCGAAGATGAACGCCCTCAAGGGGGACGGCGGCAACTCCTGGGGCAACCAGATGCGTTCGTACGTCCTGCACCCGTACCAAATGGTCAAGGACCTGCGCACGGAGTGCGAAGTGGGCAACCCCGAGTCCGTGTTCAACGGCGAGATCGACGGCTTCCTCGAAGCCGGAATTCGCTGGCGCAAGCAGCAGGAGAAGTAAGCACCGCTTTATCGACAAGGCAACGTGCAGCGACGCAAGGCAACTGCCGCCCATGAGGCGGCAGTTGCCTTTTACGTCACAGTCACATCTCCGTAGGCCGGTCAACTGCTGCTATTTCAGACATCGCGTACGCAACGACCTTGACGTGTCTGGGGAAACTGGAAAGGCTAGCGAGCGGCATGCGTATCTCTGGGGCGCGTGTGATCTGTGGGGGCGGATAGCAGCGCTCCCGACGAACGCAGTCCCGGACGCTGCCTCACTGACGATTAGCTACTGGGGGTAGCAGCCAGATGACCAAGAAGACGCGGATCCGCGTAGCGCGAATAGCGGCTGGTGCGGTGATCGCCGCCGGCGCTTCGCTGACCGCCGCCGGTGCCGCCTCGGCCCTCGACGTGGGTGTCGACCTCGGCGGCGCGAGCGCCAGCGCCAGCGCCGACGAGAACGGCATCGGTGTCGACGTCGGCATCGGCGACGACGAGCCGACCGAGGAGCCCACGGAGATCCCGGAGCCCACGGAGGAGCCGACGGGAGAGCCGACGGAGCCCACCGAGGAGCCCACCGAGCCCACGGAGGAGCCCACCGAGCCCACCGAGGAGCCCACGGAGCCGACCGAGGACCCGACGGAGCCCACCGAGGACCCGACGGACCCCTCGGACCCGGGTACGCCCACCGAGGACCCGAGCGACCCCGGTAACGGCGGCGGCACCGGTGGCAACGACAACGACCCCGACGGCGGCTCCAACCCCGTCGAGCAGGGCAAGGGCAAGGACAGCCTGACCGACACGGGTTCCGCCCCGGTCGAGCAGGGTGACAAGGCCGACAAGGGCGAGCTCGCCGAGACGGGCGCCGCCGAGACCACGTTCCTGCTGATCGGCGCCGCGACGATGATCGCCGGCGGCATCGGCTTCCGCATCCTGCCGCGCTTCGTCGGCAACCGCGGCGCAGCCGCCTGATCCAGGGCGACGGCATCCGCGTACGGGACCGTGCGCGGCGCATGACATGACAGAAGGGCCCGGAGCAGCCAGCTCCGGGCCCTTCTGGGTGTTCTGGGTGTTCTTGAACGCGCCTCCTGGCGCGTCAAGCGGTCTGGTGCGCCAGCAGGGCCACCGCCGCGATCAGCACGACGAGCACCCCTATCAGGGCCGCAGGGCTGAGACCGCCGAACGGTCCCTCCTGCTGCAGGCGCTCGCGGCTGGCCCGGCAGACGGGGCAGCGGCCTTCACTCACGGGCCCCGCGCAGTTCGCGCACACCAACCTGTCATGGGTCATGCGCTTCTCCTCCCGCACAGTTACAGCCTGCCCAACGCTGGAGGGAACCCAACCGTTCCCCCTACCACTGTGCCAGCTTCCACGAATTTCGGCGCGGCCCGCCTGTCCTCGCCGGTTTCAGACTGTTACGTTCCGTGGTACATCCGCGACAATTCGCGCAACTCAGGACGCTGACTGCGCTCGCGTACCGGCTTCGCGTATGGTCACGCTCACCTACCCCCGGCGACCCGTGGTGCATCCGTGATCCGATTCGACAACGTCTCCAAGGCCTACCCCAAGCAGACCCGGCCCGCCCTCCGGGACGTCTCCCTGGAGATCGAAAAGGGCGAGTTCGTCTTCCTGGTGGGCTCCTCCGGCTCCGGAAAGTCCACCTTCCTGCGTCTCGTCCTGCGCGAGGAGCGCACCAGCCACGGCCAGGTGCACGTCCTCGGCAAGGACCTCGCGCGCCTCTCCAACTTCAAGGTGCCGCACATGCGGCGCCAGTTGGGCACCGTCTTCCAGGACTTCCGCCTCCTTCCGAACAAGACCGTGGGCGAGAACGTCGCCTTCGCGCAGGAAGTCATCGGCAAGTCCCGTGGCGAGATCCGCAAGTCCGTGCCCCAGGTCCTCGACCTCGTCGGCCTCGGCGGCAAGGAGGACCGGATGCCCGGCGAGCTCTCCGGTGGTGAGCAGCAGCGGGTGGCGATCGCGCGCGCCTTCGTCAACCGCCCGAAGCTCCTCATCGCCGACGAGCCGACCGGCAACCTCGACCCGCAGACGTCGGTCGGCATCATGAAGCTGCTCGACCGGATCAACCGGACCGGCACGACCGTCGTCATGGCGACCCACGACCAGCAGATCGTGGACCAGATGCGCAAGCGGGTCATCGAGCTGGAGAAGGGCCGTCTCGTCCGCGACCAGTCGCGCGGCGTCTACGGCTACCAGCACTGACGACCCGTACTGATCCATCGCACTGATCCACTGAAAGGGAGCCATGCGCGCCCAGTTCGTCCTGTCGGAGATCGGCGTCGGTCTCCGCCGTAATCTCACGATGACCTTCGCGGTCATCGTCTCCGTAGCGCTCTCGCTCGCCCTGTTCGGCGGCTCGCTGCTCATGCGTGACCAGGTGAGCACGATGAAGGGCTACTGGTACGACAAGGTCAACGTCTCGATCTACCTCTGCAACAAGGGGGACGCGGAGCAGGACCCGAAGTGCGCCAAGGGCGCGGTGACGAACGAGCAGAAGGACCAGATCAAGACCGATCTGAAGAAGATGCCCGTCGTCGACACGGTGCAGTACGAATCGGCCGACCAGGCGTACAAGCACTACAAGGAGCAGTTCGGCGACTCCCCGCTGTCCAGCTCCCTCACGCCGGACCAGATGCAGGAGTCGTACCGCGTCAAGCTGAAGGACCCGGAGAAGTACCAGGTGGTCGCGACCGCCTTCTCCGGGCGTGACGGCGTGCAGTCCGTGGAGGACCAGAAGGACACTCTGGACAGCCTCTTCGAGCTGCTCAACGGCATGAACTGGGCGGCGCTCGCGGTGATGGCGCTGATGCTCGTCGTCGCGCTGATGCTGATCGTCAACACCGTGCGCGTATCGGCGTTCAGCCGCAGACGTGAAACCGGCATCATGCGGCTCGTCGGCGCGTCCAGCTTCTACATCCAGATGCCGTTCATCATGGAGGCCGCCGTCGCCGGCCTCATCGGTGGCGCTCTCGCCTGCGGGATGCTCCTCGTAGGGCGGTACTTCCTCATCGATCACGGCCTTGCGCTCTCCGAGAAGATGAATCTGATCGATTTCATCGGGTGGGACGCGGTCCTCGCCAAGCTGCCGCTGGTGCTCGCCATCGGCCTGCTGATGCCCGCGCTTGCCGCGTTCTTCGCGTTGCGCAAGTACCTCAAGGTGTGACAAGACCCGCCTGTTCCGAAGGGCGTCGTACGGTTCAACCGGCCGTGCGGCGCCCTTCGTTGTCCTAGACTCACCGGCATGTCAGGCCCCGACCGGTTCTGTGAACTGCTCTCCCGGCCCCGCCGTATCCGCCGCGGGGCGGCCCTGACATTGGTGTTCGCGAGCGTGCTCGCCACCGGTGCGGCCACGGGGTCCTGGAGCGAGGCATCCGGGGAAGGCCGGAAGTCGCCCGCGCCGTCCGCCCGTTCCGTCGCCTCGTCCGGTGACGCCGCCGACCAGGCCGCCGACGCGGCGGCCGAGGCGATGGCCGACGGCAAGTCCGGCAAGAAGGCCGCGGAGGAAGTCGTCAGCCGCAGCGGCGACCGCTGGGGTTCGGTGTACTCCCCCGGGGAGTACCGGGAGTTCGAGCAGGCCCTCGACGGCGCGTACACCGGCGTCGGTCTCTGGGCACGGCGCGCGGAGGACGGGCGCATCGAGGTCTCCCGGGTCCAGCCCGGCGGCCCCGCCGATCAGGCCGGCATCCGCGAGGGCGATCGGCTCAGGAGCATCGACGGCAAGCGCGTGGCGGGACGTCCCGTCACCGAGGTGGTGTCCCTGCTGCGTGGCGCCCGCGCCGGCACCCCGGTCGAGCTCGGCCTGGAGCGGGGCACGCGCGCGTGGACCGAGACACTGCACCGGGCCCGCCTCTCCACGGACTCCGTCACGGTCACGCAGCTCGCGGGCGGCGCCGTCATGATCAAGGTCGAGGCCTTCACCAAGGGGGCCGGCGAGCGCGTGCGGTCCGCAGTGCGAGAGGCGCCCGAGGGCGCCGGCATCCTGCTGGACCTGCGCGGCAACTCCGGGGGCCTGGTGGCGGAGGCGGTGACCGCCGCGTCGGGTCTCGTCGACGGAGGCCTGGTGGCGACGTACGACGTACGCGGGCGGCAGAAGGCCCTGCACGCCCAGCGGGGCGGTGACACCACCAGGCCGGTGGTCGCGCTGGTCGACGGCGGCACGATGAGCGCGGCCGAACTCCTCACGGGCGCCCTGCAGGACCGTGGCCGCGCGGTCGTGGTGGGCTCGAAGACGTTCGGCAAGGGCTCGGTCCAGATGCCGAGCCGGCTGCCCGACGGCTCGGTCGCCGAGCTGACGGTCGGGCACTACCGCACTCCTTCGGGGCAGGCGGTCGACGGCAGGGGCATCACGCCGGACCTGGAGGTCGAGGACGGCGCCGAGACGCGGGCCGAGACAGTATTGACTGGCCTCGGACCCCCCTCGTAGTGCGAAAATGGCCGCACTATGGCGAAGGAAAAGGTAAAGCGCAAGGCTGCCAAGGCCGCCGAGAAGGCCCCCAGCAAGAAGATCGTCGCGCAGAACAAGAAGGCGCGGCACGACTACCACATCCTGGACACGTACGAGTGCGGCCTGGTGCTCATGGGCACCGAGGTCAAGTCGCTGCGGATGGGCAGGGCCTCCCTGGTGGACGGCTTCGTGCACATCGACCACGGCGAGGCGTGGCTGCACAACATCCACGTCCCGGAGTACGTGCAGGGCACGTGGACCAACCACTCCGCCACGCGTAAGCGCAAGCTGCTGCTGCACCGCGCGGAGATCGACAAGCTGGAGTCCAAGTCGCAGGAGACGGGTCACACGATCGTGCCCCTGGCCCTGTACTTCAAGGACAGCCGGGTCAAGGTCGAGATCGCCCTTGCCAAGGGCAAGAAGGAGTACGACAAGCGTCAGACGCTCAAGGAGAAGCAGGACCTGCGCGAGACGAACCGCGCCATCGAGGCGGCCAAGCGGCGCCAGCGCGGCGCCTAGCCCGGGGGCTCCCCGTGGGTCCCCGAGGGGTCCTGGTGGGGCGCGCGGGAATTGGCTGGCCCCGTCGGGCGTTGGTCACGTACGATGGGCACTGCCCCGCACAGCCGGGGCGGCTATTGAAAAAACAACATGGGGATGATCGGTTTCGACAGCGGATGTCGAAGCAGGGGAAGCGAGCCGAGGAAGCGGCAATGATCTCGTAAACCATATGTCGCAACCAATAATCGCCAATTCCAAGAGCGATTCCCAGTCCTTCGCCCTCGCTGCTTAATTAGCGGTGAGTGAAGGACCCTTAATGGGTGTCAGCCCGGGGGTGTTCCCGACCCGGACCCTGGCATAATCTAGGGAACTAAACCATCGAGCCCGGTCACGGGGTTCGATGGGAAATCAAACAGTGACTGGGCCCGTCGGAGACTTGTTCGCGAGATCGCCGGGGCCGAGAAAATCGAAGCGAACTGCGCTCGGAGAAGCCCTCCTTTTGCACCGTTGGACGCGGGTTCGATTCCCGCCATCTCCACAATTCCCATGTGAGGTCTAAGCCTCCTGGCCACCAGGCCAGGGGGCTTTTTCCGTGTGCGGGGCACGGAACACTGGGGCACATCTTCTGGGCATGTGACTCGTTACTGCAACCGAGTGCAGGTTCCCGAACGGCCGGGCGGCACGGAAGTCCGGCCGAGTACGCAAGGTGCAGGAGGCAGTCGCTTGGATGCCACCATCACTCTCTTAGGTTCCCTTCTCGCCAGCCTCGGGGTTCTCGGCGCGGCAGTGGTGGCCTATCTCGGTAAGCGCGGTGAGAACGCGCTCATGGGCTTTTCCAGTCTTACGGAAAAGCTGCAGACCGAGCGAGACCGGTTGGAGCGGCAGGTCGCTGAACGCGACACGAAACTCGCTGAGTTGAATGCTCTGCACGTTCACGACCAGAGCGAGATCGCCCGGCTGCTCATCGCCAACCAACGGCTCGGAGGCACTCCGTGATCCAGCTCGAGCGACTCCTGGCCCGCCGTTGGCGCACCGTGTTCCTCGTCTGTGTGCTGGTCGCGCTCTGCGGTGTCGCGGCGCTGCTGTGGGCCCGTATCGACGCCGGCGACCGCCGTGCCGACCGGCTCGCCACCGAGGCGGACCGGCGGGGCGAGGCCGTGTCCACCCTGGCCCGTGATGTACGGACCCTGCGCGCGCAGGTCCGCTCCCATGGCGACACCCCGGCGGCGCCGGACCCCTCCGACGCCGTCGATGATCTCGTCTCCCGGGTGCGGGTCCCGGGTTCGCCCGGCGCCGCGGGATCACCGGGCGAGGACGGGAAGCCGGGGGAGAAGGGGACGCCGGGGAACGGCGGCCGCAAGGGGGAGCAGGGTGAGCCGGGGGAGGCCGGTGAACCGGGAGCGGAGGGTGGCGACGGCGCGGCCGGTAAGGACGGCGCGGACGGCGAGCGGGGCCCGGAGGGACCGGCGGGAGCGGCGGGCCCTCCGGGAGCCGACGGCGCCAACGGCGCTGACGGCTCCCGCGGCTCCGACGGTGCGGGCGGCGCCGCGGGCCCCGAAGGCCCGGCGGGCCCCGCGGGACCGCGCGGCGAGCGCGGCCCCAAGGGCGAGTCGGGCGCCGCGGGCCCCAACTGCCCCGACGGCTACAGCCTCCAGCAGTCCCAGGCCGACCCGGACGCCCTGGTCTGCCGCCGAGCCGCCATAACCCCCTCGGACCCGGCCCCCGCGATCCTGCTCCTGGCCACACTGCTGCCCCGCCGCCGCAGCGACGCGGACGCTTCGGACTGAGGGCGGGCGCGGGGGTTGTTATCAGCGGGGTGACCCCTGCTGCGGGCAGCCTGCGGGGTGGCCCCTGCCCCGGGCTGCCCGCGAGCCGCCCCCGCCCCCGGGCTGACCGCGGGACGGGGTGTCCGCTCCGGCTGCCCGCTGGTGGGTTGCGGGGTCCGCAGCCCATCGCTGGGCTGAAGTGGGCCGCCGCGTGTCCGCGAGGCGAGCCGCCCCTGCCCGCGGGCAGCCGGCGAGGAGCCGCCCCCGCCCCCGGTCTGCTCGCGGGCGGGGTTCCCCCTCCTGCCGTTCGCTGATGGGCTGAGGGGGGCCGCAGCCCATCACCGGGCCGAAGCGGGCCGCCACGCCTGCGCGGGGCGAGCCGCCCCCGCCCAGCGGCCCCCCGGCCGGGGCGCGCCCGCCGTGGCGTTCACGTACCGCGGCCGGGACTCGCCCCGCGTCTGCTCCCGGCACGCGGTGACGTGCCCGGCGGCCGCGCTGGGCGGGCCGGGTGGCGGTGGCAGATGTGGCGTGTCGGTGTAGTCGACCGGAGTGGGGGCTGTTGTAGGGGCGGGGAGTCGGGGATGCTGCTGGGTCATGAGTAGACCCGTGAGACGCGTCAACGTCCGTATGCGCCACTGGATCTGGCCCGCCGTGCTCGGCGTCGCGGCGGCCACCCTCTCCGTCAGTTCGCCCGCCGGGGCGGATTCCGAACGCAGCGGCCTGCCCGAGGCCATCGACACCATCCTCGGCGATCCCCGGATGGAGGGCGGCGCGGCGAGTGTCGTCGTCGCCGACGCCGCGTCCGGCGACGTGCTCTACCAACACCTGCCCAGCGGGCGCCTGATGCCCGCGTCCAACACCAAGCTCCTGACGTCGACGGCCGCCATGGAACGGCTCGGCCCCGACTACCGCTTCACCACCGATGTGCTAACCGACGGCAAGCGGCGCGGCACCACCCTCTCCGGAAACCTGTACCTGCGCGGCGCCGGCGATCCGACGACCCTCGCCGAGGACTACGGACGGCTGGCCGAGAAAATCGCAGACTCAGGCGTCCGGAAGGTCTCCGGGCGCCTCGTCGCGGACGACACCCGGTTCGACGACCGGCGCATCGGCGACACCTGGGCCGGCGACGACGAATTCGCGTACTACGCCGCCCAGATCTCCCCGCTGAGCGTCGCCCCGGACACCGACTACGACACCGGGACGGTCATCGTCGAGGCCTCGCCCGGCGCGAAGCCCGGGGACAGGCCCAAGGTGTCGGTGACGCCGAAGACGGACTACGTCGACGTCGACAACAGCGCCAGAACCGTCCCCGCCGGCGGCGAGGACACGCTCACCATCGAGCGTGAGCACGGCACGAACACCATCACGGTCACCGGCACCGTTCCCATGGGAGGTGATGCCACCAAGGAGTGGATCACCGTGTGGGAGCCCACCGGATACGCCGCCGCCATCTTCCGTGACGCCCTGAAGGCGCACGGAGTGCGGGTGAGCGGGCCCACCAAGGCCGGGATCGCCACCCCCAAGGGCGCGCGGCGGCTCGCGTCGCACGACTCCATGCCCCTGAAGGAGCTGATGATCCCCTTCATGAAGCTCTCCAACAACATGCACGCGGAGAACCTCACGAAGACCATGGGGTACGAGTCGACAGGGCGGCCCGGCAGCTGGCCGGACGGACTCGCCGCCATCGGTGGCTACTTGAAGACCGCCGGTGTCGACCCCGGCAAGCTTCGCCACGTCGACGGCTCCGGCCTCTCGCGCAAGAACAACGCCCCCGCCGATCAGCTGACCGAGCTGTTGCTCTCGGCGCAGGACGAGCCCTGGTACGCCGACTGGTACAAGTCGCTTCCGGTGGCCTGCGACCCGGACAAGTTCGTCGGCGGCACCCTGCGCACCCGGATGTGCGGAACGCCGGCGGCCCTCAACGTAAGGGCGAAGACAGGGTCGTTGACCGGGGCGTCCGCTCTTTCCGGGTACGTGAAGGACGCGGGCGGGCGTGAGCTGGTGTTCAGCATCATCCTGAACAACTACATGCCGTCGTCGGTGAAGGCCCTGGAGGACGCGATCGTCGTGACGCTCGCCAAGTCGACGGAGGACAGGGCCGTGTTGGTCAAACCGCGCTCGGAGCGTGCGGCCGAGCCGAGCGGGGACCTGGAGTGCTCGTGGCGCAAGCCTGCGCGATGCTGAGCAGCAGCGCGCAGCACGCGGCGGTGACCGGGACCGCGTAGCCCCCGGCGGGACTCAAGTGTTCGACCATCCAGCCGCCGGCCGCGGCGCCGCAGGCGATGCCTCCGAGGAGACCGGTGACGGCGAGGGTCATGCCCTCGTTCAACCGGCCCTCGGGGGTGCGCTGTTGGATCAGGCTCATGCCGGTGACCATCGTCGGGGCCGTCGCCATTCCGGCGACAAGGAGAGCCCCGGCGAGCACAAGGAGCGAGCCGGTGAGCGTGGCCGCCAGGAGCGGCAGCGTCATCAGGGCCGCCATCGCGGTGGCGCACAGGACATGACGGCGGTGCGCGGACCCGCCCGGCCCGACCGCCCCGTACCCGACCGCCCCGTAGAGGAGGCCCGCCGCACAGGAGCCCGCGGCCTGGAGCGCGAGGATCACGCCCGCGGCTGCCTTGTGGCCCTGGGCATCGGCGTAGGCGATCGTCACGACCTCCATCGAGCCGAAGACGGCGCCGGTGGCGAGGAAGGCGGCGAGCAATGTGGGCATCCCGCGCGCGTGGAGGGGTGACTTCTCCTTGTCCGTCGTACGTCCCCGGGGCGGCGGTTCGGTCCCGCGCTGCGCGGCGAAGAGCAGCACGCCGGTCAGGAGCAGCACGACTCCGATGAGGGTGCCCGCTTCCGGGAAGAGCGCCCCGCACAGGAAGGCAGCGAGGACGGGGCCGAGCATGAAGCACAGCTCGTCCGCTGCCTGTTCGAAAGAGTTGGCGGTGTGCACGGCCCGCTCGTCGTCCTTCAGGAGGTGCGCCCAGCGGGCCCGGGACATGCCGCCCGTGTTGGGCGTGGTGGCCGTCGCGGCGTACGAGGCGAAGAGGGTCCAGTCGGGCGCCCCGTAGTGCACGCACAGCAGCAGGGAGAGGGAGCCGAGCGCGGCGATCGCGGTGGCCGGGACGGCGATCCGCGCCTGGCCGTGCCGGTCGACGAGGCGGGCCGTCCAGGGGGCCACGACGGCGGTCGCGGCGAGGCCCGTGGCGGTGACGGCGCCGGCGAGCGCGTACGAACCGCGTGCTCCGGCGATCATGATGACGGCGCTCACGCTGAACATGCCCATGGGGAGGCGGGCGATGAGGTTGCCGATGGTGAAGGCGGTGGCTCCGGGTATGCGGAAGAGGCGGGCGTAAGGGTTGCGGCGGGGCGTGCGGGGCGTGCGGGGCGGGCGGGATCGGCGGGGCTCGTGGGGCCCAGGGGATTCGGCGGGCGGCATGGGATCACCCTCACCGCGGCGGTGCTGCGGGGTCCAACACCTTCTGGGGCCCGACTCACGCACTCCCGTTGTAAGTTCCCGGGGTGACAGCAGAGCCGCGGGCACAACCCCGCATACCCGGTGCGCCCCGCGACCTGGCCCCCCGCCTCCTGCGCGCCTTCCTGGCCGTCTCCGAAGAGCTGCACTTCACGCGGGCCGCCGCCAGGCTGTACGTCGCCCAGCAGGCGCTCAGCCGCGATGTGCGGCGCCTGGAACGGGAGTTGGGGGCCGAGCTGTTCGTACGGACGACGCGGCACGTAACGCTGACCGCCGAAGGCGAGCGGCTGCTGCCGTACGCGCGGCGGCTCATCGAGGCCCAGGACGACCTGACGGCGGCCTTCGCGCGCGGCACGGGAAGCGGAGGCGCGGCGCGTCCGCTGCTCGTGGACCTGAACAGCCCGGGGCTCACCTGTGGCCGCGTCCTGGCGAGGGCCCGCGAACTCGTCCCGGAGTGTGAGCTGATGGCCCGCTTCGAGAGCGGACTCACCGGGGCCGCAGCCGAGATCCTTGCCGGGCGGCTCGACGTCTCCTTCGGGCGGTACGCCGGGCTCGAACCCGCGGTGCGGGCACGGCTCGCCCACCAGCCCGTGCGGTACGAACCGATGGCGGTCCTGCTGCCGCTCGGCCACCCCTTGGCCGAGCTCGACGCGGTGCCGCTCGGCGCGCTCGCGGGGGAGAGCGTGTACGCGGGGGCGGGAAACCCGCGGACGCTGGAGTGGACGGACCTCGCGCATCGCCTTTTCGAGGGACGCGGGATCGAGGCGGCGGCGCCCGCGCCCCTCGCGGTGGGCACCGAGGAGTTCGGGCGGATCATGGCCAAGAACCGGACCCCGGTGCTCACCGTGGTGGAGTTTCCGGCCATGCCCGAATCGGTCCTGCGGCCGCTGATCGACCCCGTACCACTGTCACCTGTGTCCCTGGTGTGGAGAAAGGGGCTCGCGCACCCGGGGGTCGACGCTCTGCGTGCGGCGGCGGCCGAGCTGTCCGCTGCCGAGGGGTGGTTGCGAAGGCCCGGGGACGGGTGGGTTCCGGCCACGGATGCACTCATCATGATGAGCCTGGATTGAAGGATTAGTACGACTGTCACCGCCGTGCGCTACATTCATGGTCCGGGCGCGGTGTGATAGGGGGGCGCTCGGGCCGGGTGGGGGCCCGGTCCGACGGCAAGTTTGCCCGGAGTCGTGCGCGCCCGAGTCAGGTTATGTGGGGGGTTGTGCGTACGCATGGAGAATTGGCGAGAAGGTGCCCTACCGGAACACACCCATGATCCGAACGAGGTCACCGTTCAGATCGACGGGGTGGGGCGACAGCTGGCGGATCTTGCCGCCGAGAGTGACCAGAATGCGCCTGACGGGCCGGTTTTCGTCGACGAGACGGGCCGCCGCAGCCGGAGGTACCGCCGGATAGGCGTGACCGTCGGCATAGCCTGCGCCGTCTACGCGGTGATCATCGTGAGCACCCTGCTCTCGGGCAACTCCAGTGCGCCCTGGCTGCCGATCAACCCCAAGGACGAGAAGCCGGCGAGCAAGGTGGACACACCGAACCGCCCGGCCGACTCCCTCGACCCCTCCGCCTCACCCGGCGCGACCCCGTCACCCGGAGCGTCGGAGAGCGGCACCACCGCTCCGGCGACCGGCGACGACGGCAAGCCCGACCCGTCGAAGACGAAGGACGGCAAGACCGAGCCGGGCGAATCGCCCGACCCCGACCCCACGGACGGCGGCGGCAAGCCCGACCCCGACCCCACGGACGGCGGCGGGGACCCCGACCCGACCGACGACCCCCCGAAGCCGGACCCGGACCCGGACCCGACCGACGACCCCACGACGCCGGACCCGGACCCGTCGACCGAGACCCCGCCCGGCGCGTCCGGAGGCGGCGGCGAAGTCCCCGCCGTGCAGTCCGCCGCCGATCAACAGTCCCCGCAGAGCGTCCGGGCGGCCGGTCAGCTGTCCCCGCGAGGCGCAGGCCAGCAGCCCTCGGAGGGCGCACAGCTATGAACACCCGCACCAACAGGGGCCGGTCCGCCGGCTCCCGGCACAGTCACGCCCAGCCCCGGAACGCCCGCGCCCAGAACAGGAACGCCCGCGCCCAGACCCGTGGCGGCGGTGGCGGCGGCCGACGCCGCGCCCAGCCGGCCCGCGGCGGCAAGCGACGCAGGCTGCCCCTGCGCTATCTCCTGCCCCTGCTCCTCCTGGTCGCCCTGATGGCGATGCTCATGCTGCGCGGCTACACCCACAGCGAGATCCTCGCCGATCACCGCGTGCGCCCGCCCGCGGCCACCGACCAGGTCCCGAAGAAGATCCTCGAAGGCGGCGGCCCGGTCATCGACACCCGCGGCGGCCACGAGGAGACGCTGAGCGTGCCCCGGCACCGCCTCGTGCTGACCTTCGACGACGGTCCCGACCCGGAGTGGACGCCCAAGGTCCTCGACGTACTGAAGAAGCACCAGGCGCACGGCGTCTTCTTCGTCACCGGCACGATGGCATCGCGCCACCCCGACCTGGTCGAGCGCATGGTGGACGAGGGCCACGAAGTCGGCCTGCACACGTTCAACCACCCCGACCTGTCGTACCAGTCCAAGAGCCGCATCGACCGGGAGCTCTCGCAGAACCAGCTCGCCCTCGCGGGCGCCGCCGGTGTCCGCACCTCCCTCTTTCGCCCGCCGTACTCCTCGTTCTCCGACGCCATGGACAACGAGTCCTGGCCGGTGACGAAGTACATAGGCAGCCGCGGCTACCTCACCGTCGTCAACAACACCGACAGCGAGGACTGGAAGCGCCCCGGCGTCGACGAGATCATCCGCCGGGCCACGCCCAAGGACGGCGAGGGCGCCATCGTCCTGATGCACGACTCCGGAGGCGACCGTTCGCAGACGGTGGCCGCGCTGGACACGTTCCTGCCCGATCTGCGGGACAAGGGCTATCAGTTCACCAACCTCACCGAGGCCCTGGACGCTCCCAGCGCGCACGCGCCGGTCAGCGGCCTCGACCTGTGGAAGGGCAAGGCCTGGGTCTTCCTGGTCGGGGCGTCGGAGAAGATCACCGGCGTACTCGTCGTGGCCCTCGCCGTGATCGGGTCCCTGGTCATGCTCCGCTTCGGCATGATGCTGCTGCTCTCCGCGGTGCACGCGCGCAAGGTGCGCAGGCGTGGCTTCCGCTGGGGCCCCGACATCACCGAACCGGTGTCGGTCCTCGTGCCCGCCTACAACGAGGCCAAGTGCATCGAGGCCACGGTCCGTTCACTGATGACGAGCGACCACCCCATCGAGATCATCGTCATCGACGACGGCTCGTCCGACGGCACCGCGCTGATCGTCGAGGGACTCCGCCTGCCGAACGTACGCGTCGTACGGCAGCAGAACGCGGGCAAGCCCGCCGCCCTCAACCGCGGTATAGCCAACGCCCGTTACGACCTCATCGTGATGATGGACGGCGACACGGTCTTCGAGCAGTCCACCGTGCGCGAGCTGGTGCAGCCGTTCGGCGACCCGCGCGTGGGCGCCGTCGCGGGCAATGCGAAGGTCGGCAACAGGGACTCGCTGATCGGCGCCTGGCAGCACATCGAGTACGTGATGGGCTTCAACCTCGACCGCCGGATGTACGACATGCTCGGCTGCATGCCGACCATCCCCGGCGCCGTGGGAGCCTTCCGGCGCTCGGCCCTGGAGCGGGTCGGTGGCATGAGCGACGACACGCTCGCCGAGGACACCGACATCACGATGGCGATGCACCGCGACGGCTGGCGGGTCGTGTACGCCGAGAAGGCGCGCGCGTGGACCGAGGCGCCGGAGACGGTGCAGCAGCTGTGGTCGCAGCGCTACCGCTGGTCGTACGGCACCATGCAGGCGATCTGGAAGCACCGCCGCTCGGTGATCGAGTCCGGTCCCTCGGGCCGCTTCGGCCGCGTGGGCATGCCCCTGGTCTCCCTCTTCATGGTCCTGGCCCCGCTCCTGGCCCCCCTGATCGACGTCTTCCTGCTCTACGGCCTGGTCTTCGGCCCCACCCAGAAGACGATCATCGCGTGGCTCGGCGTGCTGGCCGTCCAGGCGGTGTGCGCGGCGTACGCCTTCCGGCTCGACCGCGAGCGCATGACCCATCTGATCTCACTGCCCCTCCAGCAGATCCTCTACCGGCAGCTGATGTACGTCGTGCTGCTGCAGTCCTGGATCACCGCCCTGACCGGAGGCCGCCTGCGCTGGCAGAAGCTCCGGCGCACGGGCGTCCTTGGAACTCCGCCCTCGATTCCGCAGCAGCGGACGGGCAGCCCTGACCGGAGGCCCGTCGCATGACCTACCCCACGCAGCCGATGCCCCAGGTGCCGGCGCAGGCCGCCGACCCTTGGGCCACCGCGGCTCCGCCGGTGGCCACGGCACCTCCGGCCGCCCCGGCCACCCCGGCCGCCCCCAAGAAGCCGGGCCGCGACCGCTACTTCGACGTACTGCGCTCGCTGGCCCTGGTCCGCGTCGTCATCTACCACCTGTTCGGCTGGGCCTGGCTGACGATCCTGTTCCCCTCCATGGGCGTGATGTTCGCCCTGGCGGGCGCGCTGATGGCCCGCTCGCTGAAGCGCCCGGCATGGGGCGTGATCAGAGGCCGGATACGCCGACTGCTCCCGCCCATGTGGGCGTTCAGCGCGGTCGCGCTCTTCCTCCTCTTCTACGGCGGCTGGAACGTCACCAAGGACCCGGACCACGGGGACACGTGGGGCCTGGTCAGCTTGGTCAACTACGTGTTCCCGATCGGCGCCCCACCCTTCCCCTGGCACATCGGGGACAAGGCGGGCCTCCTGGAGGACACCTGGCCGGCCCAGGCGGCGGGCCCGCTCTGGTACCTCCGCGCGTACCTCTGGTTCGTCATCGCATCGCCGCTCCTGCTGTGGGCGTTCCGCAGGGTCCCGTGGGCGACGCTCTTCGCCCCGCTCGCCCTGACGGCGGTGCTGGCCACGGAGATCGTCAAGATCCCCGGTGAGACGGGCAACGCGGTCTCGGACTTCGCGGTGTACGGCAGCTGCTGGGTCCTCGGCATGGCCCACCAGGAGGGCGTACTCGCCCGTGTCCCGCGCTATGTGGCGGTGTCGGTCTCGGCCCTGATCATGGCCTTCGGCCTGTGGTGGGCCTCGGGCCATCTGGGCCCGGACGGCTGGGATTTGAACGACATCCCGCTGGCCCAGGCGGCCTGGTCCTTCGGCTTCGTCGTCATCCTCTTCCAGTACTCACCGTCCTGGCAGGAACTGCCGGGCCGCCTGAAGAGCTGGGACAAGCTCATCACCCTCTCCAACAACCGAGCGGTGACGATCTATCTCTGGCACAACCTCCTGATCATGGCCACGGTGCCGATCATCGACATGGCGTACGACCTGCCGTTCATGCAGGACGAGCGCTGGAGCTCGGCGCTCGACTCGACGTACATGTTGTGGATGACCGTCCTGGTCTGGCCGTTGATCGGCCTGATGGTGATGGCCGTCGGGTGGATCGAGGACCTCGCGGCGAAGCGGAGTCCGAGGCTGTGGCCGAACGGGGCCAAGTCCCGGCGCTCTGCCGCGCCTTCGCGGGGCGGGGCGCACCGGGGCTGAGTTCCGCGGGGGGCGCTGAGCGGGAGTTCCAGCGGGCCTGAGGCGGGGCCCGCTGGAGCGGGGCGGTCAGTACCCGGCGGTGAAGCGGGTGCGGTGGTGCTTGGGGCGTTCGGCCTCGTCCAGGACCGCCACGGCCAGATCCTCCATGGAGATGGCCGAGTTGCCGTCGGCGTCGACGATCAGCTCGTCGGCGCCGAGCCGGTAGGTGCCGGTGCGGATGCCCGGTTCGAGCAGGGCCGACGGGCTCAGATACGTCCAGTCGACCTCGGTGTCGGCGGTGCGGACGGCGTCGAACTGGGCGTTGGAGGCCTCGGCGATATGCCGCCAGGCGGTGGGGACGTAGGCGGGGTCGTCGATGGCGAGGACGCCGCCGCTGCCGGGCACGGTCAGGCTTCCCGCTCCGCCGACGATCAGCAGGCGTACGCCGTCGACGCGGGCGAGGCCGGCGAGCAGGGCCCGGCTGATGGCTGCGTGTTCGGGTTCGCGGCCGGGGGCGGGTCTGGTGGCGTTCACCACGAGATCTTGCCCGGCGCTCAACTCGGCGACGTGCTCGGGGACTCCGGCGTCACCGGCGCGATGCGTGGCGCCCGGGTGGAGCTCGCCGAAGCGGGCGGGGTCGCGGACGACGGCGGTGACCTCGTGGCCGCGGGTGAGGGCTTCGGTGACGACGCGGCTGCCGACGTTTCCGGCTGCTCCGAAGACGGTGATGCGCATGGGGGTTGCTCCTTGGGTTCGGTGGGTGCGGTGGGTGAGGGGGAGGGGTGCTGAGTTAGTTCGTAGCCCCGGGGCTACGAGTTGCGGGTCCTGCGGCGGCGGCCCTGCCCGACCAGAACGCTCGCCACGACGAGTACGAGCCCGGCGAGCTGCCAGAGGGTGAGCGTCTGCCCGAGCAGGAGCAGCCCGGCGAGGGTGGCGACCACGGGGTTGGTGAGCCCCAGGAACGAGACGGACGACGCGGGGAGCCGCTCGATGCCGCGGAACCAGAGGGCGTACGCGACGGCGGTGCCGATGATGCCGAGGTAGGCGTAACCGGCGAGGTTGGCCCCGGTGAAGTGGTCGGGGAGCCCCTCGAAGGAGAGGGCGATCGGCGCCAACACCAGCCCGCCGGCGGTGAGTTGCCACCCGGTGAGAGCGAGCAACGAGACGCCGTCCGGCCGCCCCCAGCGCTTGCTGAGTACGACGGCGAGGGCCATGAGCGTGGTGGCGACCAGCATGGCCACGATGCCCGCGAGGTCGACGGAGGCGCTGCCGCGCAGCACGAGCAGCCCGACGCCGCCCACCCCCACGAGCCCGGCGATCAGCGTGCGCCGCGTGGGCCGCACCTTCAGCACACCGATCCCGAAGCCCGCGACGAGCAGCGGCATCACGGCGCTGACCGTCGAGGCGACGCCGCCGGGAAGGTGGTAGGCGCCGAAGAACAGCAACGGGAAGAAGGCCCCGAAGTTGAGCAGCCCGAGAACCCCCGCCTTCCACCACCAGTCGCCGCTCGGCAGCCGCCGGGTGAGGGCGAGAAGGATGAGCCCGGCGGGCAGCGCGCGCAGGGCCGCGGCGAGCAAGGGGCGGTCCGGGGGCAGGAGTTCGGTGGTCGTGACGTAGGTGGTGCCCCACGTCGCGGGGCCGATGGCGGCGAGGCCGGCGGCGGCGAAAGCGGAGGTACGCGGTGCGGGGGCGGGCCGACGCTCGCCGGTGGCCTGGCTGGCGGCGGTGCCGGTGCCGGCGCGCGGGCTGGTGATGGACATGAGGCTCCCCCTAGGTTTCCCTGAACGCTGTTATTCTCAACGTTGAGATAATCATGAGCCCCTAGGTCTACGAACGTCAAGTATCTGAACATTGAGATAACTGATCGGCCGGCGGACCCTGGGGCAGGAGAGGATGGACCAGCCAATGCCCGACCCGAAGACCGACGGCGTCGCTGACACCGACGCCATCGATGAGCTGCGCGCCCAGTGGCACCGAGAGCGCCCGGACATGGATGCGGCGGGCCTGGACGCGATGGCACTGGTGGGCCGCATCAAGCGGGCGGACCACCTGCTGAGCAAGGGAATGAAGCCGATCTTCGCCGAACACGGCCTGGAATTCCCGGAGTTCGACGTACTGGCCACCCTGCGCCGGGTGGGCGCCCCGCACGAGCTGACGGCGGGCGGCCTCCTCAAGACGGCCATGGTGACGTCGGGCGCGATCACCAACCGCCTCGACAAACTGGAACGCAAGGGCCTGATCGAACGCCACCCCGACCCGTCCGACCGCCGGGCGATCCGGGTCCGCCTGACGGAGGCGGGCCGCGAGCTGGTCGACCGCGCGGTGGTGGACCACGTGGCGAACGAGGAACGCATGCTGGCCCCCCTGTCGGCAGCTGACCGCCGGGCGCTGGACGGGGCGCTGCGGAGGTTGTTGGTGTCGCTGGGGGATACGCACTTGGGTTGAGCGCGGCAGGCGCCTCGATGACTTCGCTGAACCAAAGGGTCGGGGGCGCCGAGGGTCGCGCCTGATGGTGATCGCCAGGCGGCGCTGAGCGACGGGTATCGGTCAACGCCGGTCGCGTACAGGTGCTATGCCCGCCTATGTCTCCCCGGGCTGCGGACCTCGACGTGACGTCGCCCTTGCCTCATGGATAGCTTGGTTCACTCCAGAGAACCCTCGCCTCATCAGGAGCTGACCGTGAACCGCCGACCCACCCTGCTCGCAGCGGCCACCCTGACTGCTGCCGCAGTCCTTTCGCTTTCTGCTTGCGGAGGGGGCGATGGCGACTCCAAGGAGAACGACAAGATCGCGGGTGCGGGGTCGGGCGACGAGAAGAGAGAGTCGCCGTCGCCGAGGGTGTCCGACGACGGGATTGAGCGGCCCTCGATCAAGCTGCCTAAGGACGTAAAGCATGTCTTCGAGGGCGGCAAGACAGGCGACCCGAAGAAGGATGCGATCCTCGCGGACAACGAGCGGAGGATTGCCTCGCTAGACGAGGCGATCACGGTCGATGCCGAGGAGCACCCGGCGCTGAAGTTCTATTCGTCGGGCAATGCGTTGCTGTCGGCGGCGGACTACGTGCAGGGCTTCTACAAGAGGGGCAAGACCTTCGTCGGGACCAGCCGGTATTACGACCGCGAGGTCACGTTCCTCAAGGATGGCGCCGCCGCGGTGACGTACTGCGAGGACACCAGCAAGACGTATCCGAAGGATCGCAAGACCGGCAAGGTGGACAGGTCGATCCCGGAGTCCGACCAGGACTATGCCTTCTACAACACCCGACTGGAGAAGAACGAGGACGGCGTCTGGCAGACCACAAGCGTGTTGACCACGACGGCAGCGAAGCGGTGCAAGCGGTGAACCAGCACAGGCTTAGCCGCCGGTTCGTGTCTCTCCTCGCGTTGGTCGCCGCCCTGGTTCCGGGTATCGCTTATGCCTCTGGCGGTAAGGGGGCGGAGGTAACTGCTCCTCAGGCCAAGGGCGGGCATCAGGACCAGAACCTCACCGTCGAGACAAAGATCCAGACGACCGTCAACGGCGCACAGGAAACCGCCAAAACCGGATCCCTCACCCCCGCCAACAGCAACTGGGACCCCCCGGCCTGCTGGTACGAGCCCGCCTATTCGCCGAAGCAGATCCAGGCCACCGTCAAGGCGTTCCGGCAGATGAAGACGTTCGGGATCGGGGACTTCGTGGGCGGAGTGTTCGACTCGTACTTCAAGGAAGGCAACCCCTACAAGAACTACAACCTCGACAAGCAGGGCGAGGGACAGTTCTGGGCGGCGGCCATCAACGAGAAGCGCAAGGACGAGCCCGAGGCCAACTCCTGCGACAAGCTTCCCTTCTGGGTGCCTACGGGCGACACCCCCAAGGAACCCCTCGCGGTCTCGCCGAAGATCCTCGCCGAGTACGCCTACGACGAACTGCCCGTACCCAGCACCGAGATCAAGATGGCGCCCGAGGGTACGACGAAGGTCAATCTCCCGACCTGGGCCTGGCTGGACAAGGCGAAGTTCAAGAAGGTCTCCGTCACCGCGAGCATCCCGGGCTCGGGGCTCTCCGCGACCACGACCGCTGAACCCATGTCGCTCTCGATCGACCCGGGGACGAAGGACGCCGAGACCTACCCCGCCTCCGGGGCATGCCCCATCGTGAACGGCAAGATCGGCGCCCCCCGCGCAAAAGGCACCCCCGGCGACACCCAACCCCCCTGCGGCGTGAAGTACCTCCGCTCCTCCGGCGACGGCTCGTACAACCTCCAGGCGACCCTCACCTGGAAGATCAGCTGGACCAGCACCACCGGCGAGGGCGGTGACCTGCCCCCGGGTGAGTTCGGCGCGGATCAGCAAGTGGCGGTGGAGGAGATCCAGTCCATCAACCGGTGACCTCGCTCGCCCCTCACCAACCGCCCCACCCCCACGTGAGAGCGAAGTTCCCCGCCGGTCACCGCGGGCCACAGGGCTGAAACCCGGGGTCCCTACCTTCGGGCCATCACTCGCTAGTCGTGGAGATGAGGGCTGTCATGTGGATCCAGCGGTGGGACCCCGAGGACGAGAGGTTCTGGACGGAGGAGGGGGGCGAGCGCGTCGCGCGGCGGAATCTGGGGTTCTCGATCCTTTCGGAGCACATCGGGTTCTCCATCTGGACCCTCTGGTCCGTGATGGTCCTGTTCATGGGGCCCGAGTACGGGATCGACCCCGCCGGGAAGTTCTTTCTGGTCTCCATGGCGACCCTCGTGGGAGCCGTCGCCCGTGTGCCGTACACCTTTGCCGTCGCCCGCTTCGGGGGGCGCAACTGGACGATCATCGCGGCCGGCGCGCTGCTCCTGCCCACCACCGCGGCCTTCGCCGTCATGGAGCCGGGGACCTCCTACACCACCTTCATGGTGTGCGCCCTGCTCACCGGCGTCGGCGGGGGCAATTTCGCGTCCAGCATGACCAACATCAACTCCTTCTTCCCGCTGCGGAAGAAGGGGTGGGCGCTCGGGCTCAACGCCGGGGGCGGCAACATCGGCGTACCCGTCGTGCAGCTCGCCGGGCTCGCGGTCATCGGGGCCGGGGGCGGGCCCCGCGTGCTGCTCGGGATCTACATCCCGCTCATCCTCGTCTCCGCCGTCTGCGCCGCCCTCTTCATGGACAACCTCGCCACGGTGAAGAACGACACCGGCGCGGCGAAGGAGTCCGTCCGCGATGCCCATACGTGGATCATGGCGTTCCTGTACGTGGGGACCTTCGGGTCCTTCATCGGTTACAGCTTCGCGTTCGGGCTCGTGCTGCAGACCCAGTTCGGGCGTACGCCGCTGCAGGCCGCGGCCGTCACCTTCATCGGGCCGCTCCTCGGCTCGCTGATCCGGCCCGTGGGCGGACGGCTCGCCGACCGGTTCGGCGGGGCCCGCATCACGCTGTGGAACTTCGTCGGGATGGGCGCGGCCACCGCCGTCGTCGTCATCGCCTCCATGCGGGAGTCGCTCGCCCTCTTCGTCGCCGCCTTTGTCGTTCTTTTCGTGCTGAGCGGGTTGGGAAATGGGTCGACCTACAAGATGATCCCCGGCATCTTCCAGGCCAAGGCCCTCCAGAAGGGGCTCCAGGGGGAGGCCGCCGCGGCCTACGGGCGGCGGCTCTCCGGGGCCTCCATGGGGCTCATCGGCGCCGTCGGGGCGCTCGGCGGGCTCGGGATCAACCTCGCCTTCCGGCAGTCCTTCCAGACCGTGGGGTCGGGGACCGGTGCCTTCGTCGCCTTCCTCGTCTTCTACGCCGCCTGCTTCTGCGTCACGTGGGCCGTATACCTTCGCCGCCCGGCGACCACCCCGGACTCCGGGCCGACCCCGGACGCGGAGGCGAAGCCCCAGCTCACGTACGCGCAGGTCTGACGGATGGGTGGCCGTAGCCTGGTGTAACACGTACGACATCGTGGTGAACCGGGGTTGTCACGGGCCGTTGGCAGGCTCGTTCAACCCGGGATCATCCATCACGCGGTACTAGCGGGACGAAAGCAGCTGCCATGCACGGGACCCCTCCGACCGGTCGACAGGCCGGTCGTCAGAACGCCCCCCTCGCCGGATTCACCGTCGGCGTCACCGCCGCGCGCCGCGCCGACGAGCTCGGTGCGCTGCTCCAGCGGCGTGGCGCCACCGTCCTGCACGCACCCGCACTGCGCATCGTTCCGCTCGCCGACGACAGCGAACTCCTCGCCGCCACCAAGGAGTTGATCGACCACGCGCCCGACGTGGTGATCGCCACCACCGCGATCGGGTTCCGCGGCTGGGTCGAGGCCGCCGACGGGTGGGGGTTCGGGGAGGCGCTCCTGAAGTGTCTGCGGGGCGTCGAGCTGCTCGCCCGCGGGCCCAAGGTCAAGGGCGCCATACGCGCCGCCGGGCTCACCGAGAAGTGGTCACCCTCCTCCGAGTCCATGGCCGAGGTGCTGGAGAAGCTGCTCGACGACGGTGTCGACGGCAAGCGCATCGCCCTCCAGCTGCACGGCGAACCGCTGCCCGGCTTCATCGAGTCGCTGCGCGCCGGGGGAGCGGAGGTCGTCGGCGTGCCCGTCTACCGGTGGATGCCGCCCGAGGACCTCGCGCCCGTCGACCGGCTCCTCGACGCCACCGTCGCCCGCGGCGTCGACGCGCTGACCTTCACCAGCGCCCCCGCCGCCGCGTCCTTCCTGGCCCGCGCCGAGGACCGCGGCATGGCCACCGAGCTCCTCGCCGCCCTGCGGCACGATGTCCTGTCCGCCTGCGTGGGCCCGGTCACCGCGCTGCCGCTGCAGGCCCGCGGCGTCGACACGGTGCAGCCCGAACGCTTCCGGCTCGGCCCCCTCGTACAGGTCCTGTGCCAGGAACTGCCCTCCCGCGCCCGTACGTTGCCCATCGCGGGGCACCGCGTCGAGATCCGCGGCCACGCCGTCCTGGTCGACGACGAGCTGCGGCCCGTGCCACCCGCCGGCATGTCGCTGCTGCGGGCCCTCGTGCGGCGCCCGGGGTGGGTGGTCTCCCGCGCCGAACTCCTGCGCGCGCTGCCCGGCGCCGGGAGCGACGAGCACGCCGTGGAGACCGCGATGGCCAGGCTGCGTACGGCACTTGGCGCGCCGAAGCTCGTCCAGACGGTGGTCAAGCGTGGCTACCGGCTCGCGTTGGATCCGGCCGCGGAGTCGAAGTACTCGGACTGACGCGCCCCGGCACGTGACCTGGTGTCCCGTCCCCGCAGCACGAGCGCCCGAGCGAGCAGGCCGAGCGCGACGGTGGACAGCAGGGTGCGCACGGCGTTCCAGGCCAGCCACGGGTCCTCGAACGTGTCGCGCACCGCGCCCGGATCGCTGATCTTCGCCGGGTCGCCCGCGTCCGCGAGTTCCTCGTTCAGCGGCACGTTCACGACCGATGTGATCGCGAAGGCCACGAGATAGACGACGAGCGCCGCGAGAACCCACCGGTAGGGGCCCGTGCCGCGCAGCTGCCACGCGGCGACCGCCGTGAAGAGCAGCGCCCCGAGGAAGCTCGCGAAGAAGACCGGATTGTTGAACGCGTCGTTCGTGTTCTGCATGACCTCGATGAAGACGCGGTCGTCGCTGCGTCCGAGGCCCGGCATGACACCGCAGGAGAAGATGTAGAAGGTTCCGGCGATCAGGCCCATGGCGACGACGGCCGCCCCCAGCATCACATCGGCGGTGCGGTGCACCCGCCTGTTCGTCTCACGGTTCGCTTTCATGCAACCGAGTCAACCGGCCGGAGGGCCGCCCGGCCATGGTCTCGAAGCGCGCCTCCATAAGCGGGCGTCTCAGCCACGCCCGGTGGCAGGGGTTCCGCGCCCGCCCGCGGCGAGGCACTGTAAGGGGGAGCACTCACCGGTAACCCCACAAGGCGGTGACAGGCGCATGGCACTGGGCATGGACCCGGCCACGTACGAGCTGCGATTCGATGCCGGGCGGAGCTGTCTGGACCTCGTGGCGACGAACCATCCCGTGGAACGGCTCGACTCCGTGGACCGGCTGCGCGCCTGGCTCGCGGGCGCCGGGCTCATCCCTGATCGCACGGCCCTGCGGGGGGCCGGTCCGGCCTGGCTCGTCGACTTTCGTGAACTGCGCGCGCACATCGGCCAGTTGGTGCTTGCCGAGCTCGAAGGGCGGCCCGCCGACCCCCAGTTGGCCCGGGTCAACGCCCTCGCCGCGGCCGCGCCGCCGGCCCCGCGCGCCGTGCGGCGGCCCGACGGCAGCCTCGTCCGCGCCCTGGACGGCGACCCCGGCTGCGCGGCCGTGCTCGCCGCCGTCGCGCGGGACGCCGTCGACCTGCTCACCGACCCCGCCGCGCGCGCCCTGCTGCGCCAGTGCGAGGGCGACAACTGCCCTCTCGTGTACCTCGATACGTCCCGCGGGCGGCGCCGCCGCTGGTGCTCGAGCGAGGTGTGCGGCAACCGTGAACGCGTGGCGAGGCACCGGCGGCGGGCGGCGCTCGCGCGTGCCTGATCGAAATTCTTCCGGGGGCGGCTGAACACAACCGCTCCCGCCTACGTACATCCCCGGTGAGCCAGCCAAGACGAAGAGCGGACACCGGAGGCAGACGTGCGCAAGGATTCCGCCGTGGCCGATGAGCGCCCGCAGGAGCGTCCTCGCCGACATCGCCTGGTCCCTGAACGCCACGGACCCGACGAGGAGTTGATGCGCGCCCTCTACCGCGAGCACGCGGGTCCTCTGCTGGCCTATGTGCTCCGCCTCGTGGCGGGCGACCGGCAGCGCGCCGAAGATGTCGTACAGGAAACGCTCATCCGTGCCTGGAAGAACGCCGGTCAGCTCAATCGTGCGACCGGTTCGGTACGCCCCTGGCTGGTGACGGTCGCCCGGCGCATCGTCATCGACGGCCACCGCAGCCGGCAGGCCCGGCCGCAGGAGGTCGATCCGTCGCCGCTGGAGGTCATCCCCGCGGAGGACGAGATCGATAAGGCGCTGTGGCTGATGACTCTCTCGGACGCGCTCGACGACCTGACTCCCGCGCACCGAGAGGTACTTGTCGAGACCTATTTCAAGGGGCGTACGGTCAATGAGGCGGCCGAGACACTGGGTATACCGAGTGGGACGGTGCGCTCGCGGGTCTTCTACGCGCTGCGCTCGATGAAGCTTGCGCTCGAGGAGCGGGGGGTGACGGCATGAACGAGTCCTACGGACATGACGCGTGGGGGCAGGCTGACGCGGGCGACGTGCACGAGACCGTCGGCGCCTACGCCCTCGGCATCCTGGACGACGCGGAGGCCACGGCCTTCGAGGCACATCTGGCGGGCTGCGAGTTCTGCGCGCACCAGCTGGAGGAGTTCTCCGGCGTGGAGCCGATGCTGGCCGCGCTCGCGGACTTTCCGGGGGCCCGCGGCGTACCGGCGATCGGTGAACAGCTGGCCGCGCGGCCGAGCCCGCGCCTCGCGGACCGGCTCGTGGACGAGGTCTCCGTGAAGCGTGCGCAAAAGCGCAGGCGCGGCATGTTCCTGGTGGCCGCGGCGGCGGCCCTGATCGTGGGCGGCCCGCTCACGGTCCTCGCGGTGAACGACGACGGCGGTTCGACGGACGTGGCGGGCGAACCACACCCCACGAGCCCCGCCGAGGACGCCTTCTTCAACCACATGGACGACAAGATCAAGGCCACGGACCCCACGACCAAGGTCAGCGCCACGGTCGGCACGGAGAAGAAGGCCTGGGGCACGCACACCGTCCTCGAGCTGAAGAACGTCAAGGGCCCGCTCAAGTGCTCCCTGGTCGCCGTCGGCAAGGACGGCGAGAAGGAGACGGTGACCACCTGGTCCGTCCCGAAGTGGGGGTACGGCATCGAGGACAGCCCGAACAAATGGGCGCGCAGCCCCCTGTACGTCCACGGGGGCGCCGCGATGGACCGTAACGACATCGACCACTTCGAGGTGACCACCTTCGACGGCGACCGTCTCGTGGAGGTGGACGCCTAGCGGAAGTGCACACAGGGGCCCCCTTTCGCGTACGGTAGACGGCTGCTCGATTGGGCAGCTGCACGTCCGGAAAGGGGCCTCGGTGGCCGACGTACGCGACCGTGAGATCAGCGTCGAACAAGAACATCTCGACCAGGTCTACCGGCGTCTCGAGGAGAAGATCCACGAGGCCGAGTTCCTCATGACCGACGCGGCCAAGCGCTCCCAGGTCGGCACGCCCGGCGCGCTCGCCGAACGGGACGCCCAGGTGTTCCGCGCGGGAGTGCATCTCAACCGCCTCAACAACGAGTTCGAGGACTTCCTCTTCGGGCGCATCGACCTGCTGCTCGGCAAGGACGGCAAGAAGGGCCCGGACGGCGCGTACACGTCGGTCGAGCCCGCCGAGGACGCCGTCAGCGCGAACAACACCGCCCAGATCGCCGAGACCCTGCACATCGGCCGCATCGGCGTCCTGGACGCGGACTACTCCCCGCTGGTGATCGACTGGCGCGCCCCGGCCGCCGCGCCGTTCTACCGCTCGACGCCGGTCGACCCGGGCCGTGTCGTACGGCGCAGGGTCATCCGCTCCAAGGGCCGCAAGGTCCTCGGCGTCGAGGACGACCTGATGCGTCCGGAGCTCAAGGCCACCCTGGGCGGGCAGTCGCTGCCGGTCATCGGCGACGGCGCCCTGATGGCGGCGCTCGGCCAGGCCCGCAGCCACACGATGCGGGACATCGTGGCGTCGATCCAGGCCGAGCAGGACATGGTGATCCGGGCCCCCGCCGCCTCGGTGACGTACGTCGAGGGCGGCCCCGGCACCGGCAAGACCGCCGTGGCCCTGCACCGCGCGGCCTACCTCCTCTACCAGGACCGCAGGCGGTACGCGGGCGGCATCCTCATCGTCTCGCCGACCCCGCTGCTCGTGGCCTACACGGAGGGCGTGCTGCCCTCGCTCGGCGAGGAGGGGCAGGTCGCCATCCGCGCGGTGGGCGAGCTGGCCGACGAAGCCGCACCCGAGGGTGCGACCGTCTACGACTCTCCGGCGGTGGCCAGGGTCAAGGGCTCCTCGCGGATGCTGAACGTCCTGCGGAAGGCCGCACGGGGCGCGCTGGAGGGCGGGACGGCCACCGCCAAGGCCGCCTCGCAGGAGGGCCAGCTCTCGTTCGGCGACGCATTCGGCGACGACGAGGACGAGGACGGGCCCCGGACCCCGGTGGAAACCCCCACCCGGCTGCGCGTGGTCGCCTTCGGCCGCCGCCTGGAGCTGGAGGCCGACGCGCTGGGCCGTATCCGGCGCAACGCGCTCAGCGGCACGGCCCCCGTCAACCTGCTGCGCCCGCGCGCCCGCAAGCTCCTCCTGGACGCCCTGTGGTCCCAGTCCGGCTCCGCGGGCCGGCACAGCGACCCGGAGCTCGCCGCCGAGCTGCGCTCGTCCTTCGACGAGGACATCACGTCCGAGGACGACTTCATCCGCTTCCTCGACGCCTGGTGGCCCGAGCTCACGCCGCGCGCCGTGCTCGCCGCGATGGGCGACGAGCGGCGCCTGGGCCGCTGGGCGCGCCGCGTCCTGAACCCGGGCGAGGTCCGCAAGGTCGCCCGCTCCCTCAAGCGCGACGCCCTGTCCGTGCACGACGTGGCGCTCCTCGACGAGCTCCATTCGATCCTCGGCACGCCGCACCGGCCCCGCAAGAAGAAGGATCTCGACCCCCTCGACCTGCTCACCGGGCTCGACGAACTGATGCCCCAGCGCGAGGAGTCCCAGCGTGAACGCGCCGAGCGGCTCGCCGCGGAGCGCACCGAGTACGCGCACGTCATCGTCGACGAGGCGCAGGACCTGACCCCCATGCAGTGGCGCATGGTCGGCCGCCGGGGCCGGCACGCCACGTGGACGATCGTCGGCGACCCCGCCCAGTCCTCCTGGTCCGACCCGGACGAGGCCGCCGCCGCCCGCGACGAGGCCCTCGGCACCCGCCCGCGCCGCCGCTTCACCCTCACGGTCAATTACCGCAACCCCGCCGAGATCGCCGATCTCGCGGCCAAGGTGCTCGCGCTCGCGATGCCGGGCTCCGAGTCCCCGTCAGCCGTCCGGTCCACCGGCGTGAAGCCTCGCTTCGCCGTCGTACGGGACAAGGACCTGGGCGCGTCTGTGCGCGAGGAGGCGGCGCGGCTGCTCGACCAGGTGGACGGCACCGTCGGAGTCGTCGTGGCGATGAACCGCCGCGAACAGGCGGCACGCTGGCTCGCCGGACTCGGCGACCGGGTGGTCGCCCTGGGCAGCCTGGAGGCCAAGGGCCTGGAGTACGACGCGACGGTGGTCGTCTCGCCCGCGGAGATCGCGGACGAGTCCCCCGCGGGCCTGCGAGTCCTGTACGTGGCGCTGACCCGGGCCACGCAGCAGCTCACGGTCCTGTCGGGCGAGCGCGACGAGCCGGACGCCGAGGGGGTTCCGGACCTGCTCCGCGAGTGAGGTCCCGGCCTGCTCCGCGAATGACTTCGGAGACTTCTCGGGACGGGAATTGCCTTACGGGGATCGTTTGTTACCGTTGATGTGGCACCGGCCCGATCCAAGCCCCCGGGCCCAACCATCGTCGCTACGAGCGACCACTTGCCGCGAGGCGAGCATGGCGGGTCGGTGTCACTAAGCGTCAGGAAGAGGCCCCCGTCACCACGTGACGGGGGCCTCTTCCGGGTTTCAACCACCGGTTTCCGTTTCCCCCTACCGACCGCCTCCAACTTCTCGTATGGTGGAAACCAGTTTCCGAAAAGCTGGTGAACGAAAAGTTCGCAATCCGAGGCGGCTACCACGTACTCAGTGGTAGGTGCGACCATCGGACGGCAAGAGCAACACGGTGAAAGCAGAGGAAGTCGGCCATGGCAACGGCGCCCAGCGTCTCCTACTCGAACACGGTCCGGTTGGAGGTGCCGGCGAGCGGCACCGCGGTCTCCCAGATCACCACGGCCGTCGAGTCCCACGGAGGCTCGGTGACCGGCCTCGACGTCACGGCGTCCGGCCATGAGGCACTGAGGATCGACGTCACGATCGCGGCGACCTCCACGACGCACGGCGACGAGATCGTCGCGCAGCTGCGCACCATCGAGGGCGTCACGGTCGGCAAGGTCTCCGACCGTACGTTCCTGATGCACCTCGGCGGCAAGATCGAGATGCAGTCGAAGCACCCCATCCGGAACCGCGACGACCTCTCCATGATCTACACCCCGGGCGTGGCCCGCGTGTGCATGGCGATCGCCGAGAACCCCGAGGACGCGCGCCGCCTCACCATCAAGCGCAACTCCGTTGCGGTCGTAACGGACGGTTCGGCCGTCCTCGGCCTCGGCAACATCGGCCCGAAGGCCGCGCTGCCCGTCATGGAGGGCAAGGCGGCCCTCTTCAAGCGCTTCGCCGGGATCGACGCCTGGCCGCTGTGCCTGGACACCCAGGACACGGACGCGATCGTCGAGATCGTGAAGGCGATCGCCCCCGGCTTCGCGGGCATCAACCTCGAGGACATCTCGGCGCCGCGCTGCTTCGAGATCGAGGCACGCCTCCGCGAGGCCCTCGACATCCCCGTCTTCCACGACGACCAGCACGGCACCGCGATCGTCGTGCTCGCCGCGCTGACCAACGCACTTCGCGTGGTGGGCAAGGGAGTCGGCGACGTACGCGTCGTCATGTCCGGCGCGGGCGCGGCCGGTACGGCCATCCTCAAGCTGCTCATCGCCGCGGGCGTCAAGCACGCCGTCGTGGCCGACATCCACGGTGTCGTGCACGCGGACCGCGAGGACCTCGTGGACGCCGCGCCGGACTCGCCGCTGCGCTGGATCGCCGACAACACCAATCCCGAGGGCGCCCGCGGCACCCTCAAGGAAGCGGTCGTCGGCGCCGACGTCTTCATCGGCGTCTCGGCCCCGAACGTCCTGAACGGCGACGACGTCGCGGCCATGGCCGACGACGCCATCGTGTTCGCGCTCGCGAACCCCGACCCCGAGGTCGAGCCCACGATCGCCCGCCAGACGGCGGCCGTCGTGGCCACGGGCCGCTCGGACTTCCCGAACCAGATCAACAACGTCCTGGTCTTCCCCGGCGTCTTCCGCGGTCTGCTCGACGCCCAGTCGCGCACCGTCAACACGGAGATGATGCTGGCGGCGGCGGGCGCCCTCGCGGACGTCGTCGCCGAGGACGAGCTCAACCCGAACTACATCATCCCCAGCGTCTTCAACGACAAGGTCGCGGGCGCGGTCGCCGATGCGGTGCGCAGCGCGGCGAAGGCCGCTGGGGTGACGGCCGGGGTGGCTGTGACAGGCGCCACGGCCCAGTAGTACGGCGCGTCGCGGAACGCAGGGCCCTCAAAGGCCCTCTAGGGTGGCGTGGAAGCGCGCCCCCGACTGCCACCTTCCCAGGGGCGGTGAAGCTTTTCGTGTGACCCCAAGGGGCCCGGATTGGCTTTCCCGCCGCAGGTGGGGGCAGGATGCCTTTCTGGGCGCGAGGGTCCGGACGACGGACCCGGGTCCGGGGCCTGACCGAGGACCCTGGCAGCATCGGCTTCGCTGTGCCCATCATGCGGCCCCGCCGCGTGGCACGCCTCAACGGCAAGAAGAACACGGGAGTACAAACATGAACCGCAGTGAGCTGGTGGCCGCGCTGGCCGACCGCGCCGAGGTGACCCGCAAGGACGCCGACGCCGTGCTGGCGGCGTTCGCCGAGACCGTCGGCGAGATCGTTGCCAAGGGCGACGAGAAGGTCACCATCCCCGGCTTCCTGACCTTCGAGCGCACCCACCGTGCCGCTCGCACCGCCCGGAACCCGCAGACCGGCGAGCCGATCAACATCCCGGCCGGCTACAGCGTCAAGGTTTCGGCGGGCTCCAAGCTCAAGGAAGCGGCTAAGGGCAAGTAGCCTGAAGCAGTGAAAGGGGCGGCCACCCGGTTTGGGTGGCCGCCCCTTTCGCGTGCCGTCTAAAAGATGGCCTCAAACGCCGGCCGGGCTGAATTACAGCGTCGCCCGCCCGGGCAGCTCCACCTTCGCGCCGAGCTCCACGAGCTTGTCCATGAAGTTCTCGTAGCCGCGGTTGATCAGGTCGATGCCGTGGACGCGGGACGTCCCCTGGGCCGCCAGAGCGGCGATCAGGTACGAGAAGCCGCCGCGCAGGTCGGGAATGACCAGATCGGCGCCCTGGAGCTTCGTGGGGCCGCTGACGACCGCCGAGTGGAGGAAGTTCCGCTGCCCGAAGCGGCAGTCGGAGCCGCCGAGGCACTCGCGGTAGAGCTGGATGTGTGCGCCCATCTGGTTGAGCGCGGAGGTGAAGCCGAGGCGCGACTCGTAGACCGTCTCGTGCACGATCGACAGGCCCGCGGCCTGCGTCAGGGCGACGACCAGGGGCTGCTGCCAGTCCGTCTGGAAGCCGGGGTGCACGTCCGTCTCCAGGGCGATGGCGTTCAGCGAGCCGCCCGGGTGCCAGAAGCGGATGCCCTCGTCGTCGATCTCGAAGGCACCGCCCACCTTCCGGTAGGTGTTCAGGAACGTCATCATCGACCGCTGCTGGGCGCCGCGGACGTAGATGTCGCCTTCGGTCGCCAGGGCCGCGGAAGCCCACGAGGCGGCCTCCAGGCGGTCCGAGAGGGCGTGGTGGTTGTAGCCGCCCAGGCTGTCGACACCGGTGACCCTTATGGTCCGGTCGGTGTCCATCGCGATGATCGCGCCCATCTTCTGCAGCACGCAGATGAGGTCTTCGATCTCGGGCTCGACGGCGGCGTTCGAGAGCTCCGTGACGCCTTCCGCGAGGACGGCGGTCAGCAGGACCTGCTCGGTGGCGCCCACGGACGGGTACGGCAGCTGGATCTTCGTGCCGCGCAGGCGCTGCGGTGCCTCCAGGTACTGGCCGCCCTCGCGCTTCTCGATGGTCGCGCCGAACTGGCGGAGCACCTCGAAGTGGAAGTCGATCGGCCGGCCGCCGATGTCGCAGCCGCCGAGGCCGGGGATGAAGGCGTGCCCGAGGCGGTGCAGGAGCGGCCCGCAGAAGAGAATCGGGATACGCGACGACCCGGCGTGGGCGTCGATGTCCGCGACGTTGGCGCTCTCCACGTGCGAGGGGTCCATGACCAGCTCGCCCGGCTCCTCACCGGGGCGTACCGTCACGCCATGCAGCTGCAGGAGTCCGCGTACGACGCGCACGTCGCGGATGTCTGGGACATTGCGCAGCCTGCTCGGAGCGCTGCCGAGCAGCGCGGCGACCATGGCCTTGGGCACGAGGTTCTTCGCGCCGCGGACACGGATCTCGCCCTCCAGCGGGGTTCCGCCGTGGACAAGCAGTACATCGTCGGTGACGGTCATGAATCTCGCGTTCCGATTGGATGGACGGGTGGACCAAAGGGCAAGCGTAATGGGCGCGTACCCCCCTTCCGTAAGGCTGAGGACGCGTAAACCGTGTCAGGAGCCCGTGACAACACGAACCGTTCGGAACCGGACACTCCGGGTCACCGCCCAAAGTGTGCGCTCCAGCCGCCCCAGTGCGCCCTGAGCTGCGTTCACTCCGGTAAGGCCATTGCCTCCCCTCGCGGGGCAAAGATGCGGGATCATGTCGTTCATGACCGAGGTGTCCTCGCTCACAGGGCGGCTGCTCGTGGCCACGCCTGCCCTGGCGGACCCGAACTTCGACCGTGCGGTGGTGCTGCTCCTCGACCACGACGAGGAGGGCTCGCTCGGCGTGGTCCTCAACCGGCCCACGCCGGTGGACGTCGCGGACATCCTCGAGGGCTGGGGCGAACTGGCCGGCGCGCCGGGCGTCGTCTTCCAGGGCGGCCCCGTCTCGCTCGACTCGGCGCTCGGCGTGGCGGTCATCCCCGGCGAGGAGGGCGAGGCTTCCACCGCCCGCCCACGCCCCGGCCGAGGCGAACCGATCGGCTGGCGCCGCGTGCACGGCGCGATCGGCCTGGTCGACCTGGACACACCCCCCGAACTCCTGGCCCCCGCGCTCGGCTCACTGCGCATCTTCGCCGGGTACGCGGGCTGGGGCCCGGGCCAACTGGAGGACGAACTCGTCGAGGGCGCCTGGTACGTGGTCGAGTCCGAGCCCGGCGACGTCTCGTCCCCGGACCCGGAGCGGCTGTGGCGAGCGGTGCTTCGGCGCCAGCGGAGCGAGCTGGCGATGGTGGCTACTTATCCGGACGACCCTTCGCTGAACTGAGATCTCGGAAGTAGCGCTCCGCCAGTGGGTGTGTGTCGTGGGTCGGGACGGCCAGGTGTACCGGCACCTGGGGTGCGTTCTTCAGGCGTACGTAGCGCAGGTTGGGGTGGCTGTGTCTGCGGGCCACCGGTTCCGGGGCCACGCCCACGCCGTGGCCGGCCGCCACCGCCTCCAGCCATGCGTCGAAGTTGTCGTCGGTGCAGGCGAGTTCGGTCTGCGCGTCCCGCGGCCACAGGGCGGGGTGCCCACCGGGCGGACAACTGCGTTGGGATCGCCCGCGTGGGCCATGAGCGCCAGATGGCTCGGTCGGCAAGTGGTCTGTTCTGCCCTCTCACCCTCCCACCGGGTGCCCGCCCCGGCACGGACGCTGCCCGGACGCCGTGGGCGTAGGTACCCTTGGATGCCATGAGCACTCTTGAGCCCGAGCCCGAGCGCGGGGCAGGTACGGGGACCCTCGTTGAGCCGACGCCGCAGGTGTCGAGCGGTGACGGTGACCACGAGCGCTTCGCGCACTATGTCCAGAAGGACAAGATCATGGCCAGCGCGCTCGACGGTACGCCCGTCGTCGCGCTCTGCGGCAAGGTGTGGGTGCCGGGTCGCGACCCGAAGAAGTACCCCGTCTGCCCCATGTGCAAGGAGATCTACGAGTCCATGAGCGCCGGTGGCGACAAGGACAAGGGCGGCAAGGACGGCAAGGGCGGCGGCAAGAAGTAGCCCCCGGGCGCGGTTCCAGGACCCTCCTCGCGAAAGGGCGTTGCGTGTACCGCAACGCCCCTTTTGCGTCGTGCAATCGCGTGGCAGATTCGCCGCATGACCTTTGAGCAACTCATTCCGGCGCCCGCACGCGCCGAGGGACCGCATTCCGAAGGCTTCATCCTCGACTCCTCCACCGCGCTCCGGGCAGGACCCGGCACCGAGTCCACCGAGCGCTGGCTGCGTGCCACGCTCGGTGGGGCGCTGGGGGTGCCGCTCGCCCCCGGTGACGGCAGCGGTGTCTCGCTGGGCATCGACGACTCCCTCGCCCCCGAGGCGTACCGGCTCACGGCGGGGGAGGCGGGCGTCGAGATCCACGGCGGCGCAGCTCCCGGCGTCTTCTGGGGGGCGCAGACGCTGCGGCAGCTCATCGGGCCCGAGGCCTTCCGGCGCGCACCGCTGCGGGCCGCGGGGCGGTATCCCGTCCCGGGGTGTCTGATCGAGGACAGCCCCCGCTTCGGCTGGCGCGGCATGATGCTCGACGTGGCCCGGCACTTCATGCCCAAGGACGGCGTCCTGCGGTATCTCGATCTGCTCGCCGCCCACAAGCTGAACGTCTTCCACTTCCACCTCACCGACGACCAGGGCTGGCGCATCGAGATCAAGCGCTACCCCAAGCTGACGGAGGCCGGTTCGTGGCGGCCGCGCTCGAAATGGGGCCACCGCGCGTCCGAGTTGTGGAACGACACCCCGCACGGAGGCTTCTACACGCAGGACGACATCCGCGAGATCGTCGCCTACGCCCATGAGCGGCACATCGCCGTCGTACCGGAGATCGACATCCCCGGGCACTCGCAGGCCGCCATCCACGCCTACCCGGAGCTCGGCAACACCGACGTCGTCGACACCGGGTCACTCGGCGTCTGGGACACCTGGGGCGTCAACCCGAACGTCCTCGCCCCGACCGAGAACACCCTTCGCTTCTACGAGGGTGTGTTCGAGGAGGTGCTCGACCTCTTCCCCTCCACCTTCATCCACGTCGGGGGAGATGAATGCCCCAAGGACCAGTGGAAGGCGTCGCCCACCGCGCAGGCCCGCATCAAGGAGCTCGGTGTCGGCGACGAGAACGGGCTGCAGAGCTGGTTCATCCGGCACTTCGACACCTGGCTGACCGAGCGCGGACGCCGCCTCATCGGCTGGGACGAGATCCTGGAGGGCGGCCTCGCGGACGGCGCCACCGTGTCCTCCTGGCGCGGGTACGGCGGCGGGATCGCGGCGGCCAAGGCCGGTCACGACGTCGTCATGTGTCCCGAGCAGCAGGTGTACTTGGACCACCGGCAGGACGGCGGCCCCGACGAGCCCGCGCCCATCGGCTTCGTCCGCACCCTGGAGGACGTCTACCGCTTCGAGCCGCTGCCGCCCCAGCTCACCGCCGACGAGGCCCGCCACGTCCTCGGCACCCAGGCCAACGTCTGGACCGAGGTGATGGAGTACCACGCACGCGTGGATTACCAGGTGTTCCCCCGCCTCGCCGCGTTCGCCGAGGTCGCCTGGAGCACGCTCCCGCCGTCCGCCGAGCGTGACTTCGCCGACTTCGAGCGGCGAATGACCCCGCACTACGCGCGACTTGACGCACTCGGCGTCGACTACCGCCCGCCCGGCGGCCCGTTGCCGTGGCAGAAGCGCCCGGGGGTGCTCGGACGCCCGATCGACGGGGCGCCCCCGAACGTGTGAGGCGCACCCCATAGTCCGCGTGTCGGGCCGCCCGCGCTGAGAGCGTGGGCGGCCTGACCAAAGCCGTACAAGGGTCACCGAAGAGTGGCAATTCCCGCTGACCGGCGAGGGCGTGTGAAAACGGCACATCCCCCAGGTCTACGGACGAATGGCTCCTAGCGGACCCCCGCGCCGGGGGCCGGGGAAGATGTGCCAGAGTTGCCACGTCCGGGCTGTGAGCACGTACCGTACGGCGGAACAGGCGTAACGGTGGACACGGTGAGAAAGCCGCCGGGCATCGGGAAGGGGCAGCCGGTTTTGAGCACGCACGCACCGCAGGCGGCGCACACAGCGCAGACGGCGAAGCTGCCTGCGACGTTGGACGAGGCCGTGGAGGCACTCGCCGCGATGCCCGCCGCCGTGCCCGTGGCCGGCGGCACCGACCTCATGGCCTCCGTCAACGCGGGCCTCCTGCGCCCCGCCGCGCTCGTCGGCCTCGGCCGCATCAGCGAGATCCGCGGCTGGCAGTACCAGGACGGTCACGCGCTGCTCGGCGCCGGTCTCACCCACGCACGCGTCGGGCGGCCCGACTTCGCCGCCCTGATCCCCGCGCTCGCCGCCGCCGCACGCGCCGCCGGACCCCCGCAGATCCGCAACGCGGGCACCCTCGGCGGCAACATCGCCACCGCGGGGCCGACCGGCGACACCCTCCCCGTCCTGGCCGCCCTGGAAGCCGTCCTCATCATCGCGGGACCCGGCGGCGCGCGCCGCGAGGTCCCCGTCTCGCACCTGCTCGCGGGGATGGACATGCTCCGCCCCGGCGAACTCATCGGCTTCGTACGGCTGCCGCTCCTGCACGCCCCGCAGGTCTTCCTGAAGGCCACCGGACGCACCGGCCCCGGCCGCGCCATCGCCTCCGTCGCGCTCGTCCTGGACCCCGCGCGCCGCGGTGTGCGCTGCGCGGTCGGCGCCGTCGCGCCGATGCCGCTGCGGCCCCTGGAGGCCGAGCAGTGGGTCGCCTCGCTGATCGACTGGGACGGCGAGCGCACGATCGTGCCGGAGGCGCTCACCGCCTTCGGTGAGTACGTCGCCGCCGCGTGCATCCCCGACCAGCCTCCGGCGGACGACGGCTCACCGCAGCCGCTGCCGCCCGCCGTACTGCACCTGCGGCGCACGGTCGCCGCGCTGGCCCGACGAGCACTGGGGAGGGCGCTGTCGTGAGGGACGACCAGACCGACGGGAACGCCGCGAACGCCGCGGGCGGCGGCTGGCAGCCGCATCCGCAGGGCGAGTACGACTCGGACGCCACGGCCTTCGTGCAGCTGCCGGAGGGCGCCCTCGACGCCTTCGACCACTCGCCGCTCGCCGCGCCCGGCCACGGTTACGTGCCGCCGCAGATAACGGTCACCCCCACGAGCGCCGACGCGACGGACCCGTCCGCCACCGGCGTCTGGGTCATGCCGCCCGAGGTGACGGGCGTGGGCACCGGCGTCGGTGGCGCGGGCGTGCAGAACGTGCGGTGGCCGGACGCGGGCGGTGTCCCCGAGCCCGAACCGCCGGTCCACGAGCAGGAGCACGGGTACGACCCCCGGGCCACCGGGCAGTGGAGCTTCCACGAGGCGGAGGGGCACGCGCCCGCCGCCCCTGCCCCGGCGGATGTCACCGGGCAGTGGTCGATCCCCGTAGCCAATGGTGATCTTCCGGATGAATCGGGCGAGTTCACCGCGTCCTCGCTCGCGGCGCAGTGGGGCGGTACGCCGCCCGCGACGCTGCCCGGTGGCGCGGCGGCTCCGTGGGCCACCGGTGGCGCGGGTGCGGGTTCGCCGTGGTCGGAGCAGCCGGTGCAGGAGTCGGTGCAGGAGTCGGTGCAGCAGCCGCACGTCGAGCTGTATCCGCATGCCGAGCACGTCGAGCAGGCAGAGCACGTGGAGCCTGCCGAGTACGTCGACCACACCGGGCCGTACCCGTATCCGCAGCCGCGCGTCCAGCCGCAGCCCCACGAGCCGGTCGTGCCCCCGGAGGCGTTCGTCCCCGAGCCGCCGGTCGCTCCCGAGATGCATGTGGTGCCCGAGGAGCCCCTGACACCCGAGGTGGCCGCGGAGCCGGAGCCGGAGCCCGAAGCCGAGCCCGCAGCGGACACCGAGCCCGAAGCCGAGCCCGACGCCGAAGCGGACGTCGAAGCCGAAGCCGAAGACGGGGTCGATGCCGAGGCCGAGGCCGAGGAAGACGACTCCGAAGAGGCCGTCACCGCCACCGCCCTCGCCGACGAACACCCCCTCTGCTCCTACGTCCTGCGCGTCAACGGCGCCGACCGCCCCGTCACCGGCGCCTGGATCGGCGAGTCCCTCCTCTACGTGCTGCGTGAGCGCCTCGGCCTCGCGGGCGCCAAGGACGGCTGCTCGCAGGGCGAGTGCGGTGCCTGCAACGTCCAGGTGGACGGCCGTCTCGTCGCTTCCTGCCTGGTGCCCGCGGCCACGGCCGCCGGGAGCGAGGTGCGCACCGTCGAGGGTCTCGCCGTCGACGGCAGGCCCTCCGACGTACAGCGGGCGCTCGGGGCCTGTGGCGCCGTCCAGTGCGGCTTCTGCGTACCGGGCATGGCGATGACCGTGCACGATCTCCTCGAGGGCAACCCCGCCCCGTCCGACCTGGAGGCCCGCCGCGCCCTGTGCGGCAACCTGTGCCGCTGCTCCGGCTACCGCGGCGTGCTCGACGCCGTGCAGGAGGTCGTCGCCGAACGTCAGGCGTCCGCCGCCGCCGCGGAGCCGTCGGCGCACGACGACCACGCGGGCGAGGCACGCATTCCGCACCAGGCGGGACCGGGCGCCGGAGGGGTCAACCCGACGGCGCACGGCGGATCGTACGAAGGACCTTACGGACAGGACGGAGGCCAGGCGTGAGCAACGAAGCCGCGGGCACGGCGAACACCGCGACCGCAGTGGACACGCAGCCCGGTCCCGAGCCGCTGCCGCACGGCATCGGTGCGTCGCTGCCGTCCGCGGAATCCCGCGCCAAGACCGAGGGCACCTTCCCCTACGCGTCCGACCTGTGGGCGGAGGGGCTGCTGTGGGCGGCCGTCCTGCGCTCACCGCACGCGCACGCGCGCATCGTCTCCATCGACACATCCCAGGCGCGCGAGATGCCGGGCGTGCGGTCCGTCGTCACGCACGAGGACGTGCCCGGCGACGCGCTGCACGGCCGCAAGACCCCGGACCGGCCGGTCTTCGCCTCCGAGGTCGTACGCCACCACGGCGAGCCCATCGCCGCCGTGGCCGCCGACCACCCCGACACGGCACGGATGGCCGCCGCCGCGATCTTCGTCGAGTACGAGGTCCTCGAGCCGGTCACCGACCCGGAGAAGGCCTTCGCGGCCGAACCCCTGCACCCCGACGGCAACTTGATCCGGCACATCCCGCTGCGGCACGGCGACCCGGAGGCGGCGGGCGAGCTCGTCGTCGAGGGTCTGTACCGCATCGGCCGCCAGGACCCGGCGCCGATCGGCGCCGAGGCGGGGCTCGCAGTGCCGCGTCCCGACGGGGGTGTGGAGCTGTACATCGCCTCCACCGATCCGCACACCGACCGCGACATGGCCGCGTCCTGCTACGGCATCGACCCGGACATCGTGAAGGTCGTCGTGACCGGCGTCCCGGGGGCCACTGCCGACCGCGAGGACGCCAGCTTCCACCTGCCGCTCGGTCTGCTCGCCCTGACGACGGGCTGCCCGGTGAAGCTCACCGCGACCCGCGAGGAGTCCTTCCTCGGCCACGCCCACCGCCACCCGACGCTGCTTCGCTACCGCCATCACGCGGACGCCGAGGGCAAGTTGGTGAAGGTGGAGGCGCAGGTCCTGCTCGACGCGGGCGCGTACGCGGACACATCGTCCGAAGCGCTCGCCGCCGCCGTCTCCTTCGCCTGCGGTCCCTACGTCGTCCCGAACGCCTTCATCGAGGGCTGGGCGGTCCGCACGAACAACCCGCCGTCCGGGCATGTCCGGGGCGAGGGCGCCATGCAGGTCTGCGCGGCGTACGAAGCCCAAATGGACAAGATTGCAAAGAAGTTGGGCATCGACCCGGCCGAGGTGCGGCTGCGCAACGCGATGGCGACGGGAGACATCCTCCCCACCGGCCAGACGGTCACCTGCCCCGCCCCCGTCGCCGAACTCCTGGCTGCCGTACGGGACTTCCCGCTCCCCGAGTTGCCCAAGGACACCCCCGAGGACGAGTGGCTGCTGCCCGGGGGCCCCGAGGGCGCCGGTGAGCCGGCCGCGGTGCGCCGGGGTGTGGGCTACGGCCTCGGGATGGTTCAACTCCTGGGCGCCGAGGGCACGGACGAGGTCTCCACGGCCACGGTGAAGGTCCACGACGGGGTCGCGACGGTCATCTGTGCTGCGGTCGAGACGGGCCAGGGCTTCACCACGCTCGCCCGCCAGATCGTCCAGGAGACGCTCGGCATCGACGACGTCCGCGTGGCTCCGGTCGACACCGACCAGCCGCCCGCCGGGCCCAGCTGTCACGGCCGCCATACGTGGGTGTCGGGCGGCGCGGTGGAGCGCGCGGCGAAGATGGTCCGCACGCAGCTTCTCCAGCCGCTGGCCCACAAGTTCGGTATGTCGACCGAGCTGCTCCAGATCACGGACGGCAAGATCACCTCGTACGACGGGGTGTTGAGCACGACGGTGACGGAGGCGATGGACGGCAAGGAACTGTGGGCCACGGCCCAGTGCCGCCCTCACCCCACCGAGCCCCTCGACGAGGCGGGTCAGGGCGACGCGTTCGTAGGGATGGCCTTCTGCGCGATCCGCGCGGTCGTCGACGTCGACATCGAGATCGGTTCCGTACGGGTCGTGGAGCTCGCGGTCGCCCAGGACGTGGGCCGCATCCTCAACCCGTCCCAGCTGAAGGTGCGTATCGAGGCGGGCGTCACGCAGGGAGTCGGCGCCGCGCTCACGGAGAACCTCCGCACGCCGCGCGGCCTGGTCCGCCACCCGGACCTGACGGGCTACGCGCTGCCCACCGCCCTGGACGCCCCCGACATCCGCATCGTGAAGCTGGTGGAGGAGCGGGACGTGGTGGCACCCTTCGGCGCGAAGGCCGCGAGCGCGGTGCCGGTGGTGACGACTCCGGCGGCGGTGGCCTCAGCGGTGCGGGCAGCCACCGGCCGCCCGGTGAACCGCCTCCCGATCCGCCCCCAGGCGGCAGTGGCGACGTGACGGCGCCACTGAGCGGGGTCGTCGTCATCACCGGCATCATGGCGGCGGGCAAGTCCACGGTGGCGCAGGCCCTGGCCGAGCGGCTGCCGCGCGCGGCGCACGTACGGGGTGATGTCTTCCGCCGCATGATCGTGTCGGGCGGCCAGGAGTACGAGCCCGGCGCCTCGGACGAGGCAGCGGCCCAACTCCGGCTGCGGTACGGCCTGTCGGCGGCGACGGCCGACGCGTACGCGGCCGCGGGCTTCGTGGCGGTGGTCCAGGACGTCATCCTGGGCGAGGAGTTGAAGACGTACGTGGATCTGCTGCGTACGCGTCCCGTCCACGTCATCGTGCTCGCCCCGAGGCCGGAGGCGGTCGCGTCCCGGGAGGCCGGGCGGGGCAAGACCGGGTACGGCGCGTGGACGGTGGCGGACCTGGACGCCGGGTTCCGGTCCACGACCCCGAGGATCGGTCTCTGGCTGGACAGCTCGGACCTGACGGTCGAGGAGACGGTGGACGCGATTCTCGCGGGGCTCGACGAGGCGCGGGTCTGACTGGAGGCCGTGGCGGGAATCGAACCCGCGTTACTGGATTTGCAGTCCAGCCCCTGAGCCACTCGGGCACACGGCCGAGGTTGATCTCGACTCCTTGAACCTAAGCGCCCGAGACCGGCGGCTCAAGAGAATCACCGGCCCCGCAACGGGACTGCCATGCGGCGTTCATGAATCACGGCGCAAGGAAGAGCGTGGGCTGCCCGGTGTGGCGCGCGATCGTCTCGAAGTCGTGGTCACGGTGGAGCAGCGTGCGCTCGGTCAGCTCGGCGGTCGCGGCGGTGAGCAGATCGACGACCCCTGGCGCGCGGTGCTCGCCGTGACGGGTCAGCGTGTGCTGGACCTCGCGTGCGCGCGAGTAGACGCTGTCGGGGACGGGAACCCACGCGTAGGCGAGGTTCAGGGTGCGCAGGATGACGGCGCGATCGGCCGCTGAGCGGGCGGTGTAGAGGAATTCCAGCTCCGTCACGTCGCAGATCCCGACCAGTCCGGCGTCGATCGTCTGGTTCATGCCGTGGCGATCTTCCAGGTCGGGCAGCAGAAGCGTGAGGGCCGAGCTGTCGGCCAGGAAGCGCACGGTCATTCGGCGGTCGTCCGGTCCTTGCCGGTCGGCTTGTGCAGGTCCTCGTAGGAGTCGTAGCCGTGCTTCTCGTTGAGGGCGTCGAGGTCGATCGCGCCGGAGGCGACGAGCTGGGCCAGCTCACGACGGGCCTGCGCGCGCACGGAGCGCTGCCTTATGTCGGCGAGCGCCTGGTTCACGGTGTCCTTCTTGGTCGCCGTGCCCAGGATCTTCTGGGCCTCGGCCAGCGCTTCGTCGTCGATGTCGATGAGCATCTTCGTCATGACCACTCCCTCACGTATATACGTCAGCTTAACACGTATATATCGCGGCCGGGTCTTGCGTGGGACGTACGACCAAAGGCCCGGAAGGTCACCGACCCCAGACAGGGGTCACAGTGCTCCAAGCCCCTTACCCTGGCCGACATGAGCGCTCTGGAACCACGCGACGCCGAAGTCGCCGCCGCCCCGATAGTCCCGCCGTCCGAGCTCGAGGGCGGAGTGCTCCGTGCGCCCTACCGCGCCCTCAGCCTCGGCATCGTCTCCGTGGTGCTGCTCATCGCCTTCGAGGCGACCGCCGTCGGGACCGCGATGCCGGTGGCCGCCCGTGAGCTGAACGGCGTCTCGCTCTACGCCTTCGGCTTCTCCGCGTACTTCACCACCAGCCTCTTCGGCATGGTGCTCTCCGGGCAGTGGGCCGACCGGCGTGGGCCGCTCGGGCCGCTCGCCACCGGGATCGGGGCCTTCGCGGCGGGGCTCGTGCTGTCCGGGACCGCGCAGGCCATGTGGATGTTCATCCTCGGCCGAGCCGTGCAGGGGCTCGGCGGCGGGCTCGTCATCGTCGCGCTGTACGTGGTCGTCAGCCGCGCCTACCCGGAGCGGCTGCGGCCCTCCATACTCGCGGCGTTCGCGGCCAGCTGGGTCGTGCCGTCCGTGGTCGGGCCGCTGGTGTCCGGCACGGTTACCGAACACCTGGGCTGGCGCTGGGTCTTCCTGGGCATTCCGGTGCTCGTCGCGGCGCCGCTCGCGCTCGCCCTGCCGCAGATCCGGCGCCGGGCCGCCGGGCCCGTCTCCGATGCGCCCGCCGGGCCCTTCGACCGCCGCCGCATCCGGCTCGCGCTCGGCATCTCGCTGGGCGCCGGACTCCTCCAGTACGCAGGTCAGGAGCTGCGGTGGCTCTCGCTGCTGCCCGCGGCGGTCGGGGCCGTGGTGCTCGTGCCCGCCGTGCTCGGACTGCTGCCGCGCGGCACCTATCGGGCGGCCCAAGGCCTGCCGTCCGTCGTGCTCCTTCGCGGCATGGCCGCGGGGTCGTTCATCGCCGCCGAGTCCTTCGTGCCGCTGATGCTCGTCACCCAGCGCGGGCTCTCGCCGACCATGGCCGGTCTCTCGCTCGCCGTGGGCGGCGCGACCTGGGCGCTCGGCTCGTTCGTACAGTCGCGGCCCGGCATGGAACCGCACCGGACGCGGCTCATGGTCGTCGGGATGCTCCTGGTCGCCGCGGCCATCGCCACCGCGCCGACGGTCCTGATCGATGCCGTCCCGGTCTGGATCGTGGCGGTGGCCTGGGCCTTCGGCTGCCTCGGCATGGGCACGGTCATCGGCTCCACCAGCGTGCTCCTGCTGCGCCTCTCGCCCCCGCAGGACGCGGGCAGCAACTCCGCCGCCCTCCAGATCTCCGACGGCCTCTCCAACGCCCTGCTCCTGGCAGCGGGAGGCGCCGCCTTCGCCGCGCTGGGCGGCGGCATGGTCGACGCCCACGGCTCCACCGAGGCGGGCGCGTCCCACCCGGGGGCCTTCGTCGCCGTGTTCCTGCCGATGGCGGTGGTGGCGCTGGTGGGGGCCTGGGTGGCGGCGCGGTTGAAAGAACGTGCCGCCTGAGGGCGGATGTGAGACGGGTCGCATCCGATCCGGGCCCCGCGCCGCTCTCCGCGGGGCGTCAACCTTCACCGGTAGGGTGGCCCGGTTGTCGTACGTACCCGAGCTGCCAAATACCGGAGACCGTGACTACCACCGCCGCCAACTCCGCATCGCACCACCTCTCTCCCGCCTTCCCCGGCCGCGCCCCCTGGGGCACCGCCAACAAGCTGCGTGCCTGGCAGCAGGGGGCGATGGAGCGGTATCTCCAGGAGCAGCCGCGCGACTTCCTCGCCGTCGCGACCCCCGGCGCCGGCAAGACGACGTTCGCGCTGACGCTCGCGTCCTGGCTGCTGCACCACCACGTCGTGCAGCAGGTGACGGTGGTCGCGCCGACCGAGCACCTGAAGAAGCAGTGGGCGGAGGCCGCGGCCAAGATAGGGATCAAGCTGGACCCGGAGTACAGCGCGGGCCCGCTCAGCAAGGAGTACCAAGGCGTCGCGATCACGTACGCCGGTGTCGGCGTGCGGCCCATGCTCCACCGGAACCGGGTCGAACAGCGCAAGACCCTCGTCATCCTCGACGAGATCCACCACGCCGGTGACTCGAAGTCGTGGGGCGAGGCCTGCCTGGAAGCCTTCGAGCCCGCCACCCGGCGCCTCGCGCTCACCGGCACGCCGTTCCGGTCCGACACCAACCCGATCCCCTTCGTCGCGTACGAGGAGGGGAACGACGGCATCCGGCGGTCCGCCGCTGACTACACGTACGGGTACGGGAGCGCGCTCGGCGACGGCGTCGTCCGGCCCGTCATCTTTCTTTCCTACTCCGGCAACATGCGGTGGCGCACGAAGGCGGGGGACGAGATCGCCGCGCGGCTCGGGGAGCCGATGACCAAGGACGCCATCTCGCAGGCCTGGCGCACGGCCCTCGACGCGCGCGGCGAGTGGATGCCGAACGTCCTGAAAGCCGCCGACCAGCGGCTCACCGAGGTGCGCAAGGCCATCCCGGACGCCGGTGGTCTCGTCATCGCGTCCGACCAGGACTCCGCACGCTCGTACGCCAAGCTGATCCGCGAGCTCACGGGGGAGAAGGCCACCGTCGTCCTCTCCGACGACGTGGGTGCCTCCAAGCGCATCGACGACTTCACCGCGAGCACCGACCGGTGGATGGTCGCCGTCCGTATGGTGTCCGAGGGCGTCGACGTGCCGCGGCTCGCCGTGGGGGTCTACGCCACGACCATCTCGACGCCGCTGTTCTTCGCCCAGGCCGTGGGCCGCTTCGTGCGGTCCCGGCGGCGCGGCGAGACCGCGTCGGTCTTCCTGCCCACCGTCCCCGACCTCCTCGGCCACGCCAACGAGATGGAGGTCGAGCGGGACCACGTACTCGACAAGCCGAAGAAGGAAGGGGAAGAGGACCCCTACGCCGAGTCCGAGCAGGAGATGGACGAGGCGAACAAGGAGCAGGACGAGGACACCGGCGAGCAGGAGCAGTTCTCCTTCGAGGCGCTCGAGTCCGACGCCGTCTTCGACCGGGTTCTCTTCGACGGCGCCGAGTTCGGGATGCAGGCCCACCCGGGGAGCGAGGAGGAGCAGGACTATCTCGGCATCCCCGGCCTCCTCGAACCCGACCAGGTGCAGATGCTGCTCCAGAAGCGCCAGGCCCGGCAGATCGCACACAGCAAGAAGCGGCCCGACGAGGAAGCCGACCTGCTGGAACTGCCCGCCGAGCGGCGGCCCGTGGTCTCCCACAAGGAGATGCTGGAGCTGCGGAAGCAGCTCAACACGATGGTCGGCGCGTACTCCCACCAGAGCGGTAAGCCGCACGGTGTGATCCACACCGAGCTGCGCCGCACCTGCGGCGGACCGCCGAGCGCGGAGGCTACCGCCGGGCAGCTGCGGCAGCGGATCGCCAAGGTCGGGGAGTGGGCCACCCGCATGAAGTGAGCGTGCGCTCTCCGGACCCCGGGTCTTTCACCGCGGGGGAGGAGGCGTGTGTTCCGCGTGTGCGGGAGTCGTGTGCACCCCTGGTGGAGGGCCCCGCGTATGGGGCATTGCGCCCCTAACAACCGGAGTCGTGCCCGGATTCTGGACGGAGTCTTCCGCTGAGCGGGACGGCCTCGCTAATGTCCCCGCAACGTACACGCCCCGTGGCAGCGCCGCCGCGGAGCGCAGCCGGAGTTCCGACCGGCGGCCTCTGACGCGCGTCGCCCACGGGACCGGCGACGCTACCGCCGCGTAAAGGGGCCGTCGACCCTCATCTAAGGAGTGGGCGTCGTGACCGCGGAGACTTCCCAGACGCTCGACCGAGGACTGCGTGTCCTCAAGCTGTTGGCCGACACCGATCACGGGCTCACCGTCACCGAGCTTTCGAACAAGCTCGGTGTGAACCGCACCGTGGTGTACCGCCTGCTCGCCACCCTTGAACAGCACGCCCTGGTCCGTCGTGACCTGGGCGGCCGGGCCAGGGTCGGCCTCGGGGTGCTGCGCCTGGGCCGCCAGGTGCATCCGCTGGTGCGCGAGGCCGCGCTGCCCGCTCTTCGCTCCCTCGCCGAGGACATAGGCGCGACGGCGCATCTGACGCTGGTGGACGGCACCGAAGCCCTGGCCGTCGCCGTCGTGGAGCCGACCTGGACTGATTACCACGTGGCCTACCGGACCGGCTTCCGGCACCCCCTGGACCGCGGCGCCGCGGGCCGCGCGATCCTCGCCGCCCGGCAGGGCCTTGCCACCGACCCCGGCTACGCGCTGACCCACGGCGAGCTGGAGGCCGGCGCGAGCGGGGCCGCGGCGCCCTTGGTCGGCGTGACCGGGATAGAGGGCAGCGTGGGCGTGGTCATGCTGGCGGACTCCGTGCCGGAGCGGGTGGGGCCGCGGGTGGTGGATGCGGCTCGCGAGGTAGCGGACGCGTTGCGCTGAGGCCGCGCGGGCGAGGTTTCTTTTGGGCACCGTTGATCACCGGTCCGCCGCGTTCGTCCTCAAGCGCCGGACGGGCTGAATGCCGCTCGTCCGTCGCCGCCTGACAGGCGGGCTGAAAATCCTCGTCCGTTAGATTGATCCCGTGTTCTCCCTCTCCAGCCTCACGCGCCCCAAGGCCCTCGCCGTCTGTGCCGTCCCCGTGGTCGCCCTGCTCGCCGTCGCCGGCCTCGCGCCGTTGCCGTTCGCCGTGGCCCAGCCGGGGTCGACGGCGAACGTACTCGGCGAGAGCGAGGGCAAGCCGGTCATCACGATCACCGGCTCGCCCACCCGCGAGACGCAGGGGCAGCTGCGGATGACGACGATCGTGGCCACCGGGCCCGACATGGACGCGAGCCTGAGCGACGTGGTGGACAGCTGGTTCCGTACGGACCGCTCCGTGATGCCCAAGGATGCGGTGTACCCCACCGGCGACAACGTGAAGGAAGTCGAGAAGCACAACCTCGGCGACATGAAGAAGTCGCAGGACACGGCCACGCGGGCCGCGCTCTCCTACCTCAAGGCGAACGGCGTCGACGGCACGGACAAGGTGAAGGTCAAGGTCGACCTCGGCAAGATCGGAGGGCCGAGCGCGGGGCTCTTCCTCTCGCTCGGCATCATCGACCTGATCGACGGCAACGGCAGCGGCGGGGACCTCACGGGCGGCCGGAAGATCGCGGGCACGGGCACGATCTCCGATGACGGCAAGGTCGGCCCGGTCGGCGGCGTCGCGATGAAGACGCAGGCCGCGAAGCGGGATGGTGCGAGTGTCTTCCTGGTCCCGAAGGCCGAGTGCTCGGACGCTCAGGCGGAGCTGCCGGCGGGGCTGCGGCTGATCCCGGTCACGACGCTGTCGGGCACGGTTGACGCGCTGCGTTCCCTTGACCGGGGCGGGAAGGTCCCGAGCTGCTGACCAGACGCAGGCCCAACTCGACCATGGCCCAGCCCAGTTGACTACGGAGCTGGGGGCGCGCCTTCCGTAAGGGGGCGGTGCGGCGCAGGTCGGTGGCTCGGGTGTGGTGGAGCAGTAGGTGTATGTCGGGGTGCATGGCGTCGCCTCTCAGTCGTCCGCACTTGGTTTTCGGGGGAACAGGTAGGTGTGTACGTGCACCATGGCTGAGCGTGGGCTGCCCGGGTCCGGCGCCAACGAGCGGTACTTGTGGACGAGTTCGCGGAACTCGTCGCGCAGCGCCGAGGTGAGTTCGGGCGTCAGTCGCAAGAGGGAGTCGCTCATGTCGGAGCTGTCCACCCATTCCTGGGGCCACTCGTCACGCGTGCCGATCCACGTCGACAGGGACTGGGCGTAGTACGTGGCCACTTGGTGCTGGTACCAATTGGCCGCCGCGCGTACCTCAGGGTTCGCGTCGCGCGTCAGCGAATCGTCGAACATCGTGCTGTCATGCGTGGAGCGCCACCATCGCTCCCGCCCCTTGCCTCGCTCCGGGGCGTCCTCCACGAACCCGTACTCCGCGAGTTGCCGAAGGTGATAGCTGGTGGCTCCGCTCGACTCGCTCAGTCTCTGGGCGAGTTGTGACGCGGTCGCCGGCCCGTCGATCCGAAGCGAGGAGAGCAGCCGCATGCGCAGTGGATGCGCGAGCCCGCGCAGGTTGCGCGGGTTGAGGTCGATGGTCTTCAGCGGTACCGCTCGCTGCTCCGGCGGCGATTCTTCTGTCATGCCTCAACCGTAGACATGCAAAGACTCCGTTGCAACGCTTTCTCTGCAACGGAGTCTTTGCAAGTAGCCGCACCGCCCGAAGGGCGGGAACTACCCCTCCTTCACGAACCCCTCCTGCACCAGCCAATCCAGCGCCACCTCATGCGGATCCTGCCCCTGCACATCCACCTTGGAGTTCAGTTCCTGGGCCACCGTGTTGTTCAGCTTCTTCGTGATGGGGTCCAGGATCTCCGCGATCTTCGGGTGCTCCTTGAGCGCCTTGCTGTTGATCTCCGGGGCGGCGTTGTAGTTGGGGAAGAAGTGCTTGTCGTCCTTCGTCAGCGTCAGGTCCATCGCCTTGATGCGGCCGTCGGTGGTGAAGACCTCGCCGAACGTGCAGGTGCCCTTGGAGACCTGGGTGTAGATGATCCCGGTGTCCATCTTGGTGATGTTGGAGGTGGGGATCTTCATCCCGTACTCCTTCTGCATGCCCGGCAGACCGTCCTCGCGCGAGGAGAACTCGCTCTCCACGCACAGCGTGACCGCGTCCGGGTCCTTCTTCGACAGGGCCGCCACGTCCGAGAGGGTCTTCGGCTTGTACTTGGCCTCGTTCTTCTTGTTGATGGCCAGGGAATACGTGTTGTTGAGCTCGGCGGGCGGCAGCCACGTGACGCCGTTCTTCGCGTCCGCCTTGCGCACCGCCTCCCACTGCTTGCGCGGGTCGTCGATGGGCTCGGTGTTGCCGAGGTACGTGATCCAGGCGGTGCCCGTGTACTCGTACATGGCGTCCGCGTCACCGCCCTTGACGGCCTCGCGGGCGCCGATCGAGCCCTGGATGCCCGTCCGGTCCAGGACGTTCGCACCCGCAGCCTCGAAGGCGATGCCCATGATCGCGCCGAGGATCAGCTGCTCGGTGAACTCCTTGGACGTGACGGTGAGATCGACGCCCTTGAGGGGGAGCCCCTTGCCGATCGTGCCCGGTTTGACGTCGTCCACCATCGGGCTGCCGCTGGTCAGTCCGCAGCTCACCAGCAGGGCTCCGCCCAGCACACCGACGGCCGCCGTACGCAACGTAACCCTCATGAGCCCGCCTCCAATCCACGCGGACGCAGGACCAGTTCGGCCAGCGAGGCCAGCCAGTCCACCAGGAGCGCGAGCGCGATCGTCAGGATCGAGCCGAGCATCAGGACCGGCATCCGCTGGTTGGTGATCCCGGTGGTGATGAGGTCGCCGAGCCCGCCGCCACCGCCGAAGGTGGCGAGCGTCGCCGTGCCCACGTTCAGGACGAGTGCGGTGCGCACACCCGCCAGGATCAGCGGTACGGCCAGCGGGAGTTCGACCTTGCCGAGGACTCCCCACTGCGACATGCCGATGCCGCGTGCCGCCTCCAGGAGCGTCGGGTCATTGGCGTTCAGGCCCGCGATCGTGTTGGAGAGCACCGGCAGGACGGCGTAGATGATGATGCCGATCAGGGCCGCTTTTTCGCCGATGCCGATCCAGATCACCAGGAGGGCGAGGAGGCCGATCGCGGGCGTCGCCTGGCCGATGTTGGCCAGGGCCATCGCGCCGGGCGCCGCCTTGCGGAGTTTCCTGCGGGTCAGCAGGATGCCCAGCGGGATCGCGATGATCAGCACGAAGAACGTGGAGATGGCCGTCAGTTGGATGTGCTGGCGCAGCCTGAGCCAGACATTGCCGTCCGCCAGGGCGTTCTGCGAGATCGAGTCCAGGTCCGCCTGCTCGAACCACCACCAGGTGAGCAGCAGGATGAGGGCGATGAACGCCGGCAGGATGGTCAGCTTCTGCCAGCCGATCCGCCCCCTGCGGCCGGTGGAAGCCGCGGCCCGCGGGGGCGGCGGCTCCGGCTCGGCCTCGCCGGTGTCGCGGAAGAGGTGGCCCTTGACCTCGTGCTCGCCGTCGGGCCGCGGCCCCGGCCCGTCCTCGGGAGCCGGTGTGCGGTCGGGGATCCGGGGGTTGCTCCCGGGGACGCCTTTCACGCCTTCGCACCCCCTGCGGGGCCTTCCTGCTCGTGATGGGTGAACTCGGCCCGCTGCTCCTGGAGTTCGTGCTGGTGCTCCACCGCGTCCAGCCGGTCGGCCTCCAGCATCTCGTGCACGGAGTTCATCAGCGTCTCCATGTCCACGACGCCGGTGTACTCCCCGCGCCGCCCGGTGACCGCGACCCGCCCCGCGTTGTCCGTGAGCACCGCTTCGAGCGCGTCGCGCAGGGTGGCGTCACGGGTGACCGTGTCGTGGACGAGGGTGCCCGCGCGGGCCAACGAGCCCTTGGCCCGCATCAGGTCGCCGCGCCGCAGCCACTTGTAGGGGCGGCCGCGTTTGTCGAGGAGCAGCAGTTCGTTCGTGCCGCTGGCCCGCAGCCTGTCGAAGATGTCCTGGAGCGGGTCGTCGACGGTCACCGTCGCGAAGTCGGCGATCTCCACGTCGCGTACGCGGGTGAGGTTGAGCCGCTTCAGGGCCGCGCCCGCGCCCACGAAACCGGAGACGAAGTCGTCGGCGGGGTTGGTGAGAATGGCTTCCGGGGTGTCGAACTGCGCGATGTGCGAGCGCTCCCGCAGGACCGCGATGCGGTCGCCGAGCTTGATGGCCTCGTCGAAGTCGTGCGTGACGAAGACGATCGTCTTGTGCAGCTCGTGCTGGAGCCTGATCAGCTCGTCCTGGAGATGGTCGCGGGTGATCGGGTCGACCGCGCCGAATGGCTCATCCATCAGGAGTACGGGCGGGTCGGCCGCCAACGCCCTTGCTACGCCCACGCGTTGCTGCTGGCCGCCGGAGAGCTGGCGCGGATAGCGGCCGTGGAACTCGGCGGGGTCGAGTCCGACGAGGTCGAGCATCTCCTCGACCCGGTTCTTGATCTTCGACTTCCCCCAGCCGATCATCCTCGGCACGAGGGCGATGTTCTGGGCGACCGTCATGTGCGGGAAGAGCCCGGACGACTGGATCGCGTAACCGATCCGCCGGCGCAGCTTCACCGGGTCCATGTCGGTGACGTCCTCGCCGCCGATACGGATGCGGCCGCTGGTCGGCTCGATGAGCCGGTTGATCATCTTCAGCGTGGTCGACTTCCCGCACCCCGAGGGTCCGACGAGGATGACGATCTCGCCCGCCTTGATCTCCATGCTGACGCTGTCCACCGCGGGGTCGCCACTGCCCGCGTACCGCTTGGTGAGGTGTTCCAGCTCGATCGTCGCGCCGGTGGGGGCGTTCGGGGGCGCCGCCGCGTCCTTGGCCGTCGCCCCGTCGGTGGAAGTCGCGGTGGTCTCAGACACGGATACCCCTCGAAATGGTCAGGCGGCCGATCAGGACGTACGCGGCGTCGAAGAGCAGGGCCAGGATGATGATCCCGAGCGTGCCAGCGAGCACCTGGTTGAGCGCGTTCTTGCTGCCGAGCGAGCCGATGCCGCGGAAGATCTCGTTGCCGAGGCCGGGGCCCGACGCGTACGCGGCGATGGCCGCGATGCCCATCAGCATCTGCGTGGAGACGCGGATGCCGGTCAGGATCGGCGGCCAGGCGATCGGCAGCTCCACCTTGACGAGGCGTGCGGCACGCGACATCCCGATGCCCTTGGCCGCGTCGACCAGCGAGGGATCGACGCCGCGCAGCCCGACGATGGCGTTGCGCACGATGGGCAGCAGGCCGTAGAGGGTCAGGGCGATGACCGTCGGGGCCACGCCGAGGCCGACGACGGGGATCAGCAGACCGATCATGGCGAGCGACGGGACGGTCAGGATCGTGGAGGTCGCGGTCGTGGCCAGATTGCCCGCCCACTCGCTGCGGTACGTGACGATGCCGATCAGTACGCCGATGACGGTCGCCACGACCATGCACTGGAAGACCGCGCTTGCGTGCTGGTACGCGTCCGTCAGCAACTGCTGGTGGCGGTTGCCGAGGTAGTCCCAGAAGTTCACTGAACTGCTCACCTGCCCGGCGCGGTTCAGACGGCGCCGGGAGTCTCCCGCCGCCCGCGTGCTGCGTGCGTGGTGCTGCTGTACGCCGTGCTACCTACCCGCATCAGGTGTCTTCTGACGCCTGTTCGACCAGCGGGATGATCCGCAGGGGAACAGGGTTCTCCATGACGATCGCCGTGGAGGCCCGGACGATGCCATCAAAACCCACGACCCGGTCGATCACACGTTGGAGATCCGCGTTCGAACGGGCCACCAGACGGCAGAGCATGTCGCCGTGGCCGGTGATGGTGTGCAGTTCGAGCACCTCGGCGACGGTCGCCAAATGCGCCCGTACGTCGGCGCCCTGGCCCTGTTTGATCTCCAGCGTGGCGAAGGCGGTCACGGGGTAGCCGAGGGCGGCGGGGTCGACCTCCGGTCCGAAGCCGCGGATGACTCCGTTCGACTGAAGGCGGTCCATCCGGGCCTGCACGGTCCCGCGCGCGACACCGAGCCGGCGGGACGCCTCCAGGACGCCGATACGGGGCTCGCGGGCGAGCAGCACGATGAGCCTGCCGTCCAGGTGATCGATCGCCATGGTGCGCTCATCTCCGCTCCGAGGGTGGTCATCATGTACAGATAGCCCGTTCATCCTGGCCTGCCGCTGTGCATATTGCCCACTGAAAACGCAAACTATTGCGCACCTTGCGATACGGCGGGAGCCTGCGGACATGGCAGCTACCGCGAACACCCAGCCCACGTCGGCCACCTCCGGCACCCCCAACACCGCGCGCGAGGCAGACCCCTTCCCGGTCAAGGGAATGGACGCGGTCGTCTTCGCCGTGGGCAACGCCAAGCAGGCGGCCCACTACTACTCCACGGCCTTCGGCATGAAACTCGTGGCCTACTCGGGCCCCGAGACCGGCAGCCGCGAGACGGCCTCCTACGTCCTGACCAACGGCGGCGCCCGCTTCGTGCTCACCTCCGTCATCAAGGCGTCGACGGACTGGGGCCACTTCATCGAGGGCCACGTCGCCGAGCACGGCGACGGCGTCGTCGACCTCGCCATCGAGGTGCCGGACGCGCGCGCCGCGTACGCGTACGCCGTCGAGCACGGCGCCCGCGGCCTCACCGAGCCCTACGAGGTCAAGGACGAGAACGGCACGGTCGTCCTCGCCGCCATCGCGACGTACGGCAAGACCCGCCACACGCTCGTCGACCGCAGCGGCTACGACGGCCCCTACCTGCCCGGTTTCAAGGCCGCTTCGCCGATCGTCGAGCCGCCCGCCAAGCGCACCTTCCAGGCGATCGACCACTGCGTCGGCAACGTCGAGCTCGGCAAGATGAACGAGTGGGTCGCCTTCTACAACAAGGTCATGGGCTTCACGAACATGAAGGAGTTCGTGGGCGACGACATCGCCACCGAGTACAGCGCGCTGATGTCGAAGGTGGTCGCGGACGGCACCCTGAAGGTGAAGTTCCCGATCAACGAGCCCGCCATCGCCAAGAAGAAGTCCCAGATCGACGAGTACCTCGAGTTCTACGGCGGCGCGGGCGTCCAGCACATCGCGCTCGCCACGAACGACATCGTGGAGTCCGTACGCACCATGCGCGCGGCCGGGGTCCAGTTCCTGGACACCCCCGACTCGTACTACGACACGCTGGGCGAGTGGGCGGGCGAGACGCGCGTCCCGGTGGAGACCCTGCGCGAGCTGAAGATCCTGGTCGACCGCGACGAGGACGGCTACCTGCTGCAGATCTTCACCAAGCCGGTCCAGGACCGCCCGACGGTCTTCTTCGAGATGATCGAGCGGCACGGCTCGATGGGCTTCGGCAAGGGCAACTTCAAGGCGCTGTTCGAGGCGATCGAGCGCGAGCAGGAGAAGCGCGGCAATCTCTGAGCCCGCGGCTCCGCCGTGAGCCCCACGCGCGGCCCCACGCGCAGCCCTACGCGGCGGAGGGGCTCGGGGTCGGTTTCGGGGTGGGCTTCGGGCGGGGGCGGGTGGGGGTCGTCTCCTGGGGCGAGGGCGGTTCGGGGGCGTACATCTGGGCCGGGCCGCCGTCCGGGGGCTCGCCCAGGGACTCCATGGCCTGGCGGGCCTTCGGGGCCAGCAGGGGCGAGAAGTACGGGTTCAGGCGCAGCGACTCGCCGATGTGCCGCCGTGCGGCCCCGTACCGGTCGAGCTGCCGCTCGATCTCACCTCGGTGGTAGGCGAAGACCGCGCTCAGCGGGCCCTTGTCCGTCGCCCGCGTCGCGTACTTCAGGGCCTCCTCGTCCTCACCGGCCCGGTGCAGCGCCCACCCCAGCGCGTCCGCCGTCTCCGGGCTCCCGTGGCGTTTGAACTCCGCCCGCAGGCGGTCCACCGCCGCGTCCGCGTCCCCGTGGTCCGCCTCGTAGAGGCCGAGGATCCGCTGATCGTTGACGCCGTTGACCCCCACCTGCTTCACGCGGGCCCGCAGCACGTCGTACTGGGCCCGCGCGGCCGGAGCCAGCTTCAGCGACTCGTACAGCTCGCCGAGCGCCAGGGCGTACTCCGGCGCCGGCTGCTTGACCAGCGCGCTGTGATAGGACCGCAGCGCCTCCGACGTGCGGCCGAGAGCCGCGAGCGCCCGGCCCTTTCCGGCGAGGGAAGGGTGGTGGTCGGGGTCCGCCACCAGCGCCGCCTCGTAGTAGCGAAGGGCCTCCGCCGGTTCGCCCCGCTCCCAGGACAGCTCGCCCACGCGGTACAGGCACACCGCCTTCTCCGCTGGGCCCGCCGCGAGCGCCGCCGCGTCCATCAGCTTCGAGGCCGCGTCCTCGCGCCAGCCGCGGTCGCGGTAGACCTGACCGGAGCGGGCCAGCACGGCGGAGGCGCCGGGGTTCAGCTCCTTGAGCGTCTCCAGGGCCTTCCCCACGCCCTTGGCGTCACCCAGACCGCTGTACGCGTCGATCAGCGGGGGATACGCCGACCACCGCTTCGGCGCCAGTTTCACCGCGCTCTCGGCCCACGTCTTCGCCCCGCGGAAGTCGTGCCGCGCGTTCGCGAGCGCCGCCATGCCCGTCAGCGCCTGCGCGTTGCCCACCGGCCGCGTCTTCAGGGACGTACGCAGCGCCTCCTCCGCCTTGGGGTAGTAGGCGGAGTCCGCGGTCCGCAGGCCCCGCTCGACGTAGGCGGCCCCGAGCACCGCCCACGACTCGTCGTCCCCGGGATGCCTGCGCACCTGCGCCTCACGCTCCCCGATCAGCACGGTGAGGTCCGGCAGTGCGGCCGGAGCCCCCGCGCCCGCCGCCGCCATCGCCCGCCCCGCGGGCCCGAGGGCGGGCGGCGCCGCCTTCTTGCCCCCGTCGGGCAGCAGCACCACCACACCGCCGAGCACCAGGCACCCGGCGACGGAGGTGAGCAGCACCCGCCGCAGGGAGGGGGAACGGCGCGCGTCCCGCGACGACTCGCTCCAGATGGCGGGCGCGGACGGCGGACGGCGGCTCTGCGGGGCCGCAGGGGCCGCGGGCGCTGCGGGGGCCTTCTGGGTCTCGGACTCGGACCCGGTCTCGATCTCCATGGCGCTCACTGTGCGTCAATACGAAGAGCACATCCCGGCACGCGGACGGGCGTCGCACACGGGTTCACACCGATGGCCCCGAGTGCGAGGCTGTGATCATGAGCCGCACACTCATCGAACGTCTCTGTGTCGGTCGCGAGGCCCTCCCCGCCGACGCCGTCCTCACGGACCCCGACATCACGTCCTCGTACGCGAACGACATGGCCAGCTTCTGCGACGCCGGAACCCCGGCCGTCGTGGTCCTGCCACGGACCGTCGAGCAGGTCCAGCACGTCATGCGCACGGCGACCGAGCTACGGATCCCGGTGGTCCCGCAGGGCGCCCGCACGGGCCTGTCGGGCGGCGCGAACGCCAGCGAGGGCTGCATCGTGCTGTCCCTGGTCAAAATGGACCGCATCCTGGAGATCAGCCCCGTCGACCGGATCGCGGTCGTCGAGCCGGGCGTCGTCAACGCCACGCTCTCCCGCGCCGTGAACGAACACGGTCTCTACTACCCGCCGGACCCGTCCAGTTGGGAGACCTGCACCATCGGCGGGAACATCGGCACGGCATCGGGCGGCCTGTGCTGCGTGAAGTACGGGGTGACGGCGGAGTACGTGCTCGGCCTCGACGTCGTCCTCGCCGACGGACGGCTCATGAGCACCGGACGGCGCACGGCCAAGGGCGTCGCCGGCTACGACCTCACACGCCTCTTCGTCGGCTCCGAGGGCAGCCTCGGCATCGTCGTCCGCGCGACCCTCGCCCTGAAGCCCCAGCCGCCCCAACAGCTCGTACTGGCCGCCGAGTTCAGTTCCGCGCAGGCGGCCTGCGACGCCGTATGCAGGATCATGGAGGGCGGGCACGGCCCCTCGCTCCTGGAACTGATGGACCGCACGACCATCAGGGCCGTGAACGCCCTGGCCCACATGGGCCTCCCGGAGACCACCGAAGCGCTGCTCCTCGCGGCCTTCGACACCCCGGACCCCGCCGCGGACCTCGCGGCGGTCGGCGCGCTCTGCGAAGCCGCGGGCGCCACCCAGGTGGTCCCCGCCGAGGACGCGGCGGAGTCCGAACTGCTCCTCCAGGCACGGCGGTTGTCGCTCACCGCTCTCGAAGCCGTCAAGGGCACGACGATGATCGACGACGTGTGCGTGCCGCGCTCGAAGCTCGCCGACATGCTCGAAGGCGTGGACCGCATCGCCGAGAAGTACAGCCTCACGATCGGCGTCTGCGCGCACGCGGGCGACGGCAACACCCACCCCACCGTCTGCTTCGACGCCGCGGACGCCGACGAGGGCCGCCGCGCCCGTGAGTCCTTCGACGAGATCATGGCCCTCGGTCTGGAACTCGGCGGCACGATCACCGGCGAGCACGGCGTGGGCGTCCTCAAGAAGGACTGGCTCGCCCGTGAACTCGGCCCGGTGGGCGTGGAGATGCAGCGCGCCGTCAAGGCCGCGTTCGACCCGCTCTCCCTCCTCAACCCCGGCAAGCTGTTCTGACCTCGGCCTGTGTACGTCGCCCCCGGGGCGGCGGAGTTCACTCACCGTCCTTGGACTCGTCCGAGGGCCAGGGGTCGCGCAGCCACAGCTCGTCGGCGCGGCCCGTGGTCGGTGTGAGCAGCTCGGCGAGGCCGTCGTCGATGCCGAGCCGCTCAGCCTCGGAGCCCGGAGGGACCACCCGCAGCGTGCGCTCGAGCCATGCGGACACGGCGGGCGCGGGCGCCTCCAGGAGGGCGTCACCGTCGGGTGAGGTCAGCGCCATCAGGACGACGCTGCGCCCCTCCACCTTGGTCGGCCAGACCCGGACGTCGCCGTGCCCGCAGGGCCTGAACACCCCCTCGACCAGAAGTTCGCGTGCGAACGTCCAGTTCACGGGGTGCTCGGAGCCGATGTGGAAGGCGATGTGGATGGCGTAGGGATCGTCGGTGCGGTACGTGAGGCGGGCCGGGACAGCGATCGCGCGTTCCGGCGAGAGGACGAGTTTGAGCTCTAGCTCGCGTTCCACCACGGTGTGCATGTCGGTGCTCTTCCTTCCGTGTCCGGGGCCCCGGAGCGGGCCCGTGCAGGGAGAGAGCGCGATGGTCGCGGAGCATTACGCGGGTTCGGGAAAGTTTTCCGTACGTGCTTGAACTGTGCCCGGAAAGTGGTCTGTAGCGCAGGACAGGCACAGGCGCACGCGGAGGTCTGATAGATGTGGAGCCTCAAAAAGACCCCCGAGCAGATACGGGACGACGGACATGAGCGCCCCAACTCCGGCCCCAGGCGACGACAGGCCCCGCGAAGGCTACTACCCCGATCCGTCCATTCCCGGATATGTCCGGTACTGGAACGGCGCGGCCTGGGTGCCCGGGACCAGTCGTCCCGCCCCGACCGACGGCGAATCGCTCCCCGCGCCTCCGGGGGCGGGAGCGGCGGCGCCCGCGCCCGCGGAGGAGACCGGGCCGCACTTCTTCGACGAGGAGCCCCTGGGGGCACCCGAGGCGGCGGCCGGCACGGTGGACGCCGACGCCTCGCAGCACGGGTCGAGGCCCGAGCCCGCCTCCGCCTGGCAGGCGGACGCGGCTCGGCAGACGGGACTCGGCGGGGAGCAGGAGCGGCGGATCTCGTGGGGTGAGCCCGAGCAGCGGAGTGCTTCGGGGGCCCGGGACCCGCGTGACCCTCGCGTGCCGAGCGCGCCGACTGCCGGTCCGGGCTCCGCTTCCGCCTCTTCTCCTGAGGAGGCGCCCTCGCCTCAGGCTCCTCAGGCTCCTCAGGCTCCTCAGGAGCCTCAGGAGATGAACGGGCCGGGCACGGTGCAGATCCGGGCGATCAAGCCGGGCGGCCCGCCGCAGCAGGAGCAGCCCCCGGCGGAGGGCACCGTGACGTTCCGCAGGCCCTCGGGACCGGTGCGGCCCACCGCGGCTGCTCCCGCCACCGAAGGCACCATGGCGATCCGGGCACTGCGCCCGAAGTCGTCCGGCGCCGCGGCGCAGACCTCGGCGCCCCCGCAGGCCGCCGTGCCCCCGCAGGCCTCCGCGCCCGCGCCCGCGCCTGCGCCGGCCCCCGTACAGCCGTCCGTCCCGCACCAGGGCGGTGCGCCGGGTGGCGCGGCGTCGCCCGTGACCTCGGGGCCCGGTGGCGGCTCGCCCTCGTGGGCGCAGCAGGTGCACCGGCTCGCCGCCGAGGGTGACGGACAGCAGCAGCCGGTCGTGCCGTGGAAGCCGGTGGCCGACGACCCGTTCCTCGCGATGGCGCAGAACCAGGCGGCGGGGCGGCCCGCGGGGCTCGGCAAGCGGTTCGCGGCGCGGCTCATCGACACGGTCGTCCTGGCCGCCGTGACCGGGGCCGCGGCGCTGCCGCTCGGCACGAAGGCCGCCGATCACGTCGACAGCAAGATCGACGCGGCGAAGATGTCGGGCGAGAAGGTCACCGTGTGGCTGCTCGACGGCACCACGGCGGGATATCTGGGGATGGTCCTGGGCGTCCTGCTCCTCTTCGGCGTCCTCTACGAGGTGCTGCCCACGGCCAAGTGGGGGCGGACGCTGGGCAAGAGGGTCCTGGGTCTCCAGGTGCGTGACATGGAGGAGCACGAGACGCCGTCGTTCGGATCGGCGCTGAAGCGGTGGCTCGTCTACGCGGTGCCGGGGGTCCTGGTCGTCGGGGTCGTCGGGGTCCTGTGGTGCGTGTTCGACCGCCCGTGGCGCCAGTGCTGGCACGACAAGGCTGCGGGAACGTTTGTGGCGGGTTAGCTGTCGCACGCCGGAGGAGCTGAAAGATTCAGCCCCTCCGGCTCCTTAACCCAGACAGCCCCTCGCCGGATGCGCCCCCGGCGCCCCCGCGGTCGACTCGCCCCATGAGTACCGAACCGCCGCAGTACCCGCCGCCCCCCGACGACAACGACCCCTTCAGGAAGCAGCCCCCGCCGGACAGCGGATCGGGCTCCCCCTACGGCACGCCCCCGCCACCCCCGCCGTACGGCGGAAGCGGCGGCCAAGGCCCCTATGGCGGAGGCGGAGATCCCTACGGCGGCGGAGGGAACGACCCCCTCGCCGGCATGCCGCCCCTGGCGGACAGCGGCAAACGCGTGCTCGCCCGCATCCTCGACATGATCCTCGTCGGCGTCGTCGTCTGGCTGCTCTCCTGGGGCTTCGGCACCAGCGAGTTCGACGTGGACCCGGACAAGGTGCAGTACGGGAAGAGCTTCGGGCAGTCGGTGCTCGCCGCCGTGCTCTACATCGCGTACGACACCTTCATGATCTCCAGGACGGGCCAGACCCTGGGCAAGAAGTGGCTGGGCCTCAGGGTCGCGAACCTCAACGACGGTGCGACCCCCACCCTGCAGACCGCGCTCGTCCGCGCGGCCGTACTGTGGCTGCCCTTCGCGTTCTGCTGTGCCTGTATCTGGACGGCGATCTGCGGCGGCTGGAGCTTCTTCGACAAGCCCTACAAGCAGGGCCTGCACGACAAGGCTGCCAAGACGGTGGTGGTCAGCACCGGCTGATCACGTCGGACCGCTGCGGCGGCAGAGCGGCAGAGCGGCAGTTGCGGCGCGCTCGTGAACCTCACGGGCCCGCCGGCTCGCGTACGGACTCGGCGAGTACGTGAGCGGAGGCACGCTGGGCCGGGACGCGTCCGTCGGCGGCTTTCGCGGCGGGAGCGACGCGTGCGGCCGGTGAGGCCGCGGGTTTTGGCTGTGGCACCGTCATCGCCACCAGTAATCCGAGCATGAGCGCGGCCGCGGCTATCACCGCCACCCCGATGCCCGAACTCGTCTGTGAGAGCAGCAGCATGGACAGCGTGGAGAAGACCACGGTCAGCGTGCCGTAGGTGATCTGGGCGGGGGTCGGACGAGGCAGCGGCATGGGACGAGGCATGGCGTAATCCGTCCTCGGGACAGCGGATGCGGGGTGGTCGTGCCCAATGTGAAGCTGTATGCGAATCAAAGGACGCCCGGCTGCGGCGACTTGAGATCTGCCACCTCGCGCTGTAGCGCACCGTCGATTGACTCTATTCCGCTGCATGCCCGACGGGAACGGGCGGTAAGCGTGACCTAACCCACGGTGCGGCAGCACAGGGGGCGCACGGGTTCATGACGTCCAGCAAGTGGACGGTGGGGCGCGCCTGTTGACCATGCGGACGGGCGGGCGCACGCGTCCGGATACCGGATCCCCGCGCCTGCATAGTGCACTTGGTATGTTCAAGTCAAGGTCTGTCTTTTCTCCCGCATCTCCGGTCGAATGTCGTCACTTGTGACGCGTATCGCGCGCGGACCTCCTCCGACCGGGACCTCGGCCCGCCTTCGCGCGGACGCGGGGGAGGACAGCATCAAGTGACAGTCAGTAGACGGACGTTCAGAGCCACCGCGGCTGCCGTGGCGATGGCCGCGGCAGCCGCCACGTTCTCGGCAGCCACCGCGTCGGCCAAGGACGATGGTCCGGGCGGCGCGCCCGCCATCGACCGGCAGGACCCGAGCAGGGCCAAGGCGCAGGTCGACCACGACCTGGACGGGCCCTTCAGCAAGCAGCAGGCCCAGCAGCGCAAGGCCGCCCTTCAGCAGGTCATCGAGGGCGACGCCAAGGTACAGAAGCGCGGCGGCTCCCAGGTCGTGAAGCTCGACGACAAGAAGTACGTCGAGCTCGGCCGGGAGAAGACCGACAAGATCTTCACGATCCTGGTCGAGTTCGGCGACAAGGTGGACGACACCACCATGTACGACCCCGACGGCCCGGAAGGACCCGAGGCGCCGATCAAGAAGTACGGGGGCAAGCCGGGCCCCGCGCACAACAAGATAGCCAAGCCGGACCGTGCGAAGGACAACAGCACGGCCTGGCAGAAGGACTACAACCAGAAGCACTTCCAGGACCTCTACTTCGGTGAGGGCAAGGACGCCAAGGGCAAGAAGAAGGAGTCCCTGAAGACCTACTACGAGAAGACCTCGTCCGGCCGTTACTCGGTCGACGGAGAGGTCTCCGACTGGGTCAAGGTCGACTACAACGAAGCCCGTTACGGCTCCAACTACTGCGGCGACACCAACTGCGCCAACGTCTGGGACGCGGTGAAGGACGGCGTCACCGCCTGGACCAAGGACCAGAAGGCCCAGGGCCGCACGGACGCCCAGATCAAGGCGGACCTCGCCAAGTACGACCTCTGGGACCGCTACGACTTCGACGGCGACGGCGACTTCAACGAGCCCGACGGGTACATCGACCACTTCCAGATCGTCCACGCGGGCGAGGACGAGTCGGCCGGCGGCGGCGCCGAGGGCACCAACGCCCTGTGGGCGCACCGCTGGTACGCGTACGGCAACGACGCGGGCAACACCGGGCCCGCGAACAACAAGTCGGGCGGTACGCAGATCGGCGACTCGGGCATCTGGGTCGGCGACTACACGATGCAGCCGGAGAACGGCGGCCTCGGCGTCTTCGCCCACGAGTACGGCCACGACCTCGGTCTGCCCGACCTGTACGACACCACGGGCAAGGGCGAGAACTCGGTCGGCTTCTGGTCGCTGATGTCGGCCGGTTCCTGGCTCGGCACCGGCAAGGACGCCATTGGCGACCTGCCCGGCGACATGACCGCCTGGGACAAGTTCCAGCTGGGCTGGCTCGACTACGCCAAGGCCAAGGCCGCGACGACCTCCGAGCACAAGCTGGGCGTCTCGGAGTACAACACCCGCCACCGTCAGGCGCTCGTCGTCGACCTGCCCAAGAAGGCCGTCACCACCACGGTCACCAAGCCCACCGAGGGCTCCAAGCAGTGGTGGAGCGACCAGGGCGACGACCTCAAGAACACCCTGACGCGCTCGGTCGACCTGACCGGCAAGTCCAAGGCCGCGCTCTCCCTTGACGGTTGGTGGGACATCGAGGCCAACTACGACTACCTCTACACCGAGGTGTCGACGGACGGCGGCGCCAACTGGACGCCCGTGGACGGCACGGCGGACGGCAAGGCCATCCCGCGCGACGCCGGTGACAAGCCCGCGTTGACCGGTGCGTCCGGTGCGTACAAGAAGCTGGCGTTCCCGCTGGACGCGTACGCCGGCAAGAAGATCGACATCCGCTTCCGGTACTCCACGGACGGCGGCGCGGGCGGCAAGGGCTTCGCGGCCGACGCCCTCGCGGTCACCGCGGACGGCGCCAAGGTCTTCGAGGACGGCGCCGAGGGCGACGACAACGGCTGGACGGCGAAGGGCTTTTCGCGCATCGGCGAGTCCTTCACCAAGAACTACGACCAGTACTACCTCGCCGAGAACCGGCAGTACGTGTCGTACGACAAGACCCTGAAGGTCGGCCCGTACAACTTCGGCTTCTCCAAGACCCGTCCGGACTGGGTCGAGCACTACCCGTACCAGACCGGCCTGATGGTCTGGCAGTGGGACACCTCGCAGAAGGACAACAACACCAGCGCGCACCCCGGCCAGGGTCTGATCCTGCCGGTGGACGCGCACGCCAAGCCGCTCAAGTGGACGGACGGCACCCTGCTGCGGAACAAGATCCAGCCGTTCGACGCGCCCTTCAGCAAGTTCGCGACCGACAAGTTCACGCTCCACAACGCGGACGTCGCGCTGAAGATCAAGTCCCAGAAGGGTGTCCCGGTCTTCGACGACCACAAGGGCACCTACTGGTTCAAGGAGAACCCCACGGGAAGTGTCAAGGTCACTGACACCAATACCCAGATCAAGATCATCAAGCAGCCGAAGGATGGCTCCTCGATGACGGTCCAGGTGGGCCCCTCCACGAAGTAATCGGCATTTCCGCAGGTCAAGCCATGATCGGCCGTCGCCCTCTAGCGGGCGGCGGCCGATCGTGTTTAGGTGCGTCCTGTGGATTTCTTATTGACACGGGGCTCGGCCAGGAGCTCCGTGCGACGTCTCACGGGGGTGTGACCAGCCATGTCCGCAGGAGGTTTCAGCAAGCTGCCGAACGGCAGCGTGGTGGTGGCCCTGACGCTGCCGAACCCCGCCCTGGGCGGCGGCAGCGTCCGGATGATCGTGCACGCGGTGAACCGCGCGAGGGCCCTGACCCGCCTGCGGAACCTGGGCCTGCGAGCGGTCTATCTGCGGGGCAACGCGGAGCCGCCGACGCCGGACGAGATCACGGCGGTCCTTCATCACCCGGACGGGCTGATATGGCGTACGTCGCCGGACGCTGCCGCTGAGCTCTGGCATCCGATTCGTGCCCTGAAGCGGCAGGCGCTTCAGGGTCAGAGACCCGGGCGGCCGGAGGCCAGCCCTTCAGGGGTCTGATCCGCGGGGGCTCGCTGGCTCGAACGCGCTCGGATCTTCCCCGCAGGCCCGGTGGGGGCTGATCGCGCAGTTCCCCGCGCCCCTTACGGGGCTCGCGTCCCTTGCGGGGCTCGCGTCCCTTGCGGGGCTCGCGTCCCTTGCGGGGCTCGCGTCCCTTGCGGGGCTCGCGTCCCTTGCGGGGCTACACCACCGGCTTCCCTGTCAGCTCGACGCCTGCCTCCCGCAGCTCCTCCAGAGCCCGCTCCGTCGATTCCTCCGCGACCCCCGCGGTCAGGTCGAGCAGGACCGCCGTGGTGAACCCCTCGCGCGCCGCGTCGAGCGCCGTGGCGCGCACGCAGTGGTCCGTGGCGATGCCCACCACGTCCACGTCGGTGATCTTCCGCTCCCGCAGCCAGTCCGCCAGCGGGACGCCGTTCTCGTCGGCCCCCTCGAACCCGCTGTAGGCGGCCGAGTAGGCCCCCTTGTCGAACACCGCGTCGATGGCCCCGGACGCCACGACCGGCGCGAAGTTCGGGTGGAACCCGATCCCCTCGGTCCCCGCCACGCAGTGCGGCGGCCAGGAGCGGGCGTAGTCCGGCCGGTCGGAGAAGTGGTCGCCCGGGTCGATGTGGTGATCACGCGTGGCCACCACGTGCCGGTAGCCGGCCGGCGCCTGGCCGATCAGCTCGGTGATCGCGGCGGCCACATCGGCACCCCCGGCGACCGCGAGGCTGCCGCCCTCGCAGAAGTCGTTCTGCACATCGACGACGATCAGAGCGCGGCGCATCGGGTGTCCTTCGGCTCGGCAAGACTCGTAGGCGTTGGGGGAGGGAGAGGGGACTCGGCCGGATGAACCGAGCGTAGAGACTTCGAACGCGATGCGGGAGAGGGCGTTCGAACACCCCCTCTCCGCTCCGGCGCACAATCAGCACGATCAGACGTACTCCGTCGGAATGACGGCCTCGCCCTTCGACAGCTGCGTGGCCGACAGGGGCAGCCGGCCCCGCGCCTCGGCGTGCCGGCCGCGCACGGTGTCCAGCGGCTCGCGCGCCACCACCTCACCGCCCTTGATCAGCTCGACGAGCAGCTGATGGTCGGCGAGCTCCACCGGCACGGCCCCCGTGCCGATCACCTCGGCCTCGGCGACCCCGTGCTCGTCGGGCCGGCGCGCGGCCCACTTGCGCCCGCCCACCGACGACTTGGCGCCGAGCGACTTCTTGGCCACCGGTTCGAGGCGGGCGTGCGGGTCCGCCGAGTGGGCGCGGGCCACCAGCTTGTAGACCATCGAGCAGGTCGGGTGCCCGGACCCGGTGACGAGCTGGGTGCCGACCCCGTACGCGTCCACGGGCGCCGCCGCCAGCGAGGCGATGGCGTACTCGTCCAGGTCGGAGGTCACGACGATCTTCGTCGCGGTCGCCCCGAGCTCGTCCAGCTGCTGCCGCACCCGGTGCGCGACCAGGAGCAGGTCCCCGGAGTCGATGCGCACGGCGCCGAGCTCCGGCCCGGCGACCTCGACGGCGGTGCGGACGGCCTCGGTCACGTCGTACGTGTCGACGAGCAGGGTGGTGCCGGGGCCGAGGGAGTCCACCTGCGCCTGGAAGGCGTCGCGTTCGTTGTCGTGCAGGAGGGTGAAGGCGTGGGCCGATGTGCCGACCGTGGGGATGTCGTAGCGGAACCCGGCGGCCAGGTCGGACGTGGTCGTGAAGCCGCCGACGTACGCGGCGCGCGAGGCGGCGACGGCCGCAAGCTCGTGCGTACGCCGCGCGCCCATCTCGATCAGCGGGCGCTCACCGGCGGCCGATGCCATCCGGGAGGCGGCGGCCGCGATCGCCGAGTCGTGGTTGAGGATGGAGAGGATCACGGTCTCCAGGAGCACGCACTCCGCGAAGGAGCCCTCGACGCGCAGGATCGGCGAGCCGGGGAAGTAGACCTCGCCCTCCGGATAGCCCCAGACGTCGCCGCTGAAGCGGTACGAGGCGAGCCACTGGAGGGTCTCCTCGTCGACGACACGGCGCTCGCGCAGGAAGCCGATGACGTCGGCGTCGAAGCGGAAGTTCTCCACGGCGTCCAGGACGCGGCCGGTGCCGGCGACCACTCCATAGCGGCGCCCCTCGGGCAGTCTGCGGGTGAAGACCTCGAAGACGGAGCGCCGGTCGGCGGTGCCGGCCTTCAGCGCGGCCTGCAGCATCGTGAGCTCGTAGTGATCCGTGAAGAGCGCGGTCGACGGAACATCCACCGGCAGCCCAAGGTCCGCTGTGTTCATACGAAGGATGCTACCCCGCATCTCGTCACTCTGACGATTTCCCGGGTCCATTTGTGCGAGGGCCCCTCGCGGGTGGCAGCATGGGACAAGTGAGTACGGCTCCCGCAGAGATCACCCGCCCGGAATCCGACGAAGAGACCTTCGCCGTCCCGGAGCCCGACGTCCCCTGGATCACGCTCGTCCACAACGACCCGGTCAATTTGATGAGTTACGTGACCTATGTGTTCCAGTCCTACTTCGGGTACTCGAAGGAGAAGGCCACGAAGCTGATGATGGACGTGCATCACAAGGGTCGCGCGGTCGTCTCCACCGGCTCCCGTGAGGAGATGGAGCGCGACGTACAGGCCATGCACGGATACGGTCTGTGGGCCACCCTCCAGCAGGACCGGAAGTAGCGACGCATCTGATGCCAGGACAATTCGAACCCATCCCCGGGGGCGGCGCGGCCGTCGCGCTCGACGAGGTCGAGATCTCGATCATCCGGTCCCTTGCCGTGCAGCTCCTGGAGCTGATCGGTCCGGGCCCGGCCGAGGACGCCCCCGACGATCCGCTCGCGGAGCTGTTCGCGGAAGGCCCCAGCGAGCCGCCCACCGACCCGGTCCTCCAGCGACTCCTTCCGGACGCCTATGGCGGGCCCGGCAGTGAGAAGGCCGACGAGAACGAACTGCGGGCCTACTCCTCGGAGTTCAGGCGCTTCACCGAGAACGACCTGCGGGCCAAGAAGCGCGAGGACGCCCTGGTGGTGATCCGCTCCCTGGACGCGCTGACGTCGAAGGGTGAGGGCGGCGCCGTCCTGAAGCTGTCCGCCGACGAGTCGCGGCACTGGCTCGGCGCGCTCAACGACCTCCGCCTCGCGATCGGCGCCCGCCTCGAGGTGACCGACGAGGAGGACACGGACCTGCTCTACCAGCTGCCGGACTCCGACGCCCGCAAGCCGATGGTGATGGCCTATCTCTGGCTCGGCGGTCTGCAGGAGACGCTGGTCGCCACCCTCATCGGTTAGAAGTCACACGGAAGCGGCCACGGTCGCCCGCAAAGTCGGTGTAAGCAGCAGCGATTACGCTGCGTTCGCTCATCGGACGCTCAAATCCGGATAACGATCGCGTCACTTCAATGCCCGATTTTGAGGCGTCAAGGGAATTTTGTCCGGTTCTTCTCGTGGTGTGAGCCACACGTGCCACGACCGATCACTGTTGCGGCCGTGATAAATCTTCACGACCACTCGGTGACGCCACCCATGTCACCGATGGCGCTCGGGCCGGCAGACCGCCGGTAGCACTCCATCCATATCCGGGGGGATCAGGACCTGATCCGTGGCCATCAACGCGACTGCGGGCACGGATCAGCGTGGAGAAAGGCGTCACCATGACCTCAGTGCAGGTCGAAGAGCATCACGACGGCAATGAGGCCGGCGGAACGGGCGGTTCGTCCGGCACGTCAGGCGAGGGTTATCAGCGCGGGCTCGGCGCCCGGCAGATCCAGATGATCGCGATCGGCGGTGCCATCGGCACCGGCCTGTTCCTCGGCGCGGGCAAGGCCATTCACAAGGCCGGTCCGAGCCTCATCCTGGCGTACGCCATCGCCGGCCTCGTCATCTTCTTCATCATGCGGGCCCTGGGCGAGCTGCTCATGTACCGCGCCGTGTCGGGCTCCTTCTCGGAGTACGCGCGTGAATTCATCGGCCCGTTCTTCGGGTACGTGACCGGCTGGACGTACTGGCTCTTCTGGGTCGTCACCGGCATCACGGAAGTCACGGCAGCGGCCCAGTACATGCAGTACTGGACACACGACGCCATTCCACAATGGGCCTACGCGCTGATCTTCACGGTCATCCTGTACGGCGCCAACCTGATCTCCGTGAAGCTCTTCGGTGAGCTCGAGTTCTGGTTCTCGATGGTCAAGGTCACCGCGATCATCGGCATGATCCTCATCTGCGCCGGCATCCTCACCATCGGCTTCTCCGACGCCGGGGACACCGCGTCCGTCTCCCACCTGTGGGACCAGGGCGGCTTCTTCCCGAACGGCATCGGCTCCACGCTGATGACGCTGCAGATCGTGATGTTCGCCTTCCTCGCCGTCGAGCTGGTCGGCGTCACCGCGGGCGAGTCCAAGGACCCGAAGACCGTCCTGCCCAAGGCCATCAACACCGTGCCGTGGCGCATCGCCGTCTTCTACGTCGGTGCGCTCGTCATGATCCTCTCGGTCGTGCCGTGGACGTCGTTCCAGCCGGGCGTCTCGCCGTTCGTGGCGGCCTTCCAGGAGATGGGCCTCGGCATCGGGGCCGCGATCGTCAACTTCGTCGTCCTGACGGCCGCGCTGTCCTCCTGCAACTCGGGCATGTACTCCACCGGCCGCATGCTGCGCGACCTCGCGCTCAACGGCCAGGGCCCGAAGTTCTTCACCAAGCTGACGAAGAACGGCCTTCCGCTGGTCGGCACCACCTTCTCCGCGTCCCTGATGCTGGTCGGCGTCTGGATCAACTACCAGTGGCCGGGCGAGGCGTTCAACTACGTCGTCTCCTTCGCGACCATCTCCGGCATGTGGGCCTGGATCATGATCCTGATCTGTCAGATCAAGTACCGCCGCAAGGCCGACCGCGGCGAGCTGCCGATGTCCACCTTCCGTGCGCCGGGAGCTCCGTACACGAGCTGGTTCGCGCTCGCCTTCATCGCGATGGTCATCGTCATGATGGGCATCGACAAGGACGCGCGGATCTCGCTCTACGCCGCTCCGGTGTGGGCGCTGATCCTCGGCGTCGGCTACCTGGTCATGCAGAAGCGCAACGACACGCAGTCGACGGGTGGCGGCGAGGCCGACAAGCAGGACGCGATCAAGTCCTGACCGCCAGGTCATCCCCGCTCGATCCCAGCATGTGGGCCGGTCCGTACCACTCTTCGGTACGGTCCGGCCCTTCTGCTTATCCTGGCTGCCATGCTGACCCTGACCCAGGCCCTCCACGACCAGATCGTCGCGCACGCGCGCAAGGACCACCCCGACGAGGCCTGCGGTGTGGTCGCGGGCCCGGAGGGAACCGGCCGCCCCGAGCGCTTCATCCCGATGCTGAACGCGGCGCGTTCGCCCACGTTCTACGAGTTCGACTCGGGCGACCTCCTCAAGCTCTACCGCGAGATGGACGACCGCGACGAGGAGCCGGTGATCGTCTACCACTCGCACACGGCGACCGAGGCCTACCCCTCGCGCACCGACATCACGTACGCCAACGAGCCGGGCGCCCACTACGTCCTGGTCTCCACGGCCGACACCGACGACGCGGGCGACTTCCAGTTCCGCTCCTACCGGATCGTGGACGGCGAGGTCACCGAGGAAGAGGTGAAGGTCGTCCAGGCGTACTGATCCTCCAGGCATACTGAGCTTCACCTTTGAGGCGGCAGGACCCAGGAAGCCGGTGCGAATCCGGCACGGTCCCGCCACTGTGACCCCACCCTTCGCGGGTGGGGCAGTCAGGAACTGACCTGCCGCCTTCTTCTCCCACGACGCAGGGGACGCGGAAATCCCCTGGAGGAGGCAGCTCAGCCATGTCCCGCCCCATACGTCTGCTGCTTGCCGCGGCCCTGCTGGCCCCGCTCGCCGCGTGCTCGTCCTCCGACGGCACCGGCTCGAAGCCGGAGTCCAAGGCCCCAGGCTTCCCGTACACGGTCACGAACTGCGGTGTGAAGACGACGTACGAAGCACCGCCGAAGCGCGCCGTCACGATGAACCAGCACGTCACGGAAGTGATGCTGGAGCTGGGCCTCAAGGACCGCATCGCGGGCACGGCGTACCTGGACGACAAGGTCCTGCCGAAGTACGCGAAGGCCTACGCGGACACCCCCGTCCTCGCCAAGGAGTACCCCTCGTACGAGAAACTCCTGGCCGCGAACCCCGACTTCGTCTACGGCGGCTACGCGTCCGCCTTCCTCGCGGGCGAGGGCCGCAGCCGCGGGGCCCTGGCGAAGTCCGGCGTGGAGAGCCGCCTGAACGTAGAGGGCTGCGCCAAGAAGCCCGTCTCGATGGACGACGTCTACAGGGAGGTCCGCGAGGTCGGCAGCACGTTCGGGGTGCGGGCGCGGGCGGAGAAGTGGGTGGCCGCGGCGAAGCGCGAACTGGCGCAGACGGAGGCGAAGTCGAAGCCCGTCCCCGTCTTCGTCTATGACAGCGGCGACAAGACGGCGTTCACGGCGGGCGGCCGTGGCATCGGCAACGACATCATCGAACGTGCGGGCGGCCGCAACGTCTTCGCCGACCTGGACAAGTCCTTTGGCGACGCGTCCTGGGAGTCGGTGGTCGACCGCAAGCCCGAGGTGATCGTGATCCTCGACTACGGCGGCACGACGGTCGCCCAGAAGAAGAAGCGCCTCCTCGACGACCCGGTCCTGGCGGACGTCCCCGCCATCAAGCACAAGCGCTTCGCGGTACTGCCGCTGTCGGACACGGTGGTGGGGGTACGGGCCCCGGCGGCGGTGGGGAAGCTGGCGGATCAGCTGTGAAGGGCAGAATCCAGCCCGTCCGCCGGGCATTTCAGCCCGTCCGGCGTTTGAGGACGAACTCGGCGGAGCCGGTGATGGACGGCAACCAGTCCGGGGTCCGGGGCGGAGCCCCCCACGCGGCAGGGCCGCAAATGTCACAGCCGGGAAGGGGCGGGATTGGGGAAAGCCCCGCCAGGGCCACACGAACCCGCAGACGAGTGGGCTACGCGACAGTCATCGCGGCGCTCTGCGCAGCCCTCGCGGCAGCGGTCGTAGCGGGCCTGGCCCTGGGCTCCGTCCGCATCCCCACCGCCGACGTCCTGGAGATCCTGACGGGAGGTGCGGAACCTTCCCCGTTCCGCACCATCGTGCTGGACGTGCGGCTGCCCAGGGTCCTGCTCGGCGCAGCCGTCGGCGCCGGGCTCGCAGTCATCGGCACCGTCCTCCAGGCTCTCGTGAGGAACCCCCTGGCCGACCCGTTCCTCCTAGGCGTCTCCTCCGGCGCATCCGCCGGAGCCGTCGCCGTCATCGTCCTCGGCAGCGTCCTCGGCCTGGGCGCGGGCCTGGCCACCACCGTCACGATCCCGGCCGCGGCCTTCGCCGGCGCCCTGCTCTCGCTGCTCGTCGTCTACACCCTGGCGAGGTCCGGCGGCAGCTTCGCCACCGGCCGCCTGATCCTGGCCGGGGTGGCCGTCTCGTACATCCTGTCCGCCCTGACCAGCCTGATCCTGATCACGTCCGACAGCGCCGACCACCTGAAGGAAGTCCTGTACTGGACCCTCGGCGGCCTCGGCAGCGCCCGCTGGGACATGCTCGCGCTGCCCGGCGCCGCGCTGATCGTGGGCACTGCGCTGCTCGTCGCCCTGGCCCGCCCCCTCGACCTGCTCCTGGTCGGCGAGGAGGGCGCCACCGTCCTCGGCCTGGACACGGCCCGCTTCCGCGCCGCCGTCTTCGTCCTCGCCTCGCTCCTGACCGGCGTACTCGTCGCGTACAGCGGGGCCATCGGCTTCGTCGGCCTGATGGTGCCGCATGCGGCCCGGATGCTGGTCGGCGCCGCACACCGGGCGCTCCTGCCGGTGGTGGCCCTGATGGGCGCGGTGTTCCTGGTGGCGGCCGACCTCGCCGCGCGCACGGTCGCGGCGCCGCAGGACATCCCGGTCGGCGTCCTCACCGCGCTGACGGGCGGCCCGTTCTTCCTGTGGATGCTGCGCAAGAACCGTACGGAGGCGACGGCATGAGCCACCCGGCGGTTCTCCGCACCGAGTCCCTCACGTACCGCGTGGGGGAGAAGACCCTCGTCGACGACGTGACCCTGCACGCCGGCCAGGGCGAGACCATCGGCCTCGTGGGCCCCAACGGCAGCGGCAAGACCACCCTCCTGCGCTGCGTCTACGGCACCCTCGCGCCCACCGGCGGCCGCGTACTCCTGGACGGCGACGACCTGGCCGACCGCTCGGCCAAGGACCGCGCCCGCCGCATCGCCACCGTCCCGCAGGACGGGCACACCGGCTTCGAGCTCACCGTCCGGCAGATCGTCGCCATGGGCCGCTCCCCGCACAAACGCTTCTGGGAGGCGGACACCGCGCGCGACGCCGTCCTGGTCGGCGAGGCGCTGGAGCGGGTCGGTGCCGCGGACCTCGCCCACCGCGTCTTCGCCGGGCTCTCCGGCGGCGAGCGCCAGCGCGCCCTGGTGGCGAGGTCGCTGGTCCAGGAGCCCGCGGTCCTCGTCCTGGACGAGCCGACCAACCACCTGGACATCCGCTACCAGCTGGAGATCCTCGCCCTGGTCCGCGACCTCGGCACGACGAATCTGCTGGCCCTGCACGACCTCAATCTGGCGGCCTACTACTGCGACCGCCTGTACGTGCTCGACGCCGGCGCCCTCGTCGCGTCGGGACCGCCCAAGGAAGTCCTGACCAGCGAGCTCCTCGCCGAGGTGTACGGGGTCACGGCAGAGGTCTCGGTGCACCCCGCGACCGGGGCGCCGACGGTCACATACCTGCCCCATCCACGTGATGGACGCAAAGCATCCACGATGTGAGATCACATTCCAGAACCCGGACCGGGAATCGATACGATGACCGCATGGTTCCCCACGACGTGAGCGACAAGATGCCGGGCATGCTGCTCGTTGCGCGTCTGCACGTCGATTTGTGCAGGCTCTCCAGCGCGATCTGTTCGCGCTGACAGCCGCCGCCGTACGGCCGTGAGCCGCGGCGCCACCTCCGCGTATCGCCCTGCGCACTCGCGCATCCGCGCCCACGCACCCCGCACTTACGCACTCCGCACGACCGGGCCGCCGCGCGCCCACCCACGTGACTCTCCCGACAGGAGCCCAAGCCATGGCCATCGAGGTCCGCATCCCGACCATCCTCCGCACCTACACCGACGGCGCCAAGGCCGTCGAGGGCAGCGGCGACAACCTCGCCGAGCTCTTCAGCGACCTCGACTCGCGGCACGCGGGCATCGCCGAGCGCATCGTGGACGGCGACAAGCTGCGCCGCTTCGTGAACGTGTACCTGAACGACGAGGACGTCCGCTTCCTGGACGGCATCTCCACCAAGCTCGCGGACGGCGACAACGTCACGATCCTGCCGGCCGTGGCCGGCGGCATGGTCTGATCGCGGATGCCTCGCTACGACTCCCCGCTGGCGGCCGTGGGCAACACGCCCCTCGTCCGCCTGCCGCGGCTCTCCCCGTCCGACGACGTCCGCATCTGGGCGAAGCTGGAGGACCGTAACCCGACCGGTTCCATCAAGGACCGCCCGGCGCTGCACATGGTCGAACAGGCGGAGAAGGACGGGCGGTTGACGCCCGGCTGCACGATCCTGGAGCCGACGTCCGGCAACACGGGCATCTCGCTCGCGATGGCGGCCAAGCTCAAGGGCTACCGCATCGTGTGCGTCATGCCGGAGAACACCTCGCAGGAGCGGCGTGAGCTCCTCGCCATGTGGGGCGCGGAGATCATCCCGTCCCCGGCGGCCGGCGGCTCCAACACGGCGGTACGCGTCGCCAAGGAGCTGGCGGCCGAGCACCCGGACTGGGTGATGCTCTACCAGTACGGCAACCCGGACAACGCGGGCGCCCACTACGCGACCACCGGCCCCGAGATCTTCGCCGACCTGCCCTCCGTCACCCACTTCGTGGCGGGCCTCGGCACGACCGGCACGCTCATGGGCGTGGGCCGTTTCCTGCGCGAGCAGAAGCCGGACATCAAGATCGTCGCCGCGGAGCCCCGCTACGACGACCTCGTGTACGGCCTGCGGAACCTCGACGAGGGCTTCGTCCCCGAGCTGTACGACGCGTCCGTCCTGACCACCCGCTTCTCGGTCGGCTCGGCGGACGCGGTGACGCGGACCCGGGAGCTGCTCAAGGAGGAGGGAATCTTCGCCGGCGTCTCCACCGGCGCCGCCCTGCACGCCGCGATCGGCGTCGGCAAGAAGGCGGTGGCGGCGGGGGAGCCCGCCGACATCGTCTTCGTCGTGGCCGACGGCGGCTGGAAGTACCTGTCGACCGGCGTCTACACCGCCGAGACGACCGAAGCGGCCATCGAAACGCTCCAGGGCCAACTGTGGGCCTAGCGCCAAACGCAGACAAAAAACACAGACGAACGCGGGGCGGGCCGGACACATCCGGCCCGCCCCGCGTTTTCCGTCGCCGCTCAACCCGCCAGGTACCGGACCTGATCCCACAGCGCCGGATCCACGATCCCCGCCCGCCGCCGGAACTCCCACACCGGCACGTCCCGCAGCTCGTCCGTCTCCAGGAAACTGGGGCGGCCCCGCGCGTCCCCCACCGACCCGGGCGGCAGCGGAATCACCCCGGACCGTTCGTCGTGGTACTTGCTGGTGATCTTCGCGACGACCGCGCTCTGCCCCCGCACGGACAGCACGAGACAGGGCCGGTCCTTCGTACCCGGCCCGTCCTCGTAAGGCACCTTGGCCCACCAGATCTCCGAGGGCTTCGGCGCGGGCTGCCGACGCCGCGGCCCGCGTGGTCTGCCCGGCGGCCGGGTGGTCCGACCGCGGGGCCCGCGGTCGCTGCGGCCCCTGCCGTCCACCACCGCGGCGACCGCCGCGAGCACCACCACGGCGCCCAGCGCGAGCCACCATGACGTATCCATACCGCAGACGGTACCGGGGCGCTCCCGGCCCCGCGCGCCCCCCGAACCGGTGACAGAGCAGGTGAGTTCTCCCACAACGGCCCACGACGGAGGAGCGACCTGACGTTTTGCGCCTTACGCTCGACGGACCGCAGAACTCCCCGAAGAGCCTCGCGCAGGCTCCTCGTGAACCCCCCGCAACGCCCCGCACAACCCCCGTTTCGCCCCCGGAGGTTTCCGCTCCATGAAGCTCACCGTCGTCGGCTGCTCGGGGTCGTTTCCGTCCGCGGACTCGGCCTGCTCGAGCTACCTCGTCGAGGCCGACGGCTTCCGGCTGCTTCTCGACATGGGCAATGGCGCCCTGGGCGAGTTGCAGCGCCATGTCGGTCTCTACGACCTGGACGCGATCTTCCTCAGCCATCTGCACGCCGACCACTGCATCGACATGTGCGCCTACTTCGTGGCGCGCTACTACCGGCACGAAGGCGGCCGCTGCGCCCCCATCCCGGTCTACGGACCCGAGGGCACCGAACAGCGCCTGACCACCGCGTACGCCGACACCCCTTCGGCCTCCTCGATGAGCGAGGTCTTCGACTTCCACACCGTGAAGCCCGCCTCGTTCGACATCGGCCCGTTCTCCGTCCGTACGGAGAAGGTGTGCCACCCCGTCGAGGCATACGCCATCCGTGTCGAGCACGGGGGCAGGTCCCTCACGTACTCGGGAGACACAGGTGTGTGCCACGCGCTGGACGAACTGGCCACCGGCACCGACCTGTTCCTCTGCGAGGCGGCCTTCACGCACGGCAAGGAGAACATCCCCGACCTGCACCTCAACGGCCGTGAGGCGGGCGAGACCGCCCGGCGCGCCAACGCCGGGCGCCTGCTCCTGACCCACATCCCGCCGTGGACGGACCCCCAGGTGAACCTGGCGGACGCGCGCGAGGTGTACGACGGGACGGCCGAGCTCGCGCGGCCCGGCCACAGCTACGAGATCTAGCGCGCCGCCGGTCAGCGCCTGGACCCGCGGCCGCCCAGCGCCATCCTGTTCCAGGTGTGGCGGCGGCCGCGGATCGCGACGGAGTACGCGTACATGACCTCCGGATCGCACATGCCCGGCAGGTAGGAGTCACCGAAGTGGTGGGCGTCCACGCCTACTTCCTTCGCGTTCAGGGCCAGCTGCGGCACGACGTTCGCGTGGCTGCCCTCCTGGCTGGTGCCGATCGCCCCCATCACGACCGCCCCCGCGTCCTGCACCGCGGCCACCGCCTCGGCCGCCAGCTCCTTGGTGACCCCGGGCAGCGTCCCCGGCAGCGGCATGACCACACCGTCGGCGCCCGCGTCCACGAGCGAGGTGAGCCGCGCGGCCGTGACGCGCTCCGGGTGGCCCGCGTGGTGCATCTTGCCGCTCCACAGCGCGACGTCGTCCCCGAGGCCCTGCCGCAGCTCCTCCGTCACCCGCGCGAGCCCCTCGTACGAACCGCCCGTCCCCGGATTCGCCGTCAGGCAGAGCATCGCCGCGCCCATGTCGATGAGCCGCCTGGCGTACTCGGGCTTGGCGCGGCGGATCTCGGGGACGTCGCCGGGCTCCAGATTGACGCCCACGGGCCGGCCGATGAAGGCGGCGAGCTCGGCGATCGAGGCGAACGTGCCGAGGCCCGGCAGATCCAGCCGCTCGCCGTCCCAGGCCCGCTCGATCAGGTTCAGTACGACGATGTCGGCGCCGAAGGCCGCGACGAGCTCGGCGTTGTGCACACCGGGCATGCCCGGCATGGGAACGAGGGCGGCCCGGTCGGCGAAGACCTCGCCGACCATGGTGCGGCCCTCGGCGGCGGCCACGGAAGCGGTCAGGGCGCGACCGCGGAGGGCGGCGAGGCCGTCGCGGTCGAGGTCGAGGATGCGGGGGGTCGTCATGCGAGGGGTCGTCATAAGGACGACCGTAGGCGGACGGAACGGACAAAGCCCCGCACCGTTGGTCGCAACGGTGCGGGGCTTACGTCCCGAAGTGGGGCGGAGGCTACTTGCCCTCGGCCTTCTGGAGCTCGGCGATCTCCTCGTCGGACTCGCGGCCCGGCGTCGGAAGGTTGAACTTGATGATCGCGAAGCGGAAGACCACGTAGTAGAGCGCGGCGAAGCAGAGGCCCACCAGGGCCAGGCCCAGCGGATTCTTCGCGATGCCGAAGTTGATGGCGTAGTCGACGAATCCGGCGGAGAAGCCGAAGCCGTCCTTCATGCCGAGCGCCCAGGTCAGCGCCATGGAGACACCGGTGAGCACCGCGTGGATCGCGTACAGGACCGGGGCGATGAACATGAACGTGAACTCGATCGGCTCGGTCACACCCGTGACGAACGCGGTGGCCGCGAGCGAGAACATCATGCCGCCGACGACCTTGCGGCGCTCGGGACGGGCGCAGTGCGTGATCGCGAGGCAGGCCGCGGGAAGGGCGAACATCATGATCGGGAAGAAGCCGGTCATGAACTGGCCCGCGGTCGGGTCGCCCTCCAGGAAGCGGGCGATGTCGCCGTGCTTGCCCTCGTAGTCACCGGCCTGGAACCAGGGGAAGGAGTTCAGGAGGTGGTGCATGCCGACCGGGATCAGCGCGCGGTTGACGACACCGAAGATGCCCGCGCCCACGGCGCCCGAACCGACCAGCCACTCACCGAAGTTGTGCAGACCGGTGCCGAGGACCGGCCAGATGTAGCCGAAGAGGATGCCGATGAACAGGCCCGCGAAGGCCGACAGGATCGGGACCAGGCGGCGGCCGCCGAAGAAGCCGGCCCAGTCGGGCAGCTTCGTGCGGTAGAAGCGCTGGTAGATCAGGGCGACGACGATGCCCATGACGACACCGCCGAGGACGCCCGCGTCGACGGCCTTCTCGGCCATGACTATCTTGCCGTCGACGACGGTCGCTTCCTTCGGCAGGTTGCCGTCGGTGAAGGTGCCGAGGACGTTCTTGAAGACCAGGTAGCCGGTGACGGCGGCGAGGGCGGTCGAGCCGTCCGACTTCTTGGCGAAGCCGATGGCGATGCCGACGGCGAACAGCAGCGCCATGTTGTCCATGATCGCGCCGCCGCCGGCGGCCATGAAGCCGGCGATCTTGTTGATGAAGTCCGGCATGGACGGCTTGCCGAGCATGTCGTCGTGGCCCAGACGGACCAGGAGCGCTCCGGCGGGCAGCACGGCGACCGGCAGCATGAGGCTGCGGCCGATGCGCTGCATGACAGCCATCACGCCGGCGCCCTTCTTCTTCTCGGCCGCGGGGGCGGAACTGGCCGTGGACACAACTTCCTCCAGTGGGCAAGGCGCCGCCTGGGGACACGGAAGTGGGGGACGGCGGCGTCTCCGGGGGCCGCGGCCGACGGCCGCGTGGTCTACACCAATTAGTGGTGTAGACCTGTTGTAGCACGGTGAAGGTGACGTAAGGAACCCACGAGTTTTGTGGGGTCCGCCATAACGCGAAATACGCGCCGAAAGACCCTCGGACCTTGAGGTCCGAGGGCCTTCCGCTGAGGTGCGGGAGCGGGCCGCGGCGCGAGCCCTGCCAGCGACTACGCCTTCGTCTGCTCCGAGTCCTGTGCTTCCGCTTCTTCCTCCGGCTCGCGCCCCGGCGTATGCAGGTCGAACTTGCGGATCACGAAGCTGAACAGGACGTAGTACACGGCGGCGAAGACAAGACCGATCGGAATGATCAGCCAGGGTTTGGTCGCCAGACTCCAGTTGATGACGTAGTCGATCAGACCCGCCGAGAAACTGAAGCCGTCCTTGACCCCCAGCGCCCACGTCACCGCCATGGAGACACCGGTGAGCACCGCGTGGATCGCGTACAGCGCGGGCGCGATGAACAGGAACGAGTACTCGATCGGTTCGGTGATGCCGGTGACGAACGACGTCAGACCGACCGAGAGCATCAGACCGCCGACCACCTTGCGGCGCTCGGGGCGGGCCGCGTGCGTGATCGCGAGGGCCGCGGCGGGCAGGGCGAACATCATGATCGGGAAGAAGCCCGAAGTGAACTGACCGGCCGTCGGGTCGCCCGCGAGGAAGCGGTTGATGTCACCGTGCACGATCGTGCCGTCCGGCTTGGTGTAGTCGCCGAACTGGAACCAGACGAAGGTGTTCAGGAACTGGTGCAGACCGACCGTGAGCAGCGCGCGGTTGGCCACGCCGAAGATGCCCGAGCCCAGCCAGCCGAGGTCCACCAGCCACTTGGAGAAGCTGGTCAGCGCGTCACCGATGGGCGGCCAGACCCACACACAGAGCCCGGCGAAGACCAGGCCGACGAAGGCCATGATGATCGGCACCAGCCGGCGGCCGTTGAAGAAGCCGAGCCAGTCGACCAGCTTCACGCGGTGGTAGCGCTGCCAGAACCACGCGGCGAGCAGGCCCATCACGATGCCGCCGAAGACCCCTGGGTTCTGGTACGCCGCCTGCGCGGGCGTCCCGTCCTCCGCGATACAGACGCCGCTCCACATCCCGGCGGCGCCGAAGGTGGTGTCCGCCGGGCAGTCGTCGGGGAAGGCGCGAAGCACCGCGTAGTACACGAGGAAGCCCACGACCGCGGCGAGCGCCGTCGAGCCGTCCGACTTCTTCGCCATGCCGATCGCGACACCGATGCAGAACAGCAGGGGCAGGCCGAGGGTGGAGTCCAGGAGCGAGCCGCCCGCCGCCGCGAAGACCTTGGCGACGTTGTCCCAGCCGAGGCCGTCCGCGCCGAAGACGTCGGGCTGTCCGAGGCGGTTCAGGATGCCGGCGGCGGGGAGGACGGCGATGGGCAGCTGGAGGCTGCGGCCCATCTTCTGCAGGCCCTGGAAAAGCCCGTTCCACCACCGCTTCTGCGGCACCGTTGCTGCTTCGGAACTCATCGGCGTCCCCTCCGGAACAAGCCAGGTTTGGCGGGCGTTGAAAACTGGTGTAGACCAGTTGCGGAACGAGTGCGGTGCCGTCCCGGCAGGAATGGCAAGAGGGATGGCACCTTGATCGCCATCATTGGGTACGAGTGCCGCAACCGCCCGCGAAGATGCTCCAACCGTGCGTTACCGTGACAAAGCGGGCCTACGGTGTGGTGAGGCCGCGTCCTTTAAGAACAGGGAGAACACCATGGCCAGCAAGGCTGAGAAGATCGTCGCCGGGCTCGGTGGCATCGACAACATCGAAGAGGTCGAGGGCTGCATCACCCGCCTCCGCACCGAGGTCAAGGACCCGGGCCTGGTCGACGACGCCGCGCTGAAGGCCGCCGGCGCCCACGGCGTCGTCAAGATGGGCACCGCGATCCAGGTCGTCATCGGCACGGACGCCGACCCGATCGCCGCCGACATCGAAGACATGATGTGAGCGACTGACCTCGCAACACCCGAGGGCCCCGCCGACGACCGGCGGGGCCCTCGGCCATGCGCGGACGCGGGACCCCCTCCATCTGCCGATAGGGTCAGCCGCATGTCCTCCACGCCTCTCTCCGCGCCTCGCATCGACGGCCGTACCCCCGAACAGCTCCGCCCGATCACCATCGAGCGCGGCTGGAGCAAGCACGCCGAGGGCTCGGTCCTCATCTCCTTCGGCGACACCAAGGTCTTCTGCACCGCCTCCGTCACCGAAGGCGTCCCGCGCTGGCGCAAGGGCAGCGGCGAAGGCTGGGTCACCGCCGAGTACTCGATGCTCCCGCGCTCCACCAACACCCGCGGCGACCGCGAAGCCGTACGCGGCAAGATCGGCGGCCGCACCCACGAGATCTCCCGGCTCATCGGCCGCAGCCTCCGCGCCGTCATCGACTACAAGGCGCTCGGCGAGAACACCATCGTCCTCGACTGCGACGTACTCCAGGCCGACGGCGGCACCCGCACCGCCGCGATCACCGGCGCCTACGTGGCCCTGGCCGACGCCGTCGCCTGGGCCCAGGGCAAGAAGCTCGTCAAGGCCGGCCGCAAGCCCCTCACCGACACCGTCTCCGCCGTCTCCGTCGGCATCGTCGCCGGCGTACCCCTCCTCGACCTGCGCTACGAGGAGGACGTCAAGGCCGACACCGACATGAACGTCGTCTGCACCGGCGACGGCCGCTTCGTCGAGGTCCAGGGCACCGCCGAGGCCGAGCCCTTCGACCGCAAGGAACTCAACGCACTGCTCGACCTCGCGGTCGGCGGCTGCGAGGACCTGGCCGCGTTCCAGCGCGAAGCGCTCGAAGCGACGAAGTAGAAGCAACGAAGTAGAAGCAACGAAGTAGAAGCAGCGAAGTAGGAGCAGCGGAGCGCCAACCGGGCGCGGCCCACAGGCAACCAACAGGCCCCCCACAAGCGTTCTTACGGTTACGGGCGCACGGGAAAAGCCGTGCGCCCGTAACAGCACTCGGGGAGGGACCCACGCATGGCCGCGCGCCACCGCCGTATCGCCATCGCCATCACATCAGTTCTGATCGCCGTACCGGCGGGCGTAGGACTGGTCGGCTGCGACGCCGTCAACAAGGCCCTGGACTGCGTCCAGACCGCGGACGCCATCGCCGACAGCGTCACCGACCTCCAGCAAGCCGTCGAGAAGGCGGGCGACGACCCCACACAGGCGGACGAGGCCCTCGACAAGATCGACAAGAACATCGACGAGATCGGCGACAAGACCGACAACACCGACGTGAACAAGGCCGTCGACGACCTCGACAAGGCCGTCGGCAACGTCCGCGACTCCGTCAACAACGGCGACGCGACACCTGACCTCAAGCCGATCGTCGACGCGACGAGCGAGCTGACCAAGGTCTGCACCCCGTAGCGTCCGGGGGCCGGGACGCTGGTCGATACTGGTCACCATGACCCGCCTCATCCTCGCCACCCGCAACGCCGGCAAGATCACGGAACTCAGGGCGATCCTCGCCGACGCAGGCCTCACCCACGACCTCGTCGGCGCGGACGCCTACCCCGAGATCCCCGACGTCAGGGAAACCGGCGTCACCTTCGCCGAGAACGCCCTCCTCAAGGCCCACGCCCTCGCCAAGGCCACCGGCCTCCCCGCGGTCGCCGACGACTCCGGCCTCTGCGTCGACGTCCTCGGCGGCGCCCCCGGCATCTTCTCCGCCCGCTGGGCAGGCAAGCACGGAGACGACGCCGCGAACCTCGCCCTGCTCCTGGCCCAACTCGGCGACATCGACGAGGACATCCACCGCTCGGCCCACTTCGCCTGCGCAGCAGCCCTGGCCCTCCCGGACGGCACGGAGAGGGTGGTGGAGGGCCAACTCCGCGGCACACTCCGCCACACCCCGTCCGGCGCGGGCGGCTTCGGCTACGACCCGATCCTCCAGCCGGAGGGCGAGTCGAGGACCTGCGCGGAACTCTCCCCGACAGAAAAGAACGCAATCAGCCACCGGGGCAAGGCGTTCCGGGCGCTGGTGCCGGTGGTGCGGGAGCTGTTGGACTGAGGCCCGGCATGTACGCCGAAGGCCCGCCTCACGGAGTGCGTGAGGCGGGCCTTGGATGCGAGAAATCGTGCGGCGGAAGGGATTCGAACCCTCAAACCCTGTCACGGGTCACTGGACCTAAACCAGCTGTGTCGCCATTGCACCACCGCCGCTGGTAGTCAGCATGCTAACGGGCCGAGGGTTCGGACGGCACGTGGCCCGTCGATCCGGTACTCGGGTGCGGGACTTTCCGCCTTCTGTTTCTGCACCACGTCTCCGTCAGCGCGTGACAGTTGGGGCACAGATACCGAAGGTTCTCCCGCCGGTTGTCGCGCCAGTCTCCGTTGACGTGGTCGATCTGCAGGGTGATCGGGCGCCCGAGCCACTCACCGGTGCTGCCGCACCCGGCACACTCGTACGGCACGCCGATCTCGGTCAGGGCTCGGTGGAGCCGTGCCCTGTTGGTCCGTCCGGCATGATCCGGCAGCACGATCAGCACCCGAGGGGCGATGGGTGGGGGTGCGGGACGCTCCGGCTGCCCCCAGGCCCTGCGTTTGAAGTGGCTGGTGTCGAGGCTGAGGCGCGCTGCCGCGCGCCGAATACGGCGGTGGTTGGTGTCATTGACCTCCAGGCCGAGACCGCGCATCACTTCGGCGTAGCTGCCGGAGTTACGTACCAGGTCTCGGAGTTGTTGCTCCGGGAACGATGGCCGCTGGTGAGAGAAGTGCGCGGTGTCGACGCCCTGCGCGCGCAGTATGCGGCCCAACGTTGCGCGCGAGCGGCTGTCGTCAGGTATCCCCAAGGCGCGCGCCACGCCGCGCACGCTGGTCGCGGCCAAGGCCGCTGCCCGGAGTTCCTCGGCGGTGAAGGGAAGGTCCAGTTCGGGGCGGTCGATGCCGGGGAAGTGGCTGATGTCGATGCCCGCGGCACTCATACGGCGGCGGATGTGCGAGAGCGTCCCCGTGGTTGGTGTGGCGCCCAGTTTCAGTGCTACTTCGCGAAGCGAGGACGACGACGCGGCGGCATCGGCTATGGCGGCGTCCGGATACTTGCGCCACGGGCTGCGTTTCGTGAAGTGGCTCGTGTCGAGTCCGTGACCGGCCACCTTCTCCTGCAGCACACGCCGCTGCCCTCCACTCGTCCCGAGGCCCAGGCGCCGCATCAGGTCAGTCCAGTTGCGAGCCTCAGCGACGACTGACGTCAGCCGATCCTTGCTGTACGGGTCCGACATCGTTTCCCCTCCCACCCGGCCACGCGTTCGCAGCCTCGTACGGGCTAACGAAACGACTATCGGACCGTCACGTCCGGAATGCGGAACGGCCCGCCCCACTTTGTGTGGGGCGGGCCGGGAGAGGCGGGGAGGGTCAGAAGCGGGGGGTTGGGGCCGCTGCCTCGACCATTTCCGCTGCTTCCTCCTTTGTTTCCACCGACGGCGGCGAGCCCGACAGTGGCTTTTGGGCTGTTTCCTTCATGCAAGCCACCGCGATGATGCCGACGAGGGCCGCCGCCATCGAGTAGTACGCCGGGATCATGTCCGTCCCCGTGATGCTGATCAGGGAAGTGATGACCAGGGGGGCCGTGCCACCGAAGAGGGAGGCGGAGATGTTGTAGCCCACCGACAGGGAGCCGTAGCGGACCGAGGTGGGGAACAGGGCCGGGAGCGTCGCCGACATCGTGCCCAGGAGGCAGAGCAGGGAGAGGCCCAGGAGGAGCATGCCGCCGGAGACCGCGATCAGGCTGCCCTGCTTGATCAGGAGGAACGCCGGGATGGAGATGACCAGGAAGCTGACCATGCCGGTCATCAGGAGCGGCTTGCGGCCGAAGCGGTCGGACAGCTTGCCGACCTGGGTGATGAGCAGCATCAGGACGACCATGGTGCCGATGAGGATCAGCAGGCCGTGCGAGTCGTCGTAGCCGAGTTCGTCCGAGAGGTATGTCGGCATGTACGACAGGAGCATGTAGTCGGTGACGTTGTACGCGCCGACGAGCGCGATGCAGAGGATCAGCGTGGGCCAGTGCTCGCGGAAGATCTTGGCGAGGTCGCCCTTGGCCGTGGTCTCGACGGTGGACGCGCCTTCGGACGCCGAGTGGAAGGTGGCGTCCTCCATCTTCTGGAACGCGGGTGTCTCGTCGAGCTTCAGCCGCAGGTAGAGGCCGACGAGGCCGAGCGGCCCCGCGACGAGGAACGGGATGCGCCAGCCCCACTGCTCCATGGTGTCCGCGCCGAGTGCGCTGTTGAGGATGAGGACGAGACCTGCCGCGCCGGTGTAGCCGGCGAGGGTGCCCATCTCCAGGAAGCTGCCGAAGAAGCCGCGGCGCTTGTCGGGGGCGTACTCGGCGATGAAGGTCGACGCGCCGCCGTACTCACCGCCGGTGGAGAAGCCCTGGACGAGGCGGAAGAAGATCAGCAGGACCGGGGCCCAGAAGCCGATGCTGGCGTAGGACGGGATCAGGCCGATGGCGAGGGTGCCGATGGCCATGAGGATCATGGTCAGGGCGAGGACCTTCTTGCGGCCGATCTTGTCGCCCATTGGGCCGAAGACCATGCCGCCGATGGGACGCACCAGGAACGACACCGCGAAGGTGGCGAACGAGGAGATCAGCTGGACCGTGTCGTTCCCGGACGGGAAGAACACATGGCCGATGGTGACGGCGAGATAGCTGTAGATGCCGAAGTCGAACCATTCCATGGCGTTGCCGAGCGAGGCGGCTTTGACCGCCCGCTTCACCGCCGCCTCGTCCGTGACCGTGATGTCGGTGCGCCGCAGAGGGGGGTCCTTGCGCCGCTTGACGGCCCGGAAAAGGGTGCGGTGTCGCTTGAGCGCGTCGGCGTCGGCCTCGGCTTCTTCGTGGGCCGCCATGACGTGGTTCCTTCCATTCTGCGAACAGTCCTCCAGGGATCACTTGCTCGAAGATGGCCGATGCAAACGAAAGCCCCCTTGAAGGGGGCTTCGTCACAGCGGGTGGGAGGGGAGGGGGGCGGTTGCCCAGGTCCTCAGATGCCCAGGTCCTTGATGATCTTGGCTACGTGGCCCGTCGCCTTGACGTTGTAGAACGCGTGCTCGACCTTGCCGCTCTCGTCGACCACGACCGTGGAGCGGATGACGCCGGTCACGGTCTTGCCGTACAGCTTCTTCTCGCCGAAGGCGCCGTACGCCTCAAGGGTCTCCTTGGAGGGGTCGCCGACCAGCGTGACCTTGAGATTCTCCTGCTCGCGGAACTTGGCGAGCTTCTCCGGCTTGTCGGGGGACACGCCGATGACGTCGTAGCCCGCGGTGGCGAGGGCGTCGAGGTTGTCCGTGAAGTCGCAGGCCTGCTTGGTGCAGCCGGGGGTGAGGGCGGCCGGGTAGAAGTACACGATGACCTTGCGGCCCTTGTGGGCGGCCAGGGAGACCTCGTTGCCGTCCGCGTCCGGCAGGGTGAAGGCCGGGGCCGTGTCGCCGGGGGTGAGTCGCTCGCTCATCTTTCGGTCTCCTCGCACAGGATGTTCCCGCTCATGTCCATGATCATCAGCGGATGACTCGTCAAACGGGTGGTGAAAACGTCTGGTGACGGAGTCGAGCGTAATAGGGGTGCCGTGGGGTGCTGGGCGCGCGGAGCTGACAGACTGTCGGCGACACGTACAGAAGGAAACAGACAGCCGGACACGACCACGGAGGCAGCGCGGTGTCGGACACGTCGGACAGCAGGACCCCGGCGCAGATCGAGGCGGACATCAAGCGCCGCCGCGTGACGCTCGCCGAGACGCTCGACGAGATCGGGGTGCGGGTCCACCCGAAGACGATCGTGGGTGACGCGAAGGCCAAGGTCTCCGCGAAGGTGGACCACTCCCTCGGGCGGGCGTACGTCGGTGCGAACCGCGTGGTCTCCGATGTGCGGGGCCAGCTGGTGCACGAGGACGGTGCGCCGCGTCTGGAGCGCATCGTGCCGGTGGCGCTGGTGGTCGTCGGTCTGGTGGGGATGCTCGCGGTGAGCACGCGGCGTCGCAGGGACTGACCTCGCGGACCGAGAGGACGCCAGGACGCAAGGGCTGACTTGGCGGACCGCCGGGACGCAAGGGCTGACCCGGCATCGTCCGCGCGGGCCCGCGCCAGGTAGGTTCGGGGCGTGAGCGCCAAAAGCCAGGGACACAGCACCCACGACGACAAGCTGCCCATCCGGATGCTGCACGACCGTGTGCTCGTGCGGCAGGACACCGCCGAGGGCGAGCGCAAGTCGGGCGGCGGCATCCTGATCCCCGCGACCGCCGCTGTCGGCAGGCGTCTTGCCTGGGCCGAGGTCGTCGCCGTCGGGCAGAACGTGCGCGCGGTGGAGCCGGGCGACCGGGTGCTGTACGACCCGGAGGACCGGGCCGAGGTGGAGGTGCGGGGCGTGGCGTACGTGCTGATGCGCGAGCGTGATCTGCATGCCGTGGCCGCCGACCGGTTCGAGGGCTCCGAGGATTCGACGGGCCTGTATCTGTAGCCGTCGGGCCTTTGTCTGTAGCCGTTCAGAAGTAGTCGGTAAGGGGCTGGTGACCATCGTCACCAGCCCCTTACGCGTGTCGTTTGCTACCTTTTAAGGACCCCGACGAGACGCGCCGTACCGGGTTTCCGCAAAGACGACGCACCCCCATTGAAGTGACGCGATCTCGCGTCTCTACGTGTCGGAGGTGCCGTCGTGGCCTGGGTTCTGTTGATCGTCGCCGGTCTGCTCGAAGTGGGCTGGTCGATCGGGATGAAGTTCACCGAGGGGTTCACGCGGCTGTGGCCGAGCGTGTTCACCGGCCTCGGGATCATCGCCAGCATGATGCTGCTCTCGCACGCCGCCAAGACGCTGCCCATCGGCACGGCGTACGGCGTGTGGGTCGGTATCGGTGCTGCCGGTGCGGCGGTGGTCGGGATGATGGTGCTCGGTGAGCCCGCCACCGCCGCCCGGATCTTCTTCGTGGTGCTGCTGCTGGTCGCCGTCGTGGGCCTGAAGGCGACGTCGGGGCACTAGGAGTACGTGCTGGCCCCGGGGCGGGGGCCCTAGTAGTAGTACGCCGGGCTGCCCTCGCCCTTCCTTCTGGCCGCGCCCTCCGTCAGGCCGCCCAGGTCCGCGCCGCCGTCACCCGTTCCGCCGTCCACGGTGGAGCCGTCGGTCTGGCCGCCCTGGGCGGTGCCCGGGTCGGTGGGAATGCCGCCGTCGGTCGCTCCGCCGTCCACGGTGGCACCACCGTCCGTCTGGCCCTCGGTCTGACCCTGGTCCTGCCCCTCGGTCTGGCCCTGGTCCTGGCCCTGCGTCTGCCCTTGGTCCTGGCCCTGGGTCTGCCCTTGGTCCTGGCCCTGGGTCTGGCCCCCGTCCTGGCCCTGCGTGTCGTCACCGCCGGTGACCGCGCCGCCGGTGGCCGGGTCCTCCTCGACGTCCGAGGGGTCCGGGACGGGCGGCACGTCGGCGCCCTCCTCCAGTTGCAGGTCGAAGTCCTGTACGGGCTCGCCCTCCAGGGCGTCCCGGGTGAACTGCGCCCAGATCTGCGCGGGGTAGGCGCCGCCGTTGATGCGGGGCTGGCCGAGCGCCCCGTACAGCGGGGTGTGCGCGCCGGTGTCGGGGTTCTGGCCCATCACGGAGACCACGGTGGCGAGTTCGGGGGTGTAGCCCGCGAACCAGGCCGCCTTGTCCTCCTCCGCGGTGCCGGTCTTGCCCGCAGCGGGGCGGCCGGCGGCCTGCGCGGCCGTGCCGGTGCCGCCGTCGACGACGCTCTGCAGGATCGACGTGGTGGTGTCGGCGGCCTCGCGGCTGACGGCCTGCGCGGTCTTCGGCTCCGGCAGTTCGATCTCCTGGCCGTCCTTGGTGACCCGCTCGACCATCGTGTACGTGGGGTGCTTGCCGTGGTTGGCGAGCGTCGCGTACGCCTCCGTCATGTCCAGGACCGAGGCGGTGGAGGGGCCGAGCGCGATGGAGGGGGACGCGGTCAGGTCGGGGGTGGTCTCGGGGACGCCGAGGGCGACCGCGGTGTCCTTGACCTTGTCCGAGCCGACGTCGACGGCCATCTGCGCGTAGACGGAGTTGACGGACTTGTCGGTCGCGGTGCGGACGGTGATGTCGCCGTAGTTGACGTCGTCCTCGTTCTCGGGGGCGTACGCCCCGCCGTCCCAGCCCTGCACGGGGCGCTTGTTGGTGCCGTCGTAGATGGTGTTCGGAGTGATCGGGCGGCCGTCCTGCGTGACCGAGCCGTTCTCGACGGCAGAGGTGAAGACGAACGGCTTGAAGGTGGAGCCCACTTGGTAGTCGCGGCGCGTGGCGTTGTTGACGTACTGCTTCGTGTAGTCGATGCCGCCGTACATCGCCACGACCTTGCCGGTCTTCGGGTCGATCGATGCGCCGCCCGCGCGGACGTTGCGGTCGACCTTGCGGGCTTCCTTGTCGACCTTGGACATCACCTGGTCGTCGACGGCCTTCTTGAAGGCGTCCTGGCGGCCTTTTTGGAGGGTGGTGGTGATGCGGTAGCCGCCCTTGTCCAGGGTGTCCTCGTCGACGATGTCGTTGGCCGCCAGGTAGTCCTCGACGGCCTGGACGAGGTAGCCGCGCTGTCCGGAGAGGCTGGAGGAGCCCTTGGCCTCCTTCGGCGCGGGGAACTTGGTCTTCGCGCGCTCGGCGGGGCTGAGCCAGCCCTCCTTGACCATGCCGTCGAGGACGTAGTTCCAGCGGCCCACGGCACGCTGCTTGTTCTCCGGGTGTGTCGCCACGTCGTACGCGTTGGGGGAGTTGAGGAGCGTCGCCAGATAGGCGCCCTGCGCGGTGTTCAGCTTCTTGACGTCCTTGCCGAAGTACGCCTGGGCCGCGGCCTGCACGCCGTACGCGTTGCGCCCGAAGTAGCTGGTGTTCAGATACCCGGCGAGGATGTCGTCCTTGCTCACCTCGCGGTCCAGCTTGATGGAGATGAAGAACTCCTTGGCCTTGCGGGTGATCGTCTGCTCCTGGCCCAGGTAGTAGTTCTTCACGAACTGCTGGGTGATCGTCGAACCGGACTGCTTTCCCTTGCCGGTGACGGTGTTGTAGGCGGCGCGGATCATCGCCTTCGGGTCGACCGCGGACTCGCTGTAGAAATCCCGGTCCTCGGCGGCGAGCGCCGCGTGCTGGACTTCCTTGGGGATCTGGCTCAGCGGGACGTTCTCGCGGTTGACCTCGCCGTCGCGGGCCAGTTGGCTGCCGTCGGCGTAGAGGTAGACGTTGCTCTGCGCGGTGGCCGCCGCGTTGGCCGGCGGAATGTCGACGATCATGTAGCCCGCGGCGAAGCCGCCGACGCAGAGCAGGATCAGCAGGATGAATCCGCCGAGCACCATGCGCCAGGTGGGGAAGATGCGCCGCCAGCCCTTGCGCTTGGGGCGCTTCTTCTTGCCCGCCTTGCCCGCGTTGCCCGTCTCGCCCGCGTCGGCCTGCTCGCCCCGCTCGCCCTCGGCGGCGGGTGCCGCCGGCCCGGCAGGGGTCTCGTCCGGGGTCCTCGGGTCGTCCACGGGTTCGCGGGGCGCCCATCCCTCGGGCTTTTCGGCGCCCTGCTGCTGCGGCTCGTCGCTGCTCATATCTCGTGGAACTCCCGGTTCGCGTCGTACGTCACGCACGCCTCGTACGACCCATTGCACACTGTCGCTTCATGCGTTCCCCGCCAGGCACGCGCCGTGCGCCGAAAATGCCTGGCACGAGCGATGACGGCCGCACTAGGCTCCGTCCCTTTGGCCCGGAACGGGCAAGGCGTTCGTCAAGACTCTCGCTAAAGGGGATGCGTGTGCGTACAGGACGGTTCCGCTTGTACGCGGCCGTCGCTCGCGGCGGGTTCAGGCGATACGCGACCTATCGGACGGCGACGCTGGCGGGAGTGTTCACCAACACCGTCTTCGGGCTGATCCTCGCGTACACCTACATCGCGCTCTGGGACGAGCGGCCGGGGCTCGGCGGTTACGACCAGTCGCAGGCGCTGACCTTCGTGTGGCTCGGCCAGGCGCTGCTCACGGTGATGGCGCTGATGGGCGGCGGCTTCGAGGGCGAGCTGATCGAGCGGATCCGCACGGGGGACATCGCCGTCGACCTGTACCGCCCGGCCGACCTGCAGATCTGGTGGCTGGCGACGGACCTGGGCCGGGCGCTGTTCCAGCTGCTCGGGCGCGGTGTCGTACCGATGGTGGTCGGCGCCCTCGTCTTCGATCTCGCCCTGCCCAGCGAGCCGGGCCGCTGGCTCGCGTTCCTCCTCGCGGTGCTCCTCGGCGCGCTCGTGAGCTTCGCGATCCGGTTCCTGGTGGCGCTCTCCGCGTTCTGGCTGATGGACGGGGCGGGCACCTCGCAGGTGGCGATGCTCGCGGGCACGTTCTTCTCCGGGATGCTGCTCCCGCTGAACGTCTTCCCGGGCGCGCTCGGGGAGTTCGCCCGCGCGCTGCCCTGGTCGGCGCTGCTCCAGGTGCCCGCCGATGTGTTCCTCGGCAAGCACACGGGCGTGGACCTGCTGCGGACGTACGCCTTCCAGATCGGCTGGGCCGCGGCGCTGCTCACGGCCGGGCGGCTGCTGCAGGCCGTGGCCACGCGACGGGTGGTGGTCCAGGGTGGCTGACGTGACGCGGCCGGCTCAGAGCCGCAACCGGCTGGGGGAACGGCTGACGCAGGTGCGGGACGGGCTTCGCGCCTACCGGCTGATCTCCGCCATGTGGATCCGCTCCCTGATGGCCTACCGGCTGTCCTTCGTGATGACGGCGTTCGGCAACTTCGCGGTGACCGCCTTCGACTTCGCGGCGATCCTGCTGATGTTCTCCCAGGTGGACCGGCTCGGCGGCTACTCGCTCTCCGAGATCGCCTTCCTGTACGGCGCCACCTGCACCTCGTTCGGGCTCACCGACCTCGCCCTGGGGTCCATGGACCGGCTCGGCAAGCGGGTGCGTGACGGCACGCTCGACACGCTCCTGGTGCGGCCCGCCCCGGTGATCGCGCAGGTCGCCGCCGACCGCTTCGGGCTGCACCGGCTCGGGCGCCTGCTCCAGGCCTCGCTCGTCCTCGGGTACGCGCTGGTGGTCCTGGACATCGACTGGACCCCGCTGAAGGTGCTCATGGTGCCGTTGATGCTGCTCTGCGGCGCGGGCATCTTCGCCGCCGTGTTCGTGGGGGGCGCCGCCTTCCAGTTCGTGGCGCAGGACGCCGCCGAGGTGCAGAACGCGTTCACGTACGGCGGCACCACGCTGCTCCAGTTCCCGCCGACCGTCTTCGCCAAGGACCTGGTGCGCGGCGTCACCTTCATCCTGCCGCTGGCCTTCGTGAACTGGCTGCCCGCGCTGTACGTCCTCGGGCGGCCCTATCCGCTGGACCTGCCGACGTGGGTGGCGTTCACACCACCGCTGGTGGCCGCCCTCCTTCTCGCGCTCGCGGGCCTCGCCTGGCGCACCGGTCTTCGTTCGTATCGCAGCACAGGGAGCTGAACAGCCGTGGAAACGAACCTCATTGAGCTGGAGGGCGTCGAGAAGGTCTTCGACGTCGTCAAGAAGACCGGCTTCCTGCGGCGCGAGAAGCACGAGGTGCGTGCCGTGGACGGCATCTCCTTCACCGTGCCGCGCGGCGAGATGGTCGGCTACATCGGCCCGAACGGCGCCGGCAAGTCCACGACGATCAAGATGCTGACGGGGATTCTCACGCCGAGCGGCGGACGGCTGCGGGTCGCGGGCATCGATCCCTCCCGCGAGCGCACCCGCCTGGCGCGGCGCATCGGTGTGGTCTTCGGCCAGCGCACCACCCTGTGGTGGGACCTGCCGCTGATCGACTCGTACCGCCTGATGCACCGCATGTACCGGATTCCGGACGCCCGCTTCAAGGAGAACCTCGACCGCTGTATCGAACTCCTGGAGCTGGGCGCCCTGTTGGACGTCCCGGTGCGCCAGCTCTCGCTCGGCCAGCGGATGCGCGGCGACATCGCGGCGGCGCTGCTCCACGACCCGGAGGTGCTGTATCTGGACGAGCCGACGATCGGGCTCGACGTGATCAGCAAGGCCAAGGTCCGGGGCTTTCTGCGGGACTTGAACGCGGAGGCCGGTACGACGGTCCTGCTCACCACGCACGACCTCACCGACATCGAGCAGCTCTGCAAGCGGGTGATGGTCATCGACCACGGCCGCCTGATGTACGACGGCCCCCTCGCCGGGCTGCACGAGGTGGGGGAGAGCGAGCGCACCCTGGTCGTCGACCTGGAGCGCGAACTTCCGCCCATCGAGGTGGAGTCGGCGCGGGTGGTGAAGGTGGAGGGGCCGCGGCAGTGGCTCGCCTTCCCCGCCTCGGAGTCGGCAGCTCCGCTTGTCGCCCGGGTCGCGGCTCGGTATCCGATGGTCGACCTCTCGGTCAGGGAACCCGACATCGAGGCCGTCATCGCCAAGATGTACGCGGAGAAGGCGACCTCGTAGGCTGCTGCGTATGACCGACGAGCAGCCTCATCTCCCGGACCTCCGGGCCGCCGACGCCGACCGTGACCGCGTCGCCGAACGACTCCGTGACGCCATGGCCGAGGGCCGGCTCGACATGGAGGAGTTCGAGGAGCGCCTGGACGCGACGTACAAGGCGCGTACGTACGGTGAGCTGGAGCCGATCACTCGGGATCTGCCGGCGGCGGGCGCGAAGGTGTCCATCGTGAAGGGCCCGGTGAGCGACGATCCCGCCGCCATCGACTGGTCCGAACGGGTGGTGGGCGGCGAGCCGACGTCGAAGCTCGGCTTCGCCTTCTGGGGCGGCTTCAGCCGCAAGGGCAGCTGGACGGTCGGCCGGCAGTTCGACGGGATCGCGATCTGGGGCGGCGGTGAGATCGACCTGCGCGAGGCACGCTTCACGGAGCGCGACGTGGAGATCCGCTGCTGGACCCTCATGGGCGGCATGCAGGTCGTCGTGCCGCCCGAGATGACCGTCATGGTCAAGGGCTTCGGGTTCATGGGCGGCTTCGACGACAAGGCGACCGGCGAGGGCACCCCCGGCTCGCCCCGCGTGGTGGTCAAGGGCTTCGCTCTGATGGGCGGCGTCGGCGTGGAGCGCAAGCTGCGGCGTGCGGAGCGCCTGCGGCTCAAGGAGGAGCGACGGCTCGAGAAGCTGGAGCGGCGTGCGGCGCAACTCGAGCGCCGTGAGGCACATCTGGAGCGGGCCGATCGGCACCGGAAGCGCCACGGGGAGCGCCACCGCGGGTCCGACTCCTCGCATCCGGCGCCGGGGGACTACGGCGCCGGAAACGGCGAATAGCGGCCGGGGCCTACAGCTCGGCGGCGGCGGAGCCCCGCAGGTGCGCGAGGTTGAACGTCTCCGCCATCTTGCGGTAACCCGCGTCGCTCGGGTGCAGATGGTCGCCGGAGTCGAACTGGGCACGCAGCTTGCGGGGGTCGTAGGGGTCCCGCAGCGCCCGGTCGAAGTCGACGAACTCGTCGAACACCTTGCCGTCGCGGATCTGCTCGTTCACCGCCTGGCGCACGTTCTCCAGCTGCGGCTCGTACCCACGGTGGCCGCCGAACGGCATCAGGGTCGCCCCGACGACCCGCAGCCCGCGCGTGTGCGCCTGCCGGGTCAGCTCGCGCAGGCCCTCGACGATGCGGTCGGGGTCGTTCTGGTGCGGGTTGCGCAGGATGTCGTTGACGCCGAGCGCCACGACGACGGCCTTGACGCCCGTCCGGTCGAGCACGTCACGGTCGAAGCGCGTGAGCCCGCTCGGGTTGTCCGCGGGGGCGCCGTTGCCGTCCGAGAGGATGCGGTTGCCGCTGATCCCCTCGTTCACGACGCCGTAGCGCGGGCCGCCCGACTCCTCGCGGAGGCGGTCGGCGAGGGTGTCCGTCCAGCGGGCGTTGGCACCCATCGTGGAGGAGATGCCGTCGGTGAGCGAGTCACCGAAGACGACGACGGTGCCGTCCGACTCGTTGGACAGGACGTCCACGGCCGAGAGGTAGCGCCAGGAGGTGCTCTGCTGGGTGTACGCGGCGCCGTTCGGGTCCTCCGTACGGTCGCCGTCGGCGACGTAGCTGACCTGGCGGGCGTGCGGGTGGAAGGTGACCGGGCCCGAGGGCGTCGGCGAGAACGTCGAGACCAGCAGATCGGCGTCGTGCGGCACGCGCAGCCGCACCGCGTCGCTCATCACCTGCTGGCCCGCGGGGATCACCACGGACGTGTTGCCGTTGAAGCTCAGGCGGCGCAGGGTGCCGGGCGCGGCCGCCGGGTTGTTCGCACCCACGGCGACGGCGATCGAGGCGTGGGTGATGCTCAGCGGCGTCCGCCCGTACAGGTTCGACAGGGTGATGCGGGCGCTGTCACCGCCGACGCTGGTGTGCACGACGTTGCGGATGGAGCGGCCCGCGAAGCCGTTGCGGTGCGTGTTTGGTTCCGCGGCGGCGGGGGATGCGGCCCAGGAGCCGACCCACGTTCCTGCGGATGCGGGAGCCGCGGAGTTGCGCGGGCTGCGGGGCCCCGCGCTGATGGTGTCCTGAGATCCGTCGTCGCTGGATACACCTAGGTATATGGCGGCGGAAATCACCACTATTACCGCGAGGACCGCGGCAAGCAGGGCATAACCGTGACGCTTGGTCATGCGGGCTGTGTCTCCTCGAGCAGGGGGAGCCTGATCGAGGCTCCGATGTGATCACCCCATGATGCGTCATGGGCCGTGAGGCGGCCGACACTGCCCCCCTCCGACCATTCAGACGCCGGGAACTTGTGGACCGTTCCAGGAGTCGGTCAGGAAGGGACGCAGAGAGACGGGGACAATACGGATGAGGGCGCCGCGAACCACGCGAACGGGTCAGGTGGAGTGAGTGGAACGCACGAATCGATCAAGGCCGGAGGGCACGGCTGAAGCGGACTCTGCCGGGCAGCATGCCCACGGGCTCCGCCCTTCAAGCGGCGCCCCTTCCGGCACGTCCGGCTCCGGCACGTCCGCCTCCGGTACGTCCGCCTCCGGTACGGGCGGCGGCTTCACGTACAGCCCCGCCGACGAGGAGAAGCGGCGCGGCGTCCGCCGGATGAAGATCACCGCGACGGGCCTCCTCCTGTTCGTCGCAGTCGTCTACGTACTCGCCAAGTGGGCCCAGAACTCCGGCGCGGGCGCCTGGGCGGGCTATGTCGCGGCTGCGGCCGAGGCCGGCATGGTCGGCGCGCTCGCCGACTGGTTCGCGGTCACGGCGCTCTTCCGCCATCCCCTGGGCCTGCCCATCCCGCACACGGCGATCATCCCGAACAAGAAGGACCAACTGGGCGCCTCCCTCGGCGACTTCGTCGGTGAGAACTTTCTCTCATCCGATGTCGTACGGGGCCGGCTGCGCGCGGTGGGCATCGGCTCCCGCCTCGGCACCTGGCTCGCGGACCCCGAACACGCCGATCGGGTGACGGCGGAGCTCGCCACGGCCCTGCGCGGCGCCCTGACGGTCCTGCGCGACTCGGACGTCCAGGCGGTCGTCGGCGAGGCCATCACCCGCCGCGCCGACGCCCAGGAGATCGCACCGGGTATCGGAAAGATGCTGGAGAAGGTCGTCGCGGACGGCGGCCACAAACGGGTCGTCGACCTGGTCTGCGTACGCGCCCACGACTGGCTGGTCGAGCACGACGAGTCGGTCATGGACGCGGTACAGGGCGGCGCCCCCGGCTGGACCCCGCGGTTCGTCGACAAGAAGGTCGGCGAGCGGGTCTACAAGGAACTGCTGCGCTTCCTCACCGAGATGCGCGACATGCCCGAGCACCCGGCCCGTGGCGCCGTCGACCGTTTCCTCGCCGACTTCGCCAACGACCTCCAGTCCGACTCGGACACCCGCGAGCGCGTGGAGCGCCTCAAGCGTGAGGTGCTCGGCCGCGGCGAGGTGCAGGATCTGATCGCCTCCGCCTGGTCGGCGGTGCGCCAGATGATCGTGGCCGCCGCCGAGGACGAGCGCAGCGAACTGCGCCTGCGGGTGCGGGCCGCGCTGCTCTCCCTCGGCACGCGGATGGCGACGGACGGCCGCCTTCAACAGAAGGTGGACGGCTGGGTCGAGGGCGCCGCGGTGTACGTGGTGACGACGTACCGAGACGAGATCACCTCGCTGATCACCGACACGGTCGCGGGCTGGGACGCCGAGCACACCTCGAAGAAGATCGAGGCCCACATCGGCCGCGACCTGCAGTTCATCCGGATCAATGGCACGGTGGTGGGAGCGCTGGCGGGCCTCGCGATCTACACGGTGTCGCATGCGCTGGGCGGATGACCCGCCGACGGTCGAGGTGAACGGGGAGAGCGGGGCGTAAGCGCCGCCCGGCGGGGCACTCGTACGGCCGTCCACCCGCTTCGGTGCAAGGAGGCCCCGATGTCGTCCAGCGGCACCGAAGCCACGGTCACCACGGCCGTGCCCGCCCGTCTCGACCGCCTTCCCTGGTCCCGATGGCACTGGATGATCGTCATCGGCCTCGGGACGGTCTGGATCCTGGACGGTCTGGAAGTCACCACCGTCGGCAACATCGCGAGCCGCCTCTCCGAGGAGGGCAGCGGCCTCGCGATCAGCTCGGCCCAGATCACCGGCACCGCGGCGGCCCTGTACGTGGCGGGGGCCTGCGTGGGCGCCCTCTTCTTCGGCCGCCTCACCGACAAGTACGGCCGGAAAAAGCTCTTCATGGTCACCCTCGCGGTGTATCTCGGGGCCACCGCGCTCACCGCGCTCTCCTTCGACGCCTGGTGGTTCTTCCTCTTCCGCTTCCTCACCGGCTTCGGTATCGGCGGCGAGTACGCGGCCATCAACTCGGCCATCGACGAACTGATCCCGTCCAAGTACCGCGGGCGCGTGGACCTGATCATCAACGGCAGTTACTGGCTGGGCGCGATCGGCGGTTCGCTGCTCTCGGTCGTCATGCTGAACACCAGCATCTTCCCCAAGGACATCGGCTGGCGGCTCACCTTCGCCCTCGGCGTCGTCCTGGGCCTGGTCATCCTCCTCGTACGCCGCCACGTCCCGGAGAGCCCGCGCTGGCAGTTCATCCACGGCCGCGGCGAGGAGGCGGACGCCCTGGTCACGGCGGTGGAGCGGGAGATCGAGGAGGAGAAGGGCGAACGCCTGCCGCCGCCCGAGCGCGAGATCACCATCCACCAGCGCAAGAGCATCGGCTTCGGCCTCATCGCCAGGACCGTCTTCCGCGACTACCCCAAGCGGGCGGTGCTCGGCCTGTCCCTCTTCATCGGCCAGGCGTTCCTCTACAACGCGATCACCTTCGGCTTCGGCGCGATCCTCACCACGTTCTTCGACGTCCCCTCGGGCAGCACGGGTTACTACTTCGCCGTCATCGCCGCGGGCAACTTCCTCGGCCCGCTCTTCCTCGGCAAGCTCTTCGACACGGTCGGCCGCCGGATCATGATCTCGTCGACGTACATCGTCTCGGGCATCCTGCTCTTCGTCACGTCGTGGCTCTTCGACCGCGGCTCGCTGAGCGCGGCGACGCTGACCGCCTGCTGGTGCGTGGTCCTGTTCTTCGCGTCGGCGGGTGCGAGCAGCGCGTATCTCACGGTCTCGGAGATCTTCCCCATGGAGACCCGCGCCATGGCGATCGCCTTCTTCTACGCCATCGGCACGGCGGCCGGCGGCATCAGCGGCCCACTGATCTTCGCCAAGCTGACGGAGTCGGGCGTCGTCGGCGACACGGTCCTCGCCTTCCAGATCGGGGCGGGCCTGATGTGCGCGGCCGGTTTGGTGGCGGCGGTGTTCGCGGTCAAGGCGGAGCAACGTTCGCTGGAGGACATCGCCAGGCCGCTGTCGGAGGCGAAGGCTTCGGGCTGAGAGCGGCGGGGGCCTTCCTGGGCGGGGGGTCTCCCTGAGTGGGGCCTCCCTCGGCGGGGGGCCCTGGGCTCCTCCTCGGGTGGCTTGTCGGTCCGGTCAGCCCGGCCCCCTCAGGTCGGACCGCGCGTCCCCCTGAACGTCATCCGGTACGCCCCCGGCGACACCCCGAGTCCCGCCTGGAAGTGCTGCCGCAGTGAGGCTCCCGTGCCGAAGCCCGCTTCCGCTGCGATGCGGTCCACCGTGCGGTCCGTCTCCTCCAGGAGTTCGCGGGCCCGGTCCACGCGGCGCTGGGTCAGCCACTGCATCGGCGTAAGGCCCGTCTCCTCGCGGAAGCGGCGGCTGAAGGTGCGCACGCTCATGGACTCCCGCTCGGCCATCTCGGCCAGCGTCAGAGGTTCGGCCAGGCGCTCCTGGGCCCACTCCCTTGCCCGGCCCGTCGACGTGAGGTCGGGCTCCGCCACCGGGCGCCGGATGTACTGGGCCTGGCCGCCCTCGCGGTGCGGGGGTACGACATTGCGGCGGGCCACGTCGGCCGCCACCGCCGCCCCGTGGTCACCGCGGATCATGTGCAGGCAGAGGTCGATGCCGGCCGCCTCGCCCGCGGAGGTGAGGACCGGGCCCTCGTCGACGTACAGGACGTCCGGATCGACCGTCACAGCAGGGAACCTACGGGCGAAGAGGTCCGCCGACAGCCAGTGCGTCGTCGCCCTGCGGCCGTCCAGGAGACCCGCCGCCGCGAGGACGAAGGCGCCGGTGCAGATGGAGGCGATACGGGCGCCGGATGCGGATTCCAGCGCCCCCGCCAAGGCAGGTGACAGCCCGCCCGGCACCGGCCCCAGCGACTCGTCCTCCTCGTGCGACGCCGGGATGATCACCGTGTCCGCGGCGGCCACCGCTTCGGGGCCGTGCTCGGCGTAGACGGGGAAGTCCGCGTCTGTGCGGATCATGCCGGGGGTCAGGGCACAGGTCGCCAGCTCGTAGAGGCGCGTGCCCCGCGGCGAGCGTGCGTTGCCGAACAGCTGGTGGATCAGGCCCAGTTCCATCGGCAGGACACCGTCCCTGACGAGGACCGCCACGCGGTGCGGAACTTCCGTGTCCTGCGCTTGGTCTGCCCTCCGGGCTTCCTCCGCCCCCTGGGCTCCCTCTCCGCTCATGTCCGCATCCTTCCATCCGGCTCGCCGTGACCGGTGCGCAACGGAGCGGGGGCGATAAGTGGGGGCTGGTCCCCACTTCATGCTACGGTCGCCCCTGGAATAGAAATGGGGAGCCATCCCCATTTCCGCCCGCTTCTGTCAGGGAGTCGCGCATGCGCACGCAACACCCCACCGTCCGACTCGACGACCTCACCGACGACTTCACCGCCGACCCCTACGCCGCCTTCCGGGCACTGCGCTCGCGCGGACCCGTCCATCACGTGCGTTTCCCCACCGGGGACGAGTCGTGGCTGGTGGTCGGACGCGAGGAGGTGCGCGCCGCGTTCGCCGACCCCAGGCTGCTCAACGACGTACGGCACTCAGCCGACTTCGAGGACGACGGCCTGTACGCCGTGGGCCGCAACATGCTCCAGGTCGATCCGCCCGACCACACCCGCCTGCGGACGCTGGTGGCCCGCGAGTTCACCGCCCGCCGCGTCCAGGCACTGCGGCCCCGCATCGAGGAGGCGTCCGCCGCGCTCCTGGACGCCGTGGCCGCCGACGGCCGAGCCGACCTCGTGGCCGCCTACGCCTATCCGCTGCCGCTCACCATCATCTGCGAGCTGCTAGGTGTGCCGGACCTGGACCGGCCCGCCTTCCGGGCGTGGTCCACGAAGGTCGTCGCCCTCGACGAACCGGAGGAATCCGCGCGCGCCTCGCAGGAGATGGGCGCGTACCTCGCGGGGCTCGCGGAGGAGAAGCGGCAGCTGCGGGACGCGGCGGAGAGCGATCTGCTGCACGCTCTGGTCCGCGCCCATGACGGGGATGGTGCGGGCGCCGAGGGCGAGGCCGGCGAGGGGAGCGGGGTGGACCGTCTCACCCCGGAGGAACTGCTCGGCATGGCCTTCCTGTTGCTCGTCGCGGGGCACGAGACCACGGTCAACCTCATCGCCAACGCCGTACACCTACTGCTCGGTCACCCCGAGCAACTCGCCGCACTCCGCGCCGACCCCGAGCTGCTGAAGGGCGCCGTGGAGGAGACACTCCGCTTCGAGTCACCCGTACCGGCGGGCACGTACCGTTACGCCGCCGAACCCCTCACTCTCGGCGGCGCCGACATACCGGCGGGAGCGAGGGTCGTGCTCTCCATCGCCGCCGCGAACCGCGACCCCGCGCGCTTCCCCGACCCCGACCGCTTCGACATCCACCGCGATCCGGCCGAGACCCGCGCCCACCTCGCCTTCGGGCACGGCCTGCACCACTGCCTGGGCGCCCCGCTGGCCCGCCTGGAGGCGACCCTGGCCCTGCGCATCCTGCTGGACCGCTTGCCGGACCTCGCCTTCGACGGCGCGGGCACACCGCAGTGGCGCACCTCCCTCATGCGGAGCCTGCGGGAGGTGCGGGTGCGTTGGTAGACGGGGGCGCGTTCATTTCAGCAGGAGGCTCGGTTCTGAGTACGCGTACTCTGTCGCGCCCCCGGGGGAAGTCGGCAAGGTCGTACGCATGACGGCAAAGTCGATGCACATGAGCCCGCGGATATGGCAGCGGATGAGTCCGCGGACGAGCCCGCGAAGCTGGCGGCGCATGAGCCCGCGAATCCGGCAGCGCATGAGCCCGCGGATGTGGCAGCAAAACCTGCTGACACCCCTGCCCGGAGACCCGCCCCTGCGCCGCTGGACGACACGCGCGCTGGGCGCGGGCCTCGCGGTGGGGGCGTACCTCCTCTGCCTGCCCTGGGACCTGCGCAACCGCCCCGAAACGCCGGGCGCGATCAACGAGACGTCCCCGGTGACGGCGCTCGGCATCGCCGCCCTGACGGTCGCGATGCTGTCCCTGGCTGCCTACTTCGGCTACCGCGACCGCCTCGGCTGGGCACTGCTCCTGGTGGCGGGACCGCCGGCGACGCTGATGTACGTCTCCTTCAACAGCCACCCGGCACCGGACGCGGCGGTGTGGCCGCTGGCGTGGGGGTTCTTCGTGCTGGTGATGGGGGCGGGGGTGCTGGCGGTGGCAGGCTTCGCGCGCTTGTTCAGGGCTAGCGAGGAAGCCAGTCGTTAGCGTTGGCGTCCGGAAGCGCCGGGGTCGTACAGCACAGCCGCAACGGAGTCCGACGCCCCGGCGTCAAACGGCACCGGCGGACGCCCGATGGCCCCTCCGGTCGGCAAGAACCCACGAAGCGAGCCCCACGCCCCCCGCGACCCCGAAGACGGCGGGCCAGGCCCCGACCTTCTTGGCGAGGGGGTGGGACCCGGCGAAGGCGGCGACGTACGTGACGCTGAGCGCGGCAGCGGTCTTCGAGCCCGCGCTCTGCCGCCACCGCTGCGCAGCAGCGGCCCCCGCGGCGGCGAGGACGACACCACCGAGGGGCCGCTTCTTGGTCCAGCGCGCGACGGCGTACCCCCCGACGAGCCCACCGGCGGCCACTGCAGCTCCGGGTACCTTCGCCATGCCTGCCATGCCTGCCATGCCTGCCTCGCTTTCCCAGCTTTCGGCCGACGCTTCCGGCCACGCTTCGAGCCGATACGTCCTCAATGCATCCGAGGCCCGAGGCTAACGCGCCAGGAAAGCCTTGCGGCGAGGGGGCCTGCCCCGCGTAGGTTGGTGAGGGTGCGCGCTGCGGCCGAGCGGCGCGATAGAAGGCGCACCGACGAGGGACCGATAGTAGAGATGACCGCGCGAACTCCTGCTTCCAGCACCCGAACCGCCCTGGTCATCGGGGGTGGTATCGCAGGCCTGGTGGCGGCGATGGCACTGCACAAGGCGGGCATCGAGGCGAGTGTGTACGAGGCGTACGACGACGCCGTGCCCAAGGGCCGGGGCTCCGGCCGGGGCGGCGGGATGACGATCGCGCCGAACGGCCAGCAGGCGCTGGAGGCGATCGACGCGGCGCAGACGGTGCGCGCGATCGGCACGCCGGTGACCGCCCTGGGCCTGCGCAGCTGGACGGGCAGACACCTGGCCCAGCTGTCCCCGCCCGAGGAACTCCCCGCCACGCGCTTCGTCTGGCGAACGGAACTGTACGAGGCGATCGCGAGGGAGACGGCACGCCGCGAGATCCCCGTCCACCGGGGCAAGCGCCTGCTGGACGCGACCGACACCGGTGCCGGGGTGACGGCCCGTCTCTCGGACGGATCATTGGCGAGGGCGGACATCCTGATCGGCGCGGACGGCTTGCGCTCGACGGTGCGCAAACTGATCGACCCGACGACACCGAAGCCGCACTACGCGGGAACGCTGACCTTCACGGCACGCGTCCCGAGCACGGAACTCCCGTCAACTTCGGGGGTGTTGTACATGTGTTACGGCAAGCGGGCGTACTTCGCCTACCAGATCTTCGACGACGGCTCGGCGGCCTGGTTCGCGAACCTGCCGCACCGCGAGCCGATGACGTCGGCGGAGGCGCAGGCGGTGGGCGCGGGGGAGTGGCTGAAGCGCCTGGGAGAGGCGTTCGCGAGCGACCGCACTCCGGCGCCGGACCTGGTGCGGGACACGCCCGCGGAGGACTTGCTGATCACGGGCCCCACAGAAACGATGCCTCCGATCCAGACGTGGAGCCGAGGCCGCATGACCCTGATCGGCGACGCGGCGCACGCGACGCCGCCGACGTCGGGCCAGGGAGCGTCGCTGGCGTCGGAGAGCGCGGTGGAACTGGCCCGCTGCCTACGGGACTTGCCCCCGGGCAAGGCGTTCAAGGCGTACGAGTCCCTGCGCCGCCCCAGGGTGGACCGCATCCTGAAACACACGACGGCAACCCCGACGGCCACGTCAGCAGCAGCCCGCACGGCCACCCCAAAACCGGCGGGCCCGGTGAGCCGAGCCCTGCGGGACGCACTGCTGCCGGTGGCGACGAAGGTGGGCGGGGCCGGGGGAGCGGTATGGGGCACCTGGCAGTTCGACCACAGGATCGACTGGGAAGAGAGGGTCGGATAAGGGGCAGGTTCCGCAGGGTCCGCGGGGGCGCCTGTCTGGACCTGCGCGGTCGGGCGCCTGTCCGGGTGAGGGTCGGCCCGGTCGCGCGCCTGTCCGGGTGAGGGTCCGCCCGGTCGCGGGCCTGTCCGGGTGAGGGTGCGCCTGGTCGGGCGACTGTCCGGGTGAATTGCGGAGGGGCAGGTCTGTGCGATCAGGAAATAGGGAAAACCCCGCACACATCCCCCACCCCATGACCCCGTACCTGAAAGGGACCCCATGCGTATTCGTACCGCCTTGGCCGTCACCGCCCTCACCGCCGGCGCCGTACTGGGCGCCAGCGGCACCGCCCTCGCCGACGACGACCAGGGCTGGCGTGCCGGCTTCGCCTACGAGAACGTCGGCGGCCCCGCCGGTATCACCGGGGCCGCGGGCCACGGCGAAAGCAGCGACGACAACGGCTGGATGGCCGGCTTCACCTACGAGAACGTCGGCGGCATGGCAGGCATCACCAAGGCCACGGGCCACGGCGCGGGCCACCACGAGGACTAGTCCTCCAGCAACACCAAGCAGAACCAAGAAAGAGGGCCCGCCTGGAGCGGGCCCTCTTTCTGTTTCAAACAACGGTGGGGGATGAGGGGAGCGGACGTGGGCTCGGCATGATGTCAGTGTGGGACACAGGCAGCGACTGTGTCGTGAGCCTGCGGGGACCAGTCGGCCCTCGGTGAGGACCTTCGCTTCGGGTAGATCCGTCGGACCGTAACAGCGGGTCTAGGGATGCCCAGGACTGTCGCGGCCATGTCCAACCCGCCGGAGCCAGCGAAAAGGTCTACGAGATCGGCAGGGACGGGCTCCAGCGATCGCTAGCGACTGAAGGTTGGGCATTCGAGACATGGGACAGTCACTCTGCCAGTGGTCGCAGGAGGACGTGGCGCACCCCGAAACTCTGAGAAACCTCCCGTCTCGTTCCGGTAGATAACCCCGACGTCATGCTCCTCGAGGAGCTCGCGTATGTCTGTGTCGGGCAACTCAGGAGACAGCACCATGAGCCGGAGTGGCTGGCTGTGCTCCATCGAACGTAGATATCGACTGATGTCCAAGAGTTGAGCCAGAGCAGTCCGGATGGCTTCACGAGAGGTGCTACCGGCTGTCTCGTAGAGGGTGTTGTCGCTCTCGTCGTAGAGGTCAGAGAGAAGAGTGGCGGTTTTGTCCTTGATTTCTACTTGCAGGTGGCCGACCGAGTGGCCAGCTTCGCTCAGTCTGTCCTCGTAGCTCTCGCGCAATTCCTCACCGCGCTGCGCCACCATGGCCTCGGGCGTAAGGCTGCGTTGCTGTCTCCGTTGCCTCCGCTGCGCCCTCGCTAGGCGCGTTGCTTCCCTGGCCCGTACGAAGATGGGCTTTGTCTGTCTTGCTCGGGGAAGCACATGTGCGTCGGACCGATACACCTCGTCAGTGGGGCGCAAGCGAAAGACGATGACGCTTCGGGCTGCCTCACCGTCACCGAGAGCCTGCCGCAAGTAGTAGGGCTCGCGCTCATCGACTTTGAAGGGGCCGACGTAGCGGTGCGTGCGAGCAGCAGATCCTTGAGACTTCCCCTCGGCTATGAACAGGTGAAGGGTGCGTCCGTGCTCGGTGTGCTGGAGAACAGCGGAGTTGCCCTTGCCGTACAAGCCGCCAAAAGTCTGATCCCCGTGAGTGCCCGCTCCCGTGTACGTGAAGATGGGGCCTAGGTCGTCTTCCTCGGCGAGCCAACCGTCGCGGTACCCGTACTGCTCACCAGCGTTGATGTCTGAGAAGAGAACGACGGTCTTCTTTGACTCCGACGGACATATGCCGCCTTGCGGGCTTCCCCCTAACACTGGACGGATTTCCGCTCGAGTGCGGACATCTCCGGGCTTGATGGCGGGCTCGGATGTCGTCATGGCGTAGAGGCTAGTCTGCGAGTCCCAAGAGGACACATGTAGGTCAATTCGCGGCCCAGTGTTCCACTTTGGTACGTCTGGCGGCGAGAGGTCGATGAGGGCATGGATCAGGGAATAGCTGCTGTACTGGCCGGCGGTATAGGGCTTGTGGGGGCTGTTGCAGGTGCCTTCGCTGGGGGAGTCTGGGCTGTGCGTGGGGCAAAGATCGGTGGATTCAAGGCAGTAGAGGCAGCGCGCCTTCAGGTGGAGGGTCAGGTTGCTGCCGAACACTTTCAGTGGGTGCGCAGCCAGCGACAGCAGGCGTACGGGCAGCTGCTTGACGCCCAAGCGGCAGTCGAAGACACGTTGGCAAGAGCGGCCCCCGGGATACGTGCGGGCGGGAGGCTTTCAGATGAAGCACGAGACGAGCTTGCTGAGAGAGCCCTGGCCATGCAGTCGCGTTCCAGGCAACTCGCCCTGTGGGGGCCCGAAGAGGTGATTCGCCTGGCGCATGAACTGACGGTGAGCACCCTTGAGGCGACCCAGGCGCTCAGAATGGCGCAAGGAGTGGGTGCTTCATCTACTGGAAGCCAGAGTCAGGCGTGGGCTCACTGGGATCGAGCCAACCGCGAAATGACGCATGCGCACTCGGCGTTCCTCGACCGAGCGGGGGCGATCATCCGCGACCCGCACCAGCCAGCCAGTTAACTCAGGTTCCCTGAGTGCACCGCGTCCAGGAAGGCTGCCCAGGGGCGAGCGCCCATCGTTATGTGGGGCCCAGATGGGGCTTTGGAATCCCTCACGGCAATGACGGCAGGGCGCGCGGCGACCTCAACGCACTCTCCCCCCATGCCGTTGCTGTAACTGCTCCTGCGCCACGGGACACTTAGGGCCAGCGTCATCGGGAGTGCTCCTCCAGAACTTTTTTGATCAGCAAGGTCGATCGCTGTGGACTCAAGGCAAGCGCCCTGAGGTGGTCGAATGCCTTCGCGTAGAGGTCCACATCCGCGGGGTGCTCGAGGTAGACGGAATCTGTCAGCCCTTCCCGGTACACCACGTCCGGGTCCTCTTGCTCGGGGAAGCCAAGGATCGTGAACGGCCCGGTTGTGGGGTACGCGCCTGCATCGAACGGCAAGACTTGGACCGTCACGTTCCTCAACTTCGCCATTTCCAGCATACGTTCGAGCTGTGCGGACATCACCTGTCGATTCCCAACGACGTGCATCAGCGTGCTCTGGTGCACAACTGCCCACAGGTCAGGCGCGCCATCCCCTGCCAGTAGATCTTGTCGCCGCATCCGCACGTCGACCATGCGCTGGATCCCTTCAGCAGTGTGGTCGACCCAGGCACGGCATTGTTCGAAGGCGTAGCCGGGCGTCTGGAGCAGGCCCGGGATGAACTCGCCCTGGTAGCTGCGCAAGCTGGAGGCGGCTTGCTCTAGGCCGACGTACACGGAGAACCATGAGGGGACGGCATCGCCGTGCGCGTGCCACCAGCCCTTCGTCTTCGACTCTTTGGCCAAGGACTTGAGTAGATCGCGCAGCTCGTCCGAGGTTTCGTAGAAGCGGCACAGCGCAGCCACGTCGGATGGTTGGACGCGCCCTTGCCCAGTCTCCATCCGGTTGACCTTGGAGCTGCTCCAGTCAAGCTCATTGCCCACCTGGTTGCAGGTGAAGCCGTTCTCCTCGCGGAGTTTCTTGAGCTCGATCGCCAATCGACGACGGCGAGCGGTCGGGGAACCGGCCATGTCAACTCCTCCTGCTGTAGCGGAGTTTCCATCTCACCGGAAGCGGCGCGGAAGGCCAATCACCCCTTAGGGGGAATCTCGCCGTGCATGTTGCATGACGGGAAACCCGCTGCGACTCTCTCACTAGGAGTGATCGACAGTCACGCAGCGCAGCGAGGTGCGATGCACGGAGGTAGGTGGCCATGATCTACGCGAGCGAATGTGTCCGGCGGGGCCCTTGGGTGCAACCTTTCCTGGCTGAACCCAGCGAAATTTCGGGACTGCGGCGTGCGTTGAGGCTTCGGCTGCCCTTGTGGGGCTTGCAGGAGCTGATCGAGCCAGCGCAGACCTGCGTCGCGGAACTGGCATCAAACGTCATCCGCCACGTGGGCGTCGGCACGGCAGCCACTCTCACGGTGGTCATGAGAGATGCGTATCTCCGTCTCGAGGTTCGTGATCCGGATCCGCGAGCACTTCCGACGCTCATCGACGCAGCATCTGATGCTGAGGCGGGGCGAGGGATGACCCTCGTCGATGCAGTCTCCGATCACCGCTGGGGCGTGGTGCTCTGTGGTGACTCGAAGGTGGTGTGGTGTGAGTTGGCGACAGATCTTGATGCGCCCCTCGGAGATGCCAGAGGTCCGCGAGTCATGCGGGCTGAAGAGCACCTACTGCTCTACGGCGGCGTACGCCCGGGGTGGGTGTCAGGCTCGGGGCGTCTTGCCGTAGCAGTAGCGGAGGAGGTGGCGATCGATCTGATCACCGACCTCCTTCACTGGCTTCGGGCCCGCGGCTGTGATCCTGAGGAGGTGTTGGACCGGGCGCAGATGCACGTCGAGGCGGAGTCTGGAGCAGAGACTTGACCCTAAGTTCGCACCCTGCCCGCTCAGTTGCAGGTAGCTGCCGAGTACGTCCATACGTCGGCCGGCATCTCCTGCTCAAGCTCCCACTTCACTGCCATGGGCTTGCTGCCCTGGTGGGAGACATAGCGGGCGGGACCCAGGAGCATCCAGGGCTCGGCGCCGCCGATGTCTGTGTTCTTGTATCGGCGAACGAAGAGCAGGATGTGGCTGCCGCGACTCACATGCTCGCGGTATCGGCGTCCTGTTGCGGAGTCTTCGTCGGTAGTGCTCTGCGACTCCCAATGGAAAATAGAGGGACTCAGAGCGTAGTCCTTGTATCGGATAGTGGGTGAGAAATCCTTCTCGTCTTTCTCCAGCGTGATGAGCAAGGCGTCGGTATCGAGCGACTTCGCGTCTACTACGCCTTGGGCAAAAGATCCTGGCATCTGTCCGCCGAACCGGGCCACGCCGAGGGCGGCGAGGACTTCGGAACGGTTATAGGAGCTGTGGATCTTCAGCGGGACATCGCAGTGTGCCCCTTCAAGGGGAAGAGGGAAATGATCTGCAGTGGCTAGGCAGTGGTCGAGCACCTGGTGGAGTTCATGGCGGAACGCACCTTGCCCGCGCAGTGAACTCAGCCCCTCCTGGTAGGTCGAGTAACCACCCGCCTTGTCCCAAATGTTGAAGAACAGCATGCGGGCATAGCCCTGCTCTACCGGAGTCAAGGTCTCATATGGAGGTGCGTTGTCGGCCAGGAGTTGCTGGTAAGCCTCGATGCGCTCCCGGTCATCTACGTGGAGGAAGGAAGGGATGCGCTTGAGTAGTCCCGACTCTCCTGCGGGGGCTGGGCCCGTGAGCAGGCTGGTGCGACGCAGCAGGTTCGTCCATGAATTGCCATTGCCTCCACGGTAGACCTCCTTCAGTTCGCGCCCGCTCTCCTCTAGATAAGTTGCTAGGCGGGTCTCGGCATACGCGGATACCTCGCGGGCAAGCGCGGATACGTTGACGTTGAGCTGTTCCTTGATGTTCGCGATAATGGTCTGCTTGGCCTTGGCTTCCAGGATGATCTGGCAGCTTGCAGGCAGCAGGGGGAAGTCGTTGTTCAGGTTGTCGAGCAGACGCTTCCTGGTGAGATTCGTCAGAGCTCGGAATTGGTTCTCGAAACGGAACTCTTTACGGTGCTGTCCGATGAAGTCGAGAACTGTGAGGAATTCCTTGTTCTCCGTACGGCGCAGACCGCGACCGAGCTGCTGGAGGAAGAGTGTGGCGCTCGCAGTGGGGCGAAGTAGAAGCAGCGTATCGACATCGGGGACATCGAGGCCCTCGTTGAAAAGGTCGACAGAGAAGATGGCCTGAAGCTTGCCAGCCTTGAGGTCGGTGAGTGCTTGCTCCCGGACGTCCGTTGAAGTCTCGCCGGAGAGGGCCACGGATCTAATCCCGTACTTACAGAACTGGCGGGCCATCAAGTGTGCATGGTGGACGGAGACACAGAAGCCAAGGGCGCGCATCTTGCTCGGGGCTGCGACCCGCTCACGTACGGACTTCACAACGAGGCGTGCGCGTATTTCGCTCCCCGTGAGGACGTTGCTAAGAGAAGCCGAGTCGTAACCGCCGCGCTTCCACTCCACGGACCTGAGATCCGTCTCGTCGCTGATACCGAAGTAATGGAAGGGGCTGAGCAAATCGTTCTCCAGGGCCTCCCATAGTCGCATCTCGGCAGAGATGTGGCCGTCAAAGAACTCATCCTGAATGTTCTTGCCGTCCATGCGCTCGGGCGTCGCAGTCAGGCCGAGTAGCTCGCCAGGTCTGAAGTGATCAATGATCTTTCGATATGTGGGAGAAGTGCCGTGGTGGAATTCATCGATGACGATGACATCGAAGTGATCACGGGCAAGCCTCTCTAGCGCCTTTGCGTTGAGAGACTGGACACTTGCGAATACATGCGTCCAATCTTGCGGAATCTCACCGCTGTACAGGAGCTCACCGAAGTCCGCGTCGTCCAGCACGCCTCGATATGTGCGCAGAGACTGGTCCAGAATCTCCTTGCGATGCGCGACAAAAAGGAGACGTAAGTCGCTCCCTGCCTTGTTGCGCAGATGCTTGTAGTCGAGGGCTGCCATCACGGTCTTGCCTGTTCCAGTCGCAGCGACCAGAAGGTTGCGGTGGCGGTTTCGAACCGAGCGCTCGACCTCCAAGCGCTCCAGCATGTCCTTTTGATGCGGGTAGTCGGTGACTATCAGGCCAGAGACAGTAATGGCGTACCTTCCAGAGGCTGTAGACGGGTCGGTCACTCATGATTGCGATCAGGCCACCTGGAGCCTGGAAGGGGGCTAGCGCGTCCGCTCCCAGTGCCCTACTTACGACCGACCTGACGCTCTAGCTTTGCGGCGCCCCGTGGCATTCCCCATAACCCCGCCCCGACCCACACCAACACCCCGCCCCCGCCTCCGGCGGCCACCCCGCAGCGCGCCCCCGTGCCGCCAGCGTCGTGGCGTACTGCGGTAGCAAGGAGACGTCCGTCGGGTCTGTGCCCTCTGAGGCTGCGAAAGCCTCGTAGGACGGGACCGTGCCCGTCACGATGCCCAGGTTTGGGGTGCCGGACGTCGCGAGTTCCCTTAGGGATTCCTCTATCGTTGCCAAGTGGGCCTCGTGGGACGGGTATTCCGATTCCAGGCTCGGGTACGCCGTCAGGAGTTCCGTCAGTTCCGTTGCCGGCCAGTGCAGGACCGCTACCGGGAACGGGCGGGAGAGCGCCTCTCTGTACGAGCCCAACTCCGCCTGGATCCGGGAGATTTCCGCTCGTAGTTCCGCTGGGTTGTCCGAGCCCAGGGACCAGATTCGCTTCGGGTCGTGCAGTTCGTCCAGGGGGACGGGGGACGACGAGACCTCGTCCGCCAGGGCGTCCCATGCGTCGTGCTCCGCGCCCAGCAAGCGGCGCACCCGGTGGCGGCCGAACAGCAGCGGGCGTTGGTCGTAGGACGGGGCGCCCGCGGAGCCGCCGGGCGGCAGGAGGAGTTCCAGGGCCTGGGTGAACGTTTCCTGCGCTTGCGTCAGCTCGTCGTGGGCCTCCAGCGACTCCGCCACGATCACCCACGGTGCCGGGTCGCGGGGGGCCGCCGCACGGACTCCGTCGATGATTGCCCTTGCCTCCGCCTCGTGGCCGTACTCCCAGAGGTTCGAGGCCTTCAGGGCTCGGATGAGGGTGGGCGCCGACGCCGGGCGGGGGGCGTCGGGGGCCAGCAGGCGGTCGTAGAGCGTGGTCGCGCGGTCGCGCTCGCCCGCCAGCTCCAGGTGGGCCGCGGCCTGGACGAGCAGGTGCTCGGTGTCCTCGGGGTACAAGCCGGCAGTCCGCTCCAGGCGCTCGGCTTCGGCGATGTGGTCGGCAGGCGTGTCGGGGCGCATACGGGACACCGTACTGCCGAGTGGGGGCGTTGCAGGAGGGTTGCCGTGCGGATCCGGATGGCGGATGCATGGCTACTTGGCGGACCTGGCTCTATCGTGCGGGCGGCCGGGAGAGGGGTGGTGGCCTTGCGGGAGCGGGTTCCTGTGGTGGTGCAGGGGCGGAGGAAGGGCCGGGGTGCCGTCCTGCGGGGGGTGTGGGGGTGTGCCGAAGCTGCTGTCACCTGCGGGCTTGTGCTGCTGCTCCTCGTCGCCCACCAGCTGTGGTGGACCAACCGCCAGGCCCGCGAAGGCGCCGAGCGTCAGGTCCAGGCCCTTGAGCGGGAGTGGGGGAGCAGTCCGAGTTCCTCTTCCTCCTCTTCCTCCCCTTCCTCCTCCTCTTCTTCCTCCTCTTCGGCTTCCGGTTCCGACTCCGGTGCCGCGTCGGGCGCCGGGGGCGGGGCCCGCTCGCGGGCCGCCGGCGCGGGTGCTGGAGGGGCCGCTCCCACCCCCGACTGGGACCAGGCCTACGCCGTCCTCCGCATTCCCCGCATCGGGATACGCGTGCCCGTCGCCGAGGGCGTCAGCAAGAGCGGTGTGCTGAACAACGGGTACGTCGGGCACTATCCGCGCACCGCCCAGCCCGGCCAAGGGGGGAACTTCGCGCTCGCCGGGCACCGTAATACCCACGGTGAGCCCTTCCGTCGCATCAATCGGCTGGGGGACGGGGACGAGCTCGTCGTCGAGACCGAGCGGGCCGTCTACACGTACGTCGTGGACAAGACCTTGGGCCAGACCTCCGCCCGTGACAGCGGCGTCATCCGGCCCGTGCCCCGCAGTGACGTGAAGTCGGGCCACGGCTACCGCTCTCCCGGGTACTACATCACCCTCACCACCTGCACCCCCGAGTACACCTCCAAGTACCGGCTCATCGTGTGGGGGAAGCTGCAGTCCATGCGGCCGCGCTAGGGGGCTCCCCGGAGCACCGGAGCACCGGAGCACCGGAGCACCGGAGCACCGGAGCCGCGAAGCCGCGAAGCCCCGGAACCGCGGAAGCCTCCGGGCTCTCCTTCCGGCCTCCAACGCCGATCCTGTATAACGGGCAATACCTAGTAACGAGGGATCTTGAGGATCAAGGAGAGGGGGCGAGAGCGATGCAGGACGCCACGAACCTCATCCGCAGCTGGAAAGCCGCCCTCCGGCCCACCGGGCTCCTCCTCTTCCTCCTCGTCGAGGTCGTCCTCCTCGACGCGAGCAGCCTCACCGCTGCCGTCGCGCTCGCCGCGACCGCCGCCGCGGGCTCCGCGCTCGCCGTCTGCTCCCTCATCGCCGCGCGCTGCGCTCCCGCTGTGCCCCGCACCCGGGTGCGTACAGCCATGCGCGACCGCGAGAAGCGCACGGCCTTCCTGCCGCAGCGCGATCCCGACGCCGCCGGGCGCAGGCGGCCCCGAGCGCCGGGCCGTCCCGTCATGACGGCCGCGTAGGGAGCACCGCACACCCGAAGCCCCCTTCGTGGGCCGTCACGCCGAAAAGAGCACCGCCCCTTTTCCTCGGCACGACGAGACCCCCGGAGGGCTTCTCCATGTCCGGCTTCCTGTCCAGTTTCATGTCCCTGTTCGCTGATCTGGTCGGTTCCCTCGCCGACCTGCTCGAACCGCTCTTCCACGCTTCCGCGATGGCCGCCGCCATCGTCCTGTTCACCGCGTGCGTACGACTCCTCGTCCACCCCTTGTCGCGGGCCTCGGCCCGCGGTCAGAAGGCGCGTGCCAAGCTCTCGCCGCAGATCGCCGAGCTGCGCAAGAAGCACGCCAAGAACCCCGAGAAGTTGCAGAAGGCGGTCCTTGAGCTGCACGCGGCGGAGAAGGTCTCGCCGCTCTCCGGGTGCCTGCCCAGCCTGTTCCAGCTTCCGGCGTTCTTCCTGCTCTACCACCTGTTCTCCAACTCCAGCATCGGCGGGGAGGCCAACGCGCTGCTCGGCCACAAGCTGTTCGACGCGCCGCTCGGCGGGCGGTGGGCCGACGCGCTCGGTGAGGGTGGGCTCTTCGGAGCGCAGGGGCTCGTCTACCTCGCGCTCTTCGCGATCGTCGCCGCCGTCGCGACCTTCAACTTCCGGCGTACGAAGGTGCAGATGGCCGCGTCGGCCGCGTCGGCCGGGGCCACGCCGGCCGGAGACGCGGGGCAGCAGGTGCCGGGCATGGGTGCGATCACCAAGGTCATGCCGTTCATGTCGTACATGACGCTGTTCACCGTCGCCTTCGTGCCGCTCGCCGCCGCGCTGTACGTGGTCACCAGTACGACCTGGAGCGCCGTCGAGCGCGCCGTGCTCTATCGCGACATGCCGTACGGGGCGAGCGGGGCGTTGGCCACCGCCGCCTGACCGGAGCGAACGGCGCGCCAGGCGCAGCTCGACCGCGTGGCTACCGGTGGGTAACGGTCCGGTCTGTGAACAGGGTCTTGCGGGATGGACACCGACCTTGGAGGATCTTCCAACCTCCGATGGCCGCAACCCTTCCCCAAGCTCTCAACTCCGTTCGAGCAGGGGAGGCCCCAATCCGGGCCACGCGATCGCCGGAGGTGAGTGGGCGCGCTCGACCAAAGGGAGATTGACCATGAAGCTGCTGCGAGTCGGTACGGCGGGGGCCGAGCGCCCGGCGCTGCTCGATGCCGAAGGCACGCTGCGGGACCTCTCAGGGACCGTCACGGACATCGACGGGGCGCTGCTCGCCGACACGGCGGCCCTCGACCGGATCCGGTCCGCCGCCGAGGCGGGCGAGCTGCCCGTGCTCGACGCGGCGGGGCTGCGGGTCGGGCCGCCGGTGGGACGGATCGGCAAGGTCGTGTGTATCGGGCTCAACTACCACGACCACGCGCAGGAGACCGGGGCGGCGACGCCCGCCGAGCCCGTCATCTTCTTCAAGGCGGCGGACACGGTGGTCGGCCCGCACGACACGGTCCTGGTGCCGCGCAAGTCGGAGAAGACCGACTGGGAGGTCGAGCTCGCGATCGTCATCGGGAGCACCGCGCGCTACCTGGAGTCGCACGAGCAGGCGCTCGCGCACGTCGCCGGATACGCGGTGTCGCACGACGTCTCGGAGCGCGAGTTCCAGATCGAGCGCGGTGGCACCTGGGACAAGGGCAAGAACTGCGAGACGTTCAACCCGCTGGGTCCGTGGCTGGTGACGGCGGACGAGGTCGCCGACCCGCAGGCGCTGTCCCTGAAGCTCTGGGTCAACGGCGAGCTGAAGCAGGACGGGACCACGGCTCAGCAGATCTTCCCGGTGGCCGAAGTGGTGCGCTACGTAAGCCAGTTCATGACCCTGTACCCGGGTGACGTCATCAACACCGGTACGCCGGCGGGGGTGGCCATGGGGCAGCCCGAGCCGAAGCCGTATCTGCGGGCCGGTGATGTGGTGGAGCTGGAGATCGCGGGGCTTGGGCGGCAGCGGCAGGAGCTCAAGCAGGCGTAGGCGCCTTGAGCGGGGTGCTGCGGGCGTAACTTGCCGTGACTATGGGCTGCTTAGTGCCCCGCAGACGGTGCTGACGGAGGGGTTTCGTCGTCGTGCGCCGTCTGCGGGTGCGTCGCGGCCGAGCGCGCAGTTCCCCGCGCCCCTAGCGGGGCGCGAAGCGTTCCAGTGCCTCCACCACCAGTGCGTGGTCCGCCGCCTGCGGGAGGCCCGAGACCACCACCGTGCCGATGACGCCCGCGCCCCGCACCGCGATCGGGAACGCGCCGCCGTGCGCCGCGTACACGTCCGGGTCCAGTCGGGACGACTCCTCGAACGTCGTCCCCTTGGCGCGGAAGCGCGTGCCCACCAGGAACGACGAGCAGCCGTAGCGCTCGACGACGCGGCGCTTGCGGGCGATCCAGGCGTCGTTGTCCGGGGTCGATCCCGGCAGCGCCGCGTGGAAGAGCTGCTGGCCGCCCCGGGTGATGTCGATGGCCACCGGGGCCTGGCGTTCGCGGGCCAGGTCGACCAGGAGCGTGCCGAGCGCCCAGGCGTCCTCGTACGTGAAGTGGGGCAGGACCAGGCGGAGTTCCTGGGTCTCCAGTTCTTCCACCGTGGGTGCCGTCGGCGAGGCGGCGGGCTTCGGTGTGGCGGGCGTCTGTCCGGCGGGGGGCGGTGTGGCGGGCGTCGTCATACGACCACCGTCACACCGTCGCGGGCCGAGCGGCGTGCGGCCTCGAGGACGTCGAGGGCCGATGCGGCCTCGTGCGCGGAGACCGGGTTGTCGCGCGTGCCCCGGAGTGCCGCGGCCACGGCCGCGTAGTAGGCGGGGTAGTCGCCCGGCAGTGTGCTGACCGGGGTGCCGCCGCCGGTCAGCGGGGACTCGCCGGAGCCGACCCGGCCCCACATGGACTCGGGCTCCTCGCCCCAACTTCCCTCGCCCGTGGGCCGCTTGCCGTCGCGCAGGGCGGCTTCCTGCGGGTCGAGGCCGTACTTCACATAGCCCGCCGACGAGCCCAACGCGCGGAAGCGCGGGCCGAGTTGGGCGGTGGTGGCGCTCACGTACAGGTGGGAGCGGACGCCGTTCTCGTGCGTGATCGCGATGAACGTGTCGTCGTCGGCCTCGGCGCCGGGACGGCGGACGTCGGACTCGGCGTACACGGAACGGGCGGGGCCGAAGAGTACGAGTGCCTGGTCGACGACGTGGGACCCGAGGTCGTACAGCAGGCCGCCGATCTCTTCCGGGTCCCCGGACTCGCGCCAGCCGCCCTTGGGCTGCGGGCGCCAGCGCTCGAAGCGGGACTCGAAGCGGTAGATGTCGCCGAGCTCGCCGTCGGCGATGAGCTTCTGGAGCGTACGGAAGTCGTTGTCCCAGCGGCGGTTCTGGAAGACGGAGAGGAGCAGGCCGCGGTCGTCGGCGAGTGCCGCGAGCTCGCGGGCCTCGGCGGCCGTGCCCGCGATCGGCTTGTCCACGACGACCGGGAGGCCCGCCTTGAGGGCGGCGGTCGCGAGCGCGACGTGCGTCTTGTTCGGGGACGCGATCACCACCAGGTCGAGCTCGTCCGCGCGGGACCAGAGGTCGTCGGCCGACGCGGCGAAGCTCAGCCCGTCGCCGAACTCGGCGCGGGCCTGGGCCTGCCGCTCGGGGTTCGACGTGACGACCGTGTCGAGGACGAGGCCCTCGGTGGCGGCGATCAGCGGGGCGTGGAAGACGGAGCCGGCGAGGCCGTATCCGATGAGGGCGACGCGTAGAGGGGTGTCGGAGCCTGAGCCTGAGCCTGAGCCAGCCGAGCCTGTACCAGTCATACCTGTCATACCAGTCATGCGTTCCACTTAAGCAACGGTGTTGCCAAAGCGCAAGCGCGGGCGACAATGGGGGTGTGAACAGCACTGATGCGGCGAGGCCGGATACGGGAAGCGGTGGCAGTGGCGGCAGTGGCGGCAGTGGCGGCAGTGGTGGCAACGGTGGCAGGACGGGCGCCGGGGTGAACCTGCCGGCGCTGCGCGGGCACAACGCCGCCCTCGTGCTCGACCTGCTGCGCACGGCGGGGGGCGGCGGGATAAGCCGCCTCGAACTGGCCGAGCGTACGGGGCTCACGCCGCAGGCCGTCAGCAAGATCACCGCGCGGCTGCGTACGGAGGGGCTTGCGGCGGAGGCGGGCCGGCGGGCGTCCACGGGGGGCAAGCCGCGGACGCTGCTTCGCCTGGTCCCGGAGGCGGGCCACGCGATCGGCCTCCACCTGGACCGCGACGAGCTGACGGCAGTCCTGGTGGACCTGATGGGCCACGTGGTCGCGGAACGCCGGGCGCCGCTGGATTTCGCCGCGGGTGCGGAGGCGGTGGTGGACGTGGCGGTGGAGGTGGTGCGGGGTCTGGCGTTGAGCGGGGCGGCTTCGCCAGGGCCGCCCGCACCTGGACTGCTCGGCGTCGGCATCGCACTGCCCGGCCCGCTCGACCACGCCTCCGGGGTGTTGCACCGCGTGACCGGCTTTCCCGCGTGGGACGGTTTCGCGCTGCGGGACGCGTTCGGTGGGCGGCTCGGGCTGCCGGTGGTGGTGGACAAGGACACGAACGCCGCGGCGCTGGGCCTCGCGCTGGGCGGGGTGGCGGAGTCCTTCGCGTATCTGCACCTCGGGACGGGTCTGGGCGCGGGCCTCGTGCTCGGCGGGGGGCTTTACCGCGGGGCGCGGACCGGGGCGGGCGAGTTCGGCCACCAGGTGATCCAGCTGGACGGCCCGCAGTGCGAGTGCGGTGCCCGCGGCTGCATCGAGGCGCTGTGCCTCGCGGCGGTCGCACGGGGTGATCTGGACGAGGCGGCGCGGGTGCTCGGGGCGGGGGCGGGGAATCTGGTCAGCCTGCTCGACATCGACCTCGTGCTGCTCGGTGGCCGGGCGGTTTTGGCGGACGAGGAGCGCTTCGTACGAGGGGTGAGCTCCGTCGTCACCGCCCGTACCCGGCGGGGCGGCGGGAACTCGGAGGTTCCGGTCGCCGTCGCGGCCGGGGGTGAGCGGGCCGTCGCGGAGGGCGCCGCGCAACTGCTCCTTGCGCCGTTGTTCGGGCGGGCGGATGTGGCGTTTTCGGTGGGCCGGGGGTAGTCGCTGCGCGGGCGCTGCGCTGGGCGCTGCGCTGGGCGCTGCGCTGGGCGTGTGTGGTGGTCTGCCGGGGGCGTTGGGGCGTTTCGGCGTTGGGGGGGGGGGGGGCGGGGCTGTTGGCTTGGTTTGGCGGTGCGGGTTTGTGGGGGCTGGTCGCGCAGTTCCCCGCGCCCCTTATAGGGGCTGACGCGCCGGGGGGGGGTGGGCGGGGTGTCCTGCGGTCCGGCCCTTCGCTGCGGGTTTGTGGGGGCCGGTCGCGCAGTTCCCCGCGCCCCTTACGGGGCGTGGTGTTGCGCGGCGGTGCTTCGGAGGGGCCGGGGGCAGGCCTCGCTGGTCCCCGTGGTCCCCGTGGTCCTCGCTGGTCCCCGTGGTCCCCGTGGTCCTCGCGGGGGCGCGGTCGGCGCCGGTTGTGCCCGGCGTAACCCGTATCAGCTGAAAGTCGGCTGATAGGAGGAACTTGCGCGGGTCAGTCGGCGGTACGAAGTTGTGGCGCCCCCGGAGGACCGCATCGGACGTGGCAAGGTCGCGGGCCATGAGCCGTGTCATAGGGGCCTAGCCCCGCCTCCGTGCCCTGCCCCGCCCGCTCCGAGCTCAGCAAAGGTCCCTCATGCGACTCCGCCGCTCCCTCGCCTCCGGCATCACCGCCGCTGTCGCCGCCGCGCTGGCGATCGGGGCGGCGGGAGCGCTGCCGGCGAGCGACGCCGTGGCAGCAACCGCGGTCGTGCAGCGGCCGCACGCGGCTCAGCCCCCCACCTGCTCCGAACCCAGCGGTGACCGCGGCTTTCCCATCGGGACCCGGATCAAGGGTGGGCCCGCCGCCTACGAAGCCGGGGGTGGGTTCCGGACCTGGTCCGTCGAGTTGGGCAACACCACTCGCGGCAGCTGCGAGAACATCCACCCCGTCGTCGTCATCGTCGACAAGGAGCGCGAGCTGCGGCCCCGCCAGGTCCAGTTGGAGTTTCACGACGGCACGAACTGGCGGCCCGTCCGCTTCGAGCGGACCGACCGGGACGAGAACGTCGGCGTCTTCGACGACGAGTTCCCCGGTTTCACCGTCGAGGCGGGGCGGACCCTCACCGTCAAGGTGCGGCTCTCCTTCACCTCCGAGGCTCATTCCGAGCGGGCCGTCATCTCCGCCGCCGTCGTCCAGCGCCGTGCCGACGACGGCGACTGGGTGGGGGAGTCCGAGGACTACCCCTTCGGTATCAGCACCGAGGCCGTGGAGGGTGAGGGTGAGGACGTCGGGGGCCCCGACGGGGGCCGGGACGGCGGCGGTGTCGGCCCCGACACCGGAGCGAGCCCCGGCGTAGGGCGCGACGGTGGGAGCAGTGGCGGGCGTGAGCTCTCCGACTCCGGCGACTCCGGCGGCTTCTCGTACGCCGATGAACTCGCCGCCACCGGCCCCCGCGCCCTCCTCGGTGTCAGCGCCGTCGCCGCGGCGCTGTTCGCCACGGGCTGGGCCCTCGTCGCCGGCACCCGCCGCCTGCGAGCCGCAGCGCGCAGGCGTTGAGCAGCGCCACGTACGAAGCCGCGGGCTGGGCTCCCGTGACCGGGCCCCGCCGCTTGTGAGCCGCAGAGCCGCAGATCCGCAGCCGTAGCCCCACAACGCCGCGCCCCACAACGCCGCGCCCCACAACGCCGCGCCCCACAACGCCGCGCCCCGCAGCGCCACAAAGCCACAGCCCAGCCCCACAACCCCGCAGCCCCCCACCCCCCAGCCATCAAGCGCCGCCACCCACGAAGCCCCCCGCGTTCACCTGCCTGTTCACGTGGGTCTGCGAACATTCCCCGGTGGACAACCCGAATCCCCCGCACCCTCACCCCCCTCACCCTCCGCACCCGCACCCTCCCGCCCACCTGCTCGCCCAGGCCCCCGGCGCCCCCATCCGCTCCGGTATTCCCGAGCACGGCCGCATCCCGAAGTACTACGCGGTGAAGGCCAGGATCGCCGACCTCATTGAGGAGTTGGGGGACGGGCAGACGCTGCCGACCGAGCGGGATCTTGCCGTGCGGTACGAGGTGGCCCGGGAGACCGTGCGGCAGGCGCTGCGTGAGCTGTTGCTCGAAGGGCGGCTGCGGAGGCAAGGGCGCGGAACCGTCGTCGCCGGGCCCAAGCTGGAGCAGCCGCTGGCCCTCGCGAGCTACACGGAAGGCGTACGGCGCCAGGGGCGCATCCCCGGGCGGAATCTCATCTCCCTCGATCGGTTTCCCGCCCCGGCCGCCCTCGCCGCCGAGATCGGCGTCGAGCAGGGAGAGCCCGTGTGGCACATGGAGCGCGTGCTGCTCGCCGACGACGAGCGGGTGGGCCTGGAGAGTACGTACGTCTCCGTCGCCCGCGTCCCCGCGCTCGATCGCGAGTTCGAGCCCGATTCCTCCTTCTACGCCTACCTGCGCGACCAGCTCGGCATCTCCTTCGGCGACGCCGACGAACGCATCGAGACCGTCCTCGCCACCCCCCGCGAGGCCCTGCTCATCGGCACCCCTCCCGCGCTGCCCATGCTGCTGATACACCGCGTCTCGCGGGACACCGCGGGCCACCCCCTGGAGCGGGTCCGCACCCTCTACCGCGGCGACCGGTTCTCCTTCTCCACCCATCTGGGCAACAGCGGCGGTTGACCTCCTGCCGAACTCCCGAACTCCTGAACTCCCCTTCCCTGTGCGGCGATCGGGAAGAATGGTAACGGAACAATAACGGGTCTAGTCCAACCTTGGGTGGCAGTTCACCGTCCCGTTGCCATCAGGACCACGGCGGGTCACTCGTCCCCAGGAGCGTTGCCGCCGTGAGAGTCATCGTCGTAGGAGCCGGCGTGGTGGGAACCATGCACGCCTGGCACGCAGTGGAACGCGGCCACGAGGTCGTACAGATCGAGCGCGAGAGCGAGGCCCGAGGAGCCTCGCTGCGCAACTTCGGGCAGATATGGGTGAGCGGCCGCGCCGGGGGCGAGGAGCTGGACACCGCCCTGCGGGCCCGTGAACTGTGGGAGGAGATAGGCGCGCGGGTGGAGGGCCTCGGCTTCCGGGCCAACGGTTCCCTCACCCTCGTCCGCAACGAACGCGAGCGCGCGGTCGCCGAGGCCGCGCTCACCCGGCCCGACGCGGCGGCCCGCGGCTACAAGCTGCTCGACGCCGACGAGGCCCGTGCCCTCAACCCGGCGCTGCGGGGCGACTTCATCGCAGGGCTGTGGTGCGAGCGGGACGCGGCCGTCGAGCCGCGGACCGCTCAGCTCCGGCTGCGCGAGGCCCTTCGCGCCTCGCCCCGCTACACCTTCCTGCCCGGCCGCGAGGTCCGCGAAGTCGTCGGCGAGAACGCGGTGCGGGACGACCACGGTGACGTACACACCGGTGATGTCGTCGTGCTCGCCACCGGCGCCTGGCTCGGCGGTCTCGTGCGGGAGCTGGCCGGGCCCGACCTGCCCGTGCGGCGCGTACGGCTGCAGATGATGCAGACGGAAGCCCTCGGTGAGGAGCTCACCACCTCCGTCGCCGACTCCGACAGCTTCCGCTACTACCCGGCGTACAAGTCCGACGCCCTCGACGCGCTCAATGCCGGGCAGGCGCAGACGCCCACCGCCGCCGAGCACAAGATGCAGCTCCTGATGGTGCAGCGCAAGGACGGCGGCCTGACCATCGGCGACACCCACGAGTACGAGCACCCCTTCGCCTTCGACACCCTCGAAGACCCCTACGACCACCTGACCGAGGTCGTCGAGGGCTTCCTGGGCCGCCCGTTGCCGAAGATCAAAAGGCGCTGGGCCGGCGTGTACGCCCAGTGCGTCGACACGGCCCGCGTCGTGCACCGGCAGCAGGTCCGTGAGGGCGTGTGGCTGGTCACCGGGCCCGGCGGGCGCGGCATGACGTGTTCGCCCGCGATCGCGGAGAAGACCGCCGACGAGTTGGGATGGTGAGTGGAATGACCGCACGCAGCAGCAGCATCGGCCTCGTGGTCCTGGACATGGCGGGGACCACCGTCGCCGACGGAGGCCTCGTCGAGCAGGCCTTCGCGGCCGCCGCTCGGGAGCTCGGCGTCGAGCCCGGCTCGGCCGACCACGCCGAGAAGCTGGAGTATGTACGCGCCACCATGGGCGAGTCCAAGATCTCCGTCTTCCGGTATCTGTTCGGCGAGGAGGCCCTCGCCCAGCGGGCCAACGTGGCCTTCGAGAAGGCGTACGGGGAGCTGGTCGACGGCGGCCTGATCGCCCCGATCCCCGGCGCGCGGGAAGCCATCGAGGAGCTCAAGTCGGCCGGTCTGACCGTGGTGTTGTCCACCGGGTTCGCGCGGGTCACCCAGGACGCCATCCTCGGCGCCCTCGGCTGGCGGGACCTGGTCGAGCTGACCCTGTGCCCCGCCGACGCGGGCGGCCGCGGGCGGCCCTACCCGGACATGGTGCTCAGCGCCTTCCTGCGCACGGGCGCGGTGGACGACGTCCGGCAGGTCGCCGTCGTGGGCGACACGGCGTACGACATGAGGAGCGGGGTGCGGGCCGGGGCCGGTGTGGTCGCCGGGGTCCTCACCGGGGCGCACGACGCCGAGGCGCTACGGGGGGCCGGGGCCACCCACGTCCTTGGATCGGTCGTCGAACTCCCGGAGACACTCAGGGGTGTTGACGGATGAGCGGCAGCACCCCCACGCGCGTGCACAGCGGTATCCGCTTCGAGAACGTCTCGGTCGCCTACGGCAAGAACACCGTGCTCGACTCGCTCGACCTGACCGTCGAGCCCGGCGAGGTCATGGCCCTGCTCGGGCCATCGGGCTCGGGAAAGACGACCGCGCTGCGGGCCGTCGCCGGGTTCGTGCGGCCCGCGTCCGGGCGGGTGTTCATCGGGGAGCGCGATGTCACCGGCCTTCCGCCGCATCAGCGGGGCATCGGAATGGTGGTTCAGCAGTACGCGCTCTTCCCGCACATGCGGGTCGAGGAGAACGTCGCCTTCGGCATGAAGGCGCAGAAGGTCGCCAAGTCCGAGATCCCGGGGCGGGTCGCCGAGGCGCTCGAGATGACGGGGATGGCCTCGTACGCCAAGCGGTTTCCCCGGGAGCTCTCCGGAGGGCAGCAGCAACGCGTCGCCATCGCACGGGCGTTGGCCATCCGGCCGGGGGTGCTCCTGCTCGACGAGCCGCTTTCCGCGCTCGACGCGCAGTTGCGGTCGGGGATGCTGGGCGAACTCGCCCGGCTGCACCGGGAGTTGCCCGACGTCTCCATTCTGTACGTCACCCATGACCAGGTGGAGGCGCTGACCCTGGCGGATCGCATCGCCGTCATGGACAAGGCGCGCCTTCAGGACTGTGGCACGCCCCAGGAGCTTTACCGGGCGCCTCGGACCGAGTTCACGGCGTCCTTCGTGGGCAACGCGAATCTCCTCACGGTGCGGGTGGGTTCCGGCACCGTCTCGTTCGGTGGCGCCGACCTGAAGGTCGACACGGCGGACGCGGCGCCCGGCGCCACGGCCACGCTGTGCGTGCGGCCGCATCTGGTCGGCCTGGGGGAGGGCCCCAACGCCCTGACGGGCAGCGTCGCCGAGGTCCAATGGCGGGGGGCCACCCACCGGTTGTACGTCGATGTCGCCGGGCAGCGGGTGAAGGCGGACCTCCGGGAGCTGCGGACGCCGCCCGGTATCGGTGACGAGGTCACGCTGCACTTCGCGCCCGAAGACGGGGTGCTGCTGGGTGCGGGGGTGACCGATGGCTAGCGCCACGCTGACCGCACCCCGCGCGCAGAAGGGCAAGCCGCCCCTGAAGGTGCCGAGGTGGGTATGGGCCCTGCCCCCCATCGCTCTCCTCGCCCTCTTCTTCCTCTACCCCCTCGCCCTCGTCGTCCAGCAGTCCGTTCAGCCCGACACCGGCGGGACCTCCCTCCAGCCCTACTCCGACGTCTTCGCCTCCGACGCCTTCCGGGAGGCGCTCGGCACCACCGTGTGGCTGGCCGTCGGGTCCACCGTCGGGTGTCTCGTGCTCGGGTTCGCGCTCGCGCTGATCATCGCCTTCGTACCGTTCCCGGGAGGGAAAGCCGTCGCCAGGTTCATCGACGTCTTTCTCTCCTTTCCGTCGTTCCTGATCACCCTCGCCCTGCTGTTCCTCTACGGCACCAAGGGCATGGCCAACGGCATGTGGACGGACGCCACCGGGGCCGCCGAGGGGCCGTTCCAGTTCCTCACCACCCCGTGGGGGGTTCTCCTCGCCGAGATCACGTACTTCACGCCCTTCGTGATGCGCCCCCTGCTCGCCGCCTTCTCGCAGATCGACACCGCGCAGCTCGAAGTGGCGTCGAGCCTCGGGGCCAGGCCCGGCCGCGTCATCCGGCGGGTCATCCTGCCCGAGGCGCTGCCCGCCCTCGCCGCGGGCGGCAGCCTCGTACTCGTCATGTGTCTGAACGAGTTCGGGATCGTCCTCTTCACCGGAGCCAAGGGGGTCACGACCCTCCCGATGCTCGTGTACAGCAAGGCCATTCTCGAGTCCGACTATCCGGCGGCCTGTGTCGTCGCGGTGGTCAACATCGCGATCTCCGTGGGTCTTTACAGCCTCTACCGGGTGGTGAGCCGTCGTGTTGGTGCATAGCCGCAAGGGGAAGCTGGCCACCTGGGTCTTCTTCTTCGTCTTCTTCCTGCCTCTCTTCGCGCTGCCCCTCCTCGTGATCCTGGCCGCCTCGTTCTCCTCGCACTGGTCCGGCGCCTTTCCGTCCGGATTCACCACGGGGCACTACGAGTCCGCCACCCGAGGGGAATCGCTCAAGGCGCTCACCACCAGCCTGGTCACCGCCGTCAGCGCCAGCCTGCTCGCGCTGGCCGTCGGGTCCTGGGCCGCGCTCGCCGCGGCCTCGCTGAAGAACGTGGGCAAGCGGGTGCTCGACACCCTGTTCATGCTGCCGGTGGCCGTGCCCTCCGTCGTCGTCGGGCTCGCGATCCTCGTCGCGTTCAGCAAGCCGCCGATGATCCTCAACGGCACGCGCTGGATCGTGATCCTCGCGCACACCATTCTTGTCACGGCGTTCGCCTACCAGTCGGTTTCGGCTGCCATCGTGCGACTCGACCCGGCGTACGAACAGGCCGCCGCATCGCTCGGTGCCCAGCCCTCGTACGTCCTGTGGAGGGTGAAGCTGCCGCTCCTGCTGCCGTCGCTCACGGCGGCCGCGGGCCTGTGCTTCGCGCTCTCCATGGGCGAGCTGAGCGCCACGATGATGCTCTACCCGCCGGACTGGATGCCGCTGCCCGTGCAGATCTACGCGGCCACCGACCGCGGCTCCCTCTTCACCGGTGCCGCCGTCGCGGTGGTCCTGATGGCGGCGACGCTGCTCGTCCTCTTCGGCGTCTCCCGCATCCGCACCCGCGCCTCCTACCGCTGAGCCCCGACCTCATCCCCCAGGCTTCAAGGAGCACACAACGTCATGTCACGCCTTACCCGAGTCCGAGTCCGACACGTCCGCACGCTCGCCGCCGTCTCCGGCAGCCTCGTCCTCGCCGGGTCCCTCACCGCGTGCGGCGGCGAGTCCTCCGCGTCGAACGCGAAGGAGGTCACCGTCTACAGCGCCGACGGCCTCAAGGGTGAGAACGGCGACGGCTGGTACGACCAGGTCTTCAAGGACTTCGAGAAGAAGACCGGCATCAAGGTGAACTACGTCGAGGGCGGCTCCGGCGAGATGGTGCAGCGCGCCGTCCGCGAGAAGTCCAACACGCAGGCCGACGTCCTCATCACCCTGCCGCCGTTCATCCAGCAGGCCGACGAGAAGGGCCTGCTGCAGGCCTACAAGCCCAAGGGCTCCGACCAGGTCGACGGTGCCGACAAGGCGCCCGACGGCAAGTGGACCTCCGTGGTGAACAACTACTTCGGCTTCATCTACAACAAGAAGGAGCTCGGCGGCGGCAAGGCGCCCACGACGTGGGAGGACCTCACCAAGTCCGCGTACAAGGACAAGGTCCAGTACTCCACGCCCGGCGTCGCGGGTGACGGCACCGCCGTGCTCATCAAGGCGATGCACGACTTCGGCGGCAAGAAGCCCGCCATGGACTACCTGAAGAAGCTCCAGACGAACAACGTCGGCCCGTCCGCCTCCACCGGCAAGCTCGCGCCCAAGGTCGACAAGGGTGAACTCCTCGCCGCCAACGGCGACGTCCAGATGAACTACGCCCAGTCCAAGGACATGCCGAACCTCGGCCTCTGGTTCCCGGCCAAGGAGGGGGGCAAGCCCACCACCTTCGCGCTGCCCTACGCGGCCGGCCTGGTCAACAAGGCCCCGCACAACGCGAACGCCAAGAAGTTCCTCGACTACCTGCTCGGCCAGAAGGCCCAGCAGCAGGTCAGCGAGATCGGCGGCGGCTTCGCCGCGCGCAAGGACATCAAGGCCACCGACCCCAACGCGGTCGCCCTCGACAAGATCGTCGACGGGGTCGAGGTCTTCGAGCCGGACTGGTCCGACATCTCCAAGAACCTCCAGACGTATGTCGAGGACTGGAAGTCGGCGACCGGTAGCTGAGAGTTCACCGACGCACCGAGAGTTCACCGTCGACCCCTTGGCCCCGGGGGTTCGATAGCGAAAAGATAACGGGTATGGACCCAACGCCCCTGGTTCTCCAGGGGCGTTGGCGTGCGCCCGCCCTCACGAACGCCAGCCCCTCACGAACGCCAGCCCCCTACGCACCTCGGAGGACCACGTGTCGTCGCACGGCATATCCCGCCGCTCGCTCCTCGTCTCCACCGCCGCCATCGCGGTGGCCGCAGGACCACTCGCCGCCGTCGCGAGGGCCGCGGCCAAGACCCCCAAGGTCCTGGTCATCGGCCTGGACGGCGCCCTGCTCGGCAGGATCAAGGAGGCCGACGCGCCCGCGCTCAAGGGCCTGATGAGCGCGGGGCTCACCGCGCCGAGCAGCATCTACGCCAACCCGCTCGCGCCCACCTCGTCGGGCCCCGGCTGGTCGACGCTCATCACGGGCGTCTGGCCCGACAAGCACCGGGTCGTGAACAACGAGTTCACCGGCCACAACCTCGCCGCCTACCCGGACTTCATGACCCGGATCGAGGCCGCGAAGCCGAACCTGCGGACCTACGCGGTCTCGTCCTGGGCCCCGATCACCGACATCGTCTTCTCCGCGAAGGTCGACACCCGGGTCTCCACACCCAGCGCCGAGTACGACACCGGGACCACCGCCCGCGCCGTCGCCGAGATCAAGGGCGGCAACCCCGACGCGGTCTTCGTCCAGCTCGACAACATCGACCACGCGGGCCACGACAGCGGCGCCGCGAGCCAGGCCTATCTCGACGCGATCCACGGCGCGGACACCCAGGTCGGGCAGATCGTCGCCGCGGTCAAGTCCCGCGCCACGTACGGCGAAGAGGACTGGCTCATCATGATCACCGCCGACCACGGGCACACCGACGCCGGCGGCCACGGCGGCTCCAGCTGGCCCGAGCGCCAGACCTTCATGATCGCCACCGGTGGCGGGGTGACGGTGGGTTCGGTACGCCACGACATCCGCATGCCCGACATCGCCGCCAGCGCCCTCGCCCACCTCGGCGTCGCGATCGACCCGGCCTGGGGCCTGGACGGCCGCCCCGTGCAGCAGCCCACGCCGGACGCGTTCGACGCCCTGCGCGCCAAGCTGACCGGGCCCGTCGACGAGACCGGCATCGGCGCCGGAGTCATCGGCTTCACGCACACACCGCCGAGCGGCTGGAGCGTCGACAACTCCCGGATGGGCACGGGCGGCATCACCGAATGGCGCGGCTGGTCCTTCACCACGGACGAGTTCTGGACGAAGACCGAGCGCGACCAGCAGCGCGAGCTCAACATCCGCGCACGCAACGTCTTCGCGGTCGCGGACGGCGACGAGTGGACCGACAAGTCCTTCTCGGGGACCTTCGACTCGACGCTCGTCAGCCCCCCGTACGAGGTGCGGGGTGGCGCGCGGGCCACCCTCACCTACACGACGTACTACCGCCAGGAGGCCCCGCAGAAGGGCGAGGTGCTCGTCTCGTACGACGGAGGCGCCCCGGCCGTCGTGAAGACGTACACGGCGGACACCCCGTCCGTCGTCGAGAGCATCGCTCTCCAGGTCCCGGCAGGCGCCACCAAGGCCCAGGTCCGCTTCCGCTACACCGGCGGCAACAACTGGTACTGGGTGATCGACGGGGTCACGATCATCGCTTCCTGATTAGGGTGGGGGCGTCGGCACAGCGCTGTCCCGGCGCCCCAGCCAACCCGTACACCGCAGGAGTGCACCCCATGGCAGAGCGCAAGCCCATCGAATCGTGGCTCACCGACATGGACGGCGTGCTCATCCACGAGGGCGTTCCGATCCCCGGCGCCGACTCCTTCATCAAGAGGCTCCGTGAGTCCGGCAAGCCCTTCCTGGTCCTGACGAACAACTCGATCTACACCGCGCGCGACCTCCAGGCCCGGCTGAACCGCATGGGCCTCGAAGTGCCCGTCGAGAACATCTGGACCTCGGCGCTCGCCACCGCGAAGTTCCTGGACGACCAGCGCCCCGGCGGCACGGCCTACGTCATCGGCGAGGCGGGTCTCACCACCGCCCTGCACGACATCGGGTACGTCCTGACCGACCACGCCCCGGACTACGTGGTGCTCGGCGAGACCCGTACGTACTCCTTCGAGGCCATGACCAAGGCCGTACGGCTGATCAACGGCGGGGCCCGCTTCATCTGCACGAACCCCGACGAGACCGGGCCCTCCATGGAGGGCCCGCTGCCCGCGACCGGGGCCGTCGCCGCACTGATCACCAAGGCCACCGGCCGCAACCCCTACTTCGCCGGAAAGCCGAACCCGCTGATGATGCGGACCGGCCTGAACGCGATCGGGGCGCACTCCGAGACCAGCGCCATGATCGGCGACCGCATGGACACGGACATCCTCGCCGGTCTCGAGGCCGGGATGGAGACGTTCCTGGTGCTCACGGGCCTGACGAGCCGTGCGGACATCGACCAGCACCCGTTCCGTCCTTCCAACATCGTGGACTCCATCGCTGACCTGGTCGATCGCGTGTAGAACCACCCGTTTGCCGCACACGGGAGGCGTGAGCCGCCGCCGCGCGTGAACCTCGGAACAGGAGGTTCACGATGCGTAAAGGATCACTCACCTTGTGTGGCATAGCCGGGGCCGCTGTCCTCGCCGTGCTCCCGATGGCCGCCACGGCGCCCGCGTACGCCCATGACGAGGCCAAGGTGCACGCCACGGTCGCACCGGACACCGTGGCCGCCGGGGCGAAGGTGGAGATCAGCGTCACGGGCTGCGACGGCACGACCGGGTCCGCCGGGTCGGGGGCGTTCACGGGGGACGCGAAGCTCACCGGCAGGGACGGTGACAAGTACACCCTGAACGGCTCGGCCACCATCCGGGACGGCGTCGAGGGTACGCACGACGTCACCGTCGTCTGTGACGGCCACCCGCACCAGGGCGTGGGCACCTTGCGCGTCATCCAGCAGAACGCCGAACCCCCCAACCAGCAGAACGCCGAACCCCGCTCGCCGGTCCGCGCGGGCGGCGGCGGCTCCGCCGAGCTGGCCGCGCACGCCCAGGAGGCCGGCCCCGGCACCCGGCACGCGGTGATCGGCCTGGTCCTCGCAGGGGTGGCGGCCGTGGCCGTGGCCGTGCGCAGCGTGCGCCGGCGCCGCTCCGAGTGACGGGCGACGAGCGACATGGCAGGTCACGATGCGGACCATGAGAGGCCGACCGGGCACGGGCGCTTCCTCACCGGGATCGCCTGGGCGCTGGCGCTCGTAGGGCTCTGGCTGTGGGGCAGCGAGATCACCGACGTACGGGGCGGTGTCTCGGAGCCCACGAACGGCGACGTGGCGGCGGTCGGCCGGCCGTTCGCCGTCGAACTCCCGGACGCGCACGAACCGTTGGGCGCCGCGAGGCCGCTGCGCGTCGATGTCCCCTCGCTGCGGGTACGGGCTCCCGTGATCACCCGCGGGCTCGATCAGTACGGTGCCATCGATCCGCCGCCCTTCGAGCAGGCGGGCGCCGTCGGCTGGTACGGCGGCGGCACGCGCCCCGGCGCCGAGGGCACGTCCCTGTTCGTGGGCCACGTCGACACCGAGACGCGCCCCGCGGTCTTCTACGACCTCAGCGCGGTGCGCCCCGGCGAGAAGATCCGGGTGACCCGGGACGACGGCTCGGTCGCCGAGTTCACCGTGGACGACGTCCAGGTCATCAACAGGAAGCACTTCGACGCGAAGAAGGCGTACGGCCCCCATGAGGAGGGCCGCGCCGAGCTCCGTCTGATCACGTGCGGAGGCACGTTCGACCGGGCCACCGGGACGTACTCGGCGAACGTGGTGGTGTCCGCCTACCTCACCGGAGTGGGGTCGTAGGGCACGCAGGGGCGCATGGTCCCGGGATCGGGACAACCCGGCCCGGTCGGCGGCCCGCTCCCCCCGGAGCCGTCGACCGGGCTGGTCCTCGACCGCGCGCGCACGAGCTGCGGGAGTAACCCGGCGCCGACGCGGGAGGTTCGGTGGCCAACCCCGCTGTGCGGGATGGGCGATCAGGCCGGGGGCTTGGGCCGTTGAGATGACTGTAGAACGGATGAGAGCCGGAGCCTAGAGGTGGATTGACGCCAAGTCGTGAACCGCATCCACCCCGTGATCACCGCAGGTGGCGGCGGTTTACGGGGCGTACCTCAGGAAGACCCGGACCAACTGCCGCGCAGCGAGGCGTCATCGAGCGATCCCTTGATCACCTCGGTGGCGACCACGTCCATGACCAGCCGTTCTCTGCGTGCGTACCGCCGCAGCGCCTCGAAGGCCTCGTCCATCCCGGTGTGCCAGCGCTCGGCGAGTATGCCCTTGGCCTGTTCGATGCGTACGCGGCTGGTCAGGGCGGCCTGGAGCTGTGTGGCGAGGGTCCGGTACTCCGTGTAGGCGCGGTGGTTGTGCAGCCCCACCGAGGTGGCGTCGGCGATGGCCTGCGCCAGGCTCAGCTCACCGTTGGTGGCGTGCGGGCCCCGGGAACCCTCGGGCACGAAGACGTTGAGCGCCCCGAGCAGGGCCCCGCGCTGACGCAGCGGCACCGCGTACGTCACTCCGATGCCGTGGCGCCGGGCCAGGGCGGTGAACTCCGGCCAGGACCTGGCGGGTTCGGCCGCCGTGAGCCGCACCGGCGCCACGAGCCGCCCCGTGCCGAGGCTCTCCACGCAGGGCCCGCCGCTCTGCTGGGCACCGAGCAGGCCGAGCGCGAGGTCGCGGGGGTGCCCACCGGTGGCGAGCGCGGGGGTGCCGGGGGCGTCGAAGATGACGGCGGTGGCCGACGCGTCGAGCAGTTCCACGCAGTGGCCCGCGACCCGGTCGAGATAGCGCTCCGGGTCGAAGTCGTCGTCCAGGGTGTCCGTGGTCTCCACAAGCACGTGGGCCAGCCGTAGTTCAGAGATGCGATCCCGCATGGTCTCCTCCCCTACAGCGTCACCCCGCGCACTGCGCCTACCCCCTGGGCGCCGTGCTGTAACAGGTCTCCTACAGGTCTCCGCAGCCGACGGGCGGGCCTCGTGAGCCGGGAGTGCGTATGTCAGGATTGAGAATCGGACAGTGCACCCAAGGGGGAGTGGATGTACCACAAAGACACCGGCCGCGGTCATCGGACCGCGTCCCGGGGGGTGAAGGCTGCGGCGGCGTTTGCGGGGGCTGCGCTGCTGCTGTCGGGGTGCTCCTCCGATGACGGCTCGGGCGAGGAGGGGTCCTCGGGGCAGCCGGTCAAGCAGCAGCCCAAGGGCTCCGATCCGTACTGGGTCAACCCGGAGGGGAACGCGGCCAAGCAGGTCGCCACGTACGAGAAGGACGGCAAGAAGGACGACGCCGGGCTCATCCGGAAGATCGCCGAGCAGCCGGTCGCCGAATGGATCGTCCCGGAGAACGCGGAGGACCAGGCGCGCGGTTTCACCGAGGCCGCCCAGAAGGCCGACCGGGACGCCCTGTTGGTTCTCTACAACATCCCGCACCGCGACTGCGGTCAGTACTCGGGCGGTGGCGCGGCCGACGGCAACGAGTACAGGAAGTTCATCGACCAGGTCGCCAAGGGCATCGGCGACCGCAGGGCCACGGTCATCCTGGAGCCGGACGCCGTGCTCCACATGGTCGACAACTGCACGCCCGAGGAGTTCCACGAGGAGCGGTACGACCTCCTCAAGGGCGCCATCGGGAAGCTCAAGTCCCTGAAGAACACCAAGGTGTACCTCGACGCGGGCAACGCGGGCTGGAAGAACCCGGACTCGCTCTGGGAGCCCCTGAAGTGGTCGGGCGTCGAGCAGGCCGACGGCTTCTCGGTCAACGTCTCGAACTTCCAGACCACCGAGGCGAGCACGGAGTTCGGCAAGAAGCTCTCGGCGAAGATCGGCAACAAGCCGTTCGTCATCGACACCGCGCGCAACGGCAACGGTGCGTACACCAAGGGCAAGGACACCTGGTGCAACCCGCCGGGCCGCGCGCTGGGCGAGGCGCCGACCACCAAGACGGGCGACCCGCTGGTCGACGCGTACCTGTGGATCAAGCGGCCCGGTGAGTCCGACGGGACGTGCCGGGGTGGCCCCAAGGCGGGGGAGTGGTGGCCTGAGTACGCGCTGAAGCTGGCCGCGGGCGCCAAGTAGCGAAAAGCCGCAGTCGCAACTGCCGGGACCCCGGCAGTTGCGACTGCGGCTTTTCGCGCGCTGAGCGCGCAGTTCCCCGCGCCCCTTACGGGGCGCTACTTACGGCACGTGGACCCACTGCGCCTTGCTCGGTGTGCCCTGGTCGTCCGTGACGAACAGCATGTACCAGCCGGACTCCACCAGGCTCTTCTCCTTCGGGATCGTCACCGTGACGCCGCCCGCGGACTTCTTCAGGTCCAGCGCGACGGACGTCTGGTCGATGTCCGTGACGTGCGTCGAGGCGCTCGGCCTGATCAGGCGGGCCGTCTTGATGGACGAGGCGTGCTGGGTCTTGTAGGTCCCGGACCCGCCCCGCTTGATCTCCTCCGGGCCGCCGGTGAGCGTGGGCTGCGAGCCCTGGTAGAGATACGGCGGGGTGTAGATCTCGATGCGCTGCTCGAACTCGCCCGGCTTGGTGTTGGCCTTGTCGGAGTAGAGCGAGTCGGAGCCGAAGAACATCACGCGGCCGTCGGGCAGCAGGATCGAGCCCGAGTGGTAGTTGCGCCCGACCTCCGGGTCCGCGACCCGCCGCATGTCGCCGGTCTTGGCGTCGTAGATCCGCGCCTGCTTGATGTTCGAGTCACCGCGGCCGCGGTAGTCCTCGGAGCCGCCGGATATCAGCACCGTGTCGTCGGGCAGGGTCGAGGCCTGCGGGTAACGCGTGCCCTTCTCCAGCTCGGGGCCGTCGGTGAACTTCGGGTCGTCGTCCAGGAGGTCGACGATGCGGGTCTTCTTGCTGGACTTCTTGGACTCGCCGACACCACCGCCGCCGACGACCATGTACTTCTGGTCCTGCGCGGGCGGCAGTTCGACCGTGTTGGAGGTCTCGAGGAGATTGGGGTCGCTCATCCCCGGGATCCCCTTCCAGCTGCCCTTCTTCTCCAGGTCCCAGGTGCCGGGCTTGCGGCCGACGTCATCGGGGCCGTAGCCCGCGTTCGAGCCCGAGTAGAAGAGCCTGCCGCTCTCCAGCTGGAACACGGCGGGGTAGGTGGGGAACTGGCGGACCTGCTTGGTGTAGGTCCACTTCTTCGTCTTGGGGTCGTAGATCTCGTTCTTGCCCGGGACCAGCTGGCCGATCTCGTCGAGGCCGGAGAGGCTGAGCACCTTGCCGTCCGAGAGCGTGGTCAGCGTGGGGTACCAGCGGGCCTCGTTCATCGGGTCGACCTTGATGTACTTCTCGGCGACCGGGTCGAACTCGAAGGCGTCCTTGATCCCCTGGAAGTCCTTCTTGTCCAGGGCGAGCTTCTGCGCGATGCCGTACGTGTTGCGGGTGGCGGCGCCGCTCAGGCCCTGCACGCGGTAGTTGTCCTGCGTCCCCGTCTCGTACTTCGTGCCGCTCTTCTGCGCCTCCACGTACACCCGGCCCAGGCCCGGTTCATTGCGTACGAAGGCGCCGGTCTGCTTGTCGAAGACCTTCTTCGCGCGCTCGACGACCACCGGGTCCTTGGAGACGAACGTCTTGCCGTTCTTCTTGCCGGTGAACTTCGTGCCCGCGGGCAGCGTGATCGGCTTGTCCGGGTCTTCGTTGTGCACCACCATCAGGCCGCCGGCCTTGGTGATGTCGCCCTTGAGCTTCTCGTAGCGCTGCGTGCCGCCCGCGATCAGGAGATTGCCGTTCGCGAGCTGGGTGTGGCCGGTGCAGAAGAGGTCGACGGGCGTCTTGATCTTCTTGATCGTGTTCTTGACCGGGTCCCACAGGCGGGTGTCGAACTTCTTGGCGTCGAAGTTCTTCTGGTTGTTGCCGGAGCCGGCGACCAGGAGGATCTTGCCGGTGTGCAGGAGCGCCGCGTGGATCGTGTTCTGGCGGTACTCCTCGGGGAAGTTCACGACCTGCCAGTGGCCGTTGTCGGCCTTGTACTCCGGCTTGTTGATCTTGTAGTCGTGGTACTTCTCCGAACCCACGCGCCACAGCCACGGGCCGTTCATCCCGGCCAGCGCTATGACCACCGCCGCGCCTATCGCGATGCGGCGGGCGCGGCGGCGGCTGGAGCGGTCCTTCATTTCTTACGTCCCCCAAGGGCGATCTGCATGGTCTGGTCGTTCGCTGCCCAGCTGGGCTTCTGCTGCGGCGCGTGCGGCGCGTGCGGAGGCTGGTGTGCCTGCGGCAGCTGCGCCGTGGAGTCACGCTGCTGCGGCACCATCGGGTCCCCGCCGCCAGGTGGCGGCCCCGAAGCTCCGGACCCGTGCTGGGACTTGCGCTTCTTCTTGTCCTGCCGCATCCCCCAGCGCCAGGCGAAGATCGGCGCCGCCGTGATGAGCAGGGCGAACGTGGCCCAGATGATCATCGCCGGGTGGACGTGGTCGAACACGAACGCGGCGGCCATCGAGCCGGCGAAGACCAGGATGAAGAACAGGTGGATCCGGAACGTGCCGAACAGGGTGTCCGGGCTCGCCGAATCGCCCTTGGGGGTCACCACGAACTTGCTCTTGCGGCGCAGCACGGCGTCGAGCAGGGAGCGTGCGTAGACCGGCGCGGAGAGGGCCGACATCACCATGCCCGCGATCCCGCCGGAGCCCTCGGGCTCGTGCGGCGAGACGTTGTGGCGGCGGTTCCAGATGTAGAGGCCGATCTGGAGCGCCGATGCGTTGCCGTACAACATCAGCCAGATCGTCGGGTCGATGTTCACGCCCGATGCGCCCATGCCGAGGAACAGCGCGCAGGAGAGCGCGGCCAGGATCCAGTTCATGGCGGACATCGGGTAGAAGATGACCATCATCGTGTAGTTGAAGAGGCGGCCCGGCGGCAGCGAGAACGGCGCCTTCCAGAACTGCTTGAGGATGGTCTCGTACGTTCCCCGTGACCAGCGCAGCTGCTGTGTGAAGAAGTCCGTCCAGGCGTTGGGGCCCTCACCGACCGCGAGGACGTCCGGGGTGTAGACCGACTTCCACTTCTTGCCGGTCCTCGGGTTCGTGGCGCGGTGGATCTCGAAGCCGGTCGCCATGTCCTCGGTGATCGAGTCGTACAGACCACCGATCTGCTTCAGGGCGCTGATGCGTACGGCGTTGCTCGTGCCGACGAACATGGGGGAGCCGTAGGCGTTGCCCGCGCGCTGGATCAGCGCGTGGAAGAGGAACTGCTGGGACTCGGCGGCCTTGGTGATGAAGTTGTCGTAGTTGCCGTAGACCTGCGGGCCGATGACGAAGCCGACGTTCTCGTCGCGGAAGAAGCCGAGCATCCGCTCGAGGTAGTTGGGCATCGGGACGTGGTCGGTGTCGACCGATGCGAAGTAGTCGTAGTCGTCGCCGTGCGCGTCCAGCCAGGCGTTGTAGTTGCCGTGCTTGGTCTTGGCGCGGTGCGGGCCCTTGCTCATGTTCCACTTCGCTATCCCCTTGCGGGAGAAGTGGTGCACGCCGAGCCGCTGGCAGACCTCCTTGACGGCGGGGTCGTCGCCCTCGTCGAGGAGCCATACGTGCATCAGACCGCGGTGGCGGATCTTGACCGCCGCCTCCAGCGTCTTCGTGACCATCTCAAGGGGTTCCTTGCCGGGCACGAAGGAGGTGAGGAAGGCGACGCGGGTGCCGGTCTCGGGCACCACGGGTATCGGGTCACGGGCTACGAGCGTGGCGTGCGCGTTCGACAGCACGTTCATGCAGCGGAAGAACTCGATCAGGCCGATGGATATGAGCATGACGATGTCGAGCGTGGGCAGCCAGTCGTTGGCGACGTAGTCACGCTTCGTCCAGTGCGTCGGCTGGAGCAGCCAGGCCAGCAGCACGAGGGAGAGCAGCGGCGCCGCTCCCAGCATCAGCGCGGCTCTGATCCGGTGCGGTTCCTGCGAGAGCAGGGAGCGGTACTGCACCTTGTACGGCTTGGTCGGATCGGGCTGCGTCAGTGGCCCCGCGAGACGGCTGTAGTGCTCGTAGTCGTACCTCGGCAAGGCTTTCTTGATACGCCGGAACCCGCCTGTCCGGTGCGATGGCACCCGCAGCTGAGTCGTCTCTGACGGGTCGTTCGGCCGGGCGCCCGTCGGCGTCGACGTCATGAGTCATCCCCCCGCACGCGGTCGTCCGCGTGTTCGTTGGTCTTTCCGTCCGACTCGGTCCCCCGACCTTCACGGACGCATCAGTGGCAGGCCACCGTCCCCTTAGACATGGAACAGCTACCTTCCGGTTGCATGATGCCCCCCTCGGCATCCAATCGTTAACGGGACCCCCCGGTCCCCATCCCCGTCCGGGCTTCGGGCGGGCCCCCAACTGCCCCGCACCGCCTGCCTCATGGGAGCCAATGGCTCCAGCACAAGGTTCTACGCCCTTTGCCATGATCGCAAGGGCGAAACAAGGGGTTTACCGGTCATACGAGCGATTTGAGTTGCCTGTTGGGACAGGAGCGCTCAATCGCGTTCGAATATTACCGAAGTGTTCCCGTATCGCCCGCTCGGCCCGGAGCACATCGCCGGACCGGACCGCGTCGAGGATCTCCCGGTGCTGGCGGCAGGTGACCTTGGGGTCCTGCGGAACGTCGACCAGATCGGTACGTACCTTGTGGAAGGCGTCCCAGAACGCTTCCAGGACCTCGCCGAGCAGCGGATTGCGCAGACAGCGGTAAAGAGTGGCGTGAAACGCTCGGTCGGTTTCGGTGCGCACGGCGCCCGGCCGTTCACCTCCACCGTCGTCCGCCGCCTCGGTGTCCATCCGGTCCACGAGGGCGTCGAGTTCGGCCAGGTCCGCGGCGGGGATACGGCCGGCGAGGCGCGCGATGAGCCCGGTCTCCACGGCCTCCCTGAGCTCCAGGAGCTGGAGCAGGCTGTCCTCGCCGCGGTAGTGGCCGGCCACTGTGCGGAAGGTGAGGCCCTCGATCATGGGGGCCATCGACATGGGTCCGACATAGGTGCCGAAACCGTGCCGGATCTCCACGATGCCCATCGCCTGCAACGCCTTGAGGGCTTCTCGCACGGAGTTCCGACTGACGCCGAGGTGTTCCATCAGTTCGGGCTCGGTCGGCAGAGAGGCCCCGGAGGGCAGTCGCTGGTCGATGATGAGCTTCTTGATCCGCTCCTGTATGTCGCGCGCCATGGCGCAACGGTAGCGGTAACTCCACCGGGGGCAGCACGACGAAAGCCCCCCGTGTGAACGGAGGGCTTTCGCTGTCTGTGCGCCGCCAGGGACTCGAACCCCGGACCCGCTGATTAAGAGTCAGCTGCTCTAACCAACTGAGCTAGCGGCGCCTGCTGACCTGGAGAACTCTACCGGATGCCGACGGGTGCTCCGGACCACCGCGGCCCCGCGCGGGGTGCCTCCGCGCATTGCCCCGGGGCGGACCGGGGGAGGGCCCGGGAGCCCGAATGCGGACGCCTCCATCATTCGGACCGTCAACATGCGATATCACCGGACAGTTGAGAAGCTGACGACTGTGCAGATGCGACGCAGGCATTCTTTCCTGGAGTGTGAGGGGAATCGCATGGACGTTGCTCCGGTATTCGAGGAATTCGACCCGGAGAGCGACTGCGACTGCCCCGGATGTATTCACAGGCGACGAGCCATGACCCACGCACTCCCCGTACGGCAAGGCGGTCACCCGGCGGCGCACGGCGCGCGGCGCGCCCTGGTCATCGCAGCGGCGGCGGGCACCGTGCTCGGCGGCGGCCAGGTGCTTCCCGCGGTGGCGACTCCGGGCATCCAGGGCGCTCCGGCGGACGAGGACCCGGGGGCGAAGGACCCCGCCCCCGACAGCCCGCAGGGCCACACGAGCGCACTGCACGGTGCGCCGGGCTCCCCGGGCCCCGTGGCGTCGGCGGCGCCGGCCACGACGCGGGCCGAGATCATGGCCCGCGCCAAGAAGTGGGTCGCGGCGAAGGTGCCGTACAGCATGAGCGCGTACTGGTCCGACGGATACCGGCAGGACTGCTCGGGCTATGTGTCCATGGCCTGGAATCTCGGCACCAATGAATGGACGGGCAGCCTTTCCTCGTTCGCCGTACGCATTACGAAGAGCGATCTGCAGCCCGGCGACATCCTTCTCTTCCATAATCCGGCGAACCCCGAGAAGGGGTCGCACGTCACGATTTTCGGCGGCTGGGCGAACACCGCGGGCACGCAGTACATCGCGTACGAACAGGCCCGCCCGCACGCCCGGAAGCAGACGACTCCCTATGCCTATTGGAGCAATGCGAACCGCTATCTGGCGTACCGCTACAAACAGGTGACGAGCTCTACGCCGGGCGGCAAGGGGCCGGCGACCGCGACGCGCTACCCCGGAGCGGGATCGTTCGGCCCCGGCGCCAACAACAAGTACGTCACGCAGCTCGGCAAGGCGCTGATCGGGCGGGGCGGCGCGCGCTTCTACACGACAGGGCCCGGCCCGCGCTGGAGCGAGGCCGACCGCAGGGCCACCCAGGCGTTCCAGCTGGCGCAGGGCTGGACCGGCCGTGACGCGGACGGCCTGCCGGGCCCCGCCACCTGGTCGTACCTGATGACGGGCAAGGGCCGTGACATCCCCCGCGCGGGTGCGGCCCCCCAGGCCGGGGCGCCCGCCTACCCCGGCAGGGGAGTGTTCCGCCCCGGCCGGCCGAGCCCGTCGGTGGAGAAGCTCGGCAGGCAGCTGGTGAAGAAGGGCTACGGCAAGCACTACGCACAGGGTCCTGGACCGCTCTGGAGCGAGAGCGACCGCCGCAACGTCGAGGCGTTCCAGCGGGCGCAGGGCTGGCGGGGCGCGGCGGCGGACGGCTTCCCCGGCCCCGAGACCTGGCGGCGGTTGTTCGCATGAACCGGGTTGTGGATGGCGCCGGGGGGCGAGTGGGGCCGGGGCGCGAAGGGGACCGGGGCGTGGATGGGATCGAGGCACGTATGAGGTGGAGGCAAGGATGAGTGCGACAGCGGCATCACGGTCACAGGCCCCTCAGCCCGAGGAACCGCGAACCACCGGCGCCCCGGACACGCCCGTCGCGCGACCGCCGCGTCTGATCCACAGCGAGGCCACCACCGAGATCCCCATCCATCTGCTCTTCCGTGACGATCCCGGCGACCCCGGGGTCTCGCTGTCGCCCGCCGTGGTGGGGCGGCGGCACGGGACGGGGGAGCAGCCCCGCGCCGCCCGGCGGCCCCCGGCGAGGGTGGCCGCGCGCCCGCTGCCCGAGGTGGATCCGGCGCTCGGCGAGCGGCCGGCCCGCGTGCTGCCCGGGGCGGTCGGTGTGCTCGGCGGGAGCGCCGGGGTCGCCGGGTGCGCGGCCGCGCTGTGCTGGGCGGGGGTGCTGCCGGAGCCGCTGGTGCGGGCCGCCGGGCTGCCCTGGCCCGACGGGCACGGCGGCTACGACACGAACGCCGGGCTCGGCGTCGCGCAGTGGGCCTCCCTCGCAGGGTCGGGCGCGCTCGCCCTGTTCGGGTTCGGCGGGCTCGCCCGCGGCCGGGTCGGCTCGGCGTGGGTGCTCTCCCTCTTCGGGCGGTACCGCGGCAGCGTCCGCCGCACCGGCCTGATGTGGGTCAACCCGCTCCTTTTGCGCCGCCGTGTCGACGTACGCCTGCGGCACTGGCGCAGCGAGCCGATGCCCGCGGTGGACCGGGGCGGGGTCGCGCTGCGGGTCGTCGTCCTCGTGGTCTGGCGGGTCAAGGACGCGGCGCGCGCGACCCTCGGGGTCGCCGACCACCAGGAGTATCTGCGCGAGTGCGTCGAGGCGGCGACCGCCCGCGTCCTGTCCAGGCTGCCCGCCGACGCCTTCCACGACGACACCCCGACCCTGCGCGACGCGGACGCGGTGGGCGACGCGCTCACCCGGATGCTCGCGGCGGAGACCGAACCGGTCGGCGTCGAGATCTTCTCCGCCCAGCCGACCCGCATCGAGTACGCCCCCGAGATCGCCGACACCATGCGGCTGCGCAGGGTCGCCGCCCTGGACGCACGGCATCGCGACAGCGTGCTGACCTCGGTGGTGGACTCCGTCGAGGACACGGTGACCCGGCTGACCACCCGGGGCCTCGTCGAGCTCGACGACTACGAGCGCAAGGCCTTGGTCAAGGACCTGACGGTGGCGTTCTATACGGGGCATGGAGAACGATGACCACGCCCCTGAGCAAGTAGTACCCGGCCACGCCCCTGAGCGAGCCACCGCCGATGCCCCCGGCCTCGCGGACCTCGCCCGGGACGCCTGGCGGCTGACCGCGGACCGGCCCCGCACCCTCCTCGGGATCGCGGGGCCGCCCGGCGCGGGCAAGTCGACGTTCGCGCGGGCGCTGGTGGCGGAGATCGGCGAGGGGGCCGCATATCTGCCGCTCGACGGTTTCCACCTCTCGAACGATCAGCTGGAGCGCCTCTCCCTGACCTCCCGCAAGGGCTCGGAGCCGAGCTTCGACGTGCGGGGGTACGGAGCGCTGCTCGGCCGGGTCCTCTCCGACACCGGCCACGACATCTACGTACCCGATTACGACCGCACTCTCCACGAACCGGTGGCCGCCCGGCACCGGGTCCCGCCGACCGCCAGGCTCGTCGTCACCGAGGGGAACTATCTCGCCTGCGATCTGCCCGGCTGGCGCGCGGCGCGGGAGCTGATGAGGGAGTGCTGGTATGTGGCGGCACCAGCAGAGGTACGCCAACAGCGCCTGATCGAACGGCAGTTGGCGGGCGGCCGGACGGCCGACGGGGCGGCAGCCTGGGTGGCGACGAACGACAGCCCGAACGGTGACCTCGTGGAGAAGTCGCGTCATCGCTGCGATCGGATCGTCTCCACGGTTGGTATGGACATGTTCAACTACCGCCCATAATCTGGGCTTGGTCTAGACCGCAGGCACGGCTCACGGAACCCCCACGTTTCCCCTGGAGCGGCAGCATGCGAAACAAGAAGTTGTACGCGGCCATGCTCGGCGCCACCACGGTCGGGGCCTTCGCGCTCTCGTCCGGCGGTGCGAGCGGCCACGGATACACCGACCTGCCCGCCAGCCGCCAGATCAACTGTGCCAACGGCACGGTGAGCGGCTGCGGTTCCATCCAGTACGAACCCCAGAGCGTCGAGGGCCCCAAGGGCTTCCCGGCGTCAGGGCCGGCCGACGGCAAGATCTGCTCGGCGGGCATCGGCGGCTTCGACTCGCTCAACCAGCCGAAGGCGCCGGGCGGCGGAGCCTGGCCGACGACCAGTGTCAGCGCTGGTCAGAACTACACCTTCCGGTGGCAGTTCACGGCACGTCACCGCACCACCGACTTCAAGTACTACATAACCAAGCAGGGTTGGGACGAGAGCAAGCCGGTGACCCGCGCCGCCCTCGACACGGCCCCGTTCCTCAACGTCCCCTACAACGGCCAGCAGCCGCCCGCCACGCTCTCGCACTCCGGGACGATTCCCGGCGGCAGGAGCGGACACCACGTGATCGTCGCGGTGTGGACGGTCCACGACACGGCGAACGCGTTCTACGCCTGCTCCGACGTCAAGTTCTGAGCAGGGCTTGAGGCTCTGGCGCACCCCCCGCGGGTAGGTTCCGCGTACGCCGTCCACGACCAGGACGGCGTACGCGGAGCAGTACCGGCGACAATTTATCGGGGGATGCAGTGGAGTTCATGTTCTACGTCGTGCCGGCGTTGATCTGCGCCGCGGTGATCGCGATGGCGGTCACGGTGATCAGGCGCTACACGCAGGTGCGGCAGGCGTGGTCGAGCGGTCTGACGGCGGAGGCGCGCTGTCTGCGCACATACACCACGACCAGCCGCCACGGCGACAGCAACCACATTAGGACCACGCTGCACCACGTCTACGAGTTCACACCGCCCGCCGGACGCCCCGTCCGGTTCGAGGAGGAGAACGGGCCCGCGACGACCGTCGAGGGCGACTTCGTCACCGTGTACTACACGGCGGACCGTCCCGAGCGGGCGACGGCGCACGCGCCGAGCCCCGCCAGAGGCGCGGCGGCGACGATCGGCGTGCTCTGCTTCCTCGGCGTCATGCTGGCCTTCTGCATCTTCTTCATGGTCACGGCGAACGACATGTTCGGCACGGCCGACGTGTTCGACTCGGGCGAGGGCTTCGAGCCGGACGACGGCTTTGAGCCGGACCTGCCCTAGCCCTCCCTCCCGGCTCTCCTCATCTGACGGCTCATCAATTATGGTGCGCGGCCATGAAGTCCACCGGGAGCACCGTCGCGGAACTCGTACAGGCACGTTGGGGCGACCACCGCCCCGGCCTGCGCTTCGAGCACCAGGAGATGACTCACCACCAGGTCGCGGCGGGCGCCGCGGCGAGGGCGGCGCTCCTGGCCGACCTGCTGCCGGGAGGGGCCGAGCCGCACGTCGGCGTGCTGCTCGACAACACCCCCGAGTACCCCTTGTGGCTGAGTGCGGCGGCGCTCGCGGGCGCGGCCGTCGCGGGCATCAACCCCACGCGCAGGGGCGCGGAACTGGCCCGCGACATCGTGCACACCGACTGCCGGGTCCTGATCACGGAACGGACGCACCTCGCCCTCCTCGACGGCCTCCAACTCCCCGGCGTGCGCGTCCTGGTGACGGACACGGAGGCGTACGGGGAGCTGCTGGCCCCTTATGCGGACGCGCGCCCGGAGATCGCGCGAACGGCGGCCCCGTCACGCCGGATGCTGCTGTACTTCACCTCCGGCTCGACCGGGGCGCCCAAGGCCGCGATCTGCACCCAGGGCCGTCTCGCCGCTGCGGGCCACTCCCTGTCCACCCATTTCAGGCTCGGCCCTGACGGGGTCCACTACATCTGCATGCCCATGTTTCACGGCAACGCGGTGATCGCGGACTGGGCGCCCGCGCTGGCGGCCGGGGCGGGGGTGGCGCTGCGGCGGCGCTTCTCGGCCTCGGCGTTCCTGGACGACGTACGGGCGCATGGGGCCACGTACTTCACGTACGTGGGCAGGGCGGTGCAGTACATCCTGGCCACGCCCGAGCGCCCCGACGACACGGACAACCCCCTCCTGATGGGCTTCGGTACGGAGGCCGGTGCGGTGGACGCGGCGCGCTTCGAGAAGCGGTTCGGGGTGCGGCTCGTCGAGGGGTACGGGTCTTCGGAGGGCGGGGCCGCGATCCAGCGCACGCCGGATACGCCGGCCGGGGCGATCGGGCGTGCGGCGCCGGGGGACGAGCTGGCGGTGGTGGATCCCGGGACGCGGGAGGAGTGCCCGGCCGCTGCCTTCGCGGCGGACGGCAGGCTGCTGAACGGGGACGCGGCGATAGGGGAGTTGGTGAACAAGGGGCGCACGCCGTTCGAGGGGTACTGGCGCAACTCCGCGGCGGATGCGGCGCGGCTTCGGGACGGCTGGTACTGGACGGGGGATCTCTTCTACCGGGACGCGGAGGGGTTCCTCTACTTCGCGGGGCGTACGGATGATCGGCTCCGCGTGGACAGCGAGAACCTGGCGGCGGCGATGATCGAGAACATCCTCGCGCGGTGGGAGGGGGTGGCGGCGGTCGCGGTGTACGCGGTGCCTGATCCTGTGGCGGGGGATCAGGTGATGGCCGCGGTCTGTCCGCGGGCGGGGGCGGAGTTCGAGCCCCTCGCCTTCGCCGAGTTCCTCTGGTCCCAGCCGGACCTGGGGACGAAGATGGCGCCTCGTTTCGTGCGGGTGGTCGGGCGCATGCCCATTACGGCCACCAACAAGGTGGCCCGCTCTGCTCTACGCCGGGAGGGTTTCCGCTGCGGGGGCCCTGTCTGGTGGCGCCCCGCCCCCGGGGCGGGGACCTACCGCCGGTTCACCCCCGCCGACGAGTCCGCACTGCTGGCCCAGTACCGCGCCCAGGGCCGCGAGGGCCTGCTGCCGGCTTGAGCTTGCTCTCGCCGCCGGGGGCCTCTCCACCGCCCGATTGCCCCGCATCCACCCCGTGCCGAACAGGCCTCTCCCACCCACCCGCCCGATCACCCCGCATCCACCCCGTGCCGAACAGGCCTCTCCCACCCACCCGCCCGATCACCCCGTGGTGACGGGGGTGGGTAGGGGAGATGGCGCATGGGTGGGATGGGGCCAAACCGGCATGGAGGGAGGGAGAGGCGGTGGGCATGGCGGGTGGGCGGGGTAGTGCCACGCGCCTGCAGTCGGCAGTGAGACGCGAGGGGACGTGGCGGTATGTCTGCCCGGAGCACGGTTCGCGGCGCTCCCTCGCCGGAGTATCCAGTCGGCCACCGGACGATAGCGAGGACGGACATACCGGCGCGGCCCCGCACCCACAGATGAACAGCCCCCGACCCACCCGCGAGGCACCCTCCGCATACCGTGACCCCATGGCCAGGGAGAGTGCGTGGGTGGGGCTTCGGAGTCGGGCGCCCTGGAGAGGGGTGGTTTACCTGCTCGGGGGTGTACTCCTGGGAGGGGTGGTTCTTGTCGGTGGGGTGGTTGCCCTCCTGCTCAGCGCCGCCCTCGCCCTCGTCCTCGTAGGGATACCCCTCCTCCCCCTCCTCGCCCTCACCGGCATCCCCATCGCCGCCATCGAACGCCGCCGCCTCCGTATCGTCGACCCCGCCCCCACCGCCCGCTCACCCCACCGCACCCCCGAAGCCCCCGGCATCCCCGCCTGGTTCAAGGTGCGTTTCAGGGAGCAGGCCACCTGGCGCGAGCTCGCGTACGCCGTCCTGCTCGCCCTCGTGCTGTGGCCCCTCGACCTCCTCGTGCTCGCCTGCACCGTCGGCGCCCCCGCCCTCCTCATCGGCGTACCCGCCCAACTCGCCGTCGACGGCGGCGAGATACGCGCCGCCAAGCTCTGGCTCGTCAGCGACTACCCGCACGCCTTCGCCACCGCTCTCCTCGGGCTCCTCCTGCTCGCCGCCCTGCTCCACCCCCTCGGCGCCTACGCCACCGCACGAGCCGCCCTCGTCCGTCTCCTCCTCGCGCCCCGCGAGGCCGAGCTGGCCACGCAGCTGGCGGAAGTCACCCGCTCCAGGGCCCGCCTCGTCGACGCCTTCGAAGCCGAACGGCGGCGTATCGAGAGGGACTTGCACGACGGCGCCCAGCAGCGGCTCGTCGCGCTCACCATGACCCTGGGCCTCGCCAGGCTCGACGCCGCCCCCGGCAGCCCCCTCGCGGCCCAGCTCGCCACGGCCCACGACGAGGCGGGGAACGTCCTCACGGAACTGCGTGAGCTCATCCGCGGCATCCATCCCCAGGTCCTCGTCGACTACGGCCTCGCCGCCGCCATCGAGGACGCCGCCGACCGCTCCCCGATCCCCGTGGACACCGACCTGGCCGGCCTGCCCCGCCTCCCCGAACCCGTGGAATCCGCCGGGTACTTCACCACCCGGGAAGCCCTCACCAACATCGCCCGCCACAGCGACGCGCCCCGCGCGCACATCAGCGCACGGCACGAGCAGGGCACTCTCCGCATCGACGTGCGTGACGAGGGCAAAGGCGGCGCGGACCCCGGCCGCGGCTCCGGCCTCACCGGCCTGGCCGACCGGCTCGCGGTGCTCGATGGCACACTGACGCTCACCAGTCCGCCCGGCGGCCCGACCGTACTGTCCGTGGAGATACCGTGCCGAGCCCAGCACCCGCAAGCATCCACCGCCGACTGAGGGTCGTCGTCGCCGAGGACAGCGTGCTGCTCCGTGAGGGGCTCATCGGCCTGCTCACCCGCTTCGGCCACGAGGTGCCGGCCGCGCTCGGCGACGCGGAAGGGCTGCGCGCCGCCGTCGACGCGCACGAACCGGACCTCGTCCTGACCGACGTACGCATGCCGCCCACCTTCCAGGACGAAGGCCTGCGCGCGGCCCTCGCCCTGCGGGCCGCGCGGCCGACGCTCCCCGTCCTCGTGCTCAGCCAGTACGTGCAACGTTCGTACGCCGCCGAGCTCCTGGACACCGGCGACGGCACCGGCGTCGGCTATCTGCTCAAGGACCGGGTGGGCCAGGTCGAGCAGTTCGCCGACGCGGTGACGCGGGTCGCGGACGGCGGCACGGTCGTGGACCCGGAGGTCGTACGGCAGTTGATCAGACGCCGCCGCGACCCCCTCGAACAGCTCACGCCGCGCGAGCGCGAGGTGCTCGGCCTGGTGGCCGAGGGCAGGTCGAACGCGTCGATCGCCGCCGAACTCGTCGTCAGCGAGGCCGCGGTGGGCAAACACATCGGCAACATCCTCGGCAAGCTGGACCTGCCCCCCGGGGACGGAACCCACCGCCGGGTCCTCGCGGTCCTGGCCTATCTCCGGGCCTGAGCCGGGAAAGCGTGCACAGGCCACCGGTCAGGTCGATTACGATTCCGGACCATGAGCACGTCAGACCAGATACGGGCAGGCCTCACGCCGCGCCAGGCCCGCCGCATACGCATCGCCGCGGCCTCGGTGCTGATGGCCGCGGCGGCCGTAGTGCTCGCCGTACGACTGGCGAGCCGGTCGTCCGTGCTTGTCGTGGGGGTGTACGGGCTGCTGCTCGTCCTCTGCGGCCTGGTGATCGAACTCAGCAGGCGCGGCCGGACCCGGCTCGGCAGCTATCTCCTCGCCGTCGGTCTGGTGGCAGCCCTGGTCATGGACTGGGTGGTGCTTGCCTGACCGGCATGGGTGCTGGGTGCGGGGGATGAGAGGCGGGAAAGGCCTCGCCCGGGGACGAAAGAAGCCCCTCGCTTCCGCGAGGGGCTTCTTCCCGTCTGTGCGCCGCCAGGGACTCGAACCCCGGACCCGCTGATTAAGAGTCAGCTGCTCTAACCAACTGAGCTAGCGGCGCCTGCTGACTCGAAAATAATACCTGGTCCCGGAGGGTGCTCGGGACCGCCCGCGAGGCGTGCCTAGATCGCCAGCGAGAGCAGCACCGGCGCCGCCCCGCGGTTGAGCGTCTGTGCCGCTTCCCGCAGCCGGTGCGCGTGCTCCACCGGCAGGGAGAGCGCCAGGCAGCCGACCGCGGAGCCCGCGGTGATGGGGACGGCGGCGCAGACCGTGCCGACCGCGTACTCCTGGAGGTCGAGGACCGGGACCGTCGCGGGCTGGGCGGCAAGGCTGTTCAGGAGGACACGCTCGTTCGTGATCGTGCGCGAGGTGAGGCGGGCCATCTTGTGGCGGGAGAGGTGGTCCCTGCGGCCGTTCAGGTCGAGCTGGGTCAGCAGGCTCTTGCCGACCGCGCTGGCGTGCGCGGAGGAGCGGAAGTCCACCCACTCGTTGACCTTGGGGGTGCGGGGGCCGTCCGCGAAGTCGGTGATCTTGATTTCGCCGTCCTCGTACCGGCTGATGTAGACGGCGGCGCCGATCGAGTCGCGCAGCCCGTCGAGCGTCAGCTTCAGCTTGTCCCGCAGGGCCTGCTCGCGGCGGTGGGCCGAGCCGAGGCGGGCGAGGGACTCGCCGGACACGTACGCACCGTCGGCGACCTGCTCGACGTAGGCCTCGCGGCGCAGCATGCGCAGCAGGGCGGCGAGCTGGGGTGCGGGGAGTCTGGTCTGCCGGGCGAGCTCGGCGTCGGTGACGCCGCCGTCGTGCCGGGCGACGATTTCGAGCACCCGCAGGGCGCTCTGCACCGAGTGCTGCGGCGTGGTCGGCTCGTGCTTCAGCGCCACGGCTTCCCCCTGCGTGGAACGGTTCCGGACAGCTGGGCTCCGTCCCACGATAGCCGCCAAGAGGTGCATATGGAGCGGCTGTTGAGGAGATTGGTGGCGCGTTCCAGCTCTGTCAGCTGGAACGCGCCACTCTGGCATATGCCAGTGTCAAGCCCAAGCGCCATGGGTGCGGCTGATGCTCCTCAGATCCGCGAGTGATCGCAGTGCTCGACTGGGGAACCCGTGGATCGCGACCGCCGGGAGCTGGCGTCGAGGCCCATTCGATGAGACTGGGACATCCCGCTCTTCTCTAGCGAGCGGGCATGCGCCCACTGGCCCATCAAATTGCCGAGACAGATTTGGACTGACGTTGTACTTAACGCCCCCGGTCATCCGTGAAATCCGCCTATAGCCCCTGGGCAAATAAGGTCATGATGGATATTTGCGACAAGGGCCGCTTCCAGGCGAGATTCGAGTTCCAGCTTCCCGATGATATGTGTTATATGGGATTTCACTGTGCGCTCAGCTATGCCCAGTTTGCTGGCTAGGGCTCGGGTGGGCAAGCCGCCGCCCAGCAAGGCCAGCACCTGTCGCTCTCGCCCTGTCAGCCTATCCACTGGTGGCTGCGTTTCGTTCGCCTTTCGTGCTAGTTGACACGAGCAGAAGCCTTCGCTGAGTGAGGCTTCGTGAGGGCGATTTTGGTCATACGCACTCTTCGCCACAGACGTTCCACACCTTCCCCGTTTGACGTACCATCAGCTGGCATCCTAAGGGAATATCGCTCGTAGCGGGATGGAAGTGGAACGTTGCGTATCTCATTTCGAGGTTACTGAAATTGCCACCCTGCGCAGGCCAGGGCGGCGCACCCGCGACGATGACTAGAGGCCCGCTCCTCGCGAGCCCGTGACATCAGGCCCTGATGCAGACCTTTGCTTCGCTCCGTGCTGTGCTGTCGTCACCCGGGTGATTCACGTAGGTGTGAACGCAGATCTTCTGCTTGCCACGGGGGTTCTTCTTCTTCAGGATCTTGCCGTGCGTGTACTTACCGCCGCCGCCAAGGGTGGTCTTGGCGGGACGAAGAAGTCGTCCGTTGATGCTTATGACGCTGACGGTGACCTTCGGGGCAGCCCTCTTGCACTGGCCGTCCGCGACGCCTCGAATCGTGCGGCCACTGACGCTGAGCGCGGCATAGACCCGGCACTTCACCTTGTAAGCGGGCGGACCTAGCTTCGTCCAGTCACCGTACTTGTCCCTTGCAATCACTCGGCTAGCACCATTATCGCTCTGCGTGTCGTCCGGTGAGGCGGAGGCCGAGGGGGCGGTGCCCAGCAGACTGAGTGCAGCCATGGCGGCCACTGCGAAGGACGCTGTTCGCCGGGCGCGCGGACGGCGGACTGTGGATATGGACACGGTGCGGCTCCTGGGCGTTGGTAGTTCGGTGTGTGAGCAGAGTCTTCAATAGGCTTGCTCCGTCGCGCTATTGGACCTTTGGGAGGTGTCCAATGGGGCACTGCTCGACACTTGGTTGCTGGTACCGCGAGAGAAGCGAAAGAAAGGGCCCGGCCACCTGATCGGGGAGCCGGGCCCACGGCGTGTCGCCTTGACTGCTGGTGACTAGAGCACCGCGCTAAGGAACTCCCGAGTGCGTTCGTGCTCTGGCTCCGTGAAGATTTTCTCCGGCGTACCGGATTCGATGACGCGGCCGGAGTCAAACATCAGGACCTGGTCCGAGATGTCACGGGCGAAGTTCATCTCGTGGGTCACGCAGAGCATCGTGATGTCCGTGGTGTGCGCGATGTCCCTAAGGACATCGAGCACACCAGCCACAAGCTCGGGGTCGAGCGCGGATGTGACCTCGTCCAAGAGAAGCACCTGCGGGCGCATCGCGAGGGCACGCGCGATCGCCACTCGCTGCTGCTGTCCACCGGAGAGCTGCGTCGGATAGTCGTCGCAGCGGTCACCGAGGCCGACCAGGTCGAGGAGCTCGCGGGCCCGTTGTTCGGCCTCGTCCTTCGACAGCCCAAGAACGTTGACGGGGGCCTCCATGATGTTGCGAAGGACCTTCATGTTCGGGAAGAGGTTGAACTGCTGGAAGACCATCCCGATGTTCTTGCGGACCTCGCGGATGTGCTTCTCGCCGGCCGGGACCAGCTTGCCGTTCTTCTGCTCGTGAGTGAGGTACTGGCCGCCCACCTTGATCGTGCCCTCGTTGGGCTTGATCAAGGTCATCAGGAGCCGCAGGATCGTGGTCTTGCCGGAGCCGGACGGGCCGATCAGCGTGACGTGCTTGCCGGACGCCACAGAGAAGTCGAGCTCGTCGAGGACAGTGTTCGAGCCGAAGCGCTTGATGACCTTGTCGAAGCGGATCAGCTCGCTGCCGTCCACGCCGGGGTTGGCCGTTTCCTTCGAGAGGCTGTTGTCAGCGGACAAGACGACGCTCCAAGGCTCGGAGGAGGAGGGATGCCGGGTAGGCGATGACGATGAAGGCGACGCCGACGAGGGTCAGCGCCTCGGTGGTGAAAGTTTCGTCGCTGTACGCGCGGGCCTCACCGAGCATGTCGAGGGCGCCAATGATTGCGATCATTGGCGAGTCCTTCAGCATGGCGATCACGTAATTGCCGAGCGCGGGCACCACGCGCCGAATGGCTTGCGGCAGAATCACCGCGCGCCAGGTATGGGTGCGGGACAGGCTGAGTGCGGTACTTGCTTCCCACTGGCCGACCGGCACGGCGTCGATGCCGGCCCGGTAAACCTCGGCGGTGTACGTCGAGTAGTGCAGGCCGAGCCCGATTATGCCCGTGGTGAGCGGGGACATCGAAGGGCCCCACTCCGGCACCACGTAGAAAAGGAAGAACAGTTGCACCAGGAGCGGGGTGTTGCGGATGAATTCGGTGATGGCCGTGACCGGCCAGCGGATCCAAACCAGTGATGACCGCTGCGCGATGGCCCAGACGAGGCCGAGCGAGAACGCGATGAGCGAGCCGAAGAGCAGCGCCTGCAGCGTGACCTGCACGCCGTCCCAGAAGCGCGGCATGAAGTCGTCGATGACGCTCCAGTCCCAGTTCACTTGACACCTCCGGTACCGGTGATGACATCAGTGGAGGGCTTGGCACGCAGGCCGCTGAACAGGCCGGACTTGTCGGGTGCTCGGCCCACCTTCTTCTTGGCGTGCCGCTCAAGCACCCTCATGCCGCGCGTGAGGATGAAAGCGAAGACGAAGTAGAGGACGAGGAGCAGCGAGTAGATCGGAGCGCTCTCGTTCTTGGCCAGCCGAACGAGGCCACCCGCGAAGGTCATGTCGGCGACCGTGATGATGGAGACCAGCGCTGTGCCCTTCATCAGCTCGATCAGCAGGTTGTTGAAGGCTGGGACCATCTCGGGCCAGGCCTGAGGCAGCTCGATGCGGCGTAGACGCTGCATCTTCGTGAAGCTCAGCGCGACCCCCGCCTCGCGCTGGGCCGTGGGCACGGCGGCCAAAGCGCCGCGCACAACTTCGGAACCGTACGCGCCGTAGGTCAGACCAAGGGCCAGGACGCCCGAGGCCATGGGTACGAACTGCCATCCGGCGAGCAGCGGTAGGGCGAATGCCATCCAGAACATCAGGACAAGAGCCGACGTTCCGCGGAAGAGCTCGAAGTAGATACCTGAGAGGAATCGGACGATCCACAGCCGCGATGTGCGCAGCGTGCCGATGGCGAAGGCTACGACCAGGGCCAGAGCGGCGCTGTACAGCGTCACCTGGACAGTGATCCAGATGCCGGGCAGGAACCAGGTCTCGAAGAACTCGGATGTCATCATCAGCCGCACAACTCCTTGGCGGTGAGGTCCGTCATCTCGTCCTCGGTGAAGCCGAAGGGGCGCACGATGCGAAGGAGTTCGCCGGACTTCTTGAGCTTGTGCAACTCCTCGTTGAAAGCGTCGCGAAGGTTCTTCTCGAACTGCCGGAACGCGAACCCGCCAGCACCGTAGGCCGGCTTGCCGTCGACCTCGGGCTGGAACGGCTCGCTCGACTCCGCACGGTTGGAGCCCTTCACCACACCCTTGACGGTGACGTTCGTTCCGGCGAAGGCGTCGACCCGGCCTTGGGCCACGGCATCGAGTCCTGCCACCTGATCGGGCAGGATCATGACTTCCTTCACCCCTGCGGCCTTGGCGTAGTCAATCTCGGCGTATGACTTGCCGCTCGCCAGTTTGAGACCCTTCTTGGCCACGTCCTCGTACGTCTTGATCCCATGCGGGTTGCCCTTCTTCACGATGAAGGCGTCAAGCATGAGGTAGTCAGGGTCAGAGAACAGCACTTGCTCGCAGCGGACTGGGTTGATGTACATGCCTGCCGACACGACATCGAACTGTTGCGCCTTCAAGCCCGGGATCAACGCTCCGAACTCCACAGGGATCGCCCGGATCTCCGGCACACCAAGGCGCCTGAAGATGACGCGAGCGATCTCCGGTGCCTCTCCGGTGGCTTCACCGTCTTCGTTGATGTAGCCGAACGGCGGCTCACTCGCAATGCCTACCCGAACGCTCCCCGCGTCGCGGAGCCGGTCGAGGAGGCTACCTCCTTTGATCGTGCCCTCACTTGGGACACGACTGCAGCCCGCAGCGCCCACCGCACCAAGTGCGGCCATGCCCGCGAGAAGGGATCGTCGGCGCACACCGCGCCGCTCATCAGGTAGCTGAAGTTGGTCTCGTCTTGTCAGAGCCATGGGCGCGCAGCTACCCGAATGGACGCAAGGTATGCCGATAGTTTCCGGCCCTTTGTCGAGGTGGGCAGTTGGGTATCGAAGGCACCGAATCTGGCGATACTTCTTGTATGTCCCACGGTAACGAGGTGTACCCGATGGCCAGGTGAAGCCATCGGGTACGAACTCTGTTACTGACAGGGGCTGTTAGATGGAGGGGGGATGAACCCGGCTGTAAGCGTGAGCATCTCCCGGTCCCTGGAGCGCACTTGATACTCCGGGCAGAGCATGCCGGAGCACATGCTCTGAAGTGCGCACCCTGCAGGACGGTGGCACAGCGGACTTGTGACTGCGGGTTCTACGGGGCAGGTAGATACAGCTCTGCTTTGTCCTAGGAGTGTGTCTATTGGTTCCGTGTGGATTCCCTGGAATTCTCGTAGGGAACTACCATTTCATGCTGATCTTGGACGACTTTCGGTAGGGTACTACGAGCGTCAGCTTCCCCTTGGGCATGTTCTTGCACTTGAACTTCTTAGGCCCCCACTTTTCCTTGATTTCTCCCGCACAGAGAATGCGGCCCCGGTGTCGCACATCCCACCCCAAGGTGACGCTTTGGCCACCGTTGTTGTTGAGGCTCACGGTCACAGTTCCCCGGTGGGGGTGCGTGCGAGTGAGCTTGCAGTTGGCCCAGCCGTAGTCACAGGTTTTGCTGGTTCGTGGTGGCGGCGCCGCGTCCGCGGGGGCGCTTCCGAGCACGATGCTGGTAGTCAGTGTGAGCGCCAGGACTCCCAGCGAGGCGCTCCGCCCGGGACTCTTCGCACGCTTGACCATTGGCGTGGCGGTCTTCTGGGTCACGACAGGCAACTCCTTCTTCGGATCTTGCGGCACGCAAGATTGTTCCGGGCTGGATGTCTCGGCCGCTACTGACCTTTGGGGAGGTGGCTGAAGGGGCAGGAGTCGCGTGAGAGCGCGAGCGCGATCTGTAGATGATAGGAGGAACTCTGTGGCAGACCGATTCATCGAAGTCTCCCTCGCCAAGCGGGGAGTTCAGTGCACGGCAAAGCTGCTCGACGACCGGGCCCCGTTGACCTGTGCGGCGGTGTGGGAGGCACTTCCGCTCAGCGAGGACGTCTATCACGCGAAGTACGCCCGCAATGAGATCTACGCCCTCTTTCCGGCTTTCGCGGACCGTGAGCCACCTCTGGAGAACCCGACAGTCACCCCCATTCCCGGCGACCTCTGCTATTTCTCCTTCAACGGGACGCAGCTGGGCACGCAGGCCTATGGGTACGAACCGGCCGCGGACGTCAAGGCGGGCGCCACGGTCGTGGACCTCGCCCTCTTCTACGAGCGCAACAACCTGCTGCTCAACGGCGACGTCGGCTGGGTCCCCGGCATCGTCTGGGGGCAGGTGGTCGACGGCCTCGACCAGATGGCCGAGGCCTGCAACGACCTGTGGCGCGGCGGCGCGCAGGGCGAGACGCTGAATTTCCGCAGGGCGTAGACGCCCAGGGAGCTCAGTTCACCGCGGGCGGCGCGATCCTCGCGCTGCCCGCTTCGTACAGCGCGTGCGCGGCCCGCAGGACGAGCGCGTCCGCGTGCCGCGCCCCCACGAGCTGCACCCCGATCGGCAGCCCCTCCCCGTCCACCCCGCAGGGGACCGTCGCGGCCGGCTGCTGCGTCATGTTGAAGGGGTACGTGAACGGCGTCCATCCCGTCCACCGACGATGGCCGGAACCTTTCGGTACCTCCGCTCCCGCCTCGAACGCGGTGATCGGCAACGTCGGAGTGACCAGGAGGTCGTACGTCTGATGGAAGCGGCCCATGCGACGGCCGAGCTCCATGCGTACGTCAACTGCGGCAAGGTAGTCGAGCGCGCTGTACCGGGCGCCCTGCGCACAGATCTCACGCAACCCCGGGTCGAGCAACTCCCGGCGTTCGGGCGGCAGATGCTGCGTCACCCGCGCGGCGCCGCTGAACCACAGCGTGTGGAAGGCCTCCACCGGGTCCGTGAAGTCGGGGTCCGTCTCCTCGACGTAGGCACCCTGCGCGGCGAGGGACTCCACCGCCTGCCGCACCGCGGCGGCCACCGCGGGCCGCACCGCGACCTGGCCGCCGAGCGAGGGTGAGTACGCGATGCGCAGGCCGCGTACGCCGCCTTCGATACCCGCGCTGAAGCTGTCCGCGACCGGGCCGAGTTGAGACCAGTCTCGCGCGTCGGGCCCGCTGATCACGTCCATCACGAGCGCCGCGTCCGCCGCGTCCCGCGTCATGGGCCCGACGTGCGCCAGGGTGCCGAACGCGGACGCGGGGTACAGCGGCACCCGGCCGTACGTCGGCTTCAGCGCGAAGATGCCGCAGAAGGCGCCCGGGATCCGAACCGAGCCGCCGCCGTCCGTGCCCAGCGATACCGGCGCCGCACCGAGCGCCACGGCCGCCGCGCTGCCGCCGCTGGAGCCACCCGCGGTGCGCGAGGTGTCGTACGGATTGCGGGTGGTCCCGCTCTGCGGGCTGTCCGTGACGCCCTTCCAGCCGAACTCGGGCGTCGTCGTCTTGCCGATGAAGACCGCGCCGTGCTCACGCAGCCGCGCCACCGACGGCGCGTCCTCGTCCCAAGTCCCCTCCGTACGGACCGTCTTCGAACCCCGCAGCGTCGGGCCGCCGCGCTGCAGCAGGATGTCCTTGACCGAGACCGGGACCCCGTCGAGGAGGCCCCGCGGCTCACCGCGCCGCCACCGCTCGGCACTCGACTCGGCCTGAGCGAGGGCCTCCTCGGTGTCGACGCGCACGAAGGCGTTCACCGCGGGCTGCACTTCCTCGGCCCTGCGCAGCGCCGCCCGTGTCGCGTCGACCGGACTGACCTCGCCCTTGCGGTAGGAGTCGACGAGTTGAACCGCGGTGAGATCCGTGAGCTCGGTCATGCACGCTCCTCAGGGGGTGGGACGTGACGTTCGGCAGTGATCAATTCCCGGGTACATACCCACGTTTCTTGTCGACCACGTTGGAAAGAGGCCGCCCGGCCGCCCACTCCTCGTACAACTCGACGAACTGAGCGCCCAGTTCATCGCGCCAGCCCACCGTGTCGCCGCTCATGTGCGGGGAGACGATGAGGCCCGGCGCCGTCCACAGCGGGCTCTCCGGGGGCAGCGGCTCGTGCTCGAAGACGTCCAGCGCGGCGCCCGCGATCCACCTCTTCGACAGGGCGGCCGCGAGATCGTCCTCCACGACGAGCGCGCCGCGCCCGATGTTGATGAAGCGCGCCGACGGCTGCATCATCCCGAAGCGCCGCGCGTCGAACATGCCGCGCGTGTCGTCCGTGAGCGGCGCCGCGCACACCACCCAGTCGGCCCGCGCCATCAGCCGGTCGAGCTCGTCGGGGCCGTGCACGCCGCCCCGCGCGCTGCGCCCCACCAGGGCGGTGATGATCCCGAGCCCCTTCAGCATGCGGACGATGGCGTGCCCGATCGGTCCCGAACCCACCACGCACGCGCGCGTACGGGCGACTCGCTGGGTCTCGCGGTGGCGCCAGGTGCGCTCGCCCTGGAGCTGGAGGGTGCGCGGCAGATCCTTCGCCATGGCGAGGACGAGGGCGGCCACGTACTCGGCGATCGGCTGGTCGAAGACGCCGCGGGCGTTGGTCACCAGCGTGTCGGACTCGGCGAGCTCCGGGCACATGAGGCGGTCCACGCCCGCGCTCGCGGTGTGCACCCAGCGGGGCCTGCGGCCCTCGCCCGGCCAGGCGTCGCGCACGGCGTCCGAGAGGAAGTCCCACACCAGCAGCACGTCGGCGAGGGGGAGTTGGTCCGCCAGGGTGTCCGCGTCCGCGTGCAGGATCCGGGCGCGCCCGGTGAGGCTGCCGAGACGGGGCGGCGGAGCGGGGGACGGGGCGTCAAGGACCAGAACGGTTGTTTCGGACATCGGGTCCTTCGTCGATTCGGAGGCCGATTCGGAAGGCGAGGACATCGAGGACATCGAGGAGAAACCGCTTCGCAATGAGAGTCCGCTTCCCTTAGTTCTGTGTCGGCCAGAGCCGTCTGAGATGCGCGGATTGACCACGCTCGCACCTGAAACTACCTTCGTCAACAGAGGTGCTCTATCACAAGCACCCCACGGTTCAGTACGCTCCGTACGAGGCCGTAGCACACTCTGTAGCGCCTTCTCGGCGCCTTCTGCCCCATCCCGACGTCCCGGCGCGTCGCCGGTTCCGCATCTCCCGGCCCCCGGCCGGTCCCTCCAATGCACGCACGCACGAACTTGGGGCCTGCTCATGGACGTCTCCTTCCTCGGCGGACCACACCCTCAACGCGGTGTAGGTGTCGTCGCCCCTTTCGACTTCGCACTCGACCGGGAGCTCTGGCGCTGGGTGCCGGACGAGATCTCCCTCCACCTGACCCGCACCCCGTACGTCCCCGTCGAGGTAAGCCTTGACCTGGCACGACTCGTCAGCGAGCACGAAACCCTCGGCGAGGCGGTGCGCGCGCTGAGCGCGATCGGGCCCGAAGTCCTCGCGTACGCCTGCACATCGGGCAGCTTCGTCGGTGGGATCGCGGGCGAGCGCGCGATGTGCGAGGCCATGACCCGCGAGGGTGAGGTCTCCGCCGTCACCACGTCGGGCGCGCTGCTCGAAGCGCTCGAGGATCTGGGCGCGCGGCGCATCGCGCTCGTCACGCCCTACACCTGGTCCGTGACGCAGTCCCTGGAGGAGTACCTGGGCGAGTCGGGCGTGTCCGTCACCGGCCGCGCCTACCTGGGCCTGACCAGGCACATCTGGAAAGTCCCCTACAAGGACGTGGCGGACATGGCGCGGCGGGCGGTGCTCGGCGGGGCCGACGCGCTCTTCATCAGCTGCACCAACCTCGCCACGTACGACGTCATTCCGCAGCTGGAGGCCGAGCTGCGGATGCCCGTGATCTCCGCGAACCAGGTGACGATGTGGTCCGCCCTGCGCCGGTTGGGTACCCATGCCGTAGGGCCCTACCAGGCGCTGATCAATCCGAGTGCCAGGCCGGGCGCGGGCCCGGTCGCCGCGCCGGGTGAGCTGCCCGGTGTGGTACCGCTCGATCCGCCCCAGGGTCTGCCCGAAGGACCACCAACGCTGCCTTGAAGGAGGCTGGAAGTGACCGCACTTGGTTTCCTCTATCCGGGTCACTCGGCTGAGGACGACTACCCCCGCATGGAGCAGATGCTGGGGAGTGATGTCCGGCTGCAGGTCGTCCACACCGACATCGGCGAGGACGCGCACCGGGTCGACGCACTCCTGGAGATGGGGTCGACGGCACGGCTCGCCGCCGGGGTCGAGGAGCTGCGTCTGTCCGGGGCCGAGGCGGTGGTGTGGGCCTGCACCAGCGCGAGCTTCGTCTTCGGCTGGGAGGGTGCGCACGACCAGGTCCGCGCCCTCGCCCGCTCCGCGGGCCTGCCGGCTTCCAGTACGTCCTTCGCGTTCGCGCACGCGGCGCGGGAGGTGGGGGCGGGTCGAGTCGCCGTCGCCGCCACGTATCCGGAGGACGTGGCGGGGCTCTTCGCCTCGTTCCTCAAGGCGGCCGGCGTGGAGGTCGTGTCGACGCAGTCGAACGGCATCATCACGGCTGCGGAGGTGGGTACGTGGGGTTGGGAGCAGGTCAAGGCCATGGCCCAGGCGGGCGACCACCCCGACGCGGAGGCGCTCCTGCTTCCCGATACGGCGCTGCACACCGCGGCGTACATCCATGAGCTGGAGCAGGACCTGGGCAAGCCGGTCCTGACGGCGAACCAGGTCACGGTCTGGGAGGCGCTACGCCTGGCGTCCCGGCGGGTGAACGCCCCTTCCCTGGGCGCACTCTTCACTAAGGAGCCGGTGGTGCAGGCTCGGGGGTAGCGCGGGTCCGTCCGTCCGTGCGTCCGTCCGTCCGTGTGTGGGTGCGGGGCCGCGCCGGTATGTCCGTCCTCGCTATCGTCCGGCGTCCGTTGGGTTGCTTCGGTTCCGGAGCCTTCGGGAACCGTGCTCCGGGCAGACATACCGGCACGTCCCCTTGCGTGTGCTGCCGGCTGCGGGCGCGTGGGACTTCGGGGCCGGTCCTCCCTTGGGTGCGGGGCCGCGCCGGTATGTCCGTCCTCGCTATCGTCCAGTGACCGCAGGGCTACTTCGCTCCCGGAGCGCCGCGAACTGCGCTCCGGGCAGACATACCGGCACGTCCCCTTGCGTGCGCTGCCGGCTGCGGGTGCGTAGGGCTTCGGAGCCGGTCCTCCCTTGGGTGCGGGGCCGCGCCGGTATGTCCGTCCTCGCTATCGTTTGGTGGGCGCAGGGCTACTTCGCTCCCGGAGTGCCGCGAGCCGTGCTCCGGGCAGACATACCGGCACGGCCCCTCCCGCGCGCTACCGGCTGCGGGTGCGTGGCGCTGCCTGCCCAGGCGGCGTGCCCCCCCCACCCAGCCGCTGGTGGTAGGGGCCGTTCGTCGCCCCCCCGGTCGGCCCCTTCCCCCCCTTCTCGGGCCCGGCTGCCCCAATCCCACCCGCCCGATACGCCCACCCACCCCCTGTCACCGCGGGGCAATCGGGTGGGTGGGAGGGAAAGGCTTGTTCGTTCACCGGTGGATGCGGGGTGATCGAGTGGGTGGGTGGGAGAGGTTGTTCGGGTAGGGGGATGCCGGGGGAATAAAACGGAGCCCGCCTCCTGTTGGGGCGGGGAGTAGGAATTCGTACCGCGCAGCAGGAGGCTGGACCCCGTGACAGTGGACCCGAGCGACGACATCCGCGGCGAGCGGCACGGCAGCGCGCCGGTCCCGCTCTCCGTACTGGACCTGGTGACCGTGGGCGCGGGGCGGACGGCCACCGACGCCCTGCAGAAGAGCGTGGAGATCGCCGGGCTGGCGGAGAGCCGCGGATACCACCGCTACTGGGTGGCCGAGCATCACTCCATGCCGGGAGTCGCCTCCTCCTCCCCGGCAGTCATCCTCGCCCACCTCGCCGCCCACACCGACCGCATCCGCCTGGGATCGGGCGGCGTCATGCTCCCGAACCACGCCCCCCTCGTCATCGCGGAGCAGTTCGGCACCCTGGAAGCCATGGCCCCGGGCCGCATCGACCTGGGCCTGGGCCGAGCCCCGGGCACCGACGGCGCGACCGCCGCAGCGCTCCGCAGGACGGACCGCCTGAACGAAGGCGCCGACGATTTCCCGCAGCAGCTCGCCGAGCTGACCCGCTTCCTGGACGACGATTTCCCCGACGGGCACCCGTACGGCCGTATCCACGCCGTCCCGGGTCCGGTCCAGGCCACCTCACCCGGCGGCGTCCAGTCCCCGCACCGCCCGCCCCTGTGGCTGCTCGGTTCCTCCGGGTTCAGCGCCCGCCTCGCCGGAGTCCTCGGCCTGCCCTTCGCCTTCGCCCACCACTTCTCCGCGCAGAACACGATCCCGGCCCTCGACCTCTACCGCGAGTCCTTCAAGCCGTCCGCCGTCCTCGACGCCCCGTACGCCCTCATCGGCGTCTCCGCGCTGGCCACCGACGACGAGCAGGAAGCCCGGCGGCAAGTCCTCGCCGCCGCGCTGAACATGGTCCGCCTCCGCACCGGGAAGCCGGGGCTCGTCCCGACTCCCGAGGAGGCCGAGGCGTACGAATTCAGCGAGATGGAGCGGGAGTTCATCCAGAATTGGAACTCCAATGTCCTTCATGGCACCGCTGACCAGGTTCGCACCGGCCTCGACGACCTCGCCAAGCGCACCGGTGCCGACGAGATGATGATCACGGCCAACGCCCACAGCGGTGAAGTGCGTCTGCGTTCCTACGAGTTGATCGCCGATGCGTATGGGCTGCCCAGCGCGTAGTCCTTAACCCGCCGCCAGCAAGGCGGAGATACGATCCGGCGCCACCGGGCGGGAGTACAGCCACCCCTGCCCGGTGTCGCAGCCGATCCGCCGCAGCCGCGCCGCCTGGGACGAGGTTTCCACGCACTCCGCCGTGACGGTCAGGCCGAGCCGGTGCGCCAGTTGCACCAGGGCCTCGACGATGACCTCGTCGGCGGGGTTGATGTGCGCCTCGCCCGCTTCCGCGTCGTACTGGAAGCCGCGTACGAAGGAGCCGTCCAGCTTGAGGACGGAGACCGGCAGCCGGCTCAGGTACGCGAGGTTCGAGTACCCCGTGCCGAAGTCGTCGATGGCGATCCGCACCCCCATGTCGCTGAGCGACTGGAGAGCTTGGAGCGGGCGGCCCGCCGAGCCCATCACCGCTGATTCCGTGAGCTCCAACTGGAGGAGCTCGGGGGAGAGTTCCGTTTCGGCGAGGATCTCCGCCACATCGGCCACCAGGTCCGAGTCCCACACCTGCCGCACCGCGACGTTGACGCTCACGAAGACCGGCGGCCGCTCCGGGTGCTCCAGCTGCCACTGCCGGGCCTGGCGGCACGCCGTCCGCAGCACCCAGCGGCCCAGCTGCACGATCGAACCGTCCTCCTCCGCCAATCCGATGAACCGATTCGGCGTCAGAAGACCGAAGCGCGGATGCTGCCACCGCACCAGCGCCTCGACCCCCCGCACCCCGCCGTCCTCAAGTCGCACCAACGGCTGGTAGTCCAGCAGGAATTCACCGCGCTCGACGGCGGGGCGAAGGGAACTCGACAGCGTCTGGCGGGTCATGCGGTGGGCGTTGCGCTCGGGGTCGAAGAGCGTCCAGCGCGCCTTGCCGTCCGACTTCGCCCAGTACAGCGTCGTGTCGGCCGCCTGCATGAGACACGTGGTGGTCGTCCCGGCCGCGCGGCGCTCCACCACGCCGATCGACGCCGAGACCGAGAGCCGCTGGCCCGACAGGTCGAAGGGGTCCTGCAGCGCCTTGAGCGCAGCGTCGGCGAGGTCCGCGAGCTGGTCCGTGCCCGTCGAGTCCTCCACGAGCAGCGCGAACTCGTCGCCACCGAGCCGCGCGACCAGTGGCGTCGAGGCCCTGCCGTGACCGGCCTCGTCGGCGCACCGCGTCAGCCGCTCCGCGACCGCCGCCAGCAGCCGGTCGCCGACCCGGTGGCCGAGGGTGTCGTTGACCGCCTTGAACCCGTCCAGGTCCAGATAGCAGAGCCCGATCCGGCCGGTGCCCGTGTCGTCGTACGCCCCCGCTTCGAGCGCGGCGGCCAGCCGCTCGAAGAACAGGCTGCGGTTGGGCAGCCGGGTCACGGGGTCGTGCATCTGCAGATGCCGCAGCCGGGCCTGGAGCTCGCGGCGCGCGCTGATGTCGGTGGCGGCGAGCAGCACCGTACGCCCGCCGGGCATCGGCGAGACGGTGATCTGGACCCACAGCGAGTGCCCGTCGGGGTGTTTCAGGCGCCGGGTGCAGCGCAGCTTCGCCTGCCGGCCGCGGAGTACCTCGCGGTAGGCGTGCCAGGTGCGCGCGTCCGACGCCAGGTCCACCAGATCGGCGGCGAGACGGCCCACGAGCTCGTCCGGGGACGCGCCGAGCAGCTCGGCGAGCGCGTCGTTGGCATCGACGACGAGGCCCTCGCCGTCCACGACCCCGAGGGCGAGAGGGGCGGCGGCGAAAGCGGCTCGATGGTCGGGCCGCTGCCCCCGATGGCGACGCTCCGTGATGGGCGCCCTGGCGAGGTCGGGTGCTGTGACCGCTGTGGGCGCTTGGCCTTCAGACGTTCCGTTCACCACTTGCTCCCGCAGTGCAGTTGTTCGGCGAGGCCGGGCCCGCGCAGGAAAGTGTGCCGATCATAGGGGCTGGCCCGAGGGCGCATCCAGCCACAGAGCGGCGGCGCGTGGCGGCCACGGTAGGCATAGGACAGGCGCATGCCCGGCGCGGATGTGGCGCCCACCCGGCGGCAGATCGTTTCTGCTCGCACGTGTACTGCTTCCTTTACGCCTCGATCCGCCCGGCGACAACTTGTGACGTTCCGTGAGCGCTCCGGGAGTGGCGCGTCACCCGGCTGGGTCAGTCAAACAGGGCGTAATGGAAAAAAGCGGCACAGGGTGGGTGGGATGCCCCGTAACCCGCACCCGGAGGTCGACGTGCCGCGTCAGCTACCCCCCTGGGGACTCACCCGTGGAGGGGAGAGACCCCGGTTGCGCAGCACGGCCGCCGCCTTTACGTCCCTGACCGCACTCGCCGCCACGGGGCTCGTCGCGGGACCCGCGATCGCCGAGACCCCGGTGGTCCCGTGCGCACTCCAGCGCACACCGGCGCATCACTCGGAGGGCCTCGACTCCTGGAACGGCGCCTACACGCGCCCCGACCGGTCCCTCGACGCGGTGATGGTCTTCCTCTCCTTCCCCGACTCCCCGCCCCAGATCGCCCCCGAGGAGCTTGCGGCCGACTACTTCCCCGCCACGAGCCAGTTCTTCGACCGCGCCTCCTACGGCAGGTTCGCCCTGCGCCCGCACCCGCAGCGCGAGTGGGTGGAGATGCCGGACGACTCCACCTCGTACGCCATACAGCGCGACTGGAACGCCTCCAAGCGCAGCGCCTACCTGCGGGACGCGGTGAGCGCCGCCGATCCGCACGTCGACTTCTCGCGGTACGACGTCGTCTACTTCGTCGCCGACCCGGACGCGCCGGGCGTCAACTCGGACGCGACGAAGGTCGTCAATTTCGACCGGCCGATGCGGGCCGACGGTACGGACATCAAGCGCATCGTCACGGTCTTCGAGCGGCATCCGCCGGACCGCAACGTCCTCGCCCACGAGACCGGCCACGTCTTCGACCTGCCCGACCTCTACCACCGGCCGACGGAGGGCGAGGGCGACTGGGACACGCACGTCGGTGACTGGGACGTCATGGGCAGCCAGTTCGGGCTCTCCCCCGACCTCTTCGGCTGGCACAAGTGGAAGCTCGGCTGGCTCGACCGGCGGCAGGTGGCGTGCGTGGAGGGCGAGGGGCGGCGGCTGACGCTGGAGCCGCTGTCGAAGCGGCCCGCGCGCGGGGGCGTCGGCGGCACCAAGCTCGCGGTCGTCCGCACGGGGCGCGGCAGCGCGATCGCCTTCGAGGCGCGCGGGGCACAGGGCAACGACCGCGCGACGTGCACCGAGGGGGTGCTCGTCTATCGCGTACGCAACGAGGCGCCGTCCGGCGGTGGCCCGGTCGAGGTCCTCGACGCCCATCCGGAGTCGGAGGCGTGCTGGGGCGACTCGGTGTATCCGCCGCTCGCTGACGCGCCGGTGGTGGCGGGGGAGAGCTTCACGGTGCCGGACGAGGATGAGGGCGAGGCCGTGCGCGTCGAGGTCGAGGGGCGGACGGCGTCCGGGGCGTGGACGGTGAACGTGTCGGTGGGCTGAGGTGGTCTACGCCGGCGGGTGGCTCACTGGCGGGTGGCTCACCGGCGGGTGCTCACCGGGGCAGCGGGCATGAAAGAAGCCCCCCGCTTGCGCGAGGGGCTTCTTTCTGTCTGTGCGCCGCCAGGGACTCGAACCCCGGACCCGCTGATTAAGAGTCAGCTGCTCTAACCAACTGAGCTAGCGGCGCCTGCTGACGTCGTAGACCTTAGCACCCTGATCGCCGCCAGGAAAAATCGATATACGGACCGCGGAGCCGGCCGCCGAGCGGGCCGCGCGGACGCAGGCCCAGAGCATGACCTCGGGCCCGGGAAGCCAGGGATGCCGGGCGTCGGGGGCCACCAGCCAGCGCGATTCGAGGTGGCCCTGGGGGTGACCGGAGGATGCGGCATCGCGGGTTTTCGCGGTGACCGGCGGCACCGTCACGGCGTCCCCCGTGCCGTGGCAGAGGATGCCGGGCACTGCACGGCCCCACTCCTCCCACTCGAGGAGCGAGGGCAGCCGCTGGGCGGTCCCGGGGGCGGCGAACAGCAGTGTGCGCCCGCGGTGCGCGGCCACGGGTCCCGAGCCGGGGCCGTCCTCCCATAAGCGGTCGAGCATCCGCCGGCCGAACACCGCGGGGACGCTCACCACGTCGAACACGGAGCCGCAGGGGAGGACGGCGGGGGCGGTGGGGCGGCTGCGCCAGTGGGCGAGCGTGCTGCGCGGATACGTTTCCGCGGAGGCGAGCCAGGCGGCTCCCTCGGTGGTGACGTCGGAGATGTCCTGGGCGGGGGCCGGGTGGAGACGTGTGCTGCTCATGGCAACTACATCTACCGGTAGTGAGGGTTCCAGTTCGGAGAGTTGCCAGAAACCGGGACAACAGGGGGTGGGAGGGAGTACCTTGCCCCGTGGCATATGCCCCGCGACCTTCTCGCGGAGGACTCCTCCGGGGGCGCCTCAGGCCTCCGGGCCGCCGCCACCGGTACCGGCCCCGCGCAGGAGATCCCGGCCGAACTCGACCATCTTCTTCGCGTAGTCCTCGGTCCACTGCGCGCGCTCGGCGATCGCGGCGGGCGTCAGCCGGTCGAAGCGCCGGGGGTCGGCGAGCTGGGCCGCCGCGATCGCCTGGAACTCGACCGAACGGTCCGTCGCGGCCCGGAAGGCGTGGGTCAGCTCGGTGGCACGGGCCAGCAGCTCCCGAGGGTCCTCCATCGACTCCAGGTCGAAGAAGTGCTCCGGGTCGGCGACGGCTTCCGCGGGCTCGAAGAGCAGGGGCGCGGGTCGCATGCGCTGCTCGGTCCGGGACCGCTCGGGCTCCGCCATGGTTCGTCCTCCTCGTACGTTCTCCGGCCGTGGGGCCATCTTCCATTCTCCCTTGCCGCGCAAGGGGGCCGGGGGCCTGTGGGTGTGGGGCTTCCCGCCGCCCTCCGGCGGCTAGGGGATGTGGGATGTCACGGCCGCCACGCCACGCGATGCTCGGCCAGGCGGGCCAGTACCGCGTGGTTGGCCTCCCAGCCGTCCGGGAACTTCACCGTTACGCCCAGTTGGACCGGTTCCGTTGACGGGTGGTCGTCCAGTAGTTCGCTGACGCCTGCGCGGCAGATCACGATGCAGGCGTGGCGGTGGCGGGATGCCAGGACGCAGAGGCGGCCCGTCTCCAGGTGGAACGCGGTGGCGTCCGGGCGGCCGGAGAGCGGGTGCAGGACGACCGTCACGTCGAACTCGCGGCCCTGGAGCCGGTTGGCGGTGTCCACCGTGACGTCCGTGACGCCGAGCTCCGTGAGGGCCGCGCGCACCGCCGCCGCCTGGTCACGGTGCGCGGTGCCGACGGCGATGCGGTCCGCCGTCAGGGGAGTGGGTTCCGGGCCGCGCTCCGACGTGGCCGCGCCGCCGCGGTCCAGGAGGCGCCGGACGACCTGGGCCACCGCGCGTACGGCCTCGGGGTCGGTGCGCGGCGTGTTCCGCGCGGGCAGTTCGAGCAGGCCCCAGCCCGAGTCCGCCGCCTCGTCGATCACCCGGTCCGGCCCCGAACCATCCGGCGGCACAGCGAAGTTGAGTCGCCGGTCGCCGTGGTCCGTGCCGCTGCGGAACGGCGTGTACGGATAGAACGCGGCCGAGACCAGCGGGGCCGCCGACGCCGGAAGCCGCCAGGACACCGGCAGGCGGTGCTGCGGCAGCTCGGGGTTGTGGGCGAGCAGGGTCGTCACGGCGCTCGCCGAAGGGTCGTACGCGAGACCGGCCCACTGCTCGGCGCCCACGATCGAGAACGGGTCGAGCTGGCCCGGGTCGCCCACGAACAGGGCCCGCTCGAACAGCCCGGCCACCGCGAGCAGCGCGTCCGAGCGCATTTGATACGCCTCGTCCACGATCGCGTGCGGCCAGGGCGCGTCGAGCTTGCCGGCCTCGACGTGCGCCCACTTCGCCGCGGTCGACACCACGATGTCGAGCCCGGCGAGATCGGCGGCCTTCGTGGACGTACGCACGAAGGGCAGGTCGTCCAGGGCCTTGTCGTACGCGTCCGGGTCGCTGCTGTGCAGCCGGCCGACCGGCAGCTCGGGGTCCTTCTCGGCGATGCGCAGGATCAGGTCGTCCACCTGGGCGTTCGTCTGCGCGATCACCATCAACGGGCGCCCCGCGGCGGCCAGTTCCCGGGCAGCGCGGACCACGAGCGTCGACTTGCCCGCGCCGGGCGGCGAGTCGACGACGACGCCGCGGTGCGCGCCGTGCAGCGTGTCGTGCAGGATCGCGTCCGTGGCACGGCCGGCCGCCGCGCCCGGGTCGAACGAGGCGCGGTCGAAGGGAGCGGTCGGACTCACAGGGTGTCCTCCGGCGTCACGGGGTCAGGGCGCTCGGCGGCTTCGCCCGGCGGGCCGCCGTGGGTCCACGGCGTCTCCTCGGGGTCGGGGAGCTTGGGTCCGCCGCGCTGCTCGTGCTCGAAGAGCGTCCAGCAGATCCGGTCGCCCTTCTCCGGCACGGAGCCTGGCTCGGCCTCCTTGCCGCGGCCCATCTTGTCGAGGACGCGCAGCACGACAGAAGCGCCACCGCCCTCCGCCTCGTACCTCACGAACTCGGCTGTCTGCGGCTTGCCCTGGAGCGAGCGGTACACCTTCACGCGCTCGGCCAGGTGCGGGCGGTCGTCCGTGCGGACGGTGAGCAGGGGGCGTGGCCTCGGGCTCTTGCTCTCGCTGTACGCCATGACCACCTCGGTCACCTCACCGGCGAAGGCCTCGCCCGCGAGCCGGCGGCCCGCCATCACCAGGGGGTCGTCGAGCGCTTCCTGGGCTTCGAGCCTGGCCTGCTCGCGCTCGCGCGTGGCGAGCTTGTTCGCCGCGGTGACCGCGTCGTCCATGCGGGGCTGCGGGGGTTCGCCCGCCGTCACGCGGTCGCGGTGGCCGGTGAACGACCAGCGGTCGCGGGTCCAGCGGTCGGCGGCGCGGGGGGCCTGGGGGAGCGTGCAGAGCGCGTCGAGGCCGCGCCACACCGCGTCCCAGGTGGGGCGGGTCCTGCTCTCGATCAGGGAACGGATCTCCCGCTCGGCCGCGGCGAGTTCGGCGAGACGGATGTCCGACTGGATGCCGTCCTCGGCGGTGGCGAGGGCGCCGCGCGCGCGGTCGTAGCGCTCGATGGCCGGGGCGAGGAGGTGGTTGTCGAACGCCGGGTCCGTGGCGGGGCCCGCGGGCGGGCAGAGCAGCTGGCCGTCCGCGTCCCGCGCCAGCTCGGCGCGGAGCGCGGCGTCGGCCCCGGATGTTCCTTCCGGGGCCTCGATCCAGGCGAGCAGGGCGCCGAGGTGCTGGTCCTCCAGGCTGGACTGACCGGTGGCCCAGTGCCGGGAGAGCAGTTCGGTCATCGCGACGAGCAGCGAGGAGCCGGGGACGCGGGCCCGCTCCCCGAAGTGGGTCAGCCAGCGGCCGAGGAGGGGGACGCGGGGCGGGGCGGGGTACGGCGTCTCCGGGTCCTGCTCGGCGGTGCGGCGGAAGCGGGTCGAGCGGCCGATGAGCCGTACGAAGTCGATGCCGGCGCGGCTCGGGACGATCAACTGCGGGGCTTCGGAGCAGAGTTCGACCTCCACCTTGACCCGCTTGCCGGTCTCCGGGTCCGTCTCGCTGCGCTCCGCCGCCTCGACGTCGTCCGTGAAGAAGTCGACGTACTCCAGGACGGTGTCCGCGAGTTGGGCAAGGAAGGTGAAGCGGAGGTCGCGGTCGCGGGGCTGGGGTACGACGAGGAGGCGGGGCGAGGTGCGCTCCGTCCCGACGAGCGCGCCGAGCGGGGCGCCTGCCTCGCCGGCGGTGATGAGGGGGACGAGGACGAGGGGGCGCTGGGAGAGGTGGCGGTGCCGTGCCGTTGCTCTCGGCTGGGCTCGGCCTGTCGCGACCGCCTCCAGGCGGGCGAGGTTGTCGATCAGTGACATCGGGCTGTCGTCCTCCCCTGCGGGGGCGCTGCGCTGGGCTTTTGCGGTGTGTGGTCCGTCGGCGGCTGCGGGCCGCCGTCCCTCGCCCCGCCGCTTCGCGGCGGATTTCCCCCACCCACCCACCCGATCACCGAAGAAAAGACGACGGCAGCCGGACGCGAGCGACGTGCGCCCGCCCGAAGGCTCCAGAGCGGGTGGGTGGGCGGGAGAGAAACGGCAGCCGCCGCCGCGCAGTGGTACCAGCGGCGGAGAACACCGCCCTGCACCGACCCCGGCAGCGCCCAGCGCCCCCGCACCCCCGTGCAGCCACGCATGCCCCGGCGGTGCGACGCCTCGCGTGGCCGGGTCGTGGAGGGCGTCAGCATTCCGAACCCCCCGCCCCGCCCGAGGCGCCCCCGCCGGACAACGCCTCGGCTCGCAGTGTCGCCGCTCTCCTCAGTGCCGCCACTGTCGGGTCCGCGGGGTCGCCCGAGGTGCCGGTGGCCGCGGACAGGACCGCCTCGACCGTCGTCAGGCCGCCCAGCTCCCCCCGCACCGAGCGGCCCAGGGACGTCACCGAGCCCTCGTCGCGGGAGCGTTCGCGGCAGTGGAAGGCCAGTTCGCAGGCGGCCAGGCACTCGGGGGCGTAGGTCGCGGGGACCGATTCGACCGCCGCCGTCAGGTCGGGCGCGGGGCGGTTCACGTCGAAGGTGGTGCCCTCCGGGAGCGCCGCCGCGATGTCCTCGATGCGGGTCAGGCGGGCCAACTGGCGCCTCGTCACCGAGAGTTGTTTGCGGACGTCGATCGCCGATGCCGTGGGGAGGTTCGAGAAATCCTTGGGGCAGACCAGGAGCACGTGGTCCCGGATGCGGGGCGCGGGGTCCATGTGCGCCGCGACCCGCTCCAGCGCCAGGGCGTACACCGCGGCCTGGCGCGCCGCCGCGCCCACCTTCGCCGCGTCCGCCGAACCGTCGATCATCGGGAAGGACTTGATCTCGACGACCGTCCAGCTGCCGTCGGGATGGACCACCACCGCGTCCGGTTCGAGGAAGGCGGGCGTCCCCGCGACGTCCAGCGCCAGCATCGGGTGGTCCAGGAGGGTCCAGCGCCCCGTCGAAGTCGCCTCGGTGGCGACGGTCGCCTCGGTCGCCTCCCGCAGCGCCAGCGAGGTGCGGGCCGCGCGGCCTTCGGGGCCCACCGCGGTCAGGTCGGGGACGGACGACTCGCCCGGCACGGGCTCCGGTCCGCCGCCGAGCCGGCCGTGCACCAGGCGAAGCAGCTCCGCGCCGCCGTCCGCCTTGACCTTCGCCTCGAAGGCATTGCCCCGCATGAACGCGAACTGCGACTGACCGAAGGGTGCGGGGGAGCCGAGCGACTGGGCGAGCGCCGCCTTGTCCACGCCCGCACCGTCCAGCAGGGCCCGCCGTCGGCACCCCGGATTCGCGGCGAGGGCCGCGAGCGCGCGGGCGTCCAGCGGCGCCGCGGGCACGTCAGGTCCGCGCAGTTCAGCGAGCCGCTGTCTTAGCGCCGTCCCCCGCTTCGGCGGGGCGGGCACTCGGCTCGGCGCCTGGCTCGGCAGGCCGCTGACGCGGCCGGGGAATTCGCTCACCCGTCGAAGTCTGGCACCCGCCACTGACAAGTGAGGAATCCGGGGCGGAAGAGGCGGAGGGTGAGCCCGCGAAGGACCTGGACCGCGACCCGGCCTGTACGTCGGCCGCGGGCCGCGCGGCGTCGAACGGCAGTCCGACCCTGGCCTTCACCCGGTCCGCGAGCCGCAGCACCGGCCGTGCGAGGAGCAGTCCGACGCCCATCACCGCGGCGCCCGCGACGGCATCGAGGAAGTAGTGGTTCGCGGTGCCCATCACGACGATCGTGGTGATCAGGGGGTAGGCCACCCCCGCCGCCCTGACCAGCGGCGAACGCCCGTGACGCCACAGCATGACCCCGCACCACAGCGCCCACCCCACGTGCAGGCTCGGCATCGCCGCGTACTGGTTGGTCATGCCGCCGAGCCCGCGCGGCGCGCTCGCCTCACCGCCCCACCAGCCGAAGTCGCTGTACTGCGCCATGGTGTCGACGAAGCCGTACCCCTCGCTCAGGAGGCGGGGCGGGCAGGTCGGCATGAGCGTGAAGCCGATCAGGCCGATCATGGTGGAGGTCATCAGCCACGCGCGTGCGGCGCGGTAGTGGACCGCGCGGCTGCGGAAGAGCCAGACGAGGACCAAGGGCGTGACCAGGTAGTGCAGGGACGCGTACCAGAAGTCGGCGGGGACGCCTATCCAGGAATGGTCGGTGAACAGACGGTTCAGCGGGTGTTCGGCGTTGAGGCGCAGGAGCTTCTCGACGTGGAGTATGTCCAGGCCGTTGTCGACGGCGCCCGACACGTCACCGCGGGCCAGCAGCCGTCCCGCCGAGTACGCGGCGTACACCAGCACGAGCAGCGGCAGCTCGGTCCACCAGCGAAGCCGGCGCCCGACTATGCCCCCGGTGCCCGGAGCGTGGGTCTGCGGCATCCGGTCGGTCCCCCATCTGTCTTTGGTCATGCGGTGTTCGCCGCCGCCTCACTTTACGGCGTACGCGAAAGCCCGCTGAGGCGGTCCCCGGTGGTCTTAGACGCTGAGATCGACGAGCGGGTTGCTCCTCGCGGGCACGCGTGATCGCGGCGGGGTGCGTGAGTGATGATGGAGGGTACGGACGGTTCGCTGTCCCCAGAATTCGCTCTATGGCAGCCAATGGCCCTGATGGTCTCGGCCGACGGCTGTCGGCTCGGAAAGGCTCGACATGGCACCGCGCATCCTGCTGGCCCGCCACGGACAGACGGAGTGGTCCCTGTCCGGGAAGCACACCGGCAGGACGGACGTCCCGCTCCTGGAAGAGGGCCGCGGCGGCGCGAAGCTCCTTGGCGAGCGCCTGCACCGCGCCCCCTTCGGCGGCCTCCCGGACGTCGAGGTGCGCACCAGCCCGCTCTCCCGCGCGCGGGAGACCTGTGAGATCGCCGGCTTCGGGGACCGTGCCATCACCTGGGACGCGCTCATGGAGTGGGACTACGGCTCCTACGAGGGCATGACCCCGGCCGACATCCAGGGCGTACGCCCCGGCTGGTTCATCTGGCGCGACGGCGTCCCCAGGGGCGAGACCCTGGAGCAGATCACCGCCCGCGCCGACGAGGTGGTGGCCTGGGCCCGCAGCGCGGACCGTGACGTCCTGGTCTTCGCGCACGGGCACATCCTGCGTTCCATCGGAGCGCGCTGGCTGGGCCTCGGCATCGACTTCGCCGCCCGCATCCGCCTCAACCCGACCTCGATCTCCACCCTGGGCTGGGCCTACGGCGAACCGGCCATCGAGTCGTGGAACGACACCGGGCACCTGGCGCAGCAGTAGCAGTAGCAGTAGCAGTAGCAGTAGCAGTAGCCAGGGGAGCGGGGTCGGCTATACCGCCCGCGGCAAGGAAGCGTGCCGTTCCAGGAAGCCGCACACGCCAGAGGCCCGCCGGTGCGGGAGCAGCACGCGGGCGGTCGTGGCGAGCATCGACTGGATGCGCGAGGACTGCACCTCGTCCAGGAGCCCGAGCACGCGCATCCCCGCCGTCGCCGCCTCGTCCGGGCGGCCCGCGCGGGCCAGGTCGTCGGCGAGCTGCGCGGAGTAGAGGGCGATGTTGCGGGTGAACTGCGGGGTCTGCGCCGACGCGATGCCCGCCGCGCGCCGTGCGTGCCGGGCGGCCCGCTCCCAGTCGCCGAGCGCCGACCAGCACTGGGCCTCGAGGACTTCCAGCTCGCCGGGGCCGTAGAAGGTCATCCACTCCGGGTCGGCGTCCGTGGGGCCCCGGTCGAAGAGGGCGTGCGCACGGGACAGTGACCGCTCGCAGCCCGCCCGGTCGCCGAGCCCCGCCCAGCCCCCGGCCTCCCGCAGCGCGAGGAGCGAGAGGAGCCGCGGCGACGAGAGGTGCCGGGCGGCCCGCGTCGCCGCCTGCGCCGCCCGCACGGCCTCGCGGGGCCGCCCGGCGTCGCGCGCGAGGAAGGCCGTGTTGCAGAAGGCGTGTGCCTCCAGGGCCGGGTCACCGGCCATACGGGCCGTCGCGAGAGCCTCCGCGTAGTGCGAGCGGGCGTCGTCGAAGCGGCCCGAGTCGTGCGCCAACCAGCCCACGGAGATGGAGAGTTCTCCGGCCCCCGTGTAGAGCCGGTCGGCCATCGCCTGGCGGGTGGTGCCCGCGTCGAGCAGCGCGTAGGCGGTCCGCAGCGGGTCCGCCGCGCGTCGGTACAGGCCGTCGGCGCCGTGCCGGTCGTCGAGCAGCCTGATCCTGCGCACGGCCTCCTCGACCGCGCTCGCCTCGGCCTCGCCGGCCCGGCCGCCGGACTGTGCGGTGGCTTCGGCAGGGCTCGGTTCCGCGAACCCGAAGGGGCCCAGAGAGGCGGCGGCCACGGTGGCCGTACCGCTCATAAATGCGCGACGCCGCACGTCGATCTCCTCGTGACTCTGGATCTCGTACGGGTCGCACTCGTGCAGTTCGGGGCCCACCGGCCCGGACGGGGGAGACTCATACAGCTGGATCGTGGTGTGTGATGCGGGCGCGTCGGACTCGGTGCGCGCCCCCCGTCCGCGCACCGCGGAGCGGGGTGCGAACCCCAGATCCGCCAGCGTCCGGCCGGGGAACATGTGCAGGAACACCCGCTCGTACGCGTAGTTGGGGCAACGGATCTCGCCCGCCTCCACGCGTCCGATGTACCGGGCGTCGCAGCAGACGCGCTCACCGATCTCGCGAGCGGCCCTGCGGATCAGCGCGGCGAACTCGCCCGGCGAGCGCTGTCCGCGCAGCTGCCGGAAGGAAAGATTCGGTCGTGGGGACGGAGTTGACGATGCCATCGGTGACGACGCCATGGCCTGACCCTCTCGTACGGATCGTGCCGGATCGCGCCGAATCCTGTGGATTCGACGAGGCTGCCCCTGTTCCGGCGGAGCACGAACGTACCCGCTGTGATGGGGACGGCACGCGGAGTTTGGCTACAAACCGGATATCTCACCCACGATCCGCCATGAACTGCCATCCTTTGCGGCGGCATTGCGCCGTAGCTGTTGACGCCGTCCCGCGTTGAACCATGTGGAGAGGGAGCGACGCGGCTTCCACCCTGGCGAGGAGGGGTCCCCTTGTTGGAGATCGGCGTGGAGAACGGCGAATCGCGGGCGTCGCTGACCACGGCACGGCACCTGCCCACCCAGGACCGCAGCGCACCACCCCAGCAGGGCGCCCGCCCCGCGGAGCCGGCCGACTGCTGCGATCTCGTCACGGTCCCGGCCCGCCAGGGCCTCGAAGCCGTCGACATCCTGCGCCGCGGGGCGGGCGACGCCGTCGGCCCCGTCCTGCACGACGGGAGCTGCGACACCCTCGGCTTCCTGGTCCCGCCCGGCACCGCCGACGCGTGGGACCTGCCGGGCAGCGCCTGTACGCAGACCTCGGGCCGAGGCATGCGCCTGCACGCCGAGCCGGAGCCCGTCCCCGCGCCGCCCCCGGTCGCGGGCACCGGCTGGCTGCTGCCCCCCGACGAGACCGATCCGGTCACCGACCCCGCCGTCCTGCGTGCGGCGCTCGGCCAGGCGGCCCGCACCATCGAGGCCGCCGACAACTGCCGCTGAGCCCGCGACGGGGCAGTGCTCCAAGGTCATCGGGCCGCCCACCGCGCGCAGGCCGATAATGGTCCGATGGCAAGGAACAGGCGGTCCCGGGAAGAGGCGGAAGCCGTCGTCGAGGAGGTGGACGGCGGGCTCGCCGAGCTGATGCCCGACCGGGACAGGCCGCGCGCGTGGACGCTGCTCGTGGACGGCGCCCCGCAGTCCCACGTCGACCTCGACGACCCGGCGTATCTCGACTTCGAGTACCAGCGCAGGCTCGGCCACGTCGCCGACCTGGTCACGCCGCCCGGCAAGCCCATCCAGGCCCTGCACCTGGGCGGCGGCGCCTTCACCCTCGCCCGCTACATAGCCGCGACCCGGCCGCGCTCCACCCAGCAGGTCATCGAGCGCGACACGGCGCTCATCCAACTCGTACGCCGCGCACTGCCGTTGGACCCGCAGGCGCGGGTCCGGGTGCGCGGCACCGACGCCCGCGAAGGCCTCGCGAAGATCGCGGACGGCTGGGCGGACCTCGTCATCGCCGACGTCTTCAGCGGCGCCCGCACCCCCGCCCACCTCACCAGCGCCGAGTTCCTCGGTGACGTACGCAGGGTCCTGAAGCCCGGCGGTCTCTACGCGGCCAATCTCGCCGACGGGCCGCCGCTCGCGCATCTGCGCGGCCAGCTCGCCACCGCCGCCACGCTCTTCCCGGAGCTCGCGCTCATCGCCGACCCGGCGGTGCTGCGCGGCAAGCGCTTCGGCAACGCGGTGCTCGTCGGCTCCGACCGGCCGCTGCCGATCGCCGAGCTGACCCGGCGCAGCGCGGGGGACTCGCATCCGGCACGGGTCGAGCACGGCAGGGCGCTCATCGACTTCAGTGGGGGAGCGGCGGCGGTCACGGACGCGAGCGCGGTGGCGTCACCGGCGCCGCCGCCCTCGGTGTTCCGCTGAGGCCGGTCCGCGGAGGACGGCGGTCCGCTGAGGACGTTCCGCCGGAATTTCTGAAGTCTGGTCGTTCCGCCGAACCGACCGGTCAGTACTCGTCGATCTCTACGGCCGGGGCGTGGTCGTGCCAGGTGCAGAACACCGAGACCTTGTCGGCGCCCGAAGTGAACTCCACCCTGATCCAGGTGTCCTGCTTCCACACCTGGACCGACCAGCCGGCCGCCGGCGTCGCCGACACCAGCGTCGCGGACTTCTTGCCGAGGTCGAAGACGACCCGGCCGCCCTCGGAGGAGTAGCTCTTCACGTTGCCGGGTGCGGGGGCGGGAGCTGAGGGACTGCTCGGCTTCCCTGTCCTCGTCTTCGAGGGCTTGCTCTCGGGGGGCTTCGACGACTTCGAGGGCTTCTTCGACTTCGAGGGTGCCGAGGGCGTCGGCGTCGGGTCCGCGCGGTGCGTGGACGAGGAGAGCGGCTCGGCACGCTCGCCGTCGGACGCGAGCGGGACGGCACGTGGCGGGTCGTAGGCGGTGCCCGCCATGACGGTGTGGACGCCCCACCAGGAGAGCGTGACCGCCGCGCCCGTGGCGAGCGACCAGGCCATTGCGTGTATGAGTCCTCTGCGCATCGCGAGCCATACTGCACCACGGGAGCCGTCGGCGTCGCCGGAGGACCGGGCAGGACCGGGGAGGACGAGGAGGACCGGGGTCACTCATATGGCGTACGGTGCCGCCCATGGCAAGTGTGCTCGTCGTCGAGGATGACCAGTTCGTACGCTCCGCTCTCATCCGGCATCTGACCGAGGCATCGCATACCGTGCGCAGCGTCGGCACCGCTCTTGAGGCGCTGCGCGAGGTGGCCCATTTCCAGTTCGACGTGGTGATCCTGGACCTCGGTCTGCCCGATCTGGACGGTTCCGAGGCGCTGAAGATGCTCCGCGGGATCACCGACGTCCCCGTGATCATCGCCACCGCGCGCGACGACGAGACCGAGATCGTCAGGCTCCTGAACGACGGCGCCGACGACTACCTGACCAAGCCGTTCTCCGTCGAGCACCTCTCGGCCCGGATGGCCGCCGTCCTGCGCCGCTCGCGCGTCACGGCGGGCGAGGCTCCGCCGAGCCGGGAGATACGGGTCGGCGGGCTCGCCATCGACCCGCTGCGCCGCCAGGCGGAACTGGACGGGGCGCGGCTCGATCTGACCCGGCGCGAGTTCGACCTGCTCGCCTTTCTCGCGGGGCGGCCCGGAGTCGTCGTACCCCGCAAGGAGTTGCTCGCCGAGGTGTGGCAGCAGAGTTACGGGGACGACCAGACCATCGACGTACATCTGTCGTGGCTGCGGCGGAAGCTGGGCGAGACGGCTGCCCGGCCGCGCTATCTGCACACGTTGCGGGGTGTCGGCGTCAAGCTGGAGCCACCGCTGTGAGGTGGGCACTGGTCAAGGTGTGCCTGGCCGTCACGACGATGGTCGTGGTCGCCTTCGCGGTGCCGCTCGGCCTGGTCATCCAGGAGATGGCGCGCGACCGTGCCTTCTCGAACGCCGAGCGGCACGCGGCCGGCATGGGCCCCACGCTCTCCATCACCACCGACCGCGATCAGCTGACCCGGGCCGTCGCCACCTCCGAGGCGGGCGGCGAGGGCCGCATGGCCGTGCACGTGCCGCCCATCGGCAAGGCGCCCGCCCTGGAGATCGGCGACCGGCGGGCGGACGCGCACGCGGTGGAGACCACACGCAAGGAGGGCCGGGCCCGGACGGCGACCGTCGACGGCGGCTTCGCGCTGCTCCAGCCGACGGCGCTGAGCTCCGGCCAGATCGCCGTGGTCGAGATCTTCGTGCCCGAGGGCGACGTCAGCAACGGTGTGACCACGGCGTGGCTGGTCCTCGCGGGCGTCGGCGTCGCCCTGATCATCGGCTCCGTGGCGGTGGCGGACCGGCTCGGCGTACGCATGGTGCAGCCCGCCAAGCGGCTCGTGGGCGCGGCGCAGTCGCTCGGCGACGGAAAGCTGGGCGCGAGGGTCCAGGAAGAGGGGCCGACCGAACTGCGCCTGGCCGCCGTGGCGTTCAACTCCATGGCCGACCAGGTGGTGCAGCTGCTCGCCAACGAACGGGAGCTCGCGGCGGACCTGTCGCACCGCCTGCGCACCCCGCTGACGGTGCTCCGGCTCAACGCGGCCTCGCTGGGTGACGGCCCGGCGGCCGAGCAGACCCGTATCGCGGTGGAGAAGCTGGAGCGCGAGGTCGACACGATCATCCGCACCGCCCGCGACGCCAAGCCGCAGACCGCCGCGGTCGGCCCCGGTGCGGGCTGCGACGCCTCCGAGGTGATCCAGGACCGTATGGCCTTCTGGTCGGCGCTCGCGGAGGACGAGGGGCGCGAGGTGCGGGTCGCGGGGGTGGAGCGGCCGGTGTGGATCCCGGTGGCGCGCCCCGAACTGGTCGCCTCCCTCGACGCGTTGCTCGGCAACGTCTTCCGGCATACGCGGGAGGGAGCGGCGTTCGCGGTGGACGTGCACAGTGGCGAGGACGCGGTGATCGTTCTGGTGTCGGACGCGGGGGCGGGGATCGCCGATCCCGAGGCGGCGTTGGCGCGGGGCGCGGGGTCGGGGGCTGATGGGTCCACTGGCCTGGGGCTCGACATCGTGCGGCAGCTCGCGGAGTCCACCGGTGGTGATGTCCGTATCGGGCGGTCCGTGCTGGGCGGCACGGAGGTGCGGATCTGGATTCAGCTGGACGGGCGTCGGCCTGTCGCCGGGGGGCGGGGGCATCGGGGTGCCGCTGTACGCCGCCGGAAGCGAACCCCGAGTGTCCGCTAGCCCCTGAACCGCCGCTTCGCGGCGGAATTTTCCCGCCCACCCACCCGATTACCCCGCAGTCTCCCGCGATCATTAATCAGCCCCGATCGCTCCCTTAAGCCCGCCCTAAGTTCCAGGCCCAGCGTCCGATTGGCCCGAAAAGCCGGATCAAGCGCGGCTAGCGTGCTGCACGCACCCCCACCCCCCCCGCACAGCTAAGGCAGGCACGCGATGAGCAGCACGCATCGACGCACGGTGAGCACCAAGTCCAAGGTCATAGGCGGGCTCGTGGCCGCAGGCCTCGTAGGCGGCGGCGCTTTCCTCTTCTCCGGGACCGCACTGGCGACGAAGGCTCCCGCGCAGGACACCGCCAAGGCCGCGGAGAGCGCCAAGTTCGCCCCGTTCGTGGACACTTCGCTCGCCCCCGCCTACGACCTCGTCGACACCGCGGAGAAGACCGGCGTCAAGGAGTTCACCCTCGCCTTCATCACCTCCGGAGGCAGCTGCGAGCCGCTCTGGGGCGGCACCACCGGGCTCGACGACGACAAGGTCGCCTCGCAGATCGATGCCCTGCGGGCCAAGGGCGGCGACGTACGCGTGTCCTTCGGTGGCGCGGCGGGCTCGGAGCTGGGCCTCAAGTGCAACAGCGCCGACGAGCTGGCCAAGGCGTACGGCAAGGTCGTCGACAAGTACAAGCTGACGAAGGTCGACTTCGACATCGAGGGCGCCGCCCTTCCCGAGACCGCCGCCAACACCCGCCGCGCGCAGGCCATCGCGCAGCTCCAGAAGGAGCACGAGGGCCTTGACGTCTCGTTCACGCTGCCCGTCATGCCCGAGGGACTCACCCAGCCGGGCGTCGACCTCGTCGCCGACGCCAAGAAGAACGGCGTGAAGGTCTCCGCCGTCAACATCATGGCGATGGACTACGGCCCGTCCTACAGCGGCGACATGGGCAAGTACGCCATCGACGCGGCCACCGCCACCCAGAAGCAGATCAAGGGCGCCCTCGACCTGTCCGACGAGGCGGCCTGGAAGGCCGTCGCGGTCACCCCGATGATCGGCGTGAACGACGTCACCACCGAGGTCTTCAAGGTCGACGACGCCACGGAGCTGGTGAAGTTCGCCGAGGAGAAGGGTCTTGGATGGCTGGCCATGTGGTCCTCGACCCGTGACAAGGCCTGTGAGGGCGGCGCCAACAATGGTGCGCAGCCCACCTGTTCGTCGATCGAGCAGGAGCCGCTCGCCTTCACGAAGGCGTTCGCCGCCTTCAAGTAGGCCCGAAGCCACCACCCCCCACGGCGCCTCGACCGGCATCCCCCCACCCGGTCGGGGCGCCACTCGTGCGGTCAGGCCTTGCTCGCCTGCCACTCCGACGCGTAGTCGTTGAAGATCGCGCGCAGGTGGTGCCCGATCTTCAGGTAGTCGAGGTCGTCCAGGTTGGCCAGTGACACCCGCACCGACCACTCCGGGCCCTCGAACCCGCCGCCGTTGAGGAGCACCACATGGGTCTGCTCGGCGAGCCTGAACAGGGGATCGACCGGCTCGTAGTTCTTCTCCAGGAAGGCGGCGAAGTCCTTGCCGTGGACGCGTTCGGCCTCGGCGAGCAGATCGAGCTCGATGTAGTAGCAGGCCCGCTCCGGGTCCTCCGAGATCTTCATCTCGGCGCCCTCAAGCAGCAGTTCGAGCCGCTGGCGCACGATCGCGCGGATGCGGTGTTTGTACGCCTGCCCCTCCTCCAGCATGTCGAAGAGGGAGAAGAGGGCCATCATCATCTGCTGTGGGAGCGAGAGCCCCGAGGTGTGGTTCAGCGCCACCTGCCGGGAGTCCGCGACCAGGCGGTCGATGAACTTGATCTTCTCCGGGTCGAGTGTCAGCGTCCCGTACCGCTTGGCCAGCCGGTCCTTCTCGTCCTGCGGCAGCGCGGCGATCAGCTCGTCGATGACGTTGTCGTCGTGCAGCCCGATGACGCCGAGCCGCCAGCCGGTGGCGCCGTAGTGCTTGGAGTACGAGTAGACGAGCAGCGTGTTGCGCGGCAGGTCGGCGGCGATGGAGCGGAAGCCCTCGACGAACGTCCCGTACACGTCGTCCGTCACGATCAGGAGGTTCGGGTTCGACGTGGTGACGATCTGCTCGATCTGGTTCGCGACCCGCCGACTGAGCGCGAGCGAGGGCGGGTTGGAGGGGTTGACCAGGCAGACCATCTTGATGTCGGGGTCCGCGAGCTTGGCGACCTCCTCCTCCGGGTAGCGCCACTCCCGCACGCCCGCCTCGGCGAACATGCTCGCCTCGATGTACGTCACGTCGAACTCGTACGTGTCGAGCTCGGGAATCTCGATGTACGGCGTGAACACCGGCACCATCAGGGCGATCTTGTCGCCCTTGTGCAGGACGCCGTTCTTCATGAGCGAGTCGAAGATGTAGCACATGGCGGCCGTGCCGCCCTCGGTGGCGAAGAGCGTCAGGTTGTCGGCGGGCGGCTTCTTGTCGAACATCTCGTCGGCGACGTAGCCGCGCACGATCTGCTCGGCGTGCTTCAGCATCCGGTCGGGCACCGGGTAGTTGTCGCCGACCGAGCTGTCCGTCAGCTCGTGGATGAAGTCGTCCCGGTCGAAGCCGAACCGCTCGATGGCGTGCTCGACGCACTTCTGGAGCAGCTCGATGCCGGGCAGGTCCGGGTGCTGCCGTACGAAGGTGTCGAAGCGGGCGCCCGACCCCTTCTTCTCCGGCATGCCGCCCAGGTCGTCGGCGGTCCAGACGCGGCGGGACTCGGAGAGGGCGAAGTAGCCGAGCGCGTAGAACGCCTCGCGGGGGCCGGTGGCGACCCAGTTGGGGTTGCCACGGCCCGCGTTGAGCAGCTGGACGCTGGACGTCTCCTTCTGCCCCGGCTTGTCCGCCTGTACCGCCTGGGCGATCTGGATGAACTTGTCCTTCAGCTCGAAGGGGCTGAGCTGCGCGAAGGACTGGATCTCCGCGCGGGTGAAAGTGGTCTTGGGCACGGCTCGTTCCTCACGTGGGGGGGAGCGGGGGTCAGTGGTGGAGCAGGACGATGACGGCGCCCCAGATGGTCAGGAGCACGTTGCTGATGGCGTACGGGATCGTGTAACCGAGCGTCGGGATCTGGGACTTGGACGTTTCGTTGATCGCGCCGATCGCCGCGGTGGTGGTCTGGCCGCCCGCGAGGACGCCCATCAGGATCGGGAAGCGGATCTTCTGCACGTAATGCCCGAAGAGGAAGCCGACGATCAGCGGGATCACCGTGGCGATCGCGCCGAACAGGAGCAGCCCCCAGCCCGCCGTCGAGAGCCCGGAGGTGAAGCTCGGCCCGGCGTTGATGCCGACGACCGCGACGAAGAGGCAGAGCCCGAGCGTGTCCATGAACCACTGCGCGCCGGGCGGGACGTTCCCGTACGTCGGGTACTTGCCGCGGATCCACCCGAAGACGAGCCCCATGATCAGCGCGCCGCCGGAGGTGGAGAGCGAGATCGGCACGCCGCCCGCGGTGAGCGCCGGGATGCCGATGCAGCCGCCGAGGAAGATGCCGAGGCCCACCCAGATCATGTCGGTGGCGAAGGACGTCGGCACGGGCTTGCCGAGCTCCTTGCCCGCCGGATCGACCAGGCGTTTGGGGCCGGTGAGGATCAGGGTGTCGCCGCGCTCCAGCTTCGTGGAGAGGCGGTAGGGGAACTCGGCGCCGGAGCGGTACAGCTTGTCGACGTAGACGCCGACCATGAAGGGCTCGCGGCGCAAGTCCCCGATGGTCTTGCCCAGTTGCTCCTTCTCCGAGGCCACGACGTGCAGTGACTCGGTCTGGTAGCCGAGGAGTTCCACGTCGTCGGTCTCCGAGCCGATGTGCGTACGGGGGTCGAACTCGACGAGCGAGCCGCGCAACGCGCTCAGCGCGATGACATCCCCTTCGCGCAGGGCGGTGTGCTGATCGTGGTCGAGGATGTTCCCTTCCCTGCGTACGCGCGTGATGTAGAGGCGGCGGCCCAGCTCGCGCTGCTGGTTCTCGAAGTCCTCGATGGTGCGGCCCGTGAGGTCCGGGCGCTGGATGGTGTAGGCGCGCAGGACGACCTCGTAGTAGCCCTCGGCCAGGTCGGGGTTGTCGCCGGGCGCGTCCAACTCGCGTGCCAGCGCCGCCGATTCGGCCGCGAGGTCACGCCGGTAAAGCTTGGGCAGGACGTTGGCGAGCAGCATCGCGCAGAGGATCGTGCCGAGGGGGTACGTCACGGCGTACCCGATGGCGACCAGGTTCGACTCGCTCTTGGCCTGCGCTGAGCTGAGCCCCGGCAGGTTGGAGATCGCGTCGCCCGCGACGCCGATGACCGCGGACTGCGTGAGCGCCCCGCCGAGCAGCCCCGCCGAGAGGCCGGGGCCGTACCCGAGCATCGCGGCGAACGCCCAGCAGACGAGCAGTCCTGTCACGCAGACCACGACCGCGTTGAGGACCTGCGGAAGGCCGTCCTTCTTCAGCCCGCGGAAGAACTGCGGGCCGACCTTGTAGCCGAGGGCGAAGAGGAACATCGTGAAGAAGAGGTTCTTCACCGTCCCGTCGATCTCGACCTTGAACTGCGCCCCGAGCAGCAGCCCCGCGATGAGGCAGCCGGTGACCGCGCCGAGCCCGATGGCCCGGTAGCGCAGCTTCCCGAAGAGGAAACCGAGCGCCACGGTGATGAAGACGAGCAGCTCGGGATGGGGCTGGAAGATGTTCCGGTTGAGGAAGTCGATCATTGTCTAAGCCCCCAGTACGCCGACGAGGATGGGCCCGGTCAGAGGCAGCAGGAAGTTCGAGAGGGCGTAGGTGATCGTGTAGCCGAGCAGCGGGACCGAGCTCTGGGCCACCTGGGTGACGGAGGTGATAGCCGGGGTCGAGCACTGCTGGCCCGCGATGGCGCCGATGAGGAGCGGTTTCTCGATCTTCAGGAGCTTGCTGCCGACGACGAGCGAGATCGTCGCGGGTACGAGGACCATCGCGATCCCGGCGAACGGCAGCAGTACGCCGTACTCCTTGAGCAGCGGCCAGGCCTGCGGCCCCGAGACGAGCCCCGTACAGGCGATGAAGATCGCCAGGCCCATGTCCTTGAGCGTGTTCGCGGCCTGCGGCGGAAACGCCCCGAAGGTCTGCTTGCGGGAGCGGAACCAGCCGAAGAGCAGCCCGGAGACCAGACAGCCGCCGCCCGTGCCGAGCGACATGGGCACGTCGCCGAAGTGCACGACGACCTGGCCGAGCAGGGAACCGGCCGCGATGCCGAGCCCCAGGTAGATGAAGTCGGTGGCGTCGTTCTTGACGACCGCGCCGATCCTGCCGACCAGCTTGTTCAGGCCCGAGCGCGCGCCCACCAGGGTGAGCACGTCACCGCGGCGCACGGTGGTGTTGCCTGCCGCCGGCAGATGCTGGTCACCGCGCAGTACGTCGGTGACGTACACGCCGTCCTTGATGAACTCGGGGTGCGCGCGCTGGAGCGCGTCCACGCTCAGGCCGTCCGACGACTTCTCGGTGACGGAGACCTGGGCCGTGGCGAGCGGGGTGTCGACGCCGGGGATGCCGGGGGTCTCGGGGCCGATGAGGTGCCCGGACTCGATGACGTTGGCGCGGCGGCCGACCACGAGGACCAGGTCGGAGAGGGTGAGCGTCAGGCCGGGCGCGGGCGTGAGCTGCTTGCTGCCCCGCTTGACGGCCTCGACGGTGACCCGTCCTTCCAGCTCGGACTCCAGGTCGCCGACGGTCCTGCCGTCGCCCGTGGTCACCAGGTAGGTGCGGCCGACCATGCCGGGCAGTGCCTGGCGCTCGTCGGCCTCCAGGCCGCCGCTCGCGCCGCGCATCTTCTCCCACAGCTCGCGCGAGGCGTCCCGCAGGTTGATGCGCAGCATCATCGGCATGATCTGGCTGGTGTAGAGCACGATCGTGATCAGGCCGAACAGGTAGCAGACCGTGTACGCGGTGGCGACGTGCCCTTGGTACTGGGTGATCTGGTCCGGGGTGAGGCCGTCGAGCTTGCCGATGGCCTCGGTCGCCGTGCCGACGACGGCCGACTCGGTGGCCGCGCCCGCCAGGATGCCCGAGGCGGTGCCGACGTCCAGGTCGAAGGCCTTGGCGAGGCCGAGCGCGATACCGAGGACGCAGACGAGCTCGATGCCGCAGAGCACGAAGAAGCGCAGGCTCTCGCGGTTGAGGTTGGAGAAGAACTGCGGGCCCGCGAGATAGCCGAGGGCGAAGATGAAGAGCGCGAAGAAGATCGTCTTGACGTCGTCGGAGACGACGACCTTGGCCCACGCGCCGAGCAGCAGCGAGACGATCAAGGTGCCGCAGATGCCGCCGAGCGTGATGGGGCCGACGCGCACCTTGCCCACGAGGTAGCCCAGGGCGAGGCAGATGAACAGTGCGAACTCGGGGTGATCACGGAGGACGCCCACCGGCGCTCACCGTGCCCGTTCTCTTGCTGTATGTGCCATATGGGCAACCTAAGGAGCCGAGTGTCACGGTGCCACTCGGCCCCTCGGGGCTGCCGGACCCGCAGGTCAGTCCGCGACGTACTCGCGCGGCAGCTCACCGCCGGCCGCGACGCCCGCGTACCAGTGGGCGCTGGACTTGGGGGTGCGGGCCTGCGTGTCGTAGTCGACGTACACCGCGCCGAAGCGCTTGCTGTAGCCGTAGGACCATTCGAAGTTGTCCAGCAAGGACCAGAGGTAGTAACCGCGGACGTCGGCGCCGTCCGTGATGGCCCGGCGGACGGCCGCCAAGTGGCCGTGCAGGTAGGCGATGCGCTCCGGGTCGTGGACGCGGCCCTCCGGATCGGGCTTGTCGTCGTAGGCCGCGCCGTTCTCGGTGATGTACAGCGGCAGGCCCGGCGCCTCACGGGTGTAGCGCATGATCAGCTCGTGCAGGCCCGTGGGGTCGATGGTCCAGCCCATCTCGGTGCGGTCGCCCGGCGTCTGGTGGAAGGCCACGTGGTCGGAGCCCGGCCACGAGGAGTGCTCGCTGGCGCCGTGCCCGTCGTTGCGTGCGTTGGCGGGGTCGTTCCGCGCGGCCGAGACCAGCGCGGGCGTGTAGTAGTTCAGGCCGAGGGCGTCCAGGCGCTGATGGGCGGCGGCCAGGTCGCCGTCGCGCACGAAGGACCAGTCGGTGACCCGGGCCGTGTCGGTGAGCAGGTCCGCGGGGTAGGCGCCGTGCAGCATCGGGCCGTGGAAGACGCCGTTGGCGAGGTTGTCGATGCGGCGGCGGGCGTCCTGGTCCTCGGGGCTGTCCGAAACCGCCCTGACCACCGCGGAGTTGAGGCTCACCGCGACTTGGGCGCGGGCCGGCAGGGCGGCGCGCAGCGCCTGGGTGCCGAGGCCGTGCGCGAGGTTGAGGTGGTGCGCGGCCTGCAGGGCTGCCGCCGGGTCGGTGCGGCCGGGGGCGTGCACGCCCGAGCCGTAGCCGAGGAAGGCGCTGCACCACGGCTCGTTGAGCGTGATCCAGGACTCCACGCGGTCACCGAGGGCCTCGGCGACGAAGCCCGCGTACTCGGCGAAGCGGTAGGCGGTCTCCCGCGCGGGCCAGCCGCCCGCGTCCTCCAACTCCTGCGGCAGGTCCCAGTGGTAGAGGGTCAGGGCGGGCTTGATGCCCTTGGCCAACAACTCGTCCACGAGCCGCCGGTAGAAGTCGAGGCCGCGCTGCACGGCCGGGCCGCGCCCGGTGGGCTGCACCCGCGACCAGGAGACGGAGAAGCGGTAGGCGTTCAGGCCGAGGTCCGCCATGAGCGCCACGTCGTCGCGGTAGCGGTGGTAGTGCTCGACGGCCACGTCACCCGTGTCACCACCGGCCGTCCGGCCCGGCGTATGGCTGAAGGTGTCCCAGATGGAGGGGGTGCGGCCGTCTTCACGTACGGCGCCCTCGATCTGGTACGCGGACGTGGCGGCGCCCCAGAGGAAATCGGCCGGAAAGGTGAGGGATTCAGGCATGGAAGCGCTCCCATGGGTGGGGTGAGAGGACAGGGGAAGAGAGAAGCGGGGTGCCGGGGCCGAGGTGGCGGCCCGGCCCTGGCACCCGGCGGCGCGGCGGGTGGCGGCCCCGGCCCTTGGCGGGCGGCGGAGGCCTCAGCCCTTGACGGCGCCCTGCATGATGCCGCTCACGATCTGCTTGCCGAAGAGGATGAACGCCAGGAGCAGCGGCAGCGTGCCGAGCAGCGCGCCCGCCATGATCACCGCCCGGTCCGGGATGTAGCCCGTACCGAGGGAGTTGAGCGCCACCTGCACGGTGGGGTTGGACTGGTTCAGCGCGATGATCGGCCACAGGAAGTCGTTCCAGGCCATCACGAACGTCAGCAGGCCGAGCACCGCCATCGCGGGCCGCGCGGCGGGGAACACCACGTGCCAGATGATGCGCAGACTGCTCGCCCCGTCCATCCGCGCCGCCTCGATGAGCTCGCTCGGCAGCGCCTGCACCAGGTACTGCCGCATGAAGAACACCCCGAAGGCGCTCACGAACGTCGGCAGGATCACCGCCTGGAGCTGATTGGTCCACTGCAGGTCGGCGACCCACAGATAGAGCGGTACGACACTCAGCTGCGGCGGCACCATCATCGTGCCGATCGTCAGCAGGAGCAGCACACCGCTGAACCTGAACTTCAGCTTGGCGAAGGCGAATCCGGCGATCGTGGAGAACAGGACGGTGCCGATGGTGATGGTGCCCGCCACGATCGTGGTGTTGAGCATCGCGTCACCGAGGCTCGCCTCGGTCCAGGCCCGCTCCAGGTTCTTGAAGAGGTTCCCGCCGAACCACAGGGGCGGCGGGGTCTGGGCGAGCCGCCCGCTCGTACGGGACGCGGCGATCGCCGTCCAGATCAGCGGGGCCAGCGATACGGCCGTGAATAGCGCGAGGACGACGTAGGTCACGGGCCCGGCGTGCATCGTGCGACCGGCCTTGAGCCCCAGCGGGCGGGCCGGCTTCGTGCCAGGGGCGGGGCCCTTCCTCGGGCTCGTGATCACGTCGCCCGGCGGATCGGGGGCGAGGTCCGTCGTGGGGCCCGATGTGCGCGGCTTCATCGGTCCTTCCTCAGACGTCGGGCGATCAGCAGATTGACCGCGGCGATGAGCAGCAGGATCGCGAGCATCAGCCAGGCGACGGCCGATGCCCGGCCCAGATGGCCGTTGATCCAGCCCTGGTCGTACAGGTAGAGACCGAGCGTCTGGAACTGGTGGTCGGCGCCGCCCTTGGACCCGGCCGTGCCGCCGAACAGCAGCGGCTCACCGAAGAGCTGGGTCGCCCCGATGGTCGAGACGACCACCGTGAACAGGATCGTCGGCCGCAGCATCGGGATGGTCACGTGCCGGAACTGCTGCCAGCGCGACGCGCCGTCCAGCGCGGCCGACTCGTACAGGTCGTGCGGCACGGCCTGCATCGCCGCCAGATAGATCAGCGCGTTGTAGCCGGTCCACCGCCAGATGACGATCGAGGACACCGCGAACTGCGAACCCCACGACGACTCACGCCAGTTGACGGGATCGATGCCCACGGACCCGATGATCCAGTTCACCATCCCGCCGTCCCACGCGAAGAGCAGCGTGAAGACCAGCGAGGCGCTCGCCACCGACGTGGCGTACGGAGCGAGCATCGCCACCCGCCACAGAGTGGAGCCGCGCAGCTTGTAGTTGAGCAGATGCGCGATGCCGAGCGCCACGGCGAGCTGGGGGACGGTGGAGATGACGCCGATGGTGAAGGTGTTGCCGAGCGCGTTCCAGAAGTAGTCGCTCTGCAGCAGGTTGGTGTAGTTCTCCAGGCCGATCCAGGTACTGCCGTCGAGGTTGGTCAACGACAGGCGGTGCAGCGACGCCCAGCCCGTGTACAGCAGCGGGAAGAGACCGAAGGCACCGAAGAAGAGGAAGAAGGGGGCGACGAAGACGTACGGCGACGCCTTTATGTCCCAGCGGTACAGGCGACTGCGCCACGAGGACGTGGGGGAGGCCGTGCGCCTCCCGGACGCGGCCGGGGCCGCGTCCCCCTCACCGGGGGACGCGGTCTCGGCGTACTCAGCGGTCTCGGACATGCGCGTCACTGTCCCAGAACATCCTTGATCTCCTTCTGCGCGGCCTCCCAGCCCTGCGCCGGAGACTTGCCCTGTTGCTCCACCTGGAGCACACCGATGTCCGTGATGGACTGGCCGATCTGGGCGTCCTTCAGGCCGTAGACGGCCGAGGGGGTGTTCTTCGCGATGTCGGCGAAGATCTCCGTGATGGGCGCGTCGTTGAAGTACGCCTTGGTCGCGGGCGACGGCTTCAGCGTGTCGTACGCCGACGGCGTCGACGGGAAGCTGGCCTGCTTGGCGAAGACCTTCGCGAGCTGCTCGGGCTGCGTCAGCCAGACGGCGAGCTCGGTCGCCTCCTTCTTGTGCTTGCCCGCGCTCGGCACGCCGAGGAACGTCCCGCCCCAGTTGCCGTCCGTGGGCGCCTTGGCCATGTCCCACTGGCCCTTGCCCTCGGGGCCCGTCTTCTCCTGGATGTATCCGGCCATCCACGCCGGGCAGGCCACGGTGGCGAACTTGGCGTTGGCGAAGCCCTGGTCCCATGTCGGGTCGAACTGCTTGAGCTTGGACGACATGTCACCGTCCGCGACCTTCATCGCCGCGTCCCAGGCGTCCTTGCGGCCCTGGCTGTCCTCGTAGATCTCCTTGCCGCTCTTGTCGTAGTACCGCTCTTTCGCACCGGCGAAGACGGCGTTGTAGACGCTGGAAGCGGAGTCGACGAACTTGGTGCCGTCGGGGGCCTTGTCCATGTACTTCTCGCCGAGCGCGACGTACTTGTCCCAGTCGCCGGCCCACTCCTTGGCGAGCTCCTCGCGGTCCGTGGGCAGACCGGCCTTCTTGAAGAGGTCCTTGCGGTAACACAGCGCGGTGGGGCCGATGTCGACGCCGAGGCCGACCGTCTTGCCGTCCTCGGTCGTGGCCTGCTTCCACTTCCAGTCGAGGTACGTGGACTTGTCCACACCCTCGGCCTTGCCCAGGTCCTCGAACTTGGCGCCCTGGGTCTGCACGACCTCGGTGATGTTGCTGACTTCGATGGCGGCGACGTCATTGACACCCGCGCCGGACTGGAGCTGGGTGAGGAGCTTCGGGTAGTAGGCGTCGTTCCGCTCGATGACGTTCTCTTTGATCTTGATGTTCGGGTGCGACTTCTCGTACTCGGCGTAGAGACCGGCCTGCTTCAGGCCAAGCACACCGAACGTGCCCACATTGAGCGTGACCTTGCCGTCACCGCCCTCGGAGCTGGTGTCGTCGTCGCTGGAACAGCCGGCCAGCAGGCTGCCGGCCAGCGCGGTCACGGCCGCGAAGGCCACCAGCCGACCGGGTCGGCGGGAACTCGTGTGCATGTCGTCCTCCTGTTGCCTGACGTGCCGACCCCCCGGCCAACTGCACTGCTTGCCCCGTTGCTTGACTCTTCGGCTCGGGCGGGGAACGTGCGGGATGTGTACGTGTCAGGTAGTGTGGGAGCGCTCCCACACGTGATGAGTTGAAGAGTCGTGGCTGGGGGCGGGGGTGTCAAGGGACCGGACAGAGACACATGTCTTCAGTTATCGGGCTGTTACGAGGGGGCTCGCGCCGTCACGTGTGCGCTCCCGCGTTCGGCCCATCGGACCGGTGAAGATCGGGCTGTTACATTCCTCTACATTCCTCGCCCGGGGGATTGCGACGGGAGGCGGACCATGCCAGCTCACGGACCACGCGGCCGCAGCGGCGGGCGACCGACGCTGGAGGAGGTCGCCGCGAGGGCGGGGGTGGGCCGCGGGACGGTCTCCCGGGTCATCAACGGCTCACCCCGGGTGAGCCAGGCGACCCGTACGGCGGTCGAGGCAGCCGTAGCCGAACTGGGGTACGTCCCGAACACCGCGGCCCGCGCCCTCGCCGCCAACCGCACCGACGCCATCGCCCTGGTCGTGCCGGAGCCCGAGACCCGCTTCTTCGCCGAGCCGTACTTCTCCGACGTCCTGCGCGGCGTCGGGGCGGAGCTCAGCGAGACGGAGATGCAGCTCCTGCTGATCTTCGCCGGGAACGACCGCAGGCGTCAGCGCCTCGCCCAGTACCTCGCGGCCCACCGCGTGGACGGCGTCCTCCTGGTCTCCGTCCACGCGGACGACCCGCTGCCGGACCTCCTGGCCCAGCTGGAGATCCCGGCGGTGATCAGCGGCCGCCGCTCGGCCGACGAGGCGCTGCCCTCGGTCGACTCCGACAACTTCGCCGGTGCGCACTCGGCGGTGGAGCACCTCCTGACCCGCGGCCGCACGCGCATAGCCACCATCACCGGCCGCCTGGACGTCTACGGCGCCCAGCGCCGCCTGGACGGCTACCGCGCCGCCCTGTCGGACGCGGGCCGCGAGGTGGACGAGCGCCTTGTCGCGCCGGGTGACTTCACCGAGGAGGGCGGCCGCAGGGCGATGACGGAGCTGCTCGCGGCCTGCCCCGAGGTGGACGCGGTGTTCGCGGGCTCCGACGTGATGGCGGCAGGCGCCCGCCAGGTCCTGCGCGAGGCCGGGCGCCGGATACCCGACGACGTGGCGCTCGTCGGCTTCGACGACTCGGCGATCGCCCGCCACATGGACCCACCGCTGACCAGCGTGCGCCAGCCCATCGAGGAGATGGGCCGGGCGATGATCGACCTGCTGCTCGCCGAGATCGCGGACGACCGCCCGGCATCCGCCCGCCGCCTCGATCACCGCCAACTGGTGCTGCCGACGGAACTGGTGGAGCGCTCGTCGTCCTGAGGGGCCGGCGAGAGGCGGGGTGGGGCGGGCCGCCGACGCGGGAGGCAACCGACGGCCCTTGCGCCCCGAAGCCCCGTACCGACACGGACCTCACGAAGCGCCACACGCACTCTGCACCGCCCCCGCACGAGCGGGAAGGGTGCGCGCGGCCCGTACCTGAGCCCGGCTTTCACGCCCCGTGTGAGAACGCACCAGCCCGGCAGGAACGGCCCGCGGCCTCGACGTCGCATCCGTGCTCGTACAGGCGCACGATGGAGACAGAGGGGCCGGCCATCGGCCTTGGCGGCCCCGAACGCCCGAACGCGTATGCCGGAAGGGGGTGCGACGCCATGTCCCAGTTCATGGACGTCCACCACGGGATGAAGGACATCACGGCCGACCAGCTGATGCAGGCCCACCAGGCGGACCTCGCCATCGAGAAGGAAGAAGGGGTCCACTTCAAGAAAGCCTGGGCGGACCCGGAGTCCGGGACGGTCTACTGCCTCTCCGACGCGCCATCGGCCGACGCGGTCCAGCGCATCCACGAACGCGCGGGCCACAAGGCCGACGAGGTCCACCCCGTGCCCCTGACGGTCTGAGCGCTCCGAACGGTCGTAACCGTGCACGGACATGACGAAGGCCCGGTCTGCTTTCGCAGGCCGGGCCTTGATCAATCAGGGTGAGTGACGGGACTTGAACCCGCGGCCACCTGGACCACAACCAGGTGCTCTACCAACTGAGCTACACCCACCATGTCCGGTCGTTCTGCGTTCTTCCGACCGGCCGAGAAAAAGTGTACAGGGTCCGAAGGGGTGCTCGCGCACGCCTTTTCCGGACCCCGTACACGAGGGGTTCGCGGAGGTTACTCCGCAGGCAGCACGTGCTTGGCCGCGATCGTTTTGGCCGTGTCCGAGTCGGGGCCCGGCTGCGGCACGAAGATCGCCTCGCGGTAGTAGCGCAGCTCGGCGATGGACTCGCGGATGTCCGCGAGCGCCCGGTGGTTGCCGTTCTTGTCCGGGCTGTTGAAGTAGGCCCGGGGGTACCACCGCCGGGCCAGTTCCTTGATCGAGGAGACGTCGACGATGCGGTAGTGGAGGAACTCCTCCAGCGTCCCCATGTCGCGCAGCAGGAAGCCCCGGTCGGTACCGACCGAGTTCCCGCAGAGCGGAGCCTTGCGGGGCTCCTTGACGTGCTCACGTACGTACGCCAGGACCTGCTCCTCGGCGTCGGCCAGCGTCGTGCCCGACGCCAGCTCGTCGAGGAGCCCCGAGGTGGTGTGCATCTTGCGCACCACCTCGGGCATGGTCTCCAGCGCCGCGTCCGGCGGGCGGATCACGATGTCCACACCTTCGCCGAGCACGTTCAGTTCCGAGTCGGTGACCAGTGCGGCCACCTCGATAAGTGCGTCATCCGTCAGCGAGAGCCCGGTCATCTCGCAGTCGATCCACACCATGCGATCGTTCATGCGTCTTACCCTACGGCGCGCTCCTCTGGCCGGGCAGTGGCGGACGGCCTGGCGCGTACACATCCGAGCTCGGCTTCCCCGGGTCCGCGGACAGCGAAGCCGACGGGCCGACGGCACTCGCCGCCGCCGTACGCCGTGTCTGCGACGGGACGGGACCCGTGCTCTCCGCGTTCACCGTCGCCGTGGTGGGCATGGGCGGCGCGGATTCCAGCAGCGCCCGCTCGCCCCCCTGCGGCCTGCGGGCGCGGTAAGCGGCCCGGTAGGCGGCGGGCGACGAGCCCAGCTGGCGCCGGAAGTGGCCACGCAGGGCCACGGGCGAGCGGAAGCCGCAGCGGCCCGCGACCTCGTCGACGGAGTAGTCGGAGGTCTCGAGCAGCCGCTGTGCCTGCAGTACGCGCTGAGTGATCAGCCACTGCAGGGGAGCGCTCCCGGTGAGCGAGCGGAACCTGCGGTCGAAGGTGCGCCTGCTCATGTACGCGCGCGCGGCCAGCGTCTCCACGTCGAACTGTTCGTGTAAATGCTCCAGCGCCCAGGCGACGACCTCGGCCAGCGGGTCGGCGCCGATCTCCTCGGGCAGCGACCGGTCGAGATACCGCTCCTGGCCGCCTGCCCGGCGCGGAGGCACGACAAGCCTGCGGGCGAGCGCGCCCGCGGCTTCGTTGCCGTGGTCCGTGCGCACGATGTGCAGGCACAGATCAATTCCGGCCGCGGTCCCCGCGCTGGTGAGGACATCCCCGTCGTCGACGAAGAGCTCGCGCGGATCCACATGGACGGATGGATACCGCTTGGCCAGCGTCGGTGCGTACATCCAGTGCGTGGTCGCCGGGCGGCCGTCGAGCAGACCTGCCGCGGCGAGTACGAACGCGCCGGTGCAGAGCCCCACGATGCGGGCGCCCTCCTCGTGCGCGCGGCGCAGCGCGTCGAGTGCCTCCGGCGGTGGCGGCGAGGTGATCGACCGCCAGGCCGGCACCACGACGGTGCCCGCACGCCCGATGGCCTCCAGGCCATGTGGCGCGGTGAGTTCGAGCCCCCCGGTCGTCCGCAGTGGTCCCTCTTCACCGGCGCAGACCAGCAGCCGGTAGCGGGGGACCCCGGCGTCCTGCCGGTCGATCCCGAACACGGAGAGCGGTATGGAACTCTCGAAGATGGGGCCACCGCTGAACAGCAGCACCGCGACAATCTCCCTGCGGCGGCGTCCGGAAAGCTTCCGCGACGCGGCTTCTTGCACGGCAGTGGAGTCGTGGCTCATGGCGCTAAGCCCCCCTCGGTCGTCGCGGCTCCCTGTTCTTGGCGTGCTCTGTTTTCTCTTTGTTTTCCGTGGTCTCTGTGGTCTCTGCGTTCCCGGCGCTCTTGGCGTTCCTGTCGGACCTGTCGCTCCTGCACGTTTCCCCTCGGTCCTCCACCAGTCCCCCGCCGTAATACAGTCATGATCGAATCTACTGCGTCCCGTGCTGCCGGGGTGACCAGTTAAGGACCCGGCACTATGTCGACATGGCAACTTGGCGTGAAGCAGTCGATCACGAAGCGTTGCACTCACGGGCGTTGCTGGGAAGTGCGCCTCGGCTCCGTGGCCGGTCCCCGTAGGGTTCAGGCGCCCTCCGCATGCCTTTCAGCCCTGGTGGGACCGGGGTTGGGCACCCCTTCGGCCAAGGAATGCATGGCCATAGGAAGTTGGCTGAAAAGTTACGGGTGAGTGCGCGCGAATCGGTCAGTCCCCCGGCGTGGACCCACCAGCATGCCGACCGCCCCTGTGCGCCCCCGAACCCACCCGCCCGCGCCGCCCCCGGCCCTGCTCCTCGACCAGCCGCACCGCCCCGCGCTCCGACTGCCGCAGCAGCAGCCGGCACACCCCTGTCACGGCCACGAGCCCGAGGGCCGACCCGGCGGCTCCCGCCAGTGAGGTCCCGTACCCCACCAGGACGACGGGAACCAGGACGCAGCTGAACGCCGCCCAGCGGACGACATCGCTCGCGGAGTCCTGCGCGGGCGGGGGTGGTGTCCCCTCGGCGCGTGGTGAGGGGACACCGCCGCGCGGGCGCTCACGCGCCCCCTCCGGCGGGCGTCGGTGGCTCTGCGTCGTGACGTGTGAGGACACGGACGGCGGTCCAGGCACGGCGGGCTCCCTGTGGCGGTGGCGTACCCACGTTCAACGCGTGGTCACGCGGCCGGTCACTGGCGTGAACCTTGTGGCCGAAGGCGGCCCACGCGGCTGGGTGCCCAAACCGCCTGTACAAGGCAGCAACCATTGCCATACGGGCGCCGCTCATGCATGCTCCGGTGAACGCCGTGAGGCTCCCGCAGGGCCGGAAGCAAGCTCTGGGCAGGAGAGGAGTGTCGCCGTACCCTTGGGGGTATGGGGTTGGGAAGATGATTCCCGGACACAGCTCCGGTGGTCGCCGCTCCTCCGTCCCTGCCCGATCCTGTCCGTATCGCTCCCCAACTGCGCCGTACGACCCGAACAGAGCCGACCCTCCCACAGAGGACTCCTTCGCCGAGACACCCATGGCCGGTCACGAATACTCCGAACCAGCGGACCGCAAGCGGCAGGTCGCCGATCCCACGGCGACCCCCCAGGCGGCGGAAGAACCACGTCATTCCTGCGATCCGGCCTTCCGGCACGGGGTCGTCGTCGGTTTCGACGGCTCGACCTCCAGTGAGCGCGCTCTCTCGTACGCGATCGGGATGGCCCATCGCTCCGGATCCGGCCTGATCATCGTGCATGTGGCCAACCGGCTCCCCACCACGGTGTGGGCCGGCTGCGAGCCGCCTGTCTTCGTCGATGTGCCGGACCACCGCACGGAAGTGCTCGGTCTCGAACTGGCCTGTGCGGACTATCTCGCCGAAGTCCCGTGGATCCTGGTCGAGCGCGGCGGCGACATCTGCCACGAACTCGAAGAGGTCGGCCGGGAGTACTCCGCGGACGCGATCGTCGTCGGATCGACGCACGGAATCGTGGGGCGCATCTTCGGCTCGGTCGCGGGCCGGCTCGCGCGCCGCGCGCAACGCCCCGTCGTCGTCATTCCCTGACGCCCCTTCGTCCCAGGTGGGGTGAGGGTGGCGAGGCGTCAACTTCCTTGCCGTGTAGATAAATCTACTCGTGCGTACAGGTGGGTTGTGCCCTTGTGAAGGGTACGTACAGGTGGCACGACCACCTGCCGGCCGGGGCAGTGACGGCTACCGGATGAGGCAGGCGCGGGTCGGGGGAATGGGCGCCCCTGGCCCCTGAAGAACGACCCCTCGCACGCTTGGTGGCACGCGCGAGGGGTCGTTCATTTTCTGCGGGTCGTGCTGAGCGGTGGGACTACTCGACCGTGACCGACTTCGCCAGGTTGCGCGGCTTGTCGATGTCCCGGCCGAGCGCCAACGCCGTGTGGTAGGCGAGGAGTTGCAGCGGGATGCCCATCAGGATCGGGTCCAGCTCGTTCTCGTTCTTCGGGACGAGGATCGTCTGGTCGGCCTTCTCCTGCTCCTGGTGCGCGACCGCGAGGATCTTGCCGCTGCGGGCCTTGATCTCCTCCAGGGCGGCGCGGTTCTTCTCCAGGAGGTCGTCGTCCGGGACGATCGCGACCGTGGGGAGAGCGGGCTCGATGAGCGCGAGCGGGCCGTGCTTGAGCTCGGAGGCGGGGTAGGCCTCGGCGTGGATGTACGAGACCTCCTTGAGCTTCAGGGAGGCCTCGCGGGCGACGGGGTAGCCGCGTACGCGCCCGATGAAGAGCATCGAGCGGGCCTCCGCGTACTGCTTGGCGATCTTCTTGATCTCGTCCTCCTGCTTGAGGATCTCCGAGATCTGTCCGGGCAGCTTGCGCAGGCCCTCGATGATCCGCTTGCCGTCGGAGACCGACAGGTCACGGATGCGGCCCAGGTGCAGGGCGAGCAGGCCGAAGGCGACCGTGGTGTTCGTGAAGCACTTGGTGGAGACGACGCAGACCTCCGGGCCCGCGTGGACGTAGACGCCCGCGTCGGCCTCACGGGCGATCGCGGAGCCGACGACGTTCACGACGCCCAGGACGCGGGCGCCCTTGCGCTTGAGCTCCTGGACGGCGGCGAGCACGTCGTACGTCTCGCCGGACTGCGAGACCGCGATGTAGAGGGTGTCGGGGTCCACGACCGCGTTGCGGTAGCGGAACTCGGACGCCGGCTCCGCGTCGGCGGGGATGCGGGCCAGCTCCTCGATCATCTGGGCGCCGATCATGCCCGCGTGGTACGAGGTGCCGCAGCCCAGGATCTTGACGCGGCGCACCTTGCGGGCGTCGTGCGCGTCGAGATTCAGGCCGCCCAGGTGCACGGTGGAGAAGCGGTCGTCGATGCGGCCGCGCAGGACGCGGTCCACGGCGTCGGGCTGCTCGAAGATCTCCTTGTGCATGTACGTGTCGTGGCCGCCCATGTCGTACGACTCGGCCTCCCACTCCACGGTGGTCGGCGAGGCGGTCGTGCGCGAGCCCTCGGTCGTGTACGTGCGGTAGTCGTCGGCCTTGATGGTGGCCATCTCGCCGTCGTCGAGGGTGACGACCTGGCGGGTGTGCGAGACGAGCGCGGCGACGTCCGAGGCGACGAACATCTCCTTCTCGCCGATGCCGAGGACCACGGGGGAGCCGTTGCGGGCGACGACGATGCGGTCGTTGAAGTCGGCGTGCAGGACGGCGATGCCGTACGTGCCCTCGACGTGGCGCAGGGCCTCGCGGACCTTGTCCTCCAGCTTGTCGGCCTGGGCGCGGGCGATGAGGTGGGTGAGGACCTCGGTGTCCGTCTCGGAGAGGAACTCGACGCCGTCGGCGGTGAGCTTGGCGCGCAGCTCGGAGGCGTTGTCGATGATGCCGTTGTGGACGACGGCGACCTTGTCGTCACCCGACATGTGCGGGTGGGCGTTCTCGTCGGACGGGGCGCCGTGGGTGGCCCAGCGGGTGTGGGCGATGCCGGTGGTGCCCTTGAAGCGGGCGGGCACCTTGGCCTCGAGGTCGCGGACGCGGCCCTTCGCCTTGACCATCTTCAGGCCGGTCGCCTTGGGGCTGGTGATGACGACGCCCGCGGAGTCGTAGCCGCGGTACTCCAGGCGCTGGAGGCCTTCGAGGAGCAGCGGGGCGACGTCACGCTTGCCGATATAACCGACGATTCCGCACATGGAGGGTGTCCTAGCCGTAGATGATGCGGCGCAGCTGCCTGAGGGTGAGCTCGGGCGGCGCGACCGCGCGGTAATGGAGATCCGCCGAGATCTGTTCGAAGATCGCCGCGTTCAGCAGGCCCTGACCCTGCAGTTCGCGGTGGCGGCGACGGACGAAATCCTCGGTCGTCTCGTCGAAGTAGGCGAGCACGTCCTGGATGACACGCAGCGCTTCGCCCCGCTGGAGCGGGGTGCTGCGGGTCAGGTGATCCACCAGGTCGTCGTGCATTCGTTGATCCTGAACGAAGAGCCCTCCGGGTGCAACAATCCTGCCCGATTCCGGGCAGGATCGCGTCGAAAATCAGCCCCGATGCGGGGTGATCGGGTGGGTGGGAGGGAAGGTTCTTGGCTCACAACCAGAAACTCCGAGGGCTCCGCCAAAGCCGCCGGTTGGTCTACTTCGGCGGCGCCTAGGTCGGCGCGTGCCGGACGGTGAAGCGGAGGCAGCCGTTCTCCAGGCCCACCGCGGGCTGCCACTCCACGGCCGCGACCTCGGAGAGGGCCAGGAAGCTCGCCGTGCCGTCACCCGCCGACACCGACAGCGGCACCGAGGGGCCCGGCAGCAGATAGCTGTCGCAGGAAGCGGCGGACACCCGCAGTCTCAGCCGGCCCGACTTCTTGCCCTGTTCGAAGGCGATGCCCGCCAACGCGCCCAGCGGTACAGCCAGTTCTCCGAGCGACTTACGCAGCAGCGACACGTTCTTGTCGCGTCCCGGCACCAGGCGCAGTGTCTCTCCGTCGAAGGTCCATGTCCCGTCGCGCTGGATGATTTCCGCCATGCGAGGATTCTTCCATCGGAGGGCGGCGGAAGTGGTCTACACCCTTGACCCGCTCCGGGGCGCAAGGTACCCATGGTGACCGTTCGATTGCGATGCACCACAGTGATGGCCCGTCGAAGGGACCCGCTCGTGAGACAGCACCACAGATCGACCCGCCTGTTCGGCTCGTTGCTGCTCGTCGCCGCGGCCGGATTCTCCTCCGTGGCCGCCGCGCCCGGTGGTGGCAGCGGTGCGAAGGAGGCAGCCACGGCCACCACACCGACCCCGCTCGGCCAGGTCATCCCGGCCCCCGCGTCCACCGACCCGGGCGGCTCCCCGTACGAGATCAACTCCAAGACCCGCATCCGGGTCGACGACTCGCGTGACGCGAAGCGGATCGGCGGTTATCTGGCGGGCGTCCTGCGTCCCTCCACCGGCTACCCCCTGAAGATCACCGACGACGAGGGCCGCGACGGCATCCGGCTGCGGCTGAACTCCAAGGACAAGTCCCTCGGCAGCGAGGGCTACCGCCTGGAGTCGAAGCGCGGTTCCCTCACCATCACGGCCCGCAGGCCCGCGGGCCTCTTCTTCGGCGTCCAGACGCTGCGGCAGCAGCTGCCCGCGGCCGCCGAGAAGACGACCGAGCAGAAGGGCCGCTGGCTGGTCGCGGGCGGCACCATCAAGGACGCGCCCCGCTACGAGCACCGCGGCGCGATGCTCGACGTGTCGCGGCACTTCTTCTCGGTCGACAAGGTCAAGCGCTACATCGACCAGATGTCGCTCTACAAGGTCAACAAACTGCACCTGCACCTCAGTGACGACCAGGGCTGGCGCATCGCCATCGACTCCTGGCCCAAGCTCGCCACGTACGGCGGCTCCACGCAGGTCGGCGGCGGCAAGGGCGGCTACTACACGAAGGCCCAGTACAAGGACATCGTCCAGTACGCGGCATCGCGGCAGCTCGAAGTGATCCCCGAGATCGACATGCCGGGCCACACGAACGCCGCGCTCGCCTCGTACGCCGAGCTGAACTGCGACGGCGTCGCGCCCCCGCTCTACACCGGCACCGAGGTCGGCTTCAGCTCGCTGTGCGTCAAGAAGGACGTGACGTACGACTTCGTGGACGACGTCATCCGCGAGATCGCCGCCCTGACGCCCGGCAAGTACATCCACATCGGCGGGGACGAGGCGCACTCCACCAGTCACGAGGACTACGTGGAGTTCATGAACAAGGTCCAGCCGGTCGTCGCCAAGTACGGCAAGACCGTGGTCGGCTGGCACCAGCTCACCGGCGCCACGCCCGCCAAGGGCGCCCTCGCGCAGTACTGGGGCTACGACGCCACCGGCGCCGCCGAGCGCGAGCAGGTCGTGAACGCGGCGAAGAAGGGCACGCAGCTGGTCCTCTCGCCCGCCGACCGTTCGTACCTCGACATGAAGTACGACAAGGACACCCCGCTCGGCCTGTCCTGGGCGGGTTACGTGTCGGTGCAGCGCAGCTACGACTGGAACCCGGGCACGTATCTGGCGGGCGCGCCCGCGGACTCGATCAAGGGTGTCGAGGCGGAGCTGTGGTCGGAGACGCTCTCGACCTCCGCGCACATCGAGTACATGGCGTTCCCGCGGCTGCCCGGCATCGCCGAGCTCGGCTGGTCGCCCGCGTCGACCCACGACTGGGACACGTACAAGGAGCGGCTCGCCCAGCAGGGGCCGCGCTGGGACGCGCTCGGCATCGGCTACTTCAAGTCGCCCGAGGTGCCCTGGCCGTCGAAGTGACACCCGCCTGAGCACGAGAGTGGGGCTCCCGAGGACCGTCTCGGGAGCCCCACTCGGCTTGTGTGTCCTGCCTACGCGATCGGGTTCTTCAGCGTCCCGATCAGCTGCAGCGCACCGGCCGGATCGGCGAGGTCCACCATCTGTTCGTTGTCCCGCAGCTGGAGCCGGTTCAGGCAGGAGCGGGCGAACTCCGGGGCGAACATGTCGTACTGCTTGAATTTGTCGGCCAGTTGGGGCGTGGCCTCCTGGTAGGTCGTCACGCACTCGGCGACGGCGCCCCAGAACGTCTCCTCGTCCACCAGGCCCTCGGTGACGAGGTTCGCGGACAGGAAGCGCAGGAAGCAGTCGAAGACGTCCGTGAAGATCGACAGGAGCTTCTGGTCGTCGGGGACCTCGACCCGCAGGCGCTCCACCGCGGGCGGGAGCACCGCGTCCGGGTCCATGACCGCGATCTCCTCGGCGATGTCCTTGAAGATCGCCCGCTGTACGACGCCGTCCTTCAGGACCAGGATGACGTTCTCGCCGTGCGGCATGTAGACGAGGTCATACATGTAGAAGCTGTGCAGGAGCGGCGTCAGGTAGGCGTGCAGATAGCCGCGCAGCCACGCGGCGGGGGTGAGCCCGGAGCGCTCGATGAGGGCGCCCGCGAAGGACGCGCCCTCCAGGTCTGTGTGCAACAGCGAGGCCATGGTGGCCAGTTGCTCGCCGTCCGCCAGGGACGTGACAGGGCTCTCGCGCCACAGGGCGGCGAGCATTTTGCGGTACGGGGAGTAGCGGTCGGTGGCGGCCTCGTACTCCAGGTGGCGATAGCCGACGGCCGCGCGCTCGCGGATGATCGTCAGGCCGGTCGACTTGAGGGTCTCGTCGGTTTCGATGAGGTTCGCGAGCCAGTCGTTGATCGCCGGGGTCGCCTCCATGTATGCGGCCGAAAGCCCGCGCATGAAGCCCATGTTGATGACCGAGAGCGCCGTTTTGACGTAGTGCTTGGCCGGGTCGCTCTTGTTGAAGAAGGTGCGGATCGACTGCTGGGCGAGGTACTCGTCGTCGCCCTCGCCGAGGCACACCAGGTGCCGCTGGGCGACCTCCGCCGCGAAGGTCACGGAGAGCTTGTTCCACCACTGCCAGGGGTGGGCCGGGATCAGGAGGTAGTCCTCGGGGTCGAGGCCCTGGTCACGGAGTTTGCGGTCGAAGCGGTCCAGGGTCTCCTGGCCCAGCTCGGCGCGCAGGAACGACTCGTAGTCGATGCCGGCGCCCGCGGTGAACGCGGCCCGCTTCTTGCTCGCGGCCAGCCATACGAGCCGTACGGGGCTCGCGGTCTCGGGGGCGTACGAGAGGTACTCGTGCACGCCGAAGCCGAGCCGGCCGTTGTTGGCGACGAAGCAGGGGTGGCCCTCGGTCATGCCGGTCTCGATCTCCTGGAAGCCGGAGCGGGAGAGCTCGGCGGCCGGGATCGCGGGCTTCGTGAGTTTGTAGCAGGTGCCGGAGAGCGTGGAGGAGATCTCCTCCAGGTAGACCGGCAGGATCTCGTCGCTCAGGCCGAGGGCCGTACGCAGCTCGATGAAGAAGTCGAGGGCGTTCAGCGGGAGTTCGGTGCCGTCGCGGTGCCGGGAGATCGAGTCGGCGTCGACCTGCCAGTGGTCGAGCCGCAGCCGCTTGGCGGTGAAGCGGTAGCGGGTCAGGGCGTCGTCGCTGCGGATGACGTATTTGTCGTCGCCCAGGGGCTCGGGTGTGAAGAGCCGCTCGTGCGCGAACTCGGCGATGGCTTTGCGGATGAGGAGGCGGTTGGCCTGCTCCCAGCGCTCGGGGGAGAGGTGCGCCGTGGCGTCGGACAGGGTCATATCGCCAATTCCCTTTCGCGTACTGCGTGTTCGAACTGCTCGCGGGTGCAGAAGCTCAGCAGAGCTTTCTTCTCCGGCTTCTGGATGACCTCGGCCGGCCGGAACCCGACGGCTTCGTTGAGGGCGTGCACGGCCGTGTTGTCGACGTCGGGCTCGACCACGACGCGCCGGGTCGCCGGGTCGGCGAAGAGCGTCCGCATGACCTCGGTGATCACGTCACGGGTGAAGCCGGGGATGCGGACGTCGGACGGCGCGGTGAGGAAGTGCATGCCGACGTCGCCGGGCTGCGGCTCGTAGAGGCCGACGAGCTCGACGTAACGGGGGTCGTAGCGCTCCATCAGGAAGGCGGGAACGCCTTTGTGCAGGCCGATGAACGCGTCGTGGTGCTCGTGGGCGGCGATCGCCATGTACTCGCGCTCGACGTCCGGCAGCGTCGCGTCCTGCATCATCCAGAACGAGGCCTTGGGGTGGGTGACCCAGCCGTGCAGGAGCTCGGCGTCCTTCAGGGGGTCGAGGGGGCGCAGGGTCAGCGCTGTTGTGGTGCTCATACGGCGAACTCCTGGTACGCGATGGACTTCTCGACGGGGTAGTACTCGGAGCCGAGCAGCTCACCGATGATGTACGCGTTGCGGTAGGGGCCCATGCCCAGGTCGGGGCTGGTCAGCGAGTGGGTGTGCACGGCGCCGTTCTGCAGGAAGATGCCGCGCCCCGTGGTGTCGATCGAGTAGTTGCGGGCGACCTGGAAGCGGCCGCGGCCGTCCCAGCAGAGCCTGCCGCGGACGGGCTCCAGGAAGTCGGGCGTGACGTACTGGTAGCCGGTGGCCAGGATCAGGCCCTCGGACTCCAGCTCGAAGTCCTTGCCCTGCTCGTCCTGGTGGAGACCGAGGGTGTACGTGCCGTTCTCGTGACGGGCGCTCTGCAGCGAGGAGTTGGTGAGCAGACGCGTCGGGACCGGACCGCCGATGTTCTTCTGGTAGAGCAGATCGAAGATGTCGTTGATCAGGTCGCCGTCGATGCCCTTGAAGAGCGTCTTCTGCTGATCCTGGAGGCGGTAGCGGGTCGCCTCCGGCAGCGCGTGGAAGTAGTCGACGTACTCCGGAGAGGTCATCTCCAGCGTCAGCTTCGTGTACTCCAGCGGGAAGAAGCGCGGGGAGCGCGTGACCCAGTTGAGCTGGTAGCCGTGGACGTCGATCTCGCTCAGCAGGTCCTGGTAGATCTCGGCGGCGGACTGGCCGCTGCCGACGAGCGTGATCGACTTCTTGCGCTGGAGCTCCGCCTTGCTCTGCAGATAGCGGGAGTTGTGGATGAAGTCCCCGCCGAGGCCCGCGCAGGACTCGGGGATGTGCGGCGGTGTGCCGGTGCCGAGGACGAGGTGCCGGGCGCGGATGGCGTCGCCGGTGGAGGTGTGCACGACGTAGAGATCATTCTCGTACGTCACCTCGGTCACCGTCGTGCTGAAGCGGACCGAGGAGAGCTTCGCGGCGGCCCAGCGGCAGTAGTCGTTGTACTCGGTGCGCAGGGGATAGAAGTTCTCGCGGATGTAGAACGAGTACAACCGTCCCGATTCCTTCAGGTAGTTGAGGAAGGAGTAGGGGGACGTCGGGTCCGCGAGGGTGACGAGGTCCGACATGAACGGGGTCTGGAGGTGAGCGCCCTCCAGGAACATGCCCGAGTGCCACTCGAAGTCCGGCTTGGACTCCAGGAAGAGGCCGTTCAGCTCGTCGATGGGTTCGGTCAGGCAGGCGAGGCCGAGGTTGAAGGGACCAAGGCCGATGCCGACGAAGTCCAGTGGTTCTCGGTCATCAGGAAGCGCGGTCAAGGGTCTCTCCCAGGTACTGCTCGGCGTGGCCGGCGATCAGATCGAGGACGGCCGTGATGTCGGCGACCGTGGTCTCGGGGTTGAGCAGGGTGAACTTCAGGTACTGGCGCTCGCCGACCTTGGTGCCCGCGACGACGGCGTCACCGGAGGCGAACAGGGCCTTGCGGGCGTACAGGTTGGCGCGGTCGATGGCGGAGGGGTCGCAGATCGACTCGGGGATGTAGCGGAAGACGAGCGTGGAGAGCTGGGGCTCCACGACGACGTCGTAGCGGGGGTCGGCGGCGATCAGCTCCCAGCCCTCGCCCGCCAGGTCGCAGACGGAGTCGAAGAGCTCGCCGATGGCGTCGGCGCCCATCACGCGCAGGGTCATCCACAGCTTCAGCGCGTCGAAGCGGCGCGTGGTCTGCAGGGACTTGTCGACCTGGTTGGGGATGCGCTCCTGCACCATGCGGCGCGGGTTGAGGTACTCCGCGTGGTACGTCGCGTGGCTCAGCGTGGACCGGTCCCGCACCAGGACGGCGGAGGAACTCACCGGCTGGAAGAAGGACTTGTGGTAGTCGACGGTCACCGAGTCGGCGCGGTCGATGCCGTCGATGCGGTGCCGGTTCTTGCGCGAGGCGAGCAGCCCGCAGCCGTACGCCGCGTCGACGTGCATCCAGGTGGTGAACTGCTCGCAGAGTTCGGCGATCTCGGGGAGCGGGTCGATGGAGCCGAAGTCGGTGGTGCCCGCGGTGGCCACGACCGCCATGGGGGTGAGGCCGTTGTCGCGGCAGCGCTCCAGTTCGCGGGCGAGTGCCACGGTCTGCATGCGCTTGTTGTGATCGGTGGGGATGACGATCACGGCGTCCTCGCCGAGACCGAGCAGCGTCGCGGCCTTCTGGATGCTGAAGTGGCCGACCTCGGAGGCGAAGATGCGCAGCTCGGTGGCGGGCTTTCCGGCTTTGGCGGCCTCTTCGCGGGCGAGCAGCATGGCCTGGAGGTTGGACTGCGAGCCGCCGCTCGTGAACACGCCGTCGGCGGCCGGGCCGAGCCCGATGCGTTCGGCGGTCCAGTCGACGAGGCGGCGCTCGATCAGTGTGCCGCCCGCGGACTGATCCCACGTGTCGAGGGAAGAGTTGATGGCGGACAGCACCGCCTCGCCGAGCACGGCCGGTATGACGACCGGGCAGTTGAGGTGCGCGAGGTAGCGGGGGTGGTGGAAGTACACGGCGTCGCGCAGGTAGAGCTCGTCGAGCTCGTCCAGGGCGGCGATGGTGTCGTGCAGGGGCTCGTCCAGGTCGACGGCCTCGATGCGGGGCGCGAGATCGTCGACGGAGACGCCGGTAAAGGGGCGTGAGGTGGTGGCGATTCTGGCCGCCACCCGCTCGACTCCTTCGGTCACGGAGCTGCGGTAACGCTCCGCGGTGGTGTCGTTGAGCAGGTGCGAGCGCATGAACTTCCTCTGGGTGAGGGGACTTGGGGGAAGTGAGGTAAGCCTAACCTAACTACCCCCGTGGTTAAACCCAGGGGGTCCCTGTGGTCACGAAGAGGCAGGAAAACGGAACAGCCCTCTCCGAAATGCGGAGAGGGCTGTGCTCGGGCGCAAGGGGGGCAGGTGTCAGCTGACCTTCTTGGCCTTCTCGATCGCGTCGGCGAGGTCCTCGAGGATCGGGGCGCACTTGTCGTACGAGTAAATGGGCTCGGTGACACGGGGGATGACCTGCCCGGCCTTGACCGCGGGCAGCTTCGCCCAGGTCGGCTTGGACTTGTCCAGGGCGTCGGGCTGCAGGGCGGAGGTGCGGTTGTCCATCATGATGACGTCCGCGCCGTGCTTGTTGACGTTCTCCCAGCTCAGGTTCTCGAACCAGCCGCCGCTCTCCTTCTTGGCGGCCTCGGAGGGTTCCACGAAGTTCACGCCGAGGGACTTGAAGTACTCCAGGTCGGCGGAGAGGTTCGTGCCGGAGACGTAGAAGATGTCCTGGCTGGCCGAGCCGACCATGACCTTGATGTCCTTGTTCGCCTTGGCGACCTTGCGCAGCCGCTCGGCGGCCGCCTCGAAGCGCTTCTTCGCCTTGACGACCTTCTCGGCCTTCACGTCCGCGCCGAGCGACTCGGCGAGCGAGAGAAGGCGCTGGAGGGGCTGGGTCATCTGGCGGTCGTAGACGGAGACGCCGACGCTCGGGGCGAGCTTGAGGATCTTGTCCTTGCTCTCCTCCGGCACGTACCAAAGGGTGCCCGCGTCGTCGAACATCGTGGAGACGAGGAGGTCGGGGGCGAGGCCCGCGTACTTCTCGATGTTGAACTGACCCCATTCGTTGCCGATGACCGTCAGCTTGCTGATGTCCATGTCGCCGGCCTGGACGTCCGCCTTGCCGTCCTTGGTCTTCGTCGGGCCGAAGACGCCCTTGACCTCGACGCCGTAGTCGAAGAGGGCCGCGGCGACGCCGGTGAAGGCGACGATGCTCTTCGGCGTGCCCTTGGCCTGGGCGGTCTTGCCGCGGTCGTCCTTGAAGCTCCAGGGGCCGGAGTCGCCGGCGTCCGCCTTGCCCGAGCCGCTCTTCTTCTCGTCACCGCAGGCTGCCAGCAGGGCCGTGAGGCCGAGGGCGCCACCGGCGGCGAGGATGCCGCGGCGGGAGGGCTGAGGGAAGCGGGCGTGGGACATATGTGGGTCTCTGCTTTCGTGAGGACGGCGGCGGGGCCACTGGCCGGAACTAGCGCTTAGGTTAACCTAACCTAATCTGATGTCCAGCGGCCCCTGCGGGCGCCTTCCCCACCGCAGGGTGGTTATCCCGCGAATCCCAGCTCCCTGGCGATCAGCATGCGCTGCACCTCGCTGGTGCCCTCGCCGATCTCCAGGATCTTGGAGTCCCGCCACATCCGGGCCACGGGGTATTCGTTCATGAAGCCGTACCCGCCGTGGATCTGGGTGGCCTCGCGCGCGTTGTCGACGGCGACCGTGGAGGAGTAGAGCTTCGCGATCGCCGCCTCCTTCTTGAAGGACTCACCGCCGACCAGGCGTGACGCCGCGTCCCGCCAGCCGACCCGCGCCATGTGCGCCCGCGTCTCCATGTCGGCGATCTTGAACTGGATCGCTTGGTTCGCCCCGATCGGCTTCCCGAACGCGTGCCGCTCCTTGGCGTACTTCACGGACTCGTCGACGCAGCCCTGTGCGAGGCCCGTCGCGAGCGCGGAGATCGCGACCCGGCCCTCGTCGAGAATGCGCAGGAACTGGGCGTAGCCGCGGCCCTCTTCGCCGAGGAGGTTCGCCGCCGGGACCCGCACGTCCGCGAAGGACAGCTCGCGGGTGTCCGAGGCGTTCCAGCCGACCTTCGAGTACGGCGCCGCGACCGTGAACCCGGGCGTCCCGGACGGCACGATGATCGAGGAGATGAGCGGACGGCCGTCCGCCTTGCGGCCGGTGACGGCGGTGACCGTGACCAGACCCGTGATGTCCGTGCCGGAGTTGGTGATGAAGCACTTGGAGCCGTTGATCACCCACTTGTCGCCGTCCCGCACCGCGGTCGTGCGGGTACCGCCCGCGTCCGAGCCGCCGTCCGGCTCGGTCAGGCCGAAGGCGCCCAGGAGTTCACCGGAGCAGAGCCGGGGCAGCCACTCCCGCTTCTGCTCGTCCGTACCGAAGAGGTGGATCGGCATCGCGCCGAGTGAGACGCCCGCCTCCAGGGTGATCGCCACGGAGGAGTCGACGCGCGCCAGCTCTTCGAGGGCGATGCCGAGGGCGAGATAGTCGCCGCCCATGCCGCCGTACTCCTCGGGGAAGGGCAGGCCGAACAGGCCCATGCGGCCCATCTCGCGGACGATCTCGTACGGGAACTCGTGGCGCTCGTACAGGTCACCGATCTTCGGGGCGACGACCTCGTGCGCGAACTCCTCGACGGTGCGGCGGAGTTCCTCGTGCTCGGGGGACAGACGGTGGTCCATCGTTCTTCACTGCTCCTGGTGGGAGGTGCCGCTCAGGGCACGGACGGTGCGGGACGGGCTGGGTCGGCCCAGTTGTTCGGCCATCCACGCGCTGGTGGCGGTGAGCTTGCCGAGATCGACGCCGGTCTCGATGCCGAGGCCGTCGAGCATCCATACGAGGTCTTCGGTGGCGAGATTGCCGGTGGCGCTCTTCGCGTACGGACAGCCGCCGAGGCCACCCGCCGACGCGTCGACCGTGCGCACGCCGTGCTGCAGGGCGGCGAGGGTGTTGGCGAGCGCCTGGCCGTACGTGTCGTGGAAGTGCACGCCGATGCGGTCCGTCGGCACGCCCTGCTCGTTCAACTCGGCGAGCAGCGCCAGGACATGGCCCGGGGTGGCCACCCCGATGGTGTCGCCGAGGCTCAGCTCGTCGCAGCCCATGTCCAGGAGCGCCTTCGCGGTCCGCACGACCTGGGCGATGGGCACCGGGCCCTCCCACGGGTCGCCGAAGCACATGGAGAGGTAGCCCCGCACCTGCGCGCCGTGCTCGCGGGCGCGGGTCACGACCGGCTCCGACATGGCGAGCGCCTCGGCCATCGTGCGGTTGAGGTTGGCCTTGGCGAACGACTCCGTGGCGCTGACGAAGACGGCGACGCCGCGCGCGCCGAGCGCCAGGGCGCGGTCCAGGCCCCGGTCGTTCGGCACCAGGACGGGGAGCTTGACTCCGCCGTCCTGTGCGAGGTCCCGCACGAGCGGGAACAGCTGCTCGGAGTCGGCCAGTTGGGGCACCCACTTGGGGTGCACGAAGCTGGTCGCCTCGACGGTCGTGAGGCCCGCGGCGGCGAGGCGGCGGATGAACTCCGCCTTGATCTCCGTGGGGACGAGCGCCTTCTCGTTCTGCAGGCCGTCCCGGGCACCGACCTCGTGGATACGGACGCGGGGCGGCAGGCCTTGGGCGGGCACAGCCATGGGGAGCGGGCCGTGGGGCGTCATTTCTCCTCCTGCGGGGCCTCGGGGTCGGGGATCACCACGGCGAGGATCTGGTCCATGGCGACCGTCGCGCCCGGTGTGACGTCGAGTTCGCTGACGGTGCCCGCGTGCGGGGCGGAGATGACGTGCTCCATCTTCATGGCCTCCACCACCAGGAGGCTCTGTCCCTGGGCCACCCGGTCGCCGGTGGCCACCTTGACGACCGTGACCGTGCCGGGCATGGGGGCGGCGAGGGCGTCGGCCCCGCTGTGGGCGGCGCCGGTCAGGCCGGCCTCCACGGGGTCGTGGTCCTGGACGTGCCAGGCGTCGCCGTCCCGGCCGAGCCAGTCGGCGGCGCGGTGGAAGGTGTGGGCGACCCCGTCCACGTGCACTGTGACGCGGCCGGGCTCCACCGTGCGCGGCCCGGCGCCCGCGACGTGCGCGACAGGCTCCTGGCCCGGTACGCGGAGGTGGTGTGTCAGCGGGGCCGGGGTGCCGCCGATGCGCCAGCCGCCCGGCACCGAGAACGGGTCCCGCCAGCCGTCGCCGGTGGGTTCGAGGGCGGTGGTGCGGATGGCCGCCGCGGCCTCGTACACCTCGTCGGGGACGCCCTTGGGGACCAGGTCCTCGGCCTCGCGCTCCACGAGCCCGGTGTCCAGGTCGCCTGCCACCACCGCCGGATGGGCGAGCAGCCGCCGCAGGAAGCCCGCGTTGGTCGGCACCCCCAGCGTGACCGTCTCCGCGAGGGCGGCGCGCAGCTTGCGCAGGGCCGTGGGGCGGTCGGGACCGTACGCGATGACCTTCGACAGCATCGGGTCGTACAGACTCCCGACCTCCGTGCCCTCGCTCAGGCCCGAGTCGGTCCGCACCCCGTCGCCCTGCGGCTCGTGCAGGGCGAGGACCGTGCCGCCGGACGGCAGGAAGCCGCGGGAAGGGTCCTCGGCGCAGACGCGGGCCTCGATCGCGTGGCCCGTGAGCGCGATGTCCCGCTGCCCGTAAGGGAGTTCCTCGCCGGCGGCGACCCGCAGCTGCCACTCCACCAGGTCGAGGCCGGTGATGAGCTCCGTCACCGGATGCTCCACCTGGAGGCGGGTGTTCATCTCCATGAAGTAGTACGACGCGGGGTCCTTGCCCGGCACGATGAACTCCACCGTGCCCGCCCCCGCATACCCGCAGGAGCGCGCCGCCTGGACCGCGGCCTCGCCCATCGACGCGCGCGTGGCCTCGTCGAGCAGGACGCTGGGTGCTTCCTCGATGATCTTCTGGTGGCGCCGCTGGAGCGAGCACTCGCGCTCCCCGAGGTGGATCACGTTCCCGTGGCCGTCCGCGAGGACCTGGATCTCGATGTGCCGGGGGCGGTCGATCCACCGCTCCACGAGCAGCGTGTCGTCACCGAAGGAGGACCGCGCCTCGCGCCGCGCGGCGGCGATCTCGTCCGCGAGCAGGGCGGCGTCCCGCACGAGCCGCATGCCCTTGCCGCCGCCGCCCGCCGACGGCTTGAGCAGCACCGGCATGCCGATCTCCCGCGCGGAGTCGGCCAGTTGGGCGTCGGTCAGGCCGCTGCCCGATGAGCCGGGGACCACCGGGACCCCGGCCGCCTTCACCGTCTCCTTGGCGCGGATCTTGTCGCCCATCAGGTCGATCGCCGATGCGGGCGGCCCGATGAAGACCAGGCCGGCGTCCGCGCAGGCCTGCGCGAACTCGGCGTTCTCCGCGAGGAAGCCGTACCCCGGGTGGACCGCCTGGGCGCCGCTGCGGGCCGCCGCCTCCAGGAGCCGCTCGGCCGAGAGATAGCTCTCGGCGGCCGGAGCCGGGCCCAGGCGCACGGCCGTGTCGGCCTCCCGCACATGCCGGGCGCCGGCGTCCGCGTCGCTGAACACGGCGACCGAGCGCACGCCGAGCGCCCGCAGCGTACGGATCACGCGGACCGCGATCTCGCCCCTGTTCGCGACCAGAACCGTGTCGAACATCGTCCCTCTCCCCGGGGTGGTCCCTTGCTGGAAGCCGCTCAGCTGGAAGTCGCTCATCGTCCGCCCCTCACATCCGGAAGACGCCGAAGCCGGGCTCGCCCAGCGGGGCCTCGGCGCAGGCGGTCAGGGCGAGGCCGAGGACGTGCCGGGTCTCCATCGGGTCGATCACGCCGTCGTCCCACAGTCGGGCCGTGGCGTAATACGCGTTGCCCTGCTCCTCGTACTGGGCGCGGACCGGGTCCTTGAAGGCTTCCTCGTCCTGCGCCGACCACTCCTCGCCGCGCGCCTCCAACTGGTCACGCTTGACCGTCGCGAGGACCGAGGCGGCCTGCTCGCCGCCCATGACGGAGATCTTGGCGTTCGGCCACATCCACAGGAAGCGGGGGGAGTAGGCACGGCCGCACATCGAGTAGTTCCCCGCGCCGTACGACCCGCCGACCACGACCGTCAGCTTCGGCACGCGCGTGCAGGCCACCGCCGTCACCATCTTGGCGCCGTGCTTGGCGATGCCACCCGCCTCGTAGTCCCGGCCGACCATGAAGCCGGAGATGTTCTGCAGGAAGACCAGGGGGATGCCGCGCTGGTCGCACAGCTCGATGAAGTGGGCGCCCTTCTGGGCGGACTCGGAGAACAGGATGCCGTTGTTGGCGATGATGCCGACCGGGTGGCCGTGGATGTGGGCGAAGCCGGTCGCCAGCGTCTGGCCGTACTCCGCCTTGAACTCGGCGAAGCGCGAGCCGTCGACCACCCGCGCGATGACCTCACGGACGTCATAGGGGGTGCGCGAATCCGTCGGCACCGCCCCATAGAGCCCGAGCGGGTCGACCTTGGGCTCCTCGACCGTCCGGACGGACCAGGGGAGTTCACCGCGCTCGGGGAGCGTGGAGACGATCGTGCGCACGATCCGCAGCGCGTGCGCGTCGTCCTCCGCGAGGTGGTCGGTGACCCCGGAGACCCGGGAGTGGACCTCGCCGCCGCCCAGCTCCTCGGCCGTCACGACCTCGCCGGTCGCCGCCTTCACCAGGGGCGGGCCGCCGAGGAAGATCGTGCCCTGATTGCGGACGATCACCGCTTCGTCGCTCATCGCGGGGACATACGCCCCGCCCGCTGTGCACGAGCCGAGCACGGCCGCGATCTGCGGGACGCCCGCGCCCGACATCCGCGCCTGGTTGTAGAAGATCCGCCCGAAGTGCTCGCGGTCCGGGAAGACGTCGTCCTGCATGGGCAGGAAGGCGCCGCCCGAGTCCACCAGATACAGACAGGGGAGGCGGTTCTCCAGCGCGACCTCCTGGGCGCGCAGATGCTTCTTCACCGTCATGGGGTAATACGTGCCGCCCTTGACGGTGGCGTCATTGGCGACGATCACGCAGGTGCGCCCGGAGACCCGGCCGATACCGGCGATGACACCGGCGGCGGGGGCGTCCCCGCCGTACAGACCGTCGGCCGCGAGCGGTGCCAGCTCCAGGAAGGGCGAGCCGGGGTCGAGCAGGGCGTCCACGCGGTCGCGGGGCAGCAGCTTGCCGCGCGCGACATGGCGGGCGCGGGCCCGCTCGCCGCCGCCGAGCCTGGCCGCCGCGAGCTTGGCCCGCAGGTCGTCGACGAGGGCGGTGTGCGCCGCCTCGTTCGTCCGCCATGCCTCGGACGCGGGATCAGCCGCGCTCGTCAGCACCGGTGCCTGCAGCATCAGTCGAGCCCCCTTGCTCGGTTAATGAGCGTTAACGCGTTTCCCTCAGGTTAACGAGCGCTAACCGCCCTGTCTAGAATTGATTCCATGGCCACCAGAACCGACGCCCCCACCCGACGCGAGCAGATCCTGAGGGAAGCCGCGCGGCTCTTCGCCGAGCGCGGCTTCCATGGAGTCGGAGTGGACGAGATAGGGGCTGCCGTCGGCATCAGCGGGCCCGGTCTCTACCGCCACTTCGCGGGCAAGGACGCGATGCTCGCCGAACTGCTCGTCGGCATCAGCGGTCAGCTCCTGACCGGTGGCAAGCGGTGTGTGGCCGAGGCGGACGGGTCGCCGGAGCGGGTGCTCGACGCGCTCATCGAGGGGCACATCGACTTCGCGCTGGACGACCGCTCCCTGATCACCCTGCACGACCGCGAGCTCGACCGCCTGCGGGACACCGACCGCAAGCTGGTCCGCCAGCTCCAGCGCCAGTACGTGGAGATCTGGGTCGACGTCGTGCGCAAGGTCTATCCGGACCTCGCCGAGAACGCGGCCCGCGTCTGTGTGCACGCGGTCTTCGGCCTGCTCAACTCCACGCCGCACCTGAGCCGGCGCGACGCGCTGCCCAGTCGCACGGCCATGGCGGAGCTGCTGCACGGCCTCGCGCGCGGGGCGTTCGCGGCGGCGGTGGCGTGACGGGAGCGACAGGGCTTCTCTCTGGACGGCCCAGTGACCGGCGGGTAACGTTGATCTGAGCAAGCGCTTAGTCGCCTTGCGTCCAGCCGAGCCAGGTGCCGTATCGAAGGAGCTCCCCGTGCGCCGTACCGTTTTCAATGAGGACCACGAGGCGTTCCGGGAGACCCTGCGCGCCTTCATCGAGGCCGAGGTCGTCCCGGTCCACGAGGAGTGGTTCGCCGCGGGTCAGGTGCCGCGCGAGTTCTACTACAAGCTCGCCGAGCTCGGTCTCTTCGGTATCAGCGTCCCCGAGGAGTTCGGCGGCGCGGGCATCGAGTCGCACAAGTTCGAGGCCATCCAGTACGAGGAGACGGCCCGCGCGGGCGTCAGCTTCGGCGGCTCCGGTGTGCACGTGCTGCTCGCCCTGCCGTACATCAAGGCGCTCGGCACCGACGAGCAGAAGAAGCGCTACCTCGAGAAGTTCGTCTCCGCCGAGGAGATGTGGGCGCTGGCGATGACGGAGCCGGGCACCGGCTCCGACCTCGCGGGCATGAAGACCACCGCCAAGCTCTCCGAGGACGGCACGCACTACGTCCTCAACGGCTCCAAGACCTTCATCACCGGCGGCGTGCACGCCGACCGCGTGATCGTCTGCGCCCGTACGTCCGCGCCCACCGCCGATGACCGCCGCTTCGGCATCTCCCTCTTCGCCGTCGACACCAAGTCCGAGGGCTACTCCATCGGCCGCAAGCTCGACAAGCTCGGCCTGAAGACCTCCGACACCGCCGAGCTCGCGTTCGTCGACGTCAAGGTGCCCGTCGAGGACCTTCTCGGCGAGGAGAACAAGGGCTTCTACTACCTCGGAAGCAACCTCCCCTCCGAGCGCTGGGGCATCGCCTACGGCGCGTACGCGCAGGCCAAGGCCGCCGTCCGGTTCGCCAAGGAGTACGTGCAGGACCGCACCGTCTTCGGCAAGACGGTCGCCTCCTTCCAGAACACCAAGTTCGAGCTGGCCGCCTGCCAGGCCGAGGTGGACGCCGCCGAGGCCGTCGCCGACCGCGCCCTGGAGGCCCTGGACGCGGGCGAGCTGACCGCCGCCGAGGCCGCGTCCGCGAAGCTGTTCAACACCGAGGTCGCGCACCGCGTCATCGACAAGTGCCTCCAGCTGCACGGTGGCTACGGCTTCATGAACGAGTACCCCATCGCCCGCCTGTACGCGGACAACCGCGTCAACCGCATCTACGGCGGCACCAGCGAGGTCATGAAGATGATCATCGCCAAGAACATGGGTCTGTAGAGACCGCCCTCCGAAAACCGCCCTGTAGAACTGCATTCATGAACCAGGCACTTGAGTCCCTCCTCGATCTGCTCGACCTGGAGCAGATCGAGGAGGACATATTCCGGGGCGTGAGCCGCTCGGCGCTCGTCCCGCGCGTCTTCGGCGGCCAGGTGGCCGCCCAGGCGCTGGTTGCGGCGGGACGCACCGTCCCCGCCGACCGGCCCGCCCACTCCCTGCACGCGTACTTCCTGCGCGCGGGGGACCCGGGCGCGCCGATCGTCTACACCGTCGACCGGATCCGCGACGGACGCTCCTTCACCACGCGCCGGGTCGTCGCCGTCCAGCACGGGCAGCCGATATTCCACCTCTCCGCGTCCTTCCAGACGTACGAGGAGGGCCTGGAGCACCAGACGGGCATGCCGTCCGCCCCCGACCCGGAGACGCTGCCGACCGCCGCCGAGATGCTGCCGCGTCATCTGCCGGCGCACGTCGCCGAGCGCCTGATCGAGGCCCGCGCGGCCGTCGATCTGCGCTACGTGGACGCACCGCCCTGGGCCACGGTCGGGCAGCCGCGCGAACCGCGCTCCCAGGTGTGGTTCCGTACGAACGGCAAGCTCGCCGACCACCCTCTGCTGCATGTCTGCCTCGCCACGTACGTCTCCGACATGACGCTGCTCGACTCGGTGCTGCTCGCGCACGGCAGGGGCGGCTGGGCGGTCGGTGACGTCGTCGGTGCCTCGCTCGACCACGCGATGTGGTTCCACCGCCCCTTCAGGGCCGACGAATGGCTCCTGTACGACCAGGAGTCGCCCTCGGCGTCCGGCGGGCGCGGCCTCGGCCAGGCGCGGATCTGGACGCAGGACGGGCAGCTCGCGGTAACGGTCATCCAGGAGGGCGTCGTTCGCGTTCCTCGCTGATCGGACATACCGTCCGATACATGAGTGAGCAACCGTCAGAGGACGGCGGCGAGAACGGCGAGAGCACCTTCACCGTCATCGTCGCCGCCGTCGCCAACCTCGGGATCGCCGTAGCCAAGGCCGTCGCCGGTGTCATCAGCGGTTCGAGCGCGATGCTCTCCGAAGCGGCCCACTCGCTGGCCGACACCGTCACCGAGGTGCTGCTCCTCACCGCCCTGAAGCGCAGCGAGAAGCCCGCCGACGACGACCACCCGCTGGGGTACGGCCCCGAGCGCTACATCTGGGCGATGCTCGCGGCCGTCGCCACCTTCGTCGGCGGTGCCGTCTTCTCGATCTACGACGGCGTCCACACCCTGGTGGCCGGCGAGGAACTCGGCGACCCGCTCATCTCGTACATCGTGCTCGCGATCGCCTTCCTCCTGGAGGGCTACTCACTGCGCACCGGCGTCAAACAGGCCCGCGGTGAGGCGGCGCGCTTCGGGGCGTCCTTCGGGCGCTATCTGCGCCACACGCCCGACACCGCGGTGAAGGCCGTCGTCCTGGAGGACTCCGCCGCCCTGGCCGGGCTCGTGCTCGCCGCGGGCGGACTGCTCGGCGGGCAGCTCACCGGCTCCGGCGTGTGGGACGGCGTGGCCTCGCTCTGCATCGGCGCGCTCCTCCTGTACGTCGCCTGGGTGCTCGGCCGCAGCAACGCGCAGCTCCTCATCGGGCGACCGCTGCCGAAGCCGATGCGGGAGGAGATCCGCGAGGTGCTCCTCGCCTCCGAGCACATCGAGGCTGTACTCGAACTGACGACGCTGCTCCAGGGGCCGCGCGAGGCGCTGGTCGCCGCCAAGGTCGACTTCCGTGACGCCTCCACGGCGGCGCAGATCGAGTGGGCCTGCGAACAGGCCGAACGGCGGCTGCGCGAGCGCTTTCCCGGCGTACGACGGGTCTATCTGGACCCGACGCCGGGGTTCTCCCAGCGGCGCGAGGAAGGGCTCAACCCGTGGCCGTGACTCAGGCCTCCGGCGTGAGACCGGCCGCGTCCAGCAGGTAGGCCGTCATGGGGTCGTAGTGCCGCGGGCTCGTGACGTGGTCGTCCAGCGGGACCGTCACCTGGACGGTGCCCTCGGCCTCGCCGATGAACAGCGCCGGGTCGTTGCAGTCCGCGTACCCGACGGAGTCGATGCCGCGCTGGCCCGCCCGTCCTGCCCAGCCGTGGTCGGCGACGACCAGGTCGGGCAGCGGGCGCCCCTCGCGCTCCAGGCCGTCCAGGATCGCGTTCATCGGCTCGGGGGAGTGCGTGTGCCACAGCGTCGCGCCGCGCTCCAGCATCGCCACGTCCGCGAACTGGAAGACCATGCCCTCGTCGGCGGTGAGGCCCTCGGGGATGACGACGATCTCGCAGCCCGCCGCGCGCAGGGCTGCCGCCGTCGCGCGGTGCACGTCGAGCAGGCCCCCGGGGTGGCCGGTGGCGAAAAGGACCCTCTCCTTGCCGGCCGCGGCCTTACGGAGGCGCGCCGCCATCCGCTCCAGGGCGTCGACCGTCAGCTCCGGGTCGATGGTGTCCTGCCCGTGCCGGAACTCGGCGTCGTCGATCACACCGCACCGCTCGGCCATCACCGCGAGGACGTCCTGCTCGTCGGTCCAGCGGTTGCCGAGTTCCAGACCGAGCCAGTAGTGGCGGTCGCCGTTCGCGAGCTTCCGGTAGTGGCTGAGGTTGTTCTCGCGCGGCGTGGCGACATCGCCCGCGATGCGGGAGCGTACGAGGTGATCGATGAGCGCGGCACGGCTGGGTATCGGCATGGGTCCTATTGTGCCGTCGCTCGGGCCGCGAGGCCGGGGCGTTTCGAAGCCTGGGCCTGTGAGGTGCGCTATGCGCGTGGGCGGGTTCGCTCTTTGGCCACGGGTCCGTCGTGGCTGGGCGCGCAGTTCCCCGCGCCCCTGACGGGGCGCTCCTCAGCTGTTCCGCCCCAGCGCGAACCACAGCTCCATGCGGATATCGGGGTCATCCAGGTCCGCCCCCAGGAGCGTCGCGCACCGCGTGACGCGTTGGCGGACCGTGTTGCGGTGCACCCCGAGCGCCGTGGCCGTGCGGTCCCAACTGCCGTGCAGGGAGAGCCAGGTGCGCAAGGTCTCCGTGAGCGCCTCGCTGCCGCCGAGCGGGGCGAGCAGCACGCGCGCGTGGGCCGCGGCCTCCGCGGGCGCCACCAGAGCCGCGATGCCCGCCTCACGGTGCCGGACGAGCGGCGCCCGGGTGGCCTCGGCGCGGCGCAGGGCGCGGTCGGCCTGGGCGTCGGCGGCCGGCAGGTCACCGGTGGCGGCGGGGGCGGAGGCGCCGAGGGCCCAGCCCGGCTGACCGGCGAGATCGCGGTCGGCGGGGAGAAGGAGCCGTACGAGGTCCTGCCCGGCGTCCGCGTCGACCAGGCCGCTGCCCAGCGCGGCGGCCAGCGCGGAGGCGGCGACGGAGTGCGCCACCGGGTCGTTGCCGGCCTCCCCGCGCGCGTGCACCACGGTCCACTCCTCGGCCCCCAGAAGAGGCGCGACATCGCCCACCGCCGAGCCGAGCAGCAGCCGTACGAGCGCCGCGGACCGTACGGAGTCGGCGGCGCCCTGGTGCTTTCCGGTGAGGAGGGAGAGCAGCACGACGGCCACCCCGGTGATGGTGTGATCCCCCGGTTCACGCTGCTCGGCGGCGACCCCGAGCGCGAACCCCTGCCCGCCGCCGAGCGCGTACGCGGCGAGGTGGGCGCCGCCCACGGAGTCGGTGGCGGAGGCGGGGGCGGGCCCTGGGCGCCCCGACGGACGCACGACTTCGGAGAGGTCACGCACCGCCTGCCGGGCCCCCGCCGCCGGAGCCGTCCCCGCCGTGTGGAGCACCGCGCCGTCCGGAGCGTAGAGCGCCGCCCAGCCGCCCAGCCGCGCCGCCAGCTGGCGAAGCACCGCGGGCACCGGGTCGGGGCGCGCCGCGGCCGTGGCGAGGCCCTGCTGCGCCTCCGTCACGCGCCGCAGCTCCGCGTGCCTGGTCTCGGCCACCAGCTGCCACACCGCGCGGGCGACGCCGCTGAACGTGGTGCGCGGCGGCACCTCAAGGAGCGGCAGGCCGTAGCGGTCGCAGGCCGTCACCAGGGCGCGCGGCACCGTGTCGTGCACGGGCGCGACGCCGAAGCCGAGGGCCGCGCCGCCCGCCTCGACGATCCGCGCCACGTAGTCGTCGAGGTAACCGCCCGCGCCCACCGGGTCGGTGAGGTGCACGCCCGCCGTCAACAGCAGCTCGCCGCCCAGGAGATACGGGTACGGGTCCGCCATCTCCGAGGTGTGCACCCACTGGACGGCGGCCCCGCTCTCCCCGGCGTCCGGCCCCGCGACCTGGCGCAGGCCCAGGTCCTCCCGGGCCAGGAGCGCGGTCAGGGGGACGGGAGGCGTCGGGGGAGCCGGGGAGGGGGCTGACGGGGCGAGGGGGTCCGGCACGGTGGATGTTCCATCCATATCGATCACGGGGAGTGGATGAAACGTACACTTCAGCGTTGCTTTCCGGCCACCTAAGGTCGTGCCGACCCCAGGCCGCGGGTACGGGCGGATGTCCCCGCGGCCGGTTGCCACCCCCCCCACTCCCATCTGCACGACACGCCACCGAGGTGCGCGAAGGAGGGCCCTATGGCCGTCGACTACACAGTGATCGTCGTCTATCTCGCCGGCATGCTCGCCATGGGCTGGTGGGGCATGCGCCGCGCCAAGTCCAAGAGCGAGTTCCTGGTCGCCGGACGCCGCCTCGGACCGTGGATGTACTCCGGGACCATGGCCGCCATCGTCCTCGGCGGCGCGTCCACCATCGGCGGCGTCGGCCTCGGCTACCAGTACGGGCTCTCCGGCGCCTGGATGGTCTTCACCATCGGCCTCGGCCTGCTCGCGCTGAGCGTCTTCTTCTCGGCGCGCATCGCCCGCCTGAAGGTCTACACCGTCTCCGAGATGCTCGACCTGCGCTACGGAGGGCGCGCGGGCGTCATCTCCGGAGTGGTCATGTGGGCGTACACCCTCATGCTCGCGGTCACCTCGACCATCGCGTACGCCACGATCTTCGACGTCCTGTTCGACATGAACCGCACGATCGCGATCATCCTCGGTGGCTCGATCGTCGTCGCGTACTCGACGCTCGGCGGCATGTGGTCCATCACGCTCACCGACATGGTGCAGTTCGTGGTGAAGACCATCGGCGTGCTGCTCCTGCTGCTGCCCATCGCGGTCGTCAAGGCCGGCGGCTTCAGCGAGATGAAGGCCAAGCTGCCCACCGAGTACTTCGACCCGCTGGGCGTCGGCGGCGAGACGATCTTCACCTACGTCCTGATCTACACGTTCGGCATGCTCATCGGGCAGGACATCTGGCAGCGCGTCTTCACCGCGCGCAGCGACAAGGTCGCCCGCTACGGCGGCACCGTCGCCGGTACGTACTGCCTCGTCTACGCGATCGCGGGCGCCGTCATCGGCACGGCGGCCAAGGTCATGTACCCGAAGCTGCCGAGCGCGGACGCGGCCTTCGCGACCATCGTCAAGGACGAACTGCCCATGGGCGTACGGGGTCTCGTGCTCGCCGCGGCGCTCGCCGCCGTGATGTCCACGTCCTCCGGAGCGCTCATCGCCTGTGCGACCGTCGCCAACAACGACATCTGGTCGCGGCTGCGGGGCGTCGTGAAGTCCGACGGAGCGGACGACGAGGCGCACGACGAGGTGAAGGGCAACCGCCTCTTCATCCTGATCATGGGCATCGCCGTCGTCTGCATCGCCATCGCCCTCAACGACGTGGTCCAGGCGCTCACCGTCGCCTACAACCTGCTCGTCGCCGGTCTTCTCGTGCCGATCCTCGGCGGGCTCCTGTGGAAGCGCGGCACGGCTCCCGGCGCCCTCGCGGCCGTCGCCGCCGGTGGGCTCTCGGTCATCGGGCTCATGTGGGGGTACGGAATCCTCGCCAACGAGCCGGTCTACTACGGCCTGTTGATCTCCCTGGCCGTGTACGTCGTCGTCTCCCTCGCCACGAAGCCGACCGACGCCGAGGTCCTCGCGGCCTGGCGCGAGCGGCTGGCGGGCCGGGGGTCAGAAGAAGCGGAACCGGAAACGCCGGTGGCCGTCTAGTTAAGCGCGCGCGGCCCGCTGTCAGTGGGCCGCGCGACACTTGTCCCAGCAGCACAGCATCACTCGTACCAGCAGGAGGAAACCGACCATGAGCAGCGCCGAGACCCCGACCCCCCGAGGCCCGGTCGACTCCTCCCGCATCCCCCGGTACGCGGGCCCGGCGACCTACGCCCGCCTGCCCCGCCTCGACGAGGTGGGCGGCAAGACGGACATAGCCGTGGTCGGCGTGCCCTTCGACACCGGCGTCTCGTACCGCCCCGGCGCCCGCTTCGGCGGCAACGCGATCCGTGAGGCCTCGCGCCTCCTGCGTCCGTACAACCCCGCGCAGGACGCCTCGCCCTTCGCGCTCGCCCAGGTCGCGGACGCGGGCGACATCGCCGCCAACCCGTTCAACATCAACGAGGCGGTCGAGACGATCGAGGCCGCCGCTGACGACCTCCTCGGCTCCGGCGCGCGCATGATGACGCTCGGCGGCGACCACACCATCGCCCTGCCGCTCCTTCGTTCGGTCGCCAAGAAGCACGGCCCGGTCGCCCTGCTGCACTTCGACGCGCACCTGGACACCTGGGACACGTACTTCGGCGCCGAGTACACCCACGGCACGCCGTTCCGCCGGGCCGTCGAGGAGGGCATCCTCGACACCGAGGCGCTCTCCCACGTCGGCACGCGCGGCCCGCTGTACGGCAAGCAGGACCTCACCGACGACGAGAAGATGGGCTTCGGCATCGTCACCTCGGCGGACATCTACCGCCGCGGCGCCGACGAGGTCGCCGACCAGCTGCGCCAGCGCATCGGCGACCGCCCGCTGTACATCTCCATCGACATCGACTGCCTGGACCCGGCCCACGCGCCCGGCACGGGCACCCCGGAGGCGGGCGGCATGACGTCGCGCGAGCTCCTGGAGATCCTGCGGGGGCTCTCCTCCTGCAACCTCGTATCGGCGGACGTCGTCGAGGTCGCCCCCGCCTACGACCACGCGGAGATCACGGCCGTCGCCGCATCGCACACCGCGTACGAGCTGACGACGATCATGTCCCGCCAGATCGCGGAGGCCCGCCGGACCACCGAGGGGAGCGCGGCCAAGTGACGCACGACCACGACGTAGTACTGCGGCCCACGGAGGCTCAGACGGAGGCGGCCCTGAACCCGCCTGCGGGGCGCAACGGCGGTGACCTCGTCGTGGAGACCCTCCAGGGCCTCGGCGCGACGACCGTCTTCGGCCTCCCCGGCCAGCACGCACTCGGCATGTTCGACGCCCTGCGGCGCTCCTCCCTGTCGTACGTGGGGCTGCGCGTCGAGAACAACACGGGCTTCGCGGCGGACGCGTACGGCCGGATCACCGGCGAGGTGGCCCCGCTGCTTCTCTCCACCGGGCCCGGGGCGCTGACCTCGCTCGCCGCGCTCCAGGAGGCGGCGGCCGGGTCCTCGCCCGTGCTCGCGATCGGCAGCCAGATCCCGGTGGCGGGACTCGGCGGCGGCCGGCACGGGTACCTCCACGAACTGCGTGACCAGCAGGCGTCGTTCAGGGACGTGGTCAAGTCCGTGCACACGGTGCGGACGGCCTCGCAGATCCCCTCCGCGATCGCGGCGGCCTGGGAGTCGGCGCTCACCGCCCCGCACGGCCCGGTGTGGGTGGAGATCCCGCAGGACGTGCTGCTCGCGCAGACGACCCTGCCCGTCGTCACGGCCATGGACGCGACCCCGGACGAGGTCGTCCCGCGCCCCGAGCTGACCGCGGTGGCGGCCGTCCTGCTGTCCCGGGCCGAGCGCCCGGCGATCATCGCGGGCGGCGGAGTCGTACGCTCCGACGCCTCCGGCAAGCTGCTCGCGCTCGCCGAGCTGGTGAACGCTCCCGTCGTCACGACCTTCGGCGGCAAGGGCGCGTTCCCCTGGGAGCACCCGCTGTCGCTCCAGTCGTGGCTGGAGGACCGGTACACCACGGACTTCCTGGAGGACGCGGACGTCCTCCTGGTGGTCGGCTCCGGCCTCGGTGAGCTCTCGTCGAACTACCACACGTTCAAGCCGCGCGGCCGGGTCATCCAGATCGAGGCGGACGCGGGGAAGCTGGAGTCCAACCACCCGGCGCTCGGCATCCACGCGGACGCGCGGCTCGCGCTGTCCGCGCTCCTGGAGACGATCGACACCCCCAGGGAGGACTCCACGGCCCCCGAGCGGGTGCGGACGGTCCTCTCCAAGGTCAAGGAGCGGATCGCCGCCCAGGAACTCACCCTGGAGCAGCAGGTCCTGGCGTCGGTGCGGGAAGCCCTGCCGGACGCCTCGCCGTCCTTCTGGGACATGACGATCCTCGCCTACTGGGCCTGGTCCGCCTTCGACGCGCGCCGTCCGAACACGATGCACTCGGCGCAGGGCGCGGGCGGTCTCGGTTACGGCTTCCCGGCCGCGCTGGGCGCGGCGGCGGCCGACCCCACGAAGCCGGTCCTCGCCGTATCGGGCGACGGCGGCGCGATGTACTCCCTCGCGGAACTGGCCTCCGCCAAGCAGCACGACCTGCCGGTCACCTGGCTGATCGTGGACGACGGGGGGTACGGCATCCTCCGGGAGTACATGTCCGACGCCTTCGGCGAACCCACGGCGACGGAACTCTCCCGCCCCGACTTCGTCGCCCTCGCGGAGTCCTTCGGGGTGCCGGGCGTCCGGACGACCCCGGAGAACCTTAAGGACGACCTGGCGAAGGCACTCGCGTCACCCGGCCCCTCGGTGGTGGTGCTCCCGGCAGTCCTGCGCATGTTCGAGCCGACGCACCTGTGACGTAGCGGGCAGGCGGAGTGGTCAGAGGTCGAGGACGGCGCGGAGCGCGTCGTCCACGACCGCCATCTGCTCCGGTGTCACGGCCCCGTGGCGGGTTCCCGTGTCGAATCGGGGCGCGGAGAGCTGGACGAGGTTGACCGCCACAGCGGAGGCGTCGACCGGATCGGTGAGGCGGACGCTCATGGCCGTGTCGGGATGGGCGGCGGGCGCGTGCAGCACCAGAGCCAGTACGGCGCCGTACGCGTCGGCGAGCCCGGTCAGGCTCACGATCAGGACCGTGCGGGTCCCCTTTCCCGTGTCGACGTCCCAGACCTCCCCCCGGGCGATCGTCACAGGGCGTCGCCCTCCCCATCGAGGTCGAGCGGCCGACCGAGCGCGGCGAGCTTGCGGGCCGCGTCCAGCGTCATCTGCCGGCGCACGGCCCGCACGATGTACGCGTTCAGGGAAGGCGCGTCGGCGGCGGCATCGCGCAGCGCCTCGTCCATGGAGTCGGGTATCCGCACGGTGACTACACTCATGCCACCAAATCTAACTACACCTCGCGACCCTGTCTACGCCCGGAAGCCCGGAAGCCCGGAAGCCCGGAGGTCCTAGGACCTCCGGCCCCTCTTTGTTGCGGCGGGATGAAATCCGCATCCCTCCGCGTTGGGCCTCTCGGCAGGTCAGGTCGACGGGAGGCATGTGGTGGCGCAGCAGCGGGGTGGGGTCGAGCAGGAGAAGGCCGGTGAGGCCGGGCCGGAGCAATCCGGCTGGGCGAGACGGCTGACCGGGTACGCGTGGCGGCATCCGAAGGACGTCGTGCTCGCGCTCGGCTCCTCGCTGGCCGGCATGGCCGTCATGGCGCTCGTCCCGCTCATCACCAAGGTGATCATCGACGACGTCATCGGGGACAAGTCGCGCGAGATGGGCCCCTGGGTCGGCGCCCTCATCGGCGCCGCCGTCCTCGTCTACGTCTTCACCTACATCCGCCGCTACTACGGCGGCCGTCTCGCCCTCGACGTCCAGCACGACCTGCGGACCGAGATGTACGGGACGATCACCGGGCTCGACGGACGGCGGCAGGACGAGCTGTCCACCGGTCAGGTCGTCGGACGCGCCACCAGCGACCTCCAGCTCATCCAGGGCCTGCTCTTCATGCTGCCGATGACCATCGGCAACATCCTCCTCTTCGTGATCTCCCTCGTGATCATGGCGTGGCTCTCCATCCCGCTCACCCTCGTGGCACTCGCCGTGGCCCCCGCCCTCTGGCTCATCGCCAAGCGCAGCCGGGGCCGCCTGCACCCCTCCACCTGGTACGCGCAGGCCCAGGCCGCCGCCGTCGCCGGCGTCGTGGACGGCTCCGTCTCCGGCGTACGCGTCGTGAAGGGGTTCGGCCAGGAGGACCAGGAGACGGGGAAGCTCAGGGAGGTCGGGCGCAAGCTCTTCGCGGGGCGCCTTCGCACCATCCGGCTGAACTCCAAGTACACGCCCGCCCTGCAGGCCGTGCCCGCGCTCGGGCAGGTCGCGATGCTCGCGCTCGGCGGCTGGCTCGCGGTGCGCGGGCAGATCACGCTCGGCACGTTCGTCGCCTTCTCCAGCTACCTCGCCCAGCTCGTCGGCCCCGTGCGCATGCTCGCCATGGTCCTCACCGTCGGCCAGCAGGCCCGCGCCGGCGCCGAGCGCGTCCTGGAGCTCATCGACACCGAGCCGACGCTGACGGACGGCACCAAGGAACTGCCCGCCGACGCCCCGGCCACCGTCGAGTTCGACGACGTCTCCTTCGCCTACGAGGACAGCCGCCCCGTCCTCGCCGGCCTCTCCTTCGAGATCAGGCCCGGCGAGACCCTCGCCGTCGTCGGCACGTCGGGCAGCGGCAAGTCCACCGTCGCGCTGCTGCTGCCCCGCTTCTACGACGTGACGCACGGCGCCGTCCTCGTCGGCGGCCACGACGTGCGCGAGCTGACCACCGACTCGCTGCGGGCCGCCATCGGCCTCGTGCCCGAGGACTCCTTCCTCTTCTCCGACACCATCCGCGCCAACATCGCGTACGGAAAGCCGGACGCCACCCAGGAGGAGATCGAGACCGCGGCCCGCGCCGCCCAGGCCGACCGCTTCATAGCGGAGCTGCCCGACGGCTACGACACCACCGTCGGCGAGCACGGCCTCACCCTCTCCGGCGGCCAGCGCCAGCGCGTCGCCCTCGCCCGCGCCATCCTCACCGACCCCCGCCTGCTCGTCCTCGACGACGCGACGTCCGCGGTGGACGCCCGGGTCGAGCACGAGATCCACGAAGCCCTGCGCGGCGTCATGGCCGGGCGGACCACCCTTCTCATCGCCCACCGGCGATCGACCCTCAACCTCGCCGACCGCATCGCCGTGCTCGACGGCGGACGCCTCGCCGCCATCGGCACGCACGAGGAGCTGACGGCCGACTCCCCGCTCTACCGGCGCCTGTTGACCGACCCGGACGAGCTCGGCGGCGTCTCGCCCGGCCGCACGGTCCCGGTCGAGATCCCCGAGGACACCTCCCTGCGCGACGAACTCGACGCGGAGTTCGACGCCGAGCGCGGCATCACCCCGCCACTCTGGGTCGGCGACCGGGAGCCGAAGGACACCGCGATGGCGGGGATGCCCGCCACGCCCGAACTCCTCGCGCAGGTCGACGCGTTGCCCCCGGCCAACGACACACCCCACGTCGACGAGGCGCGCGCGGTCACCCCGGAGGATTCGTACGGCCTGCGGCGTCTCCTCGCCGGATTCGGGAAGCCGCTGCTCCTCGCCCTGCTCCTGGTCGCGGTCGACGCGGGCATGGGCCTGCTCCTTCCCGTACTGATCCGGCACGGCATCGACGAAGGTGTCACGCAGCTCGCGCTCGGCGCCGTGTGGGCGGCCTCCGGACTGGCGCTGCTCGCCGTGCTCGCCCAGTGGGTGGCCCAGATCGGCGAGACGCGGATGACCGGACGGACCGGCGAGCGCGTGCTCTACTCGCTGCGCCTGAAGATCTTCGCGCAGCTCCAGCGGCTCGGACTCGACTACTACGAGCGGGAGTTGACCGGGCGCATCATGACCCGGATGACGACGGACGTGGACGCGCTCTCCACCTTCCTCCAGACGGGCCTGGTCACCGCCTTCGTCTCCGTCGTCACCTTCTTCGGCATCATGGTCGCGCTCGTCTTCATCGACGTGCAGCTCGCGCTCGTCGTCTTCGCGACCCTGCCGCCGCTGATCATCGGCACGGTCTTCTTCCGCCGCTCCAGCGTCAAGGCGTACGAGCTGGCGCGTGAGCGCGTCTCGGTGGTCAACGCCGACCTCCAGGAGTCCGTCGCGGGGCTCCGCATCGTGCAGGCCTTCCGGCGCGAGCGCTCCGGCGGCAAGAAGTTCGCGCAGGCCAGCGACGACTACCGCAGCGCCCGTATCCGCGGGCAGTGGCTGATCTCCATCTACTTCCCGTTCGTGCAGCTGCTCTCGGCGGTCGCCGCGGCGGCGGTCCTGATGGTCGGCGCGGGACGGGTGGAGGCGGGCACGCTGACGACCGGCGCCCTGGTCGCCTACCTCCTCTACATCGACCTGTTCTTCGCGCCCGTCCAGCAGCTCTCCCAGGTCTTCGACGGCTACCAGCAGGCCACCGTCTCGCTCGGCCGCATCCAGGAACTGCTCAGGGAGCCGACCTCCACCGAGGCCGCCGCCGAGCCGCTCGACGTCCTGTCCCTGCGCGGCGAGATCGCCTTCGAGGACGTGAACTTCGCGTACGGCACCGACGACGAGCCGGAGGAGGCGCTCAGCGACGTACGCCTGCGCATCCCCGCCGGCCAGACCGTCGCCTTCGTCGGCGAGACCGGCGCGGGCAAGTCGACCCTGGTCAAGCTCGTCGCCCGGTTCTACGACCCGACCGGCGGCCGGGTCACGGTGGACGGCACGGACCTGCGGTCCCTCGACCTGACCTCCTACCGCCACCGGCTCGGCGTCGTCCCGCAGGAGGCCTACCTCTTCGCGGGCACGGTGCGCGACGCGATCGCCTACGGGCGGCCCGACGCCACCGACGCCCAGGTGGAGGCCGCGGCCCGCGCGGTCGGCGCGCACGACATGATCGCCACCCTGGACGGCGGCTACCTCCACGAGGTCTCCGAGCGAGGCCGCAACCTCTCCGCGGGCCAGCGCCAACTGATCGCCCTGGCCCGCGCGGAGCTCGTCGACCCGGACATCCTGCTCCTGGACGAGGCGACCGCGGCCCTCGACCTGGCAACGGAGGCGCAGGTCAACCAGGCCACCGACCGCATCGCGGGCAAGCGCACCACGCTGGTCGTCGCCCACCGCCTCACCACGGCCGCCCGCGCGGACCGGGTGATCCTGATGGACCACGGCCGGGTCGCGGAGGACGGCACGCACGACGAGCTGCTCGCACTCGACGGGCGGTACGCGACGCTGTGGCGCACGTTCGTGGGGGAGACGGAGCCGACGGCAGCCTGACCCGGTGAACGAATCAGGGCGGGGGCGCAACCACGCGCCCTTCGGTCCGCGTCCGTACATCAGTACGCTGATGCGGATGTGTCGGGAGGGAAACCGGTGAGCAGTGGTCGAATACGGCGGAGCCTTGCGCTCGGCGCCGTCGTCCTTGCGGCTGCCGTCCTGCTCGGGGTCGCGGGCGCCGGTGCGGCGCAGGCGCAGGCATCGGCCGGGCGCTGCGCCGGGCACAAGGTGCGCACCCTCTCCTTCAGCACCGGCAAGGTCGTCATCTACAAGAGCCGCGGCTACGTCTGCGCCGTCACCCTCGCCAAGCGCCCCGGCGCCCGCAAGACGATGTCCGTCAGCGTCCAGGCCCGCGGCAACCGCCCGGCCAGGGACAAGGGCCGCTACACACATCACGCGGGCCCGGTGACGGTGCACGCGGGGCACCGGTGCGTGTGGGTGAAGGGTTCCGTGGGCGGCGGGAACACCAGCTCGGGCTGGATTCTGTGCTGACGGCTTACTGATCGCATGGTGCACGTTGTGTGCCCCTTTGTGACGTACTGAGTCCTGACGTGACGCAAGAGCCCCTAGTGGTGAGCGAGTTGCTCCGATAAGTTCCGGCGGACGCAATCGCGAACTTAGGGGAGAGTGCATGCGCAAGGCGCTCAGATGGCTGCTGTCGCTCGTCGTGCTGATAGGCATCGGCACCGCGGGCACAGTGAGTGCGGCAGGGGCGGCCACCGCCGCGAAGCCGCAGGCCACCGACATCAAGGACAGGCTCCTCGCGATACCGGGCATGAGCCTGATCGAGGAGAAGCCGTACACCGGCTACCGCTACTTCGTCCTCAACTACACCCAGCCGATTGACCACCGGCACCCCTCCAAGGGCACCTTCAAGCAGCGCCTGACGGTCCTGCACAAGGACACCACCCGCCCCACGGCCTTCTTCACCAGCGGCTACGGGGTCTCCACGACCCCCAGCCGCAGCGAGCCGACGCGGATCATCGACGGCAACCAGGTCTCCATGGAGTACCGCTTCTTCACGCCGTCCCGCCCCGAGCCGGCCGACTGGTCCAAGCTCGACATCTGGCAGGCCGCGAGCGACCAGCACCGCATCTTCAAGGCGCTGAAGCCCGTCTACGACAAGAAGTGGGTGGCGACCGGCGGCTCGAAGGGCGGCATGACCGCCACGTACTACGAGCGCTTCTACCCGCGTGACATGGACGGCGTCGTCGCGTACGTCGCCCCGAACGACGTGGTGAACAAGGAGGATTCGCGCTACGACGAGTTCTTCGAGACGGTCGGCACCAAGGAGTGCCGGGCCAAGCTGGAGGCCGTGCAGCGCGAGGCGCTCGTGCGCCGCGAGCCGCTGGAGAAGAAGTACGCGGAGTTCGCCGAGGCCGGCAACTACACCTTCAAGACCGTCGGCAACCTCGACAAGGCGTACGAGGCCGTTGTCCTCGACCTGGTGTGGGGCTTCTGGCAGTACCAGCCGGAGTCGGCGTGCGCGGACGTACCCGACGCGTCGTCCGCCTCGGACCAGGTGATCTTCGACTACGTCGACGCGGTGGGCGGCTGGACCTCCTACACGGACCAGGGCCTGACCCCGTACACGCCGTACTACTACCAGGCCGGTACGCAGCTGGGCTCGCCCGACATCTCGCAGCCCTGGCTCGGCGACCTGAGCCGTTACGGCTACCAGCCGCCGCGGAACTTCGTGCCGCGTGAGATCCCGATGAAGTTCCAGTCCGGTGTCATGAAGGACGTGGACCGCTGGGTGCGGCACAACGCGACGCGGATGCTGTACGTCTACGGCGAGAACGACCCGTGGGGCGCTGAGCCGTTCCGTCCCGCCAGGGGCGCGAAGCACGACTCCCACGTCTTCACCGCACCGGGCGCCAACCACGGCGCGAACGTGGCGGGCCTCGTCCCCGCGGAAAAGGCGAAGGCAACGGAACGAATCCAGGCCTGGGCCGGGGTCGCTACTGCGGCTTCCCCGAAGCCGCTGGCACCTTACGACGCGAAGCTTGACCGCAAGGACACGGACCGGGAGCTGAGTCTGCGGCCGTAGGGGCGATCCCTGCGGGGCATTCCCCAACCCCACCCCTTCCCGAAACTGGGGCTCCGCCCCAGACCCCGCTCCTCAAACGCCGGAGGGGCTGAGAATCAGCCCGTCCGGCGTTTGAGGACAAGGCCCCCGCGCCGAGCGGGTTTTCGGGAAGGGGCGGGGTTGGGGAAAGAAGAAACGCTCACACCCGCACCGCACACCCCACCGGCTTCCCACCCTCCAGTGACACATAGAGCTGAGTCGCCGCCGGACACGCGTCACGTGCAGGCGCCGCCGAAGTCACGCGGTACTCCGGAGCCTTCGCTCCTGACCCGTCACACGCCGTCTCCCGCACCTCACCCTCGCCCGCCTCATACACGCAGTCCCCGACAACAGTCCGAGGCCCACCCCCACCCCCGGGATCCCCGGGATGCGGCAACTCCAAGTTCCGCATGCAGGCGTAGCCCCGCGGCACGGCCCCGTTCCCGTCCTCGTCCACCGCGGGCCGGTTCTCGCTGATGTGGAGTACGAAGTCCGTGCGGGCGGGGCACGAAGGGCCTTCCGTGACCTTGCCGTCGTAGCGGGCGATGACCCGCGCCGCCGCCCGCTCACTGGTGCACGACACCTCCGTGAACGTCTCGCGCCCCCGCGAACTGCACTCCTCCACGGCGAGGAAGACAGCTCCGTATCCGGACGACGCCGACGGGGAAGGCTGCCGGTCCGGCGACTCCGAGCCCGGGTCCGACGACTTCTGGCAGCCGCTCACGCCCACGGACACCACCAGCAGCAACCCCGCATACCTCAGGCCAAGCATGACAAGCATGGCGAACCCCCCGATTTGTGCACCCAGCGTGGCCCGCGGTGGCGGGCGCACGCCAGGCGCGTGGGGTGCTTTGCGTCAGGTGGCGGTGGCGCGCGGGTGGCGCGGCGTACGGCTCAGTACGTAAGGCCGTGCCCGACCGGGTACAGCACCTGCCCCGGATCATCCGCACGCTGCACCGGCACGGGCAGCCGCCCCCGAGGCTCGGCGCGCCCCGCGATCACCCGTACCGCGGCGCGCAGTTCGACGTCCGTCCAGCAGTACGCGGCGAGCGAAGCGCCCACGCCCTGGAGCCGCGCCACGTCGTACGGATTGCGGATCGCCACCGCGACGACCGGAACTCCCGTCGCCACCAACGCTTCCACCAGGGCGATCTGGGCGCTCCCCGCCCCCACGTTGTACGTGCCCACGAGCACCGCGTCCTGACCGGCTGCCGCCGCCACCGCTTCGGCGGTCTTCGCGGCGGAGGGCGCCGTGCCCGTCGGCAGCACCGTCGGCGTGAAGCCGAGGTCCGTCAGCTCCCGCCCGATGACGGTCGTCGGCGGACCCGTCGTCCCCGACGGCGACGCCGGGTCCGCGCCCACGACGAGCACCTTGCGACGCGACTTCCGGGACAGCGGAAGCAGCCCGTCCTTGTTGAGCAGCAGCGTCGTCGTCTCCTCCGCGATCCGGTCGGCGGCGGCGAGATGCGCGCGCGTACCGACCGCCCGGTCGACGCCGCGCGAGGTGACGTACGGGTCGGAGAAGAGGTCCAGCTTCGCCTTGAGGCGCAGGACGCGAAGGATCGATTCGTCGAGCCGGGCCTCCGTCAGCTCGCCGTCCCGCACGGCCTGGAGCACCGCGTTCCAGGCGATCTCCGGCTTCGGCGGGTTCAGGAGCTGGTCGACGCCCGCATTCAGCGCGAGCACCGGCACGCGGTCGTCGCCGTACTTCGTGCGCACCCCCTGCATGCCGAGCGAGTCCGTCACCACGACCCCGTCGTAGCCGAGTTCCTCGCGCAGGATGCCGGTGAGGATGGGGCGGGAGAGCGTGGCCGGGTCCTCGGCGGGGTCGAGGGCGGGGACCACGATGTGCGCGGTCATGATCGAGTCGATGCCCGCTTCGACCGCCGCCCGGAACGGCGGCGCGTCCAGGGTCTCCCACTGCTCACGGGTGTGGTGGATGTACGGCAGCTTGGAGTGGCTGTCGTCCTTGGTGTCGCCGTGCCCGGGGAAGTGCTTGGACGTCGAGGCGATGTCCGTGCTCTGGTAGCCCGTGACCTGCGCGGCGACCAGTTCGGCGACCGCCTCGGGGTCGGAGCCGAAGGAGCGTACGGCGATGACGGGGTTGGCGGGGTTGACGTTCACGTCGGCGACCGGGGCGTAGTTCTGCCGGATGCCGAGCGCGCGCAGTTCGGTGCCCGCGATACGGGCCGCCTTGCGTGCGGTGGAGCGTGAGCCCGCGGCGCCCAGGGCCATCGCGCCGGGCAGGAGCGTGGCGGGGACGCCGACGCGGGCGACGGCTCCATGCTCCTGGTCGGTGGAGATGAGCAGCGGGATGCGGGCGGTGGGGGAGTCCTGCGGGGCCTGCGGCGTGAGGGCGGCGCGCTGGATGCCGTTCGAGAGGGCGGCGATCTGGTGCGGGTCACGGGTGTTGTGGGCCCAGCCGAAGTAAATGATGCCGCCGAGGTGGTACTTGGCGACCGCCTCCGCGGCGGTGCGCACGCCGAGCTCCTTGAGGTTGGCGTCGATGTCCGCCTGGTCGGGCTCGGTGGCGGAGTGGCCGTACACATGCATCACGAAGAGCTGGCCGACCTTCTCCTCCAGGCTCATGCGGGAGATGAGCTCCCGCAGCTTCCGGTCGCGACCGCGGTCACCGTCCCCGGCCGCGTGGGCGGCGGACGGCGCGGCCAGGGCCGTCGCCGCGACGGCCGTGGCGGTGAGCAGGGTGCGTCTGGAGGCGTTGCGGTGGGACATGTGAGCTCCTTCGGGGACGCCCTACGAGGACGGGAACCGGACCGGAGCCGGACTGGGGAAACCGGCTGAAGGAAACTTTCCGAGAGTCACGGATATCCCGAAGATTTCTGCCGGTCAAGAGAGTGGGCAGCGGGAGTCGCCGGTCGCTGTGAAGGAGAGGGGCCGTCACCGGCGCTGTTGAAGGGGGCGCACCGGTGACGGCATGCTGCAGGCCGCGGGCGGCAGAGAGGGTGGTCAGCGTTCGCAGCCAGCAGCGATGCCGACACCGCCGCGCGGAGACTCACCCGGCAGCACGCCAGTTGGACGGTGGTTGCTCCGCGCGGGTTCCCCGTAGGGGGCGTTTTCCGGAAAGTGGTGCGCAGGGGAATCCTGGGGTTCAGGAGGGCCGCATCGAGGGCGGGGCGGCTGCTTCGGAGTCAGGAGGCCTGCTTCTCGGGTGCCGCGCCGGGCCAGTGCCCCTGCAGCGTCCGCACCGTCTCGGCGATCGCGGGGCGCCGCGAGGCCCCGGCCCGCCACAGCGCGTAGAGCCGCCGCACCGGCAGCGGATCGAGCCGCACGGTGACCGCGCCGTCCGGGACCGGGCCGCGCCCGAGGCGGGGGATGAGCGCGATGCCGAGCCCCGCGGCGACCAGCGCGACCAGGGTGGGGTTCTCCTCCGCCGTGTGCGCGATGTCCGGCTCGCAGCCCGCCTCGCGCAGGGTGCGCACCAGCCACTCGTGGCAGACGAGCCCCGGCGGCTGCGTGATCCACCGCTCGCCCTTCAGCTCCTCGCGGCGTACGGCGTCACGGCCCGCGAGCCGGTGGCCCGCGGGCACGACGAGGTCGCAGAAGTCGTCCCCGATGACGGCCTGTTCGACGCCCGGAGGCGTGGGCAGCGGCGCGATGTCCCAGTCGTGCACGACCGCCATGTCCACCGCCCCCTTGGTCACGAGATCCACGGAGAGGTGCGGGTCGATCTCCGACATCCGGGCGTCGAGCGCCGGGTGCCGCCGGGCGAGATCCGCGAGGGCGGCCGGCATCAGACCACGCGCGGCCGAGGCGAACGCGGCGATGATCAGCCGCCCCGCGGGCAGCCCGCGCCGCTCTTCGAGCTCGGTCTCCGCACGCTCCACGATCGCCATCAACTCCTGCGCCGTGGAGGCGAGATGACGTGCCTCCTCGGTGAGCGCGACGCCTCTGCCCTGCCGTTCGAGGAGGGTGGTGCGGGTCTCGCGCTCCAGCTTGGCTATCTGCTGGGAGATGGCGGACGGGGTGTAGCCGAGCGCGGTGGCGGCGGCTCCGACGGTGCCGTGCACGGAGACGGCGTGCAGGGCGCGCAGCCGAGCGAGATCGAGCACGAGAAGCCCTCCCCAGTGGTCGGCGACGCCGGGTCGCGCCGCCCGATCCGTAAGCGTTGCTTCATCCCATCATGCAGAGATCCGCGCTGGTCCTGCATGGTCGGGGCGGGTGATCCTCGACGCATGCGACCCGCACATGTCCTTCTGGCCGTCCTCGTCGCCGCCGTTTGGGGCGTCAACTTCGTCGTCATCGAGGTGGGCCTCGACCACTTCCCGCCGCTGCTCTTCTCCGCCCTGCGCTTCTTGGTGGCGGCGCTGCCCGCGATCTTCTTCGTAGGGCCGCCGAAGGTCGCTTGGAAGTGGATCGTGGGGGTCGGACTCGTCCTGGGAGTAGCCAAGTTCGGTCTGCTGTTCATCGGCATGGACGCGGGGATGCCGGCGGGCATGTCCTCCCTGGTCCTCCAGATCCAGGCGGTCTTCACGGCGCTCTTCGCGTTCGTCGCCCTCGGCGAAAGGCCGGGTGGCGTACGCCTGTTGGGCATGATCATCGCCCTCGCCGGTATCGGCGTCGCGGCGGTCGACGAGGGGGACGCGGGCCCGCTCACGGCCTTCGCGCTGCTGATCGGCGCCGCGGCCTGCTGGGGCGCTTCGAACGTCCTGACCCGCAAGGCGTCCCCGCCCGACCCGCTGAACTTCATGGTGTGGGTCAGCACGGTCCCGGTCGTGCCGCTGCTCGGGCTCTCGCTGCTGTTCGAGGGCCCGCAGGCGGACCTCGACGCCCTGGGCTCACTGGACCGGCAGGGCGTCGGCATCATCGTCTACGTCGCGTGGATCACGACGGTCTTCGGCTTCGGCGCCTGGGGCCACCTGCTCCGCCGCCACCCCGCGTCGACCGTCGCCCCCTTCTCGCTCCTGGTCCCGGTGTTCGGGATGTCCGCCGCGGGGCTCGTCCTGGACGAGTCGGTGAGCACCCTGGGGTGGTGCGCGGCGGCGCTCCTGGTCGGCGGGGTGGGCCTGACGTCCCTGGCGGGCGTCAGGCGGGGCGGGTCGGGAGGTGAGACGGACGGCGTAGGGCTTGGTGGGTCGGGAGGCGAGACCGGCGGCGTCGGGCTTGGTGGGTCGGGAGTTGAGGCTGACGGCGTCGGGCGTGGCGGGTCGGGAGGTGAGACCGACGGCGTCAGGCGTGGCAGGTCGGGAGGTGAGACCGACGGCGTCAGGCGTGGCAGGTCGGGAGGCGAGGCCGACGGCGCCAGGCGTGGCAGGTCGGGAGGCGAGGCCGACGGCGTCAGGCGGGGCGGTCCAGGAGTCAAGGCTGACGGCGTCGGGCGGGGCGGTTCAGGAGCCGAGGGTGACGCCGTCAGGCGGGGCGGTTCAGGAGTCGGGACAGGAAGTCCCGCCCCGGGCCCAGGAGTTCGGGAAGCGGGGCCGCGTCCTCGTACCACCGCTTCTCGTACTCCCAGCACAGCCAGCCGTCCCGGTGCTCCCCGCTGAGCAGCACGTCCACGCACTCGGCGAGCGGCAGGACGCCCTCGCCGAGGCCGAGCGGCGTCGTGTCGTCGGCCGACGCGATGTCCTTGACCTGTACGTAGCCGAGGTACGGGGAGAGCGCCGCGTGGCTCTCCGCCGGGGACTCACCGCCGAGCCAGGTGTGCATCACGTCCCACAGGGCGCCCGCGTACCGGTGGCCCACCGCGCCGAGCACGCGGGTCGCCGCGGCTCCCGTGCGGTGCGAGTCGTGGGTCTCCAGGAGGATGCGTACGCCGAAGTCCGCGGCGAACTCGGCTGCCGTGCCGAGCCGTCGGGCGGCCGTCGCGTCGGCCTCGTCCGCGCTCTGCTCGGTGCCGCCACCGGGGAAGACGCGGATGAAGGGGGCGCCCAGGTCGCGGGCGAGGGTGAGCAGGGCACGTATGTCGTCGAGGACGGGCTCGTCGTCGCCGGGCTCGGCCACGCGCGCGTACCCGGCGATACCGAGGATCTCGACGCCCGCGGTCTTGAACTGGGCGGCCACATCAGCCCGTTCGGTGAGGCCGATCCCCGGGTGGACCGGCTCCTCGGGGTGCGCGCGCAGCTCGACGCCCTGATAGCCGTGCGTGGTGGCCAGGTTCAGCACGTCGGCGAGGGGGAGCCCCGGCACGCCGAGGGTGGAGAAGGCGAGTTTCATGACGCAGACCCTAGGTGCAGTTGCCAGTCCTGCCCCAGCAGGTCCACGCCGAACGAGCGGTGCGGTTTCTCGTCGACGAGGACGAAGCCGTGCCGCTGGTAGATGGCGCGGGCGGCGCCGAGGATGTCGTTGGTCCACAGGACCATCTCGCGGTAACCGACGCCGCGTGCGAACTCCACGCAGGAACGTACGAGTTGATCGCCGATCCCATGCCCCCGGGCGTCCGGCTCGACGAGCAGGAGCCGCAGCCGAGCGGTCCCGGGCGCCTCGTCGCGCACGCACATCACGGACCCCACGGGCCGCCCGTCGAGCTCGGCGATCCACACCCGCTCCAGGTGCGGATCGTGATCCTCCGCGAAGTCGGCGACGATGCGGGCGACCAGGCCCTCGTAGTCGATGTTGAACCCGTACTCCGCCGCGTACAGGGCGGCGTTGCGCTGCACGATCCACCCGAGATCCCCGGGTCCGGGCTCCCGCAGCACCACCTCCGGGACCCGAGCGCCCTTGCCCGCCCTGCTGCCCTCCAGGATCTCCCGCACGGTGCGCATGGCCGCCGCGAGCCGGGTGCGCTCGCCGGGCGCCACGGCCGAGAGCAGCGACCCGACCGATTCGTTCGACCGCTCGTCCAGGAGCGCGGCGGCCTCCCGCCCCCGGGCGGTGAGCGTGATGCTCTGACGCCGGGGATCCCGCGCGGAGGGAGCCCGCTCGACGAGCCCGGCCTTCTCGAACTTACCGAGCAGCCGACTCAAGTACCCGGCATCAAGCGTCAGTTCGGCCCGCAGGTCGGCCGCGTCGGTGCGCGGCGCGTGGGCGAGCTCGTAGAGGACGCGGGACTCGGTGAGGGTGTACGGGACGTACGTGTGCCGGCTGTAGTCGAGGGCGCCGATGAGGTTCGTGTAGAAGCGGTTGAAGGCGCGGATGTCACGAATGGGCGTGTCGGGGTCGGCATGCGGCATGGAATCACTCCGAGGCCATCGAAAGGGGCCACCTTTGACTGAGTCAACGGTACGCCGCCCCGCACATGACCGCCACGCCTCGCGGGGGCCGAACCCCGCTCAGCCCAGCTCCCCGGCCTTCGGAAAGCCGCCGGTGGTGATGGTGATGTCGCGTCCCTGGAGGGGCAGGTGAGGCTCACCGACACGGCGGCGCCGTGGACCCCCGCACCATCAGCTCCGCCCCGATCGTCGCCACGCCCCCGGGCGGGGCCTCCTCCGCGCCTGTGGCCAGGCGGCCCGCGCGGGCGCCTGCCTCGTACAGCGGGAGTCGTACGGTCGTCAGGGCGGGGACGGCGTCGATCGAGAAGGGGAGGTCGTCGAAGCCCGCCACCGAGATGTCATCGGGGATGCGCAGACCGCGCTCGCGCAGGGCGGCGGACGCGCCCAGGGCGACCGTGTCGTTGGCGGCCACGATGGCGGTCAAGTCTGGTGCGCGGCGCAGGAGTTCGAGGGTGGCCTCGTAGCCGGAGCGGCGGGTGTAGGGGCCGTGGACGGTCAGCTCGTCCTGGTCGGCGTCGTCAGTGTGGTCGGAGTTGCCGGGGTTGCCGGTGCCGAAGGCCTTGATGGCCTCCCGGTGGCCTTCGAGCCGGTGCCGGGTCGTCGTGCGCTCCATCGGGCCCGCCACGTAACCGATCCTGCGGTGCCCCAGCGTCAGCAGATGCTCCGTGAGCCGCCGTCCGCCGCTGCGGTTGTCGAAGGTGAGCGTGGCCACCGCCGCGTCCGAGTCCTCCAGCGGCGGGCGTCCGCAGAGCACGATCCGGGTGCCCGCGTCCGCCAGGCGTGCCAGCTTCGCGGACATCGCGGCGGCATGCGCGGGGTCCTCAAGGGCGCCGCCGGTCAGGACGACCGCGGCGGCGCGCTGGCGCTGGAGCAGGGTCAGATAGGTCAGCTCGCGCTCCGGGGAGCCGCCCGTGTTGCAGACCACGGCCATCCGCTCGCCCCCGGCACGCCCGCCGGGACCACCGATCTCCGACTGGACCGCGCCCGCCATGATCCCGAAGAAGGGGTCGGCGATGTCGTTCACGAGGATGCCGACCAGGTCGGACGTGGCTGCGGCGAGCGAGCTCGCGGGCCCGTTCAGTACGTAGTCGAGGTCGTCCACGGCCCGCAGGACACGCTCCCGGGTGGCCGCGGCCACGGGGTAGTTGCCGTTCAGTACGCGGGAGACGGTAGCGGGGGAGACCTGGGCGCGGGCCGCCACGTCGGCCAGGGTCACGGTCATCTCGTCGTCCTCCGGTCACGGCTCTGGTCCGAAGCCCTTGTCCGAACCTTGTGCGGCAGGCTAGCTTCTTCTCGTGTAGAAAGCGCTTGCTATACGCTTACCTGCGTACGGAGGGACTCCCTGTGACTCGCAAGACGGTGCGCATCGCCATGAACGGTGTGACGGGACGGATGGGCTACCGCCAGCACCTCGTCCGCTCCCTGCTCGCCCTGCGCGAGCAGGGCGGACTCCCCCTCGGTGACACCGACAACACGGTGCTGTGGCCCGAGCCGGTCCTCGTGGGCCGCAGGGAGCACGCCCTGCGGGAGATCGCGGAGCGCCACGGACTCGACCCCGAGACCCACGTCTCGACCGACCTGGACGCGGTCCTCGCGGACCCCACCATCGACATCTACTTCGACGCGCAGGTCACGTCCGCGCGCGAGGAAGCCATCAAGCGGGCCATCGCCGCCGGCAAGCACGTCTACACCGAGAAGCCGTCCGCGACAGGCCTCGCGGGCGCCCTCGAACTGGCCCGCCTCGCCACGTCCGCCGGCATCAAGCACGGCGTGGTCCAGGACAAGCTCTTTCTACCGGGACTGCTCAAACTGAAGCGCCTGATCGACGGCGGCTTCTTCGGCCAGATCCTGTCCATCCGCGGCGAGTTCGGCTACTGGGTCTTCGAGGGCGACTGGCAGAGCGCCCAACGCCCCTCCTGGAACTACCGCGCGGAGGACGGCGGCGGCATCGTCGTCGACATGTTCCCGCACTGGGAGTACGTCCTGCACGAGCTGTTCGGCCGCGTACGCAGCGTCCAGGCGCTGGCGGCCACGCACGTACCGCAGCGCTGGGACGAGCGGGACAAGCCCTACGACGCGACGGCGGACGACGCGGCGTACGGCATCTTCGAGCTCGAAGGCGGCGCGATCGCGCAGATCAACTCCTCCTGGACGGTCCGCGTGAACCGCGACGAGCTGGTCGAGTTCCAGGTGGACGGCACGGAGGGCTCGGCGGTCGCGGGCCTGCGCAACTGCCGCGTACAGCACCGCAGCAGCACCCCCAAGCCCGTCTGGAACCCCGACCTGCCCGTCACGCACTCCTTCCGCGACCAATGGCAGGAGGTCCCCGACAACCAGGAGTTCGACAACGGCTTCAAGGCGCAGTGGGAGCTCTTCCTGAAGCACGTGTACGCGGACGCGCCCTACCACTGGGACCTGCACGCGGGCGCACGCGGCGTGCAGCTCGCCGAACTGGGCCTGAAGTCCTCGGCGGAGGGCCGCCGCGTCGAGGTACCGGAGATCGCCCAGTGACGCTCCTGCTCCCGCGCGACGACGGCACCACGCGCCCGTACGAGCCCTGTCCGGCGCCCTCGCAGGCGCCGCCCGGCAGCGGCGCACCTCTCACCTCCCGAACGGTCTTCTCGGCGGCGCACGTGGTGGCGGACCCCCGCGCCGACGTGTCCCCGGACTCCCCGGCGGCCGTTGACTGGGACGCGACCCTCGCCTTCCGCCGCCATCTGTGGGCGCAGGGCCTGGGGGTGGCAGAGGCGATGGACACGGCGCAGCGCGGCATGGGCCTGGACTGGACGGGCGCGGCGGAGCTGATCAGGCGTTCCGCGGCGGAGGCGAAGTCGGCGGGCGGTGCGATCGCCTGCGGCGCGGGAACGGACCAACTCACCGCTTCCGCCGACCTGCTGACGGTCCGCGCGGCCTACGAGGAGCAGCTGGCCCTGGTCGAGGAGAGCGGCGCCCAGGTGATCCTGATGGCTTCGAGGGCGCTCGCCGCCGTCGCCACGTCGCCGGACGACTATCTGGAGACGTACGGCCACCTCCTGCGCCAGGCGAGCGAGCCGGTGATCCTGCACTGGCTCGGCCCGATGTTCGACCCGGCGCTCACCGGCTACTGGGGGAGCGAGGACCTGGACGAGGCCACGGAGACGTTCCTCGATGTCATCTCCGCGCACCCCGACAAGGTCGACGGCATCAAGATCAGCCTCCTCGACCCCGGCCGCGAGATCGCCCTGCGCCGCCGCCTCCCGGACGGCGTCCGCTGCTACACGGGCGACGACTTCAACTACCCCGAACTGATCGCGGGCGACGAGCAGGGCTTCAGCCACGCCCTGCTCGGCATCTTCGACCCGCTGGCTCCGCTGGCGGCGGAGGCGGTGCGCGCGCTGGACATGGGCGACACCAAGACATTCCACGCCCGCCTCGACCCCACAGTCGAACTGTCCCGCCACCTCTTCCAGCCTCCCACCCGCTTCTACAAGACGGGCGTGGTGTTCCTGGCCTGGCTGGCAGGCCACCAAAGCCACTTCACGATGGTGGGCGGCCTCCAGTCGGCACGGTCGCTGCCGCACCTGTGCCACGCCTACGAACTGGCGGACGGCCTTGGCCTGTTCCCGGACCCGCTCCTGGCGGAGTCCCGCATGAAGTCCCTACTGGCCACGTACGGAGTAGACCAATGAGCGAGTCCGAGTCCCTGGCGCGCTTCTCCGTCAACCAGATGACGGTCAAGCAACTGTCGCTGCCGGAACTGGTGTCGGCGTGCACGGACCTGGGGGTCCCCGGGGTCGGCCTCTGGCGTGAGCCGGTCCAGTCGTACGGCCTGGAACGGACCGCCAAGCTGGTGCGCGACGCGGGTCTTACGGTCACCACGCTCTGCCGGGGCGGTTTCCTCACGGCGATCGAGCCGCACGCGCGCGTGCGGGCCATCGACGACAACAGGGCGGCGATCGACGAGGCGGCGACGCTGGGTACGGACACGCTGGTCCTGGTCTCCGGCGGCCTGCCCGCCGGCAGCAAGGACCTGCACGGGGCGCGCTCGCGCATCGCCGAAGCGCTGGCGGAACTCGCCCCGTACGCGGCGTCCCGCGGGGTCCGCCTCGCCATCGAGCCCCTCCACCCCATGTTCGCGTCGGACCGCTGCGTGGTCTCCACGCTGGCCCAGGCGCTGGACCTGGCGGAACGCTTTCCGGCTTCGCAGGTGGGGGTCTGCGTCGACACGTACCACGTGTGGTGGGACGACAGGGCGCCCGCGCAGATCGACCGCGCGGGGCGCGGTGGCCGCCTCCACGCGTTCCAGTTGGCGGACTGGGTGACGCCGCTGCCGGAGGGAGTCCTGAACGGGCGCGGGCAGCTGGGGGAGGGTTCGGTCGACCTGCGGTCGTGGCGGGCGTTGGTGGAGGGGGCGGGTTACGGGGGCCCGATCGAGGTGGAGCTCTTCAACGAGGGGCTGTGGTCGAGGGACGGCCAGGGGGTCCTGTCGGAAACGGTACGGGGTTACTTGCGCCACGCGTTGCCTGGCGGGGCGCCCTAACCTTCACCCCCCGCATCCTCCGCTGCCCGAACAACCCTCTCCCACCCACCCACCCGATCACCCCGCATCCACCCCTGAACGAACAAGCTTTCCCACCCACCCGCCCGATTGCCCCGCGGTGCCATTGGGTGGGTGAGGGCGAGAGGGGTGTGGGTGGGGGCTAGAGGGGTGCGGCTCGGGTGGGGGGGCCCGCACGGAACCCGTAACCGTACGGGGCGGGGGCCTGCGCGGAATCCCTATCGGAACGGTCGGGGGGCCCGCACGGATCCCGTATCCGTACGGGGCGGGGGCCTGCGCGGAATCCGTGCCCGTGCTCGTACCCGTGTCCGCACGCGCTTGCATGGGATCGGCCCAGACTCGCCCGCAGTCGGCAGTGAGACGGGAGGGGACGTGTCGGTTTGTCTGCCCGGAGCACGGTTCGCGGCGCTTCCTCGCCGGAGTACCAAGGCGGCCACTGGACGATAGCGAGGACGGACATACCGGCGCGGCCCCGCACCCACACGCGGGCAGGCTCCGAAGTCGCACGCGCCCGCAGTCGGCAGTGCACGGGAGGGGACGTGTCGGTTTGTCTGCCCGGAGCACGGTTCGCGGCGCTTCCTCGCCGGAGTACCAAGGCGGTCACCGGACGATAGCGAGGACGGACATACCGGCGCGGCCCCGCACCCGAAGGCGGGCAGGTGCCGAAGTCGCACGCGAGGGGACGTGGCGGTATGTCTGCCCGGAGCACGGTTCCCGGAGGCTCCGGGGTCGAAGTGGCCCCGCGGCCCCGCACCCCCCGCAGGGCTACCTCTTCTTGCCGCCCAGGATCTGCCCCAAGAGGTCGCCGAATCCACCCCCGGTGGAACCCGCCCCCGGCGTCCCCGACTTCCGCGCCCGCTTCGTCAGCACCGTAAGCAGTACCGGAATCACCAACTCGATCACCCGCGTCACAGAAGCCGCCGGCAACCCCGTCTTCTTCGCCACCGCATTGGCCACCGGCCGGCTCATCTTCGCCAGCACCCCGGAAAGCATCCCGCCCGCCGCGAGCCCCCCGAACCCACCGAACCCGACGACCCCCTGCGGAGGCGACGCCTCGGTGAGGGCCTGTTCGACCTCCGCCGCCTCCGCGGGATCCTCCGCCTTCTCCTGGAGGTTCCCCGAGAGCGCGGTCACCGTGGTCCCCACCACGTCCTGCGCCCCCGCGGCATCCGTACCGAGCAGCCCCGCGATCTCATGGAGCTTGTCGTCACCCAGCTCGTCGAGTACGTCCTTCTCCAGTGAGCCATCAGGAGTTTCTGGCGATTGTTCGTTCATGCGTTAAAAGTTACTTCTGCCCTACTTCCTCGGCACCCCGAGCAACTTCCTCGGCACCCCGAAAACTAATCGCCCCGCCCGTGCAACCCTTCCCGCCCGACGCGGGTCGTACTTTGCGTCGGGACTTCCGTGGGGGGGATCTGGGGGGATCAGCGGAGTACTGACAGGGGAGGGGAGACCCGAGGGGGCCCGGTCGAAAGACCGGGCCCCCTCGAAGCTGTGCCCCAGCCCCAGCCCCAGCCGACTGCGCCCCACCCCAGCCACCCCCGCCCGAGTTATCCACAGGCCCCCCACGCTGTCAGCCCCGAGCGATAGCGTCGGCTCATGTCGAGCCCAGCAAAAGTGACGACCGCCGTGGTCGAAGGCGTCCTGGAGCGGATCACTTACGCCAACGAGGAGAACGGCTATACGGTCGCCCGAGTGGACACCGGCCGCGGCGCCGGCGACCTCCTCACCGTCGTCGGCGCACTGCTGGGCGCCCAGGTGGGAGAGTCCCTCCGTATGGAGGGCCGCTGGGGCTCACACGCCCAGTACGGCAAGCAGTTCACGGTGGAGAACTACACCACCATCCTCCCCGCCACCATCCAGGGCATCCGCCGCTATCTGGGCTCGGGCCTCATCAAGGGCATCGGCCCCGTGATGGCCGACCGCATCACCACGCACTTCGGCGTGGACACCCTCGACATCATCGAGAAGGAACCCAAACGCCTCGTCGAAGTCCCCGGCCTCGGCCCCAAGCGCACCAAGATGATCGCCGCGGCCTGGGAGGAACAGAAGGCCATCAAGGAGGTCATGGTCTTCCTCCAGGGCGTGGGCGTCTCCACCTCCATCGCCGTCCGCATCTACAAGAAGTACGCGGACGCCTCCATCTCCATAGTGAAGAACGAGCCCTACCGCCTCGCCGCGGACGTCTGGGGCATCGGCTTCCTCACCGCGGACCGCATCGCCCAGTCCGTGGGCATCCCGCACGACAGCCCCGAACGGGTCAAGGCAGGCCTGCAGTACGCACTCTCGCAATCCACCGACCAGGGCAACTGCTATCTCCCCGAGGACCGCCTCATCGCGGACGCGGTGAAGCTGCTCCAGGTGGACACGGGCCTGGTCATCGACTGTCTGGCCGAGCTCGCCACGGAGGACGAAGGCGTCGTACGCGAGAGGGTCCCGGGCCCCGGCAGCGGCCCTGACGGGGAAGAGCCCGTCACCGCCGTCTACCTCGTCCCCTTCCACCGCGCCGAACTCTCCCTCTCCGCCCAGCTCCTGCGCCTGCTCAGAGCTCCGGACGACCGCCTGTCCGCCTTCCGGGACGTCGACTGGGACAAGGCCCTCGCCTGGCTCGCCACGCGTACGGGCGCGGACCTCGCGCCCGAGCAGGAGCAGGCGGTCAGGCTCGCGCTGACGCAGAAGGCGGCCGTCCTCACCGGCGGCCCCGGCTGCGGCAAGTCCTTCACGGTCCGGTCCATCGTGGAGCTCGCCCGCGCCAAGAAGGCCAAGGTCGTCCTCGCCGCCCCCACGGGCCGGGCCGCCAAACGCCTCGCCGAGCTCACCGGAGCCGAGGCCTCCACCGTCCACCGCCTCCTGGAGCTGAAGCCGGGCGGAGACGCCGCGTACGACAAGGACCGTCCGCTCGACGCCGACCTCGTCGTGGTCGACGAGGCATCCATGCTGGACCTGCTCCTGGCCAACAAGCTGGCGAAGGCCGTCGCCCCGGGCGCCCACCTCCTGTTCGTCGGAGACGTGGACCAGCTGCCGAGCGTCGGCGCGGGCGAGGTGCTTCGGGACATGCTCAGCGAGCGGAGCCCCGTCCCCGCGGTCCGGCTCACCCACATCTTCCGCCAGGCCAAGCAGTCCGGCGTCGTCACGAACGCCCACCGCATCAACTCCGGGGTGCCGCCCATCACTCAGGGGCTCTCGGACTTCTTCCTCTTCGTCGAGGACGAGACCGAGGACGCGGGGCGGGTCACCGTCGACGTGGCGGCCCGTCGCATTCCGGCCAAGTTCGGCCTCGACCCCCGCCGCGACATCCAGGTGCTCGCCCCCATGCACCGCGGCCCGGCGGGCGCGGGGAACCTGAACGGCCTGCTCCAGCAGGCCATCACCCCGAGCAGGCCCGACGTACCGGAGAAGCGCTTCGGCGGCCGGGTGTTCCGCGTCGGCGACAAGGTCACCCAGATCCGCAACAACTACGAGAAGGGGCAGAACGGCGTCTTCAATGGCACCGTCGGGGTAGTCACCTCGCTCGACTCCGACGAGCAGCGGCTCACGGTCATGACGGACGAGGACGAGGAGATTCCGTACGACTTCGACGAACTGGACGAACTGGCGCACGCGTACGCGGTCACCATCCACCGCTCCCAGGGCAGCGAGTATCCGGCGGTGGTGATCCCCGTGACCACGGGTGCGTGGATGATGCTCCAACGGAATCTGCTCTACACGGCGGTCACGCGCGCCAAGAAGCTGGTCGTCCTTGTCGGTTCGCGCAAGGCTCTGGGTCAGGCGGTGCGCACGGTCTCCGCGGGCAGACGCTGTACGGCCCTGGACTTCCGGCTCGCCGGAGGCCGTGGTTCCACCCCCGGATCCACCCCTGGAAATTTTGATCGATCAAACGAGTAGGAAAGGTCACACACCACTTCCGCAACCGGGGCGAAGAGGGGCAGGATGAGTAGGTTGGCGGCACTCAGTGCCGCCAATAGGCCCAATGGTCGACCCCGAGTGCACTCTCCAGGGCCAAATGGGGGATGGTAGAGACAGTCAGGGCACCTCGAAGAAGAGGCACAACGTCGGTGAGGGATGACGTGAGCGACAACTCTGTAGTACTGCGGTACGGCGATGGCGAGTACACCTACCCGGTGATCGATTCGACCGTCGGCGACAAGGGCTTCGACATCGGGAAGCTCCGCGCCCAGACCGGTCTGGTGACCCTGGACAGCGGCTATGGCAATACCGCCGCCTATAAATCCGCCATCACCTATCTCGACGGTGAGCAGGGGATCCTCCGGTACCGCGGCTACCCGATCGAGCAGCTGGCCGAGCGCTCCACCTTCACCGAGGTGGCGTACCTGCTGATCAACGGCGAACTGCCGAAGGTCGACGAGCTCGCCAGCTTCAAGAACGAGATCACGCAGCACACCCTGCTGCACGAGGACGTCAAGCGGTTCTACGACGGCTTCCCGCGCGACGCCCACCCGATGGCGATGCTGTCGTCGGTGGTCAGCGCGCTGTCGACGTTCTACCAGGACAGTCACAACCCGTTCGACGAGAAGCAGCGTCACCTTTCGACGATCCGCCTTCTCGCCAAGCTTCCGACGATCGCGGCCTACGCGTACAAGAAGTCACAGGGCCACCCGGTCGTCTACCCGCGCAACGACCTCGGCTACGTCGAGAACTTCCTGCGCATGACCTTCTCGGTGCCCGCCGCCGAGTACGACCTCGACCCGGTCGTCGTCTCCGCGCTGGACAAGCTCCTGATCCTGCACGCGGACCACGAGCAGAACTGTTCGACCTCCACCGTGCGCCTGGTGGGCTCGTCGCAGGCGAACATGTTCGCCTCGATCTCCGCCGGCATCTCGGCCCTCTGGGGCCCGCTGCACGGCGGCGCCAACCAGTCCGTCCTGGAGATGCTCGAGGGCATCAAGGCGGACGGCGGCGACGTCGACACCTTCATCCGCAAGGTGAAGAACAAGGAAGACGGCGTGAAGCTCATGGGCTTCGGGCACCGCGTCTACAAGAACTTCGACCCCCGGGCGAAGATCATCAAGGCTGCGGCGCACGACGTCCTCTCGGCGCTCGGCAAGTCCGACGAGCTCCTGGACATCGCGCTCAAGCTCGAGGAGCACGCGCTGGCCGACGACTACTTCGTCGAGCGCAAGCTGTACCCGAACGTGGACTTCTACACGGGTCTCATCTACCGCGCGATGGGCTTCCCGACCGAGATGTTCACCGTGCTGTTCGCGCTCGGCCGTCTTCCGGGCTGGATCGCGCAGTGGCACGAGATGATCAAGGAGCCCGGATCCCGCATCGGGCGCCCGCGCCAGATCTACACCGGTGAGGTCCTGCGGGACTTCGTCCCGGTCGAGGGTCGCTGAACCAAGCGAAAAGCGCCCCGCCGTCGATCCCCCCACGGGTCGACGGTCGGGGCGCTTTCCTGTTCCCCGGTGCGGATTCCCCCCACGGGATCCGGCCGGGCGTCTGTGGTGGCAGCGCGCCGGTCGTGCTGCTCGTCGTGCTTGTCGTGCGCTCGTCCTGCGATCTGCCGGGACCCGTACGAACCAGGAGGGCCGCTCAAGCTCCCCGGTGCACGTGCCCCGGCCAACGCATTCCTAGGAACATCCCCCAAGATGTCCCCGATGTCTAGAGACGTCCCCCAAGACGTCCCTGGCATCGTCCTCTTAGACTCGCGAGCCCCCCGAATGGTTACGTTGGGATCGCTGTGATCTGCGTCTCCATCATATGTCCTGTACATGCGCAAGAGGCCCGATATGCCGATCAGGACTCAGGCGTGAGAATGCTGCGACCGAGATGTGAAGAGCTTATGTGAAGTTTCTGAGGCGGAGGCTATTGGTGACCACAAAGACCGAGGAAAATGCCATCGCGGCTCCCGCGATCATCGGGTTCAGGAGACCGGCGGCGGCGAGCGGCAGCGCGGCGACGTTGTAGCCGAAGGCCCAGAAGAGATTGCCCTTGATCGTGGCGAGGGTCCTCCGGGAGAGCCTGATCGCGTCGGCCGCCCCGCGCAAGTCCCCGCGCACCAGCGTCAGATCGCTCGCCTCGATGGCCGCGTCCGTGCCCGTCCCCATCGCGAGGCCCAGATCGGCCGTGGCGAGCGCCGCGGCGTCGTTGACCCCGTCCCCGACCATCGCGACGACCTTGCCCTCGTCGCGCAGCCGCCGTACGACATCGACCTTGTCCTCGGGAAGCACATCGGCGTACACGGCCTCGGCCTCGATGCCGACGGCCCTCGCCACGGCCTGGGCGACCGCGTTGTTGTCGCCGGTGAGCAGCACCGGCGTCAGGCCCAGGGCGCGCAGCTCGCGCACCGCTTCGGCGCTGGTGTCCTTGACGGTGTCGGCGACGGTGAGCACACCGCGCGCCACACCGTCCCAGGCGACCAGCACGGCCGTACGTCCCGCCGCCTCGGCCTCCGCCTTGAGCGCCGCCACCGAGGCGAGCCCCGCGACGCCCGCGTCCGTGAGCAGCCGTGCACGGCCCACGAGCACCAAGTGCCCCTCCACCGTGCCGCGCACGCCCGACCCCGCCACGTTCTCGAAGCCCCGCACGGCGGGCAGCGCGCCCACCGAGAGCCCCAACTCCGCGGCGGCGCCCAGGGCGATGGCCCGCGCCACGGGGTGCTCGGAGGCGTGCTCCAGGCCCCCCGCGAGCCGCAGCAGCTCCTTCTCCTCGGTCTCCCCGGCTGCGTACACGTCCCGCAGCGTCATACGCCCCGTCGTCACCGTCCCGGTCTTGTCCAGGACGACGGTGTCCACCCGGCGGGTGGATTCGAGGACCTCGGGGCCCTTGATGAGGATGCCGAGCTGCGCGCCGCGTCCGGTGCCGACCATCAGGGCGGTCGGGGTCGCGAGGCCGAGTGCGCACGGGCAGGCGATGATCAGGACGGCGACGGCCGCGGTGAAGGCGGCGGTCACGTCGCCGGTGGCGCCGAGCCAGCCGCCGAGCGTGGCGGTGGCGATCATCAGGACCACCGGCACGAAGATGCCCGCGATCCGGTCGGCAAGGCGCTGCACCTGCGCCTTGCCGGTCTGTGCGTCCTCGACGAGCTTGGCCATCCTGGCCAGTTGGGTGTCGGAGCCGACGCGCGTGGCCTCGACGAGGAGCCGCCCCGAGAGGTTCGTGGTCGCCCCGGTCACCGTGTCGCCCTCGGTCACGTCCACCGGAACGGACTCGCCGGTCAGCATCGAGACGTCGACCGCGGAAGCGCCTTCGACGACGGTTCCGTCGGTCGCGACGGTCTCGCCCGGACGTATGACGAAACGGTCGCCGACCACGAGACGCGCGACCGGTATGCGGACCTCCGTGCCGTCCCGCAGCACGGCCGCTTCCTTGGCGCCCAGTTCGAGCAGTGCGTGCAGGGCCGAGCCCGCCTTGCGCTTGGCGCGCGCCTCCAGCCAGCGGCCGAGCAGGATGAACGTGACCACGCCCGCGGCCACTTCGAGGTAGAGCGTCGATGCGGCGTCGGCGCGCGACACCGTGAACTCGAAGCCGTGCCGCATCCCCGGCATCCCCGCGTCCCCGAGGAAGAGCGCCCACAGGGACCAGCCGAACGCGGCGAGCGTGCCCACCGACACCAGGGTGTCCATGGTCGCGGCGCCGTGCCGCAGATTCGTGAACGCGGCCTTGTGGAAGGGGAACCCGCCCCAGACGACGACGGGCGCCGCCAGGGTCAGCGAGAGCCACTGCCAGTTGTCGAACTGGAGCGAGGGGATCATCGCGAGCAGGACGACGGGCAGCGAGAGCAGCGCCGAGCCGATGAGCCGCCGGCGCAGGGTGTCGGGCTCGGTGATGTCGGCGGTGGTGGCCGGTGTCTCCCGCTCGGGCGGCGCCGGGACGATCTCCCGCGCGCTGTAGCCGAGCTTCTCGACCGTCGCGATCAGCTGCGCGACCTCGACCCCTTGCGCGTACGAGACCTTCGCCTTCTCCGTGGCGAGATTGACCGACGCGTCCACGCCCTCCACGCGGTTCAGCTTCTTCTCGATGCGGGCGGAGCAGGAGGCGCAGGTCATTCCGCCGACGGCGAGTTCGACTTCGTTCATGGCTCTTTCGTACGTCTGGGGTGAAGCGGCTGCGGGCTCTGTGACGGTGTCACAGAGCCCGGGGTACCCGGCGGGGCGTGCGTCAGGCCTTGCTGACCCCGGCGAGTTCGTAACCCGCCTCGTCGACCGCGGCGCGGACAGCGGCCTCGTCGAGCGGGGCCTCGGAGACCACGGTCACCAGGCCGGTGGAGGCCACCGCCTTGACGGAGGTGACGCCGGCGATCTCCGAGATCTCACTGGTGACGGCGCCCTCGCAGTGGCCACAGGTCATGCCGGTGACCTCGTACACGGTGGTCTCGGCCTGCGGGAGCTCGGTCTGAGCGCTCATGTCGTTCTCCTCGGTGAGGGGTGCGGCGGCGTGTGTGCGTGCCTGTTCGTGCGTCGTAATGTGCAGGAGTGGTCCCGGTGTTCCCGGAGGCCCCCTGACACTCACCACTGTATACCCCTAGGGGGTACGCATCAACGAGGGGGCCGCGAAGAGATCCATCGGGCCGGTCAGTCTCTGCGCCCGCGGTTGTTGCCCGGCCTCGCGGCGACCCAGGCGCGGATGGTGTCCGCGTACCAGTAGGGCTTGCCGGACTCCACGTGGTCGGGCGCGGGCAGCAAGCCGTGCTTGCGGTAGGAGCGCACGGTGTCGGGCTGCACCCGGATGTGTGCGGCGATGTCCTTGTACGACCAGAGCCTTCGGTCGGTCATCAGTGGCACCTCCCTGCGGGCGCCGCAGGGGCGGCTCGGGAGGAGCCGTCGGGGGAGCTGCGGCGCCGACGCTGGCGATCACTCAGCCTGTGCCCGGTGAGCGACGCGGAGTGAGCGCTGGGGGGCAGCTGTCGACTGTCTGTGACGCAAGACCCGCGTAGGCGGGACATGTGTGACAGGAAGAGGTTGTTTGTGACGGTTGTGATGCATCCGGGGGGCGCGAGGCCGCGGCACACGAGGGGCGTACGGATACGGCGCCGGCCGGGACGGCGAAGCGAGGCGGGCCGGGCTCGTCGGCTCGTCCGCCAGCCGGTCGGCCGACGGCGGCCCGCCACCGGGCGCGAGCCGGACTAGGCCCCGCAGGAGCGCAGATACGAGCGGGTGCGGCGGGCGATGGGCAGCGGCTTGTCCGGCGGGCACGGGTACATGTCCTGCTCGACGATGGCGAACAGCTCGACGCCCAGCTTCTGGGCCGCCGCGAGGACCGGCTCGATGGCGGGCACCCCGGTCGGCGGCTCGCACATCACGCCACGGGCCACGGCGGGCCCGAACGGCAGTTCCTGTGCGCGCACTTCGGCCAGGACGGCCGGGTCGACCTGCTTGAGGTGCAGATAGCCGATGCGTTCGCCGTACGTCTCGATCAGCTTGACGCTGTCGCCGCCGCAGTAGGCGTAATGGCCCGTGTCCAGGCAGAGCGAGACGAGGTCGGGGTCGGTCGCGTCGAGGAAGCGGGTGACGTTCTTCTCGTCGTCGATGTGTGTGTCGGCGTGGGGATGGACGACCACACGCAGGCCGTAACGCTCGCGCACCTCGTACGCCAGCCGCTCGGTCTGGAGCGTGAGCTGGCGCCACTGCTCCGGGGTGAGCGTGCGGTCCTCCAGGACCTCGCCGGTCTTGTCGTCGCGCCAGAAGGCGGGGATCACGACGAGGTGCCCGGCGCCCATCGCCTGCGCGAGCGCGGCGTTGTCGGCCACATGGGCCCACGTTCTGTCCCATACGGAGGGTCCGTGATGCAGGCCCGTGAAGACCGTTCCCGCCGACACCTTCAGGCCGCGCTTCTGTGTCTCGGCGGTCAGCACGGCCGGATCGCTGGGCAGATAGCCGTACGGGCCGAGCTCGATCCACTCGTATCCGGAGTCCGCCACTTCGTCGAGGAAGCGGCTCCAGGGGACCTGGCCCGGATCCTCGGGGAACCACACGCCCCACGAGTCGGGAGCCGAACCGATCCGGATGCGTGACAGCGTCGTCATGTCCGCCAGCTTTCAGGGCGCCGCGGAACGGTGTCAAGGAGTGGTCCGAATGTAAGGACAATGTGTTGACAGGGCTGTAGGGCGCGATTAGACCTAGGGGTGGATGCGGGGGAGGGCGACGCTGAGAGGGAGTACAGGGTGACCGATCCGTACGACGTGATCACGATGGGCCGGATCGGCGTGGATCTGTATCCCCTGCAGGCCGGGGTGGCTCTCGCCGACGTCAGCACGTTCGGCAAGTTCCTCGGCGGCTCCGCGTCGAACGTCGCCGTCGCCGCGTCCCGGCTCGGCCGCCGGGTCGCGGTCGTCACGCGCACCGGCGAGGACCCCTTCGGGGACTATCTGCACCGCGAACTGCGGGAGTTCGGCGTCGACGACCGGTGGGTGAGCGGCGTACCGGACCTGCCCACCCCGGTGACCTTCTGCGAGATCTTCCCGCCGGACGACTTCCCGCTCTACTTCTACCGGCAGCCCAAGGCCCCCGACCTGGAGATGTACGAGAAGGAACTCGACCTCGACGCGATCGCCTCCGCACGGGTGTTCTGGATGACGGGTACGGGGCTCTGCGCGGAGCCCAGCAGGTCGACCACGCTGGCTGCCCTGCGCCGGCGGGCGAAGGCGGGGCTCACCGTCTTCGACCTCGACTGGCGGCCGATGTTCTGGCAGCGGGCCGATGAGGCGCGCGGGTTCTACGCCGAGGCCCTCGCCCAGGCCACCGTCGCGGTCGGCAACCTCGACGAGGTCGAGATCGCCACGGGCGTGCGTGAACCCACGGCCGCCGCCTGCGCGTTGCTGGAGACCGGCGTCGAACTCGCCGTCGTCAAGCAGGGCCCCAAGGGGGTGCTCGCCATGAACAGCTCGGGCGAGGCCGCCGAGGTGCCACCGCTGCCCGTGACGGTGCTCAACGGCCTCGGGGCGGGGGACGCCTTCGGCGGGGCGCTGTGCCACGGGCTGCTCGAAGGCTGGGAGTTGGAGCGGATCATGCGGTACGCCAACGCGGCGGGGGCGATCGTCGCCTCGCGCCTCGAATGCTCCTCCGCGATGCCGTTCCCCGACGAGGTCGAGGCGGCGCTCGCCGCGGGAGCCGTGACCCATGGTTGACGTCGCCGCACTCGCCCGTACCCGGGCCGAACACCCCGAGGCCATCGCCGAAGCCGCCACCCGGCGCCCCCGGCGGCCCCTCCTCGGCGACAGCGGGCGGCTGATGATCATCGCCGCCGACCACCCCGCCCGGGGCGCCCTCTCCGTCGGCGGGGACAAGCTGGCGATGGCCAACCGCGGGGACCTCCTGGAGCGGCTCTGCCTCGCCCTCTCGCGGCCCCGCGTGGACGGTGTGCTCGCCACCGCCGACATCCTGGAAGACCTGCTGCTGCTGGGCGCGCTCGACGGCAAGGTCGTCATGGGGTCGATGAACCGCGGCGGGCTCGCGGGGGCCTCGTTCGAGCTGGACGACCGGTTCACGGGGTACCGGGCCGAGGACATCGAACGGCTCGGGTTCGACGCGGGCAAGCTCCTGCTGCGGGTCGACCACGAAGACCCCGGCTCCCTCACCACCCTGCACTCAAGCGCCCGCGCCGTCGACGCCATGGCCGCCCGGCAACTGCCCGTCTTCGTCGAGCCGTTCCTCTGCCGCCGCGCCCCCGACGGCGGACCGCCGCGCAACGACCTGAGCGCGGAGGCCGTCACCACGTCGATCGCCATCGCCTCGGGGCTCGCCGGGACATCGGCGTACACCTGGCTGAAGGTCCCGGTGACCGAGAATCCGGACGACATGGCGCGCGTCATGGAGGCCTCGACCCTGCCCGCCGTCCTCCTGGGGGGTGACATCGGGGACGACAGTGACACCGCGTACGAGAAGTGGCGCGGGGCGCTGCAACTGCCCACCGTGTACGGGCTCGTCGCCGGGCGCACGCTGCTGTACCCGGCGGACGGCGACGTGGCGGGCGCCGTCGACACCGCCGTCGGACTGCTGTAGGAGGGCCACATGACATACGTACCGAAGGGGAGCGCGGCCGAAGGGCCCTACGCCCTCGAACTCGACCCCAAGCGGTCCGGTCTGGACTATTCCGCGCTGCGCGTGGTCGACATCGAACCCGGCACCACACACTCCTTCGCCACAGGGGAGAGTGAATGGATCGTGCTGCCGCTGACCGGCGGCTGTACGGTGCACGCGGAAGGCGAGATCATCGAACTGCTGGGCCGTCGGTGCGTGTTCAGCGGAGTGAGCGACTTCGCCTACGTGCCGCGTGACGCCCGGATCCAGATCGCCTCCGGCGCGGGAGGCCGCTTCGCCCTGGCAGGAGCGAAGTGCGAGCGTCGACTCCCCGCCCGCTACGGCTCCGCGCCGGAGGTTTCCGTCGAGCACCGCGGCAGCGGCACCTGCGCCCGCGAGGTCCGCAACTTCGCGTCGGCCGACGCCTTCGACTGCGACCGCCTCATCGCCGTCGAGGTGATCACCCCCGGCGGCAACTGGTCCTCGTACCCACCCCACAAGCACGACGAGCACCGGCCGGGCGTCGAGACCGAGCTCGAAGAGATCTACTACTTCGAGATCGAGGCCGACAGGGAAGGGAAGGAAGGCTTCGGCTACCAGCGGGTCTTCCCGTCGCGCCCCGGCGGCACCGACGTCCTCGCCGAGGTCCGTACGGGCGACGCCGTGCTCGTCCCCGACGGCTGGCACGGCCCCTCGATCGCCCAGCCGGGGCACAGCATGTACTACCTGAACGTGATGGCAGGACCCGGCGAGGAGCGGGAGTGGAAGATCTGCTTCCATCCCGATCACACGGAGGGATACCGATGACCTCGATCAGGCTGACCACCGCGCAGGCCCTCGTCCGCTTCCTGTCCCGGCAGTTCACCGAGCGCGACGGCGAGCGGCAGCGGCTCATCGGCGCCACCTGGGGCATCTTCGGGCACGGCAACGTGGCGGGCATCGGCCAGGCGCTCGTCGAGTACGGCGACGAGATGCCCTTCCACCAGGGCCGCAACGAACAGGCCATGGTGCACGCCGCCGTCGGGTACGCACGCCAGTCCGGCCGCCTGTCCACGCACGCCGTCACCACCTCCATCGGCCCCGGCGCGACCAACCTCGTCACCGGCGCCGCGCTCGCGACCGTCAACCACCTCCCGGTGCTCCTGCTGCCCGGCGACACCTTCGCGGCCCGCCCCGCCGACCCGGTGCTCCAGCAGCTCGAAGTCCCGTACGCGGGCGACGTGTCGGTCAACGACTGCCTGCGCCCGGTGTCGCGGTACTTCGACCGGATCACCCGGCCCGAGGCCCTGATCCCGGCCGCGCTCGCCGCGATGCGGGTGCTCACCGACCCGGCGGACACCGGCGCCGTCACCCTCGCGCTTCCGCAGGACGTACAGGCGGAGGCCTTCGACTGGCCGCAGGAGTTCTTCGCCGAGAGGGTGTGGGGCGTACGCCGTCCAGCGCCCGATCCGCTTGAACTGGCCGCAGCGGCACGTGCCGTCCGCGAGGCGCGGCGCCCGCTGATCGTCGCGGGCGGCGGGGTCCACCACAGCGCGGCCGAGGAGGCGCTGCGGGAGTTCGCGGACGCGACCGGCATCCCTGTCGCCTCCACCCAGGCGGGCAAGGGCTCCCTGCGGTTCGACCACCCCGCGGACGTCGGTGGCATCGGGCACACGGGCACGGCCACCGCCGACGAACTCGCCCGCGCCGCCGACCTGGTGGTCGGCGTCGGCACCCGCTACAGCGACTTCACCACGGCGTCCGGCACTCTCTTCGAGACCGCGGACGTCCGTTTCCTGAACCTCAACATCGCCGCGTTCGACGGCCACAAGATGGCGGGCCTGCCCCTCGTCGCGGACGCGCGCGCGGGCCTGGAGGGCCTGACCGCAGCCCTGAAGGAGTGGCGCGTGCCGCCCGCGTACGTCGCCGAGTACACCGAGGACAAGGCGCGGTGGGAGCAGCGGGTCGACGCGGCGTACGCGGCCGGCGAACCCGACGTACGGCCCACGCAGATCCAAGTCCTCGGGCTGCTGGACGAGTTGGTCGGGGACGAGGACGTGATCATCAACGCGGCGGGCTCGCTTCCCGGCGATCTCCACAAGCTGTGGAGGGCGCGCTCGCCCCGGCAGTACCACGTCGAGTACGGCTACTCCTGCATGGGATACGAGATCCCCGCCTCGCTCGGGGTGGCCATCGCGGCGCCGGAGCGGCCGGTCTGGGCGCTGGTGGGCGACGGGACGTATCTGATGATGCCCACCGAGATCGTCACGGCCGTCCAGGAGAACATCCCGGTCAAGGTCGTGATCCTGCAGAACCACGGGTACGCGTCCATCGGCGGGCTCTCCGAGTCCGTGGGCGGCGAGCGGTTCGGCACGGCCTACCGCTACCGGGAGGCCGACGGGACGTACACGGGCGCCCCGCTGCCCGTCGACCTCGCGGCCAACGCGGCCTCGCTCGGGATGCCGGTGATCCGCGCCAAAACAGTGGCTGACCTGCGCGATGCCCTCGCGCGGGCGCGGGCGGCCGACGGTCCCACATGTGTCTACGTGGAGACGGAAACGGCAGACACAGTGTCGCCCCCGCCCCCGGCGCAGGCGTGGTGGGATGTGCCCGTGGCCGAGACCGCGGACCGACCGTCGGCGGTCAAGGCCAGGAAAGAGTACGACCGGCACGTCTCAGCCCGACGCCGCCACCTGTGAGATGTGAGAGTAGGGATGCTTGTCATGACGAAGACCGTCAACCACTGGATCGGTGGCAAGACTGTCGAGGGCGCGTCGGGTACGTACGGCCCGGTGACCGACCCCGCGACCGGCGCCGTCACCACGCAGGTCGCCTTCGCCTCCGTGGACGAGGTGGACGCCGCCGTCGCCTCCGCGCGTGAGGCGTACGTCACATGGGGCAAGTCGTCGCTCGCCAAGCGCACCTCGGTCCTCTTCGCCTTCCGCGCGCTGCTCGACGCCAACCGTGACGCGATCGCCGAGCTGATCACCGCCGAGCACGGCAAGGTGCACTCGGACGCGCTCGGCGAGGTCGCGCGCGGCCTGGAGATCGTGGACCTCGCGTGCGGCATCACGGTCCAGCTCAAGGGCGAGCTGTCGACGGAGGTCGCCTCGCGCGTGGACGTCTCGTCCATCCGCCAGCCGCTCGGCGTCGTCGCGGGCATCACGCCGTTCAACTTCCCGGCCATGGTGCCGATGTGGATGTTCCCGCTGGCCATCGCGTGCGGCAACACCTTCGTACTGAAGCCCTCGGAGAAGGACCCCTCGGCCGCGATGAAGATCGCGGAGCTGCTGAGCGAGGCCGGGCTCCCGGACGGTGTCTTCAACGTCGTGCACGGCGACAAGGTGGCCGTCGACGCGCTCCTGGAGCACCCGGACGTGGCGGCCGTCTCCTTCGTCGGCTCCACCCCGATCGCCCGCTACATCCACACCACCGCGACCGCCAACGGCAAGCGCGTGCAGGCCCTCGGCGGCGCCAAGAACCACATGCTGGTCCTGCCGGACGCCGACCTCGACGCGGCGGCCGACGCGGCCGTGTCGGCGGCGTACGGCTCGGCGGGCGAGCGCTGCATGGCGATCTCGGCCGTCGTCGCGGTCGGGTCGATCGGCGACGAGCTCGTCGCGAAGATCAAGGAGCGGGCCGAGAAGATCAAGATCGGCCCCGGCAACGACCCCACGTCCGAGATGGGCCCGCTGATCACCGCCGCCCACCGCGACAAGGTCGCCTCGTACGTCACCGGCGCCGCGGCCGAGGGCTGCGAGGTCGTCCTCGACGGCACGGGACACACGGTCGACGGCTTCGAGGACGGCCACTGGATCGGCCTCTCGCTCCTGGACCGCGTGCCGGTGACGGCCGCCGCGTACAAGGACGAGATCTTCGGCCCCGTGCTGTGCGTGCTGCGCGTCGACACGTACGACGAGGGCGTGGCGCTGATGAACGCCTCCCCCTTCGGCAACGGCACCGCGATCTTCACGCGCGACGGCGGCGCCGCGCGCCGCTTCCAGCTGGAGATCGAGGCCGGGATGGTGGGCGTGAACGTCCCGATCCCGGTGCCGGTCGGCTACCACTCCTTCGGTGGCTGGAAGGACTCGCTCTTCGGCGACCACCACATCTACGGCAACGACGGCACGCACTTCTACACCCGGGGCAAGGTGGTCACCACCCGCTGGCCCGACCCGTCGGACGCGCCGGCCGGCGTCGACCTGGGCTTCCCGCGCAACCACTGAGCGTGGTCAGAGGCCCGCGTACCGCGATCGTGGTACGCGGGCCCCGCTGCCTACTCCCCAGGTAGACAACCGGGTTCAGACCACCGGCTGCCTCGGTTGTCGGACCTCGCCCGTACGGTTGACGCATGGATCTACGACTGCCCAGGCGCAGACTGCTCGCCGCCGCGGCCGCCCTCGCCATTCTGGCGGGGGCGGGCACGTGGACGGCGGCGGCATCGGACGACGGGCCCGCCGTGCACCGTGAGGACCGCATGATGCGGATGCCGGGGGCGGGCGGCGCGAAGATCGACACGTCGTACTTCACCGCGGGTGACCCCGACACGAAGCGCCCCGCCGTCCTCATCGGCCACGGCTTCGGCGGCAGCAAGGACGACCTGCGCACCCAGGCCGAGGACCTCGCCGAGAAGGGGTACGCGGTCCTCACCTGGACCGCCCGCGGCTTCGGCAAGTCCACCGGCAAGATCGGGCTCAACGACCCGAAGGGCGAGGTCGCCGACGCCCGTGGGCTCATCGACTGGCTGGCACAGCGCCCCGAGGTGCAGCTGGACAAGAAGGGCGACCCCCGGGTGGGCATGACCGGCGCCTCGTACGGCGGCGCGGTCTCCCTCCTGGCCGCCGGGTACGACGACCGGGTGGACGCCGTCGCCCCCCAGATCACGTACTGGAACCTCAGCGACGCCCTCTTCCCGAACGGCGTGTTCAAGAAGCTGTGGGCCGGTCTCTTCATCAACACCGGCGGCGGCTGCGAGCGGTTCGAGAAGCAGCTGTGTGAGATGTACAACCGCGTCGCGGTCGCCGGGAAGCCGGACGCCGCGGCGAAGAAGCTCCTCGCCGACCGCAGCCCCGCCGCCGTCGGCGACCGCATCAAGGTGCCCGCCCTGCTCTTCCAGGGCCAGACCGACTCCCTCTTCCCGCTCGGCCACGCCGATGCCATCTCCCAGGCGATCCGCGGCAACCACGCGCCCGTGTCCGTCGACTGGATCTCGGGCGGCCACGACGGCGGCGACCGCGAGACCGGCCGGGTCAACGCCCGGATCGGATCGTGGTTCGACCGCTATCTGAAGGACGACAAGAGCACCGACACCGGCCCCGCGTTCCGGGTCACGCGCACCGGAGGCGTCGACTCCACCGACGGAGCCGCGCAGCTGCGGGGCGCGAGCGGCGACAGGTACCCCGGCCTGGAGAACGCGCAGCGGGACATCCCGCTCAGCGGACGCGAGCCGCAGCGCGTCGAGAACCCCGCGGGCGCCGCGCCGCCCGCCATCTCCGCGCTCCCCGGCGCGGGCGGCGGCGGGCTGGGCCAGCTCTCCTCGCTCGGCGTCGGCGTCTCCCTGGACTTCCCCGGCCAGCACGCCGCGTTCCAGTCGGCGCCGATCAAGGACGACCTGCGGGTCACCGGATCACCGCAGGTGCGGGTGCACGTCAAGTCCGACAGCGAGGACGCCGTGCTCTTCGGGAAGGTGTACGACGTCGGGCCGGGCGGCGGGCAGAAGGTACTGCCCTCGCAGCTGGTCTCGCCGATCCGCGTGGAGGGCGCGAAGGCGGGCAAGGACGTCACCCTCACCCTGCCCGCCGTCGACCACGACCTGCAGAAGGGCCACCGCCTGCGCCTCGTCCTCGCATCGACCGACCTGGGCTACGCCTCTCCGGAGCAGCCCGCCACGTACACGGTGTCCCTGAAGAGCGACCTGAAGGTCCCCACCGCGCCCGGCGTGAAGACGGCGGCGGCCCCGCTGCCCGCCTGGGTGTGGTGGCTGCCGGCGGCCGGAGCGGTGATCGCGGCGCTGCTCCTGCTCACCGCGCGCCGCCGGACGGCGGCGCCCGCCCCTGACCCGGAGCTCGCGGAAGTGCCGCTGCGGATCACGGACCTGAGCAAGAAGTACGCCAAGTCGACGGACCGTTACGCGGTCCGCGATGTCTCCTTCAGCGTCGAGAAGGGCCAGGTGCTCGGCCTCCTGGGTCCGAACGGCGCCGGCAAGACGACGACCCTGCGCATGCTCATGGGCCTGATCCGCCCCGACGCGGGCGAGATCCGCGTCTTCGGGCAGGCGATCAGGCCGGGCGCTCCGGTCCTCTCCCGGGTCGGCGCGTTCGTCGAGGGCGCGGGCTTCCTGCCGCACCTCTCCGGGCGCGAGAACCTGGAGCTGTACTGGAAGGCCACCGGGCGCCCCGCCGAGGACGCCCGCATGGACGAGGCGTTGGAGATCGCCGGGCTCGGCGACGCGCTGGCCCGCGCGGTGCGGACGTACTCGCAGGGCATGCGGCAGCGGCTCGCGATCGCCCAGGCCATGCTCGGCATGCCGGACCTGCTGATCCTGGACGAACCGACCAACGGCCTCGACCCGCCACAGATCCGCGAGATGCGCGAGGTGATGATCCGGTACGCGTCGGGCGGCCGCACGGTCATCGTCTCCAGCCACCTCCTCGCGGAGGTCGAGCAGTCCTGCACCCACCTGGTGGTCATGGACCGCGGACGCCTGGTCCAGGCGGGCCCGGTCGCGGAGATCATCGGCTCCGGCGACACCCTGCTCGTCGGCCTCGCGGACGCCGTCTCCGACCCCATGGTCGACAAGGTGGCCGCGCTGCCCGGCGTGGCATCCGCGGCCCGCGCGGACGGCGGCCTCCTCGTACGTCTCGACGGCACGGAGGCAGGCAGCGCGAGCCGGCTGCTGCCCGAACTGGTGCGCCTGGAGCTGCCGGTGGAGTCCATGGGCCCCCACCGCCGCCTCGAAGACGCGTTCCTCACCCTGATCGACGGAGGCACGGCATGAGCGCCCCAGCCCCACTCACGGAGCCGGGCACGGAACGCGCCACGGCCCCCGGCTACCGCCCCGGCCGTACGCTGCCGCTGCGCGTCGAGGCGGTCCGCCAGCTGAAGCGGCGCCGGACGCTGGTCATGGGCGGCGTGATGGCCCTGCTGCCCTTCGTGCTGGTCCTCGCGTTCACCATCGCCGGATCCCCGGAGTCCCGAAGCGGCCGGGTGACGCTGATGGACACGGCCACGGCATCGGGCGCGAACTTCGCGGCCACGTGTCTGTTCGTGTCGGCGGGCTTCTTGCTGGTCATCCCGGTCGCGCTGTTCTGCGGGGACACGGTCGCATCGGAGGCCAGCTGGTCGTCACTGCGCTACCTACTGGCGGCTCCCGTCCCGCGGGCCCGCCTCCTGTGGTCGAAGCTGGCCGTCGCCCTCGGCCTCAGCGCGGCGGCGATGATCCTTCTCCCCCTGATCGCCCTCGCGGTCGGGACGGTGGCCTACGGCTGGGGCCCGCTGCAGATCCCGACGGGCGGCGCCCTGCCCGCGGGCACGGCGGCGCAGCGCCTGGTGATCGTGGTGGCGTACATCTTCGTCTCCCAACTGGTCACCGCGGCCCTGGCCTTCTGGCTCTCGACGAAGACGGACGCACCCCTGGGCGCGGTGGGCGGCGCGGTAGGCCTGACCATCGTCGGCAACGTCCTGGACGCGGTGACGGCACTGGGCAGCTGGCGCGACTTCCTGCCGGCGCACTGGCAGTTCGCCTGGGCGGACGCGATCCAGCCCCGCCCCGAGTGGGGCGGGATGATCCAGGGCTCGGCTGTGTCGGTGGCGTATGCGCTGGTGCTGTTCGCGTTGGCGTTCAGGGGGTTCGCGCGGAAGGACGTGGTGTCGTAGGGGGTCTTCCGGTCTCCCCTCAACTTCCGGCCGGGCTGGTGAACTCCAGCTCGGCCGGAGGTATTTCAGCCGATCCGGTGCTTGAGGACGAGCTCGGAGAACCTGGCGGAGCCGGTGATGAACGCTGCGCGAGGCGGAGGGGTGCGTTTCCGCGGTGGGTTGCTTTCGCGTTGGTTTGGGGGAGCGGGGGGCTGCTCCTCAACCTCCGGCCGGAGGTATTTCAGCCTGTCCGGCGTTAGAGGGCGAACCTGGCGGAGCTGGCGACGAACGCCGCTCAAGGACCATGGGGCCCGTTTCCGGATCGGGACGTTTCCGCAACGGTTTCGAGCGAGCGTTTGTGGTGCCCCCCGCGTCACAGTCATGTGAACCGACGACGCGAGGGGGCCAGGATGCGGACCTGCAAAGTACGGCGGGGGATGCTCGCCGCGGCGGTGGCCGGTGGGTTGCTGCTCAGCGGGTGCACTACCGGGGGAGAGGACGCGGACCGGGCCACGGGCAGCGGAAAGCGGGACCGGAGCGGCACCGCCCCGCTGCCCGCGCCGGGCCCCGCCTCACCCGGCACGGGCGACGCGGCCACCCCCGGTGAGCAACAGGACGACAAGGGGCGCGGCTTCACCCCGCGCCCGGACTACCTCTCCACCTTCGCCCTGGACGTGGACACCGCCTCCTACGGCTACGCCCGCCGCACCCTCGCCGCGGGCAGCCTCCCGGACCCGGCGACCGTACGCCCCGAAGAGTTCATCAACAGCTTCCGGCAGGACTACCCGCGCCCCGAGGGCGACGGCTTCTCGGTGAACGTGGACGGCGCGCGCACCGACGAGGACGACTGGTCCCTGATGCGGGTGGGCCTCGCGACCCGCGGCGACGGCTCGGACGCCGAACGCCCGCCCGCCGCCCTCACCTTCGTGATCGATGTCTCCGGGTCGATGGCGGAGCCCGGCCGCCTCGACCTGGTCAAGGAGTCGCTCGGGATCATGACCGACGAGCTGCGCGACGACGACTCCGTCGCGCTCGTCACCTTCAGCGACAGCGCGAAGAAGGTGCTGCCGATGACCCGCCTCGGCGACCACCGCGGCGAAGTGCACTCGGCCATCGGCGCCATGGAGCCCACCCAGTCCACCAACCTCGAAGCGGGCATCCGCACGGGCTACGACACCGCCGTGGACGCCCGGCGCGACGGCGCGACCAACCGCGTCGTCCTCCTCTCCGACGCCCTCGCCAACACCGGTGAGACCAGCGCCGACGGAATCCTGGAACGCATCTCCGACGCCCGCAGCGAACACGGCATCACCCTCTTTGGGGTCGGCGTCGGCAGCGACTACGGGGACGCCCTGATGGAACGCCTCGCCGACAAGGGCGACGGCCACACCACCTACGTGTCGGACAGCGAGGAGGCCCGCAAGGTCTTCTGCGAGCAGCTCCCGGCCAACATCGAGCTGCGCGCCCGGGACGCGAAGGCACAGGTCGCCTTCGACCCGCAGACCGTCAAGCAGTTCCGGCTCGTCGGCTACGAGAACCGCGCCGTGGCCGACGACGACTTCCGTGACGACAGCGTGGACGGCGGCGAGGTCGGGCCCGGACACACCGTGACCGCGCTGTACGCCGTACGGACGAGGCCCGGCGCGAGCGGGCACGTGGCGACGGCCAGTGTCCGCTGGCTGGTCCCCGACAACCGTGTCCCGCACGAGGAGTCCAACGAGATCGAGACGGCGGACATGGAGGGCGGCCTGCGGACCGCCGACCACGGTCTGCGCACCACGGCGGTCGCCGCGTACTTCGCGGACGCGCTGCGGAACGGGACGTCGGCGCAGAGCGAGCCCGGCGACCCCGCGGTGCGCCCCGACCCCGGCACGACAGCCGACGCCCCCGACCCGATGTCCACCTCCACGGTGCCCGCCGCCCGGCAGCCCTTGCCCGGAGCCCCCTCACTGGCGGAACTGGCACGGAGCGCCGACGAGTTGTCCGAGGCATCAACGGGCGAGGACAAGGCACCGGGCGCCGACAAGGCACTGCGCGACCTGGCGACCGCCGCACACCAGGCGGACCGCCTCACCGGCGGCAACGGGTACGGGGGAGGCGACACGGAGGAGGAGGGCGAGCTCACCGGGGGGCGCTAACGCCCGCGGGGGAGCTGGCTTCAGCGTCCTCGCGAAGTTGCCGTCGGACCCGCAGCGGGGGGGGGGGGGGGCAGCGGGAGTGCCGCCTGCGCCTGCAGCGGAGTTGCCGTCGGACTCGCCGCGGGGGGTGACGCCAGCGCCTGGCGCGGAGTTGTCGTCAGCTCCGCTGCAGGACCAGCCGGTGCGCCCTGCGCGAAGCTGCCGCCTGCGCCTGCAGCGGAGCTGCCGTCGGACCCGCCGCGGGAGTTGGCGCCAGCGCCCGCCCCGGAGTTGCCGCTAGCGTCCGCCCGCAGGGCAGCTGCCAGGACCGGCGGCGCTGCCGCCAACGCTCGCCGCGCAGCTGCCGCCAACGCTCGCCGCGCGGCTGCCGCCAACGCTCGCCGCGCAGCTGCCGCCAACGCTCGCCGCGCGGCTGCCGCCAACGCTCGCCGCGCGGCTGCCGCCAACGCTCGCCGCGCGGCTGCCGCCAACGCTCGCCGCGCAGCTGCCGCCAACGCTCGCCGCGCGGCTGCCGGCAGCGCTCGCCGCGCAGCCGCCCGCTAACGCCCCCCGCAGAGCTGCCGCTCGGCTCGTACCGGGTCGTTCGGGAAGCGGAACGACGTGCGCTCCCACACCCCGGCGGCGTTGCGCAGAAAACGCCCCGGCGTCATCGGACCCCGCGTCGCCGCCCGCAGCTCGGCCAGCGCTCCGCAGTCGAGCGCGCGCCGGGCCGCGGCGACGCCCGCCGGGTCGAGGCCGGCGGGAAGGGGCCCGCGGCCACGGTCGGCGAAGATCCACGCGTCCGGGAGCCGCTTGTCGTGGCCCACCCGGGCGTCGAGGCGCTCGGAGTGCGCGGCCAGCGGATAGGCGAGCCCGATCGGGTCGAGAGCGGCACCGTCCAGCGGGACCACCGTGCCGCTGAACCCGAGCGTGCTCCAGACGCCGGTGACGCCGGGGGAGTTGGCGGTGACGGCGGTCTTGGCGAGCAGGAGCGTGGGGGTCTCAGCGTGATCGGCGTCGCGTACGAGACGTTCGTACGCGAGGTAACTCGGGTAGTTGGCGAAGCCGTGGTGGAGGGGGTGGGGGGCCGCGTTCTGCCGGACGTACACCCCGCGCTCGTCCGCCACACCGTCCGGCCCGATGTGCCCCTCGTAGGGAATCCGCAGCAGGCTCGCGCAGGCCACGGCCCAGATACCGACGCCCGCGACCGCGATGGTCCACGCGCGCGTGACGGGCACCAGGAAGACCGGCAGGACCATGAGGAGCAGCCCCGGCAGGAACATCCGGCCGTGCATGAAGTCGCCGCCCACCTTGATGACGTAGACCCAGCACAGGAGCCCCGCGACGATGGGCGCGAGCGCGGGGACGAGGGAGGCGGCGTCCCGCCGCGTGGCCGCCGTCGGCAGCAGTGCCGCGAGCAGGAACAGCGCGGGCACCCACAGCAGATAGGGCTCGGTGAAGTCCGCGAGGTAGCCGAACCCGCGCCCCCACAGGCTCTGCGAGGCCTCCTTGGTCACACCGGGCAGCGGCATCAGCTGCCCGTAGTACCCGATCCGGAAGATCTCGTACGCGGCCGGCAGCGCGAGGGCGGCGCCGAGCCCGCCGAACGTGGCACGGCGCGAGGGCTGCGCCAGCAGCCACTGCGCGACGAGGAAGACGGCGGACACGAGCGCCAGGTCGGGCCGTACGAGGGGGCCGAGGCCGAGGACCACGCAGGTGGAGAGCGACTCGGGCCGCGTGACGAGCAGCAGCCAGGCCCCCGCGATCCAGCAGGTGGCGAGCCCGGTCTCCAGGCCGGAGGTGGCGAAGTCCCAGACGGGCGGCAGCGCGAGCAGGACGAGGCAGCCGAGGGGGAGCACGGCCTTGTCCGCGTACAGCCGCATCGCCCCGAGCGAGGCGAACGCGAACCCGGCCGCGGTCAGCAGCAGCCCGCCGTACATCGCGGCCCTGGCGATGTCGATGCCCGGCAGCCCCGCGAGTACCAGCAGCCACTGCCAGAGGGTGCCGGTGGAGGCCTCGGCGCGTTCGCCCGCGTTGAAGACGGGGCCGTTGCCCGCCAGGATCTGCCGGACCGTACGGACGTAGATGTGGCCGTCGTCGGACATCCAGCGCCGCTGGAACCCGGCGAACACGATGACGCAGGCCGGCAGCAGACAGAGGACGCCGCGCCGGAGCCTGCCCCTGGTGTCGCTTCGGCTGTTGATCAGCCCGAGCACGGCGTCGGGCTCGCGGAAGAAGAGTTGCGTCGGTGTCATGATCTTTTCATCGGCGCAGCTCTGTGGTGGCTTTAGGTCGCTTTGCCAGCAATCGTCCCCCGGCCCGAGCCCCGGCGGTTCTGCCACCGGGAGCCGGAGCCCTGGCGGGCCGCCGAAACCCCAGGCCTGGCGGATCGGCCGCCCGCGCCGCGGGTACGCCGCCTGGGACCGGCGCCCTGCAATCCGTCACCCCTGGCCGGGCGCCCAGCGGATCCGCAACCCGCGCCGCACGCCCCTCCCGCCGCAACCCGCGCCGCACACCCACCCGCGCCCGACGCCCCCCGACCCCGCCCCCTACCGGATCTGCCGCCCCGAAATCGCTCGCGCGATCACCAAACGCTGAATCTCACTCGTCCCCTCGAAGATCGTGTAGATCTTCGCGTCCCGGTACATCCGCTCCACCGGATGCTCCCGGCTGTACCCCGCACCCCCCAGCACCTGCACCGCCTTCTCGGACGCCGAAACGGCCAGCTCGCCGGCGCGCAGCTTGGCCATCGAGCCCTGCCCCGCGTCGAACGACTTGTCGTTGCGCGCCATCCACGACGCCTGCCAGATCAGCAGCCGCACGGCCTCGATCTCGGTCCGCAGGTCGGCGAGCCCGAAGGCGATGGACTGGTTCTCGATGATGGGGCGGCCGAAGGCGAGCCGGGAGCCCGCGTAGTCGAGCGCGTACTCGTACGCGGCCCGCGCGATGCCCAGCGCCTGCGCCCCCACCGTCGGGCGGCTCACCTCGAAGGTCGCCATGGCGGCCTGGCCGCGGCCTCCGGCGCCGGTCTTCGCGCCGCCTGCCTTCGCCCCGCCCACCCCCGCGGCGCTCGCGCTGCCCGCGCCGCTCGCGGAAGTCTTCGCCCCCTCGCGCGCACGGGCGAGCCGGCCGTCGAGACGCTCCTTGCCGCCGAGCAGACAGTGCCCCGGCACGCGTACGTCGTCCAGGAACACATCCGCGGTGTGCGAGGCCCGCAGCCCCAACTTCTTGATCTTCTTGGCGCCTTCGAGGCCCCGCGTGCCGGGCGGCACGATGAACGCCGCCTGCCCCCGCGAGCCCAGCGAAGGATCGACGGACGCGACCACCACATGGACGTTGGCGATGCCGCCGTTCGTGATCCACGCCTTCTGGCCCGACAGGGTCCACTCGTCGCGTGCCTCGTCGTACGTCGCCCGCGTCCGCATCGCCGACACGTCGGAGCCCGCGTCCGGCTCGGACACGCAGAACGCCGCGACATTGGGGTCGTCCTCGTCACCGAAGCACTGCGGCACCCACTCGGCGAGCTGGTCCGGCGTGCCCGCGGAGAAGATCCCGGCCACTGCGAGCGAGGTGCCGAACAGGGCCATGCCGATGCCCGCGTCGCCCCAGAAGAGCTCCTCGTTGGCGATCTGCAACGAGAGCCCGCTGGGGTCGCCGAACAGATCGGCCAGGGACTCGAACCCGTACAGGCCGATCTTGGCGGCCTCCTGGATGACGGGCCAGGGAGTCTCCTCGCGTTCGTCCCACTCTGCGGCGGCCGGCCGCACGACATCGGCGGCGAAGCCGTGCACCCAGCCGCGCAGGTCCCTTTGTTCTTCGGTCAGTTCGAACGAGAAGGCCATGGGGGCGTCCCCTTACGGAAGTTGGTCGGACTGCGGCGTTCGGGGTCAGGCCTTCGGGATGTCGAAGTAGCGGGTCAGACCCGCGGCGAACGCCACATCACCCGCGATCTTGATCTTGCGCATCATGAACATCGTCACGGGGCTCGCGTTGCCGGAGACCAGCTTCAGGAACTCGGGGTCGGCCATGACGAGCGTGACGCGCGGCTCGGCGTCCGAGCGGCCCTCGCGAACGGTGCAGGTGCCCTCCGAGATCTCCGTCTCGTAGACCGCCTCGTCGACCGTCTCGTCGACCCCCGTGATCTTCCAGCGGATCAACGCCTCGACGCTGCCCGCGGCCTCCGGCTTGAACTGCCGGCCCATCCGCCCGAAGATCTCCGCGAGGACGCGGGCGCGCAGCTCGGCGTCCTGGGCGATCGCGGCGATCTCCTTGCCGGAGAGCCCCTTCACGATCTTCGCGAACTCCTCGGGGGTGACGCTCGCGAAGTCCAGTCCGGCCAGGCCGTCAGCGCCGCCGATGCCGTCCGCCATGGCAATCTCCTTACTCAAAAGTAAACTTACTAAGGGGTAAGGTAGCCCCGAGTCTGGGAGGCTGCAAGGGTGACGGTCAACGGGAGAACTGAGGGAAGGCGTCGGCGCGTTCCGCGCCAGGAGCGCGAGCAGCAGATCATCGACGTGGCGGTGACGGTCTTCGCCAAGCGCGGCTACCACGCCGCGTCCGTGGACGAGATCGCCGAACTGGCCGGGATCTCCAAGCCGATGGTCTATCTCTATCTCGACTCCAAGGAGGGGCTCTTCCTCGCCTGCCTGCGGCGGGAGGCGGACCGCCTGGTCGCCGCCTTCCAGGGCGCGGCACGAGCGGGTGGCGGCGCGCCCGAACTACGCCTGCACGCAGGCCTGTCGGCGTTCTTCGCCTTCGTGGCCGAGCATCGCGACAGCTGGGTCGTGCTGCACCGCCAGGCGTCGGAGCTGAGCGAGGCGATCGCGACTGCCGTCGCCGACGCGCGGCGGGCGGTGATGGCGCAGGTCGCGGGCCTGGTCCGGGACGGCATCGCGGAGAACCCCGGCGGCTCCCAACTGGACGAGGAGGACGCCGACTTCGTCGCGTACGCACTGGTCGGCGCGGCGGACTCGCTCACCGACTGGATGGGCGGCCATCCCGGCCAGTCGCCGGAGGGGGTCACGCTGCGGTTGATGAACATGGTGTGGGTGGGGATGGGGCGGGTGCTCGAGGGGGAGGTGTGGGTGCAGCAGGCGCCGCGCTCACCGGAGTGAGCGCACTCGTCGCCGACGCGCGCTGCTCACGCCCGGATTTCTTCGGCGCCCACCCCATTGAACTTTCCCTACGCTCAAGTAAGTTGACCCCTCAGTAAGTACGCACCGCACCACCTCTGCATGACCTCTGCATGACCTCAGCACGACCTCAGCACGTCAGCAGCTGACAGGTAGCCGCGAGCCGCGAGCCGGGAGCCGTCATGGGCGTACGCAAGGATCTGAAACGGGCACAACGCCACAGCGAGCTGGCCGATCGGGCCCCGGTGGAGATCGTCAGGGACGAGCAAGGAACCGTGCGCGAGGCGCACACCGCCCCGCTCGCGCCGAAGGCCACCGCGGGCAGCGCCGCCGACATCCCCTTCACGAACGCCGCGGAGGCACCCGGCGCGATCGTCCTGCGCCGCAAGCAGGCCGGCCAGTGGCGCCCGGTCACCACGGCGGCCTTCGCGCACGAAGTCACGGCCACGGCCAAGGGGTTGATCGCAGCCGGTCTCCAGCCGGGCGGCCGGGTCGCGCTGATGTCCCGTACGCGGTACGAGTGGGCCGTACTGGACTTCGCGATCTGGGCGGCGGGCGGACAGAGCGTGCCCGTGTACGCGACGTCGGCGGCGGAACAGATCGAGTGGATCGTACGGGACTCCGGCGCGACGCTGCTGCTCGCGGAGACGGAGGAGAACGTCGCGACGGCCGAGACGGCGGTCGCGGGCCTCACCGAGCCGCCGCGCATCCTCTGCGTAGACGACGGGGCCCTGCTCGAACTCGCGACCCAGGGCGGGGAGTTGCCCGACGAGGAGGTGGCCAAGAGGAGAGCCGCCCTCACCCCGGAATCCATCGCCACCATCTGCTACACATCGGGCACGACGGGCAAGCCCAAGGGCTGCGTCCTCACCCACGGCAATCTGCTCGCGGAGGCCGCGAACACGGTCGATCTGCTGCACCCCATCTTCAAGGAGATCACCGGCCAGGTCGCCTCCACGCTCCTCTTCCTGCCCCTCGCCCACATCCTGGGCCGCACCATCCAGATCGCCTGCATGCTCGCCCGCATCGAACTGGGCCACTGCCCGAGCATCAAGCCGGACGAACTGCGGCCCGAGCTGCGCTCGTTCAGGCCGACGTTCGTCGTTGGCGTCCCGTACCTCTTCGAGAAGATCCACGACACGGGCCGTGCGACAGCGGAGAAGATCGGGCGAGCCGCGTCCTTCGACCGGGCCGAGGGGATCGCGGTGCGGTTCGGCGATGCGTACCTGAACAAGTTCCTCGACGCGGGGAAGGGCAAGGGCACACGCGGCCCAGGACCCTCCCTCGGTCTCTACCTGGGCTGGGCGCTCTACGAACTGCTGGTCTACCGCCGCATCCGCAAGGAGGTCGGCGGCAGGCTGCGGTACGCGATCAGCGGCGGCTCCCCCCTGGACCGGCGCCTCAACCTCTTCTTCTACGCCGCCGGGATCATCATCTACGAGGGGTACGGCCTGACGGAGACCACGGCCGCCGCGACCATCACGCCACCGCTGAAGCCCCGCCCCGGCACGGTGGGGACGCCGGTGCCGGGCACATCCATACGCATCGCGGACGACGGAGAGGTGCTCGTCAAGGGCGGCATCGTCTTCGGGTCGTACTGGAACAACCCGGACGCGACGGACGCCGTGCTGCGGGACGAGTGGTTCGCGACCGGCGATCTGGGGGCGCTCGACGAGGACGGCTATCTCACGATCACCGGGCGCAAGAAGGACATCATCGTCACGTCCGGCGGCAAGAACGTCTCCCCGGCGATCCTGGAGGACCGGCTGCGCAGCCGGGCGCCGGTCGGCCAGTGTCGTCGGCGACAACCGCTCGTACGTCGCGGCGCTCGTCACACTGGACCCGGAGGCAGTCGAACACTGGCTCACCGTGCGCAAGCGCCCCAAGGACACCCCGCTCGCCGAACTGTGCCGGGACCCGAAGATGATCGCGGAGGTCCAGAAGGCCGTGGACTACGCCAACGCGGCGGTCTCACGAGCGGAGTCCATCCGCAGGTTCACCCTCGTCGAGGGCGATTTCACCGAGGAGAACGGCCTGCTCACCCCGTCCCTGAAGATCAAACGGCACGCGGTGACGACGGCATACGCAACCGAGATCGAAACCCTGTACGCCGACCCCAGAGGCTGACCGGACCGCTCGCTCCGTGCTGCCGCCCCGTCAGCAAAAAGGCCCTCCGAGGTGGAGGGCCGAACAAGGGTGGACTGAAGCGCCCCCGGCAGGACTCGAACCTGCGGCCAAGCGCTTAGAAGGCGCCTGCTCTATCCACTGAGCTACGGGGGCCGGATGGTGGCCGGTGGCCTGGAGCCCGGGTGGGGACGAGCCGTGACCTTGCCGGGGACAAGGATAGGGCTCCCGGGTCCGTGTCCCTGGTGCTTCGCCTCCGCGGCACTATGTGGAGGTTCAGTGAAGCGGTCCTGATAATCGCAGGCAGGTGCGAATCTCGCATCGCTTTTGGCGTCTCGCGCCCCGGGTGTTGTGCACTCGTTATGCCTGTGCCCCAGTCGCCCCTTCCGTCCCATGTGTCCGATCGGCGCGCAGGGGTGTCCATATGCTTCAGAAAGCCGCCAAAATTGGGCATTCTTCGCATGTGGTGACCTTGGACGTACGGCCTCAACTGCTCGACGCACTCTCCGCCCTGCGCGAGCGTGTCGCCGCCGCACGCTTTCCGCTCCCCTTGCCGGGGGCGCCACGCGCGCGTGCCAACCGGGACGAGCTCCTTGCCCAGCTCGACGACTACTTGGTGCCCCGCTTGCGGGCCCCCGAAGCGCCGCTGCTCGCCGTGATCGGGGGTTCCACCGGGGCGGGCAAGTCGACCCTCATGAACTCCCTCGTCGGCCGGCAGGTCAGTGAGGCGGGGGTGCTGCGCCCGACGACGCGGACGCCGGTCCTCGTATGCCATCCGGAGGATCATCACTGGTTCGCCGGCATGCGCGTACTGCCCGACCTCACGCGCGTGTGGGTGCCCCGTCCGGAGCCTTCGGCCACGAACGACGAGGACGACGACGGGAGCGACGAGCTGCTCCCGCTGACCCCCGACGGCGAGCGCGCGCTGCGCATCGAGACCTCGGAGACCCTGCCCCAGGGGCTCGCGCTCCTGGACGCCCCCGACGTCGACTCCCTCGTCGCCGACAACCGGACCCTCGCCGCCGAGCTGATCTCCGCGGCCGACGTCTGGGTCATGGTGACCACCGCGTCCCGGTACGCGGACGCCGTGCCCTGGCACCTGTTGCGTACCGCCAAGGAGCACGACGCCACCCTCGTCACCGTCCTCGACCGGGTGCCGCACCAGCTGGTGGCCGAGGTGTCGCGGCAGTACGGGGCGCTGCTCGTCAAGGCGGGCCTGGGCGACGTGCCCCGCTTCACCGTGCCCGAGCTGCCCGAGTCCACCCGCGGCGGCGGGCTGCTTCCGGCCACCGCCGTGGCGCCGCTGCGGGCCTGGCTCACTCACCGGTCCCAGGAGCCCGCGGCCCGCGGAGAGGCCATCGCCCGCACGGCCCACGGCGTCATCCAGTCCCTGAACGTGCGGGTCCCGGAGCTCGCGGGCGCCGTCGCCATCCAGTACGCGGCCGCTCTGCGGCTCACCTCGGCCGTCGACGAGGCGTACGGACACGAGCACGCGCGCGTGCGGGAGCGTCTGCAGGCCGGTGCCGTCCTCGCGGGCGACGCGCTGAAGCGCTGGCGCAGCTACCCCCTGGACTGCGGCGCCGGTGAGCTCCTCGATGCCGTCTCCGAGAGCCTGGAGGCGCTCCTGCTGTGCGCGGTGACAGCCGCCGACGAGCGCATCGACGAGGTGTGGCGGCGCGAACCGGCCGCCGCCGCCCCCGGCCTCGGCGACCGTGACCGGTCCATCGAGAGCGCCGAGAGCGCCGAGCACCGCATCGGGATGGCGGTACGGCGCTGGCGACGCGTCCTGGAGGAGTACGCGGAGGACGAGGTCCGCGGGCTCGACCGGGTCGAGAAGAGCTTCCTCCCGGACCCCGAGATGGTGGCCGCCCTGCTCGCCACGGCCCTGCTCGGCGGGGACCGCGGCCGCTCGGCCGGCGAGACGCTCGCCGAGCGGATCGGCGCCCACGGAGCGCTCCGGCTGCGGGACCGGGGCGGACGCCTGCTCTCCACGTACATCGACAACGTCCTGGGCGCGGAGCGCGAGCGACGCCTCGCACCTCTCGACGCCCTCGACGTCAACCCCGAACCCCAGGCCGACCTGATCGCCGCGCTGTCCGTACTGCAGAAGGAGAGGTGACCCGCGGTGACTGCTGTCACTGATCACACCGAGCGCGAGCCCGAGCGTGAGCACGAGCCCGAACGTGAGCGCGATCGCGATCGCGAGCAGAAGCGGGAGCGTGGGCGGGACCGGGAGCGCGATGAGCCTCGCAAGGGTCTGAAGAATCCCGAGGACGCTGCCGGGGAGGCCCGTGGCGACTCCGAGGGTGTTTGGGACGACGGGTTGATCGCGCGACGCGGCGGCGCCACGCGCGAGGGCTCCGCCCAGGGAGCGGGCGAAGGGGCGAGCGGCGGCTCGGGGAGCCGTTCGGAAGGTGGGCGGCCCGGAGGTGGCTTCGACCCGTATGCCTCGACCGCCTCGTCGGAGACCCCGTCCGGAGCACCGTCCGTTACGCCATCCGGTGCTCTCTCCAGTACGTCATCCAGTACGGCATCCAGCACATCCAGCACATCCAGCACTTCGACCGAAGCTCCGTCCGGCATTTCAACCGCCTACGAAGGGCCCCTGCGCGCCCGGCTCGACGCCCTGCGTGAGCTCGTCGGGCTCTCGCGCACCCGGCTGGACAGCGCCACGCTCGCCGAGGCGGGCCGCGTCCTCGATGAGGCAGCCGCCCGGCGCAGGCTCTCCGGTAGGCACACGGTCGTCGCCATCGCGGGCGCCACGGGGAGCGGCAAGTCGACGCTGTTCAACGCCCTGGCCGGGGTGACGATCTCGGAGACCGGCGTCCGCAGGCCGACCACGGCGGCCCCCATCGGCTGCAGCTGGACCGACGGTGCCGCGGCGCTGCTCGACCGGCTCGGCATCCCGGGGCGGCTGCGCAGACGCCCGCTGCAGGGCCCGGACACGGACACGCTGGAAGGCCTCGTCCTGATCGACCTGCCGGACCACGACTCGGCGGTCGGGGAGCACCGCGCGCACGTGGACCGGATCCTCGCCCTCGTCGACGCGGTCATCTGGGTCGTCGACCCCGAGAAGTACGCCGACGCCATGCTCCACGAGCGCTACTTGCGGCCCATGGCGGGGCACGCCGAGGTCATGTTCGTCGTGCTCAACCAGGTGGACCGGCTGCCGGGCGACGCCGCCGACCAGGTGCTCGACGATCTACGGCGACTGCTCGACGAGGACGGCATCGCCCTCGGCGAGCACGGCGAGCCCGGCGCCACCGTGCTCGCCCTCTCCGCGCTGACCGGCGAGGGGATCGGTGAACTCCGGGAGACGCTCGGTCAGTTCACCAAGGAGCGCGGCGCCGCCGCCCGGCGGATCGCGGCCGACCTGGACGCCACCGCCGACGAGCTGTGGCCGGTGTACGCGGCCGGGGCCGGGTGGCACGGAGGCCGCGGCAGGTCGTGGATCGGGCTCAGCGAAGAAGCGCGCGAGGAGTTCACCGACCGGCTCGCGGACGCGGTGGGCGCGGCGGCCGCGGGGCAGGCCGCGGAACGGGCCTGGCAGCGCAACGCGGGCAAGGCGTGCGGCACGCCATGGCTGAGGCTGTGGCGCTGGTACGAGGCCCAGCGCGCGCCGCGGGGCATCGGCTGGCCCGTGGCTCCGACGCCGCCGGACGAGGAGGCCACGGCTCGGCAGCGCGTGGAGAACGCGGTGCGCACGGTTGCCGACGAGGCCGCCTACGGGTTGCCCCAGCCCTGGGGCCAGGCGGTGCGGGAGGCGGCTGTGCGGGGCGCGGAGGGGCTGCCCGAGGCGCTCGACGCGCTGACGGTGTCGGCCGGGGTGCCGGAGGGGAGGCCTCCGCGGCCCGGTTGGTGGCCGGTCGCGGTCCTCGCCCAGGCGGCGATGACGTTGCTCCAGATCGTGGGCGGGCTCTGGCTGGTGGCGCAGATCATCGGGATCGCGGAGCCAAACCTGGGCGTGCCGGTGCTGTTGATGCTGATCGGCATCGTCGGCGGTCCCTGCGTGGAGTGGGGGAGCCGGATGGCGGCGAGGGGCCCCGCGCGACGCTACGGCCTGGACGCGGAACGACGGCTGCGGGAGGCGGCCGCCGGGTGCGGGCGGGCGAGGGTCCTTGATCCGCTGGCGGCTGAGCTGCTGCGGTATCTGGAGGTGCGGGAGCAGTACGTGCGGGTGACGGGGGCGGCGGTGGGGTGAGGGTGGTCAGTGGTGAGGGTGGTCAGTGATGAGGGGCGGCCGGGCGCCCCGTTCGGGTGAGGGAGTTTTCCACAACTGGCCGGTAGACCACAGGGCTCAGCGAGATCGTGCCGACCGGTTCACTCTGAGATCGAAGCCGCGGGACCGACCACCGCGGCGGCGGAAGCGGAGTGGACGAGGGAGGGGTTCGGCATGAACGAGACCTTGGTGACGGTGGTGGGGAACGTGGCGACGACGCCCGTGTTCCGGGAACTGCCCTCCGGGCCGGTGGCGCGGTTCCGGCTCGCGGTGACGGCGCGGTACTACGACGCGGTGCAGAACGTCTGGGCCGACGGGCACACCAACTTCTTCACGGTGTGGGCGAGGCGAGCGCTCGGTTCGAACGTGCAGGGGTCACTGACGATCGGTGAACCCGTCATCGTGCAGGGCAAGTTGAAGGTGCGCGACGAGGAGCGGGGCGGCCAGCACTGGACGTCGGCGGACATCGACGCGATGACCATCGGTCACGATCTCTCGCGCGGGACGGCGGCGTTCCGTCGCGTGCTCAAGGCGAACGCGGCACTGACGGACCCAGCGGCGGCGCGCGAGCCGGTACTTGAGCCCGATCCCGAGCCGGAGCCGGTGGGGTGAGAGGTCGTCAGGGGGGGGCTGGCGACCGATGTGCGGCTTATCGGCGAATGAGTGTCATGGATTTGTCGATAAGACCGGTTCTGAAAGGTTGTTGGCGATAACGATTCCGAGTCGGATCGGTTATCGAACGGTAGGACGGGGGGTCGTGGTGTGCCGCGTCCCTAGGATGCCGAACGTAGCTAACGGGGCAGTTGGTAGTGGATGCCACGCAGGTGGCAGGCGAGTCTGCCCCTTTCGATCTGCTGGCGGGATCACCCCCCTCGAAGTGAACGGGTCCCGTCCGGAGGGGAATTCTGTGTCTTTTGCGCGATCAGTGTTGTCGGCGTTCTCTGCCCTCTCGGGGGGCCGCGCGTGCTCTGCGCCCTCCCGGGGGAGACGAGGCGCCGCGCGCCTCGCCGCGGTGACGCTGGCGACCGGGGCGCTCGCGGCGGGTGCGATAGCCGGCGCGGGTTCCGCCGCGGCGGAAGAGACTCCGCAGCACAGGGGCGGAGCCCTCGCGACGCTGGGCGGGCTCCAGACGTACGGCCAGGCCGTCGTCCGTGACGCCGGGGCCAGCCAGCAGGTGCCCGCCGGGCTCTTCGAGATGTCCGTGGACGGCGGCGGCACCCTGCAGACGTACTGCATCGACATCCACAACCCCACGCAGAAGGACGCGGAGTACCAGGAGACCCCCTGGAGCGGCACTTCGCTGAACGGCAACAAGGACGCGGGCAGGATCCGCTGGATCCTGCAGAACTCCTACCCCCAGGTGAACGACCTCGCCGCGCTGGCCCACAAGGCGGGCGCACGTGCGCTCACCGAGCAGGCGGCGGCGGCCGGCACCCAGGTCGCGATCTGGCGGTACTCGGACAGCGCCGAGGTGGAGGCCGTCGACCCGCAGGCCGAGAAGCTCGCGGACTACCTCTACAAGAGCGCCCGCGGCGCGGCGGAGCCCAAGGCGTCGCTGACCCTCGACCCGCCCGCGGTCTCCGGACGCGCCGGGGAGCGGGTGGGTCCGGTCACTGTGCGGACGGACGCGGACGCCGTGTCCGTGACCCCGCCCGCGGACGCGGTGGCGAGCGGAGTGAAGGTCGTCGGCAAGGACGGCAAGCCCGTCACCTCGGCGTCCGATGGCAGCCAGCTGTTCTTCGACGTCCCCGAGGACGCCCCGGACGGCTCGGCGGCGCTCACTGTCCAGGCGTCGACCACGGTTCCCGTCGGCCGGGCCTTCGCCTCCGAGACCCGGAGCCAGACGCAGATCCTCGCGGGCTCCAGCGAGTCCATGGTCTCCGCGACGGCGAACGCGACGTGGGCCAAGGACGGTGCGATACCGGCCCTGTCGGCGGAGAAGAACTGCGCCAAGAACGGCGTGGACATCACGGCGAGCAACAAGGGCGACCGGCCGTTCACGTTCCGCCTCATGGGCCTCAAGCACACGATCGAGGCCGGCACGTCGCGAACGGTGACGATCCCGCTGCAGGAGGACCAGGCCTACGACTTCACGATCAAGGGCCCGAACGGTTTCGAGAAGCGCTTCAAGGGCGTGCTCGACTGCCAGACCGAGAGCAGGACGATCGGCAACAAGGCAGAGCCGGCCTCCGACCCGAGCCCGGCATCGGCAGGCGGCACGGGCACAGGCAGCGGCGACCTAGCGGAAACGGGCGGCTCCAGCGCGACCCCGATGATCGCCGGAATAGCGGTGGTCATGGTCGTACTCGGCGCAACAGCGATGTTCCTCCTCCGCAAGAAGAAGGACCCGACGGAGCCGTCGGAGGACTGAACGACGGAGCGGGCGCGGCGGGCTGGCGGGCCGTCCATGACGGCCGGCCGCCGATCAAGGGCGACAGTCGGTGACCAGTGGTGCGGCGCGGGCTCTGAGCCCAAGGGTCGGGGATACCGAAACCCCCGGCATCCCAGAGGAACCGTTCAGGGAACATCAGCGTTTGTGCAGGATGGTGGATGGCGCCGACCGCGGAGCGTGGGCGATCCGGGCTCGATGCTCCTACGGCAGCCGCTGGCCGCCCCGGCAGCCTATTCTGAGGCGCTGGCGGCGAGGACAAGTCGGCTACTGAGGGGCGGGGGCGGGAATGACGTTTCGCACGGCGAATGCCGAGGATCTCGAGCAACTGTCGAAACTCGTGGACGGGCGCGGTGGCGTAGAGGAACGCCTCAACGAGGCCTTCACTAGAGCCGCCCAACTAGGGGTAAGTGGACATCTTTCCTCCCTGAAGCCGATGAGCTCCTGGAGCCGCAGCCAGGGCAAGGACCTGCGTAGACGTGCCACCATCCTGCGCCTGGAGAACGGCGACCCGATGGCCGGATTGCTGTGGGCCGGGTTCACGATGAAGGACCTGGAGAAGTACAAGGGCGAAGGGATCAAGCCGGAAACGCTACTGCTGGCCAATTCGGTAGCAGCGAGTGACGATCCGAACGCGAAGGACCTGACACGACAGCCGGGGGAAAAGCTTGGCGACTGGGTCGCACGGCTTGAGGCGCACGCGCTGGCGAAGATCCCTGGTCTGGAGCCGCACGAAGAGTCCCTCACCGGGATGATCAAGTTCGGATCCGACGCGTTCAACGTCGCGGCCGCAGCCCAGGTTGTGGCCGCAAGCGGCCTCTCGGGAACCAAGGTGCTACTGGGCAATGCGGTGAAGACCGGCAAGCTGGGGCCTATGAAGGATGCCCTCGCGACACGGTGGACCGCGGCCGGCAGCAACCCTATTTTGCGTTGGGCTGGCACGAAGCTCGGCAGTTACAACCCGCCAATACGCTCGTTGGCTGCACCTGGTAGCTGGTTTCCCGGACAGCTCGGCAATATGGCCTCCCGGAGTCAGGCGTACCAAAGGGTGGCCAACGTTCCCCTTAGTTCCGGTTTCATTGGCGACCGTTGGGGCGGAGGGTGGGACAAGCTGCGCGCACGCGGCTTCATGAACGCCAAAATGCTTGGCTTCACTCCCAATCAGGCCATCAATTTCTTCGCCGGGTCGGACGACATGGCTCGCGCGTACGGTGGGCTGACACACTCCGGGCAGGCGGTCACGCGCGCGGGACAAGCCAGCCTCCTGACGGTCGGGAAAGCCGGTGGGTTCGGAGCGGCAGCGAAGACCGCGGGGCTGTGGCGCGGGGCGGGCATCGTAGGGTCAGCAGGCGCGACGGCATTCTCTGTGGCCAACATCGCCACCATGGACCACGGCAAGGAGTGGAAGAAGAGTAAGGCCGGCTACTTGGCCAATTACGCGGAGGTCGGGTTCAACGCCACCCTGACCGCTGCGATGGTCGCACCTAATCCGGTCACGATCGGTCTCGCCGTTGGGACCGGCATCGTCTACGGGGGATTGAAGGTCGTCGAGCACTGGGACGACATCAAGGAAGGCGCAGGTGAGGCAGCCGACTGGGTCGGTGACAAGGCGGGCGACTTCGCCGACGGCGCCAAGAAGCTGGGCAGCGCCCTCAATCCATTCGATTAGCGATGCATGGAAGGAAAGGAGCGGCTGTCGCCATGGAAACGAGCAGTGAGTCCTTGCAGTTCGAGCTGACGCCGTACAGCACCGGCACAGGCACCAAGAAGACGACGCCCAAGGCCGGATTCACAGCGGATGTGGGGCACTTCGGATCCGTCACCGTGGAGCGCTGCCCGCTTTACAGGCCGCTCGAGAAGGGGTTGGACACCGTTCGGTTGAGCGGTCCCGCTTTCCCGGACACGACCTTCCGTGGGAAGCGCAGATCGGGGCAGCCTTCGCTGTCCAGGGCGGAGCTCACCCTCGCCGGCCGGCCCGCAGAGCTGCGGTTCAACGCCCGGGCTCTGCGGAAGGAGGACCGAGCGCTGCGCATCTCGTATGAGAGCCGGGAGTATGTCTACTCCGCTGAGGGTCTGGGCAGGGCGAAGGTTCTGGAGAGAGCGGGCGTCCGGGTCACGATGGAGCCGGGTCAGTACGTACCGGCGACCGGGACCGTCACCGCGGGCACGGCCACCGGCCCGGTCGACGCCGTGGATTTGGCGATCGCCATAGTGCTGGAGGCGGTGGACACCGATGTCCTGACCCTGAGTGGCACCGCGTTGTCGTCGCCGTTCGCCCTGCTGCACCACTTCTCGGACCGAGCCGAGTAGCAGACCCCGCTCGCATCGACAATCAGTGACAGACCAACTACCCAAGCGGTCAGAGAACGTCCAGGTCATGGCCCCCCGGCCATACTGGTTTCCCCCGGTAGGTGGCTGTCAGGCAAGATGGGGTGTATCTGCCCACTCACTGATTGCCGGACGGTTTCTCTTGGCTGAGTACATCTACACCATGCGCAAGACGCGCAAGGCGCACGGCGACAAGGTGATTCTTGATGACGTCACCCTGAGCTTCCTGCCTGGCGCCAAGATCGGTGTCGTGGGCCCCAACGGCGCCGGTAAGTCCACGGTGCTGAAGATCATGGCCGGCCTTGAGCAGCCGTCCAACGGTGACGCGTTCCTCTCGCCCGGTTACAGCGTCGGCATCCTCATGCAGGAGCCGCAGCTCGACGAGAGCAAGACCGTGCTGGAGAACGTCCAGGACGGCGCCGCCGAGATCATGGGCAAGCTCAAGCGCTTCAACGAGGTTGCCGAGCTCATGGCGACCGACTACTCCGACGCGCTCATGGAAGAGATGGGCAAGCTCCAGGAGGACCTGGACCACGCCAACGCGTGGGACCTCGACGCCCAGCTCGAGCAGGCCATGGACGCGCTCGGCTGCCCGCCCGGCGACTGGCCCGTCACCACCCTCTCCGGTGGCGAGAAGCGCCGCGTCGCGCTCTGCAAGCTCCTCATCGAGGCGCCCGACCTGCTCCTCCTCGACGAGCCCACCAACCACCTCGACGCCGAGTCCGTGAACTGGTTGGAGCAGCACCTCGCGAAGTACGCGGGTTGCGTTATCGCCGTCACTCACGACCGGTACTTCCTCGACAACGTCGCCGAGTGGATTCTTGAGCTCGACCGTGGTCGCGCCATCGCCTACGAAGGCAACTACTCCACCTACCTGGAGAAGAAGCAGACCCGTCTCAAGGTCGAGGGCCGCAAGGACGAGAAGCGTGCCAAGCGGCTCAAGGACGAGCTCGAGTGGGTGCGGTCCAACGCCAAGGGGCGTCAGGCCAAGTCCAAGGCCCGCCTTGCCCGTTACGAGGAAATGGCCGCCGAGGCCGACAAGATGCGGAAGCTGGACTTCGAGGAGATCCAGATTCCGCCGGGCCCGCGGCTGGGCTCGATCGTCGTCGAGGTCGAGAATCTTTCGAAGGCCTTCGGCGACAAGGTTCTTGTTGATGATCTGAGCTTCTCGCTGCCTCGCAACGGCATCGTCGGCATCATCGGTCCCAACGGCGCCGGCAAGACCACGCTGTTCAAGATGCTCCAGGGCCTTGAGGAGCCGGACTCCGGCAAGATCAAGATCGGTGACACGGTCAAGGTCAGCTACGTCGACCAGGGCCGCGCCAACATCGACCCGAAGAAGACCCTCTGGGCCGTGGTGAGCGATGAGCTCGACTACATCAATGTCGGGCAGGTTGAAATGCCCTCGCGGGCCTACGTCTCCGCCTTCGGGTTCAAGGGTCCGGACCAGCAGAAGCCGGCCGGCGTGCTCTCCGGTGGTGAGCGCAACCGCCTCAACCTGGCGCTGACCCTCAAGGAGGGCGGCAACCTGCTCCTCCTCGACGAACCGACGAACGACCTCGACGTCGAGACCCTGTCGTCGCTCGAGAACGCGCTGCTCGAGTTCCCCGGTGCGGCCGTGGTCATCTCCCACGACCGGTGGTTCCTCGACCGAGTCGCCACGCACATCCTCGCCTACGAGGGTGACTCCAAGTGGTACTGGTTCGAGGGCAACTTCGAGTCGTACGAGAAGAACAAGGTCGAGCGCCTCGGTGCGGACGCGACCCGTCCGCACCGTGCCACCTACAAGAAGCTCACCCGAGGCTGAGACTGACATGAGTCGGCATATCTACAGCTGCCCCCTCCGGTGGTCGGACATGGATGCCTTCGGGCACGTCAACAACGCCGTCTTCCTGCGGTACTTGGAAGAAGCGCGGATCGACTTCATGTTCCGGCTCGCACCGGGGGACGGCAGCCCGTCGTTCTCGGGCGGGTCCGTCGTGGCCCGTCATGAGATCGACTATGTACGGCCGTTGGTCCACCGGCACTCGCCGGTGACCATCGAGTCGTGGGTGACGAAGATAGGCGCTGCCTCGCTCACCATCTCGTACGAGGTCAAGGACCCCGAGCAGGTGTACGTGCGGGCGACGACGATCGTCGTGCCCTTCGACCTGGAGGCGCAGCGGCCGCGGCGGATCACCGCCGAGGAGAAGGCCGTGCTCCTGACCTTCATGGACGACGCAGCCGATGACGGTCCGGAGGCGCTCGTCGCATGACGGCGCAGCTGCACTTCGCCGACGCCGGGGAGGCGGGGGATCTCGCCGCCTTCCTGGCCCGGCTCATCCACTACGACAAGGCCGCGGCGGTCCGGCTGCAGGCGGCGGGCGACACGCTCGCCGTGTTCGGCAGGCCGCCGTCGTTCGAAGTGCTCGCCATCCGTACGGCGCGGCTCGCGAAGCCGTACGAGCACGGGCTCGAATCCTCGCTCGACGTCACCGTCTCCGCCGGTGAACTCCTGGAATTCGTGGGGGAGTCGGCGGAGTCCGTCGAGACGGCGGGGACGGCTCTCGTGCCGCAGGCCGTCACCGGGCCGCCGTGGGCCGGAGTTCTTCCCCCGCGCGGCGGCTGGCAGCCGGAGAGCGGGCTCCCGCCGGCTGACGCGGTGCGCGGCCTCGTCGCGGCCGCGGTCGCCGAATTCAAGTCCCGGGTCGAGGAGTTGCCGCAGGAGCGGCGGGTCCGGGCGGAACTCGATCAGCTGGGCCGGGAGATCTGGTCCAGGACCATCGGGGACACGGGCCTGCCCGTGCGGGCCGCGCATGCCGCGCAGGCCCTGGGGTTCCTGCGGGGGGACTCGCTCACCCTGCTGTCGTCAGGACCGTGGCTGCGACTGCGCACGAACTACGGCTCGATCGCCGTGCGCCGCGCGGGAGTCGGCGGCCTCTCGGTGACGCCGGCCTAGAGGCCGGGCCACCGCTACCGCCACCACCGCCACCGGAAGAGCGCCGCGGACCGTCAGCCCTCGGAGTTCACCATGGACGCCGCCGCGTACGTCAGGTAGTTCCACAGGGTCCGCTCGTGCTCCTCGGAGAGCTTCAGCTCGTCGACGGCGGTCCGCATGTGCTTCAACCACGCGTCGTGCGCGGCCCTGTCGACGGTGAACGGGGCGTGCCGCATCCGAAGCCGGGGGTGGCCGCGGTCGTCGCTGTACGTGCGAGGGCCGCCCCAGTACTGCATCAGGAACAGCGCCAGGCGCTCCTCGGCCGGGCCCAGGTCCTCCTCGGGGTACATCGGTCGCAGCAGCGGGTCCTCCGCGACCCCCTGGTAGAAGAAGTGCACCAGGCGCCGGAAGGTCTCCTCGCCGCCGACCTGTTCGTAGAAGGTCTGCTCCTGAAGCGTGCCGTGCGGGATCTCTTTCACACCGTCCATGGTCTCAGACGTGCCGACCGAGGACGGAAGACTTAGGACCTACCTCCGCCGGATCGGTACGTTTCGCCGCTCGCATCGCGAGCCATAGCGCAGCACAGTGGCTGTATGGGACCCACAGTCGACCCACTCCTCGCCGCGGAGGCCGCGTCCGCCCTGGTGCGCGAGATCGAGGCGAGCGGTGCCTGGACACGGGACCCCGGCCTGCGCGCGGCGTTCGAGAACGTCCCGCGGCACCTCTTCGTGCCGTACTACTACGTCACGTCATCCGGAGGCGGTCACGAACGCCTCTGGGGCGAGGACCTCGACCCCGCACGCCGGGCACGCTGGCTGCGCGGTGCCTACGCGGACGCCCCGCTTGCCACCCGCGTACGCGACGGAGACCTGCTCTCGTCCAGCAGCCAGCCCTCCCTGATGGCGAAGATGCTGGAGGAGCTCGACCTGCGGGACGGCGACTGCGACGTCCTGGAGATCGGCGCGGGCACCGGCTACAACGCGGCCCTCCTGTCCCACCGGGTCGGCGAGGAGCACGTCACCACCGTCGATCTCGACCCGGAGATCACCGAGTCCGCACGGCGGCATCTGACGGCCGCTGGGTACCACCCCGCCGTCGTCACCGGCGACGGCAGCGTGGGCTGCCCCGAGCGCGCTCCCTACGACCGGATCATCGCGACCTGCACCCTGACCTCCGTGCCGCGCCCCTGGCTCGCCCAGTGCCGTCCCGGCGCCCGCATCCTGGCCCCGCTCGCCACCGGGCTCATCGCGCTGACGGTGCGGGACGCCCAGCATGCCGAGGGCCGCTTCCTGCACACCCCCGCGTACTTCGTGCCGCTGCGCGGAGGCAGCAGAAGGGCCCCGCACGAGCAGCACCTCGGGGGGCTGCCGCGCAGGGCCCTGCAGAACGAGCTCTTCCGCTTCCTGCTCGAACTGACCGCCGGGAGCCTCGATCCTTACGAGGCCCTCGCCCTGTGGCAGCGCGAGGACCGGCCGGTGCGCGAGCGGTTCGGGATCTCCGTCAGCGGGCCGCACGAGTGGGCCTGGCTGGATGACCCCGAAGGGCCGTACGCCTGGCCACTCGCGTGAGCCCGCGGCATCAGCCGCTCAGCTGTGCCGGATGGTGATCGTCGTCCAGGCGCCCACATGCACCCGGTCGCCGTCCTGGAGCGGTACCGGGACGAACGGCTGGATGGGCTCCTCGCCGTTGTTGACCGTGGTGCCGTTGGTCGAGTTCTGGTCGACGACCGCCCAGCTGCCGTCCGGCTGCTGGACCAGGACCGCGTGCTGGTGCGATACGCCCGGGTCCTCCGGCGGCACCGAGAGATCGATGTCCGGGGTGTCGCCGGTGGAGTGCCTGCGACGGCCGATGGTGATCTGGTTGCCGGCCAGCGGGCGCTGCTGCTCGGGTGAGTACGCCGGCAGGTTGAGGCCCGACGCCTCGGGACCGCTGCGGTGCATCATCGCCATGAAGTACTCACGGTCGGGACCGATCGTCGCCGACCAGGAGACCGTGCCGGTGCTCGGCCCCGGCACCGCCTGATAGCCGGGAGGGCCCTGCGGCGCCTGCGTCTGCTGAGGCTGCTGCTGCCCCGGCTGCTGGTGGCCCCACTCGCCCTGCTCGGGAGCCTGCGGTGCGCCGGGACCCGGAGCGGACGTCGAGGGCGGCGGGAGCACCCAGTCGTCGCCACCGCCGCCGAAGGACGGACCGCCGGGACCCGAGGGACCCGGGCCGGGAGGCGGCGGAGTCCCCGTCTCCTGCGGGAACGCGGGCGGAGCCGGCGGACCCTGCTGCTGGAACGCCTGCGGGGGCGGGCCCGACGGGTCACCGCTGTAGGGCGGCGGGGGCGGGCCCGACGGATCGCCGCTGTAGGGCGGCGGGGGCGCTTCGCCGCCGTACGGCGGAGGCACCTGACCGGACGGGTTGCCGTTGCCGAACGGCGGGATCGGCTCGGCGGGCCTGTTCATCTGCGAGGGCCGCGAGCCCTGGTAGCCGAACGGGTCCTGGCCGGGCTGGGTGCCGTGGGGCTGGCGGCCGGGCGGCTGCTGGAACTGCTGGGCCGGGTTCGGCGGGTGCGGGGCTGCCGGGGTGTACGAGGTCGCCGTGTTCGTCAGGAAGTTCCAGCGGCACTCCTCGCAGAACGGCGCGTTCGCCTCGCGGGGCGTGCGGCACTGCGGGCAGAGCTCGGGCTCGGCGGCCTGGTCCGGCACGGACGACAGGTGCGGGCGTCCCTGGTTCTGCTGGGGATATCCGTACCCGGAGTCCTGGCCGGGGCCGGGCGGCGGCGGATAGCCGTAACCGGGCGCGCCCGGGGGCGGCGGGGGAGGCGGCGGTACGGCACCGGCCATGCGGTGACCGCAGACCTCGCACCAGTCGTCGGAACCCGACTGGTGTCCGTTCGGGCAGGTCGGCATGTCGGCGCTTCCCCCTCTCCTTCTCCGGCCCTGAGGGCCGTACGTGCTGCTGTGGGGCTACTGATGATTTCGGGCGGTGCTGTTGTGAGCGGTGCTACTTCTTCACGCGAACGGTCTTCGTGGACCGCGTCTCGAGAGTCATCTCGTCGGCCTCGGTAACCCTCGCCTTCAATCGAACAGTACCTGCCACGGCGTCGACCACGTCCACCACCTTCGAAAGCAGCTTCGCGGTGTCCTCGTTGCCCGATGCGCTGGCGAGCTGGACGGCACGGCCCAGTTTCGCCGTCGCTCCGTCCATATCTCCCGACTTGCGTGCGTCGAGGCCCTGCTGGATCACCTGGGCCAGTTCCGCCTGGCCCGTGTAGTGCGCCACCTGCGGGTTGATCGACGTCGAAGCGGACATGTCATCCGTCCACACGGCCCGCACGAGCCCCTGCGAGAGCGTCTGGGCGCTGCCGTCCGGCTGCGGCACGATCAGCGAGACACGGGCCGCGAGCATCTCCTGGCCGAGCTCGGCGTTCGGCACCTCGACGCAGATGTGGTAATCGCGGGACTCGTCGCCCCAGGACCCGGTGGGATAGTCGCCGGCGCGCGGTCCGGCCTCCGTACGACGGTCGGTCAACTCCTCGACCGTGGGCGCCACTTGCTTGACGAACTTGATCTCCGCGCCCAGCGGTGTCCACAGCCGCAGGCTGACGTCGGCGACCTCCTTGCCCATCGCCGCCTCCATCATCTGCGTGAAGTCGGCGGAGAGCCCCGAGGGGTCGGCGACGATGTCCGCGGTCCCGAGCAGCGCCGAGGCGATGCCGGTGACCTCCTTGACCTCCCAGTCGGTGCCCACACCGCGGGCGTCGCAGGTGAAGCGGCCCGCGCAGGCGTCGAGTGAGGCCTGCAGATCCTCAGGTGACTCGTGTTCGTTGCGGCCGTCCGTCAGCACGATTCCGTGCCGTATGGAGACGTCGGCCGAGGACAGGAGCCGGTCGGCAAGGCGCAGCCAGGTGCCGATCGCCGTACCGCCGCCCGCGCTGAGCTTGCGCAGGGCCTGCTTGGCCTGCTCCCGGGTCTCGGGGCCCGCGACCGCCAGGCGGCCGTTGCCGGGATAGATCTCCTTGGCGACATGGGTGCCGCCGATCACCGCGAAGTGGACTCCGTCACGTACGGCGTCGATGGCGGCGGCCGTGGCGTCACGGGCGCCGCGCATCTTCGTGGGCGGGTAGTCCATCGAGCCGGAACAGTCGACCATGATCGCCACGGCCGCGTCCGGGGTCTGGCCCGCCGAGTAGAGGTGCGGGGCGCTCACCGCGGACCCCACCGTGCCGCCGCCGGTCGAGGTCACCGTGGCGATCGCGTTGACCTCGCGGCCGCCCTCCGGGAGGTACTCGTTCTGGTACACGTCGACCGAGAACTGCGGCACGTTCGACTTCGAGAAATTGGCCATGGATCCCTGCTCCCCCTATACGTTCCCACCGGCTTCCCCAAGCCGGTGGGTGACAAGTGCGCATGGGCGGCCCCCTCCAGCGGGGGCTTCCACTAGGCCGATCCTGCCCCTTGCGGCACGACACGGAACGGCACAATCGCCACTGTTACGTTGTCGTGGCCACCGCCGTCCAGCGCGTGGCCGACCAGGACCTGGGCGCTGTGCAGCGGGCGCTCGGCGGAATCGGCGGGTACGGCGCGTGCCATCTCGTCCACCGCTTCCGCGTAGTTCCACAGCCCGTCCGTGCACACCACCACTACACCCGCACGGTCCGGCTTGAAGGAAGCGGTGTGCGGCTCCAGTTCGTACGCGTCGGCGCCGAGCCAGCCCGTGATGGCGTGCGCGCGCTCGTCGGCGTACGCCTCCGCCTCGTTCATCAGACCCGCGGCCACCATCTGCGCCGCCCACGAGTCGTCCTCGGTGAGGCGGGCCGCAGGACCACTGCGGTCGTCGGGGACCCAGTAGGCGCGGCTGTCGCCGACCCAGCCGACGACGAGCAGACCACCGGCGACGATCGAGCCGACGATGGTGCACGCGGGGGCGTTCTGGTGCGGGGAGTGCTCCCTGGCCCCAGTGGGCTCCGCGGCAAGGGCGTTGACGGCGTCGGACGCCGCGAGGATCGCGTCGTGCATGGCCTGCTGCGGGTGCGTGCCGCGCGGCAGGGCGGCGAGCAGCGATTCGTTGGCCGCGCGGGAGGCGGCGAGCGAGGCCTCGTCGGGGCGGGTCGCGGACGAGACACCGTCGCAGACGATCGCGACGACGGCGGGGGAACCGTCCGGCAGCGCGGTCGACGAGATGGCGAACGCGTCCTCGTTGCGGTGGTGGCGAAGGCCCCGGTCGCTGACCGCGGCGACCGCGTCGAGTTCCTGCTCCATGTGGTCGCGCTCGCGCGGCTGCGCGTGCCCGCAGTTCTCGCAGTAGCCGTCCGGGTCCACCCGGCCCGAACGGCACGCCACGCAGAGCTTGGTGCCCGCGGGCGGCGTGGGGTCGGGCAGGGCCGTACGCGGGTCGGCGGGCTCCGGGGCCGGGGCGCCGGGAGCGGGCAGGGGGTACTCGTCCGGCTCGGCGGGGCGCGCGGCAGGGGCGTCGGTGCGCACCTCCCTCGCGCCCTGCGCGGCCCGTGCGTCCGCGTTCGGGGAGAGCTCGCCGCCCGACGACTCCGTGACCGGCAGGTCTGTGGGCAGGTGCGCGGGCACCGGCATGTCGGAGCTGTCCACGTCCGGGGCGATGGGCCACTGTGACGACGCGTCCGGCGGTGGCGCGGCCGACGAGCCGTTCATCGCGACGGTGGGACGGTCGTCCGACCCGGCCGGCTGCGCCGACAGGTCGTACCCGCACGCCCCGCAGAACAGGTCACCCGATTCCAGCGGCTCTTCGCAGCCGGGGCACGTGGAACCTGCCCCGGCAGTCTGCTGGTGCATCTGCGACATCTTCACACCCACGTCCGAGGGCGGAAACGGTTGGCCCGCTCCACCAGTTCGATCCTTTCCTCGCCACCCTGTGCGAGCCGGGCAAGCGTTCGGTACGAGCGCTCCAGGCCGAACCGGAGGCCCCGCTCGTCGAGGTCGCTGCCGAGCAGCACGGTCCGCGAGCCGCCTGCCGGTGCAGCGGGTGCTGCCGGCGGGTCGGAGGCGTGACCAGGGTGCCTACCGGAGAGTACCCAGTCCAGCGCGGTACCGAGGACCTCGGTGGACAGTCGCTCGCGGCGCACCGCGTCGAGGCCGAAGCCCGCGAGGGCCTCCACCTGGCCCGCAGAGGCCGTCAGATCGTCGAGGAAGTCGCCGAGACGGCCGCCGGGCGACGGCGCGGTGCCCGGCGTCATACGGTGCCGCAGCCTCGCCCGTACGGCCGCCACCCGGGCCGCCGTGTAGTGGATCGAGGCCTCGGGCACCGACTCCAGGGTCCGCACGGCACCGCGCCGGTCGTCCGACGCGAGCTGCACGCGGGCCAGGCCGAACGCCGCGCTGACGAAGCTCGGGTCGGTGGCCCACACCAGGCGGTAGTACTCGGCCGCGTTGTCCAGCTGCTCCAGGACCTCCGCGCAGACGCCGAGGGCCAGCTTGGGGGCGGGCTCGCCGGGGAACGCGTCGTACACGGCGTCGAAGGACAGCGCCGCGTTCTCGTGGTCGCCGGTCGCCAGCGAGGCCACCCCGCGGTACCAGACCACCCGCCAGTCGTCCGGATGCTGTATCTCGAGCTCCGTCAACGCCTGTGCCGCGCCGTCCAGTTCACCCATGGCGAGGCGGGCGCGCAGTCCGCGCAGCCGCAGCTCCACGGAGTCGCTTGGCGCGGCCCGCAGCGCGGTGATCAGCTCGGCGGGCGCGGAGGCCATGAGGCCGGCCAGGAACCCGGCGTTCGGGTCGTTCGGGTCGACGCGCGGCACTGGCAGCGCGAGGGCCGTCGCGGGGGCGTCGAGCGGCCGGACGATCCGGGCGGGCGGGGCGGCCGGCGGCACCGGAGGCGGGACCCCGGGCGAGCCGTTGCCGCCCGTGCCCGCGCCCTGGCCTGCTGTCAGTTCGGGGCGCCGTGTGCGCCGCCCCGCGGGCAGTACCCGTACCCCGAACTGGGAGACGTCCCCGGTCAGTTCCGCGAACAGCTCTGTGTCCGTGACCTTCACCTCGGGCCCGAACAGCGTCGAGAGCGCGGGCCGCGGCCGACCGGTCTGGAGGGCCACGACCTCCCTCAGGACGCCCGTGAGCTGCTCCGCCATCTCCTGCGCCGAGGCGAACCTGCGGGCCGGGTCCGGGTCGGTGGCGCGCACGAGGAGGCGGTAGAACGACTCGTACGTACGGAAGACCTCGATGTTGTCGGGGTCCGGCAGGGAATCCACGAAGACGTTCGTGTACCCCTGGAAGTCGAAGGTGAGCACGGCCAGGGTGCGCGCCACCGTGTACAGGTCGGAGGCCACCGACGGGCCCAGCTCGGCGACTTCGGGGCCTTGGTAGCCGACCGTGCCGTAGATCGCCGACTCGTCGTCGTCCATGCGGCGGACCGCGCCCATGTCGATCAGCTTGAGCTGGTCCTCGGTCTGGATCGCGTTGTCGACCTTGAAGTCGCAGTACAGGAGATTGCGGCTGTGCAGATGGCCGAGGGCCTCAAGGGCCTCGATGCCGAACGCGCACGCCTGCTCCACGGGCAGCGGATCGCGCTTGCCCTGCGCCGTGCGGCGTTCGTTGGCGATCTCCTTCAGGGACTTGCCGCCGACGTACTCCATGACGATGTAGCCGTCCATGGAGCCCGTGCGCTGGTCGAGGTGCTCGACGAAGTTGTAGATGCGCACGATGTTGCTGTGCTCGATCTCGGCGAGGAAGCGGCGCTCGGAGATCGCGGCGGCCATCGCGTCCTGGTCGCCCGTGTCGAGCAGGCCCTTGAGGACCACCCAGCGGTCGGAGACCGCGCGGTCGACGGCGAGATACACCCAGCCGAGCCCGCCGTGCGCCAGACAGCCCACGACCTCGTACTGGCCGTGCACGATGTCGCCGGCGTTCAGCTTCGGCACGAACGAGTACGGGTGGCCGCACTTGGTGCAGAACCCCTCGGTGCGGCCAGGACGCTCCCCGCGCGCACGGCCCACCGGCGCCCCGCAGTCCGAGCGCGAGCAGAAGCGCTTGCGCTCGGGAACCTCGGGGTTCTCCTGCACCGCTCGGCGCGGATCGGGGCGCGGCACCTCGGGCACGAGCACCAGGCCCACGCCGAGCCTGCTGCGGCCGGACGTGCCCGCGGACGGTCCTGAGCTGCGCACCGAGACCGAGCGGGACGTCGAACTGCCGGACAGCGAGCGCGAGAGGCGGCCCGAGACCGATCTGCGGGACGACTGGGAGCGGGCGGAGCGTGACGAGGACCGCGAGCTGGACCGGGAGCTGCTGCTGGCCGAGCCCTTGCCGCCGCCGGTGATGCCGGTCGGGGGAGAGGAGACCAGGCCGGTCGGCGAGACGACCGGGGCCAGACCGCAGGTGTCGCAGTACAGCTCGCCGCCGCCCACGTCCTCGTACGACCCCGTGCATCCGGGCCGCTGGCATTTCTGCTGCTCACTCATGCTTCCCCCCTCCGGTCGGTGGGACCGCCCTGTTGCGGGACCCTCGATGCAAGGACTTCGGCGGCTGCCTGCTGATAACGAAGCACCGCCTGTTCGGCGACGCGCAGATCGCAGGGCGCGCTCCACAGCATCCGGCGCGCCGCGTCGTACCGCTCGATCAGGAACGGGTCCTCCGCGTGGCCGAGGCGGGCGACCTTCGCCTTGTACGCGTCGAGACGGCCGCGCAGCTCCGCGCGGACCGCGAGGGGCTGGGTGACGGCCGTCAACGACTCGCGGGCCCGCATGAGTTCGTCCTCGGCCTTCTCCTCCAGGGATTCCAGGAGCGGGGACAGGCGGTGCCACTGGGCGTGCCTGCGGTAGTCGGACGCCATCGCGAGCTGCTCCTGCAGCGCGGTGGAGGGGCCGCTGACGGCGGGCACCTCGGACGCGGCGATCTTGGCGAGGACCTCGCCGCGCGCGGAGCGTGCCTCGGCCAGCGTGCGGTCGGCGCGCGAGAGCACGTCACGGAGCCTGCCGAGGCGCAGCTCGGCGTCCTGCCGGACCGTGAGCACCGCGTCGATCTCCCGACGCACGTCCTCCAGGGCGCGGGCCTCGCGGTCGTACCGATCGGTGTGCGGACGGCCGCCACCGGGGGCCGAACTGCCCCGCGCGGGCTGCCAGAAGGCCAGCGGATCGGAGATCACCTGCTCGCGCAGGCGTGTCAGCTCCGCCGTGATCCGCTCCAGGTCGTCACCCGCGGGGTGCTCGCCGGGGCGTACTCCCACGGAGTGGGCGAGCTGCCGGGTGCGCTGCAGCTCGGCCGCCAGGAGGTCGATGCGGGCGGGCAGCGCGGACCAGACCGCGTCGGCGGCGACGACCATGTCGAGCGAGTGCGCGTACAGGTCGTTCATCCGCGAGACGAGCTCGATGAGCGTGAAGCGTTCGGTGAGCTTGGCGGGTCCGGTGATCGAGGCCGACGGCGCGGGGGCGGCGCCGCCGGCGACGGTGACACTCTCACCGCGCAGCAGCTCGGTCAGCTCCACCAGGTCGTCCCTGCTGGGCCAGCGTCTGCGGGCCCGCACCTCGTGCGCCGAGCGCAGGGCGGCTGCGTACGCGTCGAAGTACGCCCACAGCAGGGTGATCTGCTGCTCGGTGGACTGCCAGCGCTCCTGTGTGGTGCCGGTGAGCCCGGCGCCTTCGAGGAGCCGTCGGCCCGCGTGATCCTGAAGGGCGAGGAGCGAGGTCTCGATCGCCTCGTGCTCTGCGTCGAGGCGCGCCAGCGCACGGTCCACCTCGTCCCGGTCCATCACAGGACCGGGGGGTCCCGCGACGCTCATCGATCACCTCTCCGCTCTGCGTTGCTGTGCACGTCGGGCTCAGTCGCTGTACTTCGGCGCGGGCGGTCCCGCCGATTCACCGAGGGCCGGCTTCAGCCAGTGGTCGTAACTCTTCTGCCAGCCGCTCTTGCGGTAGTCCTCAAGGACTTGGTTGACGCGCCGCACCAGGTCGTCCTCGCCCTTCTCCGGCTTCTTCATCGCCACGCCGTAGTACTCCGTGTTGAGCGGTGCGTCGCCCTTGAGCTCGACCGTCGGGTCCTGCGCGGCCTGGCTCGCGGCGAGCGCGCTGTCGGTCACGACGGCGTCGACCTCACCGAGCTGGAGCCTTACCAGGCAGTCGAGTTGGTTCGGGACCGTAGTACCGATGTCGGCATCGAGGCCCTCCTTCTTGAGCTCCTCCAGCTTGGTGAGGGCCGTGGAACCCTTCGCGGAGCAGACCTTCTTGCCGTCCAGGGAGTCGTCGAACCCGGTGATGGACGAGGACTTGGGGGCGAGCACCTGCTGACCGGTCTTGAAGTAGGCGGTGGAGAAGGAGACTTCCTTCTCGCGGTCGCAGGTGATCGTCATGGTCCGCACCACCATGTCGACCTGGCCGCTCTGTATCGCCTTGACGCGCTGGTTGGTGGGGATGGCGCGGAAGAGCACGGCGTCGCGGTCGCCGAGGATCTCCTCGGCGATCCTGTGCGCGAGGTCGATGTCGAAGCCTTCGAGCGTCGCCGTCTTCTTGTTCGGGTCGCGGTAGCCCCAGCGGTAGCTGTTCTGGTCGACTCCGACGATGAGCTTCTTCACCGGGCGCTCGCGGATGGCATCGATCGTCGGGCCGTCCTTGTCGTCCGGCGAGAGGCTCTCCTCCGGGGTCTCGCACTCCTCGGCGCGCGCGGGCGCGGCAGCCGCGGAGCCCTGGGAGGCGCGGCCCTCGCCCTGGCCGGACTTGACCGCGCCGCCGGCCTCGGGGAGCACGATCACGAGGGAGCCCGTGAGCGCGCAGGCCACCGCCATGGCGGCAGCTCCGCCCCAGCCGCGCATCCTCGCCAGTCCTCGCGTACGCATCGTCCGCTCGCCCCCTCTCACCTGTACTCCGACAGCCTGCGCCCGACGCCGAGCACGGCGCCGGCGGCGGCGAGCACGGCGAGTACGGCGGCACCCACCGGGAGCCCGCTCATCGCTCCCTTGCCGTCCTTGGCCGCCAGCTCGAATTCGTTCCGCTCGTGCTTCAGCGCGTCGTCGAGCGCCTCGTCGACGTTGTCGAAGCACTCGCCGGTGGGCTCGTCCTCCTTGTCGCCGACGACCTTGGCGAGCGCGCCGTTGTAGTCACCCGCGTCGTCGCTGTCCCGCGCGGTCTTGTGCCGGTCCTTCCAGACCGACACGTTCTTCGCGGCCTCTTTGACGGGGTTCTCGCCCGCGGCGTTGTCGGCCACGGCCACGGCCTTGCCGAGCAGCCCGCTGTCGGCGCTGCCGAGCTGCTTCATCTGCGACTGGTAGGCGACGTCGAACTTGTCCTTGATCTCCTTCGCCGCGCCCACCTCGACGGTCTCCGCGCCCCGGCTGACCAGCGTGAGGTTCTCGTTGCTGCGGGCCTTGAGCGAGCTGATGCGGGCGTCGTTCAGGACGTTCAGGGACTTCACGCCGTTGTCGTACGAGTCGTTGAGTCCCGAGCGCGCGAAGGTGTGCCCCGCGACCAGCCAGAGCAGGACGACGGCGGAGGCGGTGGTCGCGGCGACCAGACCGTGGTTGAACACCCGGTTCGTACGGCGGTAGTTGCGGCGCTGGGCCCAGAACAGGGCGCCGAGCGCGAGCAGGCCGAGGGCGATGGCCGGCCAGGGATACGGCTTCGCGTCGTCGTAGTCCCTGCCCAGCCGCTGCTTCTCCGCGGTGTACAGCTGCTCGGCGGCCGGGAGCATCTGGGTCTGCATCTTGTCGTTCGCGTACCGCAGGTAGGCGCCGCCCAGGGGCAGGCCCTGGCGGTTGCTCGCGCGGGCGCGCTCGATCAGGCCGGTGTACTCCGGCAGGAGCTTGTTCAGCTTGCTCACCGAAGCGGCGGCCGATGATCCCGAGCCCGCGTTCGACGCGGCGTTCGCCAGTTTCTCGGAGGCCCGCTCGATGTCCGCCTTGTACCGGTCGCGTACCTCGGCCGGTTCCTGGCCGCCCGCGAGGAAGCCGCTGGACGCGGCGGTGTTGGCGTCGGCGAGGGAGCGGTAGATGGCCGCCGCGTCGTCGCTCAGCGGCTGGCTGCGGTTCAGGACGCTGTCGGCGGCGGCCGAACGGTCGGACATCTGCCAGGTGGTGACGGCGCCGAACGCCACGACGAGCAGCGCGAGGACGGCGCCGATGATTCGCAGCCTGCCCGGCTCCGTCGTCGCCGCCGCGCGCAGCCGGTCCCGGCCCTCGATCCACGCGGGGCGGCGGGGTGCGGCGCCCGGCACGGCCTGCGCGGATACCGCGGAGTCCGGCCCTGCCTGCGGCGGGACGACGGGCATCGCCGGCGCGGCCTGTCCCGGCGGCGCGGCGCTGCCGTTCGGCGGGTATGTCACCTCGACCTCGACCTCCCCCTTGGTCATCGGACGTTCACTTCCGCCCGGCGTGCGCGGTGCGGGAAGAAGTGCACGGCGGCAAGTATCGCCGTAGGGACCGACATCCGCACAGGTCTTGACTGGATCTTGTTCTGATCACTGCGCCCGGAGACCTGTACGGATCATGCGAAGCCTGCCCGGATCAGCGAAAGCCTGCCCGGATCATGCGAAGATCGCGCACCACCCCTGCCCTTGAATACGCGATCCAGTGCGGATCGGTTCCCTGCCGGGCCCATGAACTCGGCCGCCTCAGGCTCCCACGCCACTCTCGTAGTGCCCCCGCACGCGCGCGTGCACCTCGGTCGGCGCCCCCACCTGGTCAAGGCCGAGCAGCGCCGCGCCGAGCACGGGACGCGCGACGACCACCCTGGCCACCGCCTTGGGCGCCCGCTCGGCCAGCAACGCCCGCACGCGGTCGTCCAGTTGCGGATGCCGGGCGGCCAGGACGCTGCCGCCGAGCAGCACCGGGGCCTCCTCGCCGAGCAGGCCGAGGCGGTCGAGTGCCACGGTCGACATGGCGACGACCTCGTCGGCCATCCGGTCCACCAGCGAGCGTGCGACCGGGTCGCCCGCCGCCGCCGTGGCGAAGAGCACCGGCGTCAACTCGTGCCGCCGTACGGGCGCGATGGAGCCCAGGTGCAGCGCCTCGATCAGCGCGTACATGGAGGACAGGCCGAAGTGCGCGGGCAGTGCGTCGCGCAGCGCGGTCGCATCGCCGCGGCCGTCCTCCGCCCGCGCCGCGTACCAGAGCGCCTCCTCGGCGAGGCCGCCACCGCCGCCCCAGTCGCCGGAGATCCGGCCGATGGCGGGGAAGCGCGCGGTGCGCCCGTCGGGCAGCATGCCCACGCAGTTGATGCCCGCGCCGCACACCACGGCGACGCCCCGCGGCTCGGCGTCCTCCAGGAGCCCGGCCCGCAGGATGGCGAAGGTGTCGTTGCGCACGTCGACCGAAGCGCCCCACGCGCGCCGCCGCAGCGCGAGGCCCAACTCCCGCTCCTCGACCGGGAGATCGGCGTTGGCGAGACAGGCGGACACATGCCCGACGGAGTCGGTGCCCGCCTCGGCGAGCGCGCGCGTCACCGCATCCTGAAGCACGTCCACCGCGGCCTCGACGCCGACCTGCGGCGGCTGGAACCCGCCGCCGCGTGCCGAGCCGACGACTCTGCCGTCGGCCGCGACCACCGCGACGTCGGTCTTGCTGTTGCCCGCGTCGATCGCGAGCACGCTCATGCCTACGCCCACGCCAGGTGCTCCCGGTTGTGCGCGATGAGCCGGTCGGTGAGCGCTTCCGCGTACGCGTACTGGCCGACCAGCGGGTGGGCGAGCAGCGCCTTGAAGACGCGGTCGCGGCCACCGTGCAGCGCCGCCCGGAGCGCCAGGTCCTCGTAGCCGGTGACGTTCGCGATGAGGCCCGCGTACAGCGGGTCGAGCTTCGGTACGGGCAGCGGCTGGGCGCCCTTGCCGTCGACCGTGGCCTGCACCTCGATGACCGCGTCGTCCGGCAGGAACGGCAGCGTGCCGTTGTTGACGGTGTTCACCACCTGGTGGGGGCTGCCGCCGTTGCCGAGCAGCGAGGCCGCGAGGTCGACGGCCGCCTCCGAGTAGAAGGCGCCGCCGCGCTTGGCGAGCAGCTCCGGCTTCTCGTCGAGCGTCGGGTCGCCGTACATCTCCAGCAACTCACGCTCCATCGCGGCCACTTCGGCGGCGCGCGATGGCTTGGTCCGCAGCTCGTCGACCACCGCGTCGTGCTGGTAGAAGTACCGCAGGTAGTACGAGGGCACCACGCCGAGCCGGTCGACGATCTCGCGCGGCATGCGCAGGTCGGCGGCGACCGCGTCCCCGTGCTCGGCCAGGAGCCTGGGCAGGATGTCCTCGCCGCCCGGACCTCCCAGACGTACGCCTGTCTCCCACGTCAGGTGGTTGAGCCCCACGTGATCCAGGTGGACCTCGCCCGGTGAGACGTCGAGCAGCCGGGCGAACTTCCGCTGGAAGCCGATCGCCACGTTGCACAGGCCGACGGCCTTGTGACCGGCCTGGAGCAGCGCCCGCGTCACGATGCCCACCGGGTTGGTGAAGTCGATGATCCACGCGTTCGGGTTCGTACGCCGTACGCGCTCGGCGATGTCCAGGACGACGGGCACGGTGCGCAGGGCCTTCGCCAGGCCGCCCGCGCCGGTGGTCTCCTGGCCGACGCAGCCGCACTCCAGGGGCCAGGTCTCGTCCTGCTGGCGGGCCGCCTGCCCGCCGACGCGCAGCTGGAGCAGGACCGCGTCGGCGTCCGCGACGCCCGCGTCCACGTCGGAGGTGGTGACGATGCGGCCGGGATGCCCCTGCTTGGCGAAGATGCGCCGTGCCAGGCCCCCGACGAGGTCGAGACGGTCCGCGGCGGGGTCGACGAGGACGAGTTCCTCGATCGGCAGGGTGTCCCTCAACCGCGCGAATCCGTCGATGAGTTCGGGTGTGTAGGTCGACCCTCCGCCGACCACTGCGAGCTTCATATCGGTTCTCAGCCCTTTACTCCGGTGAGGGTGACGCCTTCGACGAAGGCCTTTTGTGCGAAGAAGAAGACGAGGATGACCGGCGCCATGACGAGCAGGGTCGCTGCCATGGTCATGTTCCAGTTGACGCTGTGGGCGCTCTTGAACGATTCCAGGCCGTAACTCAGTGTCCAGGCGCCGGGGTTCTGGGCGGCGTAGATCTGCGGCCCGAAGTAGTCGTTCCAGCAGTAGAAGAACTGGAAGAGCGCGATGGCGGCGATACCGGGCTTGGCCATCGGCACGACGATCTTGATCATGGTGCGGAACTCGCCGCAGCCGTCGACCTTCGCCGACTCGATGTACTCCTTGGGGATGGTCAGGAGGAACTGCCTAAGGAGGAAGATCGAGTACGCGTCGCCGAACGCCATCGGGATGATCAGCGGCCACAGTGTGCCCGACAGGTGGAACTGCTGGGCCCAGACCAAGTACATGGGGATCACGATGACCTGCGGCGGCAGCATCATCGTCGAGATGACGAGCAGCATCGCGGTGCGCCTGCCGCGGAAGCGGAACTTGGCCAGTGCGTACGCCACCGGGATCGCCGAGCAGACGGTGAAGAGGGTGCCGAGGCCCGCGTACATGAGCGAGTTGCGCCACCAGTCGAGGAAGCCCGGCGTCTCGAAAACGGCCTTGTAGTTGGACCAGTGCCAGGAGTCGGGCCACAGGTCGCCGCTCATCGCCTGCGAGTCGCTCATCACCGACGTCAGGAAGACGAAGACGAACGGCAGGACGAAGAGCAGCGCGACGGCTATCGCGACACTGTGCACGGCGATCCAGTGCAGGACCCGCTTGCGGCGGGCACGGGCGGCGGCGGGGCCGCGCTGCTTCGGGGCGGTGCCGGCGGGCGCGGCCGGCGCGCTGAGCGTCGTGGTCGTCATGAGTCCTCAGTCCTCCGCCGAGAGCAGCCCGGAGCGCTTGCGCATCAGGAGCATCGTCACGGCCATGGCGATGGCGAAGAGCACGAGCGAGAGCACGCACGCGGCGCCGGTGTTGAAGTTCTGGAAGCCCATCTGGTAGACGAGCTGGGGGACCGTGAGGGTCGAGTGGTCCGGATAGCCGGGCTGGATCACCGAGCCGGGCCCGATGTTGACGCCTGAGGCGACCTTCCCCGCGACCAGGGCCTGCGTGTAGTACTGCATGGTCTGTACGACGCCGGTGACCACCGCGAACATCACGATCGGCGTGATCGCGGGCCAGGTGACGTAACGGAACTTGGCGAACGCGCCCGCGCCGTCGAGCTCCGCGGCCTCGTACTGCTCCTTCGGCACGTCGAGCAGCGCGGCCATGAAGATCACCATCAGGTCGCCGATGCCCCACAGGGAGAGCAGTACCAGCGAGGGCTTGGCGGTGTCGGGGTCGTTGAACCAGTTGGGCCCGGAGATCCCGACCGCACCGAGGATCTCGTTCACCGGCCCGGAGCCCGGATTGAGCAGGAAGACGAAGGCGACGGTGGCGGCCACCGGCGGCGCGAGATACGGGATGTAGAAGGCGGTGCGGAAGAACCCGGCCCCCGACTTGATCTTCGTGATGAGCAGCCCGAGCGAGAGCCCGAAGACCACCCGCAGGGCCACCATGATCACGACGAGCCAGAGGGTGTTCCACAGGGCCGGGCCGAACAAGGGCATCTGCTCGAACACGTACGTCCAGTTCCTGAGACCCACGAAGGTGGGCTCCTTGATCTGGTTGTAGTGCATGAACGAGAAGTAGACGGTGGCGATCAGCGGGTACGCGAAGAAGACGCTGAAGCCGACCAGCCAGGGGGAGAGGAAACCGAGCGTGCGCAGTCTGCGGCGCGCGGGGTTGGAGAGGGTCATTGCCATGGCGGGGTCCTCAGCTCAGCTCTTCGACTGGAGGGTGTCGGCGTCGATCTGCTCGTCGAGCTTCTTCAGCCCCTTGCGCAGGTCGGGGACGCGCCCGGCCTCCACGGAGTACGCGAAGTCCATCAGGGAGACGACGTAGGCGCCGCCGTTGACGGAGGGCGGCAGGGCCTTGCTGTGCTTGTTCTCCAGGATGTCGAAGAAGGTCCGGAAGGTCGGATCGGCGTCCAGGTCGGGGGACTTGAGCGCCGCGAACGTGGAGGGCACGTTGTGGATGGCGTTCGCGAAGTTCACGACCTGCTCGGTGTCCGCGGTCAGGAACCGCACCAGTTCCCACGCCGCGTTCTGGTGCTTGCTGCTGTGCGCGATCCCGGCGACGGTGCCGGTGATGAAGCCGCGCCCGTACGTGTCGGCCTGGTCGTCCGGCACGGGCAGCGGGGCCACGCCCCAGTCGAACTTCGCCTTCGCCTCGTCCAGCATCAGACCGCGCCACTCACCGTCGAGATGCATGGCGACCTTGCCGGTGAGGAAGGCGTTCTGGCTGGACATCTCGTCGCCGAACGACATCCGGAACCGCTCCAGGTCGTTGAACCCACCCTGCGCTTCCGCGAGTTGCCGTGTGGTCTTGAAGAACTTGTACGACGACGGCTCGTCGGTGAGCCGCGCGTCACCGTCGGCGTCGAAGTACTGGGGACCCCACTGCGCGAAGAGCCGGTCCGGACTGTTCTGGTAGAAGCGGAAGTTGGGCATGAACCCGACCTGCTTGTACGAGTCCTTGCCGTCGCGGATGGTCAGCTTCTTGGCGACCTCTTCGAACTCGGACATCGTGCGGGGCGGCCGTTCGATGCCCGCCTTCTTGTAGGCGTCCTTGTTGTAGTACATCCCGAAGGCGTCCGCGAGCAGCGGCAGGGCGCACTGGCTGCCCTGGTAACTCGTGTAGTCGAGCAGCGTCTTGGGGAACGTCTTGCGCTTGTCGAGCCCGGTCTTCTTCATGAACGGGTCGAGGTCCGCCCACATCCCGGAGTCGCAGTACTGGCCGACGTTGTTGGTGGTGAAGGACGACACCACGTCCGGGGCCTTGTCGCCACCCGCGCGAAGGGCCTGGTTGACGGTCTCGTCGGACACGTTGCCGGTGGCCTGCACGTCGATGTTCGGGTGCAGCTTCTCGAAGCGGGCGATGCTGTCGTTGACGGCCTTGACCTCGCCGGGCGTCGACCAGCCGTGCCAGAACTTCAGGGTGACCGGCTCGGTCGGGTCGTCGTTCGCGCTGCCGACGCTCGGGTTGGCGCAGCCGGAGAGCAAGAGACCGGCTGCGGCGAGCGCCGCGGACGCGCAGATGGGCATGCGCCATCGCGGCATGGCGGACTTCCTTTACGGGGGAGGGGCGGTTTCGGTGGTGCGCGGGAGACGGTTCAGGCCGTGTCGAAGACCTGGTCGCGGGCCTGTGTGAGGGCCGAGCGCAGGGCGCCGGTGAGGATCGGGTCGCCGTCGAGTTCGCTGATACGGACGTCGGGGCGGGGCAGCGCGAGCCCGGTCAGCTCCTCCTCGACCCGTACGCGCAGTTTGTCGCCGCCGGCCTGGGCCACCGAGCCGGAGAGCACGACGAGTTCGGGGTCGACGACGGCGACGACCGCGGCGATGCCGGTGGCGAGGCGCCGGGCTACCTCGTCGAGCACGGAGTCGTCGGCGAAGGCGTCCGTCAACGTGGCGGCGCCATCCGCGAGTTGGCGTACGACCGGGGCGCAGACCAGGCTCTGGAAGCCGCCGCCCCCGTCCGGACCGCGCGTCGCCTCGGGGCCGCCGTGCGCCAACGGGGCTCCCGGCAGCGGCATGTAGCCGATCTCGCCCGCGCCGCCGGTCGCGCCGCGCAGCAGGGTGCCGCCGAGCACGATGGCGGCTCCGACACCGTCGTCGACCCAGGTGAGCACGTAGTTGTCGTGGTCCTGGGCCGCGCCCTCGTACTGCTCGGCGACGGCGGCGAGGTTCACGTCGTTCTCGATGTCGACGGGGGTGCCGAGGACGGCGGCGAGATCGTCGCGCAGCGTCCGCGAGTGCCAGCCCGGCAGGTGCGGGGCGTAGCGCAGCTGACCGGTGTGCGGGTCGATGGCGCCGGGGGTGCCGATGACGGCGGCCCGCAGGTCGTCGTGGCCGAGCCCCGCCTGGCGCAGCGCCTCGTCGACGGCCTCCGCGACCAGCTGGGCGGTGCGGTGGCGCACATCCTCGGCCACGGCGTCCGCCTCGACACGGGCCTGGCCGAGGACGGTGCCGGTGATGTCGGCGACGAGAGCGGTGATCCCGGTGGGATCGGCGGACAGCGCGGCGACGTGCCCGGCGCCCGGATCGATCTCGTACAGCAGCGCGTTGGGCCCAGGACGGCCGCTGAGGCTGCCGGTGGTGTGCACGAGCCCGGCCGCTTCGAGCCGCCCGAGAAGCTGCGAGGTGGTGGGCTTGGAGAGCCCGGTCAGCTCACCGATGCGGGTGCGGGTGAGGGGCCCGTGCGCGACCAGGAGGTCGAGTACGGCCCGGTCGTTCATGGCGCGCAGGACGCTGGGCGTGCCCGGAGTGCTACCTGCTGCTGCCATGACGTCACCTTACTTTGGGCGGCTCGGTCGGCCGCTAACTGTTAGGAAACTTTCCAATTGGTGAGGACCGTACGACCGGCCTGAACAGGCCGTCAATAGCGAACGCCCCCGCGGCAACCAACTCGTTACCTGCGGGGGCGTGCCGTTGCACCGGGTGCGTCCGGGGGGGTCTCCTCGGCGGGAGCTACTTCGCCAGATTCGGCGGCGGCGTGATCGGGGATGCGGCGAGGGACTGCGGCGAGGTCGTGGACGCGTACGCCGAGGGAGCCGCGACGCCCGCCGACGGGTCGCCTGCCGCCTCCTCCGTCGCCTGGAGCGGGAGGCCGCCCACGATGCGGATGCCGACCTCGTCGAACGCCTGCTTGATGCGCCAGCGCAGCTCGCGCTCCACGCTCAGGGCGTTGCCCGGCATCGTCTTCGCGGAGACCCGGACGACCATCGAGTCGAGGAGCACGCTGTCCAGGCCGAGCACCTCGACCGGGCCCCACAGGCGCTCGTTCCACGGCTCGTCCTTGGCCATGGACTCGCCGACCTCGACCAGCTTCGCCTTGACCTTCTCCAGGTCCTCGTCCGGGCGGACGGTGACGTCCACGCCCGCCGTGGACCAGCCCTGGCTGAGGTTGCCGATGCGCTTGACCTCGCCGTTGCGGACGTACCAGATCTCGCCGTTGTCGCCGCGCAGCTTGGTCACGCGCAGGCCGACCTCGATGACCTCGCCCGACGCCACGCCCGCGTCGATCGAGTCACCCACGCCGTACTGGTCCTCCAGGATCATGAAGACGCCGGAGAGGAAGTCCGTGACGAGGTTCCTGGCGCCGAAACCGATCGCCACGCCCGCGACACCCGCCGAAGCGAGCAGCGGGGCGAGGTTGATCTGGAATGTGCCCAGAATCATGAGCGCGGCGGTGCCGAGGATCAGGAACGACGCCACCGAGCGCAGCACCGAACCGATGGCCTGCGAGCGCTGGCGGCGGCGCTCCACGTTCACGAGGAGACCGCCGAGCGCCGTCCCGTTCACGGACTGCGCCGTGCGGTTCATGCGCTCGATGAGCTTGGTGATCGAGCGCCGGATGACCACGCGCAGGACGACGGCGACGGCGACGATCAGCAGGATGCGGAGCCCGATGCCCAGCCACGCCGACCAGTTCTGCTCCACCCAGCTCGCGGCGTTCGTCGCGCTCTCCTGGGCGTCCTCAAGGGTCGGGGACTTCGGCTTCGACTTGTCGTCCGGGTCCGTTCCGGCTGCTGACAGGACGGACAGGAACACAGCTGGTACCTCCAGGCATAGCGGCCTGCCCAGGAGATGCGCCGGGCAGAGACACCACACTAACGGGGCATTGTGTGTGGATCGTTGTCATCTTCGAGGGAGAGACGGTGCTCACCTGGGGAAGAAGAGGGTGTCGCACCTGTGTGGTCGAAAACACTCCGAGCCCGTTACCAGCTGATGGTGGCGCTTGGACCAGGCATGAGGGGAGACTGGCTACAGATCGTCCCGGCGCGAGCCACGCGCCGCCGGCGTACAAGGAGGCATCCGTGCCGCACGTCCTGGTCCTCAATGCGTCGTACGAGCCTCTGGGCGTCGTACCGCTCCGCCGCGCGCTCGTCCTCGTACTGGAGAACAAGGCTCTCTGCCTCGAGGAATCCGGCGCCTTCATGCACAGCGCAACGCGCACAGTCCCCGCACCCAGCGTGGTCCGCCTCAAGCGGTTCGTCCGGGTCCCTTACAGGGGGCCCGTTCCTCTGACCAGGCGGGCGCTCTTCGCCCGCGACGGCGGTCGGTGCATGTACTGCGGTGGCGTCGCAACCAGCGTCGACCACGTCATTCCGAAGAGCCGTGGCGGCCCGCACGCCTGGGAGAACGTGGTGGCGTCCTGCCGCCGCTGCAACCACACCAAGGCGGACCGTCATCTCCTGGAGCTGGGGTGGCGCCTGCGCCACAAGCCCGCGCCGCCCTCGGGCCTCGCGTGGCGCATCATCGGGACCGGGCACAGGGATCCGCGCTGGCTGCCGTACTTGCAGCCGTTCGGCGCGGACGACGCGATGGCCCGGATCGATGGCATTTCCGCCTAGGAAGCGATCCGGGCCCTGTTGTACGCGGCCGCCCGCACGGGGCCTGTACGTGGCTGTCGGCCGTCGTCAGTCAGCGGCGGCCGGGGCCACGGCATACGCCTCCACCGACCAGAGCGAGTAGCCGAAGCGGGTGGCCCGCTTGTCGCCCTGGACGCGGATGAAGCGGGTGTCGCGGGCGTCCATGCGGACCGCCTCGCGGCCGCCCTTGCCGTCCTTCACGGTGGCCGCCGTGCGCCAGGTCCTGCCGTCGGCGGAGGTCTGCACGCGGTAGCCCGCCGCGTACGCGTCCTGCCAGCGCAGGACGACCTGGCCGAGCCTGACCGGCTTCGCGAGCTCCAGCTGCCACCAGGCGCCGTCCTCGGCCGGCGACGACCAGCGGGTCTCCGGGTCGCCGTCGTTCGCGCCGGACGCGGGGAAGTCCTTCGTCTCGTCGCCCGATGACGACGCCTTCGCGCCGCGCGCCAGGTCGGGTCCCGCCGTGCGCGGGTAGGCGCGGATCGAGAGGGTGCGGGTCTGGCCGTCGAAGGTGACCGGGATCTCGTACGTTCCGGCGCGCGTGCCGGCCGGGACGCTCACGTCGACCGGGACGTCCACCCGCGTGCCGCGCGGCAGCGTCGAGTTCTCCGGGGTGCGCACCTCGATGCCCTTGGGGGCTTTCGCGGTGACCTTGCCCCGCACCGCACCGGGGCGCAGGGACGTCAGTTTCGCCGTGACCCGCTGCGGGCCGCCGCCGATCTCCGCGTCGGCCTCGGCGCGGGCCAGCGAGAAGCGGGCGGCGGGGGAGTCGGCGTACCAGGGGACGACGTGGCGGACCGTGCCCTCGGTGACCGTGACGCGCACGGCGTCGGCGCGGGGGGCTTCGGTGTCCTTGGGCTTGGCCTCCGTGAAGCCCGAGCCGGACAGGGCCCCGATGCGGCGCCAGCCCTGGCCCGGGACGTGGGCCTCGACGCTGCCCTTGGTGCCGGGGTCGGTGAGGGCCGTCACCGCCGTGAGGGGGCGGGCGCGGGGGACGCGCACCGTCGCGCGGTCCGACGCCTGCTCGCTGTCGAGCCCCGCCCACGTCTCGTACGCCTTCTGCGACCGCGTCAGGAACGGGGCGAGGACGCCCTTGCCGACGGTCACCCGGGCCGCCCTCAGGTCCTTCTGGAGCCCGGCCAGGGTGCGTGAGGCGCGCCAGGCGGCTGCGCCGTCCCCGGCGCTCTGCGCGCGCAGCATGTCGACCGCGGTCTCGCCGGCCTCCCCATAGCGCGCCAACTGCTCCACCCAGGGCCGTACTTCGGTGTCGAGGTCGGTGTCGGCGAGCCGCCGCGGCGCCTCCTTCATGACGGTGAAGGCATCCCGCAGGGCCTGTGCGGACTTGCCGATGCGGCCGGTGTCCGTCGTCGTGCGCGCGCGCCAGAAGTCGTCCATGAGCGGGCGCAGATACGCCGATTCGTCGGCGCCGAGCACGGACGAGGCGTCATTGCCCGCGAGGGCCCGCAGGGCGCCCCGCGCCTTCCTGTCGCCGCCCGAGAGGTCGTCGATCGCGGCGAGCCAGGACTCGTGCGGACGGTAGGCGCGGGGGTTCCAGGCGTAGTCGGCGGCGGTGAAGAGGGGGATGCGGGAGGCCGACGGCTGCTCCATGGCGTTGCCGAGCAGCGCCGCCGAGCCGGTGGCCACGGCGGGCTCGCGGCCGGTGTAGGGGCCGAGGAAGATACGGTCCTGCGCGAAGTCGTTGACGGGGTAGTTGTCCATCGTCACGAGCGGATGCGAGCCGAACGCCTTGCGCACGCCCGCCAGTTCACGCCCGGTGATGGTCTTGGGGACCACGCCGACGCCGGTCCACGCCACCTCGACGCGTTCGTCGAGCTCGGCCGCGATGGCGTCGCGGTACTCCGTGGAGCCGTTCTGGAAGTACTCCGTGGGCATCAGCGAGAGCGGCTTCGCCCCGGGGTGGCGCTCGGCCAGGTGCGCGGAGACGGCGTTGGCGACGCGCGACTGGGCCTTCGCGGCGGCCTCCGGTCCCGAACCGAAGGCGTCGGCGTCCGCGTCGCAGTGCCACTCGCTGTAGCTGACGTCCTGGAACTGCAGCTGGAACGCGCGTACGCCCAGGGCCCACATCGCGTCGATCTTGCGGTTCAGGGCCTTGACGTCCTTGTCGGACGACATGCACATGGCCTGGCCCGGTGCGACGGCCCAGGCGAGCGTCACGTGGTTGGCCCTGGCCCGCTCGGCGAGGGCGCGGAAGTCGGCGCGCTGCTCCGCGGGGTAGGGCTCGCGCCAGCGTGCCTGGCGGTAGAGGTCGTCGCCGGGGGCGTAGAGATAGCGGTTCTGCTTCGTGCGGCCCATGAAGTCCAGCTGGTCCAGGCGCTGTTCGCGGGTCCACGGAGTGCCGTAGAAGCCCTCGGTCATGCCGCGGACCGCGGTGCCGGGCCAGTCACGGATCTGGACGCCGGGGACGGTGGAGTTCGTCGTGCTGTTGGTGCCGTTGGTGCTTGTGGTGATCAGCTGGCGCAGGGTCTGTACGCCGTGGAAGAGGCCGTCATCGCCCGCGCCCGCGAGGGCGATGGTCTCCTGGCCGCCGATCCGCCCCACCGCGAGCCGATAGCCGCCGGACGGCAGATCACCCCGGGCGCGGGCGCCGAGCGTACGCAGAGCCTGCTCGGCGCCGGTGCCTTCGGCGCGGATGACGAGCTTCCCGCCGGCCGCCGGGAGCTGCTCGCCCTCCGCGACCTCGGTGATCCTGCTGGCTCCCGCGTCGTGGAGGAGGGTGCGCAGGGCTTCCATGGCGTACGGATCGGGGTCCTTGCCGGTGGCCAGGACGACCTCGTCGGTGACGGTGACCGGGGCTCCGGCCTTGGTCATCGACTGGGGACGCGGCCAGACCGGGGGGAGGGAGCCGTCGCTCTCGCGGTCGTCGTCGGGGGAGGTGGCGGGGGTGCCGGGTTTCCCGGGGAGGCCTGGGGCGGCGACGGCGCCGGGGGCACCGCCGAGTGCGCCTGCGATGACGGCGACGGCGATGGCCGCCGCGCCCTTCCTGCGCCGCAGTTGCACGGCCCTCTCCTCGTTGTCCTTCGTACTGATGATCACGGCTGTCGATCACGGCTGTTGATCACGTGTGGTGCGTCAGTTGTCTCAGGGTGTCACTGAGCCCACCACTCGCGTGGTGGGGGTGTCAACGGGCGTGGGTGTTGTGGGGGTTTTCTTCCGTGTGAGATCTCCGTGGGGGATCGGCGAGTTCCCCGTCGAACGCCGTGGGGGCTGGAATGCTTGCCCCCGGATCCGCGAACGGACGGGCGGTGGAGGGTGCGCGGAAGGAGGCGGAAGGAGAAGGAAGATCTTGCGTCCGAACCCCCACTCGGGGAAACGAATGTGAGCACGCGCACGTTCATACAACGGATATGTCTGCGAGCCCGCGCATTGGGTAGGGCTGCTGCCGAAGACCCGTCCTGTCCCCTGACAATGGAGCCTTACGTGCCTGCTTCCGCGAACCTCCTTCTCTCCGCTCTTTCCAAACAGGTGTCCGACCCCGACTCGGGTCTCGACGGATCCTGCTCCTGCGGCTTCCTTGAGCCGCCCCTGACCAGCGAGCCCCCGCTGGCCGACGCAGCACCCCTGACCAGCGAGCCTCCGCTCGCCGACGCCGCCCCGCTGACCAGCGAGCCGACCTCCATCGGCACCGCGTCGCACCTGGACTACATGGGGGTCTAGGTGGCCCCACCCGGAGCGACCGGCCCCGACAGCGGGCCTGCCGACGGGCCCTGCGGCCCCACCGGCCTCACCGGACTTCCGCGCCTTGCCGCCCTGCACGGCGTGGCGACTTCTTACTCCCCGTCTCCGGACCGCACCGTTCCGGCCAGCGACGCCGCGGTGATCGCCGCCCTGGCCGCCCTCGACGTGGACGCGAGCACCCCCGAGGCGGTGCGCCGCGCCCTCACGGCCCGCGAGACGGAGCTGAGCGCCCGCCTGCTGCCGCCGACGGTGGTGGCGTGGCAGGGCGGCGACCCCGAGACCCCGCCGCCCTGGGCCGGGCTGCCGCCGGGCACGCGGGTGTGCGTGGAGACGGAGGAGGGGGAGCGGCTGGAGTGGGAGATGCCGCTGCCGGATGCGGACCGCTCCGACCTCGCTGACGCGCCGCGGGGCAATCGGGTGGCTGGGCGGGAGGTATCGCCGCTGGGTGGGCGGGAGGCATCGCCGCGAAGCGGCGGGAAGAGCGAGCCACGCGTGGCGCCCGCCCTGCCACTGGGCGTCCACACGCTCCGAGCCACGACCCCGGACAACCGAACAGCCACCGCCCACCTGATCACCGCCCCGCACCGCCTGCCGCCCTCGCGCGAGAAGACGTACGGAATTCTCGTCCAGCTCTACTCCCTCCTCTCCCGCCGCTCCTGGGGCATGGGCGACCTCGGTGACCTCGCCGAGCTCGCTGCGTGGTCCGGGCGGTCCCTGCGGGCGGGGTTCGTGCAGGTCAACCCCTTGCATGCGGCTGTGCCGAAGCCGTCGGACGGGCCGTCCGACCCCTCCCCGTACCGCCCGTCCTCGCGCCGCTTCCCCGACCCGGTCCACCTCCGCGTCGAGGACATCCCCGAGTACGCCCACCTGGACGGCGAGGCCCGCGAACTGGCCGCCAACCTCACACGCCAGGCCGCCGCACTGCGCGAATCCGTGCTCCAGCAGGGCCAGTTGATCGACCGCGACGCCGTCTGGGCCCTCAAGGTCCGGGCCCTGGAGCTGATCCGCGAGGTCCCGCTCGGCCCCGGACGGCGCGCCGCCTACAACGACTTCCTCGCCGAGCACGGTGAGGACCTGGAGGACCACGCCACCTGGTGTGCGCTCGCCGAGCGACACGGCCCCGACTGGCACGCCTGGCCGGCCCCGCTGCGCGACCCCGCGTCCCCCGAATCCGCGCGCGCCCGCCGCGCGTTGATGGACCGCGTGGACTTCCACTGCCGGCTCGCCTGGCTCACCGACGCCCAGCTCGCCGCCGCGCAGCGTGCCGCGCGGGACGCGGGCATGGACATCGGCCTCGTGCACGACCTCGCGGTCGGGGTGCACCCGTCCGGCGCCGACGCGTGGGCGCAGCGGCGGCACTTCGCCGCGGGCACGTCGACCGGCGCCCCGCCCGACGCGTTCAACGCGCTCGGCCAGGACTGGGGCCTGCCGCCCTGGCGCCCGGACCGCCTCGCCGAGTCCGGATACGCCCCGTACCGCGCCTTGCTGCGCGCCCTGCTCCGGCACGCGGGCGCGATCCGCATCGACCACGTCATGGGGCTCTTCCGGCTCTGGTGGGTCCCGGAGGGCCGCGCGCCCACCGAGGGAACGTATGTCCAATACGACGCGGAGGCGATGCTCGCCGTCCTCGCCCTGGAGGCACACCGCGCGGGCGCCCTCGTCATCGGCGAGGACCTCGGCACCGTCGAACCCGGCGTCCGCGAGACCCTGCAGCGACGCGGCGTGCTCGGCACCTCCGTGCTCTGGTTCGAGCGGGACTGGGCCGGCACGGGGCGGCCGCTGCCCCCCGAGAGCTGGCGGGCGGACTGCCTGGCCACCGCCACCACCCACGACCTGCCGTCCACGGCGGCCCGCATCACCGGTGAGCACGTCCAACTCCGCGACCGGCTCGGTCTGTTGACCCGCCCCGTGGCCATCGAGCAGGCCGAGGCGGCGGCGGACGTGTCGGAGTGGCTCGCGCTGCTCTCGCGCCTCGGGATGCTGCCCGGCGGCGGCGGACACGAGCAGGAGGAGATCCGCGCCGTCCACCGCTTCCTGCTCGCCACACCGGCCCGCATGATCGGCGTATGGCTGCCGGACGCGGTCGGCGACCGCCGCCCGCAGAACCTCCCCGGCACCTGGGACCAGTATCCGAACTGGCGGCTGCCGATCGCCGACGCCGCCGGACGCCCCGTCACCCTGGAGGAACTCGCCGCCTCCCCGCGGCTCCACGCGTTCATGGATGTGTTCCGTACACGCATGGATGTTTTCCGTCCACGCGAAAGGACCCGTACGGCACCCCCGGGCGCGCGGCCCGTTTAACAGTTCGCTACGTTGGCACCGTGGACAAGAAGAACGCCCTGCGCGCCGGCGCCCTGGCTTCCGGTACGACGCTGATGATGCTGCTCATGTCGTCCCCCGCGCTCGCGCTCACGCGCGACGACGGTGACGACCCGGGTCCCGGCCTGAGCGTGATCGACACGCTCGGCCTCTATGTCGTGGCGCCCATCGTGCTGTTCCTGGTGATCGCGGGCCTCGTCATGGTCGGTGACAAGTCCCGCAAGCCGGTGAAGAAGGGCTGACGCCACTTCGTTTCCTGAGCTCTCCGTAGGGGCTCTTTGTCGACGCATGCTTTGCGTACGTCGACAAAGAGCCCCTACGTGTGTCATGGCCGCTCGGCCGTGAGATACCGCTGCACCGTCGGCCCCAGCCAGTCCGCCATCTCCTCGCCGGACAGGGCGACCGCGGGCGGGAACCGCAGCACGTAGCGGGTCAGCGCCATGCCGAGGATCTGCGAGGCGCAGAGCCCGGCCCGCGTCGGCGCGTCGGCGGGATCGGGGCAGACGCGGCGCGCGACCGGCAGGAGCTGGTCCCGGAAGATGCCCTGCATGCGCTCGGCGCCCGCCGTGTTCGTGATGCCGACCCGGAGCATCGCCGTCAGCACCTCGTCCGTCTCCCAGACGTCCAGGAAGTGGGCCACCAGGGCGCGCCCGACGCCCTCGCGTGGCACCGCGGCGAGGTCGGGAAGCCGTAGGTCGATGGCGCAGGCCGCGGCGAACAGGCCTTCCTTGTTGCCGTAGTAGCGCATCACCATGGACGGATCGATCCGCGCGTCCTTGGCGATGGCGCGGATGGTGGCCCGTTCATAGCCGTCGGCGGCGAACCGCTCGCGGGCGGCGGCGAGGATCGCGCCACGGGTCGCGTCGGAGCGGCGGGGTGGCGCCGGGGGTTCCTCGGCGGTTGTCCGGGTCGCTGGATCGGGTGCGCTTTCGGTCATGCCAACAAGCGTAGGCCAACATCTGTTGACAGTCCATGACGGCGGTCCTACGTTAGCCAACAAGCGTTGACCAACAGTTGTTGGCGCAAGGAAGCCGAGGAGGCCGTCATGAACGGAACCCAGGACACGACCGGCACCGACCCCGCTGTGATCGTCGTCGGCTCCGGGCCCACCGGGCTGCTGCTCGCCGGGGACCTGGCCGCCGCGGGCGTTCCCGTGACCCTGCTGGAGAAGCGGCCGCACGAGATCAGCAACCTCTCGCGCGCCCTGGTGCTGCACGCCCGCACCCTCGAACAGCTCGACGCGCGCGGCCTCGCCGACGAGCTGGAGGCCAAGGGTAAGACGCTTGACCGGCTGCGCCTCTTCGGCCGCCTCGAAGTGGGCCTCGACAAGCTGCCCTCGCGCTACAACCACCTCCTGGTCCTGCCGCAGTACGAGGTGGAGCGGGTCCTGGAGCGCCGGGCGATCGCGGCCGGGGTCGACTTCCGGTACGAGAGCGAGGTCACCGGCCTCGCCCAGGACGCGGACGGCGTGACTCTCGAAGTCAGGGGTCCGGGCGGGGAGTCGAGCCAGTGCCGGGCCGCGTACGTCGTCGGCGCGGACGGACTGCACAGCCCGGTCCGCAAGGCCATCGGCCTGCCCTTCCCCGGAAAGTCCGCCATCCGCTCGCTCGTGCTCGCGGACGTGAAGCTCGCCGAGAAGCCCGCGTCGGTCCTCACGGTGAACGCCGCCGGTGACGCCTTCGCCTTCATCGCGCCCTTCGCCGACGGGTACTACCGCGTGATCGGCTGGAACCGCGCGCACAACGTCCCCGACAGCGAGCCCCTCGACCTCGAAGAGGTCAAGGAGATCACCCGCCTCGCACTTGGCCGTGACTACGGCATGCACGACGCCCGCTGGATGTCCCGCTTTCACAGCGACGAGCGCCAGGCGCCCGCCTACCGGGTCGGCCGCGTCTTCCTCGCCGGTGACGCCGCGCATGTGCACACCCCGGCGGGCGCACAGGGCATGAACACCGGGCTGCAGGACGCGGCGAACCTGAGCTGGAAGCTGGTGGACGCGGTCAACGGCCGTGCGCCGCAGGGCCTGTTGGACACGTACCAGTCCGAGCGGCACCCCATCGGCAAGGCGGTCCTGCGCAGCAGCGGCGGGATCGTGCGGCTCGCGATGGTCAAGCGGCCGTGGTCGCGGGCGGGCCGCGCGGTGCTCGCGTCCCTCATCGGCGCCTTGTCCCCGGTCCGGGACAAGGCGATCGGCCGGATCACCGGCATCGGCTACCGCTACCCCGCCCCGAAGGGTGCCCACCGCCTGACCGGTCGCCGCGCTCCGGACGTCGCGCTCAAGGAGGGGCGGCTGTACGAGGCCCTGCGCGAGGGCAGGTTCGTGCTGATCACTCCGCAGGGCGAGGAGTGCGATGCGGGGCGCGCGGTCGCGGCGCAGTGGGCGAGCGGCCGGCGTACGACCGTCCTGGTGCGTCCCGACGGGTACGTGGCGTGGGCCGCGGACGACGCGGACGCGGGAGAGGTGCGGGCCGCACTGGCCAACCATTCAGCTCAGCTTCACTAATACGTCGAAAAGATTCGCTGGACCTGATGGGTGTGGGGGTGCGACGGTAATCCCGCAACCAACCAAGTGATCAGCGAAGAGATCCCCGCCGGGTGGTTACCACCTCGGCGGGGTTCGTGTTTTCCCGGGCGAACCGGGAGAGAGACAAGGGATATCAGTGACTGTCCTGGACCGGACGACCTCCACTCGCGCGGCAGCTACGGCAGCTACGGCGGACACAGCCGCTTCGGCGGCCACGCCGACCACCGCGACGGCGGTGAACAAGGGGGTGCAGCGGGCCGCGGGCCCCATCGGCGTCGGTCTCGCCCTCGCGGCGCTCGCCACGGTCGTCTGGTCGGGCAGCTTCGTCACCTCGCGCGCCCTGGCCGACAGCGTGCCGCCCATCCAGCACGCCTTCTGGCGCTGGATCATCGCGATCGCCGCGGTGGCGCCCTTCGCCGTGCGGCAGACCTGGCGGCAGCGGGCCCTGCTGCGCAAGCACATCCGCTTCCTGCTCATCGCCTCGCTCCTCGGCGTCACGATCTACAACACCCTGGTCAACCAGGCGGGCGTCACCACCACCGCGGGCAACATGGGCATGATCATGGCGGCGTCGCCGGTCCTGATGGCGGTGTACGAGCGCCTCGGCGGGGCCAGGCTCGGGGCGCGCCGGGTGACCGGCATGCTGGTCGCCTGCGCGGGCGTCCTCGTCCTGGTCTCCGGAGGATCGCTCTCCATGGACTTCGCCGTGGGCGACCTGTGGATCATCGCGGGCGCCGTCTCCTTCGGCTCGTACAGCGCGCTGCTCAAGCGCAAGCCGGCGGAGATCGGCGGACTGCCGTTCCTCTTCGCGACGTTCGTGCTCGGTGCGCTGATGCTGCTTCCGGTGTTCGTGGTCAGCTTCGTGGTCCAGGGCGGCTTCGAGCCGACGGTCGGCACGGTCTCCCCGCTCCTGTACGTCGGCGTCGTGTCATCCGCGATCGCCTTCTTCGCCTGGAACAAGGCGATCTCGATCATCGGCGCGGCCCGCGCCGGGGTCATCTACTACCTCCAGCCGGTCTGCGTCGCCCTGCTCTCCTTCGCGGTGCTCGGTGAGGCGATGGGGTGGCTGCAGGTCATGTGCATGGGGCTGATCCTGGGCGGGGTCGTCCTCGGCGCGGCGCGCGCGAAGAAGTAGGGGGCGCGTCCGGTGGGATCACCTCTCCTGACCAGTCGGTACGTTGACTCCATGAGCGAGTGGGACATCAAGAAGCTGCAGATCCTGCGTACGTTGAGCGAGCGGGGCACGGTCACGGAGACGGCTCGGACGCTGCGGATGACGCCGTCGGCGGTGTCGCAGCAGCTGTCCAACCTCGCCAAGCAGCTGGGGGTGCCGCTCCTTGAGGCGCACGGGCGCCGGGTGCGCCTCACGGACGCGGCGCACCTCGTCCTGCGGCACGCGGAGGCGGTCTTCGCCCAACTGGAGCTTGCGGACGCGGAGTTGGCCGCCTATGCGCAAGGTGAGGCGGGGGAGGTGCGGGTCGGCGCCTTCTCGACGGCGGTGCCCGCGCTCGTGGTCCCCGCCGTGCGGGAGCTGCGGGCGGCGGCGCCGGGGATCTCCGTGCGGGTACGTGAGGTGGAGGCGGCGGAGGCGTACGAGTTGCTGGCTGCGGGGGAGGTGGACGTGGCCCTCTCCCTGGCGGTGACGGCGCCGGCCGCGGGCGACGCGGACACGCGCTTCACCCGGGAGTCGCTCCTGGCCGACCCGCTGGACGTGGCGCTGCCGGGGGAGCATCCGCTGGCGTCGGTGGAGGGGCTGCGGCTCGCGGATCTGGCCGGGGAGCCGTGGATCTTCGGGGGCAGCGGGCCCTGGTCGGAGATCACGCGGGCGGCGTGCGAGGGGGCCGGGTTCACGCCCGAGCAGGCGCATTCCGCCTCCGGCTGGACGGCGATCCTGGCGATGGTGGAGGCGGGGATGGGGGTCGCCCTCGTCCCCCGGATGGCGGCGGTCCGCCGTGACGGTGTGGTGATGCGCTCCCTGTCCGCCGACCGTCCTCGCCGCCACGTGGTGGCAGCGGTTCGTCGGGGGGCGGCTGGGGGGGCGGGGGTCAGCAGGGTCTTGTCGGCGCTCCGGGGGGTGGCCCGGTAGCGGCGGGTGGCCGGGTCTTTTGCCTGCGGGCCGACACCGACCTTCCCGCTCGGGCGGGGGGCAGACCTGTCGGGGCCGGGGAGACCCCGGGGGTCGGCACCCCCGGGGTCGAGGGTCAGGCGTCTGCTGACTGCGCCCGCAGGGCCCGCTCCACCCCCGCCCTGGACTCCGTGACCAGGCGGTGGAGGGCCGGTGGCGGGGTCGCCGTGGAGAGCCACGCGTCCGTGGCGTCCAGGGTGGCCTGGGAGATCTGGAGCGACGGGTACAGGCCCACCGCGATCTGCTGCGCCATCTCGTGCGAGCGAGAGTCCCACGCACCCTTGACCGCCGCGAAGAACTTCTCCGCGTACGGGGCGAGGAGTTCGCGTTGCTCCGTCTGGACGAAGCCGCCGATCACGGCCTCCTGGATCGCGTTCGGGAGCTTGTCGGACTCCACCACGGAGGCCCACGCCTCCGCCTTCGCCTCCGGCGTGGGCCGCGCCGCCCGCGCCGAGGCCGCGTGCCGCTCGCCCGCGGCCGTCTTGTCACGGTCGAGCTCCGCCGTGATCCCCGCCTCGTCGAGACGGCCCGTCGCCGCGAGCCGGTGCACGAAGGCCCAGCGCAGCTCCGTGTCCACCGCCAGGCCCTCGATGGCCTGCTTGCCCGAGATCAGCTCCTCGATGAGCGTCAGCTGCCCATCCGTACGCGCCGTCGCGGCGAACGCCCGCGCCCACGCCAGCTGATGGTCACTGCCCGGCGCCGCCGCCCGCAGGTGCGAGAGCGTCGCCTCGGTCCAGCGGGCCAGCGCCTCGTCACGCCCGGACGGCGCCGCGTACAGCTCAAGGGCCAGCTTCACCTGACGGTGCAGGGACTGCACGACCCCGATGTCCGACTCCTTGCCGATGCCGGACAGGACCAGGGAGAGGTACTCCCGGGTGGGAAGCTCCGCGTCCCGCGTCATGTCCCACGCCGACGCCCACGAAAGCGCCCGCGGCAGCGACGCCTCGAAGTCACCGATGTGCTCCGTCACGAACGCGAGCGACTCCGCGTCCATGCGGACCTTCGCGTACGAGAGGTCGTCGTCGTTCAGGAGGATCACCGCTGGGCGCGTGCGGCCCAACAGCCCGTCCACCGCCGTCAGTTCACCGTCCACGTCCAGCTCGACGCGGTCCGTGCGCAGCAGCTTGCCGCTCTCGGCGTCGAGGTCGTACAGGCCGATCGCGATCCGGTGGGGGCGGAGAGTGGGCTCGCCCTTCGCGCCCGCGGGGAGCGCCGGAGCCTCCTGCTTCACCGCGAACGACGTGATCCTGCCGGACGTGTCGACGTCCACCACCGGACGCAGGACGTTGATGCCCGCCGTCTCCAGCCACTTCTTCGACCAGGTCTTCAGGTCGCGCCCGCTGGTCTCCTCAAGGGCGCCGAGCAGATCGGACAGGCGCGTGTTGCCGAACGCGTGCGCCTTGAAGTACGCCTGCACGCCCCGGAAGAACTCGTCATTCCCGACATACGCCACCAGCTGCTTCAGGACGCTCGCGCCCTTCGCGTACGTGATGCCGTCGAAGTTGACCAGGACGTCGTCGAGGTCGCGGATGTCGGCCATGATCGGGTGCGTCGACGGCAGCTGGTCCTGGCGGTACGCCCACGTCTTCATGGAGTTGGCGAACGTCGTCCACGAGTGCGGCCAGCGCGAGTTCTCCGCGTACGCCTGGCAGGCGATGGACGTGTACGTGGCGAACGACTCGTTCAGCCAGAGGTCGTTCCACCACTCCATCGTCACCAGGTCGCCGAACCACATGTGGGCCAGCTCGTGGAGGATGGTCTCCGCGCGCGTCTCGTACGCCGCGTCCGTCACCTTCGAACGGAACACGTACTGGTCGCGGATGGTCACCGCACCCGCGTTCTCCATTGCGCCCGCGTTGAACTCCGGCACGAAGAGCTGGTCGTACTTGGCGAAGGGGTACGCGTAGTCGAACTTCTCCTGGAACCAGTCGAAGCCCTGCCGCGTGACCTCGAAGATCGCGTCGGAGTCGAGGAACTCGGCCAGCGAGGGACGGCAGTAGATGCCGAGCGGAACCGACTGGCCGTTAGGACCCTCGTACGAACTGTGGACCGAGTGATACGGACCGACGATGAGCGCCGTGATGTACGTCGACATGCGCGGCGTGGGCTCGAAGACCCAGACGTCACCGCTGGGCTCGGGGGTCGGCGCATTCGAGATGACCGTCCAGCCGGACGGCGCCTTCACGGTGAACTGGAACGTCGCCTTGAGATCGGGCTGCTCGAAGGAGGCGAAGACGCGGCGTGCGTCCGGGACCTCGAACTGCGTGTAGAGGTAGGCCTGTTCGTCGACGGGGTCGACGAAACGGTGCAGGCCCTCGCCCGTGTTGGTGTAGTCGCAGTCGGCGACCACCCGCAGCTCGTTCGGGCCCGCCTCCAGGTGCCTCAGCGCGATGCGCGAGTCACGGAAGACGGCGCCCACCTCCAGCGGGTGGCCGTTCAGGACGACCTCGTGGACCGCGGGGGCCACCAGGTCGATGAACGTCTCGGCGCCCGCCTCCGCGGAGTCGAAGCGCACGGTCGTCACCGACCGGTAGGTGCCGCCCTCTTGCGCGCCGGAGAGGTCGAGATCGATCTCGTACGAGTCAACGGTGAGCAGCTTCGCCCGCTGCTGCGCCTCTTCGCGGGTCAGATTGGTGCCGGGCACGCGGTCATCTCCTCAGGTACGTCAGGTACGACTTGTGGCGTTTCCGGCCATCCTTCCACGTGGGTCCGCGCACGTGTCCGGGCATGGTCCATGGGCCGCCGCGCGGCATTGTTCGCGGGCTGCCGTGCCGCTACCATCCGCGCGTCGACCAACGCCCCGGGGGAAGCGTTCATGGGACCGAGACCACCACATCGATTACGTCGATTACCGCGCCTACCGCGATCAACGCGCTTACCGGGATCGCCCGGCGCGAGGTGCGCCCCGTGATCGACGTACTTGTCGCCGGAGCGGGGATCGGCGGGCTCACCACGGCGCTCAGTCTGCACGCGGCGGGCATCGGGGTGCGGGTCATCGACGCGGTGGACGCGTTGCGGCCCGTCGGGGTCGGCATCAACCTCCTGCCGCACGCGGTAAGGGAGTTGACGGAGCTCGGCCTCGGCGCCGAACTGGCCGCCACGGCCGTGCCGACCGCCGAGACGATCCACTTCGACCGGCACGGCAACCACATCTGGGGCGAACCGCTCGGTCTCGCCCGCGGTCACCACTGGCCGCAGTACTCCCTGCACCGCGGCGCCCTGCACCTGATCCTCCTCGCCGCCGTCCGTGACCGCATCGGCGAGAACGCCGTCCAGACCGGTACGGCGTTCGTGCGGTACGCCGAGCCCGAGGGGTCCGGGGCGCTGCGGGTGACCCTGCGGGACGTACGGCGCGGACGGGAGTTCGCGGTGCCGGTGCGCGCCCTGATCGGGGCCGACGGCCTCTACTCGGCGGTCAGGGCCCGGCTGCACCCCGGGGAGGGGCCGCCGCTGTGGAACGGCATCCGGATGTGGCGTGGCGTCACCGAGTGGCACCCGGTGCTCGGCGGCCGGAGCATGGCGTTCGCGGGCAGCAACGCGGCCGCGAAGCTCGTCGTCTACCCGATCTCGCGGGAGGCGGAGATGCGGGGGCGTGCACTGCTCAACTGGGTGGCGGAGGTGCGGTATCCGGTCCATCACCACGGGTCGCCCGGACCGGTGGACTGGAACCGTTCGGGACGCCTCTCCGACGTCCTGCCGCACTTCTCCGGGTGGCGGATCGGGGACCTGGACGTGCCCGCGCTCCTCGCGGCGACCGGGTCGACGGGGCGGATCCTGGAGTACCCGATGGTGGACCGGGACCCGCTGCCGTACTGGGGGCGCGGCCCCGTGACCCTGCTGGGCGACGCGGCTCATCCGATGTACCCCGTCGGGTCGAGCGGCGGCTCGGAGGCGGTGCTCGACGCGCGGGTCCTGGCGCGGTGCGTGGCCCTCGCCGGGACGGACCGGGTGAGCGGCCTGCGGGCCTACGAGGCGGAACGGCGGGGCCCCGCCAACGCCGTGGCCCTGGCCAACCGCGCGATGCCGGTGGACGAGATCCTCCGGACGGTGGCCGAACGGGCTCCGGAGGGGTTCGTGCGGGTGGAGGACGTCCTGACGGGGGAGGAGCTGGCGGGGCTGGGGGAGGGGTATCGGCGGATGCGGGGCAGTTGGTAGCGGCCCCTGTCCGGCGCCCCTGTCCGGCCCCCTGTCCGGCGCCCCTAGCCGGTCGCTCCCACCGCCCGTGCGAACGCCCGTACCCGCTCCGTCTCCGCGTCCCGTCGCCACACCATCCCGAGCACCGAGTCCGGCACCCCCTCCACCGGCACGAACGTGACGTCGCGCCGCCCGTGGTACTCCGCCGTGGGGCGGCACAGCAGCATCGCCCCGCGTCCGGCCGCGACCAGCGTCAGGCCCTCCTGGAGGGTGCGCACCTCCGGCGCGGCGACGCAGGAGGGAGCCTGCGCCGCACGCCAGTACGCGGGAGCCGGCGCCGTCGCCGAGATCAGCGGGGTCCCGTTCAGCTCGGCGGCCCGCAGCGAGGCGCGGCCCGCGAAGGGATGGCGTACCGATACCGCGACCGTCTGCTGCTGGCGGGAGAAGAGCGGGCCGAGCACCAGGTCCGGTTCCTCGACGGGCAGCAGCACGATCGCCGTGTCCACGTCCCCGTGCCGCACCGCCCCGAAGGGATCCGAGAAGGGCACCTCGACGATCTCCGTCACGCAGCCCGGATGCGCCTCCTGGAAGCCGGTGATCGCCCCCATCAGCCGGGCGTCCGCCGTCCCCTGGAAGCCGATCCGCAGCCGTCCGGTGACCCCTCGCGCCGACTCCCGGGCCGTTTCCACCGTGGCGCTCAACGTCTCGTAGGCCGGGCGCATTTCGGCCAGAAACCGCTCGCCCGCCGGAGTCAGCCGCACCCGCCGGCTCGACCGCTCCACCAGCCGCGTACCGATCCGCCGCTCCAGGTCGCGCAGCAACTGGCTGACGCGGCTCTGCGACACGTAGAGCCGCTCGCCCGCACGGCCGAAGTGCAGCTCGTCGGCGAGCGCGATGAAGCACTCCAGCTCCCGTATCTCCAGCACCGGCAACCCCCTCATCCATGAGCCTCGCTCATTCAAGGATGAGATCTTCGCCGTTGTTCCCCGCAGGGCTCCCGGCGAAGGCTTGACCGCATGAAAGCCACCTCGACCACACGCCCCGGACCCGTGCTGCCGCAGCGCTCCCTGCCCCTCTCCGTCCTCACCGTCGCCGCCACCACCTTCTCCGTCGTCACCACGGAAATGCTGCCGGTCGGCCTCCTCACCTCGCTCTCCTCCGGGCTCGGCGTGTCCGACGGGACCGCGGGCCTGACCGTCACGCTGCCCGGCGTGGTCGCGGCGCTCGCCGCCCTGCTGCTTCCGGTCGCCGTGCGGCGGGCCGACCGGCGCACGGTGCTGTGTGTCCTGATGGTCCTGCTCGCCGCCGCCAATCTCCTCTCCGCGCTGGCGCCCGCCTTCGGCGTGCTGCTCGCCGCGCGGGTCCTGGTGGGCGTCTGCATCGGGGGCGTGTGGGCGACGGCGGCCGGGCTCGGCGTACGGCTCGTGCGGGAGGAGGCAGCAGGGCGGGCCACCACGGTGATCTTCAGCGGGATCGCGGTGGCGTCCGTGCTCGGTGTCCCCGCCGGTACGTTCCTCGGTGAACTCGCGGGCTGGCGCTGGGCGTTCGCCGTGATGGGGGCGTTCGCGCTGGCCGTCGCGGGGCTGCTCACGGCGGCGCTGCCGCCGCTGCCCGCGACGGCGGCCGTACGGCTCGCCGCGTTCCCCGGGCTGCTGCGGAACGCGCGGCTGCGGGCCGGACTCCTGGTGGTGCTGCTTCTGGTGACCGGGCACTTCGCCGCCTACACCTACGTACGCCCCGTCCTGGAGCGGGTGCCCGACCTGGGCGCCGGGCTCCTCAGCGGGCTGCTCCTCGCGTACGGGATCGCGGGCATCGTCGGCAACTTCGCGGGCGGCGCGCTCGCGGCCCGCGAACCGCGCCGGGCGCTGCTCGCCATCTCGGCCGGGCTTGCCGCCGTCGTCCTGCTGCTCGGGCCCGCGGGCGGCTCGCTCCTCGTGTCGGTGGCGCTCCTCGTGGCGTGGGGCCTCGCCTACGGCGGGGTCTCCGTCTCCACCCAGCACTGGGTCCTGGCCGCCGCGCCCCGCGCCCGCGAGGCGGCCTCCGCGCTCTTCGCCGGGGTGTTCAACGCGGCGATCGCCCTGGGCGCGCTGACCGGCGGCCTGGTCGCGGACGGCCTCGGGACCACGGGCGTGCTGTGGCTCGGGGGCGGACTCGCGGGCCTCGCCCTGCTCGTCGTGGCGTACGCGAAGGGGGCGGACACCGACATCTAGTCGGCGCCCGCCCCCTTCGGCGTACGCAGGGCGAAGGCCTCAGCCCTTGAGCTCGGCCGCCACCAGCTCCGCGATCTGCACCGCGTTCAGCGCGGCGCCCTTGCGGAGGTTGTCGTCGGAGATGAAGAAGGCCAGGCCGTTCTCCACCGTCTCGTCGTTACGGATGCGGCCCACGAAGGAGTCGTCCTTGCCCGCGGCGACCAGCGGGGTCGGGACGTCGGTGAGGACGACGCCCTCGGCCTCCGCGAGGATCTCGGTGGCGCGCTCGGCGCTCAGCGGACGCTCGAAGCGGGCGTTGACCTGGAGCGAGTGACCGGTGAAGACCGGCACGCGGACGCAGGTGCCGGAGACCTTGAGGGCCGGGATCTCCAGGATCTTGCGGGATTCGTTGCGGAGCTTCTGCTCCTCGTCGGTCTCGTTCAGACCGTCGTCGACGATGGAGCCCGCGAGCGGCAGGACGTTGTACGCGATCGGCGCGACGTACTTGTTCGGCGCGGGGAACTCCGTGGCCGAGCCGTCGTGCGTCAGCTTCGGCGCGTCGTCGCCGACCTTCTTGACCTGGTCGAACAGCTCGTCGACACCGGCGAGGCCGGAGCCGGACACGGCCTGGTACGTCGCCACGACGAGCGCGGCGAGCCCGGCCTCCTTGTGCAGCGGCTTCAGGACCGGCATCGCGGCCATCGTCGTGCAGTTCGGGTTGGCGATGATGCCCTTGGGGCGGTTCGCGATCGCGTGCGGGTTGACCTCGGAGACGACGAGGGGGACCTCGGGGTCCATCCGCCAGGCGGAGGAGTTGTCGATCACGACGGGGCCCTGCGACGCGACCTTCTCGGCCAGCGCCTTCGAGGTGGCGCCGCCCGCCGAGAACAGGACGATGTCGAGGCCGCTGTAGTCGGCCGTGGAGGCGTCCTCGACCGTCACACCGTCGAGCTGCGAGCCGGCCGAGCGGGCCGATGCGAACAGGCGCAGCTCGTCCACCGGGAAGTCCCGCTCGACAAGGATCTTGCGCATGACCGTGCCGACCTGACCGGTGGCTCCGACGATTCCGACCTTCACGGGGGCTCCTCCGTACGTACATGAGCTGCTGATGCAGCCATCATGCGTCTCTCCAGGTCAGGCTTGTCCAATCCTTAGTCTTTGCCGCCGCTGTCCCGGGAGCGGGAGCTTCCTCGGGCTTTGGCCGGTCCCTCGTGACCGCCATGCGAGCAAAGTCACAACGGGCGGGGGGGGGGCGAAGGCGGACAAAAACGCACACGTGTGCGTTGGGGTCGCATGTTCGGGTGAGTGTGTGCGAAGTCCGCTTCTGTGTGCGGAGCGGCCCCTACGGTCGGGGCCATGGAGCTGGTGGTGCAGGTGAAGCTGCTGCCGTCGCCGGCACAGGCGGCGGCACTGCAAGCGACGCTGCGCGCCTGCAATCGGGCGGCCGGTCACGTCGCCCGGGTCGCGTTCGAGTCGGGTACGCGGGACCGAAACGGGCTGCAGAAGCTCGTCTACGCGGAGATCAAAGCGGAGTTCGGGTTGTCGGCCCAGCCCGCCGTGCGAGTGGTCAAGAAGGTCGTGGACTCCTATGCGGCGCTGGCCGCGCAAGCGAAGGCCGGAATACTGGGCCCTCCCATGTGCAAGCGCTTCCGCGCGGCGACGGGCAGACCTGTTGCCTTCCGGCCGCAGGCGGCACAGCCGTTCGACGACCGGTGCCTGTCCTGGCAGACCGATGCTCGCACGGTGTCGATCTGGACCGTGGCCGGTCGGATGAAAGGCCTTTGCTATACCGGTGCCGCCGGGCAGCTGAAGACCCTGGCCGATCACCGCAAGGGCGAGTCCGACCTCGTCCAGCGGGGCAGGGCATGGTTCTTGGTTGCCACCTGTGAGGTGCCTGAGCCGGAGGTGTACGAGCCGGTCGACTGGGTCGGGGTGGACCGCGGCATCGTGAACCTCGCGACCACTAGCGACGGCGGCAATCACAACGGCCGCCGGCTGTCCCGCTACCGCCGCTGGCACTCCCGCAAGCGTGCCGAGCTCCAGGCCAGGAAGACCCGGTCCGCCAGGCGCCGTGCCGCCCGGCGCGCACGGAAGGAACACCGGCATGCCACCCATGTGAACCACAAGATCAGCAAGGAGATCGTGTCCGTCGCGCAACGCACCGGACGCGGCGTCGCCGTCGAGGAGTTGGACGGGATCCGCGACCGGGTACGGCTTCGCCGCGACCAGCGGGGCATGCTCTGCTCCTGGCCGTTCCATCAACTCGGACGGCACCTTCAGTACAAGGCCCGCCGGGCTGGAGTGCCGTTCCTAGAGGTGGATGCGGCTTATACCTCGCAGTGCTGTCCGCGCTGCAGGCACACCGATCGGGCCAACCGGCCCACTCGGGAACACTTCCATTGCCGTCGGTGCGGCCTCGCTGGGCCCGCCGACCACGTCGCCGGGGTCAACGTGCGCAATCGCGCACGCTCGGCGTGGGTATTCGTCACCATGCCCGTTCCCGCCCCGGCCTGAATCGGTCGGACCCGGCGGGGAGATGCGACCCGTGACCGTCCTGTCGTAGGGGGCAGTCGGGAGCGCGACGAGGCGTGAACGACCGAGCGCATGAGCACGGCTGTTCGCGGCCAAGGAGGTGACAGGGACTTCCTCCGTATGTCCGTGAGTCCGTACGTTCGTTCCGCCTGCCATGGTCCGACGTAGGGACCGTCTCATCGCGGCGAACGTTTTGGCCCGCCCTGGCGTCGTAGGGGGAAGGTGGGGGACGGGAGGGCACATTGCTGCGTAGAAAGGCGCGCCGCGCGTCACGGCACGAGGGGGCCGATCCGCTTGACGCGGCTCAGGAGGATCGGGTGCGGGCGGTGCTCGCGCTCGGCGGGGTGCCGTACGCCGATCTGCCCGACGGTGTCCAGCAGGTCAGGCTCAAGCTCCTGGAGCGCGCGGCGGACGGGCACGAGGCGCCGCGTGACGTGTCGGCGTGGGCGGCGGTCGTCGCCTCCAACCTCGCCATGGACTGGCATCGGGCGCGCCGGCGCCAGGAACGGCTCGGGGAGCGGCTTGCCGTGCTGTGGCGGGAGGCGACGGACGAGGACGGGGCGGAGTCGCGGGCCCTGTCGATGGCCGTGACCCAGGGCCTGGACGCGCTGCCCGACCCGCAGCGGCAGGTTGTCGTCCTGCGCTTCTACGCCGATCTGCCGGTACGGGCGATAGCGGACGAACTGGGCATTCCGGAGGGCACGGTCAAGAGCAGGCTGCATACGGCGGTACGGGTCCTGCGGACTCGGCTGCACGAGGGCGAGGTGGTGTGACGGTGGCCGAGGACGACGTGGCCGGGAACGAATACGACGCGCTGATGCTCGCCCTCATGGACGAGCCCCTGCCCGCCGCCGCCGGACAGGACCCGGAGTGCGCGGCGGAGTACGCGGCGGCCGTGGCGGATGTCGCGCTGCTCCGGGAGCACATCGGGGTGGCCGGCCGGGCGCTGGCGGCGCCGGAGGCGGTGCCGGATCGGCGGATCGGCGTACGTCCTGCCGGAACCCCCGGGGTGCCCGGGGCCCTGCGGCGGTACGGCGCGAAGGTGGCGCTCGGCCTCGCCGCGACCGTGGCGGCCGTCTCGCTGGTGGGCGGGACCGCCTGGCTGGCGATGGAGGGCGGAGGGGGCATCAGCGGCAGCTCGGACTCCGACGCGGCGAAGGGGGCCCAGGGAGACAGCAAGGACGCCGGCGGCGGGGCCGCGGAGGATCTCTCGCCCGAGGGGTACGTGGCCTGCGCGCGGCTCATCGTCGAGGGGACGGTGAACCGGGTCGAGCCGATCCCCGGAGCGGAGCAGGAGCGGATCGTCCTGGACGTCTCCCGCTACTACAAGCCGGCCGGTGGCAAGAAACAGATCACGTTCGTGATGGACGTGGACGTGGACCCGCGGCTCCGCGCGGGCGACCGGACCCTGATCGGCATCCCGAAGGACGAGGCGTCACCGGACATCTGGGCCACGCGGGGGGCGGACATCGCCAAGGACCGGGCGTGGATCGAGCGGGCGCTGCCGCGAGCGGAGGGGATGCGGTGCTGAACGCGCCCGAATGTGCTGGATGTAAGGGTCTATGTCTGCTTATGGTTACTACATGAGTCCCCAAGTGCCCGCGCCCGAGCCCGACTTCACGCCGACCGACGACGTCTTCGTGCGGAAGCACCTGGGTGTGCCGGACATCGACGTCGCCGACTGGGCGCTGGTGGTGGAGGGGCTCGTCGAGCACCCGCTGCGCCTCGACATGGCCGCCGTTCTCTCCCTCGGGACGCAGCGGCTCGCCGCCTTCCACGAGTGCTTCGGGAGCCCCTTCGCGCCGGACGTGCCGACGCGGGCGGTGGCGCAGGTGGAGTGGGCCGGGGTGCCGCTCGCCGCGGTCCTGGACCGTGCGGTGCCCGGCGCGGGCGCGCGGCACGTCTGGTTCGAGGGCGCGGACACGGGGTCCTTCCAGGGGCAGGACGGCGTCACGTACGTCAAGGACCTGCCCCTGTCGGTGGCCCGCGGTGATGTCTTCCTCGCGCACCGGATGAACGGCGAGCCGCTCCGTCCCGAGCACGGGTTTCCCCTGCGGGCGGTGGTGCCGCGGATGTTCGGCACGAACTCGGTGAAATGGCTGACCCGCGTCGTCCTGGCGGACCGCAGGCCGGAGGGGCTGTTCACCACGCGGCTCTACAACCGTGTCCTGCCGGGGGAGTCGTCCCCGGGCCCGGTGCGGGAGGTCGACGTGAGCAGCAAGTTGTTCGTGCCGGAGGAGGGTGCACAACTCCCTTCCGGTGAGGTGGAGTTGAGTGGCCGGGCGTGGAGCACGACGGAGGTCGTGAGCGTCGAGGTATCGGTCGACGGAGGGCCTTGGGAGACGGCCGCGGTGGCCCCGCCGGGCGCCGGGCCGACGTGGCAACGGTTCTCCCTAGTGCGGGAGTTGGCTGCTGGGCGGCATTCGATCCGCTGCCGGGCGCGGGATCTCGCGGGGCGCGTGCAGCCGCTCGCGGGGGCGCGTAATGCGGTGCATGAGGTGGGGGTCGAGGTCGGGGGAGATGGCCTCAAACGCCGGCCGGGCTGATTCTCGGCCCGGCCGGCGTCAGACACCTAGGGAGTCACCTTCTCGATCAGGACACTGCCCGTGCCGGCAACCGTCCCCCGGCCGTTCAAGAGGGACACCTCACCGAACAGCTGACGCCCCTCCGCCGCAGGCGCGTCCGCCGCGACCTCCGCCGTCACCTGGGCGGAAGCCCCGTTCGCCAGCTTCACCGGCGCCGACTCGTCCACCTTCACCGAGCCCAGCGCGCCCGAGAAGAAGACATCCCGGTAGTCGTACGCGGTCGTGCCGGACGGGATCGAGTAGCCCGCCACCTCGATCTCGTACGTACCCGCCGCCGGCTTGGTGATGCTGACCGACTCCTCGGAGTCGCCGTCCGCCGACGAGCCCACGACCGCCCCGTCCTTCGAGACCGACAGGTCGAGGTCGGCCGCGGTGTCGGCCGTCGAGCCGATGGCCACGTCGAGCCGCTCCGCACCCGCCGGCACGACCACCGTGGTCGTCTGCGTCTCACCCTGCTTGATCGACGGCTTCGCCGCCTTCGCGGAGCCGAGCGGGCCGCCCTTCAACTTGCCGTCCACCGCGGCGAAGTTGTTGGTGACCTTCCAGGAGACGGGCGCCGGCGTACCGACCTTCGCCTCGGGCACCGTCTGCACGGCGGGGTCGAAGGCGACACCCAGCGCGGAGACGTCCAGCTTGTAGGGGTTGTCCAGAAGCGGCGACGTCCTGCGCGACTCGACCTCGATCTCCCACACGCCGGGCTGCGGCTCGGGGTACGAACGCAGGTCGGGGCGGCAGGTGTTGGCCGGGTTCTCGTAGTTCGCGTAGCACGTCAGCGACGACGTCGAGTCGACCGGGACGCCGTACGGGTGCACCGCGATGAACCGCGTCTGGCTCTTGCCCTTCAGGCCGCCGAGCGCCACCTCGAGGGACTTGGCGTCCTTGGGGACGGTGACGAAGTACGACTCGGTGCTGTTGCGCTGCGTCGAATCCGACGTGGAGAAGGTGTACGACGGCTTGGCGAGCGGCGACGAGACGACGACCGTCGACATGATCTGCTGGTCGATGCCCTCGGAACGCTCGTCGTCGACCGTCAGGATCGCGCTGTGCAGACCGGCCGACTTGGCCTTCGCCTCCACCTGGACCGTGACCGGCTTGTTCAGCGGCAGCGTCACGGCGCCCTTGCCGGGCAGTTCGAAGGTGCGCTCGTGGTTGTTGACCAGGTCCAGCTCGTGGCGGATGCCGCGGTCCGGGCCCGACGTGCGGGTGATCGTGACGTCGTACGTCCGCTTCTGGCCGGTCCTCAGGCCGCCCTCACGGTCGTAGATGCCGGTGCCGGGCTTCTTCAGCTCCTGCTCCAGGGCGGTGTCGACCGGGGCCTTCACCGTGTACGTGTGCGCCTTCGCGTCGTCCTCGATGGCGTTCCAGGCGTCGACCACGTTGATCAGGCCGGTGCCCTGCGCGTACGCCTGCTCGCCCCGGATGCGGTCCGCGGTCGAGGTGAGCGCGGTGCGCAGCTTCGCCGGGGTCAGGTCGACCTTCTCCCGCTTCGCGGCGGAGAGCAGCAGCGCCGAGGCGCCCGCGGCCTGCGGGGACGCCATCGACGTGCCCTGCAACATCGAGTAACCGGCGGGCAGTTGATAGCCCGCCTCGGTGACCGGGGAGCCCGGAAGCCAGGTCTGCGTCGTGTTGATGGCCGAACCCGGCGCGGAGATGATCGGCGCGAAGCCGCCGTCCTCGCGCGGGCCGCGCGAGGAGAACGGCATCATCGCGTACTTCTTCTCGACGGCGGAGCCGTAGTTGGCGGCCCAGGTCTCCTTGGAGATGGAGGCGCCGACGGAGATGACCTTGTCGGCGAGGGCGGGGTCGCCGATGGTGTTCGCGCCGGGGCCCGAGTTGCCCGCGGAGATCACCAGCTGGACGCCGTACTCGTCGATGAGGCGCTTGTAGAGCTCCGCGCGCGCGTTGTTGCCGTCGTTCAGTGCCGGGAGGCCGCCGATCGACATGTTCACGATGTCGACGCCGCGCTTCGTCACCAGGTCGATCATGCCCTCGGTGAGCGCGACGTTCGTGCAGCCGCCGGACCAGGTGCAGGCGCGCGACGAGACCAGCTTGGCGCCGGGCGCCGCGCCGCTCATCTTGCCGCCGAACAGGCCGTTGGCCGCGGTGATGCCCGCGACGTGCGTGCCGTGCTCGGACTCGATGACGCCGATGTTGACGAAGTCGGCCTTCTTTCCGACCCAGTCGCCGCCGTACGGGTCGGTCGGAACGTCCTTGCGGATCTCGACGACGAACGGGACGCGCTCGACGACGTCGGTCGCCGGGTCGTCCTTGCCGAAGTAGGCGACCTGGTGGCCGTCCTTGTACGGCTTCATCGTCTCGTCGTCGGTGAAGTCGTTGTTGTCGTTCAGGTCGACGCGGACGGTGCCGGCGGCCGGGTCGTACAGCACGCCCCAGCTGTCGGTGGTGTCGCCGTCGCGGTTGATGTCGCCGTTGGCGTCGCCGCCGACGGTGGCCGACTCGCGGAAGCGGTTGACCTGGAAGGAGCCCGCGGGGGCCTGCCACGTCTCGCTGTCCCAGGTGAACACGGGGCCGGTGACGGGGTTGGTCATGCGCCGCCAGGTGCCGTCCGCGTCCACGATCGGGTCGGTCGCGGTCACCCAGTCGGTGATCTTCCGCTCGCCCGTGGTGGTCTTCTGGAGCGCGGGGTGACCCAGGTCGACGCCGGAGTCGAGGATGCCGATGGTGGTGCCGCGGCCGTCCGCCTTCGGGTGCTTCTTCACGAAGTCGACGGCGCCCGTCTCGAAGGACGGGTTGTACGGGTTCTTCGCCGGGGTGTTCTTGCCGGGCCCGGCGTACGTCCCCTCGGCCGCCTTCTTCGCGCCCTTGGCGCGGTCGGCGGCGGGCGTCGGGTCGTCGAGCTCGATCTCGTGCCGCAGGTCGATGGCGTGCACGGACGACAGCTTGCCCGCCGCCTCGATGGCGGCCTCGGCCTTGCCGGTGGGCACGGTGGCGCGTACGTAGCCGAGCTTGTCGTACGTCCGGCCCACGGAACCGCCCTTGACGGCGTCGAGCTGGTCGGCGACCTGCTCGGTGGCGCCGGGCGCGGTGGCGACCATCATCGTGACGGTCTTCTCGCCCTCCGCCTTCGCGTCGGCGAGGAGGTCGGCATCGGCCGAACCCAGCTTCTTCGCTGCGGACTTGGGGGTTGCCTGGCCCCCGGGGTCGCCGGGGCCTCCGTCGGCCGCGAGGGCCATGGGTATGGGACCGGCGGCGGAGAGCGCGGCGGTCAGACCGACGGCTATCGCGAGACGGGTCGTGCGTCTAGCACTGGATCTGTGCATCAGCATCCCTGTACGTAAAGGTCGAAAGGTCCGGAATCCGGAACCGGATGACCGCTCAGCCTTACGTAAGTGACTGCTGTTTGGGGAGAGTTGTCCGGAGAGGATCGGAGCGTGGCGTAATTCCGCCATGCGCCATCGGTGACATAGCGGGTGATTCAGGCCTCGCGGGCGCGGGCGTAGTGCCGGGAGGCCTTCGCCCGGTTTCCACAGGCGGCCATGGAGCACCAGCGGCGCGTGCCGTTGCGCGAGGTGTCGAAGAAGTGCAGGACGCAGGCCTCGTGCGCGCAGGGGCGGATCCGGTCGGGCGCGGTGGTGAGCAGCGTCAGGTAGTCCCGCGCCGCCAGCCAGGCCGCGCCCCACGTCGCGTCCTTGAACTCGGGCTCCTCGCCGGGGCCTTCGGCGGTCAGGGTCGCCCGGATCCGCCCGTGCCCGAGGATCTTGTTGACGCGGGCGATCCCCGCCGCCGCATCCGGGGCGTCCACGACGGTGGAGATCGCGTCGCGCGCCCGCAGCACATGCTCCAGCGTCGCCTCGTCCGCGCCGAAGCGGTCGTCGAGCCGGTTGGCCGCGAGCCAGACGGCCAGCCCTTCGGTGCCGTCCAGGAGATCCTGGCGCCCGCCGTCCGCCGTCCACCGGGTGTTGAGCAGATCGAGGGAGAGCGGCTCGCCGACGAGGGGGCGGGGGTCGTGGAGGTCGCGGGGCGCGGCAGTCATGGGGGCTCCCTTCAAGGCTAACCAGCAAAGGGTACGTGACTGGTTGACTCGATCCGAGTCTAACCATTAAAGTCACTGTCACGGGTTACCCGCGCAGGGTGGGCCGCCGCCGGCAAGGGGAGTGCCATGACCCCGTACGACCCATACGACCCGTACGACCCGTACCACCAGGGCTCCCGCGCCGTTCAGGACCGCGTCGGCGTGCGGGAACTGGCCGACCACGTGGGCCGGTCCATCGGGGACGGGATCCGTCCCGTCGCCGCCGCCTTTCTCGAACTCCAGCCCATGCTCGTGATCGGCGGCGCGGACCCGGCGGGCGCCGTCTGGGCCTCGTTGCTCACCGGAGAACCGGGGTTCGTGCGGGCCACGGGGCCGCGTCAGATGTCGGTCGCGGGCCGCCCGCGCGAGACCGACCCCCTCGCGCGGGCCCTCGCCCAGGAGGGCACCCCCGTCGGCACCATCGCCCTGGACCCCCGCACCCGGCGGCGCCTGCGGCTGAACGGCCGGGCGCGGCCGACCCCCCGAGGCCTGGCGATCGAGGCCGATCAGGTCTTCTCGAACTGCCCGAAGTACATCCAGAAGCGGCAGCTTTCGCCGGGCGTCATGGCGGCTCGCCCGAAGGCGCCTCGCCACGGAGTGAAGCTCACCGGCGATCAGCGCGCGTTCCTGGCGGATGCGGACACCTTCTTCCTCGCCACCGTCCACGCGAAGGGCGCCGACGCCGGCCACCGGGGCGGCAATCCCGGCTTCGTCCAGGTCCCTTCCCCCTATGAACTCACCTGGCGGGACTACCCCGGCAACTCCATGTTCCTGACCCTCGGCAACCTCGCCGACGACCCCCGCGCCGGCCTCCTCTTCCTCGACTGGGCGACCGGCACGACCCTCCAGCTCACCGGCACCGCTCGCACGGACCATGCCGACGACGGCTCCCGCACGGTCCGCTTCACCCTCACCGAGGCGGTGGAGACCTACTGCGCGAACCCCTTGGGCTGGTCCGCACCGGAGTACTCTCCTGCCAATCCCACCCAAGAGGACTAGCGTCACTCTGTGAACAAAGAGCTCCGGGTGGCGGCCTACGCCGTATGCGTGCAGGACGGGCAGTTGCTGCTCGCCCGCTGGGTGGCGGGCGACGGCAGCAAGCGCTGGACGCTGCCCGGCGGCGGAATGGACCACGGTGAGGACCCGTACGACACGGTGATCCGCGAGGCCGACGAGGAGACGGGGTACGTCATCGAGCCCCGCGCACTCCTCGGCATCGACTCACTGCGCCGCCGCTACCCGCGCAAGCTCGGAGCCGTCGCCGACTTCCACGGCCTGCGGATCGTCTACGAGGCGCGCATCACCGGCGGCGAGCTGCGCCACGAGCGGGACGGTTCCACCGATCTCGCGGCCTGGCACGCCCTGGGCGACGTCCCCGGACTCGACCGGGTGGGCCTCGTCGACGTCGGGCTCGGCCTGTGGCGCACCCGGCCCGACGACGGACACCTGACGGCATCTTCCTGAGGCTTCGCAGGGCCTTCCCTTCCCCGAAAGATGAACGTGGAGTGACCGCTTCCTCTCCGCCCGGAGAGGGGTGCGTGACCGCGCAGGGTGCCGGATGATCCACGTACGGTGATCGGCGTTGCCCGTTGCGGTCTCGTTAACGTGCAGGTCATCCCGGATGCCAACGATCCAGTACGAGCGGGAATTTCGCCTGGTGCGGAGCTGCCCGCGACCACTGCCGACGCGTTCGCAATCGGGGAGACCGCGCCATGTCGCGCATACGCTCTGTCGCCACAGCCGCCCAGTCCGCCGCCCAGTCCGCCACCCATACCGCCGCCGGTGCCGCCTCTTCGGTGGACCGCCGCGCCTTCCTCGCGGCCACCGGAGCCATCTCCGTCTCTGCGGGCATCGGCTACGCCCTGAGACCCGCCACCAGCCATGCCGCCGCCGCGCGCGGGCCCGCCCCGGTCGCGCTCTCCCGGCAGGCGCCCGCCGCGCCGCTCGCGCCCTACCGCGGCGGCACCACGCTGGGCGCCGTCGCCACCCCGCGCGGCGCCTCCGGCTACCGGCGGCTCGGCGACGGTCCCGCCTGGGAGCGTGTGGTCCGCGGTGATCTCGCCGCGGCCAAGAACGGCCGCGAGGGGCGCCGCACCCCGCTCGCCGCGTTCGTCCAGTTCACCGACCTGCACCTGGTCGACGTGCAGCACCCGCTGCGGTACGAGTATCTGCGCGCCCAGACGGCGAGCGCCTGGCGCCCGCAGGAGGCCCTCTCGGTGGCCGGCGCGGTCGCGCTCGTCGAGCGGGTCAACGGGCTGCGCGGCGCGCCCGCCACCGGCTCGCCGCTGCACTGTGTGGTGACGACGGGAGACAACACGGACAACAACTCCCGCTCCGAGCTCGACTGGTTCCTCAAGACCATGAGCGGCGGGCGCATCACCCCCAACACCGGTGACCCGCGCCGCTACGAGGGCGTCCAGGACAGCGGCCTGAAGCTGTACTGGCACCCGGACGGCGACCTCCGCGACTCCGACAAGGCCCTCGGCTTCCCGCAGGTCGACGGCTTCCTGGAGGCCGCGCTCCGCGAGGTCAACAGCCCCGGCCTCGGCCTGCCCTGGTACTCGACCGTCGGCAACCACGACGCGCTGCCCGGCGGCTGCTGGGGCCCCGGAGACTCGTACTTCTCCGAATTCGCCGTCGGCGGGCGGAAGTTGATGTCCTTGGACGAGTCGCGGGGCGCCGCCCTGTGGAAGGCCGTCAAGAAGGGCCGCGATCCCAAGGGCTCCCAGTTCAAGGAGCTGTTGAAGAGCGAGGCCCGGCGGATGCGCTCGGTCACCCCGGACGAGAGCCGCGCGCCCTTCACCCCCGCCGAGTACGTCCAGGCCCATCTCGACCCCGCGTACAAGGGCCACGGCCCCGCGGGCCACGGCTACACGCAGGAGAACCTCGACGCGGGCACCCAGTACTACTCCTTCCGCATCAGCGAGGACGTCCTCGGCATCAGCCTGGACTCGACGGATCCCGGCGGCCACTACGAGGGCTCGCTCGGCAGGGCCCAGATGGAGTGGCTGGAGCGGGAGCTGAAGGCCAACGAGGAGAAGGACGGCGGCGGTTCGTACGTCGTCGTCCTCAGCCACCACACCAGCCGCACCATGCGCAATCTGCGCCAGGACCCGGACCGCCCGCGCGAGGGCAGACACGGGGGCGACGAGATCGTGGCGCTGCTCGGCCGCCACCGGTCCGTCCTCGCCTGGGTCAACGGTCACAGCCACAAGAACAAGATCACGGCGCACCAGACCCCGGACGGCTCCTTCTGGGAGGTCTCCACGGCCTCGCACATCGACTTCCCGCAGCTGGCCCGCGTGGTGGAGCTGAGCGACAACCACGACGGCACGATCTCCCTCTTCACCACCCTCATCGAATCGTCGGCCCCGCACCGCACGGATTACGCCGACCTCTCCCAGACCGGCCTCGCGGCGCTCTATCGCGAGCTTTCCTTCAACGCCCCTGGTGCGAAGCCCGCGTTGGGCGGCGAGCCGGGTGACCGGAACACGGAACTGATCCTCAAGAAGGGCTGAAAACCGCTCAACCCGCGCGAGGCGTTCAACCTCCTCACCCGTCCGCCGAGTCCCTCCCGCCGTCCGAACGGTGTGAACAGAGGGGGAGACATGGCAGTACGCAGGAGAGGCCTGACGGGCGTGGCCGCGGGGGTGGCCATGGCGGTGACGGCGGGGGTGTTCGCGGGGCCGGCGTTCGCGGGGGAGTCCGGTGGCGGGCACGGTGACCGGCACCGGGCGACGCAGCGGGCGATGGAAGCCGCGGTCAACGACGAAGCCCCCGGCGTGACGGTCCAGGTGAAGGACAGGCGCGGAGCCTGGGACTCGGCAGCGGGCATCGGGGACGTCGAGCGGCAGACTCCGCGCGGCGCCCACGACCACTACCGCATCGGCAGCATCAGCAAGATGTTCCTTTCCACGGTGCTGCTCCAGCTGGTGGCCGAGGGGGAGCTGAGCCTCGACGACACGGTGGGGCGGTGGCTGCCGGGCGTGGTCGAGGGCAACGGCCACGACGGCGACCGCATCACGGTGCGCAGGCTCCTCAACCACACCAGCGGGATCTACGACGTACTGACCGACCCCGGGTTCCAGGACGCGGTGTTCACCGAGAAGTTCCTCGCCCACCGCTACGACACCTGGACTCCCGAGCAGCACGTCGCCATCGCCATGCGCCACGAGCCGGACTTCGAGCCCGGCAAGGACTGGCACTACTCCAATACCAACTACATCCTCGCCGGCATGATCATCGAGAAGGTGACGGGCGAGACGTACGCGGACGAGATCCGGCGGCGCATCATCGAGCCGCTGGAGCTGAGTGGCACCAGCGTGCCCCCGAGTACGGAGTTCGGTCTGCCGACGCCGAGTTCACGCGCGTACATGAAACTGTCCAAGGCCCCGGACGCCAGGACCCACGACGTGACGGAGCTGAATCCGTCCATGATGGGCGCGTCGGGCGGGATGATCTCCAACTCCGCCGACCTGAACGTCTTCAACACCGCCCTGCTGCGCGGCAAACTCCTGCCGAAGAAGCAGCTCGCCGAGATGAAGAAGACCGTCCCGCAGGAAGAGGGCAACGACGACGAGGGGTACGGGCTCGGCCTGGTGAGCCGCACGACCAAGTGCGGCAAGGTCGTCTGGGGCAACGGCGGCGATGTGCACGGCTCGACGACGATGATGCTGTCGTCCGAGGACGGCCGCCACGCGCTCGCCGCCAACTTCAACAGCATGGAAGGCGACTTGTACGCGATTCTGAACGCCGAGTTCTGCGGCAAGTGACGCGCAGGGGGCGGGGCCCGTCGTGCGCCCCGCCCCAGGGTCCTACCTGGGGAGCACGACCACGTACGCCGCCGGATCGCGATCGCCCGACGCCATCAGGGCGGTCCGTACGACGGTCGCCTGCTGTTCGAGCGACTCGCGCAGCTTCTTGGGCGTCAGGTGGACGACGGTGATGCCGAGCCGCTCCAAGTGCTCGCGCTTGCGGGCGTATTCGGACCACAGCGCGTCGTCGTCCTGGCGGAATCCCTGCCGGGGTGCCCGCGTGTCCAGCTCGACCGCGACGGCCAGATCGGGCCAGTAGGCGTCGACGCCTCCGAGATGCGGTCCGCCCGGCAGTCGCAGGTCGACGTTCCACAGGGGATCGGGCAGCGCGTGCTCGGTGACCATCCGGTACAGCCGGTCCTCGGCGATGGCGCGGCCCTCGGCGAGCAGCGAGTCCACGGCGTCCACGACATGCGGGCGGGTGAGCAGCTTCGCCTGGTTCAACTCCCTTACGACGGCCGCCGGTTCGCAGTGCCCGCCGCGCACCGCCTCGGTGAGCAGTCTGCGCACGGCGGCCGCCTCGGTGAGCCCCGCCACGGCGTCGGCGAGCGCGCGCGGCACCGGGGCCACCGGAACTCCGCCGATCTGTACGGCGGTCGGCAGCGCCGGGGTGCGCACGAGCCGGACGAACCCGGTGGAGCGCAGCCGCCGGGTGCGCGGGACCAGGACGTCGATGTGGTCGAGGGAGAGCAGTGGGGGAGCCGACGAGAAGCGGTGCAGGGCGAGCGCGGCGAGCCCCGTGACCAGGGCGTCGGCGTACGGGGCGTGGAGTTCGCCCGCGCCGGGTTGTGCCGGCACGGTCTTCGCCACCTTGGCCGGCGGCCGCCCCGCGAACAACAGGGCGCCGTGCAGGCGCTCTTCACTGGTCGGCGGGCCCGGATGCAGCAGGCAGACTCCGGGGAGCAGCTGCTGCCAGGGCCCTTCGGGGCGGCAGTGGGCGGTGATGTCGGCGGGGGAGATGCCGTGGGCGCGGAGCTGGGCGGTGCTCATGACGCGGCGCTGGACCGCGGCGAGGTGGCGGAGGGGGCGGGGGGAGAGCGGGGTGTTGTGGTTCATGACCGGGCCATTCCCGCTGCCGATCCGCCCCCTAACCGCTGTTACACGCCCGTCGACATAACCGGACAACCCCGCACTAAAGTGCAGACGTTCGACTGCCGAAAAGGTCCGTTTGTGCTCGGTACGTTCCGGCAGTCGCTCCCCCCCTCGGCCTAGGAAGCGGCCGCCGCGTCACAGACCTGCGCCCGCAGCGACCGGGCGAGGTCGTCCCGGGCCTCCAGCACGAGCCGCCGCAGGGCGGGCGCGGCCGACTCGTGCGAGTCGAGCCACAGGTCCGCCGCGTCCAGCGTCTCCTGGTCGCCCTGGAGGATGGGGAAGAGACCCCTCACCACGTCCATGCCGATCTGGATGGACCGCTCGGCCCACACCCGCTCGATGGCGGCGAAGTACCGGGGCGCGTACGGAGCGGTCAGCTCCCGCTGCGACGCCTGCGCGAACCCCGCGATCGTCGCCCCCACCAGCGCGTTGGACAGGGAGTCCGACTCGACCACGGAGGCCCACGCCTGCGCCTTGACCGCCTCGGACGGCCGCGCGGCGAGGCACCGCACCTGATGCCGCTTGCCCGAAGCGGTGTCGTCACGGACCAGCTCGGCGGCGAGCACCCGCTCGTCGGCGAGGCCGTGCGCCGCCAGCGGACCGAGGAAGGACCAGCGCAGCTCCTGGTCGACGTCCAGTCCGTCGATCTTCGCGGTGCCTTCGAGGAGTCCCTGCAGCAGCTGGAGATCGGCGTCCGACGACGCCACCGCGGCGAAGAACCGCGCCCACGTCAGCTGGTCCTGGCTGCCGGGCTCCGCGATCCGCAGCTCCCGCAGCGCGCCCTCGGCGAGGGCGCGCCCGCCCTCCTCGCGCCACTCGGGGGCCGCGTAGAAGGTCAGGGCCGAGTCCGCCCAGGTGTGCAGCATCTGCAGCACGCCGATGTCGCTCTCACGCCCCGCGAACCGCAGCACGAGACCGATGAAGTCCCGCGCGGGCATGACCGCGTCCCGGGTGAGGTTCCACAGCGCGGTCCAGCACAGCGCGCGGGCGAGCGGGTCGGTGATGTCGCCGAGGTGCGCGCGCAGCGTGTCCAGGGAGTTCTCGTCGAAGCGGATCTTGCAGTACGTCAGGTCGTCGTCGTTGACCAGGACGAGGTCGGGAGCCTCCTCGCCGGCCAGCTCGGCCACGACCGTGCGCGGCCCCTCGACGTCCAGCTCCGCACGCGCGTACCGCGTCAGCTCGCCCTCGGGCGTGCGGCGGTACAGTCCCACCGCCGCCCGGTGCGGGCGCAGTTCGGGGTGTGACTCGGCGGCCTCCTGGATCACGGAGAGCTCGGTGATCCGCCCCTCAGCGTTCAGCAGGACCTGAGGCGTCAGGGAGTTGACGCCCGCCGTCTGAAGCCAGGCCTGCGACCAGGTGGCCATGTCGCGCCCGGAGGTCTCCTCCAGGACGGAGAGGAGGTCACCGAGGCGGGTGTTCCCGTACGCGTGCCGCTTGAAGTAGCGGCGGGCGCCCTCCAGGAACGCGTCACGCCCGGCGTAGGCGACGAGCTGCTTCAGGACGCTCGCACCCTTCGCGTACGTGATCCCGTCGAAGTTGAGCTTGGCGTCCTCCAGGTCGCGGATGTCGGCCGTGACCGGGTGCGTGGAGGGCAGCTGGTCGGCGCGGTACGCCCACGCCTTGCGGTTGTTGGCGAAGGTGATCCAGCCGTTGGTGAAGCGCGTCGCCTCGACCATCGAGAAGGCGCCCATGAAGTCGGCGAAGGACTCCTTGAGCCACAGGTCGTCCCACCAGCGCATGGTGACGAGATCGCCGAACCACATGTGCGCCATCTCGTGCAGGATGACGTTGGCCCGGCGCTCGTACGACGCCTGGGTCACCTTGCCGCGGAAGATGAATTCCTCGCGGAAGGTCACGAGGCCGGGGTTCTCCATCGCGCCGAGGTTGTACTCCGGGACGAAGGCCTGGTCGTACTTCCCGAAGGGGTAGGGGTAGTCGAAGTTGTCGTGGAAGAAGTCCAGTCCCTGCTTGGTGACCAGGAAGACGTCGTCCGCGTCGAAGTGCTTCGCGAGCCCCTTCCTGCACATCGCGCCGAGCGGGATGTCCAGCGTCGTGCCGTCGTCGAAGGTGCGGCTGTAGGAATCCGTCACGTAGTGGTAGGGGCCCGCGACGACCGCCGTGATGTACGTCGAGATCGGCTTCGTCTCGGCGAACTTCCAGACTCCGTCGGCCAGTTCACCGGCGCCGTTCGACCAGGCGGTCCACCCCTCCGGAGTCCGCACCTCGAAACGGAAAGGCGCCTTCAGGTCGGGCTGCTCGAAGTTGGCGAAGACACGCCGGGAGTCCGCGGGCTCGTACTGCGTGTAGAGGTAGACCTCGCCGTCCTCCGGGTCGACGAAGCGGTGCATGCCCTCGCCGGTGCGGCTGTAGGCGCACTGGGCGTCCACCACCAGTTCGTTCTCGGCGGCCAGGTCCTCCAGCGTGATCCGGGTGCCGTCGAAGACCTCGGCGGGGTCGAGGTCCTTGCCGTTGAGGGAGAGCGCGGTGACGCTCGGCGCGATCAGGTCGGCGAAGCTCGTGGCGCCGGGTTCGGCGGAGCGGAAGCGCAGGGTGGTGACGGAGCGGAACGTGCGCGGCTCCTGGTCGCTCTCGCCGATCGCGGAGCGCAGGTCGAGAAAGACCTCGTACCCGTCGACGGACAACAGGGCGGCCCTTTCCTGGGCCTCGTCGCGGGAAAGATTCTCACCGGGCACGGGCGGTACTCCCTTGTACTCGCAGGTGTAAGTCGTGGATCGCACGACCTGTACGAATGTCTACGATCCTCGCATGTGCCCTCAGTGCGCGGTATCGGGGAATGCCCGGGTAGATCACTGACGTTCCCCTGGCCAAGCGCGCACGTATTCCCTAGGGAGAGACATGTCCGAGAACGGCAAGTCCGGCAAGCAAGGCAAGACCCCCGTCGACTTCTGGTTCGACCCGCTGTGCCCCTGGGCCTGGATGACCTCGCGCTGGATGCTCGAGGTGGAGAAGGTCCGCGATGTCGAGGTCCGCTGGCATGTCATGAGCCTCGCGGTGCTGAACGAGGACAGGCTCGACGAGCTGCCCGAGGAGTACCGCGACATGCTGGAGAACAAGGCCTGGGGCCCGGTCCGCGTGGTCATCGCCGCCCAGCAGAAGCACGGCGACGACTACACCGGCAAGCTCTACACCGCCCTCGGTACCCGCTTCCACAACCAGGGCGAGGGCCCGACCCGCGAGGCGATCGTCGCCGCGCTCAAGGATGTCGGCCTGCCCGAGGAGCTCGCGGAGTACGCGGACTCGGACGAGTACGACACCCAGCTGCGCGCCTCCCACCAGGAGGGCATCGACATGGTCGGCCAGGACGTGGGCACGCCCGTGATCGCGGTCCCCGGCGCGGACGGCGAGCAGGTCGCCTTCTTCGGCCCGGTCGTGACGCCCGCCCCCAAGGGCGAGGCCGCGGCCAGGCTCTGGGACGGCACGCTCCTGGTCGCGTCCACGCCCGGCTTCTACGAGATCAAGCGCACGCGCAAGCAGGGACCGATCTTCGACTAGCGGAACTGCTCGGGGAGGCGGAAGCCGCGCTTGAAGGCGAAGTGCGGCTGGACGCGCAGGCAGCCCGGGTGTGTGCAGCGCCGGAAGGTCCCGGCCTCCGCACGGCCCACCTTCGAGACGACGTAGGCCAGTTCCGCGTCGTTGAGCCAGCGGAACAACTGGAAGCTGTCACCACAGCTGAGGCAGCGCTTGGAAGGGTCCGACATGGGCCTACGGTCCCCCGGAACCCCGCGCACCGAAAGGCCCCCGTGAGTCATGTCCTCACGGGGGCCTTTCGTCTATCCGCCTGCCTCGGCGAAGGTTGAGAAGACGATCACGAGGCGGGGCGTTTCAGGGGCAGGCTCAGGGAGCGAGCAGCAGGCTGTTCACGCGCTGCTTCGCGGCCGCGTAACGCTTGGCCACGTCCTGCCAGTTGACGACGGCCCACATGGCGTCGATGAAGTCGACCTTCTGGTTCTTGTACTGCAGGTAGAAGGCGTGCTCCCAGGCGTCGAAGACCAGGATCGGCGTCGAGCCCTGGCCGACGTTGCCCTGGTGGTCGTAGACCTGCTCGACGATGAGGCGGTTGCTGAGCGGCTCGTAGGCGAGCACGCCCCAGCCCGAACCCTGCGTGGTCGCCGAGGCCTTGGTCAGCTGCGCCTTGAACTTGGCGAAGGAGCCGAAGGACTCGGTGATCGCGTCCGCGAGGTCGCCGACCCCGTCCGCGGCCAGCGGCTCGCCGCCGCCACCGTCCTTCGGGCTGTTCATGTTGTGCCAGTAGATGCTGTGCAGGATGTGGCCGGAGAGGTGGAAGGCCAGGTTCTTCTCCAGGCCGTTGATGGCGCCCCAGGACTCCTTGTCGCGCGCCTCCTCCAGCTGCTCAAGGGTGTCGTTCGCGCCCTTCACGTACGCCGCGTGGTGCTTGTCGTGGTGCAGCTCGACGATCTGGGGGTTGATGACCGGCTCGAGCGCCGCGTAGTCGTACGGAAGTTCTGGAAGCGTGTAAATGGCCATGATCCGAGCCCTCCGACTGCTGCTCTGCTGTGGTGCAACGCTTATTGCAATCTATATGCAAGTGCAGGCTAGCAGCAGGAGCAGGCCGGAGTTGATCAGCCCTTCGTCCTAGGACCGGAGGCGGGGGAGAGGGAGGAAACGCGAAGAGGGCCCCGAGTCGGTCGACTCGGGGCCCTCTTCGCGTTGCTGCCGCTACTCGGCGGCGACAGCCGCCCGCTTCTCCGCCGTCTTCTGCCGGACGAAGCCGATCACCGCGAGCACCAGCGTCAGCGTGCCCGTGGCCAGGAGCTGCTTGCGCGTGTCGGGCTGTTCCGTCATCAGGTAGAAGATGTACGCCATCGCGGCGAGCGCGACCCACGTCAGGACCGGGTAGGCCCACATCTTCACGACCAGCTTCTGCGGCTCGTCGCGCTCCGTCCTGCGGCGCAGGATCAGCTGCGAGACGGCGATGAAGATCCAGACGACCAGGATCATCGCGCCGATCATGTTCAGGAGCCACGGGAAGACGTCGTCGGGGCGCCAGTAGCTGAGCAGGACGCAGACGAAGCCGAAGACCGAGGAGGCGAGGACCGCGAGGCGCGGGACGCCGCTGTCGACGCGGCCGAGCACCTTGGGGCCCTGGCCGCGCGCGATCAGGGAGTACGACATGCGCGATGCGCCGTAGATGTTGGCGTTCATCGCGGAGAGCAGGGCGATCAGGACGATGACGTTCATGATCTGGCCGGCGCCGGGGATGCCCAGGTGGTCGAGCGTGGCGACGTACGGGCCCTTCGCGACGACTTCCTTGTTGTCCCAGGGGAGCAGCGTGACGACGACGAGCATCGAGCCGACGTAGAAGAGGGCGATGCGCCACATCGCCGTGCGCACGGCCTTGGCGACGCTTCGGACCGGGTTCTCGGACTCCGCCGCCGCGATCGTGACGGTCTCCAGACCGCCGTACGCGAAGACGGAGGCGAGGAGGCCGATGATCAGGCCGTCCGTGCCGTTCGGCATGAACCCGCCCTCGCCGGTGAGGTTGGCCGTGCCGGGAGCGGAGACGTCCGAGCCGGGCAGGATGCCGAGGATCGCCAGGACGCCGATGCCCAGGAAGAGCGCGATCGCGCCGACCTTCAGGGCGGCGAACCAGAACTCGAACTCGCCGAAGTTCTTCACGGCCGTCAGGTTGGCCCCGCAGAACACCAGCATGAAGAGCGCGACCCAGACCCATTCGGGGCTCTCGGGGAACCACCCCACCATGATCTTCGCGGCGCCGATGCCTTCGAGCCCGACGGCCACGCAGAGCAGGAACCAGAAGCCCCAGCCCGCGGTGAAGCCCGCCCACGGGCCGATCGCCCGCTCGGCGTGGACCGAGAAGGAACCGGACGCCGGGTTCGCCGCCGACATCTCGCCGAGCATGCGCATCACGAGCATGACGAGCGCGCCGGATATCGCGTAGGCGAGGACGATCGAGGGGCCGGCCGCGGCGATGCCCGCTCCGGAGCCCACGAAGAGCCCGGCGCCGATGACGCCACCGAGGGCGATCATGGAGAGGTGCCGCTGCTTGAGGCCGTGGACGAGCGGTGAGTCGACCTTGGGGGCCTCGGGGGCCGCGTCGGGTGCTGCGTCCTTGGGGGTGGACGTCCGAGACATGGGCGTGCCCTGTTCAGTAGCTGAGACGGGGGAGCTGAGCGGGGTGAGCGAGCGGCCCACAGCGGGGTGAGCGAGCGGCCCACAGTCTGAAGTCCGGTACCGCTGACAGGGAACACCTGACCGCTATACGGACACGACGCTCACACTTTGTGAAGGTGTCGGCACTGGATGTTCACACCCTTGTCCTGCGCACCTCGCGCCACTCCCGTAGACCCGCGACCGCGAGAACCAGACCCGTCGCGCCCGCCGACCAGAGCAGCTGGGGCCGCGCCGCGTCGTCGGTCAGCATCAGGCCGAGCACGGCCGCCATCGCCGCGAGCGCCGCCCACGTCAGATACGGGAACGCCCACATCCGCAGGACGAGCCGCTCCGGTGCCTCACGCTCGATGCGCCGCCGCAGCCGCAGTTGCGAGACCGCGATCAGCGCCCACACGAAGAGGAGCACCGCGCCGACCGCGTTGAGCATGTAGAGGAAGACCGAGTCGGGCCACTTCAGATTCAGTACGACGGAGACGAAGCCGAAGGCCACCGACGCGAGGACGGCACGACGCGGCACCCCGCCGCCGGACACCTTCAGGAGCGCCTTCGGGGCCTCGCCGCGCTCGGCCAGCGAGAAGACCATCCGGGACGAGCCGTACAGGTTGGCGTTCAGCGCCGAGAGCAGCGCCACGAACACCACGATGTTCATGATCGTGCCCGCCGACGGCACGCCGATCGAGTCCAGGACCGTCACATAGGGACTGACGCCCGCCTGCTCCGCCGTCCAGGGCAGCACCGTCACGATGACGAGCATCGAGCCGACGTAGAAGAAGAGGATGCGGTAGACGGCGCTGCGCACGGCGCGGGAGACCGAGCGCACCGGGTCGTCGGACTCGGCCGCGGCGATCGTCACGACCTCCAGGCCGCCGAAGGCGAAGACGACGGCGAGCACCCCGGACGTCACGCCCTCCCAGCCGTTGGGCAGGAAACCGCCGTGTCCGGTGAGGTTGGTGAGGCCCACGGGGTCGGTGTCCGGCAGCACGCCGAAGACCGCGAGCAGCCCGAGGATCAGGAACGCGACGATCGCGAAGACCTTCAGGGCGGCGAACCAGAACTCGAACTCGCCGAAGTTCTTCACGGCGGCGAGGTTGGCCGCGGTGAACACCAGCATGAAGATGAGCACCCAGGCCCACTGCGGCACACCCGGCGCCCAGCCGTTGGCGATCTGCGCGGCGCCGGTCGCCTCCACGGCGAGGACGACGACCAGCAGGAACCAGTAGAGCCACCCGACGCTGAACCCCGCCCAGCGGCCGAGCGCACGCTCGGCGTGCACGGAGAAGGACCCGGAGGCGGGCATCGCGGCCGACATCTCGCCGAGCATCCGCATCACGCACATCGCGAGCGCGCCGGCGATGAGGTACGAGACGACGATGCCGGGCCCGGCGACGGCGATCCCGGCCCCGGAGCCCACGAAGAGCCCGGCTCCGATGACGCCGCCGAGCCCGAGCATGGTGAGGTGGCGCTGCTTCAGCCCGCCGCCGAGCGGTTCGGGTTCCGTGCCCGTCAGGGGCAGGGGTGCGTCGTGCATGGTGCTCAGCGCTGCTCTCGGGATCACAAAGGCTTGGCGGGAACCTACAGTGTCGCTGGGGTGCGGCCCCCCGCGCAAAGCGGGCCCAAAGCGCCGTCGACCTCAGTGACGAGCATCACGCTCCCGCAGGGGGTGGGCGCCGCCTATTGTCCAGAACCCACGAACAAGGTGCCCCGCACCTTGTCACCCGCACACCGTGAGAGGCGCCCCCGCCTGAGATAGCGTCGCGGGGTCCCAACTGCCCGTCCCATAACCCGCGGAGTCCCGATGAGCATCGCCGCCGTCTCTTCCCGTCCCGGCCAGGTCCTCGCGGACCTGCTGCCCGCGTCCCGCGCGAAGGACGCGGCGTTCGTCATCGGCGGCGCCGCCCTCACCGGCATCGCGGCCCAGATCGCCGTGCCCGTCCCCGGTTCCCCCGTGCCGGTGACCGGGCAGACCTTCGCCGCTCTCCTCGTCGGCACCGCCCTCGGCGCCCGCCGCGGCTTCCTCTCCCTCGCGGTGTACGCGCTCGTCGGCATGGCCGGTATGCCGTGGTTCGCGGAGGCGGGCTCCGGCGTCGCCGCGCCGTCCCTCGGCTACGTCCTCGGCATGCTGCTCGCCGCGACCGTGGCCGGCGCCCTCGCCCGCCGCGGCGGCGACCGTTCGGTCCTGCGCACCGCGGGCACGATGGTGCTCGGCTCGGCGATCATCTACGCGGTCGGCGTCCCGTACCTCGCCGCAGCGACCGGCATGTCGCTGACCCAGGCCGTCGCCGCCGGGCTCACGCCGTTCCTGATCGGCGACGCCCTCAAGGCCGCGCTCGCGATGGGCGCGCTGCCGACGGCGTGGAAGCTGCTCGACCGCTAGCTCAACCGGCGTTCCCCACGCCGTAGTTCCGCCTGAAGAGGTTCGCCGGGTCGTACGTGGCCTTCAGCTCGGCGAGCCTCTTTCGCGTACCGGCGTCGTACAGACCGTCGCCTGTGTCTTGAGACGCGCCCCGGTCCCCGGCGCCGAACGCGAAGTTGAGCAGCCGCCCCTCACCCGCGAACAGCTCGAACGCCCGCTCCTGCACGGCCCGCACGGCGTCGAGACTCGTTCCCTCCAGCGGCGAGAGCACTCCCACCACCCACCCCGCGTCCCGGTAGGGCACCGCGTTCCCCGCGGGCTTCGCAAGGGCACCGCCCAGCTGCTTGATCTGGACGACGTGCATCTTCTCGGCGTCCGGACCGGTCATCGTCAGGAGCTCACTCGCCGCCGCGAGATCCAGCTCGCCCTCCACCAGCACGCTGTCCCCGCAGTAGGAGTGCGGGAAGTCGGGGTCGCTGTGGATCGTGTGGCTCTCGGTGTACGGCATCTCCCGCATCGAGTCCGACACGGCGGGCCCGATCTCCCGCAGCGGCGCCACGAGCCGTTCGCCCTCCGCCGCGGAGCCCGTCCAGGCGACCCGGACCGTGACGAGGTAGCGGCCCCGCAGAGGGGGCGGCAGCTGCGGCATGTCCGGGTAGACGAGGGCCGCCACCGACGAGGTCAGCTCCTCCGGCACCGTCCGCGTCCACGCCTCGTACGCCCGCAGGATGCTGCCGGGGTCGACCTCACGGCCGTCGAAGTCGATCGCCCCGCCGTAGACCCGCGCCACCGGCACGAGACCGATCTCCAGGGCCGTCACTACCCCGAGGTTCGCGCCGCCGCCCAGCAGCCCCCAGAAGAGCTCGGGCTCGCTGTGAGCCGTGACGTGCCGCAGAGTGCCGTCCGCCGTCACGACGTCGAGCCACCGGACGTGGTCGGCCGCGTACCCGAACTCCCGTGCCAGGATGCCGAGTCCACCACCCAGCGTGTACGAGACGGCGCCCACACCCGGCGCCGAACCGTTCAGCGGGGCGAGCCCGTACGCCGCCGCGGCCTCGATGACCTGACCCCAGCGGACACCCGCCCCGACGGTGACCGTGCGCGCGTCGGCATCCACCCGGACGGAGTCCATCCGCCGGGTGCTGATCAGTACGCCACCGTCCGACGAGCCCGGAAGCCCGTGCCCGGTGGCCTGGACGCCGACGGGCAGACCCGCCTGCGCGGCGTAAGACACGGCGGCGACGACGTCATCGGCGCCGACGGCCCCGAACACGATCGCGGGCCGCTGCGTGAACCCGGTCTGGAATCCGGCGATCTCCTCGCCGTACCCGTCGTCGCCGGGCCGGAACACGAGTCGCTGAGCGGTGAAGTCCACGGTGATCCTCCAAGAAGCGCTGCTGACGCACAGAGCTTCCCGGCAAAACCTGACATCCGCCGTCAAGTTTTCGCAGCAGCCTTCGCGAACGGGCCGCCCGGAACGCGCGCACCCCCCGACGGTGGCGGGCGCGTCTGCCGCGCCACCGTCGGGGGGTGGAGGGAAGCTGCTAGGCGTCCACCGAGTCGGTGGTGGCAGCGGACTCCGCCGCGTCGCGGGGCCGCACCTTCTCGCGTACCAGGGAGAAGACGACCACGAACGCCGCCGCGAGCAGCGAGAGAAGGACCTGTTTGCGTCCGGTCTCGTCGGTCAGCATGTAGACCAGCACGAACGAGATCATCGCGATCGTGACCCAGGTCAGGTACGGGAAGAGCCACATCTTCACGACGAGCTTCTCCGGCTGCTCGCGCAGGATGATCCCGCGCATCCGCAGCTGCGTGAACGCGATCATCAGCCAGACGAACAGGGCCACCGCGCCCGACGAGTTCAGCAGGAAGTCGAAGACGGTGTCCTTCCACTGGTAGTTGAACCAGACGGCGACGAAGCCGAAGACGACGGACCCGAGGATCGCGGTCTGCGGCACACCACGCTTGTTGGTGCGCGCGAAGGACTTCGGCGCGTCACCGCGCTGGCCGAGCGAGAACGCCATACGAGAAGCGGTGTAGAGACCGGAGTTGAGGCAGGAGAGCACGGCCGTCAGGACGATGACGTTCATGACCTGGCCGGCGTGCGGGATGCCGATCGAGTTCAGCGCGGCGACGTACGAGCCGTCCTTGACGATCGACTTGTCGTTCCACGGAAGCAGCGTGATGACGACGAAGATCGAGCCCAGGTAGAAGACACCGATACGCCAGATGACGCTGTTGGTGGCCTTGGTGACGGCGCGCTGCGGGTCCTCGGACTCACCGGCGGCCAGCGTGACGATCTCGGAGCCCATGAACGAGAAGACGACCATCAGCACACCCGTGAGGATCGCGCCCGCACCCTGCGGCATGAATCCGCCCGCGTCGGTGAGGTGCGCGAATCCGGCGCCGGGGTTGTCGGAGCCGGGCAGCACGCCGAAGACGGCGAGCAGGCCGATGATCACGAAGCCGCCGATGGCGACGACCTTGATCCCGGCGAACCAGAACTCGAACTCGCCGTAGGAGCCGACCGAGACGAGGTTCGTCGCGGTGAGCACCACCATCACGATGAGCGCCCAGCCCCACTGCGGGACGGCCGGTATCCATCCGTTGAGGATGACGGCGCCTGCGGTGGCCTCCACCGCGAGCACGACGACCCAGAAGAACCAGTAGAGCCAGCCGATGGAGAAACCGGCCCAGCGGCCGAGCGCCTGGTCCGCGTAGGTGGAGAAGGAGCCGGAGGTGGGCCGTGCGGCGGCCATCTCGCCGAGCATCCGCATCACGAGGACGACCATCGTGCCGACGAGGGCGTACGACACGAGGATGGCGGGCCCGGCGGCGGCGATGCCGGAGCTGGAGCCGACGAAGAGTCCCGCTCCGATGACACCGCCGATGGCGATCATGGAGAGGTGGCGGTTCTTCAGCCCGGCCTGCAGGCCGTCACCGGTGTCTCCAGACTGCGAATCCCCAGGATCGGCGGGGTTGCGGTCTGCCTTCGCAAGGGAGGGTTGCGAGGTCATGGACGAATCCTTAAGTTCTCGGGTCACGAGCCCCCGCATTCAAACTCAGGGGTGTACGTGACGGAAGTCCTGACTCCGGATCGTGATATTCCGGCCCGATGGCCCAGACCTTGGTGACCAAGGTCCTGCCCCCGGACGCCGCTACCCGCCCCGTGACGTGCCACACTCAGTCGCATGCGCGTGTACCTCGGCTCGGATCATGCCGGCTACGAACTGAAGAACCACCTGGTCGAGTGGCTCAAGAGCCACGGCCATGAGCCCGTCGACTGCGGGCCCCACATCTACGACGCCCAGGACGACTACCCCCCCTTCTGCCTCCGCGCCGCGGAGAAGACGGCGGCGGACCCCGAGTCGCTCGGCATCGTGATCGGGGGCTCCGGCAACGGCGAGCAGATCGCCGCGAACAAGGTGAAGGGGGTGCGTGCCGCCCTCGCCTGGAGCGAGCAGACGGCCGCGCTCGGGCGTGAGCACAACGACGCGAACGTGGTGTCGATCGGCGGCCGGATGCACTCGCGGGAAGAGGCGACGAAGTTCGTCGAGATCTTCCTGTCGACGCCGTACTCGGGTGAAGAGCGTCACACTCGGCGGATCGACATGCTGTCGGCGTACGAGACCACGGGTGAGCTGCCCCCGATCCCGGCACACCACCCGCAGCAGTAGCGAGGCCACGGGGGTTCCACGGACGCCGGACGGGCTGGACTTCCAGCCCGTCCGGCGTTTGAGGACGAGCCCTGAAGGCGATCTTGCCGCACCCACCCCCGGAGGGACCCGTGCCGGAAGGGCACACCATTCACCGCCTCGCGGAGGACCACCGCGCCCGCTTCGAACGCCGCGGCCCTCTGAAGATCACCAGCCCCCAGGGCAAGTTCTCCGACAGCGCGGCCCTGCTCGACGGTCAGGAGATGGACACCGCCGAAGCCCACGGCAAGCACCTCTTCCTCGGCTTCGCGGACACCGGCTGGATCCACATCCACCTCGGCCTCTTCGGCAAGTACGCCCTCGGCGAGACCCCGGCCCCGCCCCCCACGGACACCGTCCGCCTGCGGCTCCTGAACGACGCGTACCACTCCGACCTCCGCGGCCCCACGACCTGCGCCCTGATCACGGACGAGGAGAAGCAGGCGATACACGCCCGGCTCGGCCCCGACCCCCTCCGGGCGGCGGACGACCCGGAGAAGGCCTACCACCGCATCTCCCGCAGCCGCACCACCATCGCCGCCCTCCTCATGGACCAGAAGGTCGTCGCGGGCGTCGGCAACGTCTACCGCGCGGAGGTCCTCTTCCGGCACGGCATCGACCCGTACACCCTGGGCAAGGACATCAAGCCCGCCCTGTGGACGGCGATCTGGGAGGACCTGGTCGCCCTGATGCGCGAGGGCGTACGCCTCAATCGCATCGACACCGTCCGGCCCGAACACACGCCGGAGGCGATGGGCCGTCCGCCGCGCGTGGACGACCACGGCGGCGAGGTGTACGTGTACCGCAGGGCCACGATGCCCTGTCACATCTGTGGCGGCGAGATCCGCACCGCCGATCTCGCCGCCCGCAATCTCTTCTGGTGCCCGAAGTGCCAGCGGCCCCGCCGGCCGAGCCGGCCCCGACGAAAGAGCGGCTGACCATGTTCACCGGCATCGGCCTACTGGGCGCCACCCTGTTCGCGCTGGTCAGCCTGGCGCTCTTCCTCCTGCCGTCCCTCATCGCCTTCAACCGGGGCATCGACAACCGCTGGCTCGTCCTGGTCGTCAACCTCGTGCTCGGCGTCTCCGTCATCGGCTGGCTGCTAGCCCTGTATCTGGCCACGCGCAAGGCCAAGGCAGCGCTGCCGGGCCCGCCCGGAGCCCCCGGCTAGAACCCGTGCGGCAGCCACGGCGCCACGTCCGAGCCGAAGGCCAGTGCCGCCTCGGTCAGGGCGCCGGGCCGCAGTTCCCGTACCCGGCCCGCGGCCGCCAGTGACGTCAGGGACACGCCGCCGAGGTAGGCCGAGCCCAAGTCCCGTACGGACAGGGCGAGATCGGCGTCGTCGTCGGTGCGCTCGCAGGTCGCGCCCTTCAGGTCGCCCGTCAGCCGCCAACGGCCCGCGTTCCAGGAGCAGAAGGCGTCCTCGACGTCAAGGACCACGTTCACCGGCGTCCGGTAGGTGCGCGCCTCCAGCGCCGCCGCCACCTCCACCAGGCGTACGTGGAGCGAGTCCCGCACCTGGATCCGGCAGCGCCGCAGGTCCGAGACGAGGTGGAACACCGCGTCGTCCGTCGGGCGGCTGTGCGCCTCGACCGTCGACGTCAGGTCGATGCCGAAGAGGAACCGCCACAGCGCCGCGGACGCCGCCGGGTCGTCGGCCTCCAGATCACGCAGCCGGACCGTGCCCTTGGGGCCCGCCATGTCCCAGTCGGGTTTCACCTGGAAGCGCGCGTACCCCACGAGCTCCCCGTCGCGCTCGGCGACCACGCACTGCAGCGGCGATGCGCCGTGCCGCTCGCTCTCCGGGTCGAGCAGGCCGAGCCGCTCCCAGCCCGGCTGCCTGGCCAGCATTCCCGGCCGCTCGCTCACCCGGCGCGCGTACAGCTCCTCGCACGCCTCGTGGACGTCGGCGGGCTTGGCGTAGCGCAGCCCTACGTCATCCGTACCGGGCGGCGCCGACAGGCTCACGCGTGAGGTGTCGATCTCGGCCTTCGCCGCGAACGTCGCCGCGCCGTACCCGAACCGGCCGTAGATGGCGGGTTCGGAGGCCGTGAGCACGGCCAGGAACTCGCCCTTCGCGCGGACGTCGTCGAGCTGGCGCCGCATCATCGACGTCAGGATTCCGCGCCGCCGGTGCGTCGCCGCGACGCTGACCATCGTCACACCGGCGGCGTCCACCAGGGAGCCGCCCGGCACGCAGAGGCGGAAGCTGAACGCTCCCGTCGTGCCGACGCAGGTCCCGCCCTCCCAGGTGCCGAAGAACCGGTCGAACTCGGTCAGCGCGTTCCAGAGCTCATGCTCCTCCGGCGCCTCGGCGACGCCACCGAAGGCGAGCTCCAAGGTGCCGTAGTACTCGTCCCAGTCTTCCTGGCGCAACTCCCGCAATTCCGTCGTCATATGCCATGCCTACCAGGGTGAAGCGGACAGAGCGACAGGATTTACGCGCGCCGACAGCATGCCCCTGACGGGGGACAACCGGCACCTCCCGTGCGAAGTGCCTGGCCCGGTGGATAGGGTCCGGGAGCAATGGCAGGCAGGCGTGCGGAAGCCGAGACGTTCACAGCCCGGATGAAGAAGCGGATCCACCGGGCTCGCATAGGGCTGCGCAAATCCGGGGTGGACTACTTCAGAGGCGACGGCTCGGACTGGATCGCGCTCGCCGGCCTGCTCGTCACGATCCCGGTGATCACCTTCTTCACCATCGTCAACAACGTCTGGTTCGCGCCCTCCGCGCTCGTCCTGCCCATCGTGGCGGGCGGTCTGCTGCTCCGGCCCTCCAGCCTGCTCGGCCTGTACGCGACGGCCGCCGCCGCGCTCATCGTGGAGTCCATCCAGCTGGGCCCGTACACGGAAGGGGCGTCCCGGGTCACGCCCGGCGTGGTCCTGGTGGTCGCGGCCTGCGGATTCTTCGGGCTGATCATCGCGCAGTTCCGCAGCAGGGTCGGCGTGCCGTGGCGCGGCGGCGGAACGATGCTGTTCGACCTGCGCGAACGGATCCGCGTACAGAGCAAGCTGCCGAAGCTGCCCCGCGGCTGGCACCGCGAGATGGCCCTGCGGCCCGCGGGCGGCCAGTCCTTCTCCGGCGACTTCGTGGTCGCGGCCCGCACGAACGGCGGCCGCACCCTGGAGGTCGTCCTCACGGACGTCTCCGGCAAGGGCATGGACGCGGGCTCCCGCGCCCTGCTCCTGTCGGGCGCCTTCGGCGGCCTGCTCGGCTCGCTCCCGCCGCACGCGTTCCTGACCGCCGCCAACGGCTACCTCCTGCGCCAGGACTGGGACGAGGGCTTCGCGACCTCCATCCACCTGGTCCTTGACCTGGAGAGCGGCGACTACGAACTCTTCACCGCGGGCCACCCGCCGGGCCTCCAGCTCAGCGCGGGCAACGGCCGCTGGGAGCAGATGGCCGCCGAGGGGCCGCTCCTCGGGGTGTACGACGGGGCGCAGTTCGACCCGGTGAAGGGCTCCCTGCGCCCCGGCGACGTCCTGATGCTCTTCACGGACGGCCTCGTCGAGACCTCCGACCGCGACATCAGCGAGGGCATCGACCGCCTCACCGGGGAAGCCGACCGCTATGTGGCGGGCGGCTTCCACGGCGCCGCGTGGCATCTGATCGAGGCGGTGGCGAAGGACGTGAACGACGACCGGGCGCTGCTCCTGATCTGCCGGGAGCCGTCAGCGGGCGCCTGACAACTCGGGCTCAGGTTCGCGCATCGGATCGCGCCCGCCCGGCAGGATGCGGGCAAGCCACTTCGAGCGTCCCGCGGCCAGCGGCCCGAGCACCGCGAGCAGCAGCACGTACCCCGCGATGAATGGCGAGAGCCGCTCGTCGAGGCCTGCGGTGGCCGCCATGGTCGCCAGGATCAGGGCGAACTCTCCGCGGGCGAGCAGGGTGGTGGAGATGTTCGCCGCGGGTCCTGCCCCGAACCCGTAGATGCGTGCTGCCCCGAGCCCCGCGAGGACGTTCATCAGCAGCGTCACGGCCACGGCGGCGAGCACCGGCCAGAGCACCGTGGGCAGGTCGCCCGGGTCGATGGAGAGGCCGAAGCCGAAGAAGAAGATCGCCCCGAACGCATCCCGCAAGGGGTGCACCAGTTTGCGGACGCGTTCGCCGGACGCCGTGCTGCCCACCATCAGGCCGACCATGAACGCGCCGATCGCGTCCGCGACCCCGAACCACTCCGAGACTCCGGCGACGAAGACGGCGGCGCCGAGGAAGGAGATGACGAGTAGTTCGTCGTCACGGGTGTCCATGAGCCGCCCGACGACCTTCGTGCCGAAGCGCGCCACGAGGGCGAGAAGCAGCAGGAAGCCGAAGGCCTTGCCGCCGTCCATGACGGCCGCGGCGAGGCTGTCGGCGCCGGACAGGACCGGCTGCAGCGCCGCCAGATAGAGCGCCAGGAAGATGTCCTCGACGACGATGATGCCGAGGATCGGCTTCGTCTCCGGATTGCCGAGCCGTCCGGTGTCGACGAGCACCTTGGTGACGATCGCCGACGACGAGATGCCGAGCACCCCGGCGAGGACCAGAGCCTCGGAGGTGCCCCAGCCGAGGGCGAATCCGAAGCCGAGGCCCGCGCCGACGTTCAGCGCGAGATACGTCCCTCCGGCGAGGGCCATCTTGCGGCCGCCCGTCTTGAGGTCGTCCATGTGGAACTCGAGGCCCAGGTAGAAGAGCAGCAGCACCAGGCCGAGCGCCGAGAGCATCTCCAGGTCGTGGGGGTCGGAGAGCAGGACCACGCCGGGAGTGTGGGGGCCGAGGAGGATCCCGGCCAGGATGAAGAGCGGAATGGTGGGGAGTCCGATGCGGCCGCCCAGACGGGCGAGCACGGCGGCGGCGAGAAAGGCGCCGCCCATGGCTATCAGGGTGTCTGCGTGTCCGATGGGCCCGTTCCTCCTGGTGGTCGGCGACGCACCCACCGCATCCGAATAGCAAAGGGCGCGTCAAGAACGCGTCAATAGTTAGCTTACCAAACGATTGACGGAGCAACCTTTGACGACCGGTGGTGGGGTTCTCCCCACCCCAGGTCCGCCGGGGACCCTCATGGTTCACAGCACCCCGAATCCGTACGTTCGAGATATCGATCAGGGCGTACGGACGGAAGGTGGACGAAGCCATGGGGCTGCGGCGCAAAAGGCGAACCGGCGAGGGCAGTTCGGCGGTGCCACCGATGCCCCCGACGCCCCCGCTCCCCGGCGAGGCACCCCGCGGCGCCGACTGGGCCGTCGAACTGCACGGCGTGCGCCGCAGGTACGGCAGGGGATCCGGCGCCGTGCACGCCCTCAGCGGCATCGATCTCGCCCTGGAGCGCGGCAGCTTCACCGCCGTCATGGGGCCTTCGGGCTCCGGCAAGTCCACGTTCCTGCAGTGCGCCGCCGGACTCGATCGCCCGAGCGAGGGCACGGTGCGCCTGGGCGGCACGGAGATCACGTCCATGAGCGAGAACAAGCTGACCGCGCTGCGCCGCACCCGCCTCGGCTTCGTCTTCCAGGCCTTCAACCTGCTGCCCTCGCTGACCGCCGAGCAGAACGTCGTCCTGCCGATGCGCCTCGCGGGCCACCGCCCCGACCGCCGCAGGGCCGCCGATGTCCTGGCCCGCGTCGGCCTCGGCCCCGACAAGCGCAAGCGCCGCCCCGGAGAACTCTCCGGCGGCCAGCAGCAGCGCGTCGCCATCGCCCGCGCCCTGGTCACGAACCCGGACGTGATCTTCGCCGACGAGCCGACCGGCGCCCTGGACACCACCACGGCCGCCGAGATCCTCACCCTGCTCCGCTCGGCCGTCGACGGCATGGGCGCCACGGTCGTCATGGTCACCCACGATCCCGCTGCCGCGGCTTATGCGGACCGGGTGTTGTTCCTCGCCGACGGCGCGATCGTGGACCGCCTTGAGCGGGCATCCGCGGCCGAGATCGCTAGGCGTATGACGACCCTGACGGCTCCGGTGCACGCAGCTGCCGCGGCCTGAGTACACCCGCCGGCCGGATGTGGCTGGTCGCGCAGTTCCCCGCGCCCCTTTCGGGGCGCCCACAAACCCCGGAGAACCCGATGCCCAACGGCCTCGCCCGCGCCGCCATCCGCTTCAAACCCGCCGCCTTCGTGGGCACGTTCGTCGCGCTGATGATGGCCGCGCTGATCGTGTCCGCCTGCGGCATCCTCCTGGAGACGGGAGCGCGCGCATCGGTGCCTCCCACCCGGTACGCGAACGCCCCCGTGGTGGCCGCCGCCGACCAGCGCGCCCACTTCGTCACGGGCAGCGGTGAAAGCCGCTCCGACACGGCCACGCCACTGCCCGACCGCGCCCGGATCGACAACTCCCTGGTGAAGGCGGGTTCGGCCCCCGGAGCGCGTACCGCGGTCCCGGACGTCACCTTCCCGGTGCAGTCCGGCGGCAGGGAAGTCACCGCGCACGGCTGGGGCTCGACCGCCTTCACCGGCGAGAAACTGACCGCGGGCCGCGCCCCGCACCCCGGCGAGGTCGTCATCGCCGCGCCCGGCGCGTCCGTCGGCGAGCGCACCACGCTCACCACGGCGGACGGGCCGCGCGCCTTCCGGATCTCCGGCACCGTAGAAGCCGGGCCGGGCGCACTCACCGCCTGGTTCACCGACTCCGACGCCGTACGGCTCTCCGGCCACCCCGGCCGCATCGACGCCGTGGCCGTCCTGCCCAAGGACGGAGTCACGGACGCCGCCCTCAAGTCCCAGGTGGCGCACGCCGTCGGCGGCAAGGCGGACGTCCACACCGGCGACGACCGCAGCGAGGCCGAGGGCTCCGAACTCGCCTACGCCCAGGAGATGCTCACCGGCCTCGGAGGCTCCTTCGGCGGCATCGCCACCATGGTCGCCATGTTCACCGCGGCCGGCACCGTGGCGCTCTCCGTCGGCCAACGAGCCCGGGAGTACGCGCTGTTGCGGGCCATCGGTACGACGCCCCGCCAGATCCGCCGCACCATCGCCACGGAGGCCCTGCTCGTCGCGCCCCTCGCGGGAGCGGTGGGCGTGCTGCCCGGCATCGCCCTGGCCCGCTGGTGGTTCGGCCAGCTCAAGGACAGGGGAGCCATCCCCGAGGCCCTGGACCTGTCCATCTCGTTCATCCCGCTGGTCTCGGCGGTCGGCGTCGCCGTGCTCACCGCCCTGGTCTCCGGCTACATGGCGGCCCGCCGCCCCTCCCGCATCCGGCCGGGCCAGGCCCTGAGCGAGTCCTCCGTGGAACGCCCGCGCTTCGGCTGGATCCGTACGCCGCTGGGGATCGCGGCGGCCGTCGGCGGCTGCGTCCTCGCCGGGATCGCCTCGTCCCTGACGGGCGACGACGCGGCCAACGTGGCGCTCGGCATCGTCATGCTGTTCATGCTCGCCGTGGCCCTGCTCGGCCCGCTGGTCGCCCGCGGCTGCGCGGCCCTGTTCGGACTTCCGCTGCGCGGCGCGGGCGCGTCCGCCTCGCTGGCGGCGGCCAACTCCCGTACGAACGCCCGCCGGCTGGCCTCGGCGATCACCCCGATCGTCCTGGCGATGGCGTTCTCGTCCACGCTCGTCTTCATGCACACCAGCGAGGACCGTGTGGCCGCCGACCAGCAGCGCGAGGGCATCACCGCGGACCACATCGTCACCGCCGCGGGAGCGGGCGCGACGCCCGACGGGGTGGCGAAGGCCGGGCAGGCCCCCGGGGTCACATCAGCCGTGGGCCTGCTCAAGACCTCCGTCCTGGTGCCGGTGGGCTCGGGCGGCGACCGCTGGCTGGAGAGCGCGTCGGCCCAGGGCGTCACCGGCTCCCCCCGTGACCTGGCGAAGGTCCAGGACCTGGGCGTCAGGACGGGCACGATGGCGGCGCTCGGCAAGGGCGAGATCGCCATCGACGCGAAGCTCGCGGACTCCGCGAACGTGAGGACGGGTGAGCGGCTGGCCCTGCGGATGCCGGACGGCTCGAAGGCGACGCGGAAGGTCGTCGCCACGTACGACCGAGGCATGGGGCTCTCCCAGGTAACGCTCCCGGCGCCGGACCTGAAGGAGCACCTGACCTCGCCCTTCTCCTCGGAGATCTGGACGAGGGGCACGTCTTCGCAGACCGCCCTCACCGCCCTCACCGCCTTCGGCACCCTCCAGGACCGCGACGACTACGCCACCGCGCAGTCCACGGACCGGGCGGTCAACGCCTGGGCGAACACGGTGATGGCGGCCGTACTCGGCGGGTTCGCGGCGATCGCCGCGGTCAACACCCTGGTGATGACGGTCCTCGACCGCCGCCGCGAACTCGGCACGCTGCGCCTCATCGGCTCCACCCGGCGCCAGGTCATGCGGATGGTGCGCTGGGAGGCACTCCTGGTCGCGAGCGCGGGCATCGCGATCGGCTCGGCCATCGCACTGGCGACGCTGATCCCCATGATGAACGGCCTGACGGGCGAGTCCCCGTACATCCCACCGCTGGTCTACGGCTCGTTCGTGGCGGCGACGCTGGCCCTGGGCCTGGCGGCAACGGCTTTGCCGGCGAGGGCGGCGCTGAAGGAAAGGGCCTGAATTTTCCCCAACCCCACCCCTTCCCGAAAACCCGCTCGGCGCGGGGGCCTTGTCCTCAAACGCCGGACGGGCTGGAAATCCAGCCCGTCCGGCGTTTGAGGACGAACTCGGCGGAGCCGGTGATGACGGCACGCAAGGCCCCCGCGCCAGAGCGGGTTTTCGGGAAGGGGCGGGGTTGGGGAAGATCTCCCCATGAACCCCAGCCCCCTCCTCACCCTCCCCGAGGTAGAAGCAATCGCCCGCCAGGCCCACGCCACCCAGAAGGACAAGGCGGGCCGCCCCTACACGGAGCACCTGCAAGCCGTGGCAGAGGGAGTCGCGGCCCGAGGCGGCTCCCAGGAACAGATCGCCGCGGCCTGGCTCCACGACGCCGTCGAGGACAATGCCCTCACCGAGGAGTGGCTGCGGGACGCGCCTCTCACGCAACGTACGAAGGACATCGTGCGAGCCCTCACCAAGAGGGCGGACGAACCCCCCGAGGCCTACGCCACCCGCATCCTCGAAACCCCCGGCGCCCACCTCGTCAAGGAGGCGGACCTGGCCCACAACGCAGATCCGGCCCGCCTAGCAGAGCTAGACGGGCCGACCCGTGATCGCCTCACGGAGAAATACGCGAACATGCGCGCCCTACTGGGCGCCCGGTCGCAGCGCTAGGAGGAAGCCTTGGCCCGCTCCCGGGCCAACGCCGCGGCATCCCGCTTGAACGCCCACTCCATCTTCGGCTCCATGGCGAAACGGAACATCCGCTGCACCGGAGGCGTACAGAGAAGCGTCACCACAGCCGCGGCGATCAACGACACGAGCACCTGCCCGGCGGGCGTGTGCATCCAGTCGTACTCGTCGAACCAGCCCCAGAAGCGCGAGCCCTTGGCCAGGAAGCCGTGCAGCAGGTAGCCGTACAGCGTCCCCGCGCCGAGCACCGTGAACCACATCTTCCGACGCGGAACCCACGCGAAGAAGCACGCGGTCAGGATGGCCGAGCAGCCGAACAGCGCCAGCGTCATCACGACACCGGCCCACCACGGCGCACCCAACTCCTGTGCGCTGTCCCGGCGGTAGAACCAGGCCGACGTCATCCGCGGGCCTGCCCAGTACGCGAGAAGCAGCGCGCTCGCGAAGATCGGGATGGAGAGCAGCCGCACCTCGCGCCGCCGCACCAGCTGGAAGTACTCGGGCTTCATGAAGAGGCCGAGCACGAAGAAGGGCAGGAACTGCAGCACGCGCTGCAGGTCGAGGTCGTCGCCGATGTCCGGGGAGATCGTGGCGAGCACCGCGATGGCGAGCGCGAGCGGAATCGGCCAGCGGACCAGCTTCCACAGCGGGGTCGTCAGACGCCAGACGAAGAGCGCGACCAGGAACCAGGTGAGGTACCAGGGGTCGAGCAGACTGATCGGCTGCGTCGGATCGTTGTCCGCGTAGCGCTTGAAGAAGGTGTACGCGACTTCGAAGATGACGTACGGCACGGCGATGCCGGTCACCAGGCGCTTGAGGCGGTCGGACCGCATGTCGAAGCTGCGCGAGAAGTAACCGGAGATGAGGATGAACGCCGGCATGTGGAAGGTGTAGACGGTCATGTACAGCGCCTCTGCGGCGCGGCTGCCGTCGGTCAGCGGCTCCCAGGCGTGCGCCATCGCGACCAGGACGATCGCCAGGTACTTGGCGTTGTCGAAGAACGAGTCGCGCTGCTTGGCGGGTTGACCCGTGGATGCGGATCTGCCCGTGGAACCGAGGTGGCCCGTGGAGCCGGGGTGGCCCGTCGGGGCGGGGCGAGCGGTGGTGCCGGCCGGGGCGTGGGGAACGGTCGCGGCCATGGTGGACTGGGGGGCGCGGGGGCCTGGTACTCCGTCCGCGGGCACATGTGCCGGGGGGAGCGGCGCCCGGTGGCGGCCGTGCGGTTGAACCGAGTTCGTCACAGGCCCTCCCACCAAGAGCTCGGTGAGACGATCCTGGACCGCACTGCGCTTGCGGGGATGGTGGCAGCGTGGAACATCTGAGGCACCCTAGCGTCGCTCCTGTGTATTCGTAAAACCCCCAACTCGGCTGTCAGCTCAATCACAGACGGATCAGGGCTATTACGGTCCGGGTACCCCGGAAATCATCGAAGTCGACACGGAGATGTACAGAGATTGACCTCCTGGCACCCTTGATACAACGAGCCGGATGTCCAGTACGTCACAACTCATCCCCCTTAAACGCCGCATAACGCCCGCAGGCGACTCTGGTGGAATGTCCGATTGATCGGGTCTTTGTGGGGTCGTCGGTGTGCGGCCCGCAACAATTCGAATTTCTGACGAACGAGTTGTGTGGCAATGGAAACGATCAAGCCGAATTAGCGGCCACGCGCGGGCTTCGAATTCCCGTGCGGGGGCGCGGTGTTCATGTGCCCCAAGGGCGCCTCCGCGCGCCGCGTCCGCGCCGGGCGCGTGTCGCGTTGGCCGACGATGTGTCACCGGCCGCATAGGGAAGCCGCGTTGGTGGCACGATGGTCCTGGCGGGGGTGTGCGGGGTCGTACCCCCCGGGCCGGGGAGAGACCGACCTAGGGTGTGATCAGTGTGGCCATTTCGCTGTCAGTGGTGTTGCTGTTGGCGATCATCCTCATCGTGCTGATCCGTGGGGGATCGATCAAAGCGGGGCCCGCCATCGTCGCGGTGCTCTTCGGGTTCTTCCTCGCCTCAACCGGAATGGCCCCCTCCATAAATCGCTTCCTCAATGAGGTGGCGGAGACCATCAACTCGATCAGCTTCTGACGGCGCGGGCGGGCCGGGATCGGCGCGGTCTCGCGGGGACGCAGAAAAGCCTCCGGCCCGGTTCCGAGGAACCGGGCCGGAGGCCACAGAGCGGGTGACGGGAATCGAACCCGCGTAGCTAGTTTGGAAGACTAGTGCTCTACCATTGAGCTACACCCGCACAGCTCGCGCCACAGTACATCGAGGACTCTGCTGGTCAGCGACCGCGGCACGGCAAGCATCGTAGCGGGTCGGACGCCCTGTCCGCACACCCCGTACGTACTCGCGATTAAGCGGGCGCCGCACTGCCTGCGGGCATGTACCCTACGTGTCGCACCGACGGGGTGTGGCGCAGCTTGGTAGCGCGTCCGCTTTGGGAGCGGAAGGCCGTGGGTTCAAATCCCGCCACCCCGACCAGCAGGATCTCTTCCAGGATCTCCCTCGCAAGATCGCATTGTGGGTCGGCTCCCGCTTGCCGTTACTATGCAAGCTGTGTGCCCGTGTGTCTCTAGCCGGGCTCAATCCCAAGAAGTCAGCCCCAAGGAGACCGAACCGTGAAGAGCGCCGTGGAGACCCTGAACCCGACCCGGGTTCGGCTCACTGTTGAGGTGCCCTTCGAGGAGCTCAAGGAAAGCCTCGACGCGGCCTACAAGAAGATCAACCAGCAGGTCACGGTGAAGGGCTTCCGCAAGGGCAAGATCCCTGCCCGAGTCATCGACCAGCGGTTCGGCCGCGGCGCCGTCCTCGAAGAGGCCGTCAACGACGCGCTCCCGAAGTTCTACACCGAGGCCGTCAACGAGGCCGAGCTCAACGTCCTGGGCCAGCCCGAGGTGGACATCACCGAGCTGAAGGACAACGAGACCCTCAACTTCACCGCTGAGGTCGACATCCGTCCCGCGATCGAGATCCCGGACTACTCGGGCATCGAGGTCGAGGTGGACGCGGTCGAGGTCAGCGACGAGGACGTCGAGAAGGCCGTCGAGGAGCTCCGTGAGCGCTTCGCGTCCACCTCGCCGGTCGAGCGTGCCGCCGAGGACGGCGACGTCGTGACGCTGGACCTGGAGGCCAAGGTCGAGGGCGAGGTCCTGGAGGACGGCGTCGCGTCCGGCGTCTCCTACACGATCGGCTCCGGCGAGCTCCTCGAAGGCATCGACGAGGCCGTCAAGGGCCTGGAGGCCGGTGGCGAGGCCACCTTCACCTCCGAGCTCAAGGGCGGCTCCGCCGCGGGCAAGGAGTCCGAGGTGACCGTCAAGGTCACTCAGGTCGCCGCCCGTGAACTGCCCGCCCTGGACGACGACTTCGCGCAGCTCGCGTCGGAGTTCGACACCCTGGACGAGGTCAAGGCGGACAGCCGCAAGCGCCTCGAGAACATGAAGCAGTACGACCAGGCGACGCAGGCCCAGGAGCGCGTCCTGGAGAAGCTGCTCGAGCTGGTCGAGGTCCCCGTCCCCGAGAAGCTCCTCGCGGACGAGATCGAGACCCGCAAGCACAACCTGGTGAACCACCAGCTCGGCCAGATGGGCCTCGACCTCGCGAAGTACCTGGAGATCCAGGGCAAGACCGAGGAAGAGTTCGACGCCGAGACCAAGGAGCAGGCCGAGAAGGGCATCAAGACGCAGTTCGTCCTCGACGAGCTCGTCAACAAGGAGAAGCTGAACGTCAACCAGGAGGAGCTCACCGAGCACCTCATGCGTCGCGCGCAGTCCTCCGGCATGTCCCCCGACCAGTTCGCCCAGGCCGTCGTCGAAGGCGGCCAGGTCCCGATGCTGGTCGGCGAGGTCGCCCGCGGCAAGGCCCTCGCGGTCGTCGTGGAGGCCGCGACGGTCAAGGACACGAACGGCGAGGTCGTGGACCTCGACGACGAGGAAGAGGCTCCCGCCGAGGGCGAGCAGGCCGAGGCCTCCGAGCCCGCCGAGGAGAAGACCGAAGCCTGAGCTTCGCTCTGACGCACGTACGCAGGGCCCCCGGGACGCGAGTCCCGGGGGCCCTGCGCCTTAGGGGCGCGGGGAACTGCGCGAGCAACCCCGTACGAGCCGCACCCGCCGTGGGGCGTACCGCGGCAGTCGCGACTGCGGCCCTGCGGGGGCTGAGCGCGCAGTTCCCCGCGCCCCTTACGGGGCGCTCCCGGCGGTGTGCTACCTGCGCTCACAGCGAACAGTGAACTCTGCGGGATTCCCCGAAGGGTCCCGCGCGTTAGGGTCCATGAATACGAGGGCAGGGGAGTCCCCGAAGCCGCCCCGGAGCGGCGAGCACGCGGGGTCCCAAGCCTCAGAAGAAGACGTGAGACGGCCCGGCGCCGTCGTAAGACGAGCAGGTGGATACGTGACGAATCTGATGCCCTCCGCCGCCGGCGACCCCTCCATCGGTGGTGGCCTCGGCGACCAGGTCTACAACCGGCTGCTCGGCGAGCGGATCATCTTCCTCGGCCAGGCCGTGGACGACGACATCGCCAACAAGATCACGGCGCAGCTGCTGCTCCTTGCCGCTGAGCCGGACAAGGACATCTTCCTTTACATCAACAGCCCTGGTGGATCCATCACGGCCGGCATGGCGATCTACGACACCATGCAGTACATCCAGAACGACGTGGTGACGATCGCGATGGGCATGGCGGCCTCCATGGGCCAGTTCCTGCTCAGCGCCGGCACCCCCGGCAAGCGCTTCGCGCTGCCGAACGCCGAGATCCTGATCCACCAGCCCTCCGCAGGACTCGCGGGCTCCGCGTCGGACATCAAGATCCACGCCGAGCGTCTCCTTCTCACCAAGAAGAAGATGGCGGACCTCACCGCGTTCCACACGGGTCAGACCGTCGAGCAGGTCACCCGCGACTCGGACCGAGACCGCTGGTTCGACCCGCAGGAGGCCAAGGAGTACGGCCTCATCGACGACATCATGCCCAACGCGGCCAGCATGCCGGGCGGCGGCGGCACCGGAGCCTGAGCCTCACCGCTCAGCCCTTCGAAGCCGACTCAAGCCCACGCTCCTCAGGAGACCTACAGAGATGAAGAACTTCCCCGGCAGCGGCCTCTACGAGGGCGCCCAGGCCGAGTACACCGGCCCGAGCGCCGAGTCCCGCTACGTCATCCCGCGCTTCGTCGAGCGCACCTCGCAGGGCGTGCGCGAGTACGACCCGTACGCGAAGCTCTTCGAGGAGCGTGTGATCTTCCTCGGCGTGCAGATCGACGACGCGTCCGCCAACGACGTCATGGCGCAGCTCCTGTGCCTGGAGTCGATGGACCCCGACCGTGACATCTCGATCTACATCAACAGCCCCGGTGGCTCCTTCACGGCGCTCACGGCCATCTACGACACGATGCAGTTCGTGAAGCCCGACGTGCAGACGGTCTGCATGGGCCAGGCCGCGTCCGCCGCCGCCGTGCTCCTCGCGGCCGGTACGCCGGGCAAGCGCATGGCGCTCCCGAACGCGCGCGTCCTGATCCACCAGCCCTACAGCGAGACGGGCCGGGGTCAGGTCTCCGACCTGGAGATCGCCGCGAACGAGATCCTCCGGATGCGCTCGCAGCTCGAGGAGATGCTGGCCAAGCACTCCACGACGCCGATCGAGAAGATCCGCGACGACATCGAGCGCGACAAGATCCTCACTGCCGAGGACGCGCTGGCGTACGGCCTGGTCGACCAGATCATCTCCACCCGGAAGATGAACAACTCCTCGGTCGTCTGACGCAGCGCTGTAGCATCTGCCGTTCCCTGGCACGGTTCACGTCAAAGTGAACCGTGCCAAGGGGGGCCCGAACGGGGGGCCGGGCAAGGTACCGTCAGATAGAGGCACCAGGAGTCGCTGAACGTGGCGTCTCCCAGGCGAAGGGGAAGCACCTCGTGGCACGCATCGGTGACGGCGGCGATCTGCTCAAGTGCTCGTTCTGCGGGAAGAGTCAGAAGCAGGTCAAGAAGCTCATCGCAGGTCCCGGTGTGTACATCTGCGATGAGTGCATCGACCTCTGCAACGAGATCATCGAGGAAGAGCTCGCGGAGACGAGCGAGGTGCGCTGGGAGGAACTCCCCAAGCCTCGCGAGATCTACGAATTCCTCGAGGGGTACGTCGTGGGCCAGGAGCCCGCGAAGAAAGCCCTCTCGGTAGCGGTCTACAACCACTACAAGCGGGTCCAGGCCGGGGAGACCGGCGGCGCACAGGGCCGTGACGACGCGATCGAACTCGCCAAGTCCAACATCCTGCTGCTCGGCCCGACCGGCTCCGGCAAGACGCTGCTCGCGCAGACGCTCGCGCGCATGCTGAACGTCCCGTTCGCCATCGCGGACGCGACGGCGCTCACGGAGGCCGGCTATGTCGGCGAGGACGTCGAGAACATCCTCCTGAAGCTCATCCAGGCCGCTGACTACGACGTCAAGAAGGCCGAGACGGGCATCATCTACATCGACGAGATCGACAAGGTGGCTCGCAAGAGCGAGAACCCCTCGATCACGCGCGATGTGTCGGGTGAAGGCGTCCAGCAGGCCCTGCTGAAGATCCTGGAGGGCACGACGGCCTCCGTCCCGCCGCAGGGCGGCCGCAAGCATCCGCACCAGGAGTTCATCCAGATCGACACGACGAACGTGCTCTTCATCGTGGGCGGCGCGTTCGCCGGCCTGGAGAAGATCATCGAGTCGCGGGCAGGCGCGAAGGGCATCGGCTTCGGCGCCACGATCCACTCCAAGCGCGAGCTCCAGGAGAAGGACCGGTTCGAGGACATCATGCCGGAGGACCTGGTGAAGTTCGGGATGATCCCGGAGTTCATCGGCCGCCTCCCCGTGATCACCTCGGTCCACAACCTGGACCGCGAGGCCCTGCTCCAGATCCTGGTGGAGCCGCGCAACGCACTCGTGAAGCAGTACCAACGCCTGTTCGAACTCGACGGCGTGGAGCTGGACTTCGAGCGTGAGGCCCTGGAGGCCATCGCCGACCAGGCGATCCTGCGCCAGACCGGCGCGCGAGGGCTGCGGGCCATCATGGAGGAAGTCCTCCAGTCGGTGATGTACGAGGTCCCGTCCCGCAAGGACGTGGCCCGTGTGGTCATCACGGCGGACGTCGTTCACTCGAACGTGAACCCGACCCTGGTGCCGCGTGACGCGCGGGGTCCGGGGTCTGGGGGCGAGCAGAAGTCCGCGTAGCTTCCAGGACTACGTGACGTACGTGAGAGGGGCGCCCGGCGATCCGATCGCCGGGCGCCCCTTTTCCGTTCCCCTGCCGCCTACTTGACCTCGACGCGCACGTCGTCGCTCCGCGACTGTCAGAGCTTGACGCGGACTTCCTTGCGGAACTTGGCCGTCTTGTCCGCGGCCTCGTCGAGGTCGGCGCTCTTGCCGGCCATCGCGTTCGCCACATCCGTGGTGATCACGATGCCCAGCGTGCTCTTGTCGCCCCAGATGCAGGTCGCCATCGACATCTCGCTGGGGCCCGTGGTGCTGCCGGTCGAGGAAGAGCCGAAGTCGAGCTTCGCCTCCTGGCACTTGAGCACCGCGCCGTCGAGCCCCGCGGGGGAGAACGACTTGGGGCTGCCGACCAGGGTCATCTTCTCGCCGCTGCTGCCGCTGCCGCCCTCCTGGGCGTTCTTCTCCGCCTCGCCGAACATCGCGTCGACGACCTTCTCCGGGTCCGCTATGTCGCCGTAGACGCCGTTGAACTGCAGGATCTTCTGCGACAGCGGGTTGTCCTCGTCACCGGCCTCGTACTGCGCGTCGACGTCCTTGGCGTTCTGCACGCCGTGCTTCTCGGCTTCCCTGACATCACTGGAGGTCATGCCGGACCCGCTGGTGCCCTCCTCGCCCTTCTTGTACTCGGAGAGCACCATCGCCGGCGTGGTCAGCTTGTGCGGGCCGTCGTCCTTGATGCCACCCGCGCCGATGCCACCGCCCGCCACGTCCGATGAGCCGCCGCCCTTGCCCTTGTCGTCGTCACCGCCCGCGAGGACGAAGTAGCCACCCACGGCGACCGCCACGACCGCGACCACGGCGGCGATGACGATGCCGGTCTTCTTGCCGCCGCCACCCTGCGGCGGGGGCGGCGGAACCTGCCCGTAGGGGGCCTGCTGGCCGTAAGGAGGCTGCGGCTGCTGGCCGTAGGGGACCTGCGGCTGCTGCCCGTACGGGGCTTGGGGCTGCTGGCCGTACGGGCCCGGCTGCTGCGGGGGGACTCCCTGCGGGGCTTGCGGGGGGTAGCCGTAGCCGGGCTGCGGGGCCTGCGGCTGCTGGCCGTACGGGCCGGGCTGCTGGGGCTGCTGGCCGTACGGGCCTGGCTGGTTGTAGCTCATGACGTGGGTTCCCCCGTGAGTGCGCTTATGTGATGCCGACATCCTGACGGAAGCAGCCCCGGCCGAAGCGACCGGGGCTGCTGTGCGCGCAGTTGCGCCGTCAGGACATCAGGCCTTGACGCGAACTTCCTTGCGGAACTTCGTCGTGGTGTCCGCGGCGTCGTCCAGAGAGGCACTCTTTCCGGTCATGGCGCTCGCCATGTCGACCGGGATCACGACGCCGATCGTGCTGTTGTCGCCCCAGATGCAGACCGGCATGCGGATCGTCTTGGGTCCGGAACCGCCACCCTCGACCTCCGTCTCCTGGCACTTGACGACCGCACCGTCCGCGTCGAAGCTCTTCGGGCTGCCGATCAGCTTGCCGGTGGAGGTGGAGGCACCCTCCTTGTTCGACTGCGTCTTCATCTTGTCGAACATGCCGTCAACGACCTTGGACGGGTCGTCGATCTCGCCGTAGACGCCCATGAACTTGATCATCTTCTGGGCCAGCGGGTTGCTCTTGTCGCCCGACACGTAATCGGCGTCGACGGGCTTGCCGTTCTTGACGCCGTCCTTCTCGGCCCGCTCCATGTCGTCGTCATTGAAGCCGCCGTCGGAGGTGGCCTGCTTCTGGTAGTCGGAGATGACCGTCTCGGGCGTCACCAGCTTGTGCGCACCGTCGTCCGCCACCGCCGAGTTGCCCGCCGACGACGAGCTGTCGTCCTTGCCCGCCGTGAACCACCAGATGCCGCCGCCGATCGCGACGAGCGCGACGACCGCGCCGATGATGATGCCGGTCTTCTTGCCGCTGCCCCCACCCGCGGGCGGAGGCGGCGGGACCTGCCCGTAGGGGCCCTGCTGGTTGTGGTCGTACGGACCCGGCTGCTGCGGCTGGCTGTAGCCGCCCTGCTGCGGGGGGACTCCCTGCGGCGCCTGCTGGGGGTAGCCGTAGCCGGGCTGGGGTGCCTGCGGCTGCTGGCCGTAGGGGCCAGGCTGACCCGGCTGCTGCCCGTAGGGACCGGGCTGCTGGGGCTGCTGCCCGCCGTACGGGCCAGGCTGGTTGTAGCTCATCGCGTGGGTTCCCCTCCGAACGCTTATGTGTTCCCGACATCCTGTACGAAGGCAGAGCCCCCATGTGGCTCCCGGCCGCAACCGTTACTCAAGAATCCGGTTTCGGGACGGGCCTGTGACACCTCTAAACTGGCCCGGTGACCGAGAACACTCAGCAGCAGAAACCAGCGCCCACCTCCGAACTGCCGACCCAGTACGCGCCGGCCGAGGTAGAGGGGACGCTGTACGAGCGCTGGGTGGAACGCGGCTACTTCTCCGCCGACGCGGCGAGCGAGAAGCCCCCGTACACCGTCGTCATCCCGCCGCCGAACGTCACCGGCTCCCTGCACCTGGGGCACGCCTTCGAGCACACGCTCATCGACGCCCTCACGCGCCGCAAGCGCATGCAGGGCTTCGAGACGCTGTGGCAGCCGGGCATGGACCACGCGGGCATCGCCACGCAGAACGTCGTGGAGCGCGAGCTCGCCAAGGAGGGCAAGTCCCGCCACGACCTCGGGCGCGAGGAGTTCATCGAGCGCGTCTGGAAGTGGAAGGGCGAGTCCGGCGGCCAGATCTCCGGGCAGATGCGCCGCCTCGGCGACGGCGTCGACTGGGACCGTGAGCGGTTCACGATGGACGAGGGCCTCTCGCAGTCCGTCCAGACCATCTTCAAGAAGCTCTACGACGACGAGCTGATCTACCGCGCCGAGCGCATCATCAACTGGTGCCCGCGCTGCCTGACCGCGATCTCCGACATCGAGGTCGAGTACCAGGAAGACGACGGCGAGCTCGTCTCGCTGAAGTACGGCGACGGGGACGACACCCTCGTCGTCGCCACCACCCGCGCCGAGACGATGCTCGGTGACACCGCCATCGCCGTCCACCCCGACGACGAGCGGTACAAGCACCTCGTCGGCAAGCTGATCAAGCTGCCGCTGACCGACCGCTCGATCCCGGTCGTCGCGGACGAGCACGTCGACCCCGAGTTCGGCACGGGCTGCGTCAAGGTGACCCCGGCGCACGACCCGAACGACTTCGAGATCGGCCAGCGCCACGACCTGCTGAACATCGCGGTCATGGACGAGCACGCCGTCATCACGGTCCCGGGTCCGTTCCAGGGCCTCGACCGTCTTGAGGCCCGCTCGGCCATCGTCGGCGCCCTGCGCGCCGAGGGCCGCATCGTCGCCGAGAAGCGCCCGTACACGCACTCGGTCGGCCACTGCTCGCGCTGCAAGACCACCATCGAGCCGCGCCTGTCGATGCAGTGGTGGGTCAAGGTCGGCCCCCTCGCGAAGGCCGCCGGTGACGCGGTCCGCGACGGCAAGGTCAAGATCCACCCGCAGGAGATGGAGAAGCGCTACTTCGACTGGGTCGACAACCTCCACGACTGGTGCATCTCGCGTCAGCTGTGGTGGGGCCACCGGATCCCCGTCTGGTACGGGCCCAGCGGCGAGGTCGTCTGCGTCGGACCTGACGACGAGGCGCCCACCGGCGAGGGCTGGACGCAGGACTCCGACGTCCTCGACACGTGGTTCTCGTCCGGCCTGTGGCCGTTCTCCACGCTCGGCTGGCCCGAGGAGACCGAGAGCCTCGCGAAGTTCTACCCGAACTCCGTTCTGGTCACCGGCTACGACATCCTGTTCTTCTGGGTCGCCCGGATGATGATGTTCGGCCTGTACGCGATGGACGGCACCCCGCCGTTCCACACGATCGTGCTGCACGGCATGGTCCGTGACCAGTTCGGCAAGAAGATGTCGAAGTCCTTCGGCAACGCGGTCGACCCGCTGGACTGGATGGACAAGTACGGCTCGGACGCCGTCCGCTTCACGCTGGCCCGCGGCGCCAACCCCGGCGTCGACGTGCCGATCGGCGAGGACTGGGTCCAGGGCTCGCGGAATTTCGCCAACAAGATCTGGAACGCCACGCGCTTCGCGCTGATGAACGGCGCCACGATCGAGGGTGAACTCCCGCCCGCCGAGCAGCTGTCGGCGACGGACCGCTGGATCCTGTCCCGGCTGAACGCGACGGTCGCCGAGGTCGACGCGCTCTACGACGACTACCAATTCGCCAAGCTGTCGGACGCGCTCTTCCACTTCGCGTGGGACGAGGTCTTCGACTGGTACGTCGAGCTGTCCAAGACGACGTTCATGGGCGGCGGCGAGGCGGCCAAGGTCTCGGGCCGGGTCCTGGGCGAGGTCCTCGACGTCACCCTGCGCCTCCTGCACCCGATCGTCCCGTTCGTCACGGAGACGCTCTGGACGACCCTCACCGGCCGCGAGTCCCTCGTGATCGCCGAGTGGCCGTTCGACAGCGGCTTCCGTGACGCCGCTGCCGAGCAGGAGATCGAGACGCTCCAGCAGGTCATCACCGAGGTCCGCCGTTTCCGCGCCGACCAGGGTCTCCAGCCGGGCCAGAAGGTCCCGGCCCGCCTGACCCTGGACGGCACGGCGCTCGCCCCGCACGAGGCGGCCATCCGTCAGCTCCTGCGCCTCCTGCCGGAGGGCGACGGCTTCGCGGCCACCGCGACGCTGCCGGTCTCGGGCGCCACGGTCGCGCTCGACCTGTCGGGCACGATCGACATCGCGGCGGAGCGCAAGCGCCTCGCCAAGGACCTCGCCGCGGCCGAGAAGGAGAAGGCGCAGGCCACGGCGAAGCTCGGCAACGAAGCGTTCCTCGCGAAGGCGCCGGACAACGTGGTCGACAAGATCCGTGGCCGCCTCACCAAGGCGGACGCCGACATCAGCCGGCTGCAGGCCCAGCTGGACGGTCTGCCGCAGGCCTAGTCAGGCGGTGCCTGATCAGGCGGTGGTGACAGGGCCCATGGAACCGGACGGTTCCATGGGCCCTGTCCCGTGTTCGTGGCCCGTCTCCTGGACGGGGATGTACACCTGCTCGGGGATGTGCAGGCCGAGGCGTACGAGCTCTGCCTCGGCGAGCGCGTCGATGATGACGGGGTCGCCGCCGCGCCAGCCCTCCGCGAGGCTGCCCGCGGTGGCGTCGGGGAGTTCGTAGGCGGTCCGCGCTACCTCGTCCAGGGGGCGCAGCAGGGCGCGCAGGGCGAGCAGTTCGCGGCCGTCGTCGCTGGCGGCGAGCTCGTGGGCGGCGGCGGCCTGCCGGATCCAGCGCAGGCGGCGGGGGAGCCAGCTGCTGAGCACGAGACCGACGGGTACGAGGAAGACGACGACGGCGCCCACGATCACCGCGGCGCGCACGGTCACCGGGTCCCCGGCTCCGGCGACGTCCGCGGCGGCCCGCAGCGCGGAGTCGACGCGATCACCGACCAGGGGCAGGCGTGAGGGGTCACCGATGGGCGGGGGCGGCGCCTCCGGGGCGGGGCGGGTGAGCAGACAGGCCAGCCGGTAGGCGACGACGGCGGCGGCGCTCCACAGCGCGGTCCAGAGCAGGACCGCGCCGTCGCCGAGCAGCTGGCGGGTCCGTCGGCCGGGGTTCTGGGCATACCACATGGTCTGATTTGACCCCCGGGAGACGGTCTTTCCGGAGCAGCCACGCCGACGTGTCACACTTCACGAAATAAAGGTCATAAGTCCGATGATTCGGGCAGAAAGACCTTGGATGATGGACGGCATGCTCGACCTGCCCGCCGCCCAGGCGATTCGCCAGGCGACGGCCGCGGGCCGTCGCCTCGCCGGGGGCTGGGCGCGTGCGCCCCGGGTGCAGGACGCGCTCACCGCGCTGAGCTGCCTGGCCCTGATGAGCCTGGACATCCCCGGCCTCGCCGAGGCGGACAACTCCCTCAACGGCCCGCTCGCCGCCCTGGTCCTCACCTGCGGCGCCGCGTCCCTGCTGGTGCGCCGCGGGGCGCCCTGGGTGACGTACGCGGTGGCGCTCGTGTTCATCGGCTGGCTGCACGAGCTGACCCTCGCCCAGTTCGCGCTGTACTCCCTCGGCAGATACCGCGGCCGTCTCGCCGGTACGTTCGGCGTGCTCGGTTACGTGGCCTTCGCGTACGTGATGTTCACTCTGCCCGGCTGGCCGGTGCACCGCGGGGACAGCCTGAGCTCCTTCCTCAGCCTGGTCGTGCCGATCGGTGTGCTCGCCGCGGGGGTCGGCGTGGCGGCCAACCGGCAGGACCTGGTGCGTGCGCTGCAGGCTCAGCGGGCCGAGACGGACGCGTTGCACGCGGTCCAGCAGGAGCGGTCCCGTATCGCGCGGGATGTGCACGACTTCGTCGGCCGTGAGCTGACGCTCCTGAGCGTGCGCTCGCAGGTGCTTGCCCGCCGTGCGGCGGGCGGGGCCTTCGCGGACGGCTTCGACGAGCTGTCCGAGGCGGCGCGGTCGGCGCATCGCATGCTGAACGAGATCATCGTGCGGCGGGGTGTGGACGGGGCGCCGACGCCCGGTCTTGACGCGCTTCCCGAGCTTGCCGAGCGCAGTGAGCTGGCGGGTACGCCGGTCGACCTCCTGATCGACGGGTCGGCCTACCGCCTCTCGCCGATCCGGCAGGCCGCCGTGCACCGGGTGGTGCAGGAGTGTCTGACGAACGCGGCGAAGCATGCGCCGGGGGAGCGGGTGGATGTACGGGTGCAGGTGTCCGATGGCCACCTGCACGTGCACGTCCGCAACGCCTTGCCCGCGGCCGGGCCCGCCGCGCCCCCCGTCTCCGCCGGAACCGGCACGGCGGGGATGGCCGAGCGGGTCCACACGGTGGGCGGCAGCCTCTCCGCGGGCCCCTGCGGGGGGCTCTACGCGGTCCTGGCAACGCTCCCCGCGGGTGACTTGGCCTGAGGCCCGGTTCTTGCCCGCAGCGTTCCCCGCACGAACAAGCTTTCCCGCCCACCCACCCGATTGCCCCGCAGCGACCATCGACTGCCCGCAGTCGGCAGCGCGCGCGAGGGGACGTGCCGGTATGTCTGCCCGGAGCACGGTTCGCGGCGCTCCGGTGCCGAAGCAGCCCAACGGCCACCGGACGATAGCGAGGACGGACATACCGGCGCGGCCCCGCACCCCAAGACGGAGCAGCACCGCACACGCCCCGCCCCGCCGGCCGCAGGCCTACGCCGCCGACATCACCCGCTCCAACCCGTCAAAGTCCTCCACGCACTTGCCGCACCCCATCGCCACACTGTCCAGCGGATCCTCCGCCACGAACACCGGGATCCCGGTGGCCGAAGCCATGCGTAGGTCGAGGCCCGGGAGTAGCGCGCCGCCGCCCGTCAGGACGATGCCGTGTTCCATGACGTCGCCGGACAGCTCCGGCGGGCACTCCTCCAGAGTCGTGCGTACCGCGGAGATCACCGCTTCCACCGGCTCCTCCAGCGCCGCCCGCACCTCACGTACCGTCAGCTCCACCGTCTTCGGCAGGCCCCGCACCTTCTCCCGCCCCCGCACCGTGAACGTACGGAACTCCAGCGCGTCGTCCCCCGGCACCGGCCACGCCGAGCCGATCGCGATCTTGATGTGCTCGGCGGTCCGCTCGCCGATCAGCAGCCCGTGTTCCTTGCGCACGAAGTTCGTGATCGCCTCGTCAAGGCGGTCCCCGCCCACCCGCAGCGACTGCGCCGTGACGATGCCGCCGAGGGAGATCACCGCGACCTCCGTCGTGCCGCCGCCGATGTCGACCACCATCGAACCCCGCGGCTCCGCCACCGGAAGCCCCGCCCCGATCGCCGCGGCCATCGGCTCCTCGACCAGGTGCACGGCACGGGCCCCCGCCCGCTGCGCCGCGTGCACGATGGCCCGGCGCTCGACCGGCGTGACACCGCTCGGCACGCACAGCACCATCCGCGTACGGGGACGGCGCCCCGGCACGGCCTTGCGCACGAAGTGCCGGATCATCTCCTCGGCGGCTTCGTAGTCGCTGATCACACCGTCACGCAGGGGGCGGATCGCGGTGATGGAGCCCGGAGTCCGGCCGATCGTCTCCTTGGCCTCCGTACCGACGGCGAGGGCGGTCGGCGCGCCCTCCTTGACGGCGACCACGGACGGCTCGTTGAGCACGATCCCCTGGCCGCGGACGTAGAGAAGGGTGTTCGCTGTGCCGAGGTCGATACCTATGTCCATGATCGCCAAGTTTGCCCGGCGGCCGACCGGATCGGCGGGACCAAGGTCCTGAATCGGGCAGGACCAAAGTCCCGAGAGCGCCCGAGCGGCGCCCGAGCAGGTCCCGGCGGCGGCTGTCATACCCCCTCCGTAGACTGGCCTGCGTGAGTGACCTCCCCCCGCCCGACAGCGCGCACCCCGACCACGACGACCACGACGACCGTTTCGAAGAGATCGTCGAAGCCGAGACCGACCGCGACCCCGACCTCGCCGTGATCGAGGCGGGCAGCCGCACCCTGCGCACCCAGGCGGGCCCGCCCCAGGGCGACATCCCCTCCCGCCCCACCGACCCTGAGATCGACAAGGCGCTGCGCGAGGTCGAGACCGAGCTCGCGAGCCGCTGGGGAGAGACGAAGCTGGAGCCCTCCGTCAGCCGGATCGCCGCGCTGATGGATGTCCTGGGCGAACCCCAGCGGGCGTACCCCTCGATCCACATCACCGGCACGAACGGCAAGACGTCCACGGCCCGCATGATCGAGGCCCTGTTCAGCGCCTTCGAGCTGCGCACCGGGCGGTACACCTCTCCGCACGTCCAGTCGATCACCGAGCGGATCAGCCTGGACGGCGCCCCCATCGAGGCCGAGCGCTTCGTGGAGACGTACAACGACATCAAGCCGTACGTCGAGATGGTCGACGCCCAACAGGAGTACAGGCTCTCCTTCTTCGAGGTCCTCACCGGCATGGCGTACGCGTCCTTCGCGGACGCCCCCGTGGACGTCGCCGTCGTCGAGGTCGGCATGGGCGGCAGCTGGGACGCGACGAACGTGATCGACGGCTCGGTCGCGGTCGTCACGCCCATCGACCTGGACCACACCGACCGCCTGGGCAACACGCCGGGCGAGATCGCCGCCGAGAAGGCCGGGATCATCAAGCCGGACGCCACGGTGATCCTCGCCCAGCAGCCCGTGGACGCGGCGCAGGTGCTCCTGAAGAAGGCCGTGGAGGTCGACGCGACGGTGGCCCGCGAGGGCCTGGAGTTCGGCATCGTCTCCCGTACGGTCGCGGTCGGAGGCCAGCTCCTGACCCTGCGCGGGCTCGGCGGGGAATACGAGGAGATCTTCCTGCCCCTGCACGGCGCCTACCAGGCGCACAACGCCGCCGTCGCGCTCGCCGCGGTGGAGGCGTTCTTCGGCATCGGCTCGCAGCACACGCGCGTCCTGGACATCGACACCATCCGCAAGGCCTTCGCCTCGGTGTCGTCGCCGGGCCGCCTGGAGGTCGTGCGCACCTCGCCGACCGTCGTCCTGGACGCCGCGCACAATCCGGCGGGCGCGCGCGCCACCGCCGAGGCCATCAGCGAGGTCTTCGACTTCAGCCGGCTGATCGGCGTGGTCGGGGCGAGCGACGGCAAGGACATGAAGGGGCTGCTCGAAGCCTTCGAGCCGATCTTCGCCGAGGTCGTCATCACGCAGAACTCCAGCCACCGCGCGATGGACGCGGACACGCTGGCCGGCCTCGCCGTCGAGGTCTTCGGCGACGACCGCGTCCAGGTCGAGCCGCGCCTGCCGGACGCGCTCGAAGCAGCGATCACCCTCGCCGAGGAAGAGGGCGAGTACGCGGGCGGCGGCGTGCTCGTCACCGGCTCCGTCATCACCGTCGGCGAGGCCCGACTGCTCCTGGGGAGGGGCTGACTCCTGTGCGTACGCTCTGCGCTTCGACGTTGATCGGCGAGTTCTTCGTCGTCGGTTTCGCCGGTCTTGTCGCCATGAAGGACCCGGATCTGACGATGAGCACGGTCTGGACGGTCTGCGGCATCACGATGCTGCTCTGCGTCCTGCTGTGCGGAATGATCACCAGGCCCGGTGGGGTGCAGCTCGGCTGGGCGCTGCAGATCGCGCTCATCGCGAGCGGCTTCGTCGTGCCGATCATGTTCTTCATGGGGGCGGTGTTCGCCGCGCTGTGGTGGGCCTCGATCCACTTCGGCCAGAAGATCGACGAGGCGAAGGCTAGGTTCGCCGCGCAGGCCGAGGCCGAGGCCTAGACCCCGCGCGGCGGATCATGGCCGGGGCCGGAGGTAACGCGGTGTAGTGGGTGCCGGTATTCTGCCGGGCAACCCACATGCTCGTAGAAAAAATGCTTGGAGCCGCACATGACCCAGCGCACTCTCGTCCTGCTCAAGCCCGACACCGTCCGTCGTGGCCTGATCGGCGAGATCATCGGCCGTATCGAGCGCAAGGCGGGCTGGACGATCTCCGCGCTCGAACTGCGCTCGCTCGACCAGGAGACGCTGGAGCAGCACTACGGCGAGCACAAGGGCAAGCCCTTCTACGAGCCGCTGGTCGCCTTCATGTCCTCGGGTCCGGTCGTCGCGCTCGTCGTCGAGGGTGAGCGTGTCATCGAGGGCGTGCGCGCCCTGGCGGGTCCGACCGACCCGATCGCCGCCGCGCCCGGCTCCATCCGTGGCGACTTCGGCAGCATCGTCCGGGAGAACCTCATCCACGCTTCGGACTCCGAGGAGTCCGCCGAGCGCGAGCTGAAGATCTTCTTCCCGGGTGTCGTCTGACGCCGGGCGCGTCTCGCCTGACGGACACCTGAGGGACACAGGTAAAGAGTTCCGTAAAGACTTCTGACGCCCAGTCAGCAGGGCACGGCCCTGACCAGGGGTGGCCGAGAAAACCGGCCGCCCCTTGGCATATGCGCCCCAATTGGGGGAACCCGTGCCTCCGATGGCACGTCTCCAAGAGCGAGGCGGCGCATCATCTGCTGACAATGGCGAAGACCCTAGCGCCGTGTTCGTGCAGGCGAGACTACGATGGAAGCCTCCACGCCACACAGCACCCACCTCGCCTACCTAAAAAGCCATCAGAAGCTCCAGGGAAGGCCAGACGCATCCTCATGGGGAACAACATGTCGTTCATCGGCCGTGACATGGCTGTCGACCTCGGGACCGCCAACACGCTGGTGTACGTCAGGGGTCGCGGGATCGTTCTCAACGAACCGTCCGTCGTCGCGATCAACACCAACACCGGTGGCATCCTCGCTGTCGGCGCCGAAGCCAAGAAGATGATCGGTCGCACGCCGGGCAACATCGTTGCCGTGCGACCGCTGAAGGACGGCGTCATCGCCGACTTCGAGATCACCGAGCGGATGCTCCGCTACTTCATCCTGAAGATCCACAAGCGGCGCTACCTCGCCCGCCCGCGGGTCGTCGTCTGTGTGCCATCCGGCATCACCGGAGTCGAGCGCCGCGCCGTCATCGAGGCCTCCTCGCAGGCCGGCGCCCGCCAGGTGCACATCATCGAGGAGCCCATGGCCGCGGCCATCGGTTCCGGCCTGCCGGTCCACGAGGCCACGGGCAACATGGTGGTCGACATCGGCGGCGGCACCACCGAGGTCGCCGTGATCTCGCTCGGCGGAATCGTCACGGCACAGTCGATCCGCGTCGCGGGCGACGAGCTGGACAACGCGATCATCCAGCACATCAAGAAGGAGTACTCCCTCCTTCTCGGTGAGCGCACGGCCGAGCAGATCAAGATCACCATCGGTTCGGCGTACGACATGGACGCCGACGAGCACACCGAGATCCGCGGCCGTGACCTGGTCTCCGGGCTGCCCAAGACCGTCGTCATCTCCGCCGCCGAGGTCCGCAAGGCCATCGAGGAGCCGGTGAACGCGATCGTCGACGCGGTCAAGACGACCCTCGACAAGTGCCCGCCGGAACTCTCCGGTGACGTGATGGACCGCGGCATCGTTCTCACCGGAGGCGGCGCCCTGCTGCGCGGCCTCGACGAGCGTCTCCGCCGCGAGACGGGCATGCCGATCCACATCGCCGAGGACCCGCTGGACAGCGTGGCGCTCGGTTCCGGCAAGTGCGTCGAGGAGTTCGAGGCGCTCCAGCAAGTGCTCGACGCATCGCCGCGCCGTTGAGGGTGGCGCGAACCCGCTGAAAGGGTGTCCGCCGTACGAGTGCCTGTCACCTCGTGCGGCGGATCGTTGATATAGAGGCAAGGCAAAACAAGGGCAAGGCATAACAATTCCGCGGCGTCCGCAGACGCCGCGGAATCGGATTGTTTAGATTTGCTCCTACATACGCACAGTTGCTCAGAATTCCAAGGATTTCCAACTGAGGAAGGCACGGCCGCCGCACGTGAGGGACACACGAGAGAGCCGGCTGCTCCTGGTGCTGCTGATCGCCATCGCGTTCGCTTTGATCACGGTGGACATCCGTGGTGGCGAGGACTCGCCGGTCGACGGTGCCCGCCAGGCCGCCGCCACGGTCTTCGGCCCGGTCGAGAACGGCGTGTCGTCCGCCGTCGACCCGATCGGCAACGCGATCGGCGCGGTACGGGACTCCGGTGACCGGCATGACCGGATCGCGGAACTCACGCGGCAGAACGCCGCGTTGAAGGCGAAGCTCGGCAGCGACGACCGCAACCGCAGTCGCGTCAGACAGCTGGACAGCATGCTCAAGAGCGCCGGCGCAGGGCAGTACGGCATCAAGGGCGCCGAAGTCATCGGCATAGGAGCGGCCCAGGGCTTCTCCTGGACCGTCACCATCGACGCCGGTGCCAACGACGGACTCAAGCGGGACATGACCGTCCTGAACGGCGACGGCCTGGTCGGCCGCGTCACCACGGTCGGCCCGAGCACCGCCACCGTCCTGCTCGCCAACGACCCCGACTTCACCGTCGGCACCCGCATGGAGAAGACCGACGAGCTCGGCTTCGCCACCGGACAGGGCGACCGCCCGCTGTCGGTGCAGATGCTCAACGGCAAGGCCGAGATCAAGAAGGGCGACCGCCTGGTCACCTTCGGCTCGCAGAAGGACAAGCCGTTCGTGCCGGGCGTACCCGTCGGTGAGGTCGTCCGCGTCGACCCGTCGGGCGGTGACCTGACGCGCAACATCTTCATCAAGCCGTACGTCGGCTTCACCAAGCTGGACATCGTCGGAGTCGTCGTCGAAGCGCCCCGCGAGGACCCGCGCGACACGGTCCTGCCGAACAAGCCCGCCAAGCCGAAGCCGACCCCGACGGTGACCGTCACGGCCACCCCGTCAGGACAGCCCCCGGTCGACGGCGCCGACAACGGCAACGAGCAGTAGGAGCCCCGGACCCATGCGCTTCAACCGAATCCTGCTCTCCACCACCCTGATCGTCGTCGCCCTGGTCATCCAGGTCAGCGTCCTCGCCCGGCTGCAACTGCCGGGCGCGGTCCCCGACCTGGTGCTGCTCACGGTGCTCGGCCTCGCCCTGGTCTACGGCCATGTGGGCGGCGCCCTCATCGGCTTCGGCGCCGGACTCCTCGCGGATCTGGCACCGCCGGCCGACCACGCGGCCGGGCGCTACGCCCTGGTCCTGTGCGTCGTCGGCTACCTCGCGGGCCTGGCCAAGCCGGAGACCGGGCGGCTCAGGTCGGCCACCGCGCCGCTCGTCGTGGTCGTGGGCGCGGCCATCGGATCGACCCTGCTCTACGCGGGCGTGGGCGCCCTCGTCGGCGACACCGCGGCCCGCCACGTGGGCATGGTCAAGCTCCTCTTCACGGCTGCCCTGTACGACCTGCTGCTCGCGCCGTTCACGGTGCCGCTGATCATCGCGCTCGCCCGCAGAGCCGAGAACGACCCACTGGGGGAGACCTCACCCGCCAACAAGGCCGCCACGGACGTCGCGTCCGGCTGGCTCTCGTCCGGCACCGGCCTGCGCATCGGCAACCAGCGCGGCGGCCTGCGGATGAAGGCGGCCAAGGCCCGCGTCGCGCGCGCCGGACGCATCAAGGGGGTCAAGCGCCTGTGACCAACATTCCCGAGACCGGCCGGACCCCGCGGGTCCAGATCCGTCTCATCGTCATCCAGATCCTCGTGCTCTCCCTCCTCCTGACCCTCGGCGGCCGCCTCTGGTACCTCCAGATCCGCAACGGCGAGGAGTACGCCGAGGAGGCCTCCGGCAACCACGTCCAGCAGGTCGTCGACCCCGCCGTACGCGGCTCGATCCTCGACGCCCGCGGCGTGCCGATCGCCGACAACGAGACCCGCCTTGTCGTCTCCGCGTCCCGCACGGACCTGATGAAGATGAAGGACGACGGCAAGGCGGCCCTCGCCAAGCTCGCCGACGTCCTCGGCATGACGCCCAAGGAAGTCTCCGACAAGGTCCGCCTCTGCGACTCCAAGACCCCGCAGCCCTGCTGGAACGGCTCGCCCTACCAGCCGATCCCGATCACGGACGAGGCATCGCCCAAGCAGGCACTGCAGATCCGTGAACGCGCCGAGGACTTCCCCGGCATCACCGCCGAGCCCACCGCCGTCCGGCGTTACGCCGCGCCCGGCAAGTCCAACACCGCCCAGGTGCTCGGCTATCTCTCGCCCGTCACCGACGAGGAGATCAAGAAGGCCGAGCACACCAACTCGCCGTTCCTGCGCTCCGACCAGGTCGGCCGCTCCGGCCTGGAGCGGACCTACGACGCGCAGCTGCGCGGCAAGGCCGGCGTCACCCGCTACGAGGTCGACAACCTCGGCCGCGTCATCGGCAAGGCCAAGGACGACCCGGCCCAGCCCGGTGCCAACGTCGTCACCAGTATCGACGCGCGCGTACAGGCCCTGTCCGAGTACTGGCTGAACGACGCGATGAAGAAGGCCCGCCAGGAGTTCGACAAGAACACCAACGAGAATTACAAGGCCGACGCGGGCGCCGTCGTCGTCATGGAGAACAAGACCGGCCGCATCGTCTCGATGGCGTCCAACCCGACCTACGACCCGAACGCCTGGGTCGGCGGCATCTCCGGCAAGGACTACACGCAGCTCACCGGCAAGAAGTCCAACTACCCGCTCCTGAACCGCGCCATCCAGGGTCAGGCGGCTCCTGGCTCCATCTTCAAGGTCATCCCGACCACGGCGGCGGTCAACGCGGGCTACGACTTCAACGGCAGCTACCCCTGCCCCAGCTCGTACTCCATCGGTGGCCAGGTCTTCAAGAACTTCGAGTCCCAGGGCCACGGCAGCATCACCCTCGGCCAGGCCCTTGAGGTCTCCTGCGACACCGTCTTCTACAAGCTCTCGCACGACCAGTGGGCCAAGGACGGCGGCAACAAGCCGAAGAAGGACGCCAAGGACTGGTTCTACAAGACCGCCCACCAGTTCGGTCTCGGCAAGGAGACCGGCATCGACCTGCCGAACGAGGTCACCGGACGCGTCCCGGACCGCCAGTGGAAGAAGGACTACTGGAAGGCCAACAAGGACGGCTGGTGCAAGCAGGGCAAGAAGGGCGGGGACTACGTCGAGAAGATCGCGTACGAGAACTGCCTCGAAGGCATGAAGATGCGCGCCGGTGACTCCGTCAACTACTCCATCGGACAGGGCGACACCCTCGTCACGCCGATACAGATGGCCTCGATCTACTCCGCCATCGCCAACGGCGGCACCCTGTACAACCCCACCGTCGGCAAGGCGATCGTCAGCGCCGACGGCAAGCAGGTCCAGGAGATCAAGCCGAAGTCGCACGGCAAGCTGCCCATGAGCGAGAAGACGCGCGCCGACATAGACGGTGCGCTCGCCGACGTGGCGACCAAGGGAACGGCCGCCTGGCGGTTCCAGGGCTGGCCGCAGGACAAGATCCCGATGCACGCCAAGACGGGTACGGCGGAGGTCCACGGCAAGCAGACCACCTCGTGGTTCGCGACGTACACCAAGGACTACTCGATCGTGATGACGATCTCCCAGGGCGGTACGGGTTCCGGTGCTTCGGGCCCCGCCGTCCGAAAGATCTACGACGGCCTCTACGGCCTCGACGACGAGGGCAAGCAGGACCCCAAGAAGGCCCTGCTCCCCGAGCCGCAGAAGGATCTGCCGAAGATCGAGACCGACGGTTCGATCAAGTCCCCGAAGATCAAGCCGTACAAGCCGGAGGCCCCCAAGCCGTCCGAGGCGCCGCAGGAACTGGCGGGCGCGCCCGCGAACGGGAGGCGCGACTAGTGGCCGGCAACAATGGCTTCTCCGTCTCCGGCTACGGGCCCGAGCGCTCCTCGCTCTCGTCCCGCCTGTTCGCCCGTGACTCGCTGGTGCGCAGGATGGACTGGCCGATACTGCTCTCGGCGATCGCGCTCTCCGCGATCGGCTCCGCGCTCGTCTACTCCGCGACGCGCAACCGCACCGACCTGGTCGGCGACGATCCGTACTCCTTCCTGTTCAAGCACCTCCTGAACACCGGCATCGGCATCGCCCTTATGGCGGGCACGGTGTGGCTCGGCCACCGGACGCTGCGGACGGCCGTGCCGATCCTCTACGGCATCTCCGTCCTGCTCGTCCTGCTCGTCCTCACCCCACTCGGTGCGACGATCAACGGCGCGCACGCCTGGATCGTCCTCGGCGGCGGCTTCTCGCTGCAGCCCTCCGAGTTCGTGAAGATCACGATCATCCTGGGCATGGCGATGCTGCTCGCGGCCCGGGTGGACGCGGGCGACCGGGACCACCCCGACCACCGCACGGTCGTGCAGGCCCTCGGTCTGGCCGCCGTACCGATACTGATCGTGCTGCTCATGCCCGACCTCGGGTCGGTCATGGTGATGGCGATGATCGTGCTCGGCGTGCTCCTCGCGTCGGGTGCCTCCAACCGCTGGGTCTTCGGGCTCCTCGGCACGGGCGCGGCCGGTGCGATCGCCGTCTGGCAGCTCGGCGTCCTGGACGACTACCAGATCGCCCGCTTCGCGGCCTTCGCCAACCCCGCGCTCGACCCGGCGGGCGTCGGCTACAACACCAACCAGGCACGCATCGCGATCGGCTCCGGCGGCCTGTCCGGCACCGGGCTCTTCAAGGGCTCGCAGACCACGGGCCAGTTCGTGCCCGAGCAGCAGACGGACTTCGTGTTCACCGTCGCGGGCGAGGAGCTCGGCTTCGTGGGCGCGGGCCTCATCCTGGTGCTGCTCGGCATCCTGCTCTGGCGTGCCTGCCGCATCGCGCGCGAGACGACCGAGCTGTACGGCACGATCGTCGCCGCCGGGATCATCGCCTGGTTCGCCTTCCAGTCGTTCGAGAACATCGGGATGACGCTCGGCATCATGCCGGTGGCCGGCCTGCCGCTGCCCTTCGTCTCGTACGGAGGATCATCGATGTTCGCGGTCTGGGTGGCCGTCGGGCTGCTCCAGTCGATCAAGGTGCAGCGGCCGATGTCGGCCTAGCTCGGCTCCGGGGCGGCTGGGGGACTGCCCAGCGCCCCGGATCCCGTCTAGATTCGGTTCATGGCGGAGACAAAGCGGGAAATCGAGCGGAAGTACGACGTCGAAGCAGCCGCAGAGCTGCCTGACCTGACCGGTGTCGCCTCAGTGGCGAAGGTCGTCGACCAAGGTGTCGTCGCACTGGACGCCGTCTATCACGACACGACCGACCAACTCCTGCTCTCGGACTCGATCACGCTCCGCCGCCGCACGGGCGGCGACGACGAGGGCTGGCACCTGAAACTGCCGGTGTCCCGCATAGAAGGCGCGCGGGACGAGATCCAGGCACCCCTGTCGGACTCGGTGCCTTCCGAGCTGTCCGAGCTGGTGCGCTCCCGGGTGCGCGGCGCCGAACTCGTCCCCGTCATGCGGCTGTTGACCGCGCGGGACCTGCGTCACCTCCTCGACGGCAAGGGCGCGCTCCTGGCCGAGCTGAGCATCGACCGGGTCAGGGCCGAGCGGCTCACGGAGGGCGGCGGCACCGCCGAGTGGGCCGAGATCGAGGTGGAGCTCGCGGACGGAGTTGATCCCGTGCTGCTCGACGCGATCGAGAAGGAGCTGAAGAAGCTCGGCGTCGAGCGGTCGGCGGCCGCGTCGAAACTGGCCAAGGCCCAGGCGGGGACGGCGCTGAGCGCGGCCAAGCAGCTGGTCGCGGAGGGCACGCTGAAGCCTGCCAAGGGCAAGAAGGGGCAGAAGGGTGAGCAGTACACCGTCACCCTTCCGAAGGACTCCGCCGTGCAACCTGACCCCGTCACCGCTGCCGACCACGTCCTCGCTTACGTCCGCACCCAGCGCGACGCCCTCGTCGCCCTCGACCCCGACGTCCGCCGCGACCTGCCGGACTCCGTGCACCAGATGCGGGTCGCCACGCGCCGCATGCGCAGCGCGTTCCGCTCGTACCGGAAGCTGCTCGATCGCTCCGTCACCGACCCGATCGGCGGTGAACTGAAGTGGCTCGCGGGCGAACTCGGCGTGGACCGCGACCAGGAGGTCCTGGCCGAGCGGCTCACCGGCCGCATCGACGCCGTGCCGGGGACGCTGCTCCTGGGTCCCGTGCGGGCCCGCCTGAGTATCTGGAACGTCGGCGGCTCCGTCGACGCCCGGAGCAGGACCGTCGCCGCGCTCGAAAGCCGCCGGTACGTGCAGCTCCTCGACTCCGTGGACGCGCTGCTCGCCGACCCGCCGCTGCGCAAGGCCGCCACCGCGTCCCCCGGCAAGGCGCTGCCCAAGGCCGCCCGGAAGGACTTCGCCCGCCTGGAGGCCCGCATCGAACACGCCCTCGCGCTCGCGCCAGGGGAGGAGCGTGACGTGGCGATGCACGGCGCCCGCAAGGCCGCCAAGCGCGCCCGCTACGCGGGTGAGGCGGCGAAGCCCGCGCTCGGCAAGCCCGCCAAGCGGTTCGCGAAGCGGATGAAGGCCGTCCAGAAGGTGCTCGGCGATCACCAGGACAGCGTGGTCGCGCGCGAGGCCCTGCGGAACCTCGCGATCCAGGCCCACGCGGCGGGCGAGACCGCCTTCACCTGGGGTCTTCTGTACGGCCAGGAGGAGGCCAGGGCCGCCGAGCGGGAGAACGAGCTGCCGGCGGTATGGCACCGGGCCTCCCGGCCCAAACTGCGGTCGGCATTGGGCGGCTGAGTACCAGGGTACGCTTGATGGTCACCCCTGCCAGATCATGAGAACCCTGCCGAAAGACGCTGTGATGCCTGTCGAGTCCGTCTTCCCACGCCTGGAAGCGCTTCTCCCGCACGTCCAGAAGCCCATCCAGTACGTCGGCGGAGAGCTCAACTCCACCGTCAAGGACTGGGACGCGTGTGACGTCCGCTGGGCGCTCATGTACCCCGACGCGTACGAGGTCGGGCTGCCCAACCAGGGCGTCATGATCCTCTACGAGGTACTGAACGAGCGCGAGGGCGTCCTCGCCGAGCGCACGTACAGCGTCTGGCCGGACCTCGAAGAGCTGATGCGGGAGCACGACGTCCCGCAGTTCACCGTGGACAGCCATCGCCCGGTCAGCGCGTTCGACGTCTTCGGGCTCAGCTTCTCCACCGAGCTCGGCTACACGAACATGCTTACGGCCCTGGACCTGGCGGGCATCCCGCTGTCGGCCAAGGACCGCACGGTCGACCACCCCATCGTCCTCGCCGGAGGCCACGCGGCCTTCAACCCCGAGCCGATCGCGGAGTTCATCGACTGCGCGGTCATCGGCGACGGCGAGCAGGCCGTGCTCGACATGACCGCGATCATCCGGGAGTGGAAGGCCGAGGGCCGCCCCGGAGGCCGCGAGGAGGTCCTCTTCCGCCTCGCCAGGACCGGCAACGTCTACGTCCCCGGGTTCTACGACGTCGAGTACCTCCCGGACGGGCGGATCGGCCGCGTCGTACCGAACAAGTCCGGTGTCCCGTGGCGCGTGTCCAAGCACACCGTCATGGACCTGGACGAGTGGCCCTACCCCAAGCAGCCCCTGGTGCCGCTCGCGGAGACCGTCCACGAGCGCATGTCCGTGGAGATCTTCCGCGGCTGCACCCGCGGCTGCCGCTTCTGCCAGGCCGGCATGATCACGCGCCCCGTGCGGGAGCGAAGCATCACCGGCATCGGCGACATGGTGGAAAAGGGCCTCAAGGCGACCGGCTTCGAAGAGGTCGGCCTGCTGTCCCTGTCCTCCGCGGACCACACCGAGATCGCGGACGTCGCCAAGGGCCTCGCGGACCGGTACGAGGAAGACAAGATCGGCCTCTCGCTGCCCTCGACCCGCGTCGACGCCTTCAACATCGACCTGGCGAACGAGCTGACGAGGAACGGCCGCCGTTCGGGCCTGACCTTCGCCCCCGAGGGCGGCAGCGAGCGGATGCGCAAGGTCATCAACAAGATGGTCTCCGAAGAGGACCTGATCCGCACCGTCGCGACCGCGTACGGCAACGGCTGGCGCCAGGTGAAGCTGTACTTCATGCTCGGCCTGCCCACCGAGACCGACGAGGACGTCCTGCAGATCGCGGACATGGCGGCGAACGTCATCGCCAAGGGCCGCGAGGTCGCGGGCAACGACATCCGCTGCACGGTCTCCATCGGGGGCTTCGTACCCAAGCCGCACACGCCCTTCCAGTGGGCCCCGCAGCTGTCGGCGCAGGAGACGGACGCCCGCCTCACGAAACTGCGCGACAAGATCCGCGGCGACAAGAAGTACGGCCGCTCGATCGGCTTCCGCTACCACGACGGCAAGCCCGGCATCGTCGAAGGCCTGCTCTCGCGCGGCGACCGCCGCATCGGCTCGGTCATCCGCGCGGTCTACGAGGACGGCGGCCGCTTCGACGGCTGGCGCGAGCACTTCAGCTACGACCGCTGGATGGCCTGCGCCGAGAAGACGCTGCCCGAGTTCGGCGTGGACGTCGACTGGTACACCACGCGTGAGCGCACGTACGAGGAGGTCCTGCCCTGGGACCACCTGGACTCCGGTCTCGACAAGGACTGGCTCTGGGACGACTGGCAGGACTCGCTCGACGAGACCGAGGTCGAGGACTGCCGCTGGACCCCGTGCTTCGATTGCGGCGTGTGCCCGCAGATGCAGACCGAGATCCAGATCGGCCCGACCGGCAAGAAGCTCCTTCCGCTGTCGGTCGTGAAGTAGATGGCGCGGCCGGGGCCGGTGGCCGGAGCGGGTCCTCGACTCGTGCCGCCCACCGGCCTCGTGCATCACTCCTTCATCGCCGCGATGGAGGAGTTCCGCGCCGAGGGGCGCGGCGGCGATGACGACGACACGACGCTCGGCCGCACCCTGCGCGACTACGGCGACAAGTGGCACGACCCGGTGGTCTTCGAGCGCTACGTGACCGAGGTCCGCGCCGCCACGCACCCCGCCGAGCCGCTCGCCGTCCCCGTGACGACCCTCTGGTACGCGCAGGGGGCCGACTACTTCGGCCGCCTCGCCATCCGGCACAACATCAACACGCGCTTCCTGCGCGAGTACGGCGGCCACATCGGCTACGACGTGCGGCCCACCGCCCGCCGCCGCGGCCACGCCACAGCCATGCTGATCGGCTCCCTGCCCTATGCCCGCGCGCTGGGCCTCGCATCGGTCCTGGTCACCTGCGACACCGACAACACCGGTTCGCGCAAGGTGATCGAGGGCGCGGGCGGCGCCTTCGAGGACGAACGCGGCGGAAAGCTGCGGTACTGGATCCCGACCGGCGCCTGACCGAACCAGCACCCACGACTGACGCGTCTAGGACGGCATGGACCTGGAAAAGCAGCCGCTCACCCCACCACGACCACAGGCGGAGGGCTGCCTCGCCGTCGCGATCCGCATCCCGGTGCGGATCGTGGTGCTCGTACTCGTCGTGCCGGTGCGCCTGGTGTGGGACGCCCTCGCCGTGTGCGGCCGATTCCTGTACTTCAGGGGCCTGCGGCCCGTGGGGCGCGCTCTGGCGTGGCTGGGGCGGACGCTGATCGTCACGCCGCTGGCCTGGCTGATGGAGTACGTCATCACGCCGGTCGCACTCGGCGTCACCACCGTCACACTGTGGCTACTCAAGGCCGTGTTCGTGTGGCCCTGGGTGGGTCTTTGGCGGTATGTGCTCGTGCCGGTGGGCAAGGGGCTCGGGTGGCTGGGGCGGGTGCTGGTCGTGATTCCCGCCATGTGGCTGTACGCGTCGGTCCTGACGCCGATCGGGCACGGACTCGCCTGGCTCGCGCGGGGCGTGGGCATCGGCCTCGGGTGGCTGCTCAAGGCGGTCTTCGTGTGGCCGTGGGTGGGTCTTTGGCGGTATGTGGTGGTGCCGGTCGGGGCGGGGCTCGGGTGGCTGGGGCGGGTGCTTGTCGTGATTCCGGTCATGTGGCTGTACGCGTCCGTCCTGACGCCGATCGGGCACGGACTCGCCTGGCTGGCCAAGAGATTGGGAGCGGGCATCGCCTGGAGCGTCCGGGGGATCGGGGCCGGCATCGGCTGGCTGCTGCGGGGCATCGGGACGGTACTCGGCGCCCTGGGACGCTGGATCTTCGTCGTGCCCTCCGTCGCCCTGTGGCGCTGGGTGCTCGCGCCCATCGGGCGGGGCATCGCGGTCGTCGCCCGCGAGATCGGCGCCGCGCTAGGACACGCCTGGCGCGTCGCCGGGTACGTCTCGCTCGCCGTGGGCCGCTTCCTCGGCAGGCTCCTGCGGTGGCTCTTCGTCGACCCGGCGCGCTGGGTGTACCGCTCGGTTCTCACTCCCGTGGGGCACGCGGTACGTGACGGAGTCTGGCGGCCGGCCGTGCGGGCGGTGAAGGACGCGGGCCGCGCCACCCGGCAGGCCATCGCCGCCGCCCGCCGCAGCGTGCGCGAGGCCCGCGCCGACGTACGGCGCATGCTGTTCGGGGCGCCCGAGGAGCGGGTCCCGGTGGGGGCCGTCCCGATGGAGCCCGCTCCGGTGCCGGTGGCCCGGCGGGAACCGGACACGCCCGCGACACGTACTCTAGGTAGCAGTACGACCGCACTCACGAAGGACTAGAACACTGGGCAAGCGACAGCCCGAAGGCCCGCCGCCCGCTCCCGCGGTGCAGCGCATCCGCCTGCGCTACACCAAGCGCGGCCGCCTCCGGTTCACCAGCCACCGTGACTTCCAGCGCGCCTTCGAGCGGGCGCTGCGCCGCGCCGAGGTGCCCATGGCGTACTCGGCGGGGTTCACCCCGCACCCGAAGGTGTCGTACGCCAATGCCGCACCCACCGGCACCGGCAGCGAGGCCGAGTACCTGGAGATCGCGCTCACCGAGCCGCGTGACCCCGACAAGCTGCGCGAGCTGCTCGACGAGTCGATGCCCAGCGGCCTCGACATCATCGACGCCGTCGAGTCCCGCACCTCGGGCCTCGCCGACCGGCTCACCGCGTCCATCTGGGAGCTGCGCCTGACCGGCGTCGAGCCCGCGGACGCGGAGCGTGCCGCCGAGGCCTTCCGGGCCGCTACGAGCGTCGAGGTCCAGCGCCGCGCGAAGAACGGCATGCGGACCTTCGACGCCCGCGAGGCCGTCGTGAGCCTTGAGGCGTTCGCCGCCGACGAGGCGCTCGGTCCCGATGCTGATAGGCCGACCGACCAGCCCTGTGCGATACTGCGGCTGGTTGTTCGGCACGTGACACCTGCCGTACGACCCGACGACGTCCTGTCCGGTCTCCGAGCTGTGGCCGACCTGGCGCCGCCGGTCCCCGCAGCGGTGACCAGGCTGGCGCAGGGGCTTCTTGACGACGAGACCGGCACGGTGACCGACCCGCTCGCGCCCGACCGCGAGGCAGCCACGACCCCACTTGAGCACGACGGGGCCGACGCAGCCGCCGCGAAGGTGCCGGCGACGGAAGGTCCCGCGTAGGGACGAACGTCGAAGCGCCGCCCTTGGACTCGGGAGCCACCTGGGTCGGGCAGCGCACTGACCGAGACTTTCGCCAGGCCGTCCGCATTTGGGCGTACGGAACCGGCGAGACAGACACATAGAGCTCCCGTGCGGCGCCCACGCCCCCGGATGGCGGCCCCGCGTAGGTGAGCGAGGGCCGCGGACATCACCGGACCAGGCGCGGCGCCCGGGAGCGTGACGGGAGAACCGCCCGCATGCATGAGCCGAACGAACCCACTGAGGGCTCGGACAACAACAGCCCCAGCGACACCCTGCCGCCGCGCCGCAGGCGCCGTGCGGCGTCGCGGCCCGCGGGACCGCCCGTGGGCGCCACGGAGGGCGCCGAGGGCGCAGCTCCGGCCATACCGGCCACCCCCGCTGCCGAAGAGCCCGCCGCGGCCGTGACTCCGGAGCCCGCAGCGGCCGAGGAAGCACCCCCCGCCGCGCGCCCGCGCCGTCGTGCCACCCGTCGTGCCTCGGCTCCCGCCGGTGCGCCGCAGGGTGCCGAGACGCCCGCCGAGACGCCGGTGGCCGCCGAGCCCGCCGCCGCCGCGGCCGAGGCCGAGCCCGAGGAAGCAGCTCCCGCCGCGCGCCCGCGCCGTCGTGCCACCCGCCGTGCCTCGGCTCCCGCCGGTGCGCCGCAGGGTGCCCAGACGCCCGCCGAGACGCCGGTGGCCGCCGAGTCCGCCGCCGAGGAGCCCGCCGCCGAGCCGGCGCCCGAGGCGCAGCCGGAGTCCGGTGACGCCGCCCCGCGCCGTGCCCGCCGCCGCGCGACCCGCGGCTCGTCCGCGCCCGCCGCCCAGGCGCAGGCCGCCGAGCAGGCCCCCGCCGCCGAGCCGACGGCCGACGCCGCGCCCGCCGAGGCCAAGCAGACCCCCGAGCCGGAGACCGCCGAAGAGGACGCGCCCAGTGGCCGCCGTCCCCGCCGTGCCACCCGCAAGGCAGCCGCCGGATTCTCGGCGCCCGCCCCCGCGCGCACACGCAAGGCGCGTGCCGGTGACGGCGAGGAGGGTTCCGGAAGGAAGCCGCGGCCGGCCGTCGCCGTCTTCCAGGCGCCGGTTTTCGCCGCTCCGATGTTCCAGACCCCCGAGAGCGCGGCCGCCGCTGCCGCCGCCGAAGCGGTCGACGAGCCCGCCGAAGAGGTCGAGGCCGAGCCCGTGGCCGCCGCCCCCGTGGCGGAGGAGGAGACGGCTCCGCGCCGTCGCCGCCGCCGTGGTCGCGCCTCCGACGAGCAGCCCGCCGACGAGCAGCCCGCGAAGGCCCCTCCCCAGGCTGTGGAGGAGCCCGCCGAGCCCGAAGAGGCCGAGGACACCGCCGCGGACAGTGACACCGACAACGACGACTCCGACGACTCCGGCGAGCGTCACGGCCGCCGTCGCCGCCGTGGTGGCCGTCGCCGTCGCCGCGGTGAGTCCGCGGACGACGCCGGTGACCAGCAGGACGCGGACGCCGAAGCGGACTCCGACACGGACGCCGCCGAGCAGGACGCCGAGCCCGCCGCCGATGAGTCCGACGACGACTCCGACGACAACGGCTCGGGTGCCGGCTCCAGCAGCAGCCGCCGTCGCCGTCGCCGGCGTCGCCGCGCCGGTGACTCCGGCGAGGCCGAGAGCGCGTCGGACGGCGACCCGGAGCGTACGGTCGTCAAGGTCCGTGAGCCGCGCAAGAAGGAAGAGCGCGAGCTCGGCACCGGCGTCGACGAGGTCACGTCCATCAAGGGCTCGACCCGCCTCGAAGCCAAGAAGCAGCGCCGCCGTGAAGGGCGTGAGCAGGGCCGCCGCCGTGTGCCGATCATCACCGAGGCCGAGTTCCTGGCCCGCCGCGAGGCCGTCGAGCGCGTGATGGTCGTCCGCCAGAACGGCGAGCGCACCCAGATCGGCGTCCTCGAGGACAACGTGCTCGTCGAGCACTACGTCAACAAGGAGCAGGCCACCAGCTACGTCGGCAACGTCTACCTGGGCAAGGTCCAGAACGTGCTGCCGTCCATGGAGGCCGCCTTCATCGACATCGGCAAGGGCCGCAACGCGGTCCTGTACGCCGGTGAGGTCAACTTCGAGGCGCTCGGGATGGCCAACGGCCCCCGCCGCATCGAGTCGGCCCTCAAGTCGGGCCAGTCGGTCCTCGTGCAGGTCACGAAGGACCCGATCGGCCACAAGGGCGCCCGCCTCACCAGCCAGGTCTCGCTGCCCGGCCGCTACCTCGTCTACGTGCCCGAGGGCTCGATGACAGGCATCAGCCGCAAGCTGCCCGACACCGAGCGCGCGCGTCTGAAGACCATCCTCAAGAAGATCGTCCCCGAGGACGCGGGCGTCATCGTGCGCACCGCAGCCGAGGGCGCGAGCGAGGACGAGCTGCGCCGCGACGTCGAGCGTCTGCAGCAGCAGTGGGAGGACATCCAGAAGAAGTCGAAGGCGGCCTCTACGAGCGCGCCGGGCCTGCTGTACGGCGAGCCGGACATGACCGTCCGTGTCGTCCGCGACATCTTCAACGAGGACTTCTCGAAGGTCATCGTCAGCGGCGACGACGCCTGGGAGACCATCCACGGGTACGTCTCCCATGTCGCCCCCGACCTGGCCGACCGCCTGCAGCGCTGGACCTCCGAGGTCGACGTCTTCGCGACGTACCGCATCGACGAGCAGCTCATGAAGGCGCTCGACCGCAAGGTCTGGCTGCCCAGCGGCGGTTCGCTGGTGATCGACAAGACCGAGGCGATGATCGTCGTCGACGTCAACACCGGAAAGTTCACCGGTCAGGGCGGCAACCTCGAAGAGACCGTCACGAGGAACAACCTCGAGGCGGCCGAGGAGATCGTGCGCCAGCTCCGGCTGCGTGACCTCGGCGGCATCGTCGTCATCGACTTCATCGACATGGTCCTGGAGTCCAACCGCGACCTGGTCCTGCGCCGGCTGCTCGAATGCCTGGGCCGCGACCGTACGAAGCACCAGGTGGCCGAGGTCACCTCGCTGGGCCTCGTGCAGATGACCCGTAAGCGGGTCGGCCAGGGCCTCCTGGAGTCCTTCTCCGAGACCTGCGTCCACTGCAACGGCCGCGGCGTGATCGTGCACATGGAGCAGCCGACCTCCGCCGGTGGCGGCGGCAAGCGCAAGAAGCGCGGCCGCGGCGGCTCGGAGCAGGGTCAGGAGCACACGCACGACCACGACCACGAGCACGAGGCCACGGACGAGACCGAGGCCGAGGTCGCCGCGGAGGCAGCCGCCCCGGTGGCGCTTCCGGAGCCCGACTTCGTCCCGGACGAGGAGCTGTACAGCAGCGCGTCCGAGGCCGAGGCCGCGGCGTCCCGCGGTGGCCGTTCGCGCCGCAGGGCGACCCGTCGGGCCTCGGCTCCGGCCGGCGCACCGAAGGCGGACGCCGCGCCCAGGGCGGAGAGCGCGCCCAAGGCGGAGAAGCGGTCCAGGTCCCGCAAGGCCGCAACGGCCGAGGACGAGGCTCCGGTGGTCGAGGCCCCCGTGGTCGAGACTCCGGCCGCCGCCGAGGACCCGGTCGTCGAGGTGGCCCCCGAGGCGCCCGCGGACGACGCGGCCCCCAAGGGGCGTACGCGCCGTCGTGCGACCCGCAAGGCGACGTCGCCCGCCGGTTCGCCGAAGTCCGCGGAGAGCGCCGAGCCCGCCGAGGTGATCGTGGCCGAGGCGCCGAAGGCCGAGCCCGTCGCGGAGCCGGTCGCCGAGCCCGTCGCCGCCGAGCCGGTCGCGGACGCCGCTCCGGCCCGCCCGCGCCGTCGTGCGGTCCGCAAGGCCACCGCGCCGACCGCGTCCGAGGAGGCGGCCGTCCTGGTCGTCCCGTCGGCGGAGAAGGCCGCGCAGGCCCCGGAGGCCGGCACGGACCAGGCCGAGGCCGAGACCGAGGAAGCCGCTCCGGCCAAGAAGACGGCGCGTAAGACCGCCGCCAAGAAGGCGCCCGCGAAGAAGGCCGTCGCCAAGAAGACCGCGGCCAAGAAGACGGCCGCCAAGAAGACGACGGCCAAGAAGGCGTCGAAGACGACGAAGAAGACCGCCGCGGCGGAGCAGGCACCGTCCGGTGTCAAGGCCTCCGCGGCCGACGAGGGCTGACCTGGCCCTTCGTCGTTCGTACAGGTGACCGGGCGCCCCCGGTGTGGTGATGTGGCCACGCCGGGGGCGCCCGTCTGTTGGCACGTGGTGAAGTACCTGTAAAACTCATGCGGTTGGTGAAGAAACACACGCGCGTGACGTCCGGGGAGACGTCGCGCTCGTGTCAGGGAGGGGACGCACGATGGCGCAGGGACGCCTGAAAGGCACGGGACGTCACCGTGCCGTGAAACAGATCAAGGGCGGACGCCAGGCAGTAGCGCTGGCCACCGTCCTGTCGGCGGCGGGTATCCAGTCCGTCAGCGCCGTGGGGACGGCGGCGGCCGACGGGGAGCCGCCGCTGGTGGAGGCACCGCTCTTCAACGACCCGAAGGGCACCCCGGAGCAGCAGCACGCGATCCGGACCCGGCTGATCGACCTGACGAACGCCGCGGTGCCCGGTTCGACCATCAAGGTCGCGGTCTACCACGTGTGGGAGGCCTCGGTCGTCGACGCGCTCGTGGCGGCCAGACACCGGGGCGTGAACGTGCAGATGGTGCTCGACGAGACCAGCAGGAGCGACCGGCCCACGAACACCTCGTACGCCAGGCTCGCGACGGAGCTCGGCACCGACCGCAACAAGCCGTCGTTCGTGACGCTCTGCCCGGCCGACAAGTCCTGCCTGGGTGATCCCAAGTACGGCAAGTCGATCATGCACAACAAGTTCTGGCTGTTCTCGCAGGTCGAGGGCGCCAGTGACGTCGTCGTACAGACCACGTCGAACTCGACGCCGTCCGCGCACACGAAGTTCTACAACGATGCGCTGCAGCTCCCTAACAACCCGACGATGTACGAGGCGTACGCCGACTACTTCGCCGAGATGATCCGCAAGGACTGGCGGAACTGGGACTACCGCACGGTGAGCGACGGCCTCTACAAGGCGTATTTCTTCCCGCGCTCCGGCACGGTCAACGAGACCGACACCATGTACTCGGTCCTGAACAACGTGCAGTGCAATTACAAGGACGCGGCGGGGGTGGCCAGGCACACCAACATCCGTGCCTCGATCTTCAAGATCACCCGTAAGCAGATCGCCGACAAGCTCGTCTCGCTCAAGAAGGCGGGCTGCACGGTCAGCATCGTCTACGCCGAGACCGACAGCGCCAAGAGCCAGGGCGGCACCCCGGGCACCTGGGAGGCCCTGCACAAGGCCGGCGGGCCGACCGTGCGCTGCTTCAACGACGACCGGGACCCGCTGCACCCCGGCACCAAGCTGACAACGCCCTACATCATCCACTCGAAGTACCTGCTCATCGACGGCATGTACGACGGCAAGCAGAACAAGCTCTCCTTCACCGGCTCGCAGAACTACACGGCTCCGGCGCTGCGCGAGAACGACGAGGCGATCGTGAAGGTCGACGACGATTCCGTGCACGACGCGTACCGCGGCCACTTCGACCGGGTAGGGGCCGTCGCCTGGCCGGGCAAGGCCGACAGCACCGACCTGTGCAAGGGCGTCAAGCCGCTGCCGCCGGACGGTGAGAAGCCGGTTTGACCCGTCCGGCCCAGCCCCGTAATCTTGACCGTCGGCGTGTTACTAGGCACGTCATACCCCTGTAAACCTGATTTCCTTCCGGCGCCCCCGGCGCTCGGGAGAGGCCGACCGTGCATCCGGACGGGCGGCTGGACTGCGGGGGTCCCGTTCCGAGCGAGAGAGAGATCCGTGTACGCCATCGTGCGCAGCGGTGGTCGCCAGCACAAGGTTGCTGTCGACGACATCGTTGAGGTTGACAAGCTTCCCACCGCCAAGGTTGGCGACACCGTAGAGCTCTCTACGCTGCTCGTTGTCGACGGCGACGCCGTGACGAGTGACCCGTGGGTGCTTGCCGGTATCAAGGTCACGGCCGAGGTCGTGGACCACCACAAGGGCGCGAAGATCGACATCCTTCGCTACAAGAACAAGACCGGCTACCGCCGTCGCCAGGGTCACCGCCAGCAGTACACGGCGATCAAGGTCACCGGTATCCCCACGGCTGCGAAGTAAGGGACTGAGAACACATGGCACACAAGAAGGGCGCATCGTCCACTCGGAACGGGCGCGATTCCAATGCTCAGCGGCTCGGCGTGAAGCGCTTCGGCGGTCAGACCGTCAACGCCGGTGAGATCCTGGTCCGCCAGCGTGGCACCCACTTCCACCCGGGCTCGGGCGTCGGCCGTGGCAAGGACGACACCTTGTTCGCGCTGGACGCCGGTGCGGTGGAGTTCGGCACCCACCGTGGCCGCAAGGTCGTGAACATCGTTCCGGTCGCCTGAATCAGGCTTCTGTAGAACGGGTTCTTTGCGAGGGCGGACCTCACTTCCCTTTCGGGAAGCGGGTCCGCCCTTCGCGTGTTACTAGATAGACATTCCGTAAGTTTCTGGAGGCACATCCCATGACCACCTTCGTGGACCGCGTCGAGCTGCATGTCGCCGCGGGTAGCGGGGGCCACGGCTGTGCCTCCGTCCACCGTGAGAAGTTCAAGCCGCTCGGCGGCCCGGACGGCGGTAACGGCGGCCGTGGCGGTGACGTGATCCTGGTCGTCGACCAGTCGGTCACGACGCTGCTCGACTACCACCACTCCCCGCACCGCAAGGCCACCAACGGCGCCCCCGGCGCCGGTGACAACCGCTCCGGCAAGGACGGCCAGGACCTGGTCCTGCCCGTGCCGGACGGCACCGTCATCCTCGACAAGCAGGGCAACGTCCTCGCCGACCTGGTCGGCCAGGGCACCACGTACATCGCGTCGCAGGGCGGCCGCGGCGGCCTCGGCAACGCCGCGCTCGCCTCGGCCCGCCGCAAGGCGCCCGGCTTCGCGCTGCTCGGCGAGCCGGGCGACGAGGGCGACGTGGTCCTGGAGCTCAAGACGGTCGCGGACGTCGCGCTCGTCGGCTACCCGAGCGCGGGCAAGTCCTCGCTGATCTCGGTCCTGAGCGCGGCCAAGCCGAAGATCGCGGACTACCCCTTCACGACGCTGGTCCCCAACCTCGGTGTGGTGACGGCCGGTTCGACCGTCTACACCATCGCCGACGTACCGGGCCTGATCCCGGGGGCGAGCCAGGGCAAGGGTCTTGGCCTCGAGTTCCTGCGGCACGTCGAGCGGTGCAGCGTCCTGGTGCACGTCCTGGACACGGCGACGCTCGAGTCCGACCGTGACCCCGTCTCCGACCTCGACATCATCGAGGCCGAGCTGCGGGAGTACGGCGCGGGCCTGGAGAACCGCCCGCGTGTCGTCGTCCTCAACAAGATCGACGTACCGGACGGCCAGGACCTCGCCGACCTGGTCCGCCCCGACCTGGAGGCGCGCGGCTACCGCGTCTTCGAGGTGTCGGCCGTGGCGCACAAGGGGCTCAAGGAGCTCTCCTTCGCGCTCGCCGAGGTCGTGGCCGCGGGGCGTGCCGCGAAGCCGAAGGATGAGGCGACCCGTATCGTCATCCGGCCCAAGGCCGTGGACGATGCGGGCTTCACCGTCAAGCTCGGCGACGACGGCATCTACCGCGTGCGCGGCGAGAAGCCGGAGCGCTGGGTGCGGCAGACCGACTTCAACAACGACGAGGCCGTCGGCTACCTCGCGGACCGGCTCAACCGCCTCGGCGTCGAGGAAGAGCTGATGAAGGCGGGCGCCCGCACGGGCGACGGCGTCGCCATCGGCCCCGAGGACAACGCGGTCGTCTTCGACTGGGAGCCCACGGTGATGGCGGGCGCGGAGATGCTGGGCCGGCGTGGCGAGGACCACCGCCTCGAGGCGCCCCGCCCCGCGGCCCAGCGCCGCAGGGACCGGGACTCGGAGCGGGACGAGGCGGAGAAGGCGTACGACGACTTCGATCCGTTCTAGTCCCTGGTCCCGTAAGGGGCGCGGGGAACTGCGCGACCAGCCACGAAGCACCCGCAGTGACGCATGAAGAGAAGGGCCCCGGAGCCGAAGCTCCGGGGCCCTTCTCCGCGCCTGGGGGCGCCCTACAGTGCTACGCCGTGACGGAGTCTTCCGCGCCGTTCGGGTTCGGTTCCGTCGGGTCGGATTCCATTTCCTCCGCCGCGTCCTGCGCCGCACGCTGGCCGGGGATCTCCGCGTCGATGCGGGTGGCCATGCGAAGACGGCGCTCGTCGGCCCTGGCCGCGAGCGCGAGGGCCGCGTCGTTGAAGCGGGCCAGCGAGGGCGGGTCCGAGGGGCCCAGGAGGTGCTCCTTGAGGGCGGCGCGGGCCTCGGCGTGCGTGTCCTTCTCCGGGGAGCGGACGGCCTCCAGGAGGTCGGGGACACCCTCGGCGGTGGGGGAGAGGATCGCCGCCGCGCTCACCGTCGGGAAGCCCGAGCGGAAGTCCGCCTCGGACATGCCGGACGTGTTGGCGACCGCGTACGGCTTCTCGCTCGTCAGCCAGTCGGAGACGACCGAGGAGACGTCGCTGATCAGCAGGTCCGCCTGGTTGAAGCAGGAGAAGATCGCGGGGCGCGGGGTGGTGATGATCTGGTGCTCCCACTCGGGGAACGACGCCCAGTACGCCGCCTCCCACGCCGCCGTCGCCTCGGCGACCGCGGCCTGCTGGTCACCGTCGGGCGTGCCCTGGAGCATCATCCGCTCCATCTCGTCCACGCTCTTGCGGAACGCCGTCGAGGTCAGCCGGTCCAACTCGGCGGTGCGCAGCGACAGTTCGGCCAACGCGTCCTGGCCGGGACGCTCGCCGGAACGCTTGGCGGCGGCCTCGCGGATCATCGTCTTGATGCGCTCGTTGGCGGCGCCGGCGCGCGGGTCCTGCGAGCCGGTCATCGGGTGCGGCTTGTAGATGAGCCGCACGCCGGGGTCGGCGAGCAGATGCCGGACGATGTTCTCGCCCGCGAGGGTCACCGACGTGTTGCCGGGGTTGCCGTCCCAGCCCTCCCAGGTGGGGGCGTACAGGACGGTCGTGAACGGGCCCGTGGGGGCGCCCGTCGACGGCAGGATCGGGGACAGCTGGGGGCGGCCGACCTCGACCACGTCCTTGTCCTCGACGCCGACGTCCGCGGCCTGGTAGCGGTCGCGCGCGGCGGGGCCCGCCACCCACACCTCGTCGTACGCCTTCGCGTACGGGTTGCAGGAGGACAGCTTGTCGCTCTCGCCGTGGTTGATGAAGGCGTGCTTGATCGTGGGGATGCGCAGGACCTGGGAGGTCTTCGCGGCGTTCGCCGGGTGCAGCATCATCTTCAGCGTCGACGTCTCCAGGGAGAACATCGTCGCGACCTTCGGGAAGCAGATGATCGGGACGTCGGTCGCGTCGATCTTCTGCACCATGAACCGCTCACGCAGCACGATCAGCGGCTTGCCGTCGAGCTTGGAGAGCGTGGAGAGCCACATGTTCGCCTGGTACGCGGATGTGGAGCCGCCCGAGAAGTACATCGCGACGGACGGCTGGTAGTCGGCCAGCCAGTTGTCCAGCCACTCCATGACCTTCTCGTCGTTCTTCGCGCGCTTCTTGGGGAGCAGCCATGTGGCGAGGTAGATCGCGCCGATGCCCATCAGGGCGATGGAGATCCCGAGGCCGATGCCGCCCCAGTACGCCTCGGTGGTGGCCGCGGTGACCATCAGACCTGCCGTGGCGGGGACCGAGAACGTCAGCAGGCGGTGGGCCTGGCGGCGCGAGAGGATCCGCGGCGGGGCCGCGGTCAGGTGCAGCGCGGACGCGTCGATGTTGCGCGTGACGATCGGCAGCTGGCGGGTGCGGCGCACCAGTATGGCGGTGGCCTGGCAGCCGAAGTGCAGGAAGTAGAACGCGAGCAGTGAGATCGTCAGCGGCGACTGCTCGGCCAGCGGCTCGATGCCGTCGATGCGCAGCAGGCCGACCAGGATCAGCATGTCGCGCAGGAGCTGCCTGACCGTGACATCGAAGCGGATCTTGCCCAGGAGGGAGAGGAGGCCCGGCTGTTTGTACTGCAGGTAGACGTCGAGCGCGAGGTTCGCCGCCGACGCGGCGATGAACACCGGTACATACGGGACCAGCGCGCTGACGAGCTGGGCCGTGAAGAGCGCGAACATCGCGAACAGCGCGGAGAGCTGCACGATGCGGCGGGGTGCGAGTCCGGCAGAGGGCACGGGCTTGGGCTCCTGGCGGGGGATCGGGGGGATCGGATGGGGGGAAGTCAGGGAAGACGACCACTGACCGTATGACGTGCCGTGGCTCTGTAGCAATCTTCCGTGACGACAATCACCGGATAAAGGGGCAAAGGTACTGAACCCCGGGGCCCGCATTCGCCTCGCGTGAGCCTTCCGCCCCTGGCCGGTCCGCTCCTCGAAATGGAGGGGCGTCCCCCGCGCTCACTCGCGTAGATTGCTGGTCCGGCAGGGAATGGGATCTTCGGGATCATTGGGGAAGTACGTTGGCTGGGGCAAGGCAGGGCGTCGCAGAGGCCCACAGGGTTGTCGTCAAGGTCGGGTCCTCGTCCCTGACCACCGCGTCGGGGGGCCTGGACGCCGATCGCGTTGACGCCCTCGTTGACGTGCTGGCCAAGAGCCGCAGCGGCGGCGAGCGCGAGATCGTGCTCGTGTCGTCCGGCTCCATCGCCGCCGGGCTCTCGCCGCTGGGGCTGCGCAGGCGGCCCAAGGACCTGGCGAGGCAGCAGGCGGCCGCCAGCGTCGGCCAAGGCCTTCTCATGGCCCGCTACACCGCTTCCTTCGCGCGGTACGGCGTACGCGTCGGGCAGGTGCTCCTCACCTCCGACGACATGGCGCGGCGTGCCCACCACCGCAACGCGTCGCGCACCTTCGACCAGCTCCTGGCGATGGGCGCGCTGCCGGTCGTGAACGAGAACGACACCGTGGCGACGGACGAGATCCGCTTCGGCGACAACGACCGGCTCGCCGCCCTCGTCGCCCACCTCGTCCACGCCGACCTCCTCGTCCTGCTCTCCGACGTGGACGGCCTCTACGACGGCGACCCCGCCAAGCCGGGCACCTCCCGGATCTCCGAGGTAACGGGCCCCGCCGACATAGCGCACGTCCAGATCGGCAGCGCGGGCAAGGCGGGCGTCGGCACCGGCGGCATGGTCACCAAGGTCGAGGCCGCGCGGATCGCCGCCGCGGCCGGTATCCCGGTGGTCCTGACCTCCGCGAGCCAGGCCGCCGACGCCCTCGCGGGCCGCGACACCGGCACGTACTTCCACCGCACGGGACGCCGCTCCGGGGACCGGCTCCTCTGGCTCCAGCACGCCTCCGAGCCGCGGGGCGCGCTGACGCTCGACGACGGGGCGGTGCGCGCGGTCGTCGAGGGGCGCAAATCGCTGCTGCCCGCCGGGATCGCGGCGGTCGAGGGTGACTTCGCCGCGGGCGACCCGGTCGAGCTGCGGGACACCGCGGGGCGGGCCGTGGCACGCGGCCTGGTGAACTTCGACGCCAAGGAGCTGCCCCAGCTCCTCGGCCGCTCCACGCGGGATCTCGCGCGGGAGCTCGGACCGGCGTACGAGCGGGAAGTCGTGCACCGCGACGACCTGGTCCTGCTGCACGACTGACGCTCTTCGCGGGTCCGGGCCTCGGCCGAAAACAGGCGCGAACGCCGTGCGAGGACCGGCCTCCGCGAGGTGAAACTCCCCAAAACCGCCCCGCGGGGGCGCTTGGCCTGCTCAACTTTGTTCCAGACACTTCCGCACGACCATTGCGTATCCGCACCACCATTGCGTAGAGGAGGCCGTCGTGAGACGAGTGCGCCCGGGAGCGTCGTCCCGCGCGTCGGCTGAGCGGTCCCTGACCAGCGTCGCCGCGGGGGCGACGTACACCGGTGACACGCGAGCGGCGGGCGAGACGGACGAGAGGCAGGAGGGCGAGACGGTGGACGCGCCCCGTCTGTGGCACGTCACCCTGAGCGTCTCGGGGGGCGAAGCCCCGCTCAAGGAGGTCAGGCGGGGCCTCGAACAGCTCGCCCACGACCACCCCTTCCTGCTGACCAGCAGGTATGCGCCCGATCACGCGGAGATCCGCTACTGGGAAGAGGCCCGCGACCTGCACGACGCCGCCGCGGTCGCGCTCCGGCTCTGGGGCGAGCACCGGCAGAGCGCGCAGCTCCCGCCCTGGGAGATCGTGGGCCTTGAGGTCATCGACCGCGACACGTACCACCAGCGCATCGCGGAGGGGTACGGCCCACTGCCCGCGACCCCGGTGGGCGTGCACCCTTTTTGAGCCGTCCTGCTTCTCGCTCCGTCGTGAGCACCGTGGTCTCGGCTGCTGAAACAGCGGGTGGACTCCGGCCGGTCCCCATTACGCTGCGGGCATGACGTCCCTCACGCCTCCGTTCTCGGGCTTGCCGTACGACAACCTCTCGCCCGTCGCCCAGGCCGCCTACCGCGCCCGTGGCGCCGCCGCGACGCTCGCGCCGCTGCCGCGTGCCGCCAAGGACGACGCGCTCCTGGCGATCGCCGACGCCCTCGAGGTGCGTACGGCCGAGATCATCGAGGCCAACGGCAAGGACACCGCCCGCGCCCGCGAGGCCGGGGCCAGCGAGTCCGTCGTGGACCGGCTGACCCTCACCCCGGAGCGGGTCCGCGCCATCGCCGCCGATGTGCGCGACGTGGCCGCCCTGCCCGACCCCGTCGGCGAGGTCGTCCGCGGCTCGACCCTGCCGAACGGCATCGACCTGCGCCAGGTCCGCGTCCCGCTCGGCGTCGTCGGGATCATCTACGAGGCCCGCCCGAACGTCACCGTGGACGCCGCCGCCCTCTGCCTGAAGTCCGGCAACGCGGTGCTCCTGCGGGGCTCGTCATCGGCGTACGAGTCCAACACCGCGCTCGTCCGGGTTCTTCGCGACGCCGTCCACGGGGCGGGTCTGCCCGCCGACGCCGTCCAGCTCGTGCCGGGCGAGAACCGTGACTCCGTACGCGAGCTGATGCGCGCCCGCGGCCTCGTCGACGTCCTCATCCCGCGCGGCGGCGCCTCGCTGATCAAGACCGTCGTCGAGGAGTCCACCGTCCCGGTCATCGAGACCGGCACCGGCAACTGCCACGTCTACGTGGACGCCGACGCCGACCTGGACATGGCCGTCGACATCCTGATCAACTCCAAGGCCCAGCGCCCCAGCGTCTGCAACGCCGCCGAGACGCTCCTGGTGCACGCCGACATCGCCGACGCCTTCCTGCCGCGCGCCCTGGACGCCCTGGCCGAGGCCGGGGTCACCGTGCACGCCGACGAGCGGGTCGTCCCGTACGCCGATGGGTCGAAGGCCACCGTCGTGCCCGCGACCACGGAGGACTGGGAGACCGAGTACCTCTCGTACGACATCGCGGCGGGCATCGTCGACTCCCTGGAGCAGGCCGTCGAGCACATCCGCCTGTGGACCTCCGGGCACACCGAGGCGATCGTCACCACCTCGCAGCAGGCCGCGCGCCGCTTCACCCAGCTCGTGGACTCCACGACGGTCGCCGTGAACGCCTCCACGCGCTTCACGGACGGCGGCCAGTTCGGCTTCGGCGCCGAGATCGGCATCTCCACGCAGAAGCTGCACGCCCGGGGCCCGATGGGGCTTCCCGAGCTGACCTCGACGAAGTACATCGTCACCGGCGACGGCCACACCCGCTGAATTCCGCGCGGGTCCAATTCCCGTACCGTCTGCCCAGATTGCCCCTTCCGGGGCTACGCTGGAAGGGTGCCGGAGGACGTGGGGGGCACGCCGTCGTTTCCCGACGGCTGGGAGCCCGACGACGACCACGACCGCGGGGGTGCGGACGAAGAGTTCGCCTCCGTGGTCTTCGACGAGTCCTTCGTCAAGGCCGCCCAGGTTCATGAACCCACCGCGGTGGAACGGCTGTTGGCCGCCGCCCAGGCGCGCGCCGAGGCCTCCGAGGCCGAGAGCCGCAGGGCCCGCACCCGGGGCTCGGGCCGAGACTCGCCGGAGGACGACCTCTACGACGAGCAATTCGGCCCGGACGGCGGCGACTTCGGCCACGACGCGGACCTCGACGACGTGTACGACCGGGAGTTCACCGAGGACGGTTACGGCCGGCAGGGCTATGGGGGCCACAACCGCTGGCACCGCCCCGTGGCCTGGATGCTCGCCCTCCTGATGGGCATCGGCATGGTCGCGCTCGCCTTCACCGCGGTCTATCGCGGCGCCTCGACGGGCCGCCAGGACCCCGCCCCGCCGCCGGCATCCACGGAGCCCTCCGCCTCCGCGGAGTACGGCCCGCCGCCGGTGTCGGCGTCGCCGCGCAATCCGTGAGGAGCGGCGGTTGTCGGAACTTGTCGTGTACCAGGGCGTTTACCTGACCGCGCGGAGACCTAACCTGAAGGTATGGGCGGGCCAGGAGAACCACCTGAGGGGACACCCGGGGGCGCTCCCGCCGGTGGCGATGACGAGTACCGATCCGTCGTCTTCGATGAATCGTTCGTCCGCGCCGCACGGCTCCAGGAGTACTCCGCGCAGGAGCGCATGAGTGACCACACGCATGCGGTGCGTCGCCTTCCCGGCCGCCACCGGCACCTCTCCAAACAGGCCGTGATCCTCGTCCTGCTGATCGCCGTCGCCTTCGGCACCGCGATCTACATGGGCGTACGCCATCCGTACCAGAACCCCGTAGCCCAGCGCCCCGAGCCGCTGCGGATGACGGTCATCCCGCTCGCCCCGCCGGGACCGGTGCCCGGCGCCGAGAAGCCCGCCGAGCTGTACGAGCACAGCCCCGCGGCGCAGTTCCGGGTGGGCGCCTCGGGCATCAACCTCCCTGCGGCGCGGCGCACTTCACACTTCTCGGACGGTCAGGTGATGACCGCGCTGACCACCGCCAAGGACTATCTCGTCGAGTCCTCGCTCGACCCGGACGTCCTCACCGGCGGCGCCGTGCGCTCCGCGCGCATCCTGCTCGACCCCCAGCAGCTCGACCAGTTCGACGAGAGCTTCGCGCACCCGGCGGCGGACGGGCGGCACGCACCCACCGGCTGGCTGGTGCGGTTCGACCCGACGAAGACGGCCCTCGCGTCGCCCGGCATCCGCGTCCACGGCACGCTGCACACCACCGAGACCGACAAGAACACCCTCGAAGTGACCTCGGACCACACCTTCGTCTACGCGCTGCGCCCGGCCGGCAAGGGGGAGCATTCCAAGGCCTCACTGTTCACGGTCCGCCGTGAGCTGCAGTTCCGCTTCGACCGCGACGACCTGCGGATGCGCCAGGCCGAGCTGCTCGTGTCGTACACGCAGGCAGGGCCGCTCACCTGCTCGGCCGACTCCGCCAACCGGCTGCGGCCGCTGCTCGCCGGGCAGAAGGCGAAGGCGGGCGGCCCCGCGGGCACCGACCCGTACGCGACGGGTGATGCCACGGCGCTGTGCGGCACGCTCTCGGCCACCGCCCAGCCTTCGCTCTGAGGTCCAGGCCCCGAGAGTTACTTCTCCTCGGTGGGGCCCTGTGGGCCCTGACCGCCGGTGAACTTCCCGCGCAGCTTGCCGCCCAGGTCGCCCGCGCCGCCCGCGATGTCGTTGACCAGCTTCATCAGCGGGTCCTTGCTGTGGCGTACGTCGTCGGCGTAGCTGGAAGCGGACCGGCGGAAGGAGTCCGACACCGAGGTGTCCCTGTCCTCGTCGCGGCGGGGGTAGTGGCCGTCCATGATCCGCTGGTAGTCGCGGGACTCGGCCCACTTCTTCAGCTCGGCCGCGCGCACGGTCGTGAAGGGGTGCGTGCGCGGCAGTACGTTCAGGATCTTCAGGACCGAGTCGCGCAGGTCGCCCCCTGCCTCGTACTCCTTGGCCTGCTCCAGGAACGCGTCCACGTTCATCTCGTGCAGGTGGTTGCCGCCCGCGATCTTCATCAGGCCGCGCATCGACGCCTTGAGGTCCTGGCCCACCAGGAGCCCGGCGCGGTCCGCCGACAGCTCGGACTTGCGGAACCACTCGCGCAGGGCGGTCACGATCGCCATGATCGCCACGTTGCCGAGCGGGATCCAGGCGACCTTGAGCGCGAGGTTGGTGAGGAAGAGCAGTATCGTCCGGTACACCGAGTGGCCGGAGAGCGCGTGGCCCACCTCGTGCCCGACGACCGCCCGCATCTCCTCCTCGTCGAGCAGCTCGACGAGACCCGTGGTCACCACGATGATCGGCTCGTCGAGGCCGATGCACATCGCGTTCGGATTCGGGTCCTGGTTCACGTACATCGGCGGGACCTTCTCCAGGTCCAGGATGTAACAGGCGTCCCGCAGCATCGTGTTCAGGTGGGCGAACTGCGCGTCGGAGACCCGTACGGAGTCCGAGAGGAACAGCAGCCGCAGGCTCCGCTCGGGGAGCAGCGCGCTGAGCGCCTTGAAGACGGTGTCGAAGCCGGTGAGCTTGCGCAGGGCCACCAGGGCCGAACGGTCCGCCGGGTGCTCGTACGCCCGTGACGAGATGCCGGGAAAGCGTCTGCGCTGCCTGCTCGGCACGTGCTCGTGGCCACCGCTCTCGTAGCCACCGTCCTGCCGGCCGCGGTCGTTGTCGTCGGTCATGCCCCATCCCCCATGCTCGTCCAGTCATGCCCCCGAGGTGGGACCCAGCCTAGGCGGAGATACCGTGACAGGGCAGCACAGCGAATGGAGTCGCCCGTCATGGCCGTCATGGAGCACAGCGCCGCAGCCCACCACTGGGTCACGGAGGCGGCCGCCCTGGCCGCGAAGGAGCAGGGTGCGGGCAATCTGCTGCGCGTCGTGCTGATCGTCATGGTCGTCGGCTGTGTGCTCGTGGCGTGGTTCCTGCTGCGGGGCTACCGCCAGGGGGCCGACGCCGAGCGAAGGGCCGCCGAGCGCGGTGAGGACCGTCCCGGCAGTGGCGAGGACCGTCCCGGCGGTGGCGACGAGGGCGACCGCGCGGGCCACAACAGCTGAGTCGGCGTGAGCGCGGCAGGTGTCCCCGCATACGATGGCCCGTAAGTCTTTGTCCCGCCCACCTCCGGATAGGTCCTGCCGACGATGAGCCTCCACAGCACCGCCTCCCAGCTGGTCACCCTCGCCTCCGAGGGCAAGCACGTCGACGAGCACGCAAGCCTCAGCCCTCTCGTCACCGGCGGTGGCGCGTTCGTCGCGCTGATGCTGCTCCTGTGGGTCACCACGCGCTTCAACCGCGACCGCTGAGCTCCAACCGCTGAGCTCCAACCGCTGAGCGCGACCGCTGAGCGGTCTCACGGAACGGACGGCTGGGCCGGAGCCCGTCGACCGGGCCGGTAGGGTCTGCACGCATGGGAGAGCAGGACATGCCTACCGGTCCCGGTACCGGCCCGGCCAGCAAGGGCAAACGCCGCCTGGGCGTCATGGGCGGAACGTTCGACCCGATCCACCACGGACACCTGGTGGCGGCCCAGGAGGTCGCCGCGCAGTTCCACCTCGACGAGGTGGTGTTCGTGCCGACCGGGCAGCCGTGGCAGAAGAGCGACAAGGCGGTGTCCCCGGCCGAGGACCGTTATCTGATGACGGTCATCGCGACGGCCGAGAACCCGCAGTTCTCGGTGAGCCGCATCGACATCGACCGCGGCGGACCGACCTACACGACGGACACGCTGCGCGATCTGCGCACGCTCAATCCCGACACGGACCTCTTCTTCATCACGGGCGCCGACGCCCTCGGCCAGATCCTCACCTGGCGCTACACCGATGAGTTGTTCTCCCTTGCGCACTTCATCGGGGTGACCCGGCCCGGCCATACGCTGGCCGACCCCGGGCTTCCCGAGGGCGGCGTCTCCCTCGTGGAGGTCCCGGCCCTCGCCATCTCGTCCACGGACTGCCGGGCGCGGGTCGCCAAGGGTGACCCCGTCTGGTATCTGGTGCCGGACGGTGTGGTGCGTTATATCGACAAGCGTGAGCTGTACCGCGGCGATTGAGCCGAGAGGGGCACCGGTGAACGACCGACAGTACGACCCGTACGCGGGCGGCGACCCGTATGCGGGCGAGTACGCGGCTGATCAGTACCAGGTCGTCGGGTACGACGAGTATGGGCAGCCGGTGTATCAGCAGGTGCCTCATGCTGCGCAGCAGCAACAGCAGCAGCCCCAGGGTTACGGGTACGACCCGTACGCAACAGGGCAGCAGGCTCCCGTGCCTCCGTACGACTCTTCGTACGACTCCGGTTCGTACGGCACGTACGACCAGCAGCAGGCGTACCAGCAGCCCCAGCAGCAGGCCGCCCACCAGACGCAGACCGGCTGGATCCCGCAGCAGTCGCGGCAGGCGGAGCCCCAGCCGGAGCCTGAGCCGCAACCGATGCCGGAACCCGAGGCTCGGCGTGCGCCGGATCGCGATCCCGCGTACGAGACGCAGCAGTTCTCCTTCATCGAGGAGCCGGACGAAGAGTCCGAAGACGTCATCGACTGGCTGAAGTTCACCGAGAGCCGCACCGAGCGGCGCGAGGAGGCCAAGCGGCGCGGGCGTTCCCGGGTCGTCGCCCTCGTCGTGGTGCTCGCGCTCGTCATCGCGGGCGGTGTCGGCTACCTCTGGTACGCGGGCAAGCTGCCCGGCCTCTCGGACGGCGCGTCCGGCGACGGCGCCGCGGCGGCGGGCCCGCAGAACCGCGACGTGATCGTCGTCCACCTGCACAACACCAAGGGCGGCGGCACCTCGACGGCGCTCCTGGTGAACAACACCACCACCGAGCGCGGCACCACCGTCCTACTGCCCAACTCCCTCTCCGTGACGGACGACGAGGGCGCGGGGACGACGCTCGGCAAGTCGGTCGACGACGACGGTTCGACCGGCACCCGCGAGGCGATCGACAGCCTCCTCGGTACGCAGGTCGAGGGCACCTGGCGCCTTGACACCCCCTACCTGAACAACCTCGTCGAGCTCGTCGGCAACATCGACATCGACACGGACGCCAATGTGCCGGACCCCAAGGCCAAGAAGGGCCAGCCGCCCCTCGTGAAGAAGGGCGAGCAGCAGACCCTGAGCGGCCCGATGGCCGTCGCGTACGCCACCTATCGCGCGTCCGGCGAGACCGAGACCGCGCAGCTCGACCGGTTCGGGCAGGTCATGCAGGGCGTGCTGCGCAAGCTGTCCTCCGACCCGCAGGCCGCGACGACCACCGTCCAGTCGCTCGCCCAGATCCTGGACCCGTCCCTCGAGGAGAAGGACCTCGGCGCCTTCCTCGCCAAGCTCGCCGACCGTGCGAAGGGCGGCGACTACTCCACGCGGCTGCTCCCGGTGCAGCAGGACGGGACGCTCTCGGAGAAGGCCGGCGCGAGCGTCGTCAAGGACGTCCTGGGCGGCGCGGTCAAGAACCCGGACAAGGACGCGTCCGTACGGGTAGGCGTGAAGAACGCGTCCGGCAGCAAGGGCGCGGGCCAGGAAGCGCGGATCTCGCTGGTCAACGGCGGTTACACCTTCGTGGACGGCGGCGCGGGTTCGACGGCCCAGGCGGCGTCGCAGGTCACGTACGCCGAGGCGGACAAGAGGACGCAGGCCACCGAGGTCGCCAAGACCCTCGGCCTGCCGGACAGCGCCGTCCGCAAGGGCAAGACCGCACCGAACGCGGATGTGTCGGTCGTCCTCGGCCGGGACTACGACGCGGGATGACGGCAGCGGCCCCGGCCGGGCACTTTGCCGGCCGGGGTGACGCAGCAGACAGGGCCGTCGCGCAATCGGCGGGAGGTCTCTCGGCGGTCCGTGAGACCCTTGGGGTGTCTTGACCACCTGAAGGAAAGCTCACTGTGACCGCCACGGACCGCTCCATCGAGCTCATCAAGGTCGCCGCTCAGTCGGCCGCCGACAAGCTCGCGCACGACATCATCGCGTACGACGTCAGCGACGTGCTGTCGATCACGGACGCGTTCCTGCTCGCCTCCGCGCCCAACGACCGCCAGGTCAAGTCGATCGTCGACGAGATCGAGGAGCGGCTCAACAAGGAGCTCGGCGTCAAGCCGGTGCGCCGCGAGGGCGACCGCGAAGCCCGCTGGGTCCTCCTGGACTACGTGGACATCGTGGTGCACGTCCAGCACAGCGAGGAGCGTGTCTTCTACGCCCTCGAACGCCTGTGGAAGGACTGCCCCGAGATCGAGCTCCCCGCGGACGCCGTCGCGACCCGCGGCAAGGCCGCCGAGCACGCCGAGCAGCGCGCGGCGGAGGAGGCTGCCGACCTGGACGGTGAGCTTCGGTGACCAACCGCGGCTGCCGGATCATCCTGTGGCGGCACGGCCAGACGGCCTGGAATCTGGAGCGCCGCTTCCAGGGCTCCACGGACATCGAGCTGACCGACACCGGTGTCTCGCAGGCCAGGCGCGCCGCCCGGCTGCTCGCCTCGCTGAAGCCGGACGCCATCGTGGCGTCCGACCTGAAGCGGGCGGCCGCCACGGCGAGCGAGCTCGCGGCCCTCACCGGCCTCCCCGTCACCCACGAGCAGGGCCTCCAGGAGACGTACGCCGGTGAGTGGCAGGGCCTGACGCACGACGAGATCATCGCGCGCTTCGGCGACCAGTACGCCGCGTGGAAGCGCGGCGAATCGGTGCGCCGCGGTGGCGGCGAGCTGGAGACCGAGGTCGCCGACCGTGCCGCGCCGATCGTGCTGCGCCATGCCGAGAAGCTGCCGGAGGACGGCACGCTCGTGGTGGTCAGCCACGGCGGCACGATCCGCACCACCATCGGCCGCCTCCTCGGGCTGGAGTCCTACCACTGGGAGGGCCTCGGCGGGCTCTCCAACTGCTGCTGGTCCGTGCTCGGCCAGGGCGCGCGGGGCTGGCGCCTCCTCGAGCACAACGCCGGCACGCTGCCGGAGCCGGTGCTCGGCGACGACGACTAGTCTCCGCTGGCCGCCCTTGACCGGGCGGGTGCGAGAGCCGCTGGTCACAGGGCCCGGGAGGGCCCGTCACCCGGATTTCACATTCCGGCTCGTCGCAGGCTAGAGTTCTTCTTGTTCGCCCGCCGAGCGGGACGAAACACCATGCGACTCCGTCGCGTGGCGCAAGGGGCTATAGCTCAGTTGGTAGAGCGCCTGCATGGCATGCAGGAGGTCAGGAGTTCAATTCTCCTTAGCTCCACAATCCGGATCCCGTCCTCATCAGAGGGCGGGATTCCTCCGTTTCCGGTGGTCTGAGCGCACGCAGCTCGGCCGACCGGCGGCGGCTCTCCTCGTCGTCGGGGGTGTACGCGACGATCCTGCACTCCGGCATGCCGTTGATGGACAGCGAGACCGACGTCATCCGCAGCTCGCCGACCGCCTCGTGCCGGAACGTCTTCACGCGCGGACCCGGCGGCGCCACGTCGCCGCTCTCCCACAGCTCGGCGAAGTGCGCGCTCGCGGCGGACAGGCGGCGTATGAACTCCTCCCAGGCGGGCTCGCCCACATGCCGTCCGTACGAACTGCGCAGCGTCGCCACCATCACCGGGAGCTCCTCGTCGCGGAAGACCAGCGGGCAGACGGGATCGGGCGCGATGAACAGCGTCCACAGCACGTTCGGCACCCCGAAGGCCTCCAGCTGCGGGACGAAGAACAGGTCCCGGTAGGCGGGGTTGGTGGCGAGGATGTCGTACCGCTCGTTGTAGACCACCGCCGGGTGCGGGTCGAGCGCGTCGATGATGCCCTGGATCTCCGGGCCGACGGCCGCGGGGGACGCGGCCCTGCGGTCGGGCTCGTACGGCACCTCGGCCAGGTGGTACAGGTGCTCCCGCTCCGCCTTGTCGAGCCGGAGCGTGCGCGCCACGGCGTCGAGGACGTGCGCCGAAGCGTTGATCGGGCGGCCCTGCTCCAGCCACGTGTACCAGGTGACGCCGACTCCGGAGAGCTGGGCGACCTCCTCGCGGCGCAGCCCTGGCGTGCGGCGGCGCAGGCCCGGCGGCATCCCCACGTCGGCCGGTGTCACCCGAGCCCTGCGGCCGCGCAGGAAGGCGGCGAGCTCCGGCCTGCGTCGCTGAGTGGTCCCCATCGTCGTCACGTCCCCCATCGTCCGTCCTCGCCACGGGCCTTGCCAGGTGCTGCCAGTACCAGCATCGGTGGGCTCTCGTTACCCGTACCAACTCGCCGCCACGCTCGGTGTCATGACAACGACCACCCCGTCCACCACCCCGCCCGGCGCGGCGGATCCCGTTGGTCCGAACCCCCCTGATCCGGACCCTGCATCCAGTAAAGCCCCCGGCACTGACAATCGCCCCGGGCGGCTGCTCGCCGTCGTCATCGCCGCGCAGTTCATGGCGCTGCTCGACGTCTTCATCGTCAATGTCGCGGCGCCCACCATCCGCACCGAACTGGGCGCGTCGGGCGCCGGGTTGCAGCTGGTGATCGCCGGCTACACCATCACGTACGCCGTGCTCCTGATCACCGGTGCGCGGCTCGGTGACCGTCTCGGGCACCGTCGCGTCTACCTCGTGGGCCTCGCGGTCTTCACCGTCGCCTCGCTGGCCTGTGGACTCAGCAGGGGCACGGGCGAGTTGATCGCCTTCCGGCTGCTGCAGGGCGCGGGCTCGGCGCTGCTCATCCCGCAGGTGCTCAGCCTGATCCAGCGCCACTTCACCGGCGAGGCGCGGACGAGGGCGCTCGGGGCGTACTCGGCCGTGCTCGCCGTCGGGGCCGCCGCGGGGCAGGTGCTCGGCGGGGTCCTGGTCAGCGCCGACCTCTTCGGCACGGGATGGCGTCCGGTCTTCCTGGTGAACGTGCCGGTCGGCGTGGTCCTGCTGATCACGGCGGGGCGTGTGCTGCCGCGTGACGTCGTCCGGGAGCCGGGGGAGGCGCCGCGGGCGCGTGGGCTCGATCTGCCGGGGCTCGTGCTCCTCGGCGCCGCCGTCTCGCTGTTCACCGTGCCGCTGGTGCTCGGCCAGGAGCAGGGCTGGCCGCTGTGGTCCTGGCTCTCGATGGGCTCGGCCGCGGTGCTCTTCGCCGTCTTCTGCGCGTACGAGGCCCGGCTGGCCCGCGGCGGCGGTGCGCCGCTGATCGCGCCGAGGGTCCTGCGCAGCCCCGGCATGGGCCTCGCGGTCTTCCGGATCGCCGCGGTGATGGGGGTCAACGCGGGCTTCCTGTTCGTGCTCACCCTGCACATCCAGGGCGGGCTCGGCTACAGCGCGCTGCGGGCGGGTCTGACGTTCGCGCCGACCGCGGTGGTCTTCGGGGCGGTCGGCCTGACGTGGCGCCACTGGCCCGTGCCGCTCCAACGGGCACTGATCCCGGGCGGGTTCGCGCTCACCTCGGTCTCTGCGGTCGCCGTGGGGTTGCTGCTCCGGGACGGCGGGGAGGGCGGACCGTGGCTGTATGCGGCCTTCGTGGGGATCGGCGCGGGTCTCTCCCTGGGGTTCAGCCCGACGCTGACCCGGGCACTTTCCACGGTGCGGCCGAAGGACGCGGCGGACGCCAGTGGCCTCCTCTCGACGGTCGCTCAGCTCGGCCAGTTGATCGGCGTCGCGTGTTACGGCGCACTTTTCCTCAACCGGCTTGAGTCACAAGGGGTTCCGGGGGCGTATTCATCGGCGGACGCGCTTTTGGTGTGCGCGTACGCCCTGGCCGGGGCGGCCGCGCTGGGCGCCGTGTCCGGACTGGTACGACTGCGTCGCTGACCGGGCCGCTCGGGCCGTGGCAGAATCGGACAGCCGGAAGGGGACCGCACCAGACCACCGAATGTGACCCGACGGGAGGGAGAGCGATGCCTGCGAGCATCCTCGACGGGGCCGAGCGCCCCGTCGCAGTGGCCGCGCCGCGACGCGCTGCCTCTCCCTTCGCGGCGATCGCCCTCCTCACCTGTCCGTCCTGCGGTTCGTCCCACGTCGCCCAAGTCCTGGGTGACAACGGCGGTGTCTCGTACGTGTGCACGGCCTGCGGCCACAGCTGGAGCTGATTGATGGGTGCACACAGGCGGAAGTGCGACTGGTGCGGCAGTGGTACGCCGATCGTCCGCGACATGGAACCGGTCAACCCTGATTACCAGTACTGGTGCGAGGAGTGCGCGCGGGCGCTGATCATAAAGGGCGACCCCATCGAGACGTACCGCGAACTCGAAGGGGAGCCGATCTATGGCCGGCTGCTCGACGAACACTGCACGCTCAAGCGCTTCTATTCATTCGCCACGGCCTGATCCCGCTCGATGACGCTGGATCCCGCCTGATCCTGCTTGATCCCCGAGCGGGTCCGGCGGCCGACTCCTTGCAGCAGGAACGCGAAAGCGGCCCCTACGTAGAGGGCGGACAACGTCATCTCGCCATAATTCTGGCCGAGTTCAAGCCGCCCCACGCCGTGCGGAACCCACCACAGGGCGTACGAACAGAAGACGAGGACCAAGGCTCCGGTGGCCGTCCACCGGGCCCGGCCGCCCCGGCCCACCGACTCCGTCCACACGAGCAGGGCCATCGGCACGCACCACACCCAGTGGTGCGACCACGACACCGGGCTGACCAGGAGCGCCGTCACCGCGCAGCTGACCGCCGCCCTGGCGCGCTCCCCGCGCAGTGCCGCGCCCACCGCGACCGCGAGCCCGAGCGCGCCGGCCGCCGCCGCGGCCACAGCCCACCAGATGCCGGGCTCCTCGGTGTGCAGGAGCCGCGAGAGGACCCCCCGCAGCGACTGGTTCGCGGTGTCCTCGGGGAGCCCGACCCGGCTCGCCTCGAAGACCATCCGGGTCCAGAAGCGCCAGGAGTCGTACGGCAGGAGAGCGGCCGCGAGCAGCGTCGCGCCGGTGAACGAGAGGGCCGCCACGCACGCGTGGCGGACGGGCGGGCGCCACTGCCCCCGCCCCGCGGCCTGCGCGGCGCCGGTGAGCAGCAGGAACACCGCGAAGAGCGCGGGAGTGAGCTTGATCGCGGCCGCGATGCCGATGCCGAGGCCCGCCCAGCGGTGGGCGGGGTGCCGGGACAGATCCCACAGGACCAGGACGGCGAGCAGCAGATTGATCTGGCCGTACCGCAGGGTCGTCCACACCGGCTCGGCCCAGACCGCGAGCGCGGACACCCACAGGGCGGCCTCCAAGCGCGGGGCGGCCTTCACGCGCGCGTGCCCGATGCTCGGCAGGGAGCCGATGAGACGGATGGCGAGGTAGGCGAAGGTCACCAGGAGGAGCAGGTTCCCCAGCGTCGCCAGCGCCCGCATATCGGCCGTGTCCAGGAGCGTCAGCGGCGTGAACAGCAGGGCGGCGAACGGCGGGTAGGTGGTGGGCAGATGGGCCTCGGTGGTGCGCAGCGCGTAGAGGTCGCCGCCCGCGCGCACGGTCTCGCCCTCGGCGCGGTAGACCATCAAGTCGATCATCGAGACGTCCAGTGCGCGCTGCGCGAGCCAGAAGGCCGTGAAGGAGAGCAGGCACGCCCCAGCGGCGAGGGGCACGCGGTGGCGGGCGCCGACAAGCGCGATCACGGTCACGAAGGCTGACAGTACCGGCCGTATCCGTACAGACCGGAAACGATTTGGTGGAGCACGGGGAGGACCGCTAATGTTTACGAAGTCGCCGGGGGAACCCGGCGGACAAGCAAGGGGCTATAGCTCAGTTGGTAGAGCGCCTGCATGGCATGCAGGAGGTCAGGAGTTCAATTCTCCTTAGCTCCACAGCAGATGAGAGCGGGCCACCCGGATCGGGTGGCCCGCTTTCGTGTGTCCGGCCTCTACGGGCTGGTCACTGCCGTCCGCTGCCGAGCGCCCTGCGGCCACGGCTTCTGCCCGACGGCAGTGCGAGCGGCAGCGCCGTGCGCGGCGACGGCAGGGACGGGTCCTCCTCGATGCGCAGGGCGAGCGCGGGGCAGCGGCGTACGGCGCGTTCGGCGCGCGCTTCGGAGTACCGCGGTACGGAAGCTTCCGCCACACCGGGGAAGCCGTCGGGGCCCAGCTGGATCAGCTCGGGGACGATGTCCGCGCAGAGCCCGTGGCCCTGGCAGAGCGTCCAGTCGACGGCCAGCCTGCGGCCGCTGGGCGCCTCGGCCTGCGGGGTTTCCGCCTGGAGCGGCAGGACGCCCTCCACGGGGCGGCCGCAGCCGCCGCCGAGGACGTGCGCGGCGAGGTCGTCGGTGAACGCCGAGATCGAGGACTCGATGAACGCCGCCGTGCCGTCGGGGTGCTTGCAGGCGCCGCGCCGCTTCACGGCCCGTGTCACCTCGCGCAGCGCCTCCAGGGCGGTGGGACCGCCGCCGTCCAGGACGTCCGCGAGGCCGCGGGCCGCCGCGGGCAGGCCCAGATAGCAGGGGCCGCACTGGCCCGCGCTCTCGGAGGCCAGCCAGTTCGCCACGTGCAGCGCCTCCCCGAGCGGGCAGGTGCCCGCGCCGATCGGCAGGATCGCGCCCGCGCCGAGGGCGCCGCCGCAGGCCTCCAGGGAGGCGCGTGAGACGACCGCGTCATGAGCGGTGACCGCGTCGAGCCACTTGCCGTGATAGCCGCCCGTCAGGACGCCCTGGGGGAGCGGCGGGGCCCCGGCCAGCTGCAGGACGTACCGCAAGGGCACTCCCGTGGGGACCTCGACCACCATGGGCCTCGTGACGGCTCCGGAGACGGTGAGCAGTACCGTGCCCGGCTCCTCGCGCAGACCGGTGCGGCAGTAGCGATCGGGACCGATCCGGGCGGCGACGGCCAGCTGGGCGAAGGTCTCCGCGTTGGACAGCAGCGTGGGCGCGCCGCCCACCCCGGAGTCGGAGGTGCGCACCTTGCGCCCCGGGGGCATGGGCGGACCGCCGTCCGCGGAACGCACCAGGGCCGAGGATTCACCGGTCACCATGCGCACCGGATTGCGCTGCACGCGCGCGCGGATGGTCGATCCGCGCCGGTTGGTCAGGCCGCGCTCGGCGAGCGCCGCGAGCATCGAGGACTCGGTGGAGTCCCGGGTCACGCCCACGACGAGCGTGCGCGCTCCGAGGGCCTCTGCGGCAAGGAGAGCACCGTCGAGGATGAGGTGCGGGGCCCGGTTGATCAGGACGGTGTCCTTGCGGCAGGCGGGTTCGTCCTCGCTGCCGTTGATGACCACCACGGGGCGTACGCCGCGACGTATCGCCGCGTCAGCGACCGAGCGCAGCTTCCTGGCGAAGGGGAAGCCTGCGCCGCCCCTGCCGCGCAGCGAGATGGCCTCGGAGAGGGTGGCGAGGGATTCGCCCGCCATGGGTTCGAGCGGGCCGTGCACCTTCAGGTGCATCGCCAGATCGAGGCGCTCGACCAGATCGAAGCCCGAGGTCAGGAGCGGAAGCCCGACGACACGGACTTCGGGGACGTCGGGCAGCGACGCGTTCACTTGGGTCCTCCGGTGGCGGCGTTCCAGGGCTCGCCCGAACTCGGCGCCTGGAAGGTGTGGGGCAGCGGTTCAGTGGCGGGGCCGCTGTCGTACGGGGCCTGGTACGGGGCCTGGTACGGGGGGTCGGGGACCGGGCCGTAGGGCGGCGGGTCGTACGCGGTGTCGTACAGGGTGGTGTCGTACGGGATGTGGGGCGCCTCGGCCGGGGGCGGCGGGGACGGCGCCGGCCAGCGGGGCGGCGGGGGATCGGTGCTGGACACGACCTCCGTGGGCCGGCTGGTGGAGGCGAGGACGCGGTAGGCCGCCGCGATGCCGACCACCGGGGTGGGGTCGGACTCGGGTTCGGGGGCACGGCCGGGAGCGGCGGCCGTGCCGGGGAGCGGGGACTCGGTGGTGTCCCTGCGGACGGGCTCTCTGTTGCGGGCCCTGCTCTCCGGTTCGAGGAGGGCCAGGATCCGGGCGGCCACCTTCCGCTTGAGCGGGAGCGGGGAAGCGCGCAGGGCGACCGCACCCGCGACGGCGGCCAGACAGAGGCAGTACAGGGTGGTCACCCATGGACTCGGCGGACGTCCCGCGTACAGGCCGTGGATCAGCGCCGAACACCAGGCCGGGTAGGCGAGCATGTGCAGCGCGCGCCAGCGGGACGCGACCTGGACCGGCGAGGCGAAGGCGCTGCGCAGGGCCCCGGTGACGCCGGTGACGACCATGAGGAGCCCGGCGAGCGACCCGAGGCCGATGAGCCCGTCGGTTCCGGAGAAGCCGAGCCCGAAGGGGATGAGGGCGCCGACCGGCGACACATGGTCGAGCGTGAGCTTGACGGTGACGTGGAGCAGGAGGAACCCGATGGAGGCGACGGCGGTGGCCCGGTGCACGGCCTGGGCGAGCAGTCGCTGACGGGAGTGCAGGAAGAGCCGGTCGGTGGCGACCAGGCCCCAGACGACGGCGGCGGTCAGGGAGACCAGGGACAGGACGCCGGTGGTGAAGTCGAGTGCGGCGCGGAAGGCGTCGCTCCCGACGATCACGAGCAGGGGTATCAGCAGGAGTGCGGCGGTGGTCAGTACTCCACGCGTGCTTCTGCTCGGTTCGGGGAAGGATGCGAACGAACTGTTCTTGCGGTTGGTGCGGCCCGCGCCGCTCGCACGGCTTGTGCGGCTCGGGCGGCTCTTGCGATGCGGATTCAGAGGGTTCATGGGGGCGACTCCGAAATGGCTCGATCGCCGCATGCTAAGTGGCCGCATACCAGTGAGTACGAGGTTTGAGTTATTGCGTTGTTATCCAAACGCGATGCGATCTTGGTGTTGCCCCGTTAGTGGTCGGTACGCGGAGTAACCCTTGGCCAAAGGTTGGGTTCCGGACCGCCGTGGGCCTCCGGGTGGTGCGGGTATCGCGGCGTGGAACCTCGTCGCGGGCCGCACGAGCGCTGCGGTACCCTGACGCCATGCGTGCCGTACGCCTTCTGCTTAGCGGGCCGCGCTGATCAGTCCCGACCGCCGGAAAATCGCGGTCGGCATCGGCGCGGCGTCCCCTCCTGTGTGAGGGGCTTTTTCATTTGGCCAGGACGGTCATTTCCGCAGGCAGAGACGATCGATGGAGCTTTGAGGATCATGAGCGAGACGAATTCTGCTGCCGCCTCCGAGGTGGCCGCACCGCACCGCTACACGGCCGCCCTGGCCGCCGAGATCGAGGCACGCTGGCAGGACTTCTGGGACGCCGACGGCACGTACGAGGCGCCCAACCCGAGTGGTGACCTGGCGCCCTCCGCCGAGGGGTCGGCTACGCAGGCGGCGCTGGTCGCCAAGCCCAAGAAGTTCATCATGGACATGTTCCCGTACCCCTCCGGAGCGGGCCTGCACGTCGGCCACCCGCTGGGGTACATCGCCACGGACGTCTTCGCCCGCTTCCAGCGGATGAACGGCCACAACGTCCTGCACACCCTGGGCTTCGACGCGTTCGGCCTGCCCGCCGAGCAGTACGCCGTGCAGACGGGCACCCACCCGCGGGCCTCCACCGAGGCCAACATGGAGAACATGAAGGCGCAGCTGCGCGGCCTGGGCCTGGGCCACGACAAGCGCCGCTCCTTCGCGACGATCGACCCGGACTACTACAAGTGGACCCAGTGGATCTTCGTACAGATCTTCAACTCCTGGTACGACGACGAGGCGAAGAAGGCGCGTCCGATCGCCGACCTGGTCGCGCAGTTCGACAGCGGTGAGCGCCCCGTACCGGGCACCACGCGCGCGTGGAGCGAACTGGACGCCGCGGAGCGCGCCGAAGTACTGGGCGAATTCCGCCTGGCGTACGCCTCCGACGCGCCCGTCAACTGGTGTCCCGGCCTGGGCACCGTCCTGGCGAACGAGGAGGTCACCGCCGACGGACGCTCCGAGCGCGGCAACTTCCCCGTCTTCAAGGCCAAGCTGCGCCAGTGGAACATGCGCATCACCGCCTACGCGGACCGCCTGCTGGACGACCTGGACGGCCTGGACTGGCCCGAGGCCATCAAGCTGCAGCAGCGCAACTGGATCGGCCGCTCCGAAGGCGCCCGCGTCGCCTTCCCCGTCGGCACCGAGGACGGCGACGCGATCACCGTCTTCACCACCCGCCAGGACACGCTGTTCGGCGCCACCTACATGGTCCTGGCGCCCGAGCACGAGCTGGTCGACAAGGTCGTCCCCGACGCCTGGCCCGAGGGCACCCACGAGACCTGGACCGGCGGGCACGCCACGCCGGCCGAGGCCGTCGCGAAGTACCGCGCGTTCGCCGCCTCCAAGTCCGACGTGGAGCGCCAGGCCGACGCCAAGGAGAAGACCGGTGTCTTCACCGGCGTCTACGCCACCAACCCGGTCAGCGGCGAGCAGGTCCCGGTCTTCATCGCCGACTACGTACTGATGGGCTACGGCACCGGCGCGATCATGGCCGTCCCGGCGCACGACAGCCGCGACTTCGCCTTCGCCCGCGCCTTCCACCTGCCGATGCACTGCGTGGTCGAACCCTCGGACGGCCGCGGCACCGACACGGCGACCTGGGACGACGCCTTCTCCTCCTACGAGGCGAAGCTGGTCAACTCCTCGAACGCGGAGATCTCCCTGGACGGCCTGGACGTCGCGGGCGCCAAGGCGCGGATCACCGGCTGGCTGGCCACCCGCGGCATCGGCGAGGGCACCGTCAACTTCCGCCTGCGCGACTGGCTGTTCAGCCGCCAGCGCTACTGGGGCGAGCCCTTCCCGATCGTCTACGACGAGGACGGCATCGCCCACTCGCTGCCCGAGTCGATGCTGCCCCTGGAGCTGCCGGAGGTCGACGACTACTCCCCGCGCACCTTCGACCCGGACGACGCGGACACCTCTCCGGAGACGCCGCTGTCCCGCAACGAGGACTGGGTCAACGTCACCCTGGACCTGGGCGACGGGCCCAAGAAGTACCGCCGCGAGACCAACACGATGCCCAACTGGGCCGGTTCGTGCTGGTACGAGCTGCGCTACCTGGACCCGCACAACGACCAGAAGCTGGTCGACCCGGAGGTCGAGCAGTACTGGATGGGCCCGCGCGAGGGACAGCCGACCGGCGGCGTCGACCTGTACGTGGGCGGCGCCGAGCACGCGGTGCTGCACCTGCTGTACGCCCGCTTCTGGTCGAAGGTGCTGTTCGACCTGGGGCACATCTCGTCCGCCGAGCCGTTCCACAAGCTGTTCAACCAGGGCATGATCCAGGCCTACGTGTACCGCGACAGCCGTGGCTTCCCGGTCCAAGCCACCGAGGTCGAGGAGCGCGACGGCAAGTACTTCTTCGAGGGCGAGCCCGTCAAGCGCGAGCTGGGCAAGATGGGCAAGTCCCTGAAGAACGCGGTCACTCCGGACGAGATCTGCGAGGAGTACGGCGCCGACACCCTGCGCCTGTACGAGATGGCGATGGGCCCGCTGGACGTCTCGCGCCCGTGGGACACGCGCGCGGTGGTCGGCCAGTACCGCCTGCTGCAGCGCATGTGGCGGCTGATCGTCGACGAGTCGACCGGTGAGGTCACGGTCGCCGACGTCGCGGAGTCCGAGATCGCCGAGGGCACGCTGCGCGCCCTGCACAAGGCGATCGACGGCGTGCGCCAGGACCTGGACGGCATGCGGTTCAACACCGCCATCGCCAAGATCACCGAGCTGAACAACTACCTGACCAAGGAGGGCGGCACGCTGCCGCGCTCGGTCGCCGAGCGCCTGGTGCTGCTGATCGCTCCGCTGGCCCCGCACGTCGGCGAGGAGCTGTGGCGCAAGCTGGGCCACACCGACTCGGTCGTCCACCAGGACTTCCCCGTGGCCGACCCGGCGTACGTCGTGGACGAGACCGTGACCTGCGTCGTGCAGATCAAGGGCAAGGTCAAGGCGCGCCTGGAGGTCTCCCCGTCGATCTCGGACGAGGAGCTGGAGAAGGTGGCCATGGGCGACGAGAGGGTGCTGGCGGCGCTGGACGGCGCCGGGATCCGCAAGGTCATCGTGCGGGCGCCGAAGCTGGTGAACATCGTTCCGGCCTGAGGCCGGGCGCAGCAGCGTGAGGGGGCATGAGGGTAGTCCCCTACGGGCAGGTTGGGGGTTCCGGTGGAACCCTCGGCCTGCCCTTTGCGTTTACCGTTGAAGAGTCGGTGCGGAACCCGCCGCAGGGACTGGGAGGAGCGTCATGGAAGCCGTGGGCGTGATCGTGGCGCTGCTGGTACTGCTGTTCGTGATCTTTGGTGCGTACATGACCGTGAAGGCGGTCGGTGCCGCCAAGCGTGGCGTGGACCGCACGATCTCGCAGGCGCGCCGGTCGGTGGAGGACACGACGCTCCGGGCGAAGAGCTTCGCGCAGGTGGGCGCGGCCGGTGAACTGGCCCAGCTGCGGCTCAAGTTGCGTACGTCGATGCGGGCCACGCAGGACGCCCTGCAGGCGGGCGTGGTCGAAGACGCCTCGCTGAAGGAGTCCCTGGGGCTCTTCGAGCGGCTCAGCGCGCACGGGCACGAGCTGGACGACGAGCTCCGGCGCCTGGAGCGGGACCCCGACAGGACGACCCTGGCCACGCGGCTCCCGGCACTGCGGGAGCGTACGGCGCAGATCACCAAGTCGGCGGACTCGCTGCGGTGGGCGGTCCGCGACCGGTCCCAGCGCTTCGCGGGCGATGACCTGGACTCCCTGAGCTCGCAGATCGACCTGGAGACGGGCGCGCTGCGGCACTGGACGAAGGAGCCCTCGCCCACACAGACGCCCGCCGCGTGGCCCGAGCCCGAGCCGGCGGCGGACGCGGGCAAGGGTGCCGAGCAGACGTGGACGGAGCCTTCGGGGCAGCCGGAGCAGCCGGAGCGGGCGGGGCAGTCGAAGCCGTCCGCGTCGGCGGAGGAGTCGGCGCGGCCCGCCATCACGCCGCCGACGCCGCGGCCCGTCTATCCCTGGGAGAAGCAGACCAGGCCGGAGAGCACGACGTGACCGCGCGGGCGACGTGGCACGGCCGGGGGCGCGGCCGGCAGACTGCCGCCTCAGGGGTCGGGCTGCCGCCTTCGGGTCCAGGCAGGTAATCTCCACCGCATGTCCCGTCATGTCGCGATCGTCACGGATTCAACGGCCTATCTGCCGCAGCGGACGATGGAGCGGCACGGCATCACGTCGGTACCTCTGACCGTGGTCCTCGGCGACCAGGCGCTCGAAGAGGGCACCGAGATCTCCGCCCGCTCCCTGGCCCTTGCGCTGCAGAAGCGGCGTTCCGTGACCACCTCGCGGCCGAGCCCGGAGCTCTTCGCGCAGACGTATCGCAAGGTCGCCGATTCCGGCGCCACGGCCATCGTCTCTCTGCACCTGTCGGCCGAGTTCTCGGGAACGTACGACGCGGCGGTCCTCGCGGCGAAGGACGCGCCGGTGCCGGTCCGGGTGGTGGACACCGGCATGGTCGCGATGGCCCTGGGCTTCTGCGCCCTCGCGGCGGCGGAGACCGCCGAGTCGGGCGGCTCGGTGGACGAGGCGGTGGCGGCGGCGGAGAAGCGGGCCGCGAACACGTCCGCGTACTTCTACGTCGACACGCTGGACTATCTGCGCCGTGGTGGCCGCATCGGCGCGGCCCAGGCCCTGTTGGGCTCGGCGCTGGCGGTGAAGCCGCTGCTCCAGCTGGACGGCGGGCGCATCGAGATGCTGGAGAAGGTGCGGACGGCGTCCAAGGCGATCGCCCGGCTCGAGGAGATCGTGGTCGAGCGGGCCGGTTCGAACCGCGTGGACATCGCGGTACATCACCTGGCGGCCCCGGACCGGGCAACAACCCTCGCGGACCGCCTCAGGGACCGGCTGCCGTCCCTCGCGGAACTGCACGTGAGTGAGGTCGGCGCGGTGATCGGGGCGCATACGGGGCCAGGGTTGTTGGGGGCTGTGGTTTCGCCCTGGTGAGGGGTGTTGGTGCCGGGGGGGGGCGGGCCTGGGTGGGGGCGTGTGGGTGTGGGTGACGAAGTTATCCACAACTTCCGGGTAATCCACGGAAATTGACCAAGATCAACTAATTTCCGCCGCGATGCCTAGCGTCGTCGGCATGGCACTTCGATCACTTTCACGGAAACCTGCCGCGACGAGCGGACCGGGGCGAGCCCCAGCGTCCGACGGCCGATCCTCCGACGGCCGCGCGCGACACAGCCACGCCCGCAGGCGAGCGACCAGGCGCAGACACGGGTCGGCGGAAGCGCGGGCACAGGCGTTGCGGCAACGCGCGGAGTCACTCTTCACTGCCGAGTCTGAGGGAGCGGGTGGTGAAGGGGGCGGTGCCGGAGGGGGCTTGGGGGCGGGGCTTGGGCTGGGACCAGGACTTGGGCTGGGGTCGGAGCCGCGGCCAGAACCGGGGGCGAGGCCAGAGCTTGGGCCGGGGCGGGTCAGGCGTTGGCGTCAGCCGGAGCTGGAGGAGGCGGGGGGTGAGCGGCCGGAGCCGGAGCTGGAGCTGAAGCTGGATTCCGAGCTGGCGTCGCCGTCTCGGCCGCGGGTGGCGCGGCGATCGAGGGTGGTGTCGCAGCCGCCGGGGTCGGGGGGCTGGGCTTCTGAGCAACCGCAGACTCCGGGGCGGACCCAGCCTTCGGCGCCTCGTTGGGCTCAGCAGGCGGATGCGGATGCGGCCGATGGTGAGCGTGGTGAGCCGAAGGACGTGGGGGAGGCGCAGGGCGCGACTTTGCGACAGGCCGGGCGGGGTTCGCAGCGGCGGGCGCCGGCGTGGGCTCGGTCTTCGGGTGCGCCGGTGCCGCGGGATCCGCAGCCGGACTCGGCCGATGGTGAGCCGCAGGATGGGTTTTTGCAACGCCCTGTGCGGGGTTCGCAGCGGCGGGAGCCAGCGTGGGCTCGGTCTTCGGGTGCGCCGGTGCTAGGGGCTCAGCAGGCGGGTGGTGAGCCGGAGGGCATGACCCTGCAACAGACCGTGCAGGGGCCGCAGCGGCTGGCTTCGGTGCGGGGGCAGTCTTCGGTTGCGCCGGTGTCTCGGGCTCCGCAGGCGGACGCGGCTGATGGTGAGTTGGTGCCGCAGGCGCGGCGGCGTGGTGCGGGGCGGCGTCAGTCAGTGCCGGGGGGTGCGGCTTCGTCGCAGTCGGGGCTGGGTTCGCAGCGGCGGACGACGGTGTGGGCTCGGTCTTCGGGTGCGCCGGTGCCAGGGGTTCAGCAGGCGCACGCGGCGGATGGTGAGGTGCAGGGTGCGGCATTGCCGCTGGCCGAGTCGCCGACTCGGTCGGCATCGTCGCCGGAGGGGGCGGTGTTGCCGCAGGCCGTGCGGGGGCCGTTGTCGGCGTCGGCGCGGGGGCAGGTGCACGACCGGCGGTGGCGGCAGTCGGTGGCGGGTGCTCATGCTCCCGCGCAGCCGCAGCCGCAGCCGCAGCCGATGGCTCGGCAGGCGGCGGTGGGGGCGCCCCTGCGGGGGCGGGTGGGGCTTGCTGTGCGGGAGCGGTTGCCGTTGTGGCTGCAGGCGCGTTGCGGGCTTGAGCGGCGGAGTCTGGTCGCGCTCCTGGTGGTCCTTGTCGTTGCGGCGGTCTTCGCCGCCCAGCACTTCTGGGCAGGGCGGACGCAGCCGGTGCGGGCGCCGGACGTGGTCGGGGCGGCGCCCTCTCCGTCGCCCGGAGCCCCACCTCCCTCGGAAGGCGGGGGTCGGCCGGTGGCCGGCGCGGTCGGCGGGAGGATCGTCGTGGACGTCAGTGGAAAGGTGCGAAGCCCCGGAATTCTGCGGATGCCCGCGGGGTCCCGGGTAGCCGACGCGCTGAAGGCCGCAGGCGGGGTTCGCCCCGGCACGGACACGGACGGCCTCAACCGTGCCCGTCTGCTCATCGACGGCGAACAAGTGGTCGTGGGCGCCCTGGCGCCGACTTCGGCAGCACCGGCAGCTCCGGCGGAGCCCGGCGCGGGATCGGCGGCGGGGCCGACGGCGGCGAGCCCCGCCGCCCCGGTCGGACTCAACACGGCCACTGCCGAGCAACTCGACGAACTGCCGGGCGTGGGCCCCGTGCTGGCCCAGCACATCATCGACTACCGCACGGAACACGGCGGTTTCCGCTCGGTGGACGAACTGCGCGAGGTCAACGGAATCGGCGACAAACGCTACGCCGACCTGCAGAATCTCGTGCGGCCATGAGAGCGCCGAACGGGGCGGCCGTCGTGCCGGGGGCTCCGACGGCTCCGGGGCGCCAGGCGGTGCACGCCCCGCGCGGGCCTCGGCCGGCGGGCGCCCACCCTCGCCGGGAGGGCCCGCTGGACCTGCGCCTCGTGCCGCCCGCCCTCGCGGCGTGGGGAAGCGCGGCCGTGGCGCTGGATGCCCCGCATCAGTGGGTGACCGCAGCCGTGGTGGTCTGCGTGGTGGTGGCAGGTGCCCTGCTGGTGGCCTGGACGGTGAGGGGTCGATCGGCGGGTGAAGGGGAGGAAGGGCGGCAGGACGCGGTGTCCGGGCCGGCCGACGGCCGGTGGCGAGGGCGGCCCTGGCGGCGGGTCTCGGCGGCGGCCGTCCTCCTCTGCGCCGCGGCGGGCGCTGCTTCCGGGGCGTTGCACGGGGCCGACCTGCATCGAGGACCGGTACCTGCCCTGGCGAATCAATACGCCGATGCAGAGGTGGAGTTGGAGATCACCGGAGACCCCCGGCTGACCCGGCCCCGCGTCACGGGAGCCCATGCCGTGCCGCCCTCCGTCATGTTCGACGCGGAGATCGTCCGGGTCACGTCGGCGGACGGCGACACCTCCGTGACCCGCACCCCGGCCCTGGTCTTCGCCGACAGCCGTGGGGATGCCGTCGGACCCTGGCCCAGGGCTCGCTGGCTGGCGCTGCTGCCCTCCACCAGGCTGCGTGTCCAGGCGAGCCTCTCGCCTCCCCTGCCCCGGGGCGACCGCGTGGCGGCCGTGCTGCGGGTGTCCGGGGAGCCGCCCCCGGAGGTGATCGAGGCGGCGTCGGGGCCGCAGCGGCTTGCGGGGAGACTGCGGGGCGGGCTGAGGGAGGCCACGGACGGTTTGCCGCCCGACGCCCGTGCGCTGTTGCCCGGCCTGGTGGTCGGGGACACCTCACGCGTGTCACCCGAGTTGGAAGAGGCCTTCAAGGCGACCGACCTGACGCACCTCCTGGCGGTGAGCGGCGCCAACCTCACGATCGTCCTCGCCCTGCTCATCGGCCCACCCGGCCTAGCGCAACGGGCTGAACGGCGAGGAATCGCACCGCGGTTGGGGATTTCACTGCGGATGACCGCGTTGCTGGGCGGCGTCCTCACCCTCTGCTTCGTCATCGTCTGCCGGCCGGACCCGAGTGTGCTGCGGGCCGCGGCCTGCGGGCTGATCGCGCTGCTAGCCATCGGCACAGGGCGGCGCAGGTCGCTGATCCCGGCCCTGGCCGCCGCCGTACTGCTGCTCGTCCTGTACGACCCGTGGCTGGCCCGAAGTCCCGGCTTTCTGCTCTCCGTTCTTGCCACCGGAGCCCTGCTCACCCTCGCTCCGAGATGGAGTACTGCCCTGCGAAGGCGCCGGGTCCCTCCGCGCCTGGCCGAGGCGTTGGCCGCCGCGGCAGCCGCGCAGGCGGTGTGCGCGCCGGTCGTCGCCGTCCTCGCGGCACGGGTGAGCCTGGTGGCGGTGCCCTGCAACCTCCTCGCGGAGGCGGCCGTCGCGCCTGCCACGGTCCTCGGCTTCGCCACGCTGGCGACGGCGCCGTGGGCGATGCCGGTCGCCAAGGTTTTGGCGTGGTGCGCGAGTTGGCCGACCGGGTGGATCGCGGACATCGCCCGCGCGGGAGCGGCCCTGCCCGGGAGCGGGATCGACTGGCCCGGCGGCTGGCTCGGCGGTCTGCTGCTCGCCCTCGCCACGGCGGGCGTGGTGCTGGTCGGCCGCAGGCTCGTCAGGCACCCGTGGGTCAGCGTGGCCTTCGCTGTGCTGCTCGTCCTCGCGATCGTCCAACCTCCGCCCCTCACCCGGGTGATCGCGGGCTGGCCGCCACCGGGCTGGCGGTTCGCGATGTGTGACGTGGGGCAGGGGGACGCCACCGTGCTCGCTGCCGGTGACGGGGCCGGGGTGGTCGTCGACGCGGGGCCTGATCCGGTGCTCGTGGACCGCTGTCTGCGTTCGCTCGGCGTGACGCGGGTACCGCTGGTGCTGTTGACGCATTTCCACGCGGACCATGTGGCGGGCCTGCCGGGTGTGCTGCGGGGGCGTTCGGTCGGGGCAATCCAGACGACGGGGTATCAAGAACCTCCCGAGCAGGCGCGGTTCGTACGGGGGCAGGCGGCTGCCCACGGGATCCCGGTGGGCCATGCGGTGGCGGGGGAGCGGAGACGCGCGGACGGCGGGGTTCTCGACTGGCGGGTGCTCTGGCCCGTGGCGGCCGGTCCGGGCACGGCAGCGACCCCCGAAGGCCCGAACGACGCCAGCGTCACCCTGCTCGTCCGGGCCGGGGGAGTGACCCTGCTCCTGCTCGGTGATCTCGAGCCGCCCGCCCAGCGAGCCCTGGCGCGCACCCCGGCCGTGGCGGCGCTGCCACCCGTGGACGTGCTCAAGGTCGCCCACCACGGCTCGGCCTATCAGGACCCCGGCCTCCTGCGGCGGGCCGCGCCTCGCCTGGCTCTCATCTCCTGCGGACGGGACAACTCGTACGGCCACCCGGCGCCTCGTACGGTCGCGGCGTTGCGGGCCGGGGGCGCGGAGGTGCTGCGGACGGATACGAACGGCTCCATCGCCGTCATCGGGCCGACCGACGGGCGGGCGGCCGAATCGGCTGAGGGAGCAGTCCCGGCGCTGAAGGTGGCCACGCGCCCGCCATAGGCCGTAGCCCGGAGCCCGGCCGGGGTGCCAAAACGCCTCTACAGGTGACCAATTCGGTTACTCGGGACAGTTCAAGTGCTATCGCAGGATTCCAGTGAAGTGGGTTCGTGTTGCATCGAATGCCGCAACGGTGATCGAATGCCTCTTCGTGACAGGAGTTGTCAAGGTGCGCGGGGGTGTGTCGCAAATGTTCGGCCGTTGGCTGGGAGAACGTACGGACCGAGCCGGTCGAACGAATCGAGTCGTTCAGGCAGGACGGGCAGGTCAGGCAGGGCGGGCTGGACGCGCGGGTCGGGCTGAACGCGTGGGGCGGGCTGGACGGGGCGGCGGTCCCCTTTCCGCTGTGGCGGTTCCGGCCAGTGCGGGGGTGCTCAGCTGCCGGGTGCTCGACCCCGTCAATGAGCCTGTGCGGCATGCTGAGTTCGCGGTGAGCGATGCCATGGGGCGCAAGGTTGTCGGCGGGGGCCTTGATCCGTTCGGTTCGTTCGTCGCGACCGTTCCCGCCGGTGACTACCGCCTGGCGGTCTCGGCGGAGGGGTTCACTCCGTACCGGGCGAACGCCACGGTCGGGGAGAGCGCGCACGCCTCGCTCGGTGACGTCATGCTCCAGATAGCCCCGCCTCCGGCGCTGCCCGAGCCCGGTGACTGGGAGATCGATCCCCTGCACTCCTCGGTCGCCTTCAGCGCGCGGCACATCGGTCTCGCCCGTATTCACGGGCGGTTCAACAGCTTCGCGGGTGCCATACGGCTGGGGGAGCGCATGGAGGACTCGGCCATGCACGTCGTCATCGACGCCTCCTCCATCGACACCGCGGTGAAGATGCGCGACGACCACTTGAGGTCCGGGGACTTCCTCGACGTGGAGCGTTTCCCGACGGTGGAGTTCTACAGCGACCGCTTCGTGCACAAGGGCGGCAGCCGCTGGGCGATCACGGGCGGCCTGACGCTGCACGGGGTGACGCGCACGGTGACGCTGGAGACGGAGTATCTCGGGGTGGGCCGCGGCCTGGAGGGGGAGACCCGCGTGGCCTGCCGCGCCTCCACCGAGCTGCACCGCGACGACTTCACGATCAACTGGCAGACGATGCTGGCCCGAGGCATCGCGGCGATCGGCCCCAGCATCTCGATCGACCTCGACATACAGGTCCTGCCCAAGACCTAGGGAGCCTCCAACACCTAGGCAGCCTCCGGGACCTAGGGAGCTTCCAGCCAGCCCTCATGTTCCGCCGCCAGATCGTCCAGTGCCGTCCGGTCCAGGCGCCGCTCGGGGTCCTCGATCACGACCAGCCACTGGGCGTCCTCGGCGTCGTCCTCACCCGCTAGGGCGTCACGGACGAGCTGCGGCTGCTCACGCACGCCGAAACGGTCGGGGAGTTCTTCGGCCACTTCCTCCGCGGCGTCGCGGTCGGGCAGCACCAGGACATGTCGTACGTCGGTCACCAGCCCATTCTCCGGTATGAGGGGATGCGGTCCGGAACCGGCTGTACGGGGCGGGCTGTCAGTGCCGCGTGGGATGCTTGACCGCGATGGCCAGGAAGACAGATACCGCCGACCCGCTCGCCCCTCTCACGCTCGCCGTGGGCCAGGAGGACCTCCTCCTCGACCGCGCCGTGCAGCAGGTGGTCGCGGCCGCCCGCGCCGCCGACGCGGACACGGACGTGCGTGACCTCACCTCCGACCAGCTGCAGCCCGGCACGCTCGCCGAGCTGACCAGTCCCTCGCTCTTCGCCGAGCGCAAGGTCGTGGTCGTACGCAACGCGCAGGATCTGTCGGCCGACACGATCAAGGACGTCAAGGCGTATCTCTCCGCGCCGGCCGAGGAGATCACCCTCGTCCTGCTGCACGCGGGCGGTGCCAAGGGCAAGGGGATGCTCGACGCCGCGCGCAAGGCGGGGGCCCGGGAGGTCGCCTGCCCCAAGATGACCAAGGCCGCGGACCGGCTCTCGTTCGTACGGAGCGAGTTCCGTGCCCTGGGCCGTTCGGCCACTCCCGAGGCGTGCCAGGCGCTGGTCGACTCGATCGGCAGCGATCTGCGGGAGCTGGCGTCGGCGGTGTCCCAGCTGGTGGCCGACGTCGAGGGCACGATCGACGAGGCCGTCGTCGGCCGCTACTACACGGGCCGCGCCGAAGCCTCCAGCTTCACCGTGGCCGACCGTGCGGTGGAGGGGCGGGCCGCCGAGGCGCTCGAAGCGTTGCGGTGGTCCTTGTCGACCGGGGTCGCCCCCGTCCTGATCACCAGTGCCCTCGCGCAGGCTGTCCGGGCGATCGGCAAGCTGTCCTCTGCGAGGGGCGGGCGGCCGGCTGATCTTGCCCGGGAGCTCGGTATGCCGCCCTGGAAGATTGATCGGGTTCGGCAGCAGAGTCGGGGGTGGACGCCGGATGGGGTGGCGGTGGCGTTGAGGGCCTGTGCGGAGGCTGATGCGGGGGTCAAGGGTGGGGGCGATGATCCCGAGTACGCGCTGGAGAAGGCCGTCGTTTCCGTTGCCCGTGCCGCGAGGGCGCGCCGCTGAGGTTGTGCGGTTGCCCCCCGGGGTGCTGTGTCTGCGGGGGCGTTGTGCTTGTTCGCGCAGTTCCCCGCGCCCCTGGGGGTGCCTCCGCAGCTTCATCGTCTGCAGGCCAGCTGTGGTTGCTCGCGCCGTTCCCCGCGCCCCTAAAGGGGCGTAATACCCCCGGACACAGCAATGCCCCCGGAGTGGGCCGGGGGCATTGTCGCAGCGTGGCGTACTGCGGGGTCTGTCCGCGATTCGAGGTAGAGGGCTCGAATTACCCTCGCGGGAGGATTGATCAGCGCCCCGGCGAGCCGGGGCAAGGGTTTCAGCCCTGGAGGGACGCGACCTTCGAAGCAAGCGCCGACTTCTTGTTGGCGGCCTGGTTCTTGTGGATGACGCCCTTGGAGACGGCCTTGTCGAGCTGGCGCGAAGCCTCGCGCGTCGCCTCGACGGCCTTCTGGGTGTCACCAGCGGCAACGGCCTCGCGGGCCCGGCGGATCGCGGTCTTCAGGGAAGACTTGACTGCCTTGTTGCGCTGACGCGCCTTCTCGTTGGTCTTGATCCGCTTGAGCTGGGACTTGATGTTCGCCACGAAAGAGCCTTTTCAGGTTCAGGTCCTGCAGAGGTACTGCAGATGAGTTTCTTTGACACGTGCCTCAGAACCGATAGGGCAAGGAGACACAGCTGCCCAGATTACCAGCCGCCCTCCGACCGGCCCAATCCGGGCCCAGGCCCCGCCCGGACCGGCCCGATCCGGGTCCGCCCCCCACCCGGACCGGCCCACACCGGGCCCAGTGCTCCACCCATGGGACCATGGAACCTACGTATAGATCCGACCCGAGGCGACAGGCGCCTCAAGAGACAGGACCCTGCGTGCCCGCGACCCCTAAAAATGTGCCCGAGCCGAGCCGTACCGACCCGGCTCTGATCCGTAATTTCTGCATCATCGCGCACATCGACCACGGCAAGTCCACGCTCGCCGACCGGATGCTCCAGCTGACCGGCGTGGTCGAGCAGCGGCAGATGCGTGCTCAGTACCTCGACCGCATGGACATCGAGCGTGAGCGCGGCATCACGATCAAGTCCCAGGCGGTGCGTCTGCCCTGGGCCCCCACGGAGGGGCCCGACAAGGGCAGCACCCACGTTCTCAACATGATCGACACCCCGGGCCACGTGGACTTCACGTACGAGGTGTCCCGCTCGCTCGCGGCCTGTGAGGGCACGGTCCTTCTCGTGGACGCGGCGCAGGGCATCGAGGCGCAGACTCTCGCCAACCTCTATCTGGCGATGGAGAACGACCTCAAGATCGTTCCGGTGCTCAACAAGATCGACCTGCCGGCCGCCCAGCCGGAGAAGTTCTCCGAGGAGCTCGCCAACCTCATCGGTTGCGACCCGGAGGACGTGCTGAAGGTCTCCGCGAAGACCGGCATGGGCGTCGAGGCGCTGCTCGACAAGGTCGTGGCCGAGGTGCCGCCGCCGGTCGGCGTCGCGGACGCGCCCGCGCGCGCGATGATCTTCGACTCCGTGTACGACTCGTACCGCGGCGTCGTGACGTACGTCCGTGTGGTCGACGGCCAGCTCAACAAGCGTGAGCGGATCCGGATGATGTCCACCGGCGCCACGCACGAGCTCCTGGAGATCGGTGTCTCGTCGCCCGAGATGACCCCGGCCGACGGCATCGGCGTCGGCGAGGTGGGTTACATCATCACCGGCGTGAAGGACGTCCGTCAGTCCAAGGTCGGTGACACGATCACCTCCCTGAACAAGGGTGCGACCGAGGCCCTCGGCGGCTACAAGGACCCGAAGCCGATGGTCTTCTCGGGCCTCTATCCGCTGGACGGCTCGGAGTACCCCGACCTGCGCGAGGCCCTGGACAAGCTGCAGCTCAACGACGCCGCGCTGGTCTACGAGCCGGAGACGTCGGCCGCGCTCGGCTTCGGTTTCCGCGTCGGCTTCCTGGGCCTGCTGCACCTCGACGTGATCCGTGAGCGGCTCGAGCGCGAGTTCGGACTCGACCTCATCGCCACCGCTCCGAACGTGGTCTACCGCGTGGTCATGGAGGACGGCACCGAGCACACGGTCACCAACCCGAGTGAGTTCCCCGAGGGCAAGATCGACGAGGTCTTCGAGCCCGTCGTGCGCGCCACGCTCCTCGCGCCCAGCGAATTCATCGGCTCGATCATGGAGCTGTGCCAGAACCGGCGCGGCACCCTGCTCGGCATGGACTACCTCTCCGAGGACCGCGTGGAGATCCGCTACACGCTGCCGCTCGCCGAGATCGTCTTCGACTTCTTCGACCAGCTGAAGTCCAAGACACGCGGTTACGCCTCGCTGGACTACGAGCCCACCGGCGAGCAGTCCGCCCAGCTCGTGAAGGTCGACATCCTGCTGCACGGCGACAAGGTCGACGCCTTCTCCGCCGTCACGCACAAGGACGCCGCGTACGCGTACGGCGTGCGCCTGGTGGCCAAGCTGCGCGAGCTCATCCCGCGCCAGGCCTTCGAGATTCCCGTCCAGGCCGCGATCGGCTCCCGGGTCATCGCCCGCGAGACCATCCGCGCCATCCGCAAGGACGTCCTCGCCAAGTGCTACGGCGGTGACATCTCCCGTAAGCGCAAGCTGCTCGAGAAGCAGAAGGAGGGCAAGAAGCGCATGAAGATGGTCGGCTCCGTCGAGGTGCCGCAGGAAGCCTTCATCGCGGTGCTCTCCAGCGACGACAGCGGCCCCGGCAAGGCGAAGAAGTAGTCCCTGCCACAGCTGTGGCACCGTCCGGCACGGGCGTCACAGAGGCAGCTCAGCGGGTCCGTCGCGCTTCTTGCGCGGCGGACCCGTTCTTGTATGAAGTGACAGGCAGAAGCCCCTTACGTGGCGGGCCTCCGCGCTCTACTCTGATCACTGCTCGTAGGTTACTCGCAAGTTAAACAAGACCAGCAGCCGCCAGCCAGTCGCCGCTTTGTCGCGGGTCCGGAGGATGTCGTGAGCGACACACAGACCTTGATCGAGAACCGTCCGCCGTCCGTGGCCCATCTCTTCCTGGAGCGCGTGGCGGCCACGCCCGACGCCGAGGCCTACCGCTATCCCGTGCCGGCCCCCTCGGGCGACGGCCCCGACGAGTGGAAGTCGCTGAGCTGGGGGCAGGCCGCCGAGCGCGTCTACGCCATCGCCGCGGGTCTCATCGAGCTCGGCCTCGCGCCCGAGGACCGGGTGGCGCTCGCCTCGTCCACGCGGGTCGAGTGGATCCTCGCCGACCTCGGCATCCTCTGCGCGGGCGCGGCCACCACCACGGTGTATCCGCAGACCAACGCCGAGGAGTCCACCTACATCCTGGCCGACTCCGACAGCCGGGTCCTGATCGCCGAGGACGCGGCGCAGCTCGCCAAGGCGCGCGAGAAGCGCGCCGAGCTGCCCGACCTGCGGCACGTCGTCGTGATCGACGCCGAAGGCGCAGGACCCGCCGAGGGCGACCCGGAGGGCTGGTTGCTCACCCTCGCCGACCTGGAGGCGCGCGGCGCCGCCCATCTGGAGAAGAACCCGGAGGCGGTCAAGGAGCGGATCGCGGCGATCACCAAGGACCAGCTCGCCACGATCATCTACACCTCCGGCACCACGGGTAAGCCCAAGGGTGTGCGCCTGCCGCAGGACAACTGGTCGTACATGGCCAAGGCCATCGCGTCGACCGGCCTGCTCGGCCCGGACGACGTGCAGTACCTGTGGCTGCCGCTCGCGCACGTCTTCGGCAAGGTGCTGACCTCCGGCCAGATCGAGCTCGGGCACGTCACCGCGGTCGACGGCCGCGTCGACAAGATCATCGAAAACCTGCCGGTGGTGCAGCCGACGTACATGGCCGCCGTGCCGCGCATCTTCGAGAAGGTCTACAACGGGGTTGCGGCCAAGGCACGGGCCGGCGGCGGCGCCAAGTACAAGATCTTCCTGTGGGCCGCCGAGGTCTCCCGCGAGTACGCGAAGGTCAGCCAGGACAACTTCCGCAGGACCGGCAACGCGTCCGTGCCCTTCGGGCTCGGCGCCAAGCACAAGGTCGCCGACGCGCTCGTCTACTCCAAGCTGCGGGAGGCCTTCGGCGGACGGCTGCGCGCCGCCGTATCCGGTTCGGCCGCCCTCGCGCCCGAGATCGGCTACTTCTTCGCCGGCGCGGGCATCCACATCCTGGAGGGCTACGGCCTCACCGAGTCCTCCGCGGCCTCCTTCGTCAACCCCGGCGAGGCCTACCGCACCGGCACCGTCGGCAAGCCGCTGCCCGGCACCGAGGTCCGGATCGCGGACGACGGCGAGATCCTGCTGCGCGGCCCCGGCATCATGGAGGGCTACCACGGCCTCGCCGACAAGACGGCCGAAGTCCTGGAGCCCGACGGGTGGTTCCACACCGGGGACATCGGCGAGCTGTCCGCGGACGGCTATCTGCGGATCACCGACCGCAAGAAGGACCTGATCAAGACCTCCGGCGGCAAGTACATCGCGCCCGCCGAGGTCGAGGGTCAGTTCAAGGCCGTCTGCCCGTACGTCTCCAACATCCTGGTGCACGGCGCCGACAAGAACTTCTGCACCGCGCTGATCGCGCTCGACGAGCCGGCCATCCTGGCCTGGGCCAAGGACAACGGCCTTGACGGCAAGAGCTACGCCGACGTGGTCGCCGCCCCCGCGACGGTCGCACTCGTCGAGGGCTATGTGAAGGAGCTCAACGAAGGCCTCCAGCGCTGGCAGACCGTCAAGAAGTTCAAGCTGCTGCCCCGCGACCTGGACATCGAGCACGGCGAGCTGACGCCGAGCCTGAAGCTGAAGCGCCCGGTCGTCGAGCGCGAGTACCAGTACCTGATCGACGAGATGTACGCGGGATCGCGCGAGGCCTGAGCTCCCGGCTCCTGATTCCCGGCTCCCGACCCCGTGCGCGGGCGGGCTGATGCGGACCCCTGGGTCAGACATCACCTCGTCCGCGCCGCATCTCCTTGACCAGCTCCTCCATGTGCGTCACGTGGTGGCGCAGTTCGAGGACGTCCTTGAGGCTGCTGGCCGCCATGTGCGACTCGATGGCCGACAGGCGGGCCGCCAGCTCGTCGAACTGCTGCTGCTCACGCGCCAGGATCCTCTCCAACTGCCGGTTCTTGCGGTGCAGTTCAAGGAAGACGGTGACCTTGGCGCGCAGCACCCACGGGTCGAACGGCTTGGTGAGATAGTCCGCCGCGCCCGTCGCATAGCCTCGGAAGGCGTAGCCCGCGTCGTTGTCGGTGCCCGTCAGGAAGATGATGGGCACGTCCTTGGTCTGGTCGAGCCGTTTGATGTTCGTCGCGGTCTCGAAGCCGTCCATCCCCGGCATGCGTACGTCCAGGAGGATCACGGCGAAACGCTGGCGCAACAGCGCCTTCATCGCCTCCTCGCCCGAACGGGCGCGTACCAGCGGTTCGTTGAGTGACCCCAGGACGGCTTCGAGAGCCATCAGATTGTCCTCCATGTCATCGACGAGGAGGATGCTCGAGCGGTTGTCGGTCAGGACCTCTGTGCTCATGGTGACAGTGCCTCACTCGGCCGTCGGCGGAACAGCGGCCTCCCCGAGAGCGCCTGCCGGTTCCGTTGCGACGGCCGTATCTGTGGTGGTGGGCGTGTCCGGCTCTGCCGCGCCCGCGCGCTCAGGGGCCAGGAGCGCGCAGGCGACGGTGAGCAGTTGGTCCACATCCACGGGTTTGGGTACATAGTCGTTCGCGCCCTGCTCGATGGCCTTCTCGCGGTCGCCCGGCATGGCCTTGGCGGTCAGCGCGATGATCGGAAGGCCGGCCCAGCGTGGGGTTCGGCGGATCGCGGCGATGGTTTCGTAGCCGTCCATCTCCGGCATCATGATGTCCATCAGGATGAGGTCGGTGTCGGGGTTGCGCTCCAGGGTCTCGATTCCTTCGCGGCCGTTCTCCGCGTAGAGGACGGGCATGCCGACGCGGCTCAGCACATGGGTGAGGGCGAAGACGTTGCGGATGTCGTCGTCCACGATCAGGACGCGGCGCCCGCGCAGGATGCGGCCTGCCGGGCCCTCGCGGTACTCCTCCAGCTTGGTCGGCGTCGGCCAGCTGTCGTTCTGTTCGTGGAAGGTGTGCGGGGACATGGTGACCCGCTCGTCGTGCAGCTCCGGCGCCGCGAGCGACTTGGTCGCCGCGTACGCCGCCGCCGCGGGCCCGTGGCCGGGGTGCACCACGGGGACGTAGAGCGTGAAGGTGGAGCCCTGTCCCGGGCTGCTCTCGGCGGTGATGCGGCCGCCGAGGAGACCGGCGATCTCGCGGCTGATGGAGAGGCCGAGGCCGGTGCCGCCGTACTTGCGGTTGGTGGTGCCGTCGGCCTGCTGGAACGCCTCGAAGATGGCGGGCAGTTGATCGGGCGGGATGCCGATGCCGGTGTCCGTGACGGCGAAGCAGAGCCGGTCGCCGCCGTCGTGGAGCCGCCGGTCGCCGGTGTTCTTGACGCGGCTCACGCGCAGCTCGACCCGGCCGCTCGCGGTGAACTTGACCGCGTTCGACAGGAGGTTGCGCAGGATCTGCTGGAGCCGCTGCTCGTCCGAGAACATCTCGCGCGGCACGTCCTCGCCGACCGACACCTCGAAGGCGAGCCCGCGGTCCAGGGTGAGCGGTCGGAACGTCGCGTGGACGTAGTCGAGGACCTTGATGAGGGGGAGCTTCTTGGGGCGTACGTCCATCCGGCCGGCCTCGATCTTCGACAGGTCCAGGATGTCGTTGATGAGCTGGAGGAGGTCGGAGCCCGAGCGGTGGATCGTGGTCGCGAACTGCACCTCCTGGTCGGAGAGGTTGCTGTCGGGGTTGTCGGAGAGCAGCCGGGCCAGGATGAGCAGGGAGTTCAGCGGGGTGCGCAGCTCGTGCGACATGTTCGCGAGGAACTCCGACTTGTACTGCGACGAGGTGGCGAGCAGCGCCGCCTTTTCCTCCAGTTCGGCGTTCGAGCGCTGCAACTCCGCCTGCTGGAGCTGAAGTTCGTCCGAGCGGTCCTGGAGCTGCGTGGCGAGCCGCTGGGACTCGCTGAGCAGTGACTCCGTACGGGAGTTGGCGATGATGGTGTTGATCGCGACGCCGATGGTGCTGACGAACTGGTCGAAGAACGCCAGGTGCACGTCCGAGAAGCGGGAGAACGTGGCCAGCTCGATGACGCCGAGCAGCTTGTCCTCGAAGAGGATGGGGATGATCACCAGGCTGGCGGGGGCGGCGTCCCCGAGCCCCGAGTTGATCTTGATGTAGTCGGGCGGCACCTCGTCGACGAGGATCCGCTTCTTCTCCAGGGCCGCCTGCCGCACCAGGCCGTGCGCGGGCATCGCTCCCGTGTCGACGACCGAACCCTGCGCGGAGCCGTACCCGGCGATGAAGGCGAGCCCCTTGACCGGGGGAGACTGCAGCGTCGTCGCGTCCCCGGCCTCCGGATCGGCCAGGAAGAAGGCGCCGTACTGCGCGTTCACCAGCGGGGTCAGCTCGCGCAGGATCAGGTCCGCGACCTCCATCAGGTCGCGGTGGCCCTGCATCAGACCCGCGAGGCGGGCGAGGTTCGACTCCAGCCAGTCCTTGGCGCGGGTGGTCTCACGGAGGTTGGAGACCATGACGTTGATGTTGTTCTTCAGCTCGGAGACCTCGCCGCGGGTCTCGACCGTGATGGAACGGGTCATGTCGCCCTGCGCCACGGCCGACGCCACCTCGGCGATCGCGCGGACCTGGGTGGTGAGGTTCAGGGCGAGTTCGTTCACGTTCGTCGTCAGGCGCTTCCAGGTGCCGTAGACGCCCTCGACCCGTGCCTGGCCGCCCAGTTGGCCCTCGGAGCCGACCTCGCGGGCCACGCGGGTGACCTCGGATGAGAAGGAGGACAGCGTGTCCACCATGGTGTTGATGGTGGTCTTCAGCTCCAGGATCTCGCCGCGCGCGTCCACGTCGATCTTCTTGGAGAGGTCACCCTGGGCCACCGCCGTCGCGACCTGCGCGATGTTGCGGACCTGGCCGGTGAGGTTGTCGGCCATGTAGTTGACGTTGTCGGTGAGGTCCTTCCACACGCCCGATACGCCGAGCACCTGGGCCCGGCCGCCGAGCCGTCCGTCCGTGCCGACCTCGCGGGCCACGCGGGTCACCTCGTCCGCGAAGGCCCGCAGCTGTTCCACCATCGTGTTGACGGTGTCCTTCAGCTCCAGGATCTCGCCGCGCGCCGTCACCGTGATCATCTTGGAGAGGTCGCCGTTGGCGACGGCCGTGGTGACCTGGGCGATGTTCCGCACCTGGGAGGTGAGGTTCAGCGCCATGAAGTTGACGTTGTCGGTGAGGTCCTTCCAGACCCCGGACACGCCGCGCACCTGGGCCTGTCCGCCCAAGTTGCCCTCGGTGCCGACCTCGCGGGCCACGCGGGTCACCTCGTCGGCGAACGCGGAGAGCTGGTCCACCATCGTGTTGATGGTGGATTTCAGTTCGAGGATCTCGCCCTTCGCCTCGACCGTGATCTTCTTGCCGAGGTCGCCCTGGGCGACGGCCGTCGACACCAGCGCGATGTTCCGCACCTGAGAGGTGAGATTGTCCGCCATGAAGTTGACGTTGTCGGTGAGGTCCTTCCATACGCCGGACACGCCGCGCACTTGAGCCCGGCCGCCGAGGTTGCCCTCCGTGCCGACCTCGCGGGCCACGCGGGTCACCTCGTCCGCGAACGCGGAGAGCTGGTCCACCATCGTGTTCACCGTCGACTTCAACTCCAGGATCTCGCCCCGGGCGTCGACGGTGATCTTCTGGCTCAGGTCGCCGTTGGCGACGGCCGTGGTCACCTGGGCGATGTTTCGCACCTGAGAGGTGAGGTTCGACGCCATGAAGTTGACGTTGTCCGTGAGGTCCTTCCAGACCCCGGACACACCACGGGCCTGCGCCCGGCCGCCCAACTGCCCCTCGGTGCCTACCTCACGAGCGACACGCGTCACCTCGGCGGCGAACGCGGAGAGCTGCTCGACCATCGTGTTGACGGTCAGCTTCAGTTCGAGAAGCTCGCCCGTCGCCTCGACCGTGACCGTCCGTGTCAGATCGCCCTGCGCCACCGCCGTCGTCACCAGGGCGATGTCGCGCACTTGGGCGGTGAGCCGGGCCGCCATCGTGTTGACGGCCTCCGTCACGTCACGCCAACTGCCCGAGAGGCCGCGCACCTTGGCGCGCCCGCCGAGCCGCCCCTCCGTGCCGACCTCGCGGGCGACGCGGGTGACCTCGCCCGTGAAGAGCGACAGCTGGTCGACCATCGTGTTCACCGCGCGGCCCAGGCGCCGCAGGTCTCCCCGCAGTTCGCGCGAGCCGTCGTGCAGGTCCACGCGCTGGGTGAGGTCGCCGCCCGCGACCGCGTTCAGTACGCGCGTCGCGTTGGCCGCCGGGGCGACCAGGGAGTCCAGCAGGGAGTTGGCGTCCGCCACCCGCGTGGCCCAGCTGCCCTGCCCCGGGCTCGCGGTGAACCGCTCGTCGAGGTGCCCGTGACGGATGATCTCCCGGCGTACGCGCGTGAGTTCACTGTCGAAGTGCAGGGAGCGGTCGAGCATCTCGTTGAACACCGTGTGCAGCTCGGCGACCAGGCCGTGCCCGCTCACCGTGACCTTGGTGAAGTCCCCGTCGCGGGCCGCCCGCATGGCGGACAGCAGGATGCGCAGTTCGGACGCCGCTTCCGGGGCGGTCTCCGGAATGATTTCTGGTGCCGGGTCCGGATCGTTCCCGGCCTGCGGCGGAGGTGACGGAGCTGGTTTCGGTGCCGGAATCCGACCGTAACCGAGCGCGGGCATAGCACTGTTCTCACTCATAGCGGCCCACTTCAGTAACTCGGTGCTTATGGGCGTGGCCAGTCTGTCACTCTGTCCGTGTCGCCTGAGGCGTATTCGACCGAACTGCTCAGGAGCCGAAACGTGGGGTCCATTCCGATGCAACGGGAGACCACTTTCCGTGCGTCCGCCCAGCCGGGGCACCAGCCCGGCCCGCCGGCGGTGGTGTGCACGTCCTTGCCCGGAAACCCGTTGGCACCCGCGGCCGCACGCAAGTTCGTACGGGCCGCGCTCGCCGACTGGGTCGAGCTCGCGGTGCCCGCCGCCGCGGGCGTCACCGACCGGCTCGCGGACGACGCCGTGCTCCTGGTCAGCGAACTCGTCACGAACGCCGTCGTGCACGCGGGCACCACGGTCGAGCTGCTGTGCCGGCTCGACGAGGCGGGCCTTGGCGAGAGCACCGACACCCTCGTCATCGAGGTCTCCGACCACCACCCCGCCCGAGCGGTCCGCAGCGAGCCCATGCCCCAGCCGCCCGGCACCCCCGAGTACGGCCGCGGCCTTCAGCTCGTCGCGACCCTCTCCGACTCCTGGGGCATCACCTACCGCACCGGCACCAAGGCCGTCTGGGCCCGCCTCCCGGTCGGCGGCGTCCAGGCCGTGCACGAGATCGAGTCGTACGCCAGCGAGCAGGCCGTGCAGCGCGGACTGCGCACCGCCGAGATCCTCGCGCCGCTGCCGAAGCGGATCACGCACGACACGGAGTGGGTCAACCGCGGCGCGCTCACCTTCCTCGCCGAGGCGTCCGACCTGCTCGCAGGACAGTTCGACGAGGACCTGGTGGCCGCACTCGCCGGGCAGCTGCTCGTGCCGCGGCTCGCGGACTGGTGCGCGGTATGGCTCGACGACGAGGCGGAGGTCGCGCCGCGCGACTCCATGAGCGGGGGCGCGGGCTCCCGGCTCGCCCGCGTCTGGCACACCAGTGAGCAGCGCATAGAGGAACTGCGCCGCAGCCTGGAGAAGGACCCGCCACGGCTGCCCGAATCCGTCGGCTCCGGCGCCGTCCCCGTGCCGTGGCCCGGCGAGGCGCTCTCGGTGCCGGAGGAGGCGAGCGGCACGGCCCTCGCGTACCGCCTCACGGCGGGCGGTCGCGGCCTGGGCACGCTGATCATCGGGCGGGCCGGCATGGTGCGCTTCGCCGACGAAGTCACCGGCCTCATCGAGGACTTCAGCCGCCGCGTCGCACTGGCCATCAACGCGGCGCGGCGCTACCAGCGCCAGGCCACCATCAGCCAGGTCCTCCAGCGCGGCCTCCTCCCGAGCTCCGTCGCGGACATCCCCGGAGTGCACAGCGGCGTCGTGTACGAACCGCGGGACAAGGGCGGACCCGGCGGTGACTTCTACGACGTGTTCCAGGCGGGCAAGGGCCGCTGGTGCTTCGCGCTCGGCGACGTACAGGGCAAGGGCGTCGAGGCGGCCGTCGTGATCGGCCTCGCCCGGCCGTGGCTGCGGCTGCTCGCCCGCGAGGGGTACGAGGTCGCGGAGGTGCTCGACCGCCTCAACCAGCTCCTGCTCGACGACGCGACGGAGGCGGCGGACGCGGCCGCGGCGGTGGTCGCGGTGGCCGGCGGCCAGGGCGTCCCGCCCGACGGAGCCACCTCCCGCTTCCTCTCCCTCCTCTACGGGGAGCTGGTGCCCACGGACGACGGCGGAGTCCGCTGCACGGTGGCGAGCGCGGGCCACCCCCTGCCGCTCCTGCTCTCCCCGGACGGGACGGTCCGCGCGGCGGCCACGCCCCAGCTGCTCCTCGGGGTCGTCGACGACGCGACGTACACGAGCGAGACGTTCGATCTGCGGACGGGGGACACGCTGCTCTGCGTCACGGACGGGGTGACGGAGCGCCGCACGGGGCAACTGATGTTCGATGACGGCGACGGCCTCGCGACGGCGCTCGCGAGCTGCGCCGGGCTGGACGCGGCGCTGGTGGCGGAACGGATCAAGCGCCTGGTGCACGAATTCTCCGAGCGGCCGCCGGACGATGATCTGGCGGTGCTGGTGTTGCAGGCGCAGTAGGCGGGATCGGGTGCGGCGTCGTGGGCGTGCACCGCGGGGCCTGTGGCGCGGCGTCGGGTCCCTTCGTGGTGCGGGACAATCGAAGGTATGCCTTCCGCACTGCCCGATGGTGAGCCCATGCCCGAGGACGGGGCCCTGCCCGCGTCCGCCCTCGCGGCTGCGGGGACACGACCGCTCGGCTTCTACCTCCACGTCCCGTACTGCGCCACCCGCTGCGGCTACTGCGACTTCAACACCTACACCGCGACCGAGCTGCGCGGCTCCGGCGGCGTGCTCGCCTCGCGCGACAACTACGCGGACACGTTGGTCGATGAGGTGCGGCTCGCACGGAAGGTGCTCGGGGACGACCCGCGCCCCGTCCAGACCGTCTTCGTGGGGGGCGGTACGCCGACGCTGCTCGCCGCGGCCGACCTGGTCCGCATGCTGGGGGCGGTGCGGGAGGAGTTCGGGCTCGCGGACGACGCGGAGATCACCACCGAGGCGAACCCGGAGTCCGTCGATCCCGCCTACCTGAGCGAACTGCGGGCCGGCGGCTTCAACCGCGTCTCCTTCGGGATGCAGAGCGCCAAGCAGCACGTACTGAAGGTGCTCGACCGCACGCACACCCCCGGCCGGCCCGAGGCCTGCGTGGCGGAGGCGCGGGCCGCGGGCTTCGCGCACGTCAACCTCGACCTCATCTACGGCACCCCGGGCGAGACCGACGACGACTGGCGGGCCACGCTCGACGCGGCGATCGGCGCCGGGCCCGACCACGTCAGCGCGTACGCCCTGATCGTCGAGGAGGGCACACAGCTGGCGCGGCGGATCCGGCGCGGCGAGGTGCCGATGACGGACGACGACGTGCACGCGGACCGGTACCTGATCGCCGACGAGGTCCTCGGCGGTGCCGGGTTCTCCTGGTACGAGGTGTCCAACTGGGCCACGTCCGAGGCGGGGCGGTGCCTGCACAACGAGTTGTACTGGCGTGGGGCCGACTGGTGGGGGGCCGGGCCGGGGGCCCACAGTCATGTCGGGGGCGTGCGGTGGTGGAACGTCAAGCATCCCGGGGCGTACGCGGGGGCGTTGGCCGCTGGGCGCTCGCCGGGGGCGGGGCGGGAGGTGCTCGCTGCGGAGGACCGGCGGGTGGAGCGGATTCTGCTGGAGCTGCGGTTGCTTGAGGGGTGTCCGTTGTCGTTGCTTCGGCCCGCCGGCCTTGCGGCTGCGGGGCGGGCCCTCGCGGACGGCCTCCTCCAGGCGGGGCCCTACGAGGAGGGGCGGGCCGTGCTTACCCTGCGGGGGCGGTTGTTGGCGGACGGGGTTGTGCGGGATCTGGTGGACTGAGGTTCCAGCGGCCCTGCGGGGCTCTCCCCAATCCCACCCCTTCCCGAAATTCCGGCTTCGCCGGCCGCGCGGTTGCCGTCATCACCGGCTCCGCCGAGTTCGTCCTCAAACGCCGGACGGGCTGAGAATGCCTGGCGGGGCTGGGTGGGCAGCTGCGGGGCAATCGGACGGGTGGGCGGGACAGCTTGCACCCGTAGACGGAGATGGCCCAGGTCCCCGCTGGGCAAGCCGCGGGGCAATCGGGCGGGTGGGCGGGAAAGAATCGCCGCGCAGCGGTGGGTCAGACGCACTCGGAGATGGCGAGGCCCAGGTCCCCGCTGGGCAAGCCGCGGGGCAATCGGGTGGGTGGGCGGGAAAGAATCGCCGCGCAGCGGCGGAAAGGCCGGTCCGCAGGCGGCGAGGGCCCGACGCCTGGAGAGATCCGCCGCGCAGCGGCGGGCCAGGTCGCACTCGGAGACGGCGGCGGCTTAAGGCGCTGTCACGAAGTCGATCAGTTCCTCCACGCGGCCCAGCAGTGCCGGTTCAAGATCCCGGTAGCTCCGGACCGAGCCCAGGATCCGTTGCCACGCGGCGCCCGTGTTCGGGGGCCAGCCCAGTGCCTCGCAGACGCCCGTCTTCCAGTCCTGGCCGCGCGGGACGCGGGGCCACGCCGCGATCCCCACCGAGGACGGCTTCACCGCCTCCCACACGTCGATATAGGGATGCCCCACCACCAGCGCCGACGGAGAACTCACCGCCGCCGCGATCCTCGACTCCTTGGAGCCCGGGACCAGGTGGTCCACCAGGACCCCCAGGCGCGCGTCGGGCCCGGGGGAGAAGTCGTCCACGATCCCCGGCAGGTCGTCGATGCCCTCCAGATACTCGACGACCACGCCCTCGATCCGCAGGTCGTCACCCCACACCCGCTCCACGAGCTCCGCGTCGTGCCGCCCCTCGACGTAGATCCGCCCGGCACGGGCGACCCGGGCCCGAGCCCCCGGCACGGCCACCGAACCCGAAGCGGTACGCGTGGGACGTACAGGTGAGGTGGAGGATGCGGTGGACGGGCGGACCAACGTCACCGTCCGGCCCTCCAGGGCGAAGGCCCCCGGCGTCATCGGGAAGACGCGGTGCTTGCCGAAGCGGTCCTCCAAGGTCACCGTCGGACCCTCCGCCGTCTTCTCGCAGCGGATCACCGCCCCGCAGAAGCCGGTGCTCAGCTCCTCCACCACGAGGTCCGCCTCCGCGGCGACCTCCGGCACGGGCTTCTGCTTCTTCCAGGGCGGGGTCAGGTCCGCGGAGTACTGGCGCATTTTCCCGACGATAGGAAGAAGAAGGGGGAGGCTCGCTACGACACGCCGAAGCGGGCCGCCAGTGTGGCGCGTTGCGCACGGACAAACGCCGCATCGACCACCGCACCGTGCCCCGGCACGTACAGCGCGTCCTCGCCGCCCAGCTCCAGCAGCCGGTCGAGCGCGGCAGGCCACCGAGCCGGGACCGCGTCGGGGCCGGCCTGCGGTTCGCCCGACTCCTCGACCAGGTCGCCGCAGAAGACGATCTCCGGGGACTGCGCGGTGCCCGGCACCAGGACCGCCAGGTCGTGGCCCGAATGCCCCGGGCCCACGTTCGCGAGGAGCACCTGCACCCCGCCGCCCAGATCGAGCGTCCACTCCCCGCACACCGAGTGGTGCGGGGACACCAGCAGATCGGCGGCCTCCGCCGCGGCGTCCGGGGCGACCCCGTGCCGTACGGCGTCGTGGCGCAGCTCGTCGCGGCCCTTCGCCAGGAGCGCGTCGAGGCCAACGGCTCCGTACACTTCCACGCCCGCGAACGCCGCGGCCCCGAGCACATGGTCGAAGTGCGGATGCGTCAGGACGAGGTGAGTGACCCGGCGGCCACCGCCGAGGATGCCGCGAGCCTCGGTGCGCAGCTCGCCGCCCTCACGCAGCGTCGCCCCCGCCTCGATCATCAGCGCCGATTCGCCGCCGACCACCAGACCCGCCGTACAGTCCCAGACCGGCAGGCGCCGCCGCCCCACATGCGGCGCCAGCCGCTCCCAGCCCGCCTCGTCCCACGCCAGTGCCACGTCCATGAGGTCGACGCTAGTCCCGCGCGGGCGGCTCGGCAGCCGTCACCTCGGCCTTCGGACCGACATAGCGGGTCCGGCCCTTGCCGGGGCCGTACCCGACGGCCGTACACTGGGCGCGGCGCAGGCTGGCACTCACCCCAGGGGAGTGCCAGGCAGAGCCGCAGGGCAGACAGGTTTCAGGGCAAAAAGGTGGAGGTGAGCGCGGATGCTGAATGAACGCAGGCTCGAGGTGCTGCGCGCCATCGTCCACGACTACGTCGGCACCGAGGAGCCCGTCGGCTCCAAGGCGCTCACCGAGCGGCACAGCCTCGGGGTCTCCCCGGCCACGGTCCGCAACGACATGGCGGCGCTGGAGGAGGAGGGGTTCATCGCCCAGCCTCATACGAGCGCGGGGCGCATCCCCACCGACAAGGGGTACCGCCTCTTCGTCGACAAGCTCGCGGGCGTCAAGCCGATGGCGGCGCCCGAGCGCAGGGCCATCCAGAACTTCCTCGACGGCGCCGTCGACCTCGACGACGTCGTGGCGCGCACGGTGCGGCTGCTCGCGCAGCTGACCCGGCAGGTCGCGGTCGTGCAGTACCCGTCCCTGACGCGGTCGACGGTGCGGCACGTGGAGCTGCTCTCGCTGGCTCCCGCCCGCCTGATGCTCGTCCTGATCACGGACACGGGCCGGGTCGAGCAGCGCATGATCGACTGTCCCGCGCCGTTCGGCGAGACCTCGCTCGCGGACCTGCGGGCGCGGCTCAACAGCAGGGTCGCGGGCCGTCGCTTCGCGGACGTGCCGCAGCTGGTGCAGGACATGACGGAGTCCTTCGACGCGGAGGACCGCGGCACGGTGGCGACGGTGCTCTCCACCCTCCTCGAAACCCTGGTCGAGGAGACCGAGGAGCGGCTGATGATCGGCGGAACGGCCAATCTCACCCGCTTCGGACATGACTTTCCCCTCACCATCAGGCCCGTCCTGGAGGCTCTTGAGGAGCAGGTCGTCCTGCTCAAGTTGCTTGGCGAAGCCACGGATTCGGGCATGACCGTACGGATCGGTCACGAGAACGCCCATGAGGGACTCAGCTCCACGTCCGTGGTCTCCGTCGGCTACGGTTCGGGCAGCGAGGCAGTAGCCAAGCTCGGCGTGGTCGGCCCGACCCGCATGGACTATCCGGGAACGATGGGAGCAGTACGCGCAGTGGCACGTTACGTCGGACAGATCCTGGCGGAGTCGTAAGTGGCCACGGACTACTACGCCGTACTAGGCGTGCGCCGCGACGCTTCCCAGGACGAGATCAAGAAGGCCTTCCGGAGGCTTGCGCGAGAGCTTCACCCGGACGTGAATCCGGATCCGAAGACTCAGGAGCGCTTCAAGGAGATCAACGCCGCGTACGAGGTGTTGTCGGACCCGCAGAAGAAGCAGGTCTACGACCTCGGCGGTGACCCGCTGTCCCAGCAGGGCGCGGGCGGCGGCGCGGGCGGTTTCGGAGCCGGTGGCTTCGGCAACTTCTCGGACATCATGGACGCGTTCTTCGGGACGGCGTCGCAGCGTGGCCCCCGGTCGCGCACGCGCCGTGGCCAGGACGCCATGATCCGGCTCGAGATCGACCTGGACGAGGCGGCCTTCGGGACCACCAAGGACATACAGGTCGACACGGCGGTCGTCTGTACGACCTGCAGCGGTGAAGGTGCCGCGCCGGGGACATCCGCTCAGACGTGTGACATGTGCCGCGGTCGCGGTGAGGTGTCGCAGGTCACGCGGTCCTTCCTCGGTCAGGTCATGACGTCGCGGCCGTGCCCGCAGTGTCAGGGCTTCGGCACGGTCGTGCCCACCCCGTGCCCGGAGTGCGCCGGCGACGGCCGCATCCGGTCGCGGCGGACGCTCACCGTGAAGATCCCCGCCGGTGTCGACAACGGCACGCGGATCCAGCTCGCGGGCGAGGGCGAGGTCGGCCCCGGCGGCGGCCCCGCAGGCGACCTGTACGTGGAGATCCACGAGCTGCCGCACGCCGTCTTCCAGCGGCGCGGTGACGACCTGCACTGCACGGTCACCATCCCTATGACGGCCGCGGCCCTGGGCACCAAGGTGCCCCTGGAGACGCTGGACGGCATGGAGGAGGTCGACATCCGGCCGGGCACGCAGTCCGGCCAGTCGGTGCCGCTGCACGGCAGGGGCATCACGCACCTGCGGGGCGGCGGTCGCGGTGACCTCATCGTGCACGTCGAGGTCCTCACGCCGAGCAAGCTGGACGCGGAGCAGGAGCGGGTCCTTCGGGAGCTGGCGGTGCTGCGCGGCGAGGAACGGCCCACGGGGCAGTTCCAGCCGGGACAGCAGGGTCTGTTCTCCCGCCTCAAGGACGCGTTCAACGGGCGGTAGCGCCTTTTACGGGCGAGGGCGCCTCGAGCGGTGCCTTTCCTGCGCCCCCGGTAGCGGTTCGCCCGTGCCGGGGGCGCTTTGCTGTCTGTCCGCGGGCTGTCCTGGGTTGCTCGCGCCCCGCGGCGGAGCCGCACATGTCACAGCCCCGCGCCCCTTACGGGGCGTTGTGGGTTGCTCGCGCCTCGCGGCGGAGCCGCACATGTCACAGCTCCGCGCCCCTTGGGGCGCTCCTGATCATGCCGGGTGACGGGTGGGTGGGTGGGAAAGACCCGCGATTCGGCCCCCCGGCCAGGAAGTGGCACGATGCGTTCATGCCCACCGCACTGACCGATCTCTGCCGCCTCCCGATCGTGCAGGCCCCCATGGCGGGAGGCGCCTCGTGCCCCCAGCTCGCCGCGGCCGTCTCCGAGGCCGGAGGCCTCGGTTTCCTCGCCGCCGGGTACAAAACCGCCGACGGGATGTACCAGGAGATCAAACAGCTGCGGGGGCTCACGAGCCGTCCGTTCGGCGTGAACCTCTTCATGCCGCAGCCCGAGTACGCGGACGCCGCCGCCGTCGACGTCTACCGCAACCAGCTCGCCGGTGAGGCCTCCTGGTACGAGACGCAGCTCGGCGACCCGGACAGCGGCCGCGACGACAACTACGACGCCAAGCTCGCGATCCTCGTCGAGGACCCGGTGCCGCTGGTGTCGTTCACCTTCGGCTGCCCCACCCGCGACGTCTTCGACGCCTTCGCGCGGGTCGGCACCATCACCGTCGCCACCGTCACCTCGCCCGAAGAGGCGCAGACCGCCCAGTGGTCGGGCGCCGACGCCGTATGCGTCCAGGGCATCGAGGCGGGCGGCCACCAGGGCACGCACCGCGACAACCCCGAGACGGACGGCGCCGGGCTCGGCCTCCTCTCGCTCATCGCGCAGGTGCGCGAGACCGTGCAGATCCCGGTCGTCGCGGCCGGCGGCCTGATGCGCGGCTCGCAGATCGCGGCGGTGCTCGCGGCCGGCGCGGACGCCGCGCAGCTTGGCACGGCCTTCCTGGTCTGCCCCGAGTCGGGCGCCAACGCCCTGCACAAGCAGGCCATGACCAACCCGCTGTTCACCCGCACCGAACTGACCCGCGCCTTCTCGGGACGCCCCGCACGGGGCCTGGTCAACCGCTTCATGCGCGAGCACGGTCCCTACGCCCCCGCCGCCTACCCCCAGGTCCACCACCTCACCAGCGGGCTGCGCAAGGCCGCCGCCAAGGCCGGTGACGCGCAGGGCATGGCGCTGTGGGCGGGGCAGGGCCACCGCATGGCGCGGGAGCTGCCCGCCGGTCAGCTCGTGGAGGTTCTCGCGGCCGAACTGGCCGAGTCGAAGGCCGTGTTGGCGGCCGGAGGGCAGCAGGGGACCCAGCCGGGGAGCCCGGCGTGACCGCACCCGTCTTCGTCGTCGAGACCTTCGAGACCCGGGGGAACCCTGCCGCGGGCGGCGACGGACGCTACGTACTCGACGGTCCAGAAGGGCGTCACGCCGTCTCCGTGAAGCGGCTGCACGCCGGTGAGGACGTCGTCCTGACCGACGGGGCCGGGCGCTGGGCCGACTGCGTGGTCGAGGACACCGAGGGCAAGGACCGGCTGATCCTGCGGATGGACCCCGTACGGGAAGAGGCCCTCCAGGAGCCCCGCATCACCGTCGTACAGGCGCTGCCCAAGGGTGACCGAGGTGAACTCGCCGTCGAGACCATGACGGAGACCGGCGTCGACGCGATCGTGCCGTGGTCCGCGTCGCGCTGCATCACGCAGTGGAAGGGCGAGCGCGGACTCAAGGCGCTCGGCAAGTGGCGTGCCACGGCGCGCGAGGCGGGCAAGCAGTCGCGCCGGGTGCGCTTCCCCGAGGTGGCGGACGCGATGTCGACCAAGCAGGTCGCCGCGCTGCTCGCCACGGCCGACCTCGCCGCGGTCCTGCACGAGGAGGGCAGCGAGCCGCTGGCCACGGCGGATCTGCCAAAGGCCGGGCACATCGTCCTGGTGGTCGGCCCCGAGGGCGGCGTATCGCCGGACGAGCTCGCGGCGTTCGCGGACGCGGGCGCCAAGCCGTACCGCCTGGGGCGCAGCGTGCTGCGTACGTCGACGGCGGGGACGGCGGCGACCGCACTGCTCCTGGGGCGCACGGGCCGCTGGTCCTGAACCCGCCCCGAGCAGCCCGCCGGGGAGTGGACGCAAAGGGGACTATCGTCAGACGGCCCGCAGTGGCACTCTGCCGCCTATGGGGGCATTGAGGCGCTTACATGATCGTGCGGTGGACGTGCGAGGCAGGCGACGGCAGGTGCTGTACGCCGTCGGGTTCGCGGGGGCGGCGGTGATCGGGGTCGCCGCGTGCGATCCGGTCGACGGCGGGATGAACACGGCGGCCGTCGCGATCACCACCGACCAGCTGGCGACCAAGGAGCTGGAGCGGCAGCATCTCGACGTGCTGTGGATCAGCTGCACCGCCCGCTACAAGGACAAGGTCACCCCGACCGGCGACGGACCCGACCGCGACGCCCGTGTCACCGTCGACTGCCAGGGCCAGGCCAGGGAGGGGAAAGGGGGCGAGGACACCAGCGACATCACCGTCAAGGGGACCGTGACGTCCGTCGTCGACGGACACTGCGTACGCGGAGACCTCACCGCCAAGGTCGACGGCAAGGAGTGGTTCCGGGTGGACGTCATCGGGGACTGCTCCGGTGGCGACCGGTCGACCGAGCCGGAGGAGTCCGACCAGCCGCAGGAGCCGGAGCAACCGGACCAGCCGGACGAGCCCGACCAGCGGCCCACCGCGACCGTCACCGTGACCGCCACGCCCGACCCGCCGCCGCGGCGGCCCGATCCGACCTGCACCTGCTTCAAGGGCAAGTGATCCAAAACCCTGTCCGGCTCCGCCGAGGCTGCCTAGGCTGGCCGTGTGACACTGACTGGGCACTCTGCGTATCTCCGGTTTCCGCATCTGCGTGGCGAGTTGGTCGCCTTCACCGCCGAGGACGACGTCTGGGTCGCGCCCCTCGACGGCGGCCGGGCATGGCGCGTCAGCGCCGACAACACGCCGGTGAACCACCCCCGCATCTCCCAGGGCGGCACGACCGTCGCCTGGACGTCCACACGTGACGGCGCCCCCGAGGTGCATGTCGCCCCGGTCGACGGCGGACTCTCCAAACGCCTTACGCACTGGGGTAGTTCACGCACCTCGGTGCGGGGCTGGACCCCGGACGGACAGGTCCTCGCCGTCAGTACGGCCGGCCAGGCCTCGCTGCGTCGCAGCTGGGCGCGGGCCGTTCCGCTGGACGGCGGACCCGCGGCCACCCTGCCCTACGGGATCGTGGGGGACGTGGCGTACGGCCCGCGGGACGGCCAACTCCTGCTGCTCTCCGCGCCGATGGGGCGCGAGGCCGCCTGGTGGAAGCGGTACCGCGGCGGCACGGCGGGCAAGTTGTGGATCCGGAGCGGGGGTGCTGACGCCGAGGGTGGCGGGGGCGGTGAGGGCGGTGAGGGTGGCGAGGGCGGCGAGGACCGCTTCGTACGCGTCCATGAAGGGCTCGACGGGAACATCGAGTACCCGCTGTGGGTCGGCGAGCGTATCGCCTTCCTCTCCGACCATGAAGGCGTCGGCGCGCTCTACTCCTCGCTGCCCGACGGCTCCGACCTGCGCCGGCACACCGGCATCGACGGCTTCTACGCCCGGCATGCGGCGACCGACGGCACGCGGGTCGTGTACGTGTCGGCGGGTGAACTCTGGCTCCTGGACAACCTCGTGGACGCCGAGCCGCGCCGCGTCGACGTCCGACTCGGCGGCCAGCGCACCGACCTCCAGCCCCACCCGGTGAGCGCCGCGCGCTGGTTCGGCGCCGCCGCTCCCGACCACACCGGACGCGGCAGCGCCGTCTCCGTGCGCGGCGGCGTGCACTGGGTCACCCACCGCGAGGGACCCGCCCGCGCGCTCGCCGCGGAACACGGGGTGCGCGCGAGGCTGCCGCGCACGTTCCGGGTCGACGGCGAGGAACACGTCGTCTGGGTGACGGACGCGGAGGGCGACGACGCGCTCCAGTTCGCGCCCGCCACGGGCCTCGCGCCCGGCGCCACGCCCCGCAGGATCGCTGCCGGGCAGCTGGGCAGGGTGCTCGGGCTCGCCATGGCACCCGACGGCAGCCGGGCCGCCGTCGCCTCGCACGACGGGCGGGTGCTCCTGGTCGAGCGGGAGAGCGGAGAGGTACGCGAGGTCGACCGCGGGGAGGACGGGGACGCCTCCGGCCTCGTCTTCTCGCCGGACTCGGCGTGGCTGGCCTGGTCGCATCCGGGACCGAGTCCGCTGCGGCAGCTGAAGCTCGCCAACACGGCCGACCTGTCCGTCTCCGAGGCGACGCCGCTGCGGTTCCGTGACTACGCGCCCGCGTTCACGCTGGACGGCAAGCACCTGGCGTTCCTGTCCGCGCGGGCGTTTGATCCGGTGTACGACGAGCACGTCTTCGACCTCGCCTTCGTCGGCGGATCGCGGCCGTATCTGATCACGCTGGCAGCCACCACCCCCTCGCCCTTCGGGCCGCAGCGGCACGGGCGGCCCTTCGAGGCACCCGACAAGGACGAGACCCCGGACAGCGAGGGCTCGCCCGTCACCCGCATCGACCTCGACGGTCTCGCCGACCGCATCGTGCCGTTCCCGGTCGAGGCCGCCCGCTACTCGACGCTGCGGGCCGCCAAGGACGGCGTCCTGTGGCTGCGGCATCCCGTGCGGGGCGTCCTCGGCGCGTCCCGCGCCACCCCGTCCGACCCCGACCCGCACACCGAGCTGGAGCGCTACGACCTCGTACAGCAGCGCATCGAGGAACTGGCGTCGGACGCCGATCACTTCGCCGTCAGCGGGGACGGGAAGCGGGTGCTGCTGTGGGCCGACGGGAAGCTGAAGGTCGTGCCGATCGACCGGCGGGCGTCCGGTGACGAGAGCTCCGACTCGAACATCACCGTCGACCTCACGCGGGTACGCCAGACCGTCGATCCGGCCGCGGAGTGGCGGCAGATGTACGACGAGGCCGGGCGGTTGATGCGGGACAACTTCTGGCGGCCCGACCTGGGCGGGATCGACTGGGACGGCGTGCTCGACCGCTACCGCCCGGTCCTCGGCCGGGTGGCCACGCACGACGACCTCGTCGACCTGCTCTGGGAGGTCGCGGGCGAACTCGGCACCTCGCACGCGTACGTCATGGGGGGCGGGGCCTGGGGGAGTTCGGCGGTGCGGCAGGGGCTGCTCGGCGCGGATGTCTCGCGGGGCGCGGACGGGGCGTGGCGCATCGACCGCATCCTCCCCTCCGAGACGTCGGACCCCTCCGCCCGCTCGCCGCTCGCCGCGCCGGGGGTGGCGGTGCGGGCCGGCGACGCGTTGCTCGCGGTGGCGGGGCGTCCGGTGGACCCGGTGACGGGTCCGGGGCCGCTCCTGGTGGGTACGGCCGGGAAGCCGGTGGAGCTGACGGTCTCACCCGCGGGCGGGGGCGATCCGCGGCACGCGGTGGTGATCCCCGTCGACGACGAGGAGCCGTTGCGGTACCACGCGTGGGTCGTGGACCGGCGTGCGTACGTCCACGAGCGGTCGGGCGGCCGTCTCGGCTACCTGCACGTGCCGGACATGCAGGCGCCGGGCTGGGCGCAGATCCACCGTGACCTGCGGGTAGAGGTGGCGCGGGACGGGCTCGTGGTGGACGTCCGCGAGAACCGCGGCGGGCACACGTCCCAACTGGTGGTCGAGAAGCTGGCCCGCAAGATCGTGGGCTGGGACCTGCCGCGGGGGACGCGGCCCTTCAGCTACCCGGCGGACGCTCCTCGGGGGCCGGTGGTCGCCGTCGCCAACGAGTTCTCCGGCTCCGACGGGGACATCGTGAACGCGGCGATCAAGGCGCTGGGGATCGGGCCCGTGGTGGGCACGCGGACGTGGGGCGGCGTGATCGGCATCGACAGCAGGTACCGGTTGGTGGACGGAACGCTGGTGACGCAGCCGAAGTACGCGTTCTGGCTGGAGGGGTATGGGTGGGGCGTCGAGAACTACGGGGTGGACCCGGATGTGGAGGTGGTGACGACCCCGGAGGACTACGCGGCGGGCCGGGACCCTCAACTCGACGAGGCGATCCGCCTGGCCTTGACGTCCCTGGAAACGACACCCCCAAAGACGGCACCGTCCCTGCCGTCCCTGCCGGGGGCCTGAGGCGGTTCGTCTGTGGGTGCGGGCTGCGCCGGTCTACTGCGGAGCTGGTCCGCCTTCGGGTGCGGGGCCGCGCCGGTATGTCGGCCTCGCGTCTCGCCTCTCGTTGCCGACTGCGGGTGGGTGGTTGCTGCGGAGCTGGTCCGCTTTTGGGTGCGGGGCCGCGCCGGTATGTCCGTCCTCGCTATCGTCCGGTGGCCGCCGTGATTCTTCGGCGAGGGAGCGCCGCGAACTGTGCTCCGGGCAGACATACCGGCACGTCCCCTCGCGTGCGCTGCCGACTGCGGGCGCGGGGGACTTCGGAGCTTGCCCGTCTTTGGGTGCGGGGCCGCGCCGGTATGTCCGTCCTCGCTATCGTTCGGTGGGCGCCTTGGTACTTCGGTGAGGGAGCGCCGCGAACTGTGCTCCGGGCAGACATACCGGCACGTCCCCTCCCGAGTGCTGCCGACTGCGGGTGTGTGCGACCCAGGCCCCGCCCCCGCCGCGTACGTCGCCCCCCGACCCCCAACGGCTGCCCCCCTCACCCGAGCCACGCCACCCACCCCCCCCACCCCTCCAGTCACCGTGGGGCAATCGGGCGGGTGGGCGGGAAAGGCTTGTTCGGCACGGGGTGGATGCAGGGTGATCGGGCGGGTGGGTGGGAAAGGCTTGTTCGGGGGGGGAGGTGGATGCGGGGTGATCGGGTGGGTGGGTGGGGAGGGTTGTTCGGGAAGGGCGGGCTGCCGGGGGCCGAGGGGAGGGGCCTGGCGTGGGCGCAGCCCGGATAGCATGCGGGGGGCCAGTACAACCAGCTAGGACCGGAGGCGCCCCATGGCGGGAGAACCCCAGGCTGACTGCCTGTTCTGCAAGATCGTCGCGGGCGAAGTGCCCGCGACCCTGGTGAAGGAGACGGACACGACCGTCGCCTTCCGGGACATCAACCCCCAGGCCCCCAGCCACGTCCTGATCATCCCCAAGGCGCACTACCCGGACGCCGCCTCCCTCGCCGCCGCGGAACCCACCATCGCCGCCGACGTCCTCCGCGAGGCCGGCGAGGTCGCCGCCGAGGAGAAGGCGGAGAGCTACCGCATCGTCTTCAACACCGGCACCGGCGCCGGCCAGACCGTCTTCCACGCGCACGCCCACGTCCTCGGCGGACGCGGCCTGCAGTGGCCCCCTGGATAACGGGACAACGGGACAACGGGACAACGGGATTACGGGATTACGGGATAACTGGCCTTGTCCGTACGTGAATTGGTGGTCCTCGGCACCGCGAGCCAAGTTCCCACCCGGCACCGCAACCACAACGGCTACGTCCTGCTCTGGGACGGGCAGGGCATCCTCTTCGACCCCGGCGAAGGCACGCAGCGGCAGATGCTGCGTGCCGGGGTCGCCGCGCACGACCTGCACCGGATCTGCGTCACGCACTTCCACGGTGATCACTCGCTGGGCCTGCCGGGGGTCATCCAGCGCATCAACCTGGATCGCGTCCCGCACGACGTGACCGTGCACTACCCGCGCTCCGGTCAGCGCTTCTTCGACCGGCTCCGCTACGCCACCGCCTATCGCGAGACCGTCCAGCTCATCGAGGAACCCGTCGCGGACGACGGGCAGTTGGCCCGCACCCCCTCCTTCACGCTCGACGCCGTCAAGCTCTCGCACCCCGTCGAGTCCTTCGGCTACCGCATCACCGAGCCCGACGGCCGCCGCATACTCCCGGAGCTGCTCGCCGCGCGCGGCATCGCCGGGCCCGACGTGGGACGCCTGCAGCGCGAGGGCGCACTGCGGGGCGTCACGCTCGACGAGGTGAGCGCGGTGCGGCGCGGGCAGAAGTTCGCCTTCGTCATGGACACCCGGCTCTGCGACGGCGTCCACGCCCTGGCCGAGGGCTGCGACATGCTCGTCATCGAGTCCACCTTCATCGACGAGGACGAGCAACTCGCCCTCGATCACGGGCATCTGACCGTGGGCCAAGCCGCCCGTGTCGCCATCGACTCCGGGGTCCGGCATCTCGTACTGACCCACTTCAGCCAGCGCTACCCCGACCCCGGCATCTTCGAGCAGCAGGCCCGGGACGCGGGTTTCGACGGTGAACTCACCGTCGCACAAGACCTGTTGCGTGTATCCCTGCCCAAACGAACCACCTGAGTGAGCCGCCGTCATGCCCCTTCCCAAAGCCGAACTCCACCTCCACATCGAGGGAACGCTCGAACCCGAGCTGGCTTTCTCCCTGGCCGCCCGCAACGGCGTCACCCTCCCGTACGCGGACACCGAAGAGCTGCGCAAGGCCTATCTGTTCGATGATCTGCAGTCCTTTCTCGACCTGTACTACGGGTTGATGGCCGTCCTGCTCACCGAGGACGACTTCGAGGAGCTCGCCGACGCCTATCTGGCGCGGGCGGCCCGGCAGGGCGTGCGGCACGCCGAGATCTTCTTCGACCCGCAGGCACACATGGCGCGCGGCGTCGGCATCGGGACGGTGATCGAGGGGCTCGGGCGCGCCCTGGACCGGAGCGAGGAGCGGCACGGGGTCTCGACCCGCCTCATCATGTGCTTCCTGCGTGACCAGTCCGCCGCATCGGCCCTGGAGACCCTGGAGGCCGCACGGCCCCACCTCCACCGGATCGTCGGCGTCGGGCTCGACTCCGCCGAGGTCGGGCACCCGCCCGCCAAGTTCCGCGAGGTGTACGAGGCGGCCGCCGCGCTCGGCCTGCGCCGCGTCGCGCACGCCGGCGAGGAGGGGCCGCCCGCGTACATCACCGAGGCCCTGGACGTCCTGGGTGTCGAGCGCATCGACCACGGCCTGCGCTGCATGGAGGACCCGCAGCTGGTGGAGCGCCTGGTGCGGGAGCGGGTCCCGCTCACCCTCTGCCCGCTGTCCAACGTCCGGCTGCGCGCCATCGACGTACTCGAAGAGCACCCGCTCGCGCGGATGATGGACGCCGGTCTCCTCTGCACGGTCAACTCCGACGACCCCGCTTACTTCGGCGGCTATGTCGACGACACCTTCCACGCCGTACGGGAAGCCCTCTCCCTCGACCAGGAGCGGCTGCGGGAGCTGGCGCGCAACTCGTTCGAGGCGTCCTTCCTCGACGGGAGCGCCGAGGACGAAGCGCTGCGGGCGCGGTACCTCGCCGAGGTCGCGGAATATTCGTTCGACTGATCGGCGGCAGCGGAGCTACGGTTTCGCGCATGGACTCCTTCATCCAGCTCTACGGCTGACACGGCCTCACCGGTCCGAGCGCCCCGCTGAACAGCGGTTGCGGCGCCGGTCCGGCACGCCTTCATCCGTAGCAGTGGCATCACACGAAGGAACTCACCCATGCATCGTCGAACGTCCCGTCACCGCGCCCATATCGCCATGGTCGGCACCCCGATGGTCAGCCATGTGCTGCCCAGTCTGGAGATCATCCGTGAACTGGTGGCGCGCGGCCACCGGGTGACGTACGCGAACGACCCGGCGAACCGCGGGCTGATCGAGCCCACCGGCGCCGAACTCGTCCCGTGCACGTCGGTACTGCCGTTCAAGGACAACGTCTGGCCCGAGGACCCGATCGCCGCGAGCGGTCTCTTCCTCGACGACGCGATGGCGCTGCTCCCGCAGTTGCGCGCGTTCTACGACGACGATCCGGCCGACCTGTATCTGTACGACATCGGCGCGTACGTCGCCCGCGCCCTCGCCGAAGGGCAGCAGCGGCCGTTCCTGCAGCTGTCGCCCACCTTCGTGGCCTGGGAGGGGTACCAGGAGGAGGTCGGGGCGCAGATCCGGCAGCTGCCCGGAGCCGCCGACCTGGAGGAGCGGTTCGGGCAGTGGCTCGCCGGGTGCGGGGCCACGACCCTGGACGTCGCCGCCTTCTCCGGCACACCCGACCGCGCCGTCGCGACGATCCCCCGCGCCATGCAGCTGAACGCCGACCGGGTCGACCCGAAGCGGGTCGACTTCGTGGGCCCCTGCTTCGGGGACCGCTCGGCGCAGGGCGGCTGGCAGCGGCCCGAGGGCGCCGAGAAGGTGCTGCTCGTGTCCCTCGGCTCCTCCTACACCCAGCAGCCCGAGTTCTACCGGCAGTGCGTGAGCGCCTTCGGCGGGCTCGCGGGGTGGCACGTGGTGCTGCAGATCGGCAAGCACGTGGACCCCGCCGAGCTGGGGGACGTGCCCGGGAACGTGGAAGTGCGCTCATGGGTACCGCAGTTGGCGATCCTGGAGCAGGCCGACGCGTTCGTCACCCACGCGGGTATGGGCAGCAGCAGTGAGGGGCTGTTCAGCGGGGTGCCGATGATCGCCGTGCCCCAGGGCGCGGAGCAGCCGCTCAACGCGGACCGGCTCGTGGAGCTGGGGGTCGCGCGGCGCATCGACACCGCCGACGCGACCGCCGACGCGTTGCGTTCGGCTCTCCTCGAGCTGACGTCCGACCCCGGCGTCGCGCTCCGGGCCGCCCGTCTGAAGGCGGAGGTGCGGGCCGAGGGCGGCACCGCTCGGGCCGCCGACCTCGTCGAGGCGGAGCTCGGCGGGTAGCGGCCGGTCCCGGCACGCCGGGCGGACCGTACCCTCGGCCCGTCCGGCGTTCGGCCCCCCGGTGGCCTGAATCCGTTACGTTGCCTGCATGGTCGTACCTCTCAAACCCAGCATCGACCCGCTCAAGGGAGCCCGCAGAGCAGGCGATCCGCCCTGTGACGTCTTCCTCACCGGCACGGTCTTCCTCGACATCATCTTCACCGGCCTGGACTCCGCGCCCGTACGCGGCACCGAGTCCTGGGCGCGCGGCATGGGGTCGAGCCCCGGCGGCGTCGCCAACATGGCGACCGCCCTTGCCCGGCTCGGCCTGCACACCTCGCTCGCGGCGGCCTTCGGGGACGACCACTACGGCGAGTACTGCTGGGACGCCCTCGAACAGGGCGAGGGCATCGACCTCACGACATCGCGCACCGTGCCCGGCTGGCACTCACCGGTGACCGTCTCCATGGCGTACGAGGGTGAGCGGACCATGGTCAGCCACGGCCACGAGCCGCCGCCCGACGCCGAAAGCCCGCACGGCGGCGCCCCGGCATGCCCGCCACGCGCGCGTGCCGCCGTCGCCTCCCTGACACCCGGCTCGCGCTCCCCGTGGATCGCCGAGGCCGCGCGCAAGGGCACCCGGATCTTCGCCGACGTCGGGTGGGACGACACCGGGCGCTGGGACCTGGCGGGCCTCCCGGACCTGGCGCACTGCGAGGCGTTCCTGCCGAACGCGGAGGAGGCCATGCGCTACACCCGGACGCAGTGCCCCCGGGCCGCCGCGCGGGCGCTCACCGAACACGTACCGCTCGCCGTGGTGACGCTGGGTGCGGAAGGTGCGTACGCGGTGGACGGGCGGACCGGCGAGAGCGCCGAGGTCCCGGCCATCGCGGTGGAGGCCCTCGATCCCACGGGCGCCGGCGATGTCTTCGTGGCCGGCTTCGTGACCGGCACCCTCGCCGGCTGGCCGCTCGCCGACCGGCTCGCCTTCGCCGGGCTCACCGCGGCGCTCTCGGTGCAGGAGTTCGGCGGCTCGCTCTCGGCGCCGGGCTGGGCGGAGGTCGCCACGTGGTGGCGGACCGTACGGGAGGTCGACGACCAGGACCCGGTGGCGCTGCGCCGCTACGGCTTCCTGGAGGGCCTCCTCCCGGAGTCCACACGCCCGTGGCCACTGCGGCGCGCCGTGCCCACGATCGGGTTCCGGTCGGCCTAGCCGCCGCCCGAAGTCGCACAGTCGTGCGTGACCGGAGTGGAAAAGCCCTACGGCGGTGACAGTGGTGCGTCGTACTCTTGGCAGTGCAAGGCTGTCGAGCGGCCACCAAGCCCCGCAAGAGGAGGATGAGCAGGCCCTAGCGCCGGCCCATGACTCAGACACCCACAGCTCATACCCCCGCCGAGGGTCAGGCCCGAGCACACTTCACCGTCCCGGCGACCCATCCGATGGTCACGGTGCTCGGCTCCGGCGACGCCCTGTTGCGCGTGATCGAGAAGGCCTTCCCGGCGGCCGACATCCATGTCCGGGGCAATGAGATCAGCGCGGTCGGTGACGCCCATGAAGTCGCCCTCATCCAGCGCCTGTTCGACGAGATGATGCTGGTGCTCCGCACCGGTCAGCCGATGACGGAGGACGCAGTGGAACGCTCGATCGCCATGCTCAGGGCGGACGAGGCAGGAGAGGGCGACGGCCAGGAGACCCCGGCCGAGGTCCTCACGCAGAACATCCTCTCGTCCCGCGGCCGCACGATCCGCCCCAAGACGCTCAACCAGAAGCGTTACGTCGACGCCATCGACAAGAACACCATCGTCTTCGGCATCGGCCCCGCGGGCACCGGCAAGACCTACCTCGCCATGGCCAAGGCCGTGCAGGCCCTCCAGGCCAAGCAGGTCAACCGCATCATCCTGACCCGCCCCGCCGTCGAGGCCGGCGAGCGCCTCGGCTTCCTGCCGGGCACGCTCTACGAGAAGATCGACCCGTACCTGCGCCCGTTGTACGACGCGCTGCACGACATGCTCGACCCGGACTCGATTCCGAGGCTGATGGCAGCGGGGACCATTGAGGTGGCGCCGCTGGCATATATGCGTGGCCGTTCGCAGCCCGTCTTCACGAACGTCCTGACGCCCGACGGCTGGCGCCCCATCGGGGACCTCCAGGTCGGTGACCTGGTCATCGGCTCGAACGGCGAGCCGACGCCGGTACTTGGTGTCTACCCCCAGGGTGAGCGAGACATCTACCGCGTCACCGCACAGGACGGCTCCTGGACGCTGTGCTGCGGTGAGCACCTGTGGACGGTCAGGACGCGCGACGACAAGCGTCGCGACAAGCCGTGGCGGGTCCTGGAGACCCAGGAGATGATCGGCAACCTGCGGGCGGCGCACTATCGTCGGTACGAGTTGCCGATGCTCACAGCGCCCGTCGAGTTCCCGGAGCGTGAGGTCCGCATGGACCCGTACGCGCTGGGCCTGCTCCTTGGGGACGGCTGCCTCACCGGCTCCACCACGCCGTCGTTCTCGACAGAGGACGTCGAACTCGCCCAGGCGCTGGAGGCGGCGCTCCCGGGCGTCAAGGTGCGGCACAAGAGCGGCCCCGACTACGTACTGAACCGGGTGAAGTCGCCTGGCGACGTGGTCACTCTGGAGAATCCGGTCACCGGCGTCATGCGCGAACTGGACCTCATCGGCGGCCGTTCGCACTCCAAGTTCGTGCCGGACGACTACCTGTTCAACACGGCGGAGACCCGGCTCGCAGTGCTCCAGGGCCTGCTCGACTCCGATGGCGGTCCGGTCACCCAGGACGACCGTACGTGCCGTATCCAGTACTCGACCGCGTCGATCGTCCTGCGCGACGACGTGATCGCGCTCGTCCAGTCGCTCGGGGGTGTCGCCTATACGCGACGCCGTCCGGCCGAGGGCCGCGAGCAGGGCACCGCGTTGACTGCCCATCGGTACGACCAGCACGTCGTCGACATCCGTCTCCCCGAAGGCATCGAGCCCTTCCGCCTCGCCCGCAAGCGCGACAAGTACCACGCGGCCGGAGGCGGCGGACGTCCGATGCGCTTCATCGACTCCATCGAGCCCGCAGGGCGTGAGGAGACGGTCTGCATCCAGGTCGCCGCCGAGGATTCGTTGTACGTCACGCAGGACTACCTGCTCACGCACAACACCCTGAACGACGCCTTCATCATTCTCGACGAGGCGCAGAACACCAGCGTCGAGCAGATGAAGATGTTCCTCACCCGCCTCGGCTTCGAGTCGAAGATCGTGATCACGGGCGACGTCACCCAGGTCGACCTGCCGAACGGCACCAAGTCCGGTCTGCGCCAGGTCCAGGACATCCTGGAGGGCATCGACGACGTGCACTTCTCGCGGCTCACGTCCCACGACGTCGTACGGCACAAGCTCGTCGGCCGTATCGTCGACGCGTACGAGAAGTACGACGACAGCCAGCAGAGTCAGCAGAACAAGAAACACGGGAAGTAGCGGAAGCCGCACCATGTCGATCGACGTCAACAACGAATCCGGGACCGAGGTCGACGAGCAGGCGATCCTCGACATCGCCCGCTACGCCCTCGCGCGGATGCGCATCCACCCGCTCTCCGAGCTCTCGGTGATCGTCGTGGACGAGGACGCCATGGAGCAGCTCCACATCCAGTGGATGGACCTGCCGGGACCGACGGACGTCATGTCCTTCCCCATGGACGAGCTGCGCCCGCCGGCCAAGGACGAGGAGGAGCCCCCGCAGGGCCTCCTCGGCGACATCGTGCTCTGCCCGGAGGTCGCCATCAAGCAGGGCAAGGAAGCGCCCACGGAGCACTCCATGGACGAGGAGCTCCAGCTGCTCACCGTCCATGGGGTGCTGCACCTCCTTGGGTACGACCACGAGGAGCCGGACGAGAAGGCCGAGATGTTCGGTCTCCAGGCGGCCATCGTCGACGGCTGGCGCTCCGAGAACGGCCTGACCGGGCCCTCTCCCGCGCCCACCGTCTCGTAGCGGCATGAGTTTCCAGTTGATCGCGGGCGCCGTCGCCCTGGTCGTCGTCGCCTGGCTCGCGGCCTGCGCGGAGGCGGGCATCGCCCGCGTCTCCAGCTTCCGCGCGGAGGAGGCGGCCCGCTCCGGGCGGCGCGGGAGCGCCAAGCTCGCGCAGGTCGCCGCCGACCCCACCCGCTATCTGAACGTGGCGCTGCTCGTCCGCGTCGCGTGCGAGATGGCCGCGGCGTCCCTGGTGACGTACGCCTGCCTGAACGAATTCCCCGAGACCTGGGAGGCGCTCGCCATCGCCATCGCGGTGATGGTCCTCGTCTCGTACGTGGCCGTGGGGGTCTCGCCGCGCACCATCGGCCGCCAGCACCCGCTCAACACGGCGACCGCCGCCGCGTACGTCCTGCTGCCGCTGGCCCGCATCATGGGCCCGATCCCGCCGCTCCTGATCCTCATCGGCAACGCGCTCACGCCCGGCAAGGGCTTCAGGCGCGGCCCGTTCGCCTCCGAGGCCGAGCTGCGGGCGATGGTCGACCTCGCCGAGAAGGAGTCCCTCATCGAGGACGAGGAGCGCCGCATGGTGCACTCCGTCTTCGAGCTCGGCGACACCCTCGTACGCGAAGTCATGGTGCCCCGGACGGACTTGGTCGCCATCGAGCGTTTCAAGACCATCCGGCAGGCGCTCACGCTCGCGCTGCGGTCCGGTTTCTCGCGCATCCCGGTGACGGGCGAGAGCGAGGACGATGTCGTCGGCATGGTCTATCTCAAGGACCTGGCCCGCAAGACGCACATCAACCGCGACAGCGAGGCCGACCTGGTGTCGACGGCGATGCGCCCGGCGACGTTCGTGCCCGACACGAAGAACGCGGGCGATCTGCTGCGCGAGATGCAGCAGGAGCGCAACCACGTCGCCGTCGTCATCGACGAGTACGGCGGCACGGCCGGCATCGTCACCATCGAGGACATCCTCGAGGAGATCGTCGGCGAGATCACTGACGAGTACGACCGTGAACTGCCGCCCGTCGAGGAGCTCGACGACGGCTGCTACCGCGTCACCGCGCGTCTGGACATCGGCGACCTCGGCGAGCTCTTCGGACTCGACGAGTTCGACGACGAGGACGTCGAGACCGTCGGCGGTCTGCTCGCCAAGGCCCTCGGCCGGGTGCCGATCGCGGACGCCTCGGCGATCGTGCCGCTGCCGGACGGCCGTGAGCTGCGGCTCACCGCGGAATCCGCAGCCGGACGGCGCAACAAGATCGTGACGGTGCTCGTGGAGCCGGTCGCGCCCGCGGGCGCTCACAAGGAGACATCGGTGTGACCCCACAGCAGCTGCGCGCGTTCTGCCTGTCGTTCAACGACGTGGTGGAGGAGTTCCCGTTCGGGCCCGAGGCCTCGGTGTTCAAGGTCGCGGGCAAGATGTTCGCGCTGAGCTCGCTGGACGCCGTGCCGCTGACGGTGAACCTGAAGTGCGACCCGGACATGGCGGTCCAGCTGCGGGAGGCGCACCCGGAGATCGTGCCGGGGTGGCACATGAACAAGCGGCACTGGAACACGGTCTCCCTCGCCGGAGAGCTCCCGGACCGGCAGGTCCGGGAGCTCGTCGAGGATTCGTACGACTTGGTCGTCGCCGGTCTCCCGAAGGCGCAGCGCCTGCGGCTCGACCGGCCCTAGGCGTTGCGCTTGACCCGCAGGCCCGTCGCCACCAGGGCCGCCGTCACCAGCAGGACCGCCGTGTCGATCAGGAGCACCGTCCGCGTGCCCGCCAGGAGATCCGTGTTCGTGGTCGCGAGGACTCCCAGGAGCGGGATGCCGATCGTGATGCCCACCTGCTGGGTGGACGTCACCAGGCCGGTGGCCAGGCCCTGCTCCTCGTTCGGGACACCCGAAGTGACCGTCACGCCGTACGAGATGATCGCGCCCAGGTGGAACATGCTCGCCACCGATACGCCCGCCGTGGCGAGCCAGACCGAACCGGTGCCCTCGTCGATGCCGAGCAGTGTCGCGATGAACAGGCCCTGGCCGAGCAGCGAGACGACGAGGGTACGGCGCGCCCCGAAGCGGCTGATGACCTTGGGCGCGTAGATCCCGGAGACCACCGAGAGGACGCCCTGCACGCCAAAGACGAGACCTGTCTGGAAGGCGGAGAGCTTCAGGATCTCCTGGAGGTACAGGGTGAGGGTGAAGATGACCGCCGACATCATCGAGAAGGTGATCAGACCGCCCAGGTTGCCCCAGGCCACCGTCCGCCGCCGCAGCATCGGCAGCGAGACGAGCGGGGACTCGGCGCGCGACTCGACGTAGCCGAAGGCCGCGATCAGCAGTACGCCCGCGGTCAGCGTGACGACGACGTCCGCCCCGCCGAAGCCGCGCTCGGCGGCCGTGGAGAGCGCGTAGATCAGGGCGAGCAGACCGCCGGTGACGGTGACCGCGCCGGGGGTGTCGAGGCGGGGGCGGTCCGGGGTGCGGGACTCGGGCAGGAGGCGCGGCGCGAGCGGCAGCACGATCAGCACGAAGAGGGTCAGCAGGCCCATCGTGGAGCGCCAGCCGAGCGTGTCGGTGAGTACGCCGCCGAACACCATGCCGAGGGTGTAGCCGAGCGAGAGCAGTGTGCCGGAGATGCCGAGTGCCCGGTCGCGCTGCGGGCCCTCGGGGAAGGTCGTCGTCAGCAGGGACATGCCGGTCGGCACGATGGCCGCCGCGCCCACGCCCTGCAGCGCGCGTCCGGCGAGGAAGGACGCCGGGTCCCAGGCGAACGTCGCCAGGAGCGAGGCGAGGCCGAAGAGCGCGAGGCCGCCGATGAACAGCTTGCGGCGGCCGTACAGGTCGCCGGTGCGGCCGAAGAGCAGCAGGAAGCCACCCGAGGGGAGGGCGAACGCGGTCACCGCCCACTGCAGCGCGGACTTGCTCATGCCCAGGTCGGTGCCGAGGACGGGCAGCGCCACGTTCAGCACGGAGAAGTCGAGCGCGACCATGAACTGGGCGGCGCAGAGCACGAAGAGGACGAGCTTGTCGCGGGGTGCGAGCTTGGGGGCCGTGGGCTGAGGTGCGGGGGCCGTCGTTGTCGGGGACGGGGAAACGGTGGTGTCGATCGCCATGCGATGAGCTTCGGGCGTCAGGAATAGCCGTGGGGAGCGGGTACTTATGCTGGTGGTCGTAACACCAGGCAGGGGGGGAGCTCGCGAATGGCAGGGACGAGTGAAGCGGCGGCCGCGCGGCCCCAGGACGAATCCAAGGCACGGCGTCTGGGCGAACTGCGCGAGTTCCTGATGAGCCGCCGCGCCCGGGTCAGCCCCACGGAGGCGGGCCTCCCGGACGGCGGGGCGCGGCGGCGTACGCCGGGCCTGCGGCGCGAGGAGGTCGCCGTGCTCGCCGGGGTCGGCGCGTCCTGGTACCAGTGGCTGGAGCAGGGCCGCGACATCTCCGTGTCGCCGCAGGTCCTGGACTCCGTGGGACGTGTCCTGAAGCTGTCGAGCGCGGAGCGGCGGCACTTGTACGTGCTCGCCGGTCTCAACCCGCCCGCCCCCGAGGTCGAGCAGGCCGACCGGGACATGTGCGAGGGGATGCAACGCCTGATCGACACGTGGATGCCGTACCCCGCGCACATCATGGACCGCTACTACAACTGCGTCATGTACAACGACGCGGCCGGGATGGTCTTCGGGATGCGCCCCGAGATCACCCAGAACTGCCTCGTGGACTTCTTCACCGACCCCATCTACCGCTCACGGAGCGTGAGTTGGCGGACGAACGCGGAGACGGTCGTCGCGCAGTTCCGCGCGTCCTGCTCGGAGACCCCGGACGACGAGGGGTTCCAGGCGATCCTCGCCGAGCTGCGGGAGTCGGTGGCGGCCGAGGAGTTCGACGAACTGTGGCAGCGGCGGGACGTGCGGCCCGCCGGGCAGGTGCACAAGGAGCTCATCCATCCGCTGGTGGGGGCGTTGCATGTCGAGTCGACGGCGATGCGGGTGCCTGCGCGGCCCGACCTGACGATCGTGCTGCACACGCCGCTGCCGGAGGCGGAGACCGCGGCGAAACTGGAGTGGCTCGCGTCGCCGGAGGGGCGGCGGGGGTCGATGTACCCGGTGGCGGTTTAGGTCTCTTGGCTCCGTATGCTCGGCGTATGAGCGAGAGTGCTGCGCCTGGCGCGCTGGATGCCGAGGACCGGAAGATCGTTACGCTGGCTCGTTCGGCGCGGGCGCGGAACGGGGTGGCCGAGGGGGCCGCTGTGCGGGACGAGACGGGGCGGACCTATGTCGCCGGGACGGTTTCTCTCGACTCCCTGAAGCTTTCCGCCCTGCGGACCGCGGTGGCCATGGCTGTCGCTTCCGGTGCGGAGTCCCTTGAGGCGGCGGCGGTCGTCTCCTCCGAGGAGGCGCTGTCCGCCGAGGACCTTTCCGCTGTGCGGGACCTTGGCGGGGCCGGGACGCCGGTGTTCCTGGCGGGGGCTGACGGGGAGGTCCGGGTGCGGGCTCAGGCGAACTGAGTCTTTCCCCAACCCCGCCCCTTCCCGAAAACCCACTCTGGCGCGGGGCCTTGGTTGCCGTCAATCACCGGCTCCGCCGAGTTCGTCCTCAAACGCCGGACGGGCTGAAAATTCAGCCCGTCCGGCAGGGGCGGGGTTGGGGATGAATCAAACCGCGTCCGGCCCCCGCTCCCCGGTTCGTACCCGTACCACCGTCTCCACCGGGACCGCCCACACCTTCCCGTCACCGATCTTGCCCGTGGCCGCCGCGCGGACGATTCCGTCGATCACGGCCTCCGCGTCCGCGTCGTCGACGACGACCTCGATCCGCACCTTCGGGACCAGGTCCACCTGGTACTCCGCGCCCCGGTACACCTCCGTGTGCCCCCGCTGGCGTCCGTACCCGCTCGCCTCCGTGACCGTGAGGCCCTGGACGCCCAGTTCCTGCAGGGCCGTCTTCACCTCGTCGAGGCGGAACGGCTTGATGACCGCGGTAACGAGCTTCATCGGACGGTGCTCCCCTTCATCGGGCTGACCAGGACGCCGTGATCGTAGGCGGTCTCCGCGTGGTGCGTCTGGTCGAGGCCCGTCTGTTCGTCCTCCGCCGACGCGCGGAAGCCCATGAGCTTGTCGATCGCCTTGCCGATGCCGTACGTCACCGCGAACGTGTACGCCGCCACCGCGAGCACCGCCACCGTCTGCTTGCCCAGCTGGGCGAGCCCGCCCCCGTAGAAGAGCCCCTCCGCGCCGTCCGTCATCGTGGCCGTCGCGAACAGGCCGATCAGGAGCGTGCCGACCACGCCGCCGACCAGGTGGACGCCCACCACGTCGAGGGAGTCGTCGTAGTTCAAGCGGAACTTCCACGCCACGGCGTACGAGCAGACCACGCCCGCCGCGAGGCCGACCACCGCGGCGCCGAGCACCCCGACGACCCCGCACGCGGGGGTGATGGCGACCAGGCCGGCCACCGCGCCCGACGCCGCGCCGAAGGTGGTGGGGTGGCCGTCGCGTCGCTGCTCCACGAAGAGCCAGCCGAGCAGGCCCGTGCACCCGGCCAGGAGCGTGTTCAGGAGGGAGGCCGCCGCGAGGCCGTTCGCGCCGAGGGCCGAGCCGCCGTTGAAGCCGAGCCAGCCGAACCAGAGCAGGCCCGCGCCCATCAGGACCATCGGCAGGTTGTGCGGACGCATCGCGTCCTTCCTGAAGCCGAGCCGCGGGCCGAGTACCAGGCACAGGGCGAGGCCCGACGCACCCGACGCGATCTCGACGACCAGGCCGCCCGCGAAGTCCAGTGCGCCGAGGGAGGAGGAGATCCAGCCGTCCGGGCCCCAGACCCAGTGCGCCACGGGAACGTATACGAGCAGCGCCCAGATGGGCACGAAGACCAGCCAGGCCGCGAACTTCGTGCGGTCCGCGATCGCGCCGCTGATCAGCGCCGTGGTGAGGATCGCGAAAGTGAGCTGGAACGTGGTGAAGAGGAGGGTGGGGACCGTCCCGGTGAGGGTCTCCGGGCCGATGCCCGCGAGCCCGAGGTGGTCGACTCCGCCGATCAGGCCCGCGAACGCGTCGTCGCCGAACGCGAGTGAGTAGCCGGCGAGCAGCCACACCACCGTGACCAGGGCGATCGACACGAAACTCATCAGGAGCATGTTGAGGACGCTCTTCGTGCGGACCATGCCGCCGTAGAAGAGGGCGAGGCCGGGCGTCATCAGCAGGACGAGGGCGGTGGCCGCGAGCAGCCAGGCGGTGTCGCCGGTGTCGGGGCCCTTGGCCGCGGCCAAGGTGGTGGTCAGGGACTGCACGGGGAATCTCTCCTCCGGGTGGGGGCAGAGGGAGAGCGTCACCGCCCCGCGTTTCGGGACGGGCACCCGGGCGTTTCCGCCGTGTTTCGTGTTGCCGGTGAGTTTCCGCGTGCTCACCGGTGCCGCTTCCGGGCCTCATCGGTGCCTCGGGGTGCTGCGGCCCTCCGGCGATCAGGGAGAATGGGCGCCATGAGCGTTCGTACCGAGTCATCCGAGCCGTCAGAATCGTCGGGGGCACCCCACCGCGCCGGCTTCGCCTGCTTCGTGGGCCGCCCCAATGCGGGCAAGTCCACCCTTACGAATGCTCTGGTCGGCCAGAAGGTGGCGATCACGGCCGACCAGCCGCAGACCACGCGGCACACGGTGCGCGGCATCGTGCACCGGCCCGACGCCCAGCTGATCCTGGTGGACACCCCCGGGCTCCACAAGCCGCGCACGCTGCTCGGCGAGCGGCTCAACGACGTCGTGCGCACGACGTGGGCCGAGGTCGACGTCATCGGGTTCTGTCTGCCCGCGAACGAGAAGCTCGGCCCCGGTGACCGTTTCATCGCCAAGGAACTGGCCGGCATCAAGAAGACGCCGAAGATCGCGGTCGTGACGAAGACCGACCTCGTGGACAGCAAGACGCTCGCCGAGCAGCTCATCGCCATCGACCAGCTCGGCAAGGAGCTCGGCTTCGAGTGGGCGCAGATCGTGCCGGTGTCCGCGGTGGGCGACAAGCAGGTCCAGCTGCTCGCCGACCTGATCGTCCCGATGCTCCCCAAGAGCCCGCCGCTCTATCCCGAGGGCGACCTCACGGACGAGCCCGAGCAGGTCATGGTCGCCGAGCTGATCCGCGAGGCCGCGCTGGAAGGCGTCCGGGACGAGCTGCCGCACTCCATCGCCGTCGTGGTGGAGGAGATGCTGCCGCGCCAGGACCGCCCCGCGGACAAGCCGATGCTCGACATCCACGCGAACGTCTACATCGAGCGCCCCAGCCAGAAGGGCATCATCATCGGCCCGAAGGGCAAGCGCCTCAAGGAGGTCGGGATCAAGTCCCGCCAGCAGATCGAGGCGCTCCTGGGGACGCCGGTCTTCCTCGACCTGCACGTCAAGGTCGCCAAGGACTGGCAGCGCGACCCCAAGCAGCTCCGCAAGCTGGGTTTCTGATTGATTCCCCGGCGGGACCCCGGGGTTACTCCACGCCCCTGATCCGCGTCACGAGCAGCGCCCCCGCCAACCCGATCACGGCCGCCACCAGGTACAGCACCCGGTAGCCGCCCAAGTGCGTCACGATCGGGGCCGCCAGGGCGGGGGCCGCCACCTGGGGGAGTGAGTTGGCGATGTTGATGACGCCCATGTCCTTGCCGCGGTCCATCGCCTTCGGCAGGACGTCCGTCATCAGGGCGAAGTCCACCGAAGTGAAGACGCCGAAGCCGACGCCGAGGACCGCCGCAGCGACGATCGCCCCCGGCCAGGTCTGCCAGCCGGACAGCAGGGCCGTCGCCACCGCCATCAGGACGCCGGACCAGAGCACGAAGGGCTTCCGGCGGCCCACGCGGTCCGACCAGACGCCGCCGACGACCACCGTCGCGAGCAGCGTCAGGCCGTTCACCGCCGTGAGGATCAGGACGCCCTCGTCCGGGTCGGCGTAGTCCAAGCGGTCCCGGAGGTAGTAGAGGAGATAGAGCAGGACCAGGGCGTTGCTGAGGTTGATCAGGAAGCGGGTCAGCCAGGCCCAGCCGAGGTCCGGGTAGCGGCGCGGGCTCAGCCAGAAGGCGCGGGTGAACGACCGCCACGCGAACGGCGGCCTGTCGTGCGGCGCCAGGCGCAGGTCCCGGTGGCGCAGGACGTACGGGAGCACTCCCACCAGGGTGAACACCGCGCACGCCGCGTATCCCGCGCCCACACCCCCGGCAGCCGTGGCGAGGCCCGTGCCCACGACCACGCCCAGGATCTGCGCCGCCCCCAGCCAGCCGCCCACCGCGCCCCGCTGGAGCCGCGGCACCCGGTCCGGTACGGCCGCTGTGACCGCGGCGAACGCGGCGTTCAGGGTGAGCTGGACCAGGCACCAGCCCGCCGCCATCCACCACACGGACCCGGCGGCCGAAAGCAGCAGGAGCGCCGCCGCGCCACCCGCCGTGCCCGCCACGATCCATGGCGTGCGCCGCCCGAAGCGCGACACGGTCCGGTCGGAAAGCGCGCCGAACAGCGGGTTCGACGCGAGGGACACCACGGCCCCGGCGCCCGCCACCCACGCGAGGACCGTCTCCTTCGATGTGCCGGCCGGGGCGAGGTCCTCCGCCTGTACGGCAAGGAGGATCTGCAGCGGGCCGTACCACCCCACCCAGATCGCTCCGTTGGCGAGCGAGAGGGACGCCGTCCAGCCCCGCCCGACGCGGTCGACCGGCTCCCGCAGCGCCTCAACCCGCCCGGCTGTCATGCCTGTTGCACCCGCAGTGCCTCGCGCAGCCAGGCGTATGACGCCTTCGGAGTGCGCTTCAGGGTGGCGTAGTCGACGTGGACGAGACCGAAGCGCTGCCGGTAGCCCTCCGCCCACTCGAAGTTGTCCATCAGGGACCAGACGAAGTAGCCGCGTACGTCCACTCCCGCCTCCAACGCCCGGTGCAGTGCGCGCAGATGACCGTCCAGGTAGTCGATCCGCCGCTCGTCGTCGATGCCCTCGTACGAGCAGCCGTTCTCGGTGATCACCAGCGGGGGCAGCCGGTCGCCGTACCGGTCGCGGAAGCCGGTGAGCAGTTCGGTGAGTGACTCCGGGACCACCGGCCAGCCGAAGTCCGTCATCGGGCGGCCCTCGATCTCCCTTGGCGCGAAGGGGAGTTCGGGCGGGAGTGTGACGCCGCCGAACTCCGTGGCAGTCGTGGCCGTGGCCGGGAGCGGGGCGCCCACCTTCGTCGGCTGGTAGAAGTTGATCCCGTACCATTCGACCGGCTCCGCGATGACCTTCAGGTCCGCCTCGATGTCGCCGCCCGGCATCAACTCCGCGATTCCGTCCGGGTATCGGCCGAGGATCAGCGGGTCCGAGAAGAGGCGGTTGAGGAGCACGTCGTAGAAGTCCGCCGCCTGGGTGTCCTCGGCCGAGGGGGAGGCGGGCCAGGTGGGGCCGTGCGAGTTGGCGACGCCGATGTCGGTGATGCCCGCCGCGCGCAGCGCCCGCACCGCGAGGCCGTGGGCGACGAGCTGGTGGTGCGCCACCGGCAGGGCGTCGAACATGAGCTGCTCGCCGGGCGCGTGCTGGCCGAGGGCGTGACCGAGGAGGGTGTGCTCGGCGGGTTCGTTGAGGGTGATCCACTTCTTGGCGCGGTCACCGATGCGGGCGGCCACCACGGCCGCGTACGCGGCGAAGCGCTCGGCTGTGTCCCGCCGCAGCCAGCCGCCCTCATCGGCGAGCGCGAGCGGTGTGTCCCAGTGGAAGAGCGTGGGGACGGGGCTGACGCCCGCCGCGCACAGCTCGTCGACGAGACGGTCGTAGAAGTCGAGGCCCGATGTGCTCACCTCACCCGCCCCGCTCGGCAGCACGCGCGGCCACGACACCGAGAAACGGTAGGCGCCGACCCTCAACTCCCGGATGAGCGCGACGTCTTCGCGGTAGCGGTGGTAGTGGTCGCAGGCCACGGCGGCCGTCGTGCCGTCCTTCACCCTGCCGGGCAGCGCGGTGAACGCGTCCCAGACCGAGGGGCCGCGTTCGTCGACGGCGCCCTCGATCTGGTGAGCCGATGTGGACACCCCCCACACGAAGTCGCGGGGGAACTGCGGGAGTGGTTCGCGCACATGGGTCGCATGGGTCGCTGCCATGGGCGCGATCTTCCGTACGGCCGCGTACGGAAGTCAATGGGCGTACCTCAGAAAACGTGAACACTTCTCACGTCTTGCGGGTTCCCCTGTTCTACGAGCCCTCCTTGAGGACACGCGTGATCAGCTTGCGCTGTGGATCGGTCAGGCGGGGATCCGAGCAGTACACCGTGCGGCCGTCCACGGTGAGCTGGTAGCTGAAGCCGTCCGGCACCCCTATCGGTGGCGCGTTCCGGCCCTCTGCCATGGCCTCGTCGGCCAGGGCCTGCCACTCGGGGGCATCGGGCAGACCCGAGGTGTCGACCTCGGCGTGCCGCTCGATGCCCGCGAATCCTCCCGTGCGCTTCACCTGGATACGCATGGAACCTGTCTACTCCATGGGGAGGCCGGTTGGTAGGCCGGTCGGTGGGCGGTCAGTTGGTGGGCACGCCGACCTGGGACCACGCCTTGACGACGGCACCGTGCTCCTCGCCCTCGCCGTACTTGTCGCGCGCCGCGGCCACCGTCAGCTTCGCGAAGTCCGCGAAGGACGCGTCCTGGGCCAGCTCGCCGCCGGTCAGGACGGCGTACCAGATCTGGCCCGCCCGCTCCCACGCGTTGCCGCCGAGCGCCTCGGCGAGCAGATAGAAGGCGTGGTTGGGGATGCCGGAGTTGATGTGCACGCCGCCGTTGTCGCGGCCCGTGCGGACGTAGTGGTCCATGTCGGCCGGCTGCGGGTCCTTGCCGAGCACATCGTCGTCGTAGGCCGTGCCGGGCGCCTTCATGGAGCGCAGCGCCGTGCCCGTCACGCGCGGGGCGAGGAGCCCGGCGCCGATTAGCCAGTCGGCCTCGGAGGCGGTCTGGCCGAGCGTGTACTGCTTGATCAGCGAGCCGAACACGTCGGCGCACGATTCGTTGAGCGCGCCGGGCTGACCGAAGTACGTGAGGTTCGCCGTGTACTGCACGACGCCGTGCGTCAGCTCGTGGCCGATGACGTCCACGGGGATGGTGAAGTCGAGGAAGATCTCGCCGTCACCGTCGCCGAACACCATCTGTTCGCCGTTCCAGAAGGCGTTCCCGTAGTCCTCGCCGTAGTGGACCGTCGCGTTCAGCGGCAGGCCGCTGCCGTCGATGGAGTTGCGCTGGTACGACTTCAGGAACAGCTCGAAGGTCGCGCCGAGGCCCGCGTACGCGCGGTTGACGGTCGCGTCCTTGCCGGGCTTGTCGCCCTCGCCGCGGACCTTGCGGCCCGGCAGCTCGGTCTTGTGCTTCGCGTCGTGGATCGTGCGGTGCGGTTTGCTCTCCGCGGCTTCCTTGGGCAGCGAGACGGCGGGGGCGCCGATGACCGTGGTCAGGCGGCGGTGGGTGCGCTCGATCGAGTCGCGCTCAAGGGTGCGGCGAGCGGGACCCGCGAGAGTGGCGTCGTCACTCTGGGCCAGAGTGTCGAGCACGTGAGGAGGGATGATGGTGCAGAAGACAGGCTCGAAGCCTGGATTGGCGGTCATGGCGGCAATGTGGCACTGGGTCATGCCGCTGTCACTACCTGCAACCATGATTAGTGAAATAGAGGTATTGATCACCTCTTACCCGTTACCTGGCGGCGATCCCGCATACTGATACGCACCCGCGCACACAGCGCGACTCGGCTAGGCTGCGGAGCATCATGCGTTACGGGCTGCTTCTCCTTAGCTGCCGCGGCGAGGGCCTGTAGTCGAGGCCGACCCCCTCCCCGCGGAGTTCGGTGTTGCTCGCGAAGCGACCGTCGGCCGTCCTTAAGGACACTCCCGAGGAGCCCCCGCATCATGGCGATCAAGCCCAATCTGCAGCGTGCCACGTCCATGCCGGTCCACAAGTACGGCCAGTACGACCAGGTCGACATCCCCGACCGCACGTGGCCGGACAACCGCATCACGGTCGCTCCCCGCTGGCTCTCCACGGACCTGCGTGACGGCAACCAAGCGCTGATCGACCCGATGTCCCCGGCCCGCAAGCGCGAGATGTTCGACCTGCTGGTCCGCATGGGCTACAAGGAGATCGAGGTCGGCTTCCCCTCCTCGGGCGCGACCGACTTCGATTTCGTACGGTCGATCATCGAGGACGGCGCGATCCCGGACGACGTCACGATCTCCGTCCTGACGCAGGCCCGCGAGGAGCTCATCTCCCGCACCGTCGAGTCGCTGGTCGGCGCCAAGCGCGCCACCGTCCACCTGTACAACGCGACCGCGCCCGTCTGGCGCGAGGTCGTCTTCCGTGGCTCGAAGGACGCGGTCAAGCAGATCGCCGTCGACGGCACGCGCCTGGTCATGGAGTACGCGGAGAAGCTGCTGGGCCCCGAGACGGTCTTCGGCTACCAGTACAGCCCCGAGATCTTCACCGACACCGAGCTGGACTTCGCCCTGGAGGTCTGCGAAGCCGTCTGTGACGAGTGGCAGCCCGCGGAGGGCCGCGAGATCATCCTCAACCTGCCCGCCACGGTGGAGCGTTCGACGCCCTCCACGCACGCGGACCGCTTCGAGTGGATGTCCCGCAACCTGACCCGGCGCGAGCACGTCTGCCTGTCGGTCCACCCGCACAACGACCGCGGCACCGCCGTCGCCGCCGCCGAACTGGCCATCATGGCCGGCGCCGACCGCATCGAGGGCTGCCTGTTCGGGCAGGGCGAGCGTACCGGCAACGTCGACCTGGTCACGCTGGGCATGAACCTCTTCTCGCAGGGCGTCGACCCGCAGATCGACTTCTCCGACATCGACGAGATCCGCCGCACCGCCGAGTACTGCAACCAGATGGAGATCCACCCCCGCCACCCGTACGCGGGCGACCTCGTCTACACCGCCTTCTCCGGCTCCCACCAGGACGCCATCAAGAAGGGCTTCGAGGCCATGGGCATGCGGGCCGAGCAGCAGGGCAAGACGGTCGACGAGATCGAGTGGGCCGTCCCGTACCTGCCCATCGACCCCAAGGACGTCGGCCGGTCCTACGAGGCCGTCATCCGCGTCAACTCGCAGTCCGGCAAGGGCGGCATCGCCTACGTCCTGCAGAGCGACCACCACCTGGACCTGCCGCGCCGCATGCAGGTCGAGTTCTCGAAGATCATCCAGACGAAGACCGACACCGAGGGCGGCGAGGTCACCCCGGACGCGATCTGGGGCATCTTCCAGGACGAGTACCTGCCCAACCCGCAGAACCCGTGGGGCCGCATCCAGGTCAAGAACGGCCAGACCACCACGGACAAGGACGGCACGGACACCCTCACCGTCGAGGCGACGGTCGACGGCGCCGACACCGTCCTGACCGGCACCGGCAACGGCCCGATCTCGGCGTTCTTCAACGCGCTGCAGGGCATCGGCATCGACGTACGCCTCCTGGACTACCAGGAGCACACGATGAGCGAAGGAGCCTCCGCGCAGGCCGCTTCGTACATCGAGTGCGCCATCGGCGACAAGGTCCTGTGGGGCATCGGCATCGACGCGAACACGACGCGTGCCTCGCTGAAGGCCGCGGTCTCCGCGGTGAACCGCGCCGCCCGCTGACACACCGCCCGACCGCCCCCCGAGGTGATCCTCGGGGGGCAATCAGGGTGCGGTACCGGCCATCTCTCGTACAGGGTGCTGACGCCACATCAACAATGTGGCTAACATCACGCCCAACGCGGCAATGTTGCCGGGGCGTTACGGAGGTGCGCGGTGCTGCCAGATCGGGGACGAGACGGCCGGGAATCCCGCATCGTCGCCACGCCCGTTTCGCGTGGGCGTGTCCTGCGCAGGCGCGTGGTCGGCGTGCATACGGCCTGGACCACCGTCGGGGACGGTGAGTTCTTCTGCCCCGGCTGCGGCGGTGACCGCAACTACCAGCGCCGCACCGGCCGTCGCCGCTTCGTCCTGCTCGGCGTGCCCGTCCTGCCGCGCGGCGCCGCGGGGCCCATCGTCGAGTGCGCCGCCTGTGGTGACCACTTCGGTACGGACGTTCTCGGCCATCCCACGACCACACGGCTCTCGGCCATGGTCCGCGACGCCGTGCACACCGTCGTCCTCGCGATCCTCGCCGCGGGCGGCACCTCGTCGCGCTCCACGCTCGACGCGGCCGTCGGCGCGCTGCGCCTCGCCGGGTTCGACGACTGCCGCGAGGACCAGCTCGTCGCGCTGGTCGAAGCGCTCGCCGCGGACACCGGCCGTGCCACCGTCCCGGACTGCGGGCCCGGTCTGGCCATAGAGCTCCACGAGGCGCTCGGCCCGCTGGCCCCGCACCTCGCTCCCGCCGGACGTGAGGCGCTGCTGCTCCAGGGCGCGCGGATCGCACTCGCCGACGGCCCGTACACCCCCGCCGAACGCGAGGTGCTCGCCACGGTGGGCGGCGCCCTGACCATCGGCGCGGACGAGGTCACGCGGCTGATGGTGGCGGCGCGGACGACGCACTTCTGACCTGAGGGTTGTAGGGCCTAAGGGGTGTGGGCGCTACTCCCCAGGGAGTAGTACGAGGCTGATGCCTCCCTGCGTCGTACGCCCCAACTCGCCCTCTCGCCCGACGGATCGCGACACACCCTCCGGAAGGGTTGGCACCGAACCTGCCAACCTGCCGGAAGGAGGCCCGTCATGCGGGCCGAACAGACCACCGCACGACGGCGACGAGCCGTGCCCTGGATGTTCCTCGGACTGTGGATAGCCGTCATCGCGCTCGCCGGGCCCTTCGCGTCGAAGCTCTCCGACGCCCAGCAGGACCGCGTCGTGGACTACCTCCCCGCGAGCGCCGACTCCACCGAAGTGGCCAAGATCCAGGACCAGTTGCCCGGGGGTGAGGCCACCGAGCTCGTCCTCGTCTACCACCGCGACGGCGGCCTGACCTCAGCCGACCGCGCCGCGGCGGCCCGGCAGGTCACCGAGATCGGCCGGGCCCACAAGCTGGCGGCCACCCCGCGCGTCGTACCGTCCAAGGACGGCACCACGCTCATGTACCCCGTGGTCAGCACCGAGCCGGGCCATGACGAGAAACTCCGGGACGCGCTCGTCGACGACATCCGCGACACCGCCCGGGGCGAGGACGGGCTGAGCGTCGACGTCGGCGGCCCGGGAGCGCTCTCCACGGACGCGGGCAAGGTCTACGACTCCCTCGGCGGGCCCCTGCTCTACACCACCGCAGGCGTGGTCGCGCTGCTCCTGATCCTCATCTACCGCAGCCCGTTCCTGTGGCTCGTGCCGCTCACCGTGGCGGGCATCGCGGACTACCTGGCGATGGGCGTCGCGTACGGACTGCACGAAGGCTTCGGGACGTCCGTCACCGGTCAGAGCAGCGGCGTGATGACGATCCTCGTGTTCGGCGCGGGCACGGACTACGCGCTGCTCATCGTCTCCCGCTACCGCGAGGAACTGCGCAGGATCAAGCGGCCCTACGACGCGATGGTCGCCGCCCTCAAGGGCTGCGGCCCGGCCGTGCTCGCCTCGTCGGGCACGGTCGCGGCAGGGCTGTTCTGCCTGCTCGCCGCCGACCTCAACAGCAGCCGTGGCATGGGCCCGCTGGGCGCGGTCGGCGTGCTGTGCGCGCTCCTCGCGATGCTGACGCTGCTGCCCGCGCTCCTCGTCCTGCTCGGGCGGCGCGTGTTCTGGCCGCTGGTGCCCGCCTACGGCGGCGAGCCCAAGCAGCGGCGCAGCCTCTTCTCCATGATGGGCAGCTCGGCGGGGCGCAGGCCCCTCACCGTGCTCGCGGGCGGCGCCGTGCTGCTCGGCGCGCTCGCCCTGGGGGCGCTGAACCTGCCGGGCGCGCTGAAGCAGGAGGACTCCTTCACCAAGACGCCCGACTCCGTCACCGCGATGGAGACCCTTGACAAGGCCTACCCCGAGCACGGCACCCGGCCCATCACCGTGATGACGCCCGCCGACCGCGCCTCCGATGCCCTCGCCGACATCAAGGGCACGCGGGGCGTGGACAGCGCCGAGAAGGGACGTACGGCGAAGGACTGGACCGAGATCTCCGTGATCGCGACGGCCGCGCCCGAGTCGGCGGGAGAGACGGAGACGATCAAGGCGCTGCGGGCGGACCTGGACGGCTCGTACGTGGGCGGAGCCAGCGCTCAGCAGCTGGACCTGAAGGACACCAACGACCGGGACACCCCGATCATCGTGCCGCTGGTTCTCGCCGCGGTGCTGCTGATCCTGGTGGCGCTCCTGCGGTCCCTCGTCGCGCCGCTGCTCCTGCTCGCCGCGGTGGTCGCGGTGTGGGGGGCCTCGCTCGGCATCGCGGGCCTGGTCTTCGAGCCGCTCCTCGGCTTCGAGGGCACGGACCCGGGGCTGGGGTTGCTCTCCTTCGTCTTCCTGGTCGCGCTGGGCGTCGACTACGGCATCTTCCTGATGCACCGCATGCGGGAGGAGTCCCTCGCGGGCGCCGAACCGGGGGCCGCCGCGCTGACCGCGCTGCGGACGACGGGCGGCGTCATCGCGTCGGCGGGCCTCGTGCTCGCGGCGACGTTCGCGGTGCTCACCAACATGCCGCTGGTGCAGCTGGTCGAGCTGGGCTTCGTGATCGCGGTCGGGGTGCTGCTCGACACGTTCCTGGTGCGGACGTATCTGGTGACGAGCGCGAGCGTGGCGCTCGGCAGGAAGGTGTGGTGGCCGGGGAGCCTCTCGCGTCCCGCCCCGGAGACGGGCCCCGCCCTGGAGCCCGAGCCCCAACGGGTGCACGCCCCCTGACCGTTGAACGCTTCCGGGCGCCCCTTCCCTGCCGGAGGGGCGCCCTCGTACGGGAGGATGAGGCTGTGGCGGACATACCGCGGGTTCAGGAGAGGGCGCCGGCGCCGCGTGGTGTGCTGGCCTTCACGGGGGCCGTGCCCGGCAGCCGGAACGCTCTGCGCACCGACGCGCTGTTCGCGGCGGTGCTCGCGGCGCTGTCCGTCCTGCTCGCCGTGTTCGTCGAGGACGGCCGGCGCCCCGACCTCCTCGGCTGGAGCCTGCTGCTCTGTGCGCACGTACCGCTGGCGTGGCGGCGAAGCAGTCCCCTGCTGGCGCTGCTCGGGGTGATCGTCTTCATCTCTCCGTACCACGGCATCGACTACACGCACATGGCCGCCGTCCCGGTCGGCATGGTCGCGCTCTACACCGTCGCCGCCTCCGGGCGTCCGCGCCGCGCCCTGATCATCGGCGGCCTCGTCGTCGGCATCATGCTGACCGTCAACGCGAGAGTGTCCCCGCACCAAGTCGCGGAAGTGCTGCGGATGTCCGGCTGGATCGTCTCCGTGCTGCTGCTCGGCGTGTACGTGCGCATCCACCGCCAGTACGTCACCTCCGTACTGGAGCGTGCCGAGCGGGCGGAGCGTACGCGCGAGGAGGAGGCGCGGCGGCGGGTCGCCGAGGAGAGGCTGCGGGTCGCCCGTGACCTGCACGACCTGCTGGCGCACAGCATCACCCTGGTCGGCGTCCAGACGTCCGTCGCCGCGCACGTCCTCACCGCCGATCCGGAGCGCCTCGACCGGGAGGCGGTGGCGAAGGCCCTCGACGACATCGCCGACACCTGCCGGTCGGCCCGTGGTGAACTCCGCGCCACCCTTGAGGTGTTGAGGGAAGGCACCGCGGAGGAGACGCGGGGCCCGCTGCCGGGCCTCGACGGCCTCGCCGACCTGGCGGAGGCGGCGCGGACGTCCGGCGCGGAGGTCGATCTGGCGGTACGGGAGGTCGAGGCGCCGCCCGCCGTGGGCGCAGCGGCCTACCGCATCGTGCAGGAGGCGCTGACCAACGCGGTGCGGCACGGTGGCGGCGGCCCCGGGCTCACGATCCGGGTGGGTGTCCGGAGCGAGGGGCCCGCGTTGCGGGTGACCGTGGTGGACGACGGGGCCGTCTCAGCCCTGGACCCCTCGCACACCCCCGGTTTCGGCCTGGTGGGGATGCGGGAGCGGGCCCGGAGCGTGGGCGGGACGTTGGAGGCGGGGCCTCGGCCCGATGGCGGTTTCTTGGTGGCGGCGGTACTGCCCCTGGTGCCTGTGGGAGGGCTTCGATGACGATCCGTGTACTACTCGCCGACGATCAGACGCTGGTGCGGGCCGCGTTCGCGATGCTGGTCGAGTCCGCGCCGGACATGGAGGTGGTGGGGCAGGCGGGGACGGGGCGGGCGGCGGTCGACCTCGCCCGCTCCGAGCGGGCGGATCTCATCGTGATGGACATCCGGATGCCGGACCTGGACGGGATCGAGGCGACGCGGCTGCTTGCGGAAGACGAGGATCTGGCCGGGGTGAAGGTGTTGATGCTGACGACTTACGACACGGATGAGCATGTCGTCGACGCGCTTCGGGCCGGGGCGTCGGGGTTCTTGGTGAAGGACACGAAGCCGGGGGAGTTGTTGGAGGCGATTCGTACGGTGGCCGCGGGGGAGTCCCTGCTGTCGCCGGGCCCGACTTCTCGGTTGATCGCTCGGGTGTTGCGGGCGCCGGTTGAGGTTGCTCTGCCGGATGCGTTGTCCGGTGAGTTGAGCGAGCGGGAGCGGCAGGTTCTCGCGCTGGTCGCGCGGGGACTGAACAACGCGGAGATTGCGGATCAGTTGGGGTTGAGCCCCCTGACCGCGAAGACCCATGTCAGCCGGATCATGGGGAAGCTGGGGGCGAGGGATCGGGCGCAGCTGGTGATCGTGGCTTATGAGTCGGGGTTGGTGCGGCCGGGGGTGGCGGGGGTGGGGTAGGGGCGTTTCTTTTCCCCAACCCCGCCCCTTCCCGAAAACTCGCTCTGGCGCGAGGGCCTTGCGTACCGTCATCACCGGCTCCGCCGAGTTCGTCCTCAAACGCCGGACGGGCTGGAAATCCAGCCCGTCCGGCGTTTGAGGACAAGGCCCCCGCGCCGAGCGGGTTTTCGGGAAGGGGCGGGGTTGGGGATTAAAAAGGCGCCTACAACAACCCCGCCCCCGCCAAGAACTTCCCCACCCGCTCGACCTCCCCGGAGGACAGCGGAACCTGGGGCTCCGCAGTGGCGGGGCACGCGATTACGCCCCGGAGGGCGAGGGCCGCCTTGAACGCCCCCAGGGCGGACGAGTTCCCGCCCATGCGGCCCGCGTCCCCGACCCGCACCATCCCGAACAGACCGCACAACCGCTCCTGCTCGGCCCGCGCCCGCACCAGGTCCCCCTCCCGGCAGTAGCGGTACAGCCGCGCATACCCCTCGGGGTCCACGTTCCCCAGGCCCGGTACGACCCCGTCCGCGCCCATGGCCAGCGCCGCGTCCACCGTCGTCTCCGAACCTGTCAGGACACTGAAGGCCGGCGCGTCCCCGCGCCCCCGCGCGCCGAGCACCACGTCCCGGAAGTTCCCCTCGTCCCCGCTGGAGTCCTTGAGGCCGGCGAGCACCCCCTCCGCCGCCAGCTCAAGGACCAGCTCCGCGGGCAGTTTGGAGTGGACCGAGACAGGGAGGTCGTACGCGAACACCGGCACCGGCGACCCCGCCGCCACCAGGCGGAAGTGGCGGGCCATCTCCGCCGGATGCGTGCGCGTGTAGAAGGGCGCCGTCACCACCACAGCGTCCGCCCCGGCCGCCGTCACCGCCCGGACGTGGTCCAGGACCCGAGGCGTCGTCATGTCGATCACCCCTGCCAGGACCGGGAGTTGGCCGCCCACGTGGCCCACCACCGTATCGACCACGGTCTTCCGCTGCGCGTCCGTCAGGTACGCCGCCTCCGACGACGAGCCGAGGACGAAGAGGCCGTCCACCCCGCCCGACACCAAGTGGTCGACCAGCCTGATGAGCGAGGGCGTGTCCACCTCGCGGTCCGGTGTCAGGGGGGTGCAGACGGGCGGAATGACACCGGTCAGCGGGGTGGGCATGGTCATGGGCTCTCCCTGGGGCTCGCGTCCGTGGCGGCGGACTGGATCACTAGCTCGTGCGTGGACTGGCCGTCCCGCACGGGGTGATGGCAGCGGTAGCGGTGTCCAGATTGTTCCGATGGTGCCGATCTCTCCGACAAGGCGAAGTCCGGCATGGTGGCGGCGCAGGTCTCGTCCGCCTTCCAGCACCTCGTACGGAACGGGCAGCCGCTCGGCGGTCGTGTCGCGGACGGCACCGGGCCGACGAGCGGGATCGGGTCGATGGGGTCGAGGAGGCCGGGGGTCGCGGAGAAGAGGGCCCGCGTGTAGGGGTGGCGTGCTCTGTCAAGGATCTCCTCCGCCGGTGACTCCTCCACGATTCTGCCCAGATACATCGTGATGACCCGGTCGCTCATCCTTCGCACGGTCTGGATGTCGTGCGACACGAAGACCAGGGCCAGGCCGAGCCGCTCCTTCAGGTCCAGGAGGAGGTTGAGGATCTGGGCGCGCACGGAGACGTCCAGCGCGCTCGTCGGCTCGTCCGCCACCACCAACTCCGGTTCGAGGGCGAGGGCGCGGGCGATCGCCACGCGCTGGCGCTGTCCGCCCGAGAGCTGTCCTGGCAGTCCGTCCGCCAGGGCTTTGGGTAGGCCCACCAGCGCCATCAAGTCCCGTACGCGTGCCTCACGTTGGGGCGCATTGCCCATCCTGTGGACGTCCAGGGGGTCCCGCAGGATCTGTCGTACGGTCAGCCTGCGGTTCAAGGCCGTCGACGGGTCCTGGAAGATCATGCCGGTGTTCCGGCCGATCGTGGCCCGGCGCTCGGCGGGCTTCATCGTCCATAGGTCGCTGCCACGGAAGGACACCGAACCCGCCGTGGGCCGCTGCACCCCTACGAGCACCTTCGCGAGCGTCGACTTGCCGCACCCCGACTCGCCCACGACGCCGACGGTCTCGCCGGGCGCGATGGTCAGGTCGGCGCCGGTCAGGGCGTATACGCGGTCACGGGAGAACAGACCGCCCGAGCGGGCCCTGTGCACGACGTGCGCGTCGGACAGCGAGATCAGAGCGGTCATTTGAGGGCCTCGCTTCCCCTGGGGCGCGGCACCGGGGGCGGTTGCTGCGCCGGATGGTGGCAGGCGATGGAGTGCCGTGCCCCGCCGACGAGTTCGGGCGCCGTCGTGCGGCACACCTCGCTCGCGAGGGGGCAGCGGTCCGCGAACCGGCAGCCCGCGGGGAAGTCGGCCGGCGAGGGGACGACGCCCTTGATCTGCGTCAGACGTTCGGCCGCCGATTCGAGCGAGAGCACCGAGCCGAGCAGGCCCCGCGTGTAGTGGTGCGACGGCGCCTCGACGAGGTCCGCCGTCACGCCCGTCTCCACGATCTGGCCCCCGTACATCACCACCACCCGGTCGGTGACGTCCGCGACGAGCGCCAGGTCGTGCGAGACGAGGATCAGCGCGAAACCCAGTTCCTCGCGCAGGCGCAGCAGGAGCTGGATGACCTGGGCCTGCACCGTGACGTCGAGGGCCGTCGTCGGCTCGTCGGCGACGATCAGCTTCGGGTCGCGGGAGAGCGCCATCGCGATCAGGACGCGCTGGCGCTGGCCGCCGGAGAGTTCGTGCGGGTAGCTGCGCAGGGTGCGGTCCGGGTCCAGGCCGACCAGTTCGAGGAGTTCGACCGCCGTGCGGCGCCCACCCCTGCGGACGACCTGTTTGAGCTGGGCGCGGACCGTCATCGCCGGGTTGAGGGACGACAGGGCGTCCTGGTAGATCATCGCCATGTCGTGGCCGAGCAGCCGTCTGCGGGCGCGCATCGGCATGCCCGTCAACTGCTCGCCGTTGAACGTGACCTGGCCGCCGATGCGGGCGCCCTTCGGTTCCAGGCCCATCACGGTCAGCGCGGTGAGCGACTTGCCGCAGCCCGACTCGCCTACCAGACCGAGGACTTCGCCCGGCCTGACGTGGAAGCTGATGCCGTCGACGATGTCCACGCCCCCGTGGCGGGCGTCGAAGCCGATCGTGAGGTCGGAGACGGTGAGCACCGGGGTGCCGTCCGGCAGTGGCCGTGCGCGTGAGCGCAGGCGCTGCGCCGCATCCGCGAGGCCAGGCAGTTCGAGCACCTTGCCGCTGCCCGGCTCGGGGGCTTCGATGCGGTCCTCCTTGCGGGCCGCGCCCGGCACGTCACGCGTCGCGGGCGCCGCCCACGCGTCCGAGACGCCCTCGGAGAGGATGTTCAGGGCAAGGACCGTGATCAGCATGAGGAGTCCGGGGAAGACCGTCGCCCACCAGCCGCCGAGCAGCACCATGTTCTTGCCGTCGGCGATGACGCTGCCCCAGGACGGGTCCGGGGGCCGTACGCCCGCGCCGATGAACGACAGCGAGGCCTCGAAGACGATGGCCTCGGCGACCTGCACCGTGCAGAACACCAGGATCGGCGCCGCGCAGTTGATGGCCACGTGCTTGATGAGGATGTGCGGGGTGCGGGCGCCGACGATGCGTTCGGCGACGACATAGTCCTCGCCGTACTGATCCATCACGTTCGCCCGTACGACCCGGGCGATCGGCGGGGTGAACAGGAACGCGATGGCGCAGATCAGGACGAGGATGCCGCCCCCGAAGACCGCCACGAGCACGGCGGCGAGCGCGATGCCGGGGAACGCCATGACGATGTCCAGGCACCGCATCAGCGTCTCGTCGACCGCCTTGCGCGAGGTCGCCGCGATCGCCCCGAGCACCGCGCCGACGACCAGGGCGAGCAGCGTCGCCCCGAGCCCGATCGCGAGGGACCAGCGCGCCCCGTACATCAGCCGGCTGAGGATGTCCCTGCCGAGGCTGTCCTGGCCCATCCAGTGGTCGCCCGACGGGTGCCCGGTGCCGTCGACCTGGGGCTGCTGGTCGAGCGGGTCGTGCGGGGCGAGCAGGGGTGCGAACAGCGCGACGAGGACGACCACGCCGACGACCGCCACCGCGATCCGGGAGAGGACCGGCAGCCTGCGCAGGGAGCGCAGCCGGACGCCGGGCCGCGAGAGCCGCTCGGCCAGAGCCTTGCGCGACGTGATCATCAGGCGGACCCCCTCAGGCGCGGATTGACCAGCAGGTGGAGGATGTCGAGGACGAGGTTCACGACGACGAACCCGACGGCCGTGGTGATGACGACCCCCTGCACGACGGCCGGGTCGCCGTTCTTCACGGCGTCGATCATCAGCTTCCCCATGCCGGGCAGCGAGAAGATCGTCTCGATGACGACCGCGCCGCCGAGCAGATAGCCGACGCGCAGTCCGAGCACGGTCAGCGGGTTGACGAGGGCGTTGCGCAGGACGTTGCGGCCGACCACCACGACCGGCGGCAGACCGCTGCCGATCGCCGTCCGTACGTAGTCCTTGTCGAGTTCCTCGACGACTGCCGTACGGATGATGCGGGTGAGCCCGGCGGCCACGGGGAGCGAGAGCGCGAAGGCGGGGAGCGTCATCGTCTTGAGCCAACCGCTCAGCGAATCACCGGGGTTGACGTATCCGCCGGTCGGGAACCAGCCCGCCTCCACCGCCAGGTACTGGATCATCAGCAGCGCCAGCCAGAAGCCGGGTGCCGCCACACCGGTCAGCGAGATGACGCGGATCAGCTGGTCGGGCAGCCGGTCGCGGTAGATCGCGGCGGTCACACCGAGAAGGAGCGAGATGACCACCGCGATGCCCAGGCCCATGAAGGTCAGCTGGAGGGTGAGCGGAAGGGCGGTGGTGACCTGGTCCACCACCGGTGAGCGGGTGAGCACGCTGATGCCCATGTCGCCCTGGACCAGATCGCCGACGAACGCGACATAGCGCACCGGCAGCGGATCGAGCAGGCCGTTCTCCTCGCGGAAGTCGTGCAGTTGCTGCTCGGTGGGGTTGGCGCCCTGGAAGAACGCCGACGCCGGATCGACGTCCGAGAACCGCATGACGAGGAAGACGAACAGGACGATGCCGAGCAGCAGCGGGACGAGGAGGGCGAGGCGGCGGGCCAGGATTCGGAGTACCGCGGTCACGTCGCCCACTTGGCCTGGAGCAGGTTGATCCCCGGGTAGGGCTGGGCCTTGATGCCGGTGAGCTTCTTCGGGTCCCAGGCGGTCATCAGCTCGTTGTGGACTACGGGATAGATCACCGCCTGCTCGGCGACGACGTCGATGTAGTCCTGGACCATGGCCTTCTTCTTGGTCGCGTCAGGCTCGCGCGTCGCCTGGTCCATGTCCTTGAAGAGCTTCTTGGCCGTGGAGTTGCCCGCCCAGCGGGCGTACCCCATCCACAGGTTCTCGGGCCCGTAGTTGTAGTGCATGATCAGGTCGGGGTCGATGCCGAACTGGTTGGGATTCGATGCGGCGGCGACGACTTGATAGTCCTTCTTCTGGTCCATCTTGGTGAAGACGGCCGTGGTCTCCTGCGGGTCCAGGGTCGTCTTGACGCCGATCGCGTCCCACGAGGCCTTGATGGTCGGCAGGCAGTCGACGATCCAACTCACGTTCACCGCCATGAGGTTGACCGAGAGATCCTTCACCCCGGCCTCCTTCAGGAGCTTCTTCGCCTTCTCGGGGTCGTACGCGTAGACCGTCTTCGCGGGGCGGTAGGCGGGGTTGGACTCGTTGAGGAACGAAGTCGACGCCTTTCCATGCCCCTTGAGCGCGACCTCGATCATCTTCTCGGTGTCGATGGCGTAGTGCAGGGCCTGGCGCACGCGTACGTCGTCGAAGGGCTTGTGCGCGGTGTTGAACATCAGGAACAGGTTGTTCATCCCCGCCCCGCCCTCGACGGTGAGCCCGCCCTTCTTGAGCTGCTCGATGTTGGCGTACGGGATGTTGTCCGCGATCTCCGAGTCCGCGCTGCCACCCGAGATCTTCGCGACGCGAGGTGCCGCGTCCACGATGGTCAGCCAGTTCATCTTCTTGAAGGCTGCCTTGCGGGGGCCGTTGTAGTCGTCGAAGGCCTCGAAGGTGGTGTTGGACTTCGGGGCGTGCGAGGCCTGCTTGTACGGTCCTGAGCCGATCGCCTTGCCCTTGGTCGCGTCGTCCCAGGCTCCGGGCTTGGAGTAGACGTGCTTCGGCATGATCTTGGCGAGGGAGAGCCGGGCGAGGCCGTCAGGGAAGGGGAACTTCAGGATGAGCTCGACGGAGGTCGCGTCGACCTTCCTGACCTCCTTCAGCCAGCTCTCGAAGAAGCCCTTGGCCAGGGTCTGCGTCTTCGGGTCCAGGATGCGGTCGAAGACGAACACCACGTCGTCGGCGGTCACGGGCTTCCCGTCGTGCCACTTGGCGCCGGGCCGCAGCGTGAACTTCCAGGTGGTCGCCTTGTCGTCGGTGGGAACCTCCGTGGCGAGCGCGGCGTACGGCTCGCGGGTGATCGGGTCGGTGTTGAGAAGCCCCTCGTAGATGTGTTCGTTGCCGGCCATCGCGAAGGCGGACGCGGTCTGCGTCGGGTCCCAACTGCCGTCGTTGCCATAGCCGATGACGGCGGTGAGGGTGGAGTCGCCGCCCTTGCCGCCGCCACCTCCGGCGTCGTTCGTGGACTCGGGCCCCGACGAGCAGGCGGAGAGCGTGGTGGTGATGGTGGCGGCCGCGCCCAGCGCACCGGTGTACCTGAGGAAGGACCGGCGGTCCGGCGCGGGTCCGGTGGGTCCGGCTGAGCCGATGCGGGTCTTGTGGTCGCTCACTGTGTCTCCCTTGAGAGATCCCACGTCCTACGTCATGGTGGCGTGGCGACGATAAGAGGGGCCGGAGGGCCGGTCAAGGCTCCGGACGGCAGGTACCCCGTCCGGGTGAGGGCTTCCGACTCGGGGCTCGCGGCGGCATGCGCCCAGTGTTTAGTGAATGCTAAACTCTCGAAGGGGCTGAGGAGTGGAAGAGCACTGGGACATCTACCTGACCGACGAGGTGGACCAATGGCTGAACGATCTCGAGAAGGCCGATCCCGTTTCGTACACGCTGGTGAACCAGGCAATTTGGATCCTGGCCTGTCACGGACCGTCGGAAGGGAGGCCGCTGGTCGACCGCATCAAAGGGTCCGCGTTGCACAATCTGAAGGAGCTGCGGCCGGGCTCGGCGGGACGGAGCGAGGTGCGCGTCCTGTTCATGTTCGATCCCTGGCGCTCGGCCATCCTCCTGGTCGCGGGTGACAAGGCAGGGAACTGGGTCACCTGGTACGACGAGGCGATCCCTCTGGCTGAGCGTCGTTACGCGCAGTACGTCGCCGACCGTGAGAAGGAGCTGGGGAAGTGAGCGGACACATCAGGTGGTCGGCGAGTGGACACCGTGAGCGCGCGGAGGAACTGGCCGGTGGGCGGGGTGAGTTCCTCGAAGGTGCTCAGCGCATGCTGGCCGAGGCGCGTGCGTGGCGTCTCGTCGAGATGCGCCAGGAGCGGGGGTATACCCAGGCGCAGGTGGCCGAGCGTATGGGGGTCAGCAAAGGCAGGGTTTCGCAGATCGAGAGCGGCCGGGTATCCGGCACGGATGTGATGGCGCGGTACGTCGAAGCGCTGGGCGGCAGCCTGGTGATGGTCGCGGTTTTCGACGACGGTGAGCTGCGAAAGGTCGGATGACGTGACCGAGTATCAGGGCATGGCCCGCTTCCGTTCCCGTCTGCCGTCGCTCGGCTACGGCGGCGACTACAACCCCGAGCAGTGGGGCCCGGAAGTCCACACCGAGGACGCCGAGTTGATGCGCGAGGCGGGCGTGAACCTCGTGACGCTCGGCATCTTCTCGTGGGCCAGGACGGAGCCCGCCCCGGGCTCGTACGACTTCGCCTGGCTGGACGGGCACATGGACCGCCTGGCCGAGGCGGGCGTCGCGGTCAGCCTGGCCACGATGACGGCCTCCCCGCCCCCGTGGCTGACGCGCCTGCACCCCGAGACCCTGCCCGTCCTGGAGGACGGCACCCGACTGCACCCCGGCTCCCGCCAGCACTGGTGCCCGTCGAGCCCGGTCCACCGCCGCCACGCCGTGCGCCTCGCGGAACGCCTCGCCACGCGCTACGGCACGCACCCCGCCCTCGCCCTGTGGCACATCGGCAACGAATACGGCTGCCACATCTCACGCCACTGCCACTGCGAGGTGTCGACGGCGGCGTTCCGCGGGTGGCTGCGGGAGCGTTACGGCACCGTGGCGGCCCTGAACGACGCGTGGTCGACGGACTTCTGGTCGCAGCGCTACGGCACGTTCGAGGAGATCCACACCCCGCGCAAGGCCCCGTCGTTCCGCAACCCGGCCCAGCAGCTGGACTACTGGCGCTTCTCGTCGGACGAACTCCTCGCCTGCTACCTGGCGGAGAAGCAGGTCCTGACCCGCATCACCCCGCACATCCCCGTCACCACGAACTTCGTCCCGGTGGCCAAGACCCTGGACCTGTTCGCGTGGGCCCCGCACCTGGACGTCATCTCCTACGACTCGTACCCCGACCCGCACGACCCGGAGTCACTCCACCAAACGGCCTTCTCGTACGACGTCATGCGCGGCCTGAAGGGCGGTCAGCCGTGGCTGCTCCTCGAACAGGCGCCGGGCGCGGTCAACTGGCGTGAGCGCAACGGCAGGAAGCCGCCGGGCCGGATGCGCCTCGACAGCTGGCAGGCGGTGGCGCACGGCGCGGACTCGGTGCTGTTCTTCCAGTGGCGGCAGTCGCGCGGGGGAGCGGAGAAGTTCCACTCGGCGATGGTGCCGCACGGGGGCCGCGAGACGCGGATCTTCCGTGAGGTACGGGAGCTGGGCGCGGAACTGGCCCGCCACCCCGACCTGCTCGGCTCCCGCCCCGAGCGCGCGGACGCCGCCCTGCTCCTGGACTGGCCCAGCTGGTGGGCCCTGGAACTGGACGCACACCCCAGCACGGACGTGACGCTCCTGGACGCGGCCCTGGCCCACCACAAGCCGCTGTACGACGCGTCGGTGGCCTGCGACGTGGTCCCGGTGGACGGGGACTTCGCCCCGTACCGCCTGCTCCTGGTCCCCAACCTCTACTCGGTGACGCAGGAAGCCGCGGAACGGATCCGCGCGTACGTCCACGGGGGCGGCACCCTGGTCATGTCCTACTTCTCGGGAATCGTGGACGAACACGACCGCGTCCACCTCGGCGGCTACCCGGCCCCCTTCCGCGAGCTCCTCGGCCTGCGCGTGGAGGAGTTCGACCCCCGCCCCGACGGCACCTGGTCGGAGGAGATCCACCTGGAAGGCGCGGAAGCGGTCACCACGACCCCCGAGGGCACCCCGGCGGTGACCCGCCACGCGTACGGCGATGGCGTGGCCTGGTACCTGGGCACGCGCCCCGCCCCCAAGGAGCTGCGGGAACTCCTCGACAGGGTGCGCACGGAGTGCGGGGTGAACCCGGTCCTCCCCGGCCTCCCGGAGGGGGTGCAGGCGCGGACGCGGGTGACGGCGGCGGGGGAGCGGGTGCATGTGGTGCTCGACGGGCGGGATCTGAGCGTGGAGGTGCGGCGGGGGCTTTCGCCGACACGTTAGTGGAGCGTTAGCCGGACGGCGCTGGATCACCAGCGGCGGCGGACAGTCTTGTCCTGTCGAACCCCGCACCCCCCGACAGAACGGTGAGAACATGTCGCACGCCACCCTCCTCCACGCCCGCAAGGCCGCAGCCGCCATGGTGATCACCGTCGCCGCGTTCGGGCTCACCGCCTGCCAGGGCGGCGGCAACGACGCCTCGTCCTCCTCCTCCGCCGCTTCCGCTTCCGCGTCCAAGACCGGCGAGACCAGCAAGACCGGCAAGACCTCCGCCGACGAGGCGCCGTCGGCCGCCCCGGACGACTCCGGGAAGCGCTGCACCGACCAGCTCGACTACGCGGGCGACCCGAGGTCGAACGCCGAGATCAACTCCATCGGCGCGGACACCGGCACCTGCCCCACCCCGGTGAAGGGCGAGAAGCCGTCGCCCGCCCCCGCCAAGCCCGGGAAGAGCTGCACCGACCAGCTCGACTACGCGGGCGACCCGAGGTCGAACGCCGAGATCAACTCCATCGGATCGGACACCGGTACCTGCCCCACCCCGGAGAAGGGCGACAAGCCCTCGGGCACCCCCAACAAGCCCGGTGTCAGCTGCACGGACCAGATCAACTACGTGGGCGACTCGCGGTCGAACGCCGAGATCAACTCCATCGGCGCCGACACCGGCTACTGCCCGCCGGTCAAGAAGTAGGTCAGTAGCGGCTGGCTACTCGTCGAGGTTCTCTCGGAGTGCGTCGACCACGTACTCGGGGCAGAACTCCAGGAGCCAGTCCATGAAGCGCAGGCCGTACGCGTCCCGTGCGCCGTCGATGATGAGGTCGGCGTCCTCGGGCGCGGTGAGGCCGAACCGCTCCTCCAGCCAGGCGAGATACTCCCCGTGCCCCAGGCTGTGCTCCTCGTCCTCGTCCCACTCCCACTCGGGCAGATACCACTCGTGGTCGATGGCAAGCAGCCGGAACAGATCCCGCAGCCCGGAGGCGACGACGTCGAGGTCGCCCTCGTCCCCGAAGAGGACGACGGGCAGCGTCGCGAGATCGGCACGGTCGTCGCAGCGCCACAGCGCGTAGAACGAACCGGAGCCGGTGGCCTGGGCGAAGGGCACGAGACGGTCCAGGCGGGCCCGCAGCTCCGGGGTGTCGGTCATGTCCAGCCACTCGACGAGGCCGGCGTCACGCCGCCCGTACTCGTACATCTCGAACCCGTCGGCGAAGCCTGCCTTTCCCGGGCCGTCGTGGAACTCCTTGAGCAGATTCAGCTCCGGTATGGGTGAGTAGGCGGTGCCCATGACGTTGACCACGGCATCTCCTCGGCGAGGGGCGGTTCGGGTGACGGCAACGGACGCTACCGCCCGGCACTGACAACGCCGCCCACGCCCGCTTGGCGATAGGTTTCCGCCATGCCCGAACTCCAGCGCCTGCGCGCCGATCACGCCCCCGCCCTGCTCGCCTTCGAGCGTGAGAACCGGGCCTACTTCGCGAAGTACGTGCCCGACCGTGGTGACGCCTACTTCACCGAGTTCGATGCGCGACTCGCCGCCCTGCTCGCCGAACAGGCCACGGGAGCCTGCCACTTCCACGTACTGGTGGATGGAGAGGGCGCCGTGGTCGGGCGCGTCAATCTCGTCGACGTGGCGGACGGGGAGGCCGAGCTCGGCTATCGCATCGCGGAGAGGGCGGCGGGGCGGGGTCTTGCTACGTCCGCCGTACGGCAGGTCTGCGAGGTCGCCGGCGCCCAGTACGGGCTCACTGCCCTGCGGGCGGCCACCGATCACGACAACGAGGGCTCCCGGGCGGTGCTCGTCCGTGCGGGGTTCGTGGTCGTCGGCGAGGGGGAGATGGAGGGAACGGGGCGGGCGGAGGTGCGCTATCGCCGTGCGGTAGCGGCCGGTTGACACGTGATCCGTCCCGCGCAAGAGTCGCGCCGGTGGAGATCAGGGATCTGAGCGAGGCCGAGCGACAGGTGTGGGACGCGTTCCCGCTGGGGCGACTCGTCGACTTCCGGCAGCGCACGAGGGAACCCGCCGATCTCGGCGCCGACTGGGGCCCCGAGCGGACCGTGCGCGCCGACGTGCTCCGGGCCCTGCTCATCGACGGGCCCCGCCAAGAGGGCGAGACGCCCTACCTGCGGCTCAACGGAGCCCGCATCACGGGCAAGTTGGACCTCCAGTACGCGGAGGTCGCGGGGGCGATCCACCTCTGGGCATGCTACTTCGACGAGGAACTGGACATCTACGGTGCGCAGTTACGGCAGCTAAACCTGGGCTGGTCCATCTTCCCCGGCCTGTGCGGGGTCGGACTGCGGGTCGACGGCTCGCTGCGGATGACCGGAGTCCGCGTCCGGGGAAAGGTCCGGCTGGGCGGCGCGCGCATCTCCGGGGCTCTCTTCCTGGACCGGGCCCGGCTGGGCGAGGAAGGGGCGGCCCGCGACCCCGACGAGCCCATCCTGACCCTCAACCGCGTCACCATCGACGACGACCTGACCGCCGACCAGGGCTTCACCGCCCACGGGATGGTCCGCCTCGCGGGAGCGGTCGTCGCCGGGACGATCACGTTCGACGACGCGGTCCTCAGTAACCCGGGGGGCACTGCGCTCCAGGCGTCGAATCTGAGTGCCGGGACCGATCTGCATGCGATGCGGCTCACGGCGCGGGGGCGGATCAACCTGCGGGGCGCCCGCATACCGGGCCAGCTCAACTTCACCCACGCGCGCCTGTCCAACCCCGGCGGCATGGCCCTGCGCGCCAGCAGCCTCGCCGTCGGCGAACTGTGGTTCAAGGAGGCTGCCCCCATCGAGGGCTCCCTCACCCTGCGCCGCTCCCAGCTCGACCTGCTGCGCATCGCCCCGGAGACCTGGCCGGACGAGGTCCGGCTCGACGGCCTGACCTACACCACGCTCGACCCGCACGAGCCTGCCGAGCGTCGGCTCCAGATCCTCGGACGTGACTCCGACGGCTACGTCCCGTACGCGTACGAGCAACTGTCCACCGCCTACCGCCGGATCGGGGACGACGCCGCCGCACGCAAGGTCCAGCTCGCCAAGCTGCGCCGCCACCGGACCACCCTGCCCTGGTACGCCAAGGCCTGGGGCCACCTTCAGGACGTCACCGTCGGCTACGGCTTCCGGCCCACGCGGGCGGCGGTCTGGCTGCTCTCACTGCTCCTGATCGGCTCCGTCACGTACGCGGTGCGGGAGCCGGTGGCGCTGAAGCCGAAGGAGGCCGCGGAGTTCAACCCCGTCTTTTACACGCTGGACCTGCTGCTCCCGATCATCGACTTCGGCCAGGAGCACGCGTATGCCTCGCGGGGCGCGTATCAGTGGCTCGGGTACGCCCTGGTCATCATGGGCTGGACCCTCGCCACGACGATCGCGGCGGGCGTCACGCGGTCGATCAGCCGCCAGTAGGCCGCAGACCGGTCACGAAGGCCTGCCAGGCGGGGGCGTTGATCAGCAGGGCGGGTCCCTGGGGGTCCTTGCTGTCGCGTACGGGGACGATACCGGGGACTCCGTCGGCCACCTCGACGCAGTTGCCGCCCTCGCCGTTGCTGTAACTGCTCTTGCGCCAGCGGGCGGCGCCGATGAAGTCGTAGGCGACTTCGACGCAACTGCCGCCGTTGCCATCGCTGTAGGTGCTCTTGCGCCAGCGTGCGTTGCTCAGGTCGTACTCGCGCATCGTCTGTAGCCCTCCGCCGCCGACTCGATCAGGTCCAGGGACGCCTGCGGCGACAGCGCGGCGGCCCTGAGCAGATCGTATGCCGAGTACGAGCGCTTCACCACTGCCGGGTCGTCCAGCAGATTCCCCGAATACACGGCTTCTGTATAGGCCGTTGGAGGCGCGTCCTCGAACTCCATGAGCGCCAGCATCCCGTTCATCACGGCGTACGGCCCAGCGGCGTATGGCAGTGCTTGGACCAGCACCGTGCGCTCCCGTGCCTGGGCTACCAAGCGTTCCAACTGCTCCGCCATGACGGCTGGGCCGCCGACCGGAATGCGCAGCACATGCTCGTGGAGGATTACCCAGTACGCGGGCCGCGTGGCGTCCTTGAGGATGGACTGACGCTCCAGACGGCCCGCTACCTTCTCCTCGATGTACTCGTCCGGTGCGAAGGGGTTCATCGCCACCGTCACCGCCCGCGCGTATGCGGCGGTCTGCATCAGGCCTGGCACCAATGCGGGCGCGAACTCACAGATCCTCGTGGCCAGGCGCTCCAACTCGACGACGTGAGCGAAGTAATCCGCATACCGCTTGTCGTCGATCAGTTTGCGGCACATCCGCTCGAAAATACCGTCTGATTGCAGAATCTCGTCGATCCGCTGAGCTACGTCCAACTGCGGTTTGCGAATTGCCTGTTCGAATTGGCCGATGTACGCGCCGGACACGAAAACCTGGAGCCCCAGCGAGGACTGCGTGAGCCCCGCGTCCTCCCGGCGTCTCTTCAGCTCGGCTCCGAAGAACTCCCACGCTGCCTGCCGCGAACCATTGGCCATGGCCAACCACCCTTCGCTGCGCCGCAGTTGTAGAGCGCAGACCCCTCACGAGTGTAGGCCGGAGCGGTCACCATCGAGGCACGAAGCGTGAAATCCGATGGGAAAGGGGAGCCACGTCATGGTTGACGGCAAGGTGAACTCGGCGCAATGCGCCGAAGAAGCGGAGGAGACGATGAAGGAATTGCGCACCGCACCCGCAGGGGCCGGAATTATTCTGTCCGGATTGCGGGTCGACCCCACATCCTGGCCCGTGAAGCCCCTTGTCCGCGGAATGAATTGAGGGCGGGATGAACCTCTACCTGCCGATCGGCGCCTACGCCGTGGACACCCGTACCGGACAGGTGGGCCGGGTCATGGGCCACGAAGGGCCCTATGTCCAGCTCCGACCCTTCGGCGGCGGACGGGAGTGGGACTGTGCGCCGGACGCGCTCAGGACCGCCACGACGGCGGAGCGGCTGCGCGCCGCGACCGCTTATGCGAACGCGCGGAGCCGGGGCGAAGTCCCGTGACGTAGGCGAAGTCGCGTCACGTAAGGTGCGGGCGCATGGCCATATGGAAGTGGGGCAAACCCAAGGTCGAGTCCAAGTACCCGACGCCGCTGACCATGCACCAGCTGTGGATGGTGTCGCTGAGCGCGCCGGTCAGCCGGGACAAGGACGCCTCCCGGACGACCCTGTATCCCTTCACCCGCATCGACGACGGCAAGGCGCGGACGTGGCTGGCCGAGCAGTGGGAGATCACCGCGCCCGAGCAGCTGCTCGGGCGCCTGAGCGGGCTCGCGAGCACCGGCTACCGCGCCATGGCCCAGCGGCGCTTGGGTATCGCACCGCTGGCGTGGGACATCGCGCTCTACGTGGACATCTCACGGCGCGGCTACGCCTGCGGGATGCTGAGCGAGGCCGACACCTGGGCCCGGCTGAAGAACGTCGTGCCGACGGTGGCGGGGACGTACTCCTCCTGGCAGGAGTACGCCGACCACTATCTGCTCGGCAGGAAGGTGTGGCGGGACAGTCTCCAGGGGACGCGGGACGCGGACTTCCCCGCGCCTCAGGCCGCGTCCGACGCCCACCTGAAGGCGCTCCTGGACCCGGCGAACCGGACGAGCCCGTGGAGTCTCGCCCCCTGGGAAGCGATCAGTCACCCGGACCGGCCCGGCCCCGCCCGCCGGGGCTAGTGCTGCTGCGGCTTCTGCGGGGTCAGCTCGCTCGGCCGCACGATCACGTATCCCTCGCCCCGCAGCAGCAGCTGCACCGCCTCGCCGGAACCGCCCCTGATCATGGAGCCGATGGACTGCGAGCGGTGCAGCGTGGTGTCCAGGTTCGCCGTCCAGCCGACCACCGCGTCCGTGTCGACGTACACCGGCTGCTGCGGCGACACCGGGATGACGAGGGGGTTGCCGTCACAGACCAGGCCCAGCTGCCCGGACCCGGTGAAGACGCTGTTGAAGAGGCCGCCGCCGGTGACGCCCGCGCCCTTCACCGTCTTGATCTCGTACGAGAGCGTCGCGTCGAAGCACAGGACGTTGCGGCCGTTGACGGTCAGGACGTCGCCCGGCTCGATGTCGACGATGAAGCAGTTCTGCGCCTCGTGCGCGAACCACGCCTCGCCCTGGCCGCGCACCGCCATCAACGGCAGACCCTCACCGGTCATCGCCCGCTTGAGCATGCCGCCCATGCCCTGGCCCTTGCGCTCGAACTGAAGGTCGCCGCGGTAGGCGATCATCGCGCCCTGCCGAGCGTGCATCTCGCCGTTGACCGCGTACTTGATGGACTTGGCGTTCTGCAGGGTCATCCCGGGGACGACGGACTGCTGGGCCATGTGCTCCGTGGAGAACAGCTCACTCTTCATGCGGGCATTTTTGCAGGCGTGAGCGATATGGCCAGAGGGCGGAGCGGATCGGTACGACCCCGGCCACGGCTGTCGGCCCCGTACGCGAGAATGGGTCCATGAGTCTGTTCCGTGATGACGGCGTCGTGCTGCGCACCCAGAAGCTGGGTGAGGCGGACCGCATCATCACGCTGCTCACCCGCAGTCACGGCCGGGTCCGTGCCGTCGCGCGCGGCGTGCGGCGCACGAAGTCCAAGTTCGGGGCGCGGCTCGAACCCTTCTCACACGTCGATGTGCAGTTCTTCGCGCGCGGCAGCGAACTCATCGGACGCGGCCTTCCGTTGTGCACACAGAGTGAGACCATCGCTCCTTACGGTGGCGGGATCGTCACCGACTACGCGCGCTACACCGCCGGCACGGCCATGCTGGAGACCGCCGAGCGGTTCACCGATCATGAGGGCGAGCCCGCAGTGCAGCAGTATCTGCTGCTCGTGGGCGGCCTGCGGACCCTCGCCAACGGCGAGCACGAGCCCCACCTCATCCTCGACGCGTTCCTGCTGCGCTCCCTCGCCGTGAACGGGTACGCACCCAGCTTCAGCTCCTGCGCCAAGTGCGGAATGCCCGGACCGAACCGCTTCTTCTCCGTCGCCGCCGGCGGCTCGGTCTGCGCCGACTGCCGGGTGCCCGGCAGCGTCGTACCCTCGATGGAAGCCCTCGGCCTGCTCGGCGCGCTGCTCACCGGAGACTGGGAGACGGCGGACGCGTGCGAGGCGCGGCATGTCAGGGAGGGCAGCGGGCTTGTTTCCGCCTATCTGCACTGGCACTTGGAGCGCGGGCTGCGCTCGTTGCGGTACGTAGAGAAGACCACGTAACACAGATACAGCTAGGTAGGAGAGAGCCCCCCATGGCACGACGCGGAATCCTCGGACGGTCCCGCCGTGAGTACAAGACCCCCGAGCCGCACCCCTCGGGCGTCACACCGCCGAAGATCCCCGGCGAGCTGGTGCCCAAGCACGTGGCGATCGTCATGGACGGCAACGGACGCTGGGCCAAGGAGCGCGGTCTGCCGCGCACCGAGGGGCACAAGGTCGGAGCCGAGCGTGTCCTCGACGTCCTCCAGGGCGCCATCGAGATGGGTGTCGGGGCGATCTCGCTCTACGCCTTCTCCACCGAGAACTGGAAGCGGTCCCCGGACGAGGTGAAGTTCCTGATGAACTTCAACCGCGACTTCATCCGCAAGACCCGCGACCAGCTCGACGAACTCGGCATCCGGGTGCGCTGGGTGGGCCGGATGCCCAAGCTGTGGAAGTCGGTCGCCAAGGAGCTGGAGATCTCCCAGGAGCAGACCAAGGGCAACGACAAGCTCACCCTGTACTTCTGCATGAACTACGGCGGCCGCGCGGAGATCGCGGACGCCGCACAGGCGCTCGCCGAGGACGTGAAGGCGGGACGGCTCGACCCCTCCAAGGTCAGCGAGAAGACCTTCGCGAAGTACCTGTACTACGCGGACATGCCGGACGTCGACCTGTTCCTGCGCCCGAGCGGCGAGCAGCGCACCTCCAACTACCTGCTGTGGCAGAGCGCTTACGCCGAGATGGTCTTCCAGGACGTCCTGTGGCCGGACTTCGACCGCCGTGACCTGTGGCGCGCCTGCCTCGAATACGCCTCGCGCGACCGCCGCTTCGGCGGGGCGATCCCGAACGAGCAGCAGATCGCCGACAGTTAGCGGTAGGTGTACGTATACGGGAGGGCCCCCACCGTCAGCTCGACGGTGGGGGCCCTCCCGTATACGTACGGCGCTACTTGCTCGCACACTCCGCGCACGTGCCGAAGATCTCCACGGTGTGCGCCACGTTCACGTACCCGTGCTCGGAGGCGATCGCCTCGGCCCACTTCTCGACCGCCGGGCCCTCGACCTCGACCGCCTTGCCGCACACCCGGCAGACCAGGTGATGGTGGTGGTCACCGGTGGAGCAGCGGCGGTAGACCGACTCGCCCTCGTCGGTGCGCAGCACGTCGACCTCGCCCGCGTCGGCGAGGGACTGGAGCGTCCGGTAGACCGTCGTCAGGCCCACCGAATCGCCCTTGTGCTTGAGCATGTCGTGCAGGTCCTGCGCACTGCGGAACTCGTCCACCTCGCCCAGGGCCGCCGCCACAGCGGCTCGCTGCCGGGTGGATCGGCCTCGTACCGGGGGTCCCGCAGCCGTTGTCACAGGTGCCTCCTCAACTGAAAACTCGCACGATCGCCCGCACATCTGTCATATCCCGCCGGGCCATTGTGCCAGCTCGCTCTCAGACGGTGACCTCGTCCGCCGGGGGCCGCGCCCCCGGGAGGTCCTTCGGGGCGTCCGCCGTGCAGGTCGCATCGGCGGCGGTCGCGGCCCGCGCCCGGCGCCGGGCCAGCGGTGTCGCGAGCGCCGTCAGGACGACGAAGACGCCGATCGCCATCAGGACGATGGTCGCCCCGGGCGGCACGTCCTGGTAGTACGACGTGACCGTGCCGGACAGTGTCACGGCGGTGCCGATGACCACCGACAGGACGAACGTCACCTTGAACGAGCGGGTGATCTGCTGGGCCGCGGCGACCGGCACCACCATGAGCGCGCTCACCAGGAGCAGGCCCACGACGCGCATCGCGACGGTCACCGTGACGGCCGCGGTGACCGCGATCAGCAGGTTCAGCGCCCGCACCGGAAGCCCCGTGACCCGCGCGAACTCCTCGTCCTGGCTCACCGCGAACAGCTGCTTGCGCAGGCCGACCGTGACGAGGACCACAAACGCCGCGAGCAGGCAGATCGCTGTGACGTCGGAGTCCGAGACCGTCGAGAGCGAGCCGAAGAGGTACGAGGAGAGGTTCGCGTTCGAGCCGGTGTCCGAGAGGTTGATCAGCAGGACACCGCCCGCCATGCCGCCGTAGAAGAGCATCGCCAGGGCGATGTCACCGCGCGTCTTGCCGTACGCCCTGATCAGCTCCATCGTCACCGCGCCGACGACGGCGATCAGCGTCGCCATCCACACGGGGCTCGAATTGAGCAGGAAGCCGAGGCCGACGCCCGTCATGGCGATGTGGCCGATGCCGTCGCCCATCAGGGCCTGGCGGCGCTGGACGAGGTAGATGCCGATGGCGGGGGCCGTGATGCCGACGAGGACGGCGGCGATCAGCGCCCGCTGCATGAATTCGGTCTGGAAGATTTCCATCATCAGGTCAGCAGTCCCGTGCGGATCGGCTCGTGCTCGTCGGCCGAGTGCGGATGTACGTGGTCGTGGCCGGGCAGCGCGTGCTGTCCCGTGGCCTTGGGCGGCGGACCGTCATGGGTCACGCAGCCGTCGCGCAGCACGATCGCGCGGTCGATCAGCGGCTCCAGGGCGCCGAGCTCGTGCAGCACGAGCAGCACCGTCGCACCGGCAGCGACCTGCTCGCGCAGGGTCTGGGCGAGGATCTCCTGGCTCGCCAGGTCGACGCCCGCCATCGGCTCGTCCATGATCAGCAGCTCGGGCTCGGAGGCGAGCGCGCGAGCGATGAGCACGCGCTGGTGCTGGCCGCCGGACAGGGCGCTCACGGAGTCCTTGGCGCGGTCGCCGAGGCCGACGAGCCCGATCGCCCGGTCGACCGCAGCGCGGTCCGCCTTGGTGCTCACGCCGAGCCTCGACAGCTTCGTACGCGACAGACGTCCGGCCGACACGACCTCACGGATCGTCGCGGGAACGCCGCTCGCTGCCGTCGTGCGCTGCGGCACGTACCCGATGCGGGCCCACTGCCTGAAACGCTTCAGGGGAGTGCCGAAGAGGCTGATGTCACCGCCGGTGAGGGGGACTTGGCCGATCACCGAGCGCACAGCGGTGGACTTGCCCGAGCCGTTCGCGCCGAGCAGCGCCACGACCTCACCGCGCCCGACGGTGAGGTCGATGCCGCGCAGCACCGGACGCGCGCCGAGGGTGGCCGTGGCCGCCCGCACGGATATGACGGGCGGTACTGGCTGGCTGGCTTCCATCACGGGTGTCTCCGATGCTGCTGCTGGCCGTTTCACTTCGCGCCGAGAGCCTTCTGGAGCGCGGCGAGGTTGGACTCCATGACCCCGATGTAGTCATCGCCCTTGGACTTGCCCGTGATTCCCTCCAGCGGGTCGAGCACATCCGTCTTGAGGTGCGCGTCACCGGCGAGCGTCTTGGCGGTCTTGTCGCTGGCGAGGGTCTCGAAGAACACCGTGGACACGTCGTCCTTCTTCGCGATGTCCTGGAGTTCCTTGACGCGGGCGGGGCTCGGGTCCGACTCGGGGTCGATGCCGGCGATGGACTCCTGGTCGAGGCCGTAGCGCTCGGCGAGGTAGCCGAAGGCGGAGTGCGTGGTGATGAAGGTCTTGCTCCTGGTGTCCTTCAGGCCGCCCTCGAACTTCGTGTTCAGCGCGCCGAGCTTCTCGACCAGGGCCTTCGTGTTCTTCTTGTACGCCGCCGCGTGGTCGGGGTCGGCCTTCTCCATTGCCTTGCCGACGCCCTCGGCGACCTCGGCGTACTTCACCGGGTCGAGCCAGATGTGCGGGTCGGCGCCGGCTTCGTTCTCGTGGCTGTGCTCTTCTTCGGAGTGCTCTTCGCCCTCGTGGCCGTGGTCGTGGCCGACGCCGGTGCCGTGCTTCTCCAGGTGGGTGAGCTCCGCGGCATCCACGGTGTTCTTCACGCCGGACTGGCCGATGGCGTCGTCGACGGCGGGCTGGATGCCCTTGAGGTACAGGATGAAGTCCGATTCGCCCAGCTCGGCGGTCTGCCGCGGGCTGAGCTCCAGGTCGTGCGGCTCGACACCCGGCTTGGTCAGGGTGTCCACGGAGACGTGGTCGCCGCCGATCTCCTGGGCGAGGTACTGCATGGGGTAGAACGACGCGGTCACGTTCAGCTTGCCGTCGCCGTTCTTGTCCGCGGCGCTGGAGGACGAGCAGGCGGACAGAGCCGTGAGCCCGAGAACCGTGGCGGAGGCGACGGCGACGGTGGGTATGAGGCGACGTACGTTCATGACACTCATTTTCAACAAATCTGGAAACGATTGTCAACTAGCGGTGTGGGAGGAAGCTCGACCGGAACCGATTTGATAAGTGGGGTAAGGCCGCCGGTAACCTGAACCATTCGCTTCGCCCACCGTCGTAATGAAGAGAGCACCGTGGCCGCCGACAAGATCGACAGCATCGTCAGCCTGAGCAAGCGCCGTGGCTTTGTTTACCCGTGCAGTGAGATCTACGGCGGCCAGCGTGCCGCCTGGGATTACGGGCCGCTCGGCGTCGAGCTCAAGGAGAACCTCAAGCGCCAGTGGTGGCGCTACATGGTCACTTCGCGCGAGGACGTCGTCGGCATCGACTCGTCGGTGATCCTGGCCACGGAGGTCTGGCAGGCCTCGGGTCACGTCGCGACGTTCTCCGACCCGTTGACCGAGTGCCTCTCCTGCCACAAGCGGCACCGCGCCGACCACCTGGAAGAGGCGTACGAGGCCAAGCACGGCCGTCCGCCCGAGAGCCTGGCCGAAGTCAACTGCCCCAACTGCGGCACCAAGGGCCAGTTCACCGAGCCCAAGCAGTTCTCCGGCATGCTCTCCACGCACCTCGGCCCCACGCAGGACAGCGGCTCCGTCGCCTACCTGCGCCCCGAGACCGCGCAGGGCATCTTCACCAACTTCGCCCAGGTCCAGCAGACTTCGCGCAAGAAGCCGCCGTTCGGCATCGCGCAGATGGGCAAGTCCTTCCGCAACGAGATCACGCCCGGCAACTTCATCTTCCGGACCCGCGAGTTCGAGCAGATGGAGATGGAGTTCTTCGTCAAGCCGGGCGAGGACGAGAAGTGGCAGGAGTACTGGATGGAGCAGCGCTGGAACTGGTACACCGGCCTGGGCCTGCGCGAGGAGAACATGCGGTGGTTCGAGCACCCGAAGGAGAAGCTCTCCCACTACTCCAAGCGCACCGCTGACATCGAGTACCGCTTCCGCTTCGGCGGCAGCGAGTGGGGCGAGCTGGAGGGCGTCGCCAACCGCACGGACTACGACCTGTCCGCGCACTCCAAGGCGTCGGGCCAGGACCTGTCGTACTTCGACCAGGAGGCCGGCGAGCGCTGGACCCCGTACGTCATCGAGCCCGCGGCGGGCGTAGGCCGCACGATGCTGGCGTTCCTCCTGGACTCCTACATCGAGGACGAGGCCCCCAACGCCAAGGGCAAGCTGGAGAAGCGGACGGTCATGCGCTTCGACCACCGCATCGCGCCGGTGAAGGTCGCGGTCCTGCCGCTGTCCCGCAACCCGGAGCTGTCCCCGAAGGCCAAGGGCCTCGCCACGGCCCTTCGCCAGAACTGGAACATCGACTTCGACGACGCGGGCGCCATCGGCCGCCGCTACCGCCGCCAGGACGAGATCGGCACGCCGTACTGCGTGACGGTCGACTTCGACACCCTGGACGACAACGCGGTGACGGTGCGCGAGCGTGACTCGATGAAGCAGGAGCGGGTCTCCCTCGACCAGATCGAGGGCTACCTGGCTTCGCGCTTGGTGGGTTGCTGACGCTCCGCTCCGCCTTCGGCTGAGTGAAGCTTGAAAGAAGGCCCCGGTTCCGCGTACGGAACCGGGGCCTTCTGCTGCACACTGTTCGCCATGCCTTCGATGACCACGAGCAAGGTCAGCAGATGGGACCAGCACGGGCGCGAGCATGTGGTGCACGTGCAAAAGGCGGGCGTCCAACGCCAGTTGAGCTGCGACACGTGCGGCTGGGGGAAGCGGGTGCAGTTCCTGCCGTGGCTGAAGGCGGAGGAACACCTGGCGCAGGCACACCAGGCGACGGTGGATCCGTCGGTGCCTTAGCTGCTGCTTGGGCTGCTGGGTGGAGTGGCTACTGGCTGGTGCCAGCTGCCAGCTGCCAGCTGGCGGGCGAAGCGGCGGACGGCGTCGGTGAAGGCGTCCGGATCGTCGAAGTTCGCGAGGTGACTAGCTCGCGGGATCAACTCGACGCGGGCGTCCGGATGGGCGCGGGCGAAGTCCCTCTCACCGGACCGGAAGACGGTGTCCTTCTCGCCGTTCAGGATGAGCACGGGAGATGCCACGTGACGCATCGAGCCCGCGTCGAAACGGCCCAACACCTCGCCCCAGGCGGCCGGAAGCGTGTGGAACGCGTAACCGGCGCGGATGGTCGCCGCCACCACCTCGGGCGGGTAGAGCCTTCGAAGCAACCGGTCGTTCAACCGTGCCAGGCGGTCCGCCGGCAGACGAGGGACGAGACCGGCGACCCACCGGTACGGCGTTGCCCACCGGCCACGGGTCGATGCGCTGGCCCCGGCGAGGACCAGCCCCCGTAGCTGTTCGGGGCAGCGGCGCGCGAACTCCAGCGAGGCGTACCCGCCGAGCGAGTGTCCGACGACCAGCGCCGGCCCGCAGGCCAGGGAATCCACCGCTGAGGCGATGATCTCCGTCGCCGCGTCCAAACTCCACGGCTGGTCCGAGCGGGCACCGTGCCCCGGCAGATCAACAGCGGCCACCCGGAAGTCGCTGCGGAGCGCGGCGAGCTGAGGACTCCACTGCCCCGCACTGAACCGCGTGCCGTGCACGAAGACGATGGGTGGTGCGTCCGGTGCGTCCTGCGCGTCCGGTGCCGTCATAAGTCCCCCCGGGCTTCGACCCTCTGGTGTCAGGATGCCGGTTGCCTTGACAGTGGCCGTACCCGGGGTCGGATAGCGCACCCGCCGCCGCGTCCGCGGGCACGCCCGCCTAGTTCCTCTGCTAGTTCCTCTGCAGAGTGCGGGTGACGCCCGCGATGAGTGCGGTTGTCAGGACCCAGCCCAGAGCCACCAGCAGGTAGGCCAGCCATTGGGGGGCGTTGCCCGTCCAGTACCAGGCCGTGCGCTGGCCCAGGCCGCCGATGGGGATCAGGAGGTCGAGCGTGTAGACGACGGGCTGGAACGGGGCGCCCTCGCCCGGTTTTACCGGGCTGGGAGTGTGTGCGCCGAAGATCAGGGAGCCCAGCAGCGTCAGGGTCAGGAGCCAGATACCGGCCAGCCATGGCCGGTACCCGTAGCCGACCGTCGCGTCGAGCAGATGGCCCCAAGCGCGCGCGGGCAGGGCCAGGGTGCGGCGCCGGTGACGCTGTTTGGCCAGGAGTACCCGGCGGGCGTCGTCGTCGTGGCCGATCGTCCGGTACCAGCCCGCCAACTGTTCGTACGGCTGCGGGCTGTATCCCGGGCTGCGTCGTAGCCACGCCACGCGGTGGGCCGCGGACTCCCGGTATCCCGCGCCGTCCTGCCGTTCACCCGCCTCCGCCGACTTGATGGAGCCGTAGCCGAAGCCGTCCAGCTCCACCACATCCGGCCAGCTCCGCTGGTTCTCGTGCAGGTAGGAGACCTGCGCACCCCGCAGGTCCAGCGGGGCGGACGGGGTGCGGGCGGGGGTGAGGCGGAACTCGACGGCCTGCATCAGCGGGGCGAACAGGGCTGGGCCGCCGCCGTCGGGCGGGCCGTTCAGGACCGCTCCTTCAAGGGTGAGGTCGTCCGCGATCTGGGCACCCCGCAGCCGTAAGGTGCCGTTCGCGGTGAACCCCTTGGAAAGATTGAGCGTCGAGACCACGGCGTTGTCCAACGAGAGCGCCACCCCGTGCGGTCCAGGGCTTGCCAGGTGTGCGCCCTGCATGAAGAGCCCGCCCGGCAACTGCGCGCCGACGAGCCGTACTTCACCCCGCGCGGTGAAACCGCCCTTGCAGAAGACGCCCCCTTCCACGGCCAGGCCCCCGGCGGACACGGCCCACCCGCCGGGCACGTTGAACTCGGCGTCGTTGAGGAGCACGCCGCCCGTCACGTGGGCGTCGCTCAGCGACAGAGCGGTGTTCTCGTGATTGAAGGGCGAGGAGAAGCCGCCCTCCATGACGGATCGCCGCAGGTCGAGATTGCCCTCGATGCGGGCCGCATCGGCCTCGATGCCCGGCGTCCGGCTCCCGGTGATCACGATCGTCTGCGTCGACGCTCCGAGAAGGTCGACCGATTCCTCGAACGAGCAGTCCTCGAGCCACAGGGCATGAGCGATCTGCGCGCCGGCCAGGTTGAGGCGCCCGGTTATGCGCGCCCCGGCGAGCCGGAGGCACGCGACGGCGCCCGGCTGCGCGGTGTTCGCGCCCAGGAGGAGGGCCGCGATCACGGCGGCCCGCACCATCCGTCCCGGGCCCCACCGCCCGCCATCGGCAACTCGGTCGTCCGCGGGCACGCCCGTGCGCAGGTCCACGCGCTGCCCCTCGGGGAACGCGTCCCACAGCTCACGTTCCGGTGGAGTCAACTCGTCGTATGAGAGCACCTGTGCAGAGTAGTGATCTCCCTGTAGTGATCTCTCTCCTACGGCAACTGCGCGAGCTCCATTGGAACTTGGCTACGCATGGAACCTGGCTACGCATGGAACTTGGCTACGAACCGCTTCTGCCACGGCGTCTCCACCGCCCGTGGCGCGTAATGCTCCCGCACATACGCCACGGCCTCCGCGCCCGGCACTCCGTCCAGTACCGCGATGCACGCCAGCGCCGTTCCCGTACGCCCCTGGCCCCCGCCGCACGCGACCTCGACCCGCTCCGTACCGGCCCGCTCCAGCGCCTCGCGCAGTGCGGTGGCCGTTGCCGGGCGGTCGGACGGTAGGCGGAAGTCCGGCCAGCGCAGCCAGCGGGATTCCCATGCGGCGGTGGGGGGCTCCTTGCCCAGGAGGTACAGGGCGAAGTCGGGTGTGGGTCCTGCCGGGAGGGGGTGGCGCAGGCCCCGGCCGCGGATCAGTCGGCCGGAGGGGAGGCGCAGGATGCCTGATGCGGTGGGTTCCCAAGTCGTGGTCACGGCGGGAGCGTAGCCCCGGGGGGCGGGGCGGTATGCGGCTTCGGGCGGAGTGCGTGCGGCGTTCCGACGCCGTTCGCCGCTGCCGTCACGGTTGTGCTGAGCGCTCGTTCCGGTGGGGCGGGGGCGCCGGCGGTGTGGACTCCAGGCGGGCCGCCGTCCGTTGGGCTGTTCTTCTCGCCCAGTGGCCGCTGGTCAGCGCGCCCAGGAGCAGCACCGCCAGGCCGCAGCTCGCGATGATCCACCAGGCGGGGCGGCTCGCCTCGGTGAAGGTGGCCGCGTACGACGAAGAGCCCACCCCCGACGCGAGGACCGCGCCGATGACCGCGACGCCGAGCGTCTGGCCGATCTGGCGGCTCGTGGAGGCCACGGCGGCGGCGACGCCCGCCTGGGAGCGGGGCATTCCGGAGACGGCGGTGTTCGTGATGGGCGCGTTCACGAAGCCGAAGCCGAGGCCGAAGAGGACGTAGCCGAGGAAGAGCGTCGCGTTCGTGGTCTCCGCGTCGAAGGCGGCGAAGAGGACTCCGGACGCCGTCATCGCGACCCCCGCGACCAGCAGGGAGAAGCGTGGTCCCCGGCTGCCGACCAGGCGGCCCGACAGCGGGGCGCAGATCAGCGTCATCGCGGCCATCGGCAGCATCCACACGCCCGCGTCAAGGGCGTTCAGACCGCGCACGTTCTGGAGGTAGAGCGTGGAGAGGAAGAGGAATCCGCCCAGCGCGGCGAAGGCGCAGACCGCGATCACCGTCGCCCCGCTGAACGGCGCCGAGCGGAAGAAGCGCAGGTCGATGAGGGGGTCCGCCCGGCGCGGCTCATAGGCCAGCAGGCCGAGGAGGGCCAGTAGCGCGGCTCCCGCGAACGCGATGATCAGCGGCGAGGTCCAGCCCGCCGTCGGCGCCTCGATGATCGCGAACGTCAGGGCGCCGAGCAGCACCATCACCAGGAGCTGGCCCACGGGGTCGGGGCGGCGCGGCTTGGGGGCGCGGGACTCGGGGACGTACCGGATGGTGAGGAGCAGCGCCGCGAGGCCCACCGGCAGGTTGATCCAGAAGATGGAGCGCCAGCCGACGGAGTCCACCAGAAGGCCGCCCACGAGCGGCCCCGCCGCCATGGAGATGCCGACGACACCGCCCCAGACGCCGATGGCGCGGGCTCGCTCACGCGGCTCGGTGAAGGTGTTGGTGATGATCGACATCGCGACGGGGTTGAGCATGGAGCCGCCGACCGCCTGCGCCATGCGGAAGGCGACGAGGGACTCCAGGTTGGGCGCGAGGGAACACGCCACCGAGGCGAGCGTGAAGATCACCAGGCCGATCTTGAAGATCTTCCGGCGCCCGACGCGGTCCGCCGTCGACCCCGCGAGCATGAGGAGCGCGGCGAGTACGAGGGTGTAGGCGTCGATGGTCCACTGCATGCCCGAGATGCTGGTGCCGAACTCCCGCGCCATGGAGGGCAGGGCGACGTTCAGGACGGTGTTGTCGAGGCTGACGATGAGCAGGCTCATGCAGCAGATCGCGAGAACGAGCATGCGTCGGCGGTGCGTGAGCTCTTGCTTGGGCATGAGTTCGACGGTAACTCGGCCGGCTGTGGGTCGCTTCTGCGGGCGGGGGGGGGTACGTACATCCCGCCCGGAGAGAAGGTCCCGGGCGGGCCCTCAGCCCAGCCTCCGCGGCAGGCGCAGGCTCAGCAGGGCGAGGCCGAGCAGACCGGCCAGCTGTACCGCGAGGACGGTCGCGAACGCGGTGCGCATGCCGAGGCCCGGCACCAGGGCCAGGAACAGCGAGCCGAGGGTGGCGACGCCGATGGCCAGGCAGGACTGCTGGACCGTGGCCGCGAGGCCGCTGCCCGCGCCCGCCCGTGACGCGGGCACCGCGGCCAGCACGATGCGGTAGTAGAGGGCGAGCTGCACGCCTTGGCCGAGGCCACACAAAACGAGACCGGGGGCGAGCACGAGCGGGGTGAGTGAGGCGTACGGGGTCCACAGCACCGTCAGGGCGAGGGCCGCGAGGCCGGTGGCGTGGACCAGGGCGCACAGCGTCATCGCGCGGCTGCCGAGCCGGGTCACCAGGCGAGGGGCGAGCATCGACGCCGCGAACTGCGCGACCCCCATGGGGATCAGGGTCAGCCCGGACTTCAGAGGGCTGAAGCCGAGCCACTGCTGGAGCGTGACCGCGCTGACGAACATCCACCCGGCGAAGCCGGTGAAGATGGGCAGGCCGACGGCGAGCCCCATCCGTACGCCGGGTTCGCGCAGCAGCGACGGAGGCAGCAGGGGGCTGCCGCCGGTGCGTTCGGCCCGCAGTTCGACGCGGGCGAACGCCCAGGCCAGGAACGGCGAGGCGACCAGGGAGAGCACCGACCACAGCGGCCAGCCCGCGGCCCGCCCCTCGGTCAGCGGCAGCAGCAGCGCGATCAGGGACCCGGCGAGCAGCAGCGTGCCGCCGATGTCGCTACGAGTGGCCTGCTCGGCCCGGCTGTCCGGCACCGAGCGCACGGCGAGGAGCAGGGCGACGACCGCGACGGGCGCGTTCACCAGGAACACCGCGCGCCATCCGGTGCCGGCCAGGTCGGCGGAGACCAGGACGCCGCCGAGCACCTGCCCCAGGACGATGGAGATGCCGCCGACCGAGCCGTAGCGGGCGACCGCCTTCGAGCGCCGCTCGCCCCGCGTCGTCGCGTGGATGGTGGCGAGGACCTGCGGCAGCATCAGCGCGGAGGCGGCGCCCTGCGCGACGCGCGCACCCACCAGCCACCAGGCGCCGGGCGCGAGCCCGCAGGCCAGCGAGGTCACGCCGAAGGCGGCGACACCCCAGAGGAAGAGCCTGCGGCGCCCGTACGTGTCGCCGAGCCGCCCGCCGAGCACGAGCAGCACGGCGTAGGCGACGGCGTAGCCCGCGACGACCATCTCCAGGGTGGCGGGGGATGCGTGCAGGTTGTGTTCGATGCTGGGCAGGGCGACGTTGACGATGAAGAAGTCGATCATCGGGAGCGCGGCGCCGAGCAGGATGGTGACGAGGCCGAGGGGGGTGAGCGCGGGGGAGGCGTCCCCTGCGGGCCGGTCGGCTGCCGCTGGCCGGTCGGCCGCCGTGGGTCGGTCGGCTGCCGCTGGTCGGTCGGGCGGCGCGGGGTGGTCGGGCGGCGTGGACTGGTGGGCTGCCGCAGGTTGGTCGGGCGGCGTGGGCTGGTCGGTGGGCGTGGGCTGGTGGGCTGCCGTGGGTTGGTCGGTGGGCGTGGGCTCGTCGGCTGCCGCGGGCTCGTCGGTGGGCGCGGGTTGGTCGGTGGGCGTGGGCTGGTGGGCTGCCGTGGGTCGGTCGGTCGGCGCGGGCTCGTCGGCTGCCGCGGGCTCGTCGGTGGGCGCGGGCTCGTCGGTGGGCGCGGGCTGGTCGGTGGGCGCGGGCTGGTCGGTGGGCGCGGGCCCGCCGGCCGACGTGGGCCCGCAGGGCGGCGTGGTGGGCTTCAGGGTGCAGGCGGTGGCGTTCGTGAGGTTCACGAGTACGACGGTCGTCGTATCACCAGCCTGGTACCAGAGTCTGTTTATCCTGGTACCTGTACTACCTGGAAACAGGGTCGCCGGGGCAGTCACCGGGCGGGCAAGCTGATCCCATGGACACCGCAGTGCCGACGCCGCAGCAGCCCGACCGCATCCGCCGCAGCGAGCTCGCCGACTTCCTGCGCAGCCGCCGCGAGCGCATCACCCCGGAGCAGGCGGGCCTGCCCCGCGGCCCGCGCCGCCGCACGCCGGGCCTGCGCCGCGAGGAGGTCGCGCACCTCTCCACGGTGGGCGTCACCTGGTACACGTGGCTGGAGCAGGGCCGCGCCATCCACGTCTCGGCCCAGGTGCTCGACGCGCTGTGCCGCGCCCTGATGCTGGACGCCGGCGAGCGCGCCCACCTCTTCCAACTGGCGGGCACCGCCGACCCCTCCCCGGCCGCCGAGATCGCCTCGGTCCCGCAGGGCCTGCTGCGCATCGTCACGCAGCTGGAGCCGTACCCGGCATGCGTGCAGAACTCCCGCTACGACATCCTGGCCTGCAACGCGACGTACGCGAACCTCCTCACCGACCTCGACGTGCTGCCGCCCGAGGACCGCAACTGCATGTGGCTGACCTTCACGCACCCCGCCTGGCAGGCCGCCATGGAGGACCGGGAGGAGACGATGCGCAGGATGGTGGCGAGGTTCCGGGCGCGGATGGCCGGGCATCTCGCGGACCCGGCGTGGAAGACGCTGCTCAGGAGGATGCGCAAGGCATCGCCCGCCTTCTGCGAACTGTGGGAGCGGCACGAGGTGATGCAGGCGGTTGACCAGTCCAAACGGTTCAACAACTCGGTCGTGGGGCCGCTGCACTTCACGTACCACGGGCTGTGGCTCGGTCCGGCCGAGGGCCCGCGCCTGGGGACGTACGTCCCGGCGGACGCGCGCTCGCAGGCGGCCACGGAGGAGCTGCACCGGCTGGTGCGGGCCGGGGGTGTGGGCAGCCGCGCGGGTACCCATGTGGCCGCGCGTGAGGGCACGCGCGCGAATGGGGGACAATAAGAGGTCTGCCCACGCTTCAGCACAGCTCGCCCCGGAGGATTCCCCCGCCATGGAGCCCCAGCTTCAGATCGGCCCGCACGCCGTGCGGCCGCCCGTCGTGCTCGCGCCCATGGCGGGCATCACGAACGCGCCGTTCCGGACGCTGTGCCGGGAGTTCAGCGGGGGCAAGGGCCTCTTCGTCAGCGAGATGATCACCACGCGGGCGCTGGTCGAGCGCAACGAGAAGACCATGCAGCTGATCCACTTCGACGAGACCGAGAAGCCCCGGTCCATCCAGCTGTACGGCGTCGACCCCGCGACGGTCGGCAAGGCGGTCCGCATGATCGCCGAGGAGAACCTCGCCGACCACATCGACCTCAACTTCGGCTGCCCCGTCCCCAAGGTCACCCGCAAGGGCGGCGGCTCCGCGCTCCCGTACAAGAGGCCGCTGCTTCGCGCGATCCTCCGTGAGGCCGTCAGCGGCGCCGGGGACCTGCCCGTCACGATGAAGATGCGCAAGGGCATCAACGACGAGCACATCACCTTCCTCGACGCGGGCCGCATCGCCGTCGAGGAGGGCGTCACGGCGATCGCCCTGCACGGCCGCACCGCCGCCCAGCACTACGGCGGCACCGCCGACTGGGACGCCATCGCCCGCCTCAAGGAGCACGTCCCCGAGATCCCGGTGCTCGGCAACGGCGACATCTGGTCCGCCGCCGACGCGGTGCGGATGATGAACGAGACCGGCTGCGACGGCGTCGTCGTGGGCCGCGGCTGCCTCGGCCGCCCCTGGCTCTTCGGCGACCTGGTCGCCGCCTTCGAGGGCACGGGCGCGCCCAAGGCACCCGACCTGCGCGAGGTCGCCGCCGTCATGCTGCGGCACGCGGCCCTGCTCGGCGAGTGGATCGGTGACGAGGCGCGCGGTGTCATCGACTTCCGCAAGCACGTGGCCTGGTACCTGAAGGGGTTCGCGGTCGGCTCGGAGATGCGCAAGCGTCTCGCGATCACCTCGTCGCTCGCGGAGCTGGAGGACGGGCTCGGCGAGCTGGACCTCGACCAGGGGTGGCCCGCGGGAGCGGACGGTCCGCGTGGCCGCACGTCGGGCAACAACCGCGTCGTCCTGCCGGACGGCTGGCTGAAGGACCCGTACGACTGCGCGGGCATCAGCGAGGACGCGGAGCTGGACACGTCGGGCGGCTGAACCGCCCCCCGCGCGAGATTTGGCCTGAACACCCTTCCCGTTTCCCGGCCCGCGGTGCGCCGCGGGCCGTTCTGTCGGCGTTCCCTTCCCCGCTCGACGCGCGAGCGGCGTCCGACGGGGGCCGACGGCGTCCGACGCGGTCAGACCGACGCGCGAATCGTCTCGCCACGCGTCCGGATGCTGACATCCAGCCGCTTCAAACGGCGTGATTCTCGCCACCCCTGATAGGCGTTGCGCTCAGATGAGCGGTTTCAGGGTGACTGCACTTCTCCAAGGGGTGGCACTCAGTGCCACCGCTCGATCATTCACGAGGTGAACTCACATCTGAGAATGATCCGCTCATCTGAGCAAAACGCCGGGTCTACGGGCGTCACGTCTTCAAGAGTTGAACGAATGATCGTCCCTCCAGCTACCGCTGAGTCACTTTCGATCTACTGGCGGACGGGTGGTTACGGCCGCATGACGCACAAGTGGACGTACCCATGCGCCTTCGATCTGGGTATGTTCCTCGCCGTCAGGGCAGCCACCGAGTCCTCGAGGAGTCGAGACCCGTGTCGGAAAACAAAGATCCCCACGTAGCGCAGAACGACGCGAACGACGCGAGCGATGCGGCGGTGAAGTTCGTTTACGACTTCACCGAGGGCAACAGGAACCTCAAGGACCTTCTCGGCGGGAAGGGCGCGAACCTCGCCGAGATGACCAACCTCGGGCTGCCCGTCCCTCCGGGCTTCACGATCACCACAGAGGCCTGCAAGACCTACCTCGCCAGCGGCGAGGAGCCGGTCGAGCTGCGCGACGAGGTGAGCGCGCACCTCGACGCCCTCGAGAAGACCATGGGCAAGAAGCTCGGTCAGGCCGATGACCCGCTGCTCGTCTCGGTCCGCTCGGGCGCCAAGTTCTCGATGCCCGGAATGATGGACACCGTCCTGAACATCGGGCTCTCCGACAAGTCGGTGACCGGCCTCGCCAAGCAGTCCGGCGACGACCGCTTCGCGTGGGACTCCTACCGCCGCCTCATCCAGATGTTCGGCAAGACCGTCCTGGACGTCGACGGCGAGCTCTTCGAGGACGCCCTGGAGGCCGCCAAGGCCGCCAAGAAGGTCAAGGTCGACACCGACCTGGAGGCCGCGGACCTGAAGAAGCTGGTCACGAAGTTCAAGAAGATCGTCAAGACCGAGGCCGGCCGCGACTTCCCGCAGGACCCGCGCGAGCAGATGGACCTCGCGATCCGCTCGGTCTTCGAGTCCTGGAACACCGACCGCGCGAAGCTCTACCGCCGCCAGGAGCGCATCCCCGGCGACCTGGGCACCGCGGTCAACATCTGTTCCATGGTCTTCGGCAACCTCGGCCCCGACTCCGGTACGGGCGTCGCGTTCACCCGCGACCCGGCCAGCGGCCACCAGGGCGTGTACGGCGACTACCTGACGAACGCGCAGGGCGAGGACGTGGTGGCGGGCATCCGCAACACCGTCGCGCTCGCGGATCTCGAGCAGATCGACAAGAAGTCGTACGACCAGCTCATGCAGATCATGGAGACCCTCGAAACGCACTACAAGGACCTGTGCGACATCGAGTTCACCATCGAGCGCGGCCAGCTGTGGATGCTGCAGACCCGCGTCGGCAAGCGCACCGCCGGTGCCGCCTTCCGCATCGCGACGCAGCTCGTCGACCAGGGCCTGATCGACGAGGCCGAGGCGCTGCAGCGCGTCAACGGCGCTCAGCTCGCCCAGCTGATGTTCCCGCGCTTCGACGAGACCGCGAAGGGTGAGCAGCTCGGCCGGGGCATCGCCGCGTCACCCGGTGCCGCGGTCGGCAAGGCGGTCTTCGACTCGTACACGGCCATCAAGTGGTCGCGTTCGGGCGAGAAGGTCATCCTCATCCGCCGTGAGACCAACCCCGACGACCTCGACGGCATGATCGCGGCCGAGGGCATCCTCACCTCTCGCGGCGGCAAGACCTCGCACGCCGCCGTCGTCGCCCGCGGCATGGGCAAGACCTGTGTCTGCGGCGCCGAGGAGATCGAGGTCGACACCAAGCGGCGCCGCCTGACGGCCCCCGGCGGTGTGGTCATCGAAGAGGGCGACGTCGTCTCCATCGACGGCTCGACCGGCAAGGTCTACGCCGGTGAGGTGCCCGTCGTGCCGTCGCCGGTCGTCGAGTACTTCGAGGGCCGCATGCACGCCGGCGCCGACGACGCCGACGAGCTGGTCGGCGCCGTGCACCGGATCATGGCGTACGCGGACCGGGTGCGCCGCCTGCGGGTGCGCGCCAACGCCGACAACGCGGAAGACGCGCTGCGCGCCCGCCGCTTCGGCGCCCAGGGCATCGGCCTGTGCCGCACCGAGCACATGTTCCTCGGTGAGCGCCGCGAGATGGTCGAGCGGCTGATCCTCGCCGACGCGGACGGCGAGCGCGAGGACGCCCTCAAGGAGCTCCTGCCGCTCCAGAAGCGTGACTTCGTGGAGCTCTTCGAGGCGATGGACGGCCTTCCGGTCACCGTCCGCCTCCTGGACCCGCCGCTGCACGAGTTCCTGCCGGACATCACGGAGCTCTCCGTCCGGGTGGCGTTGGCCGAATCCCGCAAGGACGCCAACGAGAACGACCTGCGCCTGCTCCAGGCGGTGCACCGCCTGCACGAGCAGAACCCGATGCTGGGCCTGCGTGGCGTACGCCTGGGCCTGGTGATCCCCGGCCTGTTCACCATGCAGGTACGGGCGATCGCCGAGGCGGCTGCCGAGCGCAAGAACGCCAAGGGTGACCCGCGTGCGGAGATCATGATTCCGCTCGTCGGCACGGTCCAGGAGCTGGAGATCGTCCGCGAGGAGGCCGAGCAGGTCATCGCGGAGGTCGAGGCGACGACGGGCGTGGCGCTGAAGCTGGCGCTCGGCACCATGATCGAGCTGCCGCGTGCGGCTCTGACGGCGGACCAGATCGCGGAGGCGGCCGAGTTCTTCTCCTTCGGCACGAACGACCTCACGCAGACGGTCTGGGGCTTCTCGCGGGACGACGTGGAGGCTTCGTTCTTCACCGCCTACCTGGAGAAGGGCATCTTCGGTGTCTCCCCCTTCGAGACCATCGACAAGGACGGCGTGGGCAAGCTGGTGAAGGACGCGGTCAAGGCCGGCCGTGCCACCCGCCCCGACCTGAAGCTCGGCGTCTGCGGCGAGCACGGCGGCGACCCGGAGTCCGTGCACTTCTTCCACGAGGTGGGCCTGGACTACGTCTCTTGCTCCCCGTTCCGGATCCCGGTGGCCCGCCTCGAAGCGGGGCGCGCGGCTTCCGAGTCGGCGGGCAGCGACCACCGGTAGGCCTGAGGACCTGAAGGCCTGAAGGCCTGAGGGCCTGAGGGCCTGATGGGCCACCGGTTAATACTCCGGGGCCGATGCCGTGTCCCCGACCCTCACCGATGCGGCGTCGGTCCCGGTTCACCACGAAGGGGCAGTTCCCTGTGCGGGGGAGCTGCCTCTTCGGTCGTTCTCAGCTCGCGGCTCCTGGACCGGTTCTTCGCGATGTTCCGGGTCTTCCTGGTGCGGGCCGACTCGGCGACCACGGCGAGTACCGCGGGCGACGTCGACCACTCGGCGAGGTGGCGCTGCATCCAGTCCGTGACCTCGGCCAACTCGGCCGGTGTCGGCGCGTGGCCGTCCTGCTCGACGGAGAGGCAGAACAGCCAGTCGTGGATGCGGCGGCGGATGAAGTCGCGGAAGCTTTCGACGGGGAGCCGGTCGATCTCCGGCAGCAGGCCGTCCGACCACTGCCGGAACTCGGCGGGACCGCTCACCTTCCACGCGATCCTGTCCACGAGGGCGACCACCGCCGTCTTGGCTCCGCTCGCGTCGGGGTCGCGCAGGATCGTGGCCACGATTGCGCGGTCCCGGTCGCGGCTCTGCGAGGCAGCGACGACCGAGACGACGCGGAGGTACGCGGACGTTCGGGCGTGGTCGTCCGGGACGGCCTCGTCGACGTCCACGTCCGCGTCCACGTCCGCGTCCACGTCGACGAGGCCGGCCTCCGCGAGTAGCTCGGCCACATCGGAATGCAATGTCATCGCTTCATTTCCTACTTGCCCTACGTGCCTGGTTTCTCGGCGGCCTGGACGGCCTCGCGCTGCCCGTGGGCGTCAGCGGCGTGCCTCGCGGAGTATGGCAGCCAGGGCCCGGCGGGTAGGGCAATCGCGCCAGTTGCACTGGCAGCGGGGACAGTTCAGCCCGTGGGCCAGCATCGCGCGGTACGCCAGATCCGCCGGGTCCTCCGCCAGACCGGCGGCGCTCCCGCGCCCGCCCTGCTCCACCATGTCGACTCCGTCCGGTCTCCCGTGCCCCGGGCCGCTCACGGTTGCCGGGGCCTTACCGCATGACTTCCGTGGAACCGGGGCCGATGGACGCAGCGAAAGGCATATGCGACCGAATTCCGGGGGTGGGTGGGGCTACTCGGCGCTCTCCAGCAGGGACTTGAGTTCGGCCAGGCGCTCGCGCCAGAACGCCTTGTACGCCGCCACCTCCGCCGCGTCCGCCAGCTTCTCGTGCCGGACGCCCACCAGTGTCTTCGCCGGGCCCTTGACGGTCACGCCCACGGAGAGACGGCTGGTGGCGCCCGTCGCGTCCTTGAAATCGGCGGTCACCGACTTGGCGGGGCGGTGCGTGCGGAGGGAGATCTCCGCGTCGGGGAGCCAGCGGCGGCGTACGGCGTCGTCCGTGAAGGCCTCGATGACCCGCGCCGCCGACGCGTCGATCGTCTTGCTACCGCTCGTCCGCCACTCGCCCGTGCTGCTCTGGCCGACCTCGCGCAGACCCCGCTCCTGCTCGTAGCCGACGGCCACGGACTGGGCGTACCAGCCGTCGACGCCATGTTCCTCGCGGACGTGCCGGGCGATCTCCGTGTGGTTGCGGGAGGTGGCGCCCCAGGCGTCGAGCGCCGCGAACCACTGCGGCCAGTCCTTGCCCGTCGCCTCGCGCAGCGCATCGGACGACAGCTTCTCGGTGATCCTCTTCCCCGCGCTGCCGGCGCTGTCCGCGCTGCCCGAGCTGCCCGCGTGGCCCTGGCGGTCCGCGCCGCCCCGGCCGCCCCCGTTGCCCGTAGCTCCCGTACGTCCGCTCATGGCGCGACGCTAGGACCGTCCGCGCCCCGCCGCAAGGCGGAACCGCAGGCGGCAGATGACCGCGTCCGTGTCCCGGCGGACGGCGTGGGCGAGGACCGCGCCGCGTTGGTTCTGGAGCAGGCGTTGCCAGACGTGGGCCGGTTCCACCTCGGGGATCAGGACGGTGACTGGACGTGGGCAGGGCAGGGCAGGGCAGGTCGTGACGGTGGCGGGGCCAGCCGAGAGGCGGGTTGGGCCGGCCGTGACGTGGGCGGGGCCGGCCGTGACGTGGGCGGGGCTGGCCGCGACGGTGGCGGGGCCAGCCGTGACGCGGGTGGTGCAGGCCACGACGTGCGTAGGGCCGGCCGTGGCGTAGGCGGAGTCGGCCCTGACGCGGGTGAGGGAGGGGCTCAGGCCGCGGCGCCTCCGTCGACCACCAAGTCCGCGCCCACCACGGACGCCGACTCGGCCGAGGCGAGGTAGAGCACGGCGGCGGCGACCTCTTCCGTCGTCGATACGCGGCCGAGCGGCGTTGCGCTCTTCATGCGCTCCGTGCGCTCGGCCGGGCTCTCGCCCTGGCGCAGCGACATGCTGGTGTCGGCGGAACCGGGGCTCACCGCGTTGATCCGTATCCCGTCCCGGATGTTCTCGATGGCGGCGCCCTTGGTCAGCGCGGAGACGGCCGCCTTGGTGGCGCCGTAGCCGATGGTGCCCGGAAGGCTGGTGTGGGGACCGAGGTTGGAGGAGACGTTCACGATCGCCCCGCCGCCGGGCTGCGTGCGCATCTGCTTCACCTCGGCCTGGAGGGCGAGCAGTACGCCGGTGACGTTGATGTCGAGCATCGTCCGCCAGTCCTCCTCGGGCAGCTCCACGACCGGCTGCCCGGCGCGCAGGACGCCCGCGTTGTTGACGGCCACGTCCAGTGAGCCGAACCGCTCGACGGTGGCCTCGACGAGCGCCGCGAGGTCGCCGGAGCGCGAGACGTCGGCCGGGACGGCGAGCGCCGTGCCGCCCGCGTCCTCGATGAGGCCCACGGTCTCCTTGAGGGGGCCTTCGGTGCGCCCCGCGACGACGACGTTCGCGCCCTCGGCGGCGAACGCGAGCGCCATGGCACGGCCGAGACCGGAGCCGGCGCCGGTGACGAGGGCGGTGCGTCCTGCGAAGCGGGTACGCGGTGCTGAAGACATCACGGAACTCTTTTCTTGAACGATCGATTCAGTATTAGGGCATCAAAAAAGAGGCCAGGGAGATTGAGCAAGCGGAGCTCAGGCGAGCAGGCTCAGCGCCTGTTCCGTCGCGTCCCGCACCCGCGCCGGGTCCTTGGAGGCCTTGCCGACCACCCGCACCCCTTGCATCAGGGTCAGCAGCATGCGCGCGAGGGCCAGCGGGTCGCGGTCCTCCGGGAGTTCGCCCTGCGCCTGGGCGCGCACGAGCGCGGAGTGCAGCAGCGTCTCCATGTGCTCCCAGCTGCGCTCGACGCAGCGGCTCGCCGCGTCGTCGTGCGGGCCGAGCTCGGCCGCCGTGTTGGTGATGAAACAGCCGTTCAGGCGCGCGGCGTCGGAGGCCGCCTCGGCCCCGAAGCGGCGGACCACCGAGCGGACGGCGGGCAGCGCGGGGCCCGGCTGCGAGAGCTCCGCGAGCAGCCGCGGGTTCTGGAGATCGGCGTACCGCTCCAGTGCCTTCAGGTACAGCTCGTGTTTGTTGCCGAACGTCGCATAGATGCTGGCGCGTCCGATGCCGAGCTCCTCGACGAGGTCGGCCATCGACGTCGCCTCGTAGCCGCGCCGCCAGAACAGCTCTAGGGCCGACTGGAGCGCGGCGTCCGGATCGAATTCCTTGGTCCTGGCCACGAGGAGGAGACTAGATCTATCTGGAACGCTCGGTCAAGTAAATTGCGGCTGACTGCTAGGCCAGCCTGACCCGGTGCGTCTGGACCGTCACCGAGTCGTCGTCCAGGCACCGCCCCGTCTCCAGGTCGAACCGCTGCTTCAGGAGCGGTGAGGCGACGAACGGCCGGCCGGCCGCCGCGCCGAGCAGGCCGCGCGAGAGCACCGCGGCGCCCGTGAACGGGTCGCGGTTGTCGATCGCGTACGCGCGGCCCGCGCGGTCGATGAAGAGTGCGGCCTGACGGCCGTCGGGGAGCAGTGCGGCGATGCCGCGGCCCGGCTGGAGATGCGCGCGGTCACAGACCTCGAACCAGGCGTCTTCCAAGTGGAGTTGAATGCTCATCAGGATGCGGCACCTTCCAGGTCGCGAGGGCGGGAGCCGATGGACAGCAGCGGCAGGTCGGGCTTGATCTGGTCCCGTTCGGGGACGAAGCTCACGGTCGGGTCCGGGACGTCCGGCGCGTTCACGAAGGACACGAACCGCGCGAGGCGCTCGGGGTCGTTGATGGTCTCGGACCACTCGTCGCGGTAGTGCGCCACGTGGTCGGCCATCAGGGCCTCCAGCTCGGCGCAGAGTCCGAGCGAGTCGTGCACGACCACGTCCCGTACGTGGTCGAGGCCGCCCTCGATCCGCTCCAGCCAGGTCGATGTGCGCTCAAGGCGGTCCGCCGTGCGGATGTAGAACATCAGGAACCGGTCGATGAGACGCACCAGTTCGGCGTCGCTCAGATCCTGCGCGAGCAGGTCCGCGTGGCGCGGAGTCGCGCCACCGTTGCCGCCCACGTACAGGTTCCAGCCGCTCGACGTGGCGATCACACCGAAGTCCTTGGACTGGGCCTCCGCGCACTCGCGGGCGCAGCCGGAGACGGCCGACTTCAGCTTGTGCGGGGAGCGCAGGCCGCGGTAGCGCAGCTCCAGGTCGATCGCCATCCGGACCGAGTCCTGCACGCCGTAACGGCACCAGGTCTGCCCGACGCACGACTTCACCGTCCGTAGCGACTTCCCGTACGCATGGCCCGACTCGAAGCCGGCGTCCACCAACCGGGTCCAGATAAGCGGCAGTTGTTCCACGCGTGCGCCGAACATGTCGATGCGCTGGCCGCCGGTGATCTTCGTGTAGAGACCGAAGTCCTTGGCCACCTCGCCGATCACGATCAGCTTCTCCGGGGTGATCTCGCCGCCGGGAATGCGCGGCACGACCGAATAGGAGCCGTTCTTCTGGAGGTTGGCGAGGAAGTGGTCGTTCGTGTCCTGGAGCGAGGCCTGCTCGCCTTCGAGTACGTAGCCGTCGGCGCCGATCGTCGGGGCAAGGGAGGCGATGATCGAGCCGACCGTCGGCTTGCAGGTCTCGCAGCCCTCCGTGCCACGGGCGGACTCGCGGCCGTGCGAGTCCAGGAGTTGGCGGTAGGAGGTGATCCCCAGGGTGTGGACGATCTCGTACAGCTCCTGACGCGTCTGGGCGAAGCAGCCGCACAGGCCCTTGTCGACCTCGACGCCCGACGCCTCCAGCTCGTCGTTCACCAACTGGCCGAGCACCTTCACACAACTGCCGCAGCCGGTACCGGCCTTGGTGCACTTCTTGACCTCGGGCACGGTGGTGCAGCTGTGTTCCGTGACGGCGCCGCGGATCGCGCCCTTGGTGACGTTGTGGCAGGAGCAGATGACCGCGGAGTCCGGCAGCGAGGACGGTCCGATCGCCACCGGGGCGCCCGCGCCCGCGGGAAGGACCAGCTGCTCCGGCGAGACCGGCGGCACGCTCCCGGTCATCGGCCGCAGCACGCCGTACGCCTCCGCGTCACCGACCAGGACACCGCCGAGCAGCTCGCCGCCCGACCCGATGACCAGCTTCTTGTACGTGCCCGAGCGCGAGTCGGAGTAGACGACGTCCAGGCAGTCCGGGGTCGCGCCGTGCGCGTCGCCGAAGGAGGCGACGTCCACGCCGAGGAGCTTCAGCTTGGTGGAGAGATCGGCGCCGGTGAAACTCGACTCCTCCGTGGCGATCGAGGCGGCGACGGTCTCGGCCATCTCGTAGCCGGGCGCGACCAGACCGTAGACCCGGCCGTCCGACGCCAGGGCGCACTCGCCGATCGCGTACACGGAGGGGTCGCTGGTGCGGCACTGCTCGTCGACGGTGATGCCGCCGCGCTCGCCCACCGAAAGGCCGCAGTCGCGGGCGAGTTGATCGCGGGGTCGGATACCTGCGGAGAACACGACGAGATCGGTGGCGAGTTCACTGCCGTCCGACAGTTTCATCCCGCTGACGGCACCCTCCGTACCGACGATCTCCTGGGTGCCGACGCCCGTGTGCACGGTCAGGCCCATGCCGGTGATGGTGCGCAGGAGCGCGGCGCCACCGCCCTCGTCGACCTGTACGGGCATCAGCCGTGGCGCGAACTCGACGACATGCGTGGCGAGTCCGAGGCCGCGCAGTGCGCCCGCCGCCTCCAGTCCGAGCAGTCCGCCTCCCACCACGGCGCCGGTCGTGGCGTACGTCTTCGCGTACTCCTCGATGGCGAGCAGGTCCTCGATCGTGCGGTAGACGAAGCAGCCCGTGGTGTCCTTGCCCGGCACCGGCGGCACGAAGGGGAAGGAGCCGGTCGCGAGCACGAGGGTGCCGTAGGCGAAGGTCTGCCCGGAGCGTGCCGTGACGGTCCTCGCGTCGCGGTCGACGCTCTCGGCGGGGTCTCCGACGTACAGCTCGATGCCGTGCTTCTCGATGAACTCCGGGTCGGTCAGGGAGAGTTCGTCGGGCGTGCGGCCCGCGAAGTACGAGGTGAGCTGTACGCGGTCGTAGGCGGGCCGAGGCTCTTCACACAGGACGACCACGCGGTGGTTGTCGGTGAGACCGCGGGCGGCGATGGCCTCCAGGAAGCGCTGGCCGACCATGCCGTGCCCGACAAGGACGATGGTGTTGTCGTGCGCGCCGTGGCGGGGGCTGGGGGTGTCCGTGGGCATCTCAGAGGCCTCCGTCGGTGGTGAGCAGGTGGAGCAGGGGGCTGCCGTCGTCGGGCAGCGGGTCGTCGGCCTCCCAGGCGCGGGCGAGCGCGCCGACGGCGGTCAGCTCGCCGAGCAGCACGCCGCCGACGAGCCGGTCACCGCGGACGACGACCTTGCGGTACGTGCCACGGGTGGCGTCCGCGAGCTGGACGACGTCGTCGTCGGGCCGGTGCTCGGGGTCGCCGAAGGCCGCCAGGTCCAGGGGAGCGGAGCCGGGACGTCCGTTGTGCAGGGTGAGGCGGGTGAGGGCGCGGGTGCCGGCGTAGGGGCGGGCGTCACGCGGCGAGAGCAGGGCATCGGCGAGGGCATCGGCCTGCTCGAGGGCGGGCGCCGCGAGGCAGCGGGCCTCGCCGGAGTGCTCGGCGCAGTCGCCGATGGCGCGGATGTGCGGGTCGGAGGTACGCAGCTCGTCGTCCACGATGATGCCGCGGCGCACGTCCAGGCCCGCGGCCTGCGCGAGACCCGTGCGGGGGCGGACACCGCAGGCGAGGACGGTGAGGTCGGTGCCGAGTACGTAGCCGTCGGCGAGCTCCACCGAGCGGATTGCGCCGTCGCCCTGCCGCACCCCGCGTACGCGGCACTCGGTGTGCACTTCCACGCCGAGCTCGGTGAGGTGCCGGTGGACCAGCGCGCTCGCGGCCGGGTCGAGCTGGCGCTCCATGAGGCGGTCGCCCTGCTGGGTGAGGACGACCTGGGCGCCCCGCACGGCGAGCGCGCGGGCGGCCGATACGCCGAGGAGGCCGCCACCGATGACGACTACCCGGGTTCCGGGTACGACGGCCTTGGACAGGGCTAGGCAGTCGTCCATGGTCCGGAAGGCGTGCACGCCGCGCGGCAGTTCGGTGGCGCCGGGCTCGAAGAGGCCCCGCAGGGGTGGAAGCACGGGGTTCGAGCCGGTCGCGAGGACGAGGGTGCCGTACGGGACGACGCTGCCGTCCGCGCAGTGCACGAGCCGGTCGGCGCGGTCGACGCGGACGGCGCGGGTGCGGAGGAACTCGCCGGGGGCGGGAGGCAGGCCGATGACCTCGGGGGCGAGGCGGCCGGAGAGGACATCGGCGAGGAGAACGCGGTTGTACGGGGCGTGGGGTTCCTCCCCTATGAGGGTGACCCCGGAGGTGCCATCGCCGTCGCCCCCGAGGCGCTGGGCGAGCCGGACGCCGGCGAGGCCGCTGCCGATCACCACCACGGGGGGTGCGGGGCTCGGGGTCGATGAGGTCATGTACGGCAGCGTGCGGGGGTGGTGTTACCCGGCGGCATCTTGTCTGTTTCCCAGGGGGAACGCTGCCCTCAGCGGGCGCCGGGGCTGGATGTGAGGGTCCTGGCCGGGGGCCTTGGTTCGCCCCGCATCCGACTCTTGCCGAACGGGCCTCTCCCACCCACCCGCCCGATTGCCCCGCATCCGATTGCCCCGTAGTGCCATTCATCAGCCGTCGAATGGCCGCAGTCGGCAGTCCGACGTGAGGGGACGTGGCGGTATGTCTGCCCGGAGCACGGTTCGCGGCGTTCCGGGGGCGAAGTAGCCCGGCGGGTACCGGACGATAGCGAGGACGGACATACCGGCGCGGCCCCGCCCCCTACGACGGACCAGAACCGCACCGGCTTAACCGCCGTTGAGGCAATCCTCAAGCCCGCCTTAAGGATCAGCAGTATCCGCCTGACCAGCCACTTCCGCCCCCGCCCCGCGCCTAGTCTGCGGCGGTGACCACCGACGTAGCCGATTCCCGCCTTGACGCTTACCCCGCCCTGGCCGCATACCTGCGGCAGACGGAGGGGCCCCCGGTTTCGCCGGTTTCGACGGTTCCGCCCATGCCCGCGAAGCCACCGCGGCCCCGAACACCCGCCACCCCCGCCACCCCGATCCGCCTCACCCCCACCACCCTCCGCAACGGCATCCTCGGCGTAGGCCTCGCCGTCACCGCGCTCTGGGCCGTGCAAGCCGAACCCTCGGCCCGGCTCGACGTGCTCTTCGCGACCGGAGCCCACCTCACCGGACTGCTCGCCGGCTACGGCGTCCTCGTCATGCTCTTCCTGATGGCCCGCGTGCCCGCGGTCGAGCACGGCGTCGGCGCCGACCGGCTCGCCCGGCTGCACGCCCTCGGCGGTCGCTACGTGCTCAGCCTGTGCCTGGGCCACGCCCTGCTCGCCCTGTGCGGATACGCCGTCCACGCCGACACCGACCTCCTCAGCGCGGGCCTCGACCTGCTCGGCTACCCAGGCCTCGCCCTGGCCTGCGCGGGCACCGCCCTGCTGCTCGCCGTCGGCGTCACATCGGCGCGCGCGATGCGCCGCCGCGTCCCGCACGAGACCTGGCAGGCCGTGCACATGCTGACCTATCTCGGCGCGGCGCTCGCCTTCGTGCACCAGCTCGCGGGGCCCGACGTGGCGGGCGGCATCCTGACGGTGTGGGCGTGGTCGATGCTGCACGCGACGGTCGCGGTGCTGCTCGTCTGGTACCGCGTCGTCGTACCCGTGCGGCAGGCGCTGAAGCACAGCCTGCGCGTCATCGACGTACGGGACGAAGGGCCCGGCGTCGTGTCGGTCGTGATGCAGGGCATCGGGCTCGACGAACTGCGCGCCGAGCCCGGCCAGTTCTTCCGCTGGCGCTTCCTGCGGCGCAGGCTCTGGCGCACCGCGCTGCCGTTCTCGCTGTCCGCGCCCGTGCGCGACGACACCCTCCGGATCACCGTGAAGGCCATCGGCGACCACACGCGGCGGATGCGGCGCCTGAAGCCGGGGACGCGGGTGCTCGCCACGGGGCCCTTCGGGGCGCTGACCGCGCACCGGCGTACGAAGCGGAAGGTGCTGCTGCTCGCGGGCGGGGTGGGGATCACCCCGATGCGGGCGCTGTTCGAGACGCTGCCGGGCGGGCCCGGGGACATCACGCTGCTCTACCGGGCGGGCAGCGCGGAGCAACTCGTACTGCGGGCGGAGCTGGAGGAGATCGCCAGGAGCAGGGGAGCGGGGCTGCACTATCTGCTCGGGCGCTCCGACGCCTCCTTCGACCCGCTCGCCCCGCAGGCCCTGCGCAATCTGATCCCGGACCTGGCGGAGCACGACGTCTATCTGTGCGGCCCGCCCGGGATGGCGTCATCCGCCACCGCCGCGCTCGTACGGGCCGGTGTGCCCCAGGAGCGCATCCATGCCGAGTGTTTCACCTTCTGAGAGGGGCTGACGTGGGACGTCACCGTAGACCAGTGGGCCCGGCCCAGGGCCCCACCCTGCAAGCCCGCCGCAAGCTGGCGACGGGCCTCGCGGGAGCGAGCGCGCTGATCGCCACCGCCCTCGCCCTCACCGTCGACCCGGCGGCACCACCGGCGCCCGACCGCGCCCCGGCGGGGGTCCCGGCACCGCAGGCGGCGCCGTAGGGGGCGTAGGAGAACCGGACCAGAAGCCTCCGGAAGCCTCCGCAACCCCAGAAAGCCTCCGGAACCCCCGGAAGCCTCCGGAACCCCCGGAAGCCTCCGCAACCCCAGAAAGCCTCCGGAACCTCTGCAACCTCTGGAAACCCTCAACTCTCCCTGAAGTCATGGACGACGTGATCACTCTCTCCATAAGGTCGCGATCATGCCCGACATATCGCTGACCACCGTCGTCGTCCTCTGCATCGCCGCCCTCGCGGCAGGCTGGATCGACGCGGTGGTCGGCGGCGGGGGGCTGCTCCTCCTGCCCGCCCTGCTCCTCGGCCTGCCGGCCGGGACCCAGGCCACGCACGCGCTGGGGACGAACAAGGCCGTCGCCATCGTCGGGACGACCGGCGCCGCGGTGACCTACGTCAGGAAGACGCCGGTCGACGTGCCCACCGCCGTACGGATCGGTCTTGCCGCGCTCGCCGGGTCCATGGGCGGCGCCTTCTTCGCGGCCGGCATGAGCACCGAGGTGCTCAAGCCCGTGATCATGGTGGTGCTGCTCGGCGTCGGGGCCTTCGTCATCTTCAGGCCCGCCTTCGGCACCGCGCCGCCGGCCCGCCCCGCCTCGCCCAAGCGCATCCTCGCCGCCATCGGCCTCGCGGGCCTCGGCATCGGGTTCTACGACGGGCTCATCGGGCCCGGCACCGGTACCTTCCTGGTGCTCGCGCTCACCGCCGTGCTCCACCTCGACCTGGTGTCCGCCTCGGCCACCGCCAAGATCGTCAACTGCTGCACGAACGCGGGCGCCCTCGCGATGTTCGCCTGGCAGGGCGCGGTCCTGTGGCAACTGGCCGGTCTGATGGCCGTCTTCAACCTCGCGGGCGGCATGCTCGGCGCGCACACCGCCCTCAAGAAGGGCAGCGGCTTCGTCCGGATCGTGCTGCTCACCACGGTGTTCGGTCTGGTGGCGAAGATGGCGTACGAACAGTGGCTCGCGTAGCTCCTGAGCTCGCGTGGCCCAAGCCGGGGGCCGCACCCCGGCGCCCCGGCGCACCCCCGCCGCCCGAGGGTCAGCGCACCCCCGTCAGGTGGGCGAACACCACCACGTTGCCCTCGTAGCCGGTCTTCCGCGAATAGTCGCCGCCGCACGTGATCACCCGCAGCTCCGGCCGGTCCGCCGCCCCGTACACCTTCTCGTCCGGGAAGTTCTCCGCGTCGTAGACCTCGTTCGCGTCGACCGTGAAGACCGCGATGCTGCCGTCCCTGCGTTCGACCTCGATGGTGCGGCCCCTGGTCAGACCGCCCAGGTCGTAGAAGACGGAGGGCCCGTCGGCGTTGTCGACGTGTCCCGCCACGATGGCCGTGCCGTTCTCGCCGGGCGTCGTCCCGGACTCGTACCAGCCCGCGAGGTTCGTCTTCTTCGGCGGCGGTACGTCGAGACTGCCCTGCTGATTGAGGCCGAGCCCCATCAGGGGCGCGTTGACCCGGATCGCGGGGATGCGGATCCGGTCGGGCGGGGACGGGGGGAGCGCGTCGGCGGACGTGGTGTGGCCGGAGTGCGGCTGCGCCGAAGCGGCCTGCGCGGCGGACGGCTGGGGCGGCGGACGGGACTCGGTGCCGTTGCGCAGCAGCCATGCCCCGGAGCACAGGGCCAGGACGGTGACCGTGCCTATGGCGGAGTTGACGGCTTTCCTGCCCAGCGGCCTTCCGCCCAGCGCCCTGCGGCCCAGCGGTCTTCGGCCCTGCGGCTTTCTGCCGGGGTTCTTCCTGCCGGGGTTCTTCCTGCGCATCACTCGACTCGTCCCCCTCGGGGTTCTCAGGGTTCGGGGAGGCCGGTCCCCGCTTCCCCCTCCGGGTCCACGAGGGACAGGCGGACCCGGAGAGGGAGGGGGCTGGCGGTACCGGTGGACAGCGGAGGGTGTCCGTCAGATCCTGTCGCCTCTCGCCCGGCGATGCAGGAGCCAGGTACCGCCCGCGGCGGCGACGGCAAGGGCCGCCACACCTGCCGCGGTCTGTACGGGGTCGGGGCCAAGAGCGCCGCCGACCCCCGTCTTCACGTGCCCCTTCGGGGTGATCTGTTGATCGTGGGCGGCGGCGGTCGAGGTGATCGTCACGACCAGGTCACCGGTGACCTGCTTGCCGTCGGCGCCGGAACCCGAGCACTTCGCGACGATCTCGTAGGTGCCGGGCTGTGCCGATGGCGGCACCTTGAACTGACCGGCCGCGCTCCCCTCGTACTCCTTGTCCGAGCCGGGCGCGAGCGTGAACGTGCCGGCGCCCACGGCGCTTGCGTCGCCCGACGCGGAGCCGTCGCTGCCGCACGCGGTGGTGCTCACGGTGACCGTGGAGCCGGGCATGACCGTGGTCGGGTGGACCTCCAGGCCGCCACCACCGGCGGCGGGTGTCGCGGCGGCTGCGGGTGCCAGCAGCGCCGCCGATGCGACGGTGAGCGCGGCAGTGGTCAGCAGGCGGGCTTTGCGCATCGTGCTTGTCCTCCGAGGAGCCATCAGAGGGCACGGCCCGCGGCACCCCCAAGTGCCGCTGCGTCGGTCGAACCCCGCTGTACCGAGGTAAGTGGCACTCGGCGGCGCACGCCTCCTGAAAGACGGTCAGAAACCCTGTACCGGAGCGGCTTCTGACACTTCGACGGATACGTTCCAGCAGGTCACTCGGCGTGTCGCGGAGAAGCGCCCGAAGGGAACGCTGGGCGCCTGTGAATGGGTGACCCGGGGCCGGACGCGCCCCGGCCGTGACCCGCTGCGGCCCTCGGCTCGCCGCAGACCCGCGTTCGCCTCAGACGGTGTCCAGGGGCACGTCGGCGTAGAGCCCCGCCAGCGTCTCCATCAGTGTCTCGTCGACCTTGAACTCCGTGTCGTCGATCCGCCGCACCGGTGCGATGCCCCGTGCGTTGGTGATGAAGGCCGCCGTGTACGAGGAGAGGCTCGCGAGGGTGACCGGGGCCCGGCGGGTGGGGAGTCCGGCGGCCGGGAGGCGGGGTTCGAGCAGTTGCATGGTGATGCCGGCCAGGCAGGGCGCGTCCGGCCAGATGATCTCCGTGCCGTCGTAGAAGGCGATGTTCGTGGTGGCGCCCTCGCTGACCGTTCCGTCGTGCCCGGTGAGCAGCGCGTCGTCGAAGCCGGCCCGCCTGGCGAGCTCTCCATGGCGGGCCTGCCCGAAGCCGCCCAGGTGCTTGATGTGCGGGAAGGGCCGCTGGTAGGGGGCGGACCGCAGGGCCTGCGCGCCCCCGGGCATCCCGCCCGGCGCCCGGACGATGACCGTCACGGACGGCTCGCCGTCGGGTGCGTGGACGTGGACGCGTACGGACGCGTCGGCGATGTCGTCGCGGAGCACGTGCCGGACGAGCTCGCGGACGTGCTCACCGTCGAGCTCCCGGTCGAAGAGCTCACGCGTGGCCGAGTCCAGCCGCTCCAGATGCAGCCCGAGCCCACGCGTCGCGCCACCCCTGACCTGCATCGCGGTGAAGTGCCCGACGCCACCGAGCGCGGACCACAGCAGCCGGTCGGCGGTGGCGGCCTGCCCGTCGATCTCAAGCCGCTGCAGCGGTGAGGGAGTTGTCATGGTCCACACGGTACGGCGGGCCCCGCGCCGAACTCGCGGAAAGAGGCGCTTGACCTCAACCTAGGTTGAGCAATCAGGCTCTCCTCATGACCCAGAACAAGACCCAGAACAAGACCCAGAACAAGAGTGCCGCTGACCCCACGTCCGCCGCCACGGCCACCGCGCCCGGCGCCACCCTCACCACCCCCGCCACGCCCCTTCGCGTCGCCGTCGTCGTCGGGAGCAACCGCGAGGGCCGCTTCGGGCCGATCGTCGCCGACTGGCTGCTGGCCCGGATCGGCGAACGCACGGACTTCGAGGCGGACGTCATCGATCTCGCCGACTCCCACCTGCCGACCGCGCTCTCCTTCAACCCGTCCGCCGAGACGCTCGCCGAGCTCGCCAAGGTCACCCCGAAGCTGGCCGCCGCCGACGCCTTCGTCGTGCTCACCCCCGAGTACAACCACTCCTACCCCGCGTCCCTCAAGAGCCTCATCGACTGGCACAACGCCGAATGGCAGGCCAAGCCCCTCGCCTTCGTCTCCTACGGAGGGCTCTCCGGCGGTCTGCGCGCGGTCGAGCACCTGCGCCCGGTCTTCGCCGAGCTGCACACCATGACGATTCGCGACACCGTCTCCTTCCACAACGCGGGCGCCCTCTTCGCCGACGACGGCACCCACAAGGACCCGACGGCCGCGAACGCCGCCGCCAAGTCCATGCTCGACCAGCTCCACTGGTGGGCGTGGGCCCTCCGGAGCGCGAAGGAGGTCCGGCCGTACGGCAGTTGAGGCCGAAGCGCAGCGCGCTCACGCCGTCGGCAGGTGTACTTCCGCCACCGCGCCACCGCTCTCCGCGTTGCTCAGCTCCACGCGCGCGCCGATCGCCTGCGCCTGGCCGAACGCGATCGTCAGGCCGAGGCCCGTGCCCTGACCGCGCTCGCGAGCGCCGGTCTGGAAGCGCCGGGGGCCGTCCTTCAGCAGATGCTCGGGGAAGCCGGGCCCATGGTCGCTGACCGTGACCACGGGCCCGGCCACCCGTACGTCCACCGGGTCGGCGCCGTGCCTGCGGGCATTGGCGACGAGGTTGGCGATGATCCGCTCCAGGCGGCGCGCGTCGGTGCGTACGAGCGTGTCGTCCCGACCGTCCCGACCGTCCCGACCGTCCCGACCGTCCGGGTCGGCGGGGGCGGCAGGGTCGGCAGCGTCGTCGGGGTTCACCCGGCCGTACGGGTCGCTCTCCGCCGCGAACCGCACCGGGCACCCCGACCGTTGCACGATCCCCTCGGTCAGCGTGCCCAGCGGATGCGTGGCCAGGTCGGGGCGCTCCATCTCCGCGTCGAGACGCGCCACTTCGAGCAGGTCCTCGGTGAGCGTGCGCAGGGCGAGGACCCGGTCGCGCACGAGTTCCGTGGGCCGGCTCTGCGGCAGCAGCTCGGCCGCGGTGTGCAGACCGGTCAGCGGGGTGCGCAGCTCGTGGGCGACGTCCGCGGTGAAGCGCTGCTCGGCTTCGAGCCGCTGCTGCAGGGACGCCGCCATCGTGTCGACGGCGGTGGCGAGTTCGGCCACCTCGTCCTTGCCCGGCCGGCCGCCTGGCGGTCGCGGATGGTCGATACGGGCGTCCAGATCGCCCTGGCTGATCCGGCGCGCGGTGGCCGCCGCGGTCCGCAGTTCGCGGCTGAGACGGCTGGCAAGCGCGGCGCCGCCGAGCGCCGCGAGGATGACGACGACGGCACCCGAAGCCACCAGCTGCTGGTCGAACTCCTCCAATTCATCGGCCTGTTGGGCCAACGGTTCGCGCACCGAGAGCACATGGTCGCCGACCGGCCGCGCCGCCCATACGACGGGGTCGGCGGCGCCCATGTCGAGGTACGTGGTCCGCCGCCCGTCCAGCGCGGCGGCCCGCAGCGATGCGGGCAGATCCGGCGCGTCGAGAGCGGCGTCCGTATCGGCCTCGCCGCCGGTGTCCACCTGGCCCGTCAGCTCGTACAGCTGGCGCACCCGCACCAACTGCGCGGTCGCCCCCGACCTGGCGGTCTTGGAGACCTGTTCGAGGCGCGCCTGGTGGATGAGGACCCCGATGGCGACGGCGACGACCGCGCAGCCGAGCGCGAGCAGCGCGGCGATCTTCCAGCGCAGACCGAGGGCGTTGAGCGCGGCGCGGACGCGCTGGGCGAGGGCCCTCATCTCTGCCCGTCCGAAGGTTTGTCGCTGTCCGTGGGCTCCGGAGTGGGCTTGCGCGTGGGCTTGGGCGTGGGCTTCGGTGACGGCGATGAGCCGTCGGCGCCGTCCGGCGCCTTGTTGTAGTTCTTGGTGTCGCTCACCGTGGACATCCGTACCCCGTCCCAGTGGAACCGCACGGCCTGCTCGCCGCCGTCCGCGCACGGGCTGCGCACCAGCAGGTCGGGGCCGAGCGTCTCGACGCTCACGCGCTTGCCGGAGGTGAGCAGGATCGGGTACACGCGGCCTTCGCGCTCCTTGTAGGCGACCAGGAGGCTGCGTCCGCTCTCCGTGTCGGCGGCCACGAGCAGTTCGGGCCGCCCGTCGCCGGTCAGGTCCGTCAGGAGCGGAGGCCGGAGCCCGGCCTGTCCGGGGCGGTCGATCTCGCCGCGGTCGGCCAGCGGTTTCATCCGCGGATCGGCCCGCAGGACCTTGCGGAAGTCCTCCGCGCCGAGCCCGCCCCTGCCGAGCTTCGGCAGCCCTGCCAGCGGCTCCGGCGGCGGCTGGTGGGTGGCGGCGTCGGCGCCGGGTGCCTCGGACGACGTACTGGTCCAGGCGGGCCAGAGCGGTTCCGGGCGCGGCTGTACGGACACGGACGGCGCGGGCTCACCGGCGCCGAGCCCGTCCACGCTGCCGCATCCGGCCAGCGCGACGGCCGCCGTGCCGGCGAGAAGGGCGGCGCGGCGCAGGAGGCGGCGGTGGGGGCAGGGAAGATTCATGGCACTACCGACGGTAGGAAGCGTCCATCACGGAAAACGGGACGTTGTGTAACAGACAGGGGTAAGCGGGGTGGGGGAGCGGAGATCGGGACCTTCGGCCTGGCCGGTGGCCCCGGCCGGCCGTGAGGGTGTTCGGTGCGGTGGTCGGTGGTCGGTGGCCGGAGGTCGGAGGCCGGTGAGAGGCTCCCCGCCCTGCGCGGCGAGAATCGGCCCCATGACGTCGACGTACGCAACGGAATCAGGTCCCGCACGGGCGGCGGTGCTCACCGTGCTCACCACGACCGACACGGCCCAGAAGGCGGAAGCCCTCGCGAGCGGCGCGGTGGCGGCGCGTGCCGCAGCCTGCGCGCAGATAGCTGGGCCCGTCACCTCCGTCTACCGATGGGAGGGCGCCGTCGAGACGGCACAGGAGTGGCAGGTGCTGTTCAAGACGGCCGCCGCGCGGTACGAGGAACTGGAGGCCTGGCTGACCGAGGCCCACGACTACGACACCCCCGAGATCATCGCGACGCCCGTCGTGCGGGGGAGCGCGGCGTACCTGGAGTGGGTGGAGCGGGAGACGGCCCCATGAGGCGGGACGGCCCCATGAGGCGGGACGGCCCCATGAGGCGGGAGAGGGAACGGCTGCCGTTCTTCGTGTACGGGACGCTGCGGCCGGGGGAGCCGAACCACGACGTCCACCTGCGCGGCAGCGTCGAGGCGGAGCCGCCCGCCCTGCTCCCGGGGGCGGTTCTCTACGAGGGGCCCGGCTATCCGTACCTGGTGGAGGCACCCGAAGGCGGCCCGGTGCGCGGCGAGTTGATCACCCCGCTCCCGTCCGCGTACGACCGGGTCATCGCCGACCTCGACGTGCTGGAGGACTACGCGCCGGGCGACCCCCGCAACCTGTACGAGCGCGTCGAGCGCGAGGTGACGCTCCTGGGTGGAGTGACGGCGCGCGCGTGGGTGTACGTGGCGGCGCCGCGGGTGGCGGTGATGCTGCGTGCTTCGGGGGCGTTGATCGGGGGAGGGGACTGGGCGTCGTTCCAAGGGCGGGGGCGGGGGCGGGGGTGAGGTGTGATCCGGGCGCGCCGGTGACGGGGTGGGCGCGGCTAGGGAGGGGTGGTCGCGGACGCGGATTCCGCAGCTCAAACGCCTGCGCACGCGGTGAGCACTCGATCCGGTGTACTCCGTCACCCGTGAGAGCGACCCGCGTGAACCGCATGATCGCGGAGGGTGTTCGCTGTGGCACTCTCCGTGTGCACCAGTCGGTGCGCGAGTCGGTGCGTGAGCACCACGTCCTCAGCAGGAGTTGCCCCATGAGCCTTCGCCGTTCGCTGCCGGCCCTCGTAGGCGCCGTAGCCCTCACACTCGGCCTCCCCGTGGCGGCCGCCGCGTCCGCTCACACCCCGACCGCCGTCATGAACCCCTGCGGGTTCTACGAGACCGGCAGCGACGCGTTCTACAACCACTGCACGGGCGACGGTTCGAAGGTCGTCATCCACGTGCGGGTGGCCCTCGCCCCCGACTACGAGCGCTGTGTGGGCCCGGGCAAGCACTGGCTGGGCTCGTCGAGCAAGATCCAGGGCGCGCACTACGTGGGCCGCACCTGCTGATTCCGCACGCGCTGTTCTACCTACGCGCATGACAGCGGGCCGGGGGGATTCCCCCCGGCCCGCTGCTACTGCCGCCGCTGCCGCTGCTGCTGCCGCGTCCGGCGGCTACGCCCGCTCAAGCCGGACCGCGCACACCTTGAACTCCGGCATCCGTGACACGGGGTCAAGTGCCGGATTGGTGAGGGAGTTGGCCCGGCCTTCGCCAGGCCAGTGGAACGGCATGAACACGGTGTCGGAGCGGATCGCGCTCGTGATGCGCGCCGGGGCGACGGCCCGACCCCGCCGCGACACGACGGTCACCGGCTCGCCCTCCGCGACCGCGAGCCGCGCCGCCAGCCGTGGATGCAGCTCCACGAAGGGGCCCGGAGAGGCGGAGTTGAGCTCGTCGACCCGGCGGGTCTGGGCCCCCGACTGGTACTGCGCGAGGACCCGCCCGGTGGTCAGGAGCACGGGATACTCCGCGTCCGGCTCCTCGGCGGCCCCCCGATGAGCCACAGCCACGAACCGCGCCCGCCCATCCCCGGTAGCAAACCGCTCAAGAAAAAGCCGAGGAGTCCCGGGATGCTCCCCACCGACGCCGCTCCCGCCATCCGCACCCCCCTCCCCGCCCTCTCGCGCGGGGCACGGCCAGAACACGCCCTCCCCGTTGCCCTCTCTCAGGCGTGCGTACGAGATTCCCGAGTAGTCCGCCACTCCCCCCGCGCTCGCTCTGCGCAGCTCCTCGAAGACCTCCTCCGGGTCCGTCGGGAAGCCCTTCTCGTGGCCGAGGTGCGCGGCGAGACCGTGCAGGACGTCCAGGTCGCTCCGTACGCCATCGGGCGCGCTCACCGCCTGGCGGCGCAGCAGTACCCGGCCCTCCAGGTTCGTGACCGTGCCCGTCTCCTCGGCCCACTGCGTCACCGGCAGCACGACGTCGGCCAGTTGGGCCGTTTCGGAGAGCACGACGTCCGCCACGGCCAGGAAGTCGAGGGACCGAAGCCGCTCCTCCACGTGCGAGGCGCGCGGCGCCGACACGACCGGGTTGGAGCCCATCAGGAGCAGCGCCTTGATGTCCCCGCCGAGCGCGTCCAGCAGCTCGTACGCTGAGCGGCCCGGGCCCGGGAGCGAGTCCGGGTCGACGCCCCACACCCCCGCCACATGCGCCCGCGCCGCCGGGTCCGTCAGCTTGCGGTAGCCGGGCAACTGGTCGGCCTTCTGGCCGTGTTCCCGTCCGCCCTGGCCGTTGCCCTGCCCGGTCAGGCAGCCGTACCCGGCCAGGGGGCGGCCCGCGTTGCCCGTCGCCAGGCAGAGGTTGATCCACGCGCCCACCGTGTCCGTCCCCTTGGACTGCTGCTCGGGCCCCCGCGCGGTGAGCACCATCCCGGCCTCCGCGTCGCAGAACATCCGCATGGCATCCCGGAGTTGCGGCACGGGAACGCCGCTGATCCGCTCCACGTACTCCGGCCAGTGCGCCATCGCCGCCGCCCGCGCCTCCTGCCAGCCGCTGGTGCGCGCTTCGATGAACGCCTCGTCTGTCCGCCCTTCGGCCACCACCAGGTGCAGCAGGCCGAGGGCGAGGGCGAGGTCGGTGCCGGGGCGCGGCGCCAGGTGGAGGTCGGCCTGTTCGGCGGTGCGGGTCCTGCGCGGGTCGACGACGATCAGCTTCCCGCCGTTCGCCTTCAGCTCCGTCAGATACCGCAGCGCGGGCGGCATCGTCTCGGCGAGGTTCGAGCCGACGAGGATCACACAGCCGGTGCGCGGGATGTCGTCGAGCGGGAACGGCAGACCGCGGTCGAGCCCGAAGGCACGCTGGCCCGCCGCAGCCGCCGACGACATACAGAACCGGCCGTTGTAGTCGATCTGCGAGGTGCCGAGCGCCACCCGCGCGAACTTCCCCAAGGCGTACGCCTTCTCGTTGGTCAGCCCCCCGCCGCCGAACACCCCGATCGCGCCCGCGCCATGTTCCGTACGTGTACGGGAAAGCCCCTCGGCGACGCGGGCGACGGCCTCCTCCCAGGTGGCCGGTTCGAGCCGGCCCGTGGCGTGGGATCGGATGAGTGGCTCGGTCAGGCGCACCCGGGAGGAGAGCACAGCGGGCGCCGTGCGGCCCTTGCCGCACAGCGCGCCCCCGTTCACGGGGAACGCGGGACGCTCCACGACCTCCACTTTGCCGCCGGGCCCGGTGGCCAGGCCCATCCCGCATTGCAGCGCGCAGTACGGACAGTGGGTCGGTGTCGCCTTGGTGTGCATAAGGCCCAGCCTCCGCCGGGCTTGTTACACCCCCCAACGCGATCGCGTTACACACGAGGTAAGCCGACCTCATCGCCCCCCACACCCCACTGTGAGCCACCCACACCCGACGCCCGCAGCCGTGCCCCGCCAGGGGCGCGAGGAACGGCGCGAGGACGGACCACAATCCGCACCCGCCGGACGGACGGGCGGAAGGGCAGACGCGCTTCTCACGCGGAGGGAGCCGCCCGCGCCCCGCAAGGGCCGAGGGGAACGGTCGTGCCCCGCCAGGGGCGCGAGGAACGGCGCGAGGACGGACCACGACCGGCACCCGGCCAACGAACGGGCGGAAGGGCAGACGCGCCCCCCCAACCCCGCTCAAGGCCCAGGGGCCAGACTCTCTCGGGGGCCCAGGAACCGCGGATCCGGCTGAAACGCCGCGTCCCACACCGCCTTGCCCGCAGCGAACAGCTCCCTCGCGCCGCCGTAGTACCAGGTCACGTCGTGCTTGGCATCGACCCCGACGCCGTACGACGAGACGCCCGCGGCGCGGCACAGCGCGACGGCCCTGCGTATGTGAAAGCCCTGGCTGATCAGCACCGCGCGGTCGACGCCGAACACCTTCTTGGCGCGCACGCAGGAGTCCCAGGTGTCGAAGCCCGCGTAGTCACTGACGATCCGCCGCCCCGGCACGCCCCGCTCGGTCAGATACGCGCGCATCGCGTTCGGCTCGTCGTAATCCTCGCGGCTGTTGTCCCCGGTGACGAGGACGACCTCTATCCGCCCCGCCTCGTACAACTCGGCCGCCGCGTCCAGGCGGTGCGCGAGATACGGCGACGGCTCGCCGTCCCAGAGCCCGGCGCCGAAGACGACCGCGACCCGCGTGCGCGGCACGTCAGCCGTCGAGTGCAACCGCCCCTCCGCCGTCACGAACAGCCACGTCGCGGGCAGCAGCGCCACCACGCAGCAGGCCATGAAGACCTGCACGGCCCGCCGCTGACCCCGCCGCGTCCGCGGCAACCGCACCCGCGGCCACCCCGGCCGCAGCCACCTCGGCCGATTCCACCCCGGCCATTTCCACCCCGGACCCGTCATGCCGCCCCCGTCCCCCCGCCCCCGATACCGGATCCCCCGATCCGATCACTGCAGCCAACGGTAAACGACCGCACTGACAACGCCGCGGCGTCGCCCGTGAGCCAGGCCGAAAGGGCCCGTCACCGGCGCGCAACGCGACCGAAACGCCGCACGGCCATCCTCGGTCCATGACGCCGTCGAACCCCCTTCGCAGCCGGCCCGGCAGCCGCGCGCCCGCGCTCGTCGTGGTCGCCCACGGCAGCCGTGACCCCCGCGCTCTCGCCACCGTCACGGCGCTCCTCGAACGGGTCCGTGAGCTGCGGCCAGGGCTCACCGTTCGCCTCGGCCACATCGAGCTGAACGAGCCGCTGCTCACCGACACCCTCGCCACCACGGCAGGCCGAGCCGTCCTCGTGCCACTGCTGCTCGGCCGCGGCTACCACGTCAAGCACGACATCCCCGAGGCCGCCGCGAGCGCACCGCACCTCGAAACGCGGCTCGCCGCCCCGCTCGGCCCGCACCCCCTGCTCGTCGACGCACTGCACGACCGGCTCGCCGAAGCGGGCTGGCCGGAGAGGCTCGGCCGGGCGGCACGGCGCACCAGCGGCGTGATCCTCGCCGCGGCCGGCTCCCGCGACCCGGACTCCGCCACGGACACCCGCCGCGCGGCGGACCTCCTCGCCCAGCGGCTCGGCGTGCCGGTGGTCCCCGCGTACGCGTCGCCGACCGCCGCCGCCCCGCTCAGCGTGCCCGCGGCAGTGCGCGCCCTCGCCGCACGTGGCCGCCACCGCACCGCCGTGGCCTCGTACTTCACGGCACCGGGCCGCTTCGCCACGCAGTGCGCCGACGCCGCCCCCTGGATCGCGTCGGGCCCGCTCGGCGACCACCCGGCGATGGCCCACCTCCTCCTGCACCGTTACGACAAGGCCCGCGCGACCACCCCCGCCACACCGGCCACCCCCGTCACGCGCCTTTCACCCCGTCAGCTGGCCTCCGCCTGACGGTCGACGGTCGGCCACCGAGGGGCCCTGGAGCCCTCTTTGTCACTGCTTGCGTCTACTGTCGGTGCATGGAAGGCACTGCACCGAACACGTACGACGACGAGGCGGCCGAGGCGGTCGAGGTGGCTGAGACTGCCCAGGCCGCCTATGACGAGGCCGCCGTCGAGCGATGGGCCACCGAACCGGACAAAAGGCCCGGACGCACCGCCTTCCAGCGGGACCGCGCGCGCGTCCTGCACTCCTCCGCACTGCGCCGCCTCGCGGGAAAGACCCAGGTGGTCACCCCCGGCACGCGCAGCAACGAGGCGTGGGACGCCAGCGCCCGCACCCGCCTGACGCACTCCCTGGAGTGCGCCCAGGTCGGCCGCGAGCTCGGCGCCGCCCTCGGCTGCGACCCCGACCTGGTGGAGACCGCCTGCCTCTCCCACGACATGGGCCACCCGCCCTTCGGGCACAACGGCGAGCAGGCGCTGAACGAAGTCGCGGAGAGCTGCGGCGGTTTCGAGGGCAACGCCCAGTCGCTGCGCCTGCTCACCCGCATCGAACCGAAGCGCTTCGTAAGAAGTGAGCAGACGGACGAACTCGTCAGCGTGGGGCTCAATCTGACCCGCGCCGCCCTGGACGCCGCCACCAAGTACCCCTGGCCGCGCGGCGCCCACCCCGCCGACCCCGAGTCCCCCAAGTTCGGGGTCTACGAAGACGACCGGCCGGTCTTCGACTGGGTCCGCAAGGAGGCCCCCGGCCGCCGCACCTGCTTCGAGGCCCAGGTCATGGACTGGGCGGACGACGTGGCGTACTCGGTGCACGACATCGAGGACGGCCTGCACGCCGGGCACCTCGACCCGAACCTCCTGCACGCCGAGCCCGAGCGCCAGGACATCTTCGCCGTCGCCATCGGCCGGTACGTCCCCGCGGACACCGACCCCGAAGAGCTCTCCGAAGCCCTCGACCGCCTCCTGGAACAGGAGTGGTGGCCGCACGGGTACGACGGCTCGGCCATCGCCCAGGGCCGCCTGAAGGACGCCACCAGCCAGCTCATCGGCCACTTCTGCCTCGCCGCCGAGACCGCCACCCGCCTGCGGTACGGCTCGGGCCCCCTCACCCGGTACGCCGCCGAGCTCGTCGTCCCGCGCGAGGCCCGCCACGAGTGCGCGGTCCTCAAGGCCGTCGCCGACCGCTACGTGATGCAGCGCCCCGCCCAGGAGCGGCTGCGCGCGGACCAGCGGATCGTCGTCGCCGAGCTGGCCGAGGCCCTCACCGCCCGCGCCCCGGACGGGCTCGACCCGCAGTTCCGCGCGCTGTACGACACCGCGCCCGACGACCGCGCGGCGCTGCGCGTGGTCGTCGACCAGATCGCGTCCCTCACGGACGCCGCCGCACGTTCCCTGCACGCACGGCTCACGGCGAGACAGCCCTGACGCGGCCCCTGACGCGGCCCCTGACGCGGCCCCTGACGCGGCCCCTGACGCGGCCCCTGGCGCGGCAGGGCCCCGCCATATAGGGCCCTGACATATGCGGAATGACCCGATCGACCACGGGGCGTGACGAAAACTGGCCGGATCGGGCCGCAACCCCTTCCCCCATCACGCTCCGTGCGGGACGCTCCCCCTGACGGCAAGGCTTTGAGGAGGCATCAAGTGGTCGACGCGGATCAGACGTTCGTCATTGTCGGAGGAGGTCTCGCGGGCGCGAAAGCGGCCGAGACACTCCGGGCCGAGGGTTTCACCGGCCGGGTGATCCTCATCGGCGACGAACGCGACCACCCGTACGAGCGCCCGCCCCTGTCGAAGGGATACCTCCTGGGCAAGGAGGAGCGCGACAGCGTCTTCGTGCACGAACCCGCCTGGTACGCCCAGTCGGACGTGGAGCTGCACCTCGGCCAGACCGTCGTCTCCATCGACCGCACGGCCAAGGCCGTGCACCTCGGAGACCGCGCCGTCATCCACTACGACAAGCTCCTTCTGGCCACGGGCGCGGAGCCGCGCCGTCTCGACGTCCCCGGCACCGGCCTGGTGGGCGTGCACCACCTGCGCCGCCTCGCGCACGCCGACCGGCTGCGTCAGGTTCTCGCCAGTCTCGGCCGCGACAACGGCCACCTGGTGATCGCGGGAGCGGGCTGGATCGGCCTGGAGGTCGCCGCCGCCGCGCGGACGTACGGCGCGGAGGTCACCGTCGTCGAGCCCGAGCCCACCCCGCTGCACGCGGTGCTCGGCCCCGAGATCGGCCAGATGTTCGCCGACCTGCACGCCGAGCACGGCGTGCGCTTCCACTTCGGCGCCACGCTCACCGAGATCGCGGGGGAGGACGGCCTGGTCCTCGCCGCCCGCACGGACGACGGCGAGGAGCACCCGGCGCACGACGTGCTCGCCGCGATCGGCGCGGCCCCGCGCACCGCGCTCGCCGAGGCGGCCGGTCTGGAGATCGCCGAGCGCGCGCACGGCGGCGGCGTCGTGGTGGACGCCGCCCTGCGGACCTCGGACCCGGACATCTTCGCGGCGGGCGACGTGGCCGCCGTCCAGCACCCGCTCTTCGACACCAGGCTGCGCGTCGAGCACTGGGCGAACGCCCTGAACGGCGGCCCGGCCGCGGCCCGCGCGATGCTCGGCAAGGAGGTGACCTACGACCGCGTGCCCTACTTCTTCTCGGACCAGTACGACGTGGGCCTGGAGTACTCGGGATGGGCGCCCCCGGGGACGTACGACCAGGTGGTGGTGCGAGGCGATGCGGGGAAGCGGGAGTTCGTCGCCTTCTGGCTGAGCGAGGGGCGGATCCTCGCCGGGATGAACGTAAATGTGTGGGACGTCACGGACACCATCCAGAAGCTGATCCGCGCGGGCGCGCGACCGCCCGCCGAGTCCCTCTCCGACCCGTCCGTCCCCCTGGAGTCGCTGCTCGGGTGACGGGGCAGGGCGGGAGTGTCACAGCAGGGCCGTAGTATTCCAACGTGGCAGGCAGGATCAATGACGAGGACGTGAAGGCGGTTCGGGACGCGGTCCCGATCGACGCCGTGGTCTCCGACTACCTCCAGCTGCGGAACGCGGGCGGCGGCAATCTCAAGGGCCTGTGCCCCTTCCACGACGAGAAGTCACCGTCCTTCCAGGTCAGCCCGAGCAAGGGTCTCTTCCACTGCTTCGGCTGCCAGGAAGGCGGCGACACGATCGCCTTCGTGATGAAGATCGACCACCTCACCTTCTCGGAGACGGTCGAGCGCCTCGCCGCCCAGGCGGGCATCACCCTGCGGTACGAGGAGGGTGGGTACAACCCCACGAGCCAGCGCGGCGAGCGCATCCGGCTCGTCGAGGCCCACAAGATCGCCGCGCAGTTCTACGTGGACCAGTTGGAGAGCCCCGAGGCGGAGATCGGCCGAAAGTTCCTGGCCGAGCGCGGCTTCGACCAGGCCGCCGCCGCGCACTTCGGTGTCGGCTACAGCCCGGCGGGCTGGGACCACCTCACCCGCTTCCTGCGCGGCAAGGGCTTCACCGACAAGGAGATCATCCTCTCCGGCATCGCCCAGGAGGGCCGCCGCGGCCCCATCGACCGCTTCCGTGGCCGGCTGATGTGGCCGATCCGCGACATCAGCGGCGAGGTCGTCGGCTTCGGCGCGCGCAAGCTGCGCGACGACGACAACGGCCCCAAGTACCTCAACACGCCTGAGACGCCGATCTACAAGAAGGGCCAGGTCCTCTACGGGGTCGACCTCGCCAAGAAGGAGATCGCCAAGACCTCCCGCGCGGTCGTCGTCGAGGGGTACACCGACGTCATGGCCTGCCACCTCGCCGGTGTCACCACGGCCATCGCGACCTGCGGCACCGCGTTCGGCGGCGACCACATCAAGATCCTGCGCCGCCTGCTGATGGACAACGGCTCGGCGCGGGTGATCTTCACCTTCGACGGTGACGCGGCGGGCCAGAAGGCCGCCCTGCGTGCCTTCGAGGACGACCAGAAGTTCGCCGCCGAGACGTACATCGCCATCGCGCCCGAGGGCATGGACCCCTGCGAACTGCGCCTGGCCAAGGGCGACTCGGCGGTCTCCGACCTCGTCGAACCGCGCACGCCGCTCTTCGAGTTCGCGCTGCGCCAGATCGTCGGGCGGTACGACCTGGAGACCCCCGCCGGTCGCGCCGCCGCACTGGACGAGGCGGCGCCGGTCGTGGCCCGCATCAAGAACAGCGGCGCGCAGCACGAGGTGGCCGTCCAGCTCGCCGGGATGCTCGGCATCCTGGACACCCAGTTCGTGGTCAAGCGCGTGGCCCAGCTGGCGCGTTGGGCCCGCGACCGGGGTGGCAGGGGCCCGGCGCCGCAACAGCAGCGCACGCAGCAGCACCAGCAGTACGCGGCCTCCGCGCCCGCCGGGCCCTCCGGCCCGGCGCTCACCCTCCGCAGCCCCGCCCACCGCACCGAGCGCGAGCTGCTCAAACTGGCCCTGCAACGCCCGGAGCTGGTCTCCCCGGCCTTCGACGCGTACGGCGTGGACGAGTTCACCGCGCCTCCGTACGCGGCGGTGCGCCAGTGCGTGGAAGAGGCCGGCGGCGCCGAGGCGGGCATCCCCGAGCCGCAGACCTACCTCGCCCGCGTCCTGGACGCGGCACCGAACGACACGGTCCGCGCCATGGTCACCGAGCTGGCCGTCGAGGCGATCCTGCGCAAGCAGGTCGACGAGATCTACGCGGGTATCCAGCTCGTCCAGGTCCGGCTGCGCGCGGTCGACCGCCGCATCCGCGACGTCACGGGCAGCCTGACCCGCCTGAGCGCCCAGGGAGACGCCGCGCAACTGGCGGCGGTCCAGAACGAGTTGTGGGTCCTCCAGCAGTACGCACAAGCACTGCGAGAGCGCGGCGCCGACGCACTCTGAGCTCCCGCTCGGGGCAGTGCCGGCCCCGCCCGAGGTTCAGAAGGCGCCCAATTGGTTACCCGGCGGGTAACCGCTCGGTCACGCACCGGACTCAGAAAGTCACCGCACGCCCCTCGTGGCGGCCGTGTGTCGTGCCCCACACTGGGTTGCGGTGCCTGAGTCCTCGGAGCGCGGCCGGCCCGCAGACAGCGGATGCGGATCCGGTATCCCCGCGATTCCACACATCGTGTTCGGGACGGACAGCGGCGAGGCCGTCGAAGCCGATCCCGCCGTACCGCTGCCGCACGCCTCAGCCGCGATCATCATGGAGGTCGCCCCCGTGCAGACCCAGACCCTCACCCAGACCGAGACCGCCGCCCTCGCCGCGGAAGCGGAAACGGAAGCGGAGGCGGCGGATACGGACGTCATCGCGGCCGTACCGTCCCAGAACCGCGCCGCTGGGCACCCGGAGGCGGGCCAGGAAAACTCCGAAGCGGAAGCCGCCCCGGAGCCGCGGGAGGCGCTCGAACCCGACAGTGGAGAGCTGCTGCCCTTGCCGCCCGCGCCCCGCAGCCGCGCCGACACCGGCGGGCCCTCGTCCGACCTGTTCCGTCAGTATCTGCGTGAGATCGGCCGGATCCCCCTGCTCACGGCGGCCGATGAAGTGGAGCTCGCGCGCGGGGTCGAGGCCGGTCTGTTCGCCGAGGAGAAGCTGCGCCTCGCCACCGACCTCGACTCGCAACTCGCCCTCGACCTGGACAAGTTGGTCGTCGTGGGCCGGATGGCCAAGCGCCGCCTGATCGAGGCCAACCTCCGCCTGGTCGTCTCCGTCGCCAAACGGTATGTCGGGCGCGGACTGACCATGCTCGACCTCGTCCAGGAGGGAAACCTGGGCCTGATCAGGGCAGTGGAGAAGTTCGACTACGCACGCGGCTACAAGTTCTCCACGTACGCGACCTGGTGGATCCGCCAGGCGATGTCGCGGGCCCTCGCCGACCAGGCCCGCACCATCCGCGTCCCCGTGCACGTCGTGGAGCTCATCAACCGCGTCGTCCGCGTCCAGCGCCGCATGCTCCAGGAGCGGGGCTACGAACCGACCCCCGAAGAGGTCGCGGCCCACCTCGACCTGCCGCACGAGCGGGTCAGCGAGGTCCTGCGCCTGGCCCAGGAACCGGTGTCGCTGCACGCGCCCGTGGGCGAGGAGGACGACGTCGCGCTCGGCGACCTCATCGAGGACGGCGACGCGACGAGCCCCGTCGAGTCGGCGGCCTTCCTCCTGCTGCGCGAACACCTGGAGGCGGTGCTCTCCACGCTCGGCGAGCGCGAACGCAAGGTCGTCCAGCTGCGCTACGGCCTCGCGGACGGCAGGCCCCGCACCCTGGAGGAGATAGGCCGGATCTTCGGCGTGACACGCGAACGTATCCGCCAGATCGAGTCCAAGACCCTCAACAAGCTGCGGGACCACGCCTTCGCGGACCAGCTCAGGGGCTATCTCGACTAGCCCCGTAAAGGGAGCTAGTCGACCTCGGCCACCGCCTGCGCGAACTGAGCCGCGTACAGACGCGCGTACGCGCCCTCGGCGGCCAGCAGCGCGTCATGCGTGCCCTGTTCGACGATCGACCCGTTCTCCATCACCAGGATGGTGTCCGCGTCGCGGATCGTGGAGAGCCGGTGCGCGATGACGAACGACGTCCGGCCATGCGCGAGCCGCGCCATCGCCTTCTGGATGAGCACCTCGGTCCGGGTGTCGACCGAGCTGGTCGCCTCGTCGAGGACGAGTATCACCGGGTCGGACAGGAACGCGCGCGCGATGGTGATGAGCTGCTTCTCGCCCGCGCTCACACCCGTGCCCTCGTCGTCGATCACCGTGTCGTACCCGTCGGGCAGCGTGCGGCAGAAGCGGTCGGCGTGGGCCGCCCGCGCCGCCTCCTCGATCTCCTCGCGGGTCACGTCCTTGGCCGCCCCGTACGCGATGTTCTCCGCGATGGTGCCGCCGAACAGCCAGGTGTCCTGGAGCACCATGCCGATGCCGGACCGCAGTTCGTCGCGTGACATCTTCGCGATGTCGACCCCGTCGAGCGTGATGCGCCCGCCGGTGACCTCGTAGAACCGCATGAGGAGATTGACCAGGGTGGTCTTGCCGGCGCCGGTGGGCCCGACGATCGCCACCGTGTGGCCGGGGTCGACCTTCAGGGACAGGTCCTCGATGAGCGGCTTGTCCTTCTCGTAGCGGAAGGACACCTCCTCCATCTCGACCCGGCCGCGCAGATGGTCGGGACGCAGCCCCGGCACCGGGTCGGCCTCCTGCTCCTCCGCGTCGAGCAGCTCGAAGATCCGCTCGGCGGACGCGACACCGGACTGCACCAGGTTCGCCATCGACGCGACCTGCGTGAGCGGCATCGAGAACTGGCGCGAGTACTGGATGAAGGCCTGCACGTCACCGATCGAGAGCGCGCCGGACGCGACCCTGAGGCCACCGACCACGGCCACGAGCACGTAGTTGAGGTTTGACATGAAGAACATCAGCGGCTGCATGGCCCCGCTGTTGAACTGCGCCTTGAACCCCGCCTCGTACAGCGCGTCGTTCTGCTCGGCGAACGCCTTCGCCGACTCCTCCTGGCGCCCGAAGACCTTCACCAGGTTGTGCCCGGTGTACATCTCCTCGATGTGCGCGTTGAGCTTGCCGGTGGACTTCCACTGCTGCACGAACTGCGGTTGCGACCGCTTGCCGACCTTCGTCGCCACGAAGAACGACAGCGGCACGGTCACCAGCGCCACCAGGGCCAGCAGCGGCGAGACGTAGAACATCATGATCAGTACGCCGACGATGGTGAGCAGCGAGTTCACCAGCTGGCCCATGGTCTGCTGGAGGGTCTGGCCGATGTTGTCGAGGTCGTTCGTCGCCCGGCTGAGCACCTCACCGCGCTGCCGCTTGTCGAAGTACGACAGCGGGAGCCGCGACAGCTTCTCCTGCACGTCGCCGCGCATCTTGAACACGGTCCTGTTGATGGCGCGGTTGGAGAGCCGTGTCGCCACCGCCATCAGCAGACCCGCGATCAGGAAGGCCCCGAGAGCGAGCAGCAGCACCTCTCCCACCGCGCCGAAGTCGATGCCCTCGCCCGGCGTGAAGTCGACGCCGGTCAGCATGTCCGCCATGCCGCTGTCGCCCTTGTCGCGCAGGCTCTCGATGGCCTGGTCCTTGGTGACGCCGCTCGGCATGTCACGCCCGACGATGCCCGCGAAGAGCAGGTCGGTCGCCTTGCCGAGGATCTTCGGGCCGAGCACGGTGAGCGCCACGCTGAAGACTCCGGCGGCGATCATCCCGTACATCGTGGCGCGTTCGGGCCTGAACTGCGCGAGGAGCCGCTTGCCCGACCCCTTGAAATCCATCGACCGGGAGTCCGGCCCCATCATCTGTCCGCCCGGACCGGCCATTACGCGGCCTCCGCTTCCGTCAGCTGGGAGAGCACGATCTCCCGGTAGGTCTCATTGCTCTCCATCAGCTCGTGATGGCGTCCCGTCCCCACGACCCGCCCCTCGTCGAGGACGATGATGCGGTCGGCGTCCCTGATCGTCGACACGCGCTGGGCGACGATCACGACGGTCGCCTCGGCGGTCTCGCGGCCGAGCGCGGCGCGCAGGGCGGCGTCGGTCGCGTAGTCGAGGGCCGAGAAGGAGTCGTCGAAGAGATAGATCTCGGGGCGCTGTACGAGCGTCCGCGCGATCGCGAGGCGCTGGCGCTGACCGCCGGAGACGTTCGTTCCGCCCTGCGAGATGGGTGCGTCAAGGCCCTCCTCCAGGCTCTCGACGAAGCCCTTGGCCTGGGCGACCTCAAGGGCGTGCCAGAGGTCCTCGTCCGTCGCGTCCGGATTGCCGTAGCGGAGGTTGGTGGCGACCGTGCCGGCGAAGAGGTACGGCTTCTGCGGCACCAGGCCCACCGTCCGCGCGAGCAGCGCGGGCTCGATGGTGTGCACGGGCACGCCGTCCACCAGGACCTCGCCCTCGGTGGTGTCGATGAGCCGCGGCACGAGGCTGAGCAGCGTCGACTTGCCGCTGCCGGTCGAGCCGATCACGGCGGTCGTCTCACCGGGGCGCGCGACGAGCTCGACGGCCTTCAGGACGGGCTCCTCGGCGCCGGGGTAGCGGAAGCCCGCGTCGCGGATCTCCAGGTGGCCGTGGCGCCGCAGCTCGATCACGGGGGAGGCCGGGGGCACCACGCTGCTCTCGGTGTCCAGGACCTCCTCGATGCGCTCGGCGCAGACCTCGGCGCGCGGCACCATCATGAACATGAAGGTGGCCATCATCACGGACATCACGATCTGCATCAGATACGCGAGGAACGCGGTGAGCGCCCCGATCTGCATGCCACCGCTGTCGATGCGGTGCGCGCCGAACCACACCACGGCGATCGACGAGATGTTCACGACGGTCATGACGATCGGGAACATCAGCGCGAGCAGCTTGCCGGTGCCGAGCGACACCTCGGTCAGCTCGGCGTTGGCCTTCCGGAAACGGTCCTTCTCGTACGCGTCGCGGACGAAGGCGCGGATGACGCGGTTGCCGGTGATCTGCTCGCGCAGCACGCGGTTCACGGTGTCCAGGCGCACCTGCATGGTGCGGAAGAGGGGCCGCAGCCGCTTCACGATGAGGCTCACGCAGATCGCGAGGACGGGCACGACCGCGATCAGGACGCCCGAGAGCGGTACGTCGAGGCCGAGGGCCATGATGATGCCGCCGACGCACATGATCGGCGCCGACACCATCAGCGTGAACGACATCAGGACCAGCATCTGCACCTGCTGGACGTCGTTCGTGGTCCGGGTGATCAGCGACGGCGCGCCGAAGTGTCCCAACTCCCGGGCCGAGAACGACTGCACGCGGTCGAAGACGGCCGCCCGCACGTCGCGGCCGAGCGCGGACGCGGTGCGGGCGCCGTAGTAGACGGCCCCCACGTTGCAGACCACCTGGGCGACGGTGACGGCGATCATGATGCCGCCGAACGACAGGATGTAACCCGTATCGCCCTTCACGACACCTTCGTCGATGATGTCGGCGTTGAGGGTCGGCAGATAGAGCGAGGCGCAGGTCTGCAGGAACTGCAGGAGCACCAACAGGGCGATGGGCTTCTTGTACGGACCCAGGTGGGCCCGAAGGAGTCGTATGAGCACGGGGTCTCTCGAGAGGGGGTTCTGGCGAGGGCGCCTCAATACTCCGATACCGCACCCGGGGCTGCGCAACCGATTAAGCCATGACCCGGTAAAAAGATTGGCCGGGTCAAGAACTAGGTATGCTCCCGCGGGTCTTTTGTGGCTGGGCGCGCAGTTCCCCGCGCCCCTTACGGGGCGCTGTCCAGCGCCCCGGGATGTGCCTGCTCCCGCACGGTCCGATACTGCTGGCGTACCGCCTGGCCCACGGCCAGTTCCTCGCCCGGCTCGAAGGTCTGCGCGGATGCCCCCTGCCAGTACGGCAGTTGACCGTTCAGGGCCCAGGCGGCCTGTCGCGCCGCGCCGATCGCCGCGTAGTCCGCGGGCTGCGGCACCACGACCTGCGTGCCGAACAGCATCGGCGCCGCGGCCTGCACCGCCGGCAGCTCGGCCGCCGCACCGAGCAGGAAGACCCGGCGCACCTCCACGCCGCGGCCCCGCAGCACGTCGAGCGCGTCCCCGAGCCCGCACAGCATGCCCTCGAAGGCCGCCCGCGCCAGATGCTCGGGCCGCATCGACTCACGCCGAAGCCCGGTCAGGGTGCCCGCCGCGTGCGGCAGATTCGGCGTCTTCTCGCCCTCCAGATACGGCAGGAGTACGAGCCCGTGCGCACCCGGCGTCGACTTCATGGCCAGGTCGGAGAGCCCTTCGAGGTCGGAGACCCCCAGCATCTCGGCCGCGCCGCGCAGCACCCGCACGGCGTTCAGCGTGTGCACCACCGGCAGATGCATGCCGGTCGCGTCCGCGAGCGAGGTGATCGTCCCGCTCGGGTCGACCAGGGCCTCGTGGTGCACGGCCATCACGGACCCCGAAGCCCCCAAGGAGACCACCGCGTCGCCCTGTTGGACCCCGAGCCCGAACGCCGCCGCCATCGTCTCGCCGGTCCCGGCGGAGATCAGCAGCCCTTCGGGGGTCGTCCCGGCCGCCTCGGCGGGACCGATCACCTCGGGCAGCATCGCCTGGTGGCCGAGCGCGAGCTCGACGAGATCGGGACGGTACGAACCTGTCGCCGCCGACCAGTAACCGGTCCCGGAGGCGCCGCCCCGGTCACTCGTGCGCCGCGCGGGCCGGCCGAGGAGCTGCCACACCAGCCAGTCGTGCGCCTGCATGAGGGAGGCCACGCGCCGGGCGGACTCCGGCTCGGTCTTCGCCAGCCAGCGCAGCTTCGTCACGGGGTGCGCCGCCTGCGGGACGCATCCGACGGCCTGTGCCCAGGCCTCGCGGCTGCCGAGCCCGTCGATCAGGTCGGCGGCGGCGACCTGCGCCCGCCGGTCGTTGCCGACGAGCGCGGGCCGCACCGTGTTGCCGTGCTGATCCAAGGGGACGACCGCGTTCTGCTGCGCGGAGACGCCGATGGCCTGCACGCCTTCGAGCAGCCCGCCGCCCGCCGCCTCGCCGAGCGAGAGCAGCCAGGCCTGCGGATCCACGTCCGACGGACGGCCCGCGCCATCGGGGCCCTCCGTCGGATGCGGGGCATAGCCCTGCTTGAGTACGGCACCCGTGTCCGCGTCACAGACCACGATGCGCGTGAAATCGGGCGAACTGTCCAACCCTGCGACTATCCCCATGCCAGGAATTCTGCCGCACCGCGCGACGTGACCCGTACCTCAGCTCCCAGGGGCCGTTCCCGTCACGTGTTGCTGGTGCCCCAGTCGTCCTCGCCACTGCCCGGCCCGCGCTCGCGCAGCGACCGCACCCGGTCGGCCACCGAGTCCGGGACCCGGTCCCCGACCTTCTCGGACACGGAGTGGAAGGCCTTGCCCGCCACGTCGCGTCCCTGCTGTGTCGCGGACTCCACGGTGTTGCGCACGGCCGGGTTCTGCGCGAACTCGCGAGCGGCCTTCTTCAGCTTCTCGTAGCGCTCGCGGCCTGCCCGGGTACCGAGCACGTACCCGAGAGCCACCCCCGCTACGAATGTGAGCCGGTAGCGCATGGCTGCCACCCTTCCCTTGCGTCGGCGTCGAGCGTCTGTCGCTCGTCTGCTGCTCTGCGTCGGCGGTGGGGGATACCGATTGGCGGAGCACCCCCCTGCTTGCGCTAATGTATGTGTCGCAGCGACCGCCCGCCGCCTGGAGAGTTCCCAGGTAGCTGCGTTCGATGCAACGAGACGATCCCCTGTAGCTCAATTGGCAGAGCAGCCGGCTGTTAACCGGCAGGTTACTGGTTCGAGTCCAGTCGGGGGAGCTCGGTCTCCTGTAGCTCAATTGGCAGAGCAGCCGGCTGTTAACCGGCAGGTTACTGGTTCGAGTCCAGTCGGGAGAGCTGTGAGAAGGACCCTTGAGGTTGCCCTCAAGGGTCCTTTTTCGTGCCTGGTGGAACCACGCGGGCAGCACGGAGGTCCTCATGGTCGAGCGATGCCGACCATCCGAAGCAGGAGATCGTATGAGCGGCTATGCTGCGGCAGACGGCGCGCACAAATGTGCGCGACGCGCCGTTAGGGGCGGTAGCTCAGCCGGTTAGAGCAGCGGACTCATAATCCGTCGGCCGTGGGTTCGAGTCCCACCCGCCCCACCACAGCGCTGGGGCGCAGGAACGATTCCACCTGCGTCAACAGTGCAAACCTCCTGGGTGTTCCTTTTCGGGTACCGCACGAGTGATCGGTTGCTGGCCCGCTGCTGGCCCGAAGGGCAAACGATCTAGACATGGAGCGGCCCCGGCGGGGCGTGCCTCCCAGCCGGGGCCTGAAGCGTCGGGGTCAGACGTGGGCCTGGACGATGAGAGTGCCGATGTGCCCAGCCTTCGGCGCCTCGATCACCGTCGACTCGACAGCAGTGAAGCCTGCCCGGAGCAGATGCCGCTCCCACACCGCGGGCTTGTAGCTGTAGCGGTAGGTGAACATGGCTTTCCCCGCGAACCCGCCCTTGTACATGCCCTGCGGTCCGTAGGCGCCCGGGATGGCAGGCGGCTGTGAGAAGACGAAGACGCCACCCGTAGCCAGACGCTCCCGGACGAGGGGGAAGAGCCGGGACGGGTCGGTGAACCAGGCCGCGCCGAAGATGGAGTACACGGCGTCGTACCGGGCCTCGTCGGTGGCGAGCCAGTCGAGGATCTCGCCCTGCTCGATCCGCACGCCGAGCGGCGCCCACCGCTCCCCGGCGAGCTGCACCATGCGCGGCGACAGATCGACCCCGGTGGCCTTGACGCCCTGCTCGGCGAGGTGGGCGAGGGCGCGACCGGTTCCGCAGCCGATCTCCAGCACGGACTCCGGGGTACCCAGCAGCTCGGCGCCCGGTCCGTGGCCGGCGTACTGGGTCCAGCACAGCGACGCTGGCGAGTCTGGATCGAAGGCGGTGGCAGCGTAGGTGTCCCAGAGTTCGGTCTCGGCGGGGATGTCATGGGGTACGGGCACAACGGGATCCTCTGGTCGTCGGAACGCGGGAGCCCCCGCCCTCGGGAGCCGGGAGGGCGGGGGCGACTGTAGCGGGATCAGTGGCTGTCGGGGGCCTTGTTGTCACACGGGGAGCGGTCGGCACCGTCGATGGCCCACAGTTCCTCGTCGATCGCCCAGCCTTGGGACTTGAGGAAATCGCCGGTGCGCAGGCACAGGCCGTCGCTGCGGCGCTCGATGAACGGGGCGTGGTGCTTGTAGGCGCCGTTGTTGTAGAGACGGCACAGGCCCCACCAGACGGGGGTGTCGAGGATGAGCTGGTGGACGCCGATGTCGACGAGTTTGCCGACGCCGAGGTGCACGTCCGGGTTTTCGATGGAGCCCATGACGTACATGACGCCGTTGCCGAGGATCCGCTCGGCCATGTCCCGGACCATGGTGTGGTCGCGCAGGAGCAGCGCGATCTCACGGTCCCAGATGGTCATGCCGGAGTCGAAGATGTTGAGGGTCAGTTCCGTGATGTGTGGAGCGACCGCGTTGAGCAGCTCTTGCGGGTCGCGGGTGCGGGTTGAGGCGGAATGCTCTAACGCTACGGTCACGACTTCCTCCTGTTGTGGACGAGCGCCCCTGCTGGGGCGTCGGGCCCGCCCGCCCCCAGAGCTACGGGGTGCGGGGCGGGCGGGGGATTGACGAGCGGCCCGCGTCGTGGGCTCACGCCATGAGGCGGGCCGCCCCTTCCCTGCCGTGGGCTGTCCGACGAGCCACGGCGAGGGGGTCTAGGGGTGGCGCCGGACGAATGTCGGGCGTTCCGCGCAGGCTTCGTGCACGCGGATCGTGATGCCGCCGGCCGAGATGGAGACCTTGGCGAAGGTCTGGAACTTCTGGCCTTGGGTGATCGGCTCGTCGCAGTGCCCGCAGTAGCGTGTGCCCTCGCTCATCGCCGTGTCTCCTTCAGCGTCTGCCGCAAGGCCTGCCCGCCGGTGCAGCGGGCGGGGTTGTCGTAGCACTGCAGGCAGTTCGCGGTGTGGTCGAGGAGGGCCTTGTGCGCGGCGACGACGAGGCAGGGGCAGCAGGAGCGGGGAAACCAGCGGGCACACGAACCGTGTGCTTCGGTCTCCCGCACGCCGAGATCTACGGCCGTGGCGTTACTCAGGGCGACGGCACACCGGACGACGCGATGCGCCTGCTGACAGCAGCACGGCGCGCGGCCTACACCGGCCCGGGCAAGGAGCAGGCGAAACTTCAACGACTTGCCGACGCCCGCCTGGAGATGAGCGTGTCGCCGCGCAGCGCTCGGAAGATCATCGAACTGGGCTTTGAGGGTGGCTCCATCCGCACATATGCCTCAGCAGACCGATGCTGCTGCACGCGGCAGAGCGCCTCATGTGCGGGGAGACGCATGAGTTGGCGCCGGCGTGCCGGGTAAGGCAGTGCCTTCCCGGGATCTTCCCCACACCTGCAGGCATGGTCCCGTCATGGTGCCCGGCATCCTGGGCTCAGGTAAGTGCTCCCCGCACCCGCGGGAATGTTCCCACGGATTCGGGGCCGCTTCAGCCGCCACTGGATCAGCGGCGGCGGCAGCGTTCGACGGCTTCCTCGTCCAGGGTGATGCCGAGGCCGGGGGCGTCGGTGACGCCGACGAAGCCGTCGCCGTAGATGCGGACCGGGTCGCCGAGCATGAAGTCGCGGCGCTCCACCGTCCAGCCCTCGGGGTCGTAGGGGAACTCGAAATAGGGTGCCGCGCCGACGCCCACCGCCACATGCAGGTTGGCGAGCACGCCGATGCCGTTGGTCCAGCTGTGCGGCGTGAACTGACGGTTGCGCTGCTGGGCCAGTTCGGCGGCGGTGCGCGCGCGGTGCATGCCGATGGCCAGCACGACGTCCATTTGGTAGACGTCCAGCAGGTCCTCGTCGAGGTGGGTCAAGACGTCGTCGAAGGTCTGGAACATCTCGCCGCCGGCGATCCGCACCTCCGTGCCGGAGCGCAGCTGCCGCAGGCCGGACCGGTCGCTGTACGGCAGGGGTTCCTCGACCCAGGTGACGCCGAGCTCCGCGAGCCGAGCCACGGTGCGGCGCACCGTCTTCGCGTCGAGCGCCGGTTCCACGTCGCCCGCCATGCGCCACGACTGGTTGAGGTCGACCATGATGGCGAAATCGTCGCCCAGCGCCTCACGCACGCCGCGGACCGACTCGACGCCCTTTTCGATGCCGTCCCGGGCGATCCGGATCTTCATCGCGCGAAAGCCCTCGGCGCGGGCCGCCAGCGCCGATTCGACGCGCGCCTGCGGCGACTTCAGCTCTCCGGTCGACATATAGGCGGGCATGCGTGTGGCGGTGTTGCCGAAGAGCGTCGCGACGGGCAGGCCGGTGACCTTGCCCATGAGGTCCCACAGCGCGGCCTCCAGCGGCCAGAAGCGCCCGGCGTGGAAATTGATCGTCTCGATCGTCCGGATATGGCGCATGATCTGCAGCGGGTCGGTGCCGACGAACAGATGCCTGAAGGCGTCGAAGCCGTCCATGGTGTCGCCGGAGCCGATGCCGGTGACTCCCTCGTCCGTCTCCACCCGCACGATCGTCGCGTCGAAATGGCGCCGGGGCTCGGGGTCCCAGGCCGCGTGGAAGGGCGGGTCGAGGTCGAGGCGGAGTCGGTCGAGGCGGATGTCTGTGATCTTCATGCGTGTTGCTCCGGAGTGTCGCGGGGGAGGCAGGAGAGGCGGGGGAGACAGGAGGGGCGGGGCAGGCGCGGGGCGGCGTTCGGGGCCGTCACCACAGGCCTTCGTGCTTGAGCCAGCGCTCGGCCACGTCATCGGGGTCGAGGCCCTCGATGTCCACCTGGGCGTTGAGCGCCCGCATGGTGGGTGTGTCGAGCTTCTGCGCGAGGGGCGCCATGATGCGGGCGAGTTCGGGACGCTCCTTGGCCGTCTTCTCCATCATCGTGAGAGCGCCCTGGTAGTGGGGCAGGAACCGTTCGTCGTCCTTGAGGAGGGTGAGCCCGAGGCCGCTGACCCGCCCGTCGGTGGCGAAGACCTCACCGACGTTGCAGCTCCTGCCCTTGTCGGTCTCGTGGTAGATGACGCCCCCGTCGAGCGTCTTGATGTGGGACTTCGGCAGGTTGATGCCGTAGGTGTCGAGCAGGCCGGGCAGACCGTCGTCGCGTGAGGCGAACTCGCTCTCGACGCAGACGGTCGCCTGCGCGGGGTCGCGGCGCGCGAGCCGCGCGAGGTCCGAGACGGTCGCGAGCCGGTGCTCCTTCGCGAATTCCGACCGGACGGCCAGGGCATAGGAGTTGTCGAGTCCCGCGGGGTCGAACCAGGCGATGCCGTTCTTCGCCGCGTCCTCATCGCGGACGGCGGCGAACTGCTCGCCGGGGTCCCGGATGGGTTCGGTGTGGTGCTGGTAGGAGATCCAGGCCGTGCCGGTGTACTCCCAGTACATCGACATGTCGCCTGATTCCATGGCCGTCCGGATGTTGGCCGAGCCGCTGATGCTCTTCACCTGGGCGTCGGCGCCGTTTCTCTGGAGCAGCAGGGCGGTCAGGTTCGCGAGGATGTCCTGCTCGGTGAAGTCCTTGGCGCCGATGACGTAGGACTCACCGTTCAGCGGTCCGTCGCGTCTGGCGGAACCGCCGATGCAGGCGGTGGCAAGCAGCACCGGCACAAGGGCGAGGATCAGCGGGATGCGGGGCTTCATGGCTCTCTCCGTGGTCGCTGGAGCTGGCGGGTGCGCTCACACGCCCCTGGGGCGCAGCAGGTGTTCGAGCAGCCCGGCCAGCCAGTCGAGGCCGAGGGCGATGACAGCCGTCAGGACGGCTCCGGTCACCAGGACCGGGGTGCGGGTGGTCTTGATGCCGACGACGATCACGTCCCCCAGGCCGCCCGCGTTGACGAAGGTGGCGACCGTGGTGACGCCGACGCAGATCACGAGGGTGCTGCGCACCCCGGCGAGCAGTACGGGGACCGCCAGCGGGAGTTCGACCCGGGCCAGCACCTGTCGCGGGCGCAGTCCCATGCCGGCGGCGGCTTCCACCAGCGTCGCGTCGACCTGCTGGATGCCGACGATCGTGTTGCGCAGGACCGGGAGTACGGCGCTGATGACGAGGGCGGCGATGGCGATGCCGCGTCCGACTTCGAACACCATGGCCAGGATGACCAGGATGCCGAGCGCGGGGGCCGCCTGGCCGATGTTGGCGAGGGCGAGCGCTCCGGGTGTCAGCCACCGCATGCCGCGCCGGGTGAGGAGGACGCCGAGGGGGATGGCGATGGCGACGACGACGAGGGTCGCGATCGCGGTGATCTCCAGGTGCTGCACGGCGGCCGTGACGATGGCGTCGCCGGTCAGGACGCGGGCCTCGATGCTGTCCAGGTCGGCGGCTGCCAGCCACCCGTACAGCGCGAGCACCACGGCGGCGAGGAACAGGGGGGTCGCGAGGTGGCCGCGCCGCCACCTCGGGCGGTCCTGCGGCGGGTTGTCGGCGGCGGGAGCGGCGCCGGGGGCGGTCCCGAGCGTGTCAGATGCCATCGGCGCTCCTCTTCCAGAGGGAGCAGACGTGGTCGAAGTCGAGGGTTCCCATGTCCTGGCCGTCGGCGCTCCGCACCCGTACGCGGGAGTGGCCGGAGCGCAGCATGAGGTCGACGACGTCGCGGGCGCTCGTGGTCTCGACCGTCGTCGGCGCTTCGTCGTCCACCGTGTCGTTCACAGCGCCGTCCGCCGCGCGTGCACGGTCCGGGCCCAGCAGGCGTACGGCCTCTCCGGCGGTCGTGAGACCGAGGTGGCGGATCGCGGCGGCCGAGCCGACGAAACTCGCGACGTAGTCGTTCGCGGGGGCGGCGAGGATGCGCTCCGGGGTGTCGAACTGCTCGATCACCGAACGCTCGCCGAGGACGGCGATGCGGTCTCCGAGGCGTACGGCCTCGTCGAAGTCGTGGGTGACGAAGATGATGGTCTTGCCGAGCTCCTTGTGCAGCTTCAGGAACTCGCTCTGCAGATTCTCGCGCGTGATGGGGTCGGTCGCCCCGAACGGCTCGTCCATGAGCATCACGGGCGGGTCAGCGGCCAACGCCCTTGCCACTCCCACGCGTTGCTGCTGACCGCCGGAGAGCCTGCGGGGATGGCGCCCGCGGAAGCGGGACGGGTCGAGGCCGACGAGTTCGAGCAGCTCGTCCGCGCGGCGCCGGGCCGCCGGCTTGGACCAGCCGATCAGTTCCGGTACGAGCGTGATGTTCTCGCGCACGGTCAAGTGGGGGAACAGGCCGATCTGCTGGATGACGTAGCCGATGCCGCGGCGCAGTTCGTGCGGGTCGAGAGTGGCGACATCCGTGCCGTCGATCAGCACCTGGCCGCCCGTGGGCTCGATCAACCGGTTGATCATCTTCATGGTGGTGGTCTTGCCGCAGCCGGACGGGCCGAGGAACATCACCATCTCGCCGGGGGCGATGTCCATCGACACGTGGTCGACAGCGGGCACCGGCTGGCCGGGGTACTGCTTGGTCAGCTCCACCAGGCGAATTCCGGCGCCGCCCGTGGACGAGGCGGCGGGGGCCGTCTCCCGTGTCCGCTCGGCGGACCGGACGGCGCGGCTTGTGGTGAGGCTTGTGGAGAGGGTGGTTCTAGACACGGAGCCCCCTAGGCGTGATGAGACGGTGGATCAGGACGAATGCCGCGTCGAACGAGAGCGCGAGGACGACGACGCCGAGCGTTCCGGCGCAGGCCTTGTTCAGGGCGTTGGCGGCGCCGAGCCGGGACAGCCCGGTGAGGATGTCGTTGCCGAGGCCCGGCCCCGCGACGTAGGCGGCGATGGTCGCGACGGCGAAGAGCATCTGGGCCGAGACGCGGATGCCGGCGGCGATCACCGGCCAGGCCATGGGCAGCAGGATGCCCCGCATTGCCGCTGCACGGGAGAGGCCCATCCCGGTGGCCGCCTCGCGCACGGCGTCGTCGATGCCGCGCAGTCCGGCGATCGCGTTGCGGACGATCGGCAGCAGTGAGTACAGGACGAGCGCGATGATCGTCGGTGTCCAGCCGAGTCCCACGAGGGGGATCAGCAGGGCGAGCAACGCCAGGGACGGGATCGTCAGGAGCGTGCCCGACGTCGCGAGGGCGAGTGCGGACCACCGCGGGTTGTCCCAGGTCAGTACGGCGACCCCGACCCCGACGACGGTGGCGACGGCCAGCGCGATCACCACGACGAGCAGGTGCTGCAGAGCGGCGTTGGCGAGGTCGATCCGCTCATAGGAGAGGTATTCCCAGAATCCCAACGGCTTCTCCGCTTCCTCGTGCGCGTGTGTCGATCCCGCACGCTAAGCAGTTGTTAACCTCAGCGCAATTGAAGTTGTTCGTATCGCAACACGGAGAGGGTGGTGGCCGTATGAAGACGTCCTCGACGGGCATGGGTCTGCAACGGGATCTCGAACTCCTGGAGGTCCTGGCATCGGCGACGGCGCGCGGCACGGCCGGCAGTCTGGGCGTCACGCGGGTCGCGGAGCTGGCCGGGCGCGAGAAGTCGCAGGTCTCGCGAGCGTTGCAGGCGCTCGCCAGGGAGGGACTCGTGGAGCGGGACGCGGACACGCGCGGCTACCGCGTCGGATGGCGGCTGTTCGCCCTGGCCGCCCAGACGATGGAGTCACGGCTCGTCGCACTGGCCATGCCCCACCTACGGGCCGTCGTGGCGAAGGTCCAGGAGACGACGGCACTGTGCGTCCTGCGCGGCGACCAGGTACTGACGGTGGCCGGCGAATCCGCCGCCCACGCCTTCCGGGGGGTCGGCTGGGAAGGCGTCAGTGTCCCGGTCGCCGCGACGTCGGCCGGACGGGTCCTGGTCTCGGAGTGGGAGGAGCCGGCGATCCGCCACCTCTTCCCGCCGCAGGCCATCGCCCGCCCCGGAGCGCGCTCCGTGATCACCACCACGGACGAACTCCTGGCCGAGCTCAGCACCATCCGGAGCCAGGGCTACGCGACCGTCGACGAGGAGTTCGAGTACGGCGTGGTCGGGTGCTCGGCTCCCGTCCGCGACCCGCACGGCCGCATCATCGCGGCCGTCAACATCATCGCGCCCAAGGCCCGGCTCGGAGACCGTCTGGACATGGCGGGCCGCTTCGTGGCCGGCGCCGCGTCCGCGCTGGGGGACCGCCTGTGCGCTCCGGAAGAGCCGGTTCAGTGAGCGGGATCAGGCAGCCCGCCGTGCAAGGCCGAAGCGCGGCATGAGCTTCAGCCGCGCGATCCGGGGCAGCAGGGGCACATGAAGATATTGATCGTTCTGGTGGTCATCGGCCTAGCCGCAGCTTGGTACATGCAGTCACGGAAGCGCCGGTGAGCACGCGGGCCGGGGACACGGCAGCCGCTCCGGTGGCCGTGCATCCGTCGAAGGGCACCGGCGGGCGGCGCGTGACGGTCCGTGGGCAGATCGTCGGCCTCGCGCATTCGGACGCGGACGTGGTCGAGTTCCTGCGGGCGGCCGGGCTGCCGGACGCCGAGGGCCTCCTGGACGATCCCGCCTGGGTGAAATGGCGCGGCGGCGGCGCGCACGAGTACGAAGCGGCGTAGGTGTGCGAACGGACCCGGGTCTAGAGCGGGGCCTGCCAGGTGGTGGTCGTGCCCGACCCGACGCCGTCCGTCGTGCCGTCGTCGTAGACCGTCAGACGTACGCCCGACCGGCCGTCCGGCAGCGTCGCCCGCGCGTCCACCGCCACCTCGATGCGGGTGACGTCGGGGCGGCGGGACGTGGTGGCCAGGGCGCGGCGCAGCGCGGCCAGGAGATGGCCCGCCGCGGGCTCCGTGACGCGGGCGTCGACGGCGCCGGTGAAGTGCACCGAGGGCTGCACACCGACCACGGCCGCCGCGCCCGCCGTCTCACGGAGCACCTTGCCGCGGAACGTGGTCGGGGCGTCGGCCGGGGGCTGCTGGAGCGCGAAGATCGCCGTACGGACCTCCTGGATGGTGGACTCCAGCTCGTCCACGGCCTGGTCCAGGGTGGACTCCACCTGCGGCGAGTGGTCCCTGCTCCGGGTCGACTCCAGCATCATGCCGGTGGCGAAGAGCCGCTGGACGACGAGGTCGTGCAGGTCGCGGGCGATGCGGTCGCGGTCCTCGAACACGGCGAGGCGCTGCCTGCTCTGCTGGGCGTCCGCCAGGACGAGGGCCAGCGCGGCCTGTGAGGCGAACTGCGTGGCGAGAAGACGCTCCACGGAGGTGTACGCGCGCTCGCCCCTGCGGCGGGGCAGCGCGAGCGTCCCGATGAGCCGTCCGCCCGCCTGCAACGGCAGCATCATGCTGGGCCCGAAGTTGGTCCGCACATGCGTCGTCATCCGGGGGTCGGTCGCGGAGTCTTCGATGAACACCGGCTCGCCCCCGAGCAGTTGACCGAGGACGTCGCTGCCGGGCTCGATCGTCGTGCCGATGAGGTCGTTCTGGAGGGCGTGCGGGTGCGCATCGGAATCGCTCGGGGGAGTGATGCCGTCCTCCTCCTCCGTCGCCGCCGCGACGATCCGCATGCCGCCCTGGTCCGTGGGCTGCAGGATCACCCCCGCCGATGCGCTCGCGAGGATGCGGGCCTGCTCGGCGACCGTCATCAGGGCGTCGGCCGCCGGTTCGCCGGTGAGCAGGGCCGTGGTGACCGCCGCCGCGCCGTCGATCCACCGCTCGCGCTGGCGTGCCGCCTCGTACAGGCGGGCGTTGCCGATCGCGATGCCCGCCTGGCTCGCGAGGACGCGGAGCAGTTGCAGGTCCTCGTCGGTGAAGCGGCCCTCGCGCTTCTCGGTGAGGTAGAGATTGCCGAACGCCTCGTCGTGGACGTGCACCGGCACGCCCAGGAAGCTGTGCATCTCCGGGTGCCCCGGCGGTACGCCGCACGAGCGCGGGTCCGCCGTCAGGTCGTCGAGGAGGAGCGGCTTCGGTTCGCGGATCAGGGTGCCGAGGAGGCCCGAGCGGCCGTCGGGCAGGGCGCCGATGCGCTCCCGCTCGGCTTCGGTCAGGCCCGCGGTGAACAGGTCGGTCAGTCCGCCGTGGCCGGGGTCGATGACGCCGAGCGCGCCGTACCGTGCGCCGCCCAGCTCGGTCGCGCTGTCCACGATGTGCTGGAGCGTGGTGTGCAGTTCGAGGTCCGAGCCGACGCCGAGCACCGCGTCCAGGAGGGGGACGAGGGGGAGGGGCAGGTCGTCGCCGCTCATCGCGCGGCGCCGTTCCGGTCCCGGCCGGCCCGCCCGCCGCCGCGCGCCTTCTTGACCAGGCTCAGCAACGAGACCACCATCCACGCACCCTCCAGAAGCAGAAAACCCCACTGCCTTTCATGGAGAGCATCGCCCGCCGTGAGGCCCGAACCGACGAAGTTCAGCCAGAGATAGAGCCAGGTGTCCGTGCCGAGCCTGCCCGCCTGGGCGAGGACGAAGGCGAGCAGGATCAGCGCGGAGCCGACCAGCTGCACGGTCATCGACATACGGGCGCTCTTCCGCGGGGGGCCGGGATCAGCCGGGGGGCCGGGATCAGCGGGGGAAAGGGCTCGCGTCAGCCGGAGAGCGGGTTGAGGACCAGGGGCTGGATCTTGCCCTCCAGCATCGCGCCGAGCCCGAGCACGGCGCACACGTCGGGCCGTTCGGCGATCTGCACCGGCATCCCCGTCGCGTCCCGCAGCATCTGGTCGAGGCCCGGCAGCAGCGCGCTGCCGCCGACCATCATGATCCCGCGATCGGCCAGGTCGGCCACCAGGTCCGGCGGGCAGTCCCGCAGCACCTTGCCGATGCCGTCGAGTACGGCGGTCAGCGGGGTGTGGATCGCCTCGCGGACGGCGGCGGTGTCGACGTGCACCGAACGGGCGAGCCCCGTGGCGACATCGCGGCCGTGGATCTCGGTCGACTCGGGCCCCTCCGGGGTCAGGCCGTTGCCGCGCAGGGCGAGCTGGAGCGGGCGTACCGACTGGCTGGGGAGCATCAGCTCGTGGTGGTGGCGCAGGTGCTGGACGATCGCGTGGTCGATGGCCTCGCCGCCGACCGGGATCCGCTGGGCCGTGACGATCGACCCGAGGGAGAGCACCGCGACCTGCGTGGTCGCGGCCCCGCACACCAGGATCATCGTCGCTTCCGGCTGCTCGACGGGAAGCCCGCAGCCGACCGCGGCCGCGATGAGCGTGTCCACCAGCTCGACCCTGCGCGCCCCGAGCCCGACCATCGTCTCGACGGCGGCGCGCTGCGCCAGCGGGTCCGCGTCGTGCGGCGTGCAGGCGGCGGCGCGCAGCCGCGGCTTGCGGCGCAGGGTGCGGCGGAGCTTTTCGCCCAGGAGGTGGCGCAGCATGCGCTGTGCCATCTCGATGTCGACGACGGTGCCGCCGGACACCGGCCGTACGACCCGGATGTAGCCCGGCGTACGTCCCGTCATCTGCTCGGCGAACTGGCCGACCGCGATGAGCGCGCCCGTCCGGGTGTTCACGGCGGCGGCGCTCGGTTCGTCGACGACGAGCCCCGCGCCCTTCACGAATACCCGGGTCCTCGCGGCACCCAGGTCGACGGCGATGTGGCAGCGGCGCAACTGCTCCAGACTGACGGTCATGGCAGATCCTCCCGAGAGCGCAGACCGTACGGGCCGTCGGACGACGGTCCCCTCTCGCATCGTGCGGTGGCCGCGGGCGGCGCGCGCGCTGGGCTGAGCCGGGCGGGGTGCCGCCGCACGGGTGGTCTGTGGCGGGTTCGGGGGTTCGGGGCGGGGGTGCGGGGGTGTGGGGGTGTGGGGGTGTGGCTCGGGTGGGGGTCGGCGTCCTGCGGGGTGCGTGCGGCTCGGTGCTGTGGCTGGTGTTGCGTGGGGCGCAGTTAGCATCCCGTGTGACTCATACGCCCCCGGAAGAAGACGAAGCCGACGGCCCCCGGATACCCGAGGCCGCCGCCGACCCTCTGCTGCCTCCGCGGCCCGCGCTGCCTGCGCAGTCGGTGGAGTCCCCGGGGCCCGTCGCGAAGAGACGGCTGCTCGCCGATCTGACCCCGTTGCGTACGTCCGCCGACTACCGCCGGCTCTGGGCCGGCAACACCATCTCCTGGATCGGCCAGGCGATGACCGCGCTCGCCGTCTCGCTCCAGGTCTACGACATCACGCACTCCAGCTTCTCGGTGGGCCTCGTCGGGCTCTTCTCGCTGGTCCCGCTGGTGGCGTTCGGCCTGTACGGCGGCGCGATCGCGGACACCGTGGACCGGCGGAAGCTGGGCCTCTACTCCGCGCTCGGCTCGTGCGGGCTCTCGGTCGTGCTGGCCGCGGGCGCGTTCGTGGGCTTCCACCACGTGTGGTTCCTGTACTCCGTGGTCGCGCTGCAAGCGGTCTGCGGGGCGCTGAACTCGCCGGCGCGCTCCTCGATGATCCCGCGGCTCCTTCCGCCGGAGCAGCTGCCCGCGGCCAACGCGTTGTCGTCGATCACGACGACAGGGGGCACGATGCTCGGCCCCATGCTGGGCGGACTCATCGTCGGACTGTGGGGCTACCAGGCGGCGTACACGGTGGACGCGGTGGCCTTCAGCGCGGCGCTGTACGCGATGTGGCGGCTGCCTGCGATGCGGCCCGAGGGGGCGGAGGCTGCCGGGGGGCGCCGGAAGCGGGCCTCGGTTCTCGACGGGCTGCGGTTCCTGGCCACGCGGCCGAACCTGCGGATGACCTTCTTCACGGACATGTGCGCGATGGTGCTCGCGCATCCGCGGGCCCTGTTCCCCGCAGTTGCGGTGGTGTGGTTCGGCGGCGACGCGAAGACGGTGGGGCTGCTTGTCGCGGCGCCCGCGGTGGGGGCGTTGCTCGGGGCGGTGTTCTCCGGGTGGCTGGGGCGGGTGAGACGGCACGGTCTGGCGATCCTGCTGGCGGTGGCCGGCTGGGGCACGGCGATCGCCGTCTTCGGCCTGACGCGGAATCTGTGGCTGGGGCTGTTCTTCCTCGCGGTGGCGGGCTGTGCGGACACCATCTCGATGGTGTTCCGCAGCACGATGCTGCAGGCGGCTGTGCCGGACGAGATGCGGGGCCGCCTGCAGGGGGTCTTCATCGTGGTGGTGGCGGGCGGACCCCGGCTCGGGGACTTCATCGCGGGCTCGGTCGGGGACGTGGGGTCGCCGGGGCTCGCGGTGGTGGGGGGTGGCGCGGCGTGCGTCGTCGCTGTGGGGTTGCTGGCGTTGCGGTGGCGGGGGTTTGCTCGGTATGAGGCGGGGGTGCAGGGGGTGCCGGGGGCGTGAGGGGGCGTTCCGGCTGCGGGTGGGTGTGGCTGCGGGGCTTGCCCGTCTTTGGGTGCGGGGCCGCGGGGCTTGCCCGTGTGTGGGTGCGGGGCCGCGCCGGTATGTCCGTCCTCGCTATCGTTCGGTGGCCGTTGGGTTGCTTCGGCTCCGGAGTGCCGCGAGCCGTGCTCCGGGCAGACATACCGGCACGTCCCCTCCCGTGCGCTGCCGGCTGCGGGTGCGTGGGACTTCGGAGCCTGCCGGTGTGTGGGTGCGGGGCCGCGCCGGTATGTCCGTCCTCGCTATCGTCCGGTGGGCGCTGGGTTGCTTCGGCTCCGGAGTGCCGCGAGCCGTGCTCCGGGCAGACATACCGGCACGTCCCCTCCCGTGCGCTGCCGGCTGCGGGCGCGTGGCACTGCCCCACCCCCGCCCGCCCGCGATGTCCGCCCTTCCCCGTCGAGCTGCCCCCCCGCCCACTCGCCTGTCACTGCGGGGCAATCGGGTGGGTGGGTGGGAAAGGCTTGTTCGGGCAGGGGTGGATGCGGGGTGATCGGGTGGGTGGGTGGGAGAGGCCTGTTCGGGCACCGGTGGTTGCGGGGCGGGCCGACGGCAGTGGGTGGGGAAGGTGGGGGCCCGGCCGCCCGGCGGAGGCGTTCACCGTTCAAGCCCCGTGCAACGGACTGGCGGGAAGGTGACCTGGCGGATTTCCGCCAGTGACCGTCAACACCCCTGCAACACAAGCCCCCTGACACTTTTCGCAGCACCCGGCGCCCACCCCCGCCCGGGTCCGACGAAGAGAGGGCACCCATGACCCGATCACCCGCGTGGCGAAGAGCCAGGCTGCTGCCGGCCATCGGCCTAGCCTTCGCCCTGCTCCCGGCAGGGCAGAGCGCGAACGCCGCTCCCGCGGACGCACCGCAGGGGCGGGCCACCCCCGCCGCCCGCGCCGCCCACACGGTCACCCTCGTGACCGGCGACAAGGTCACCGTCACGGAACTCGGCGGCGGCAAGAAGACCGTCACCGTCGACCGGCCCGCCGGGGCCACCGGAGCCGTCCGGAGCGAGATAGCCGGTGACCGCATCACCGTCGTACCGGACGAGGCGCGGCCCTATCTGGACGCGGGCACCCTCGACGAGCGCCTCTTCGACGTGACGGAGCTGATACGGCAGGGGCTGGCGGGCGAGGAGGGGGGTGCGTTGCCGCTCATCGTCACGTATGAGCGGAGTGCGCGGCGCGGCAGCGCCGGACCGGTCGCCCCCCGTGGCGCCGACACAGTGCGGTCGTTGCCCAGCGTGGGCGGCCTCGCCGTGGCAGCGGCCAGGCCGGGGGCCCTGTGGAGGGACGTCACCGCGGACGACAGCGGGGACACCGCCCGTGGCGCTCTCGCCGACGGCATCGGCAAGATCTGGCTCGACGGCCGCGTCGAGGCCGACATGGCGCAGAGCAACGAGCAGATCGGCACCCCCAAGGCCTGGGAGGCCGGGCTCACCGGCAAGGGGGTGAAGGTGGCCGTCCTCGACACGGGTGTCGACGCGGGCCATCCAGGGCTCAAGGACCGCGTGGGCGTGAGCAAGAGCTTCATCCCGGGCGAGGAAGTCGCCGACCGCAACGGCCATGGCACCCACGTGACTTCGACCGTCGGCGGCAACGGCGCCGAGTCCGACGGCAACAAGGAGAAGGGCGTGGCGCCCGGCGCCGAACTCTCCGTCGGCAAGGTGCTCAGCGACGAGGGCTCCGGCAGCGAGTCGCAGATCATCGCCGGAATGGAGTGGGCCGCCAAGGACGTCGGCGCCAAAGTCGTGTCGATGAGCCTCGGTTCGCAGGAGGCCAGCGACGGCACCGACCCCATGGCCGCCGCCGTCAATGCTCTCTCCAAGGACACCGGCGCCCTCTTCGTCATCGCCGCGGGCAACACCGGCGCCCCCTCCTCGATCGGCTCGCCCGGCGCCGCCGACTCCGCGCTGACCGTCGGCGCGGTCGACTCCGCCGACAAGGCCGCGTACTTCACGAGCCAGGGCCCGCGGTACGGCGACCACGCCCTCAAGCCCGACCTCTCCGCACCCGGCGTCGACATCCTCGCCGCTCGTTCGCAGCTCGTCGCAGGTGAGGGCTACTACACCGAGCTGAGCGGTACGTCGATGGCGACCCCGCACATCGCGGGCGTCGCCGCCCTGCTCGCCGAGAAGCACCCGGACTGGAGCGGGGCCCGGCTGAAGGACGCGCTGATGTCGTCCTCCGCGCAACTGGATGCGTCTGTGTATGAGTTGGGTGCCGGTCGCATCAGCGTGCCTGATGCCATCGATACGCCGGTCACCGCGAGCGGCAGCGTCGATCTCGGGTTCTACTCCTGGCCCTATGGGGCGAATGAGCCCGTCACGAGGACACTTACCTACAGCAACTCGACTGGCAGCGATGTGGAGTTGAGCCTTTCCGCCGAGGGGGCGGCCGATGGAGTGGTGGCCCTCGCCGACAAGACGCTCACCGTCCCCGCGCACGGCACCGCGTCGACCACGGTGACCGGCGACGGTGCGAAGGCGCCCGTCGGCAACAGCAGTGGGCGGATCGTCGCGAGCGTGGCCGGTAAGACTGTCTCGCATACCGCCTTTGGCCTGGTCAAGGAGGAGGAGCGGTACACGCTCACTGTCCGCGTCAAGGACCGTGACGGCGCGCCGACCGGGGCGGGCCTCGTCCTTCAGCGGCTCGCCGAGCAGGTCGACCCCGAGCAGGCGGAGGTCGGCGACTCCGGGACCCTGGAGCTTCGCCTCAAGCCCGGCACGTACTCCCTCTCCTCGCTCCTCGACGTGCGCGGCAGCAAGGGCAAGGACTCCCTCGGCCTCGGCTTCCTCGCCGCACCCGAGGTCGTACTCGACCGGGACCGTGAAGTCACCCTGGACGGGCGTGCGTTGCGCGAGGTCGGTGTCGACGTCGGTCAGCGGACGGAGACCCGGCAGCTCCTGATGGAGTACGACCGCGAGGCGAACGGCGCCCAGCTCCAGGGCGCGGTCCAGGTGCCCGTCAAGTACGACAGCATCTTCGCGGCACCCACCGGCAAGGTGACCGAAGGCAGCTTCGAGTACCGCACCGTATGGCGCCTCGGCAAGCCGACCCTGGACGTGAAGGGGCTCGGCCGGGTGGTCGCGCAGCCCGGCGGCACGGTGAGCGACGGCCGCAGCAAGCTGCCGATCGTGGACGTGGGCGGCGGCACGGCGGCCGAGTACGCGGGCAAGGACGTCAAGGGCAAGGCCGTCATCGTGCGGCGGTCCGGCGGCAGCGATGTGACGCTCACTCAGGTAGGGCAGGCTGCCCAGGACGCGGGCGTCAAGGCTCTGTTCGTGACGGATGACGCGCCGGGCAGGCTCAACGCCTGGTTCGGTACGGAGGACAACGGGGAGCGGCCGCTGCAGATTGGCACGGTCGACGCGGCGGACGGCGCGCGGCTGCTCGCGGCGGCGAAGGCGGGCCGTACCGTGGAGACGACGGCGACATCCCGCACGCCCTACGTCTACGACGTGTCGGAGGGCCACAAGGGTGCCGTGCCCCGCGGCGACCTGACGTACGAGCCCGCCAAGCGTGAACTCGCCGTCCTGGACGCGAAGTTCCATGCGGTGAAGCCGGTTGCCGGTGGGGAGTTCCGCTACTCGCTGACGGACACCTTCTCCGTCGGGATCGGCTTCCAGGAGAAGATCGACTACCCGGCCGAGCGGACGGACTACGCCTCCACCGGCGCCGGCCAGCTGTGGCACGAGTCGGTGTCGGTCGGGCCCGGCGCGGTGGAGGAGCGCAGTGGTCTGGTCGGTTACCGGGGTGGCAAGCGCGGTGAGCTGAACTGGTTCAAGCCCGTGTGGCACCCGTGGCTGGGGACGGGCCTCGGCTGGGGCCAGCAGCGGCGGGGGAACACCCTGGAGTTCAACGTTCCCGGCTGGGGCGATTCGGGACCCGACCACACGGGGTTCGGCGATGTGTGGAACGAGGACTCGATGACGCAGGTCAGTGAGGTGTACGCGGACGGGGAATTGGTCGACCGGCGGCAGAGTTCGGGTGTGTACGTGTGGGACGCGAATCCGGCGTCGACGACGTACAAGGTCGTCACGGACACGACGCTGGATCCCGAGCGGTGGCGGCTCACCACGAAGGGGCACTCGGAGTGGACCTTCAGGTCGAAGGAGACGCCGGACGACCGCAAGACCTTCCTGCCCCTGCTGAACCTCGGGTTCGACGTGGACACGGATCTCGCGGGTGACGTCCGGGGCGGGCGCTCCGTGCGGGTCGGGATCTTCTCCGAGTACGTCAAGGGAGCGGTGGACACCGGGTCCATCTCCGGCGGCAAGCTCGAAGTGTCGTACGACGACGGTGAGAGCTGGAAGGTCGTCGGCCTGGACCGGGATGGCCGCGAGGCCGCCTGGGACGGGAAGTTGAAGGTGCCCGGCGACGCGGAGTTCGTCTCGCTGCGGGCCTCGGTGCGGGATGACCGGGGCGGGTCCGTCAGCCAGGAGATCATTCGGGCGGTGGGGGTGCGGTAGGACGCCACGACGCGGCGACGCCGCCTCCCCTGGGACGGGGGAGACGGCGTCGCTGCGGGTGTTTCGGTGACGTCAGACCAGCCAGCCGAGGAAGTGGGCGATACCGGCGACGACGTCAGTGATGATGTTCATGGTGGTGCTTCTCCTTGTGGGACTTTCTCAGGATCTTCCAACTCCCGGACCTCGTATGGGACATGGCCCGGGAACGCGGCAACTACGGTCTGCAGCCCGTTGCTTGCGTTCCGTAATCATCGTCAATCACTTGCGTCACATGCAATCCCTGACGCAACGATCACCTGTTCCAGGGAACAACTGCTCCCCTGTTCGCATTTTCGGGCCGCGTCGTCGAGATGCGGCGGGCGTCTCCAAGGGGCGGGCGGCCTTGGACGGATGACTCAAGGAGGTCACGCCCTCCAATGAGCTGCGGAACTGGTTCCACCAACACCGTGGCGAGCACGAGGAGTTCGGCCGCCGCTACCGCGCCGAGCTCGCCGGCCCCGAGCAGCAGGACGCTCTCCATCACCTGCGCGAACTCGCGGACGCCGGAACGGTCACCCTGGTCACGGCGGTCAAGGACGTGGAGCACGGGCATCTGCCGACGCTCCGGGCTGAGTTGATGCAAGAGGGTTGAGGGGGCGAGGGTTCGGCCCGCCCTGCGGGCGCCGCTTAGAGGGCGCACATGCCGACGGCAGGTGCATCCGTGCGCCGGGCACTTTGCGTGCCTGATCGGATACTCTGGGTGACTTCGGTGGGTCGCCGTCGGGAGCGGTCCGCACGGTGGAGGGGATCTCAACATGATGCGACGACGCATGGCCGCGGCCCTGGGGGCGCTCGTGGCCGCCGCGACCCTGATGGTCGCGGTGCCGGGATCGGCGTACGCGGCGGAAGGTGTCCTGATCATCAACGGTTCCGAACACGAGGACCCGAGCGGCTGCTACCCCGTCGAGTGGTTCCCGTCCTCAGTGACCAACCACACCGACGCCATCGCCGAAGTCCACTCCGGGCCCGGCTGTGGCGGTCCCGTCGAGTGGCTGGTTCATCCCGGTGAGACGTACTACACGGAGACGGCTCAGAGCGTCTTCGTCCTCTGATCCCCCCACGGGGAAGCGGGGGGTGGCGGTCCGCGCCGTCGCCCCCCGCTGACCTGGGCAAGGGTCTTGTCGGGAGCACGTCGACATGTTGTTAGCCTGCGGGGCGGATTCATCGAACCCTGGAGGACCACGTGTCACCCGACCGCCCCACGATCGCCCTGGTCACCAGCAGGCCTCAGCTGGAGACCGGCCTCGACCGTGACCTCCCCGAGCTGGCGCGCTCGCTCGGCGCGGCGGGCGCCGATGTCGCCACCGTGTCCTGGGACGATCCGCGGGTCGACTGGGAGGCGTTCGACCTCGTCGTCATCCGGTCCGCCTGGGACTACAGCGAGCGCGTCACCGAGTTCCTGGCCTGGGCGGGGCGGGTCGCGCGGCTCACCGTTCTCGCCAACCCGGCGTCCGTGGTGCGCTGGAACACCGACAAGCGGTACCTCGCCGAGCTGGCGGCGGCGGGCGTACCCGTCGTGCCGACCACCTATCTGGCGCCCGGCGACGCGATCGAGATTCCGGACGACGGATCGTTCGTCGTCAAGCCCGCTCACGGGGCGGGCGCGCGCTTCGCGGCGCGGTACGAGAAGGGCGAGTACGACACCGCCGCGGCGCACATCGAGCGGATGCACGCGGAAGGCCTGACCGCGATGGTGCAGCCCTACATGCCCCGCATCGACGAGACCGGCGAACGCGCGCTCGTCTTCGTCGGCGGGCGCTTCCTGCACGCCATACAGAAGGGCGCGGTCCTCGCGCCGGGCACGGCCTACGACGACGAGAAGATGCCCCACCCCGACCTCCGCCAGTGGCAGCCGACCGCGGAAGAACTCGACGTGGCCGAGCGGGCGTTGGCCGCCGTTCCGGGCTCGCCCGAGCTGCTGTACGCGCGGGTCGACCTCGTCGACGGAGCGGACGGCGACGTGCCCTGCGTCATGGAGCTGGAACTCGTCGAGCCGAACCTCTTCCTCTTCCTGCACGCGGACTCGCTGCCCGCGGTCGCCGAGGAGATCCTCACCGCTGCCGGATAAGGGGTGGACGTGGCGGCGGAGGCCTGATTAGCCTGCCGCCATGTCCAGTCCCGAGTCCGACAGACTCTAGCCACCGGCCGGCACGCCCGGTGGCCCCCTCTCACGTCACCGGACCGATCGCCGAAGCGCGGATTCGACATCCCCCTTTTCTTCCCGGCGCGGCAGCCGCACGGCTGAGCCGCCGCCTTGTCGACCCATGACGTGGTCGACCCATGACGTGGGTGCGGAGTTCCCTCATGCCCTTTGCTCTCTACATGCTCGGCCTTGCCGTCTTCGCGCAAGGAACCTCCGAGTTCATGCTCTCCGGTCTCGGCCCCGACATCGCCGCCGACCTCGATGTGTCCCTCTCCACCGCGGGCACCCTGACCTCGGCCTTCGCCGTCGGAATGGTCATCGGCGCGCCCGTGATGGCCGTCATCGGCCGCCGTTGGCCGCGCAGGACCGCGCTGCTCGCCTTCCTGGTCACCTTCCTGCTCGTCCATGTCGTCGGCGCGCTGACCACCAGCTTCGCCGTGCTCCTCGCGACCCGCGTCGTCGGTGCGCTCGCCAACGCCGGGTTCCTCGCGGTGGCCCTGGTCGCCGCCATCGGCATGGTCGAGCCCAACGCCAAAGGGCGGGCCACCTCGGTGCTGCTCGGCGGCGTCACCCTCGCCTGCGTCGCGGGCGTCCCGGGCGGCGCGCTGCTCGGGCAGTTCTGGGGGTGGCGGTCCGCGTTCTGGGCGGTGGCCCTCGTCTCGGTGCCCGCCGTCATCGCGATCCTGCGGGCGGTGCCCGCCGGTACGCCGCCCGACACGGCAGGCGCCGACGCGCGGGCCGAGCTGCGCTCGCTGCGCGACCCGGGTCTCCTGGTCACGCTGCTCCTCGGCGCCCTGGTGAACGGCGCGACCTTCTGCACGTTCACCTATCTCTCGCCGCTGATCACCAACATCAGTGGATTCTCGGCGAGTTGGGTTCCTGCGCTGCTCGCGCTCTTCGGCGCCGGGTCGTTCATCGGCGTCACGGTCGCGGGGCGGTTCGCGGATGCGCGGCCCGTACGGTTCCTTCTCGCGGGCGCGGTGGCGCTGCTCGCCGGGTGGGTGCTCTTCGCGCTCAGCGCCGGGAACCCCGTGGCAGCGGTCGTGCTCGTCCTCGTCCAGGGCGCGCTGTCCTTCGGCGTCGGCTCCGCCCTGATCACCCGGGCGCTGTACGCGGCGACCGGCGCCCCCACCCTCGCCGGCGGCTTCGCCACGGCCGCGCTGAACGTGGGCGCCGCGATCGGTCCCGTGGGCGGCGGCCTCGCCCTCTCGGCGGGGCTCGGCCACCGCTCGCCCCTGTGGGTCAGCGCGCTGCTCGTGACGCTGGCCCTGGTGGTCGGGGCCCTGGCACTGCGGAAGCGTCAGCCCGCGTCGGGGAACGACAGCCGCTGGAGCAGCCCCCAGGTGAACTCCGCGACGCAGCGCCGCGGCTGACCCGCACCGTCCGGCGCGGTGAAGGCGAGCCGCCAGCGGGTGGGCGCCGTGCCCTCCATCGGGCGGGCCGGGGCGAACGCGCGGGCGGCCTCGTCGACCGTGCACGACCAGGGGGTGAGGTCGTCCAGGTTCCGGAGCGCGGGCCCCGGAGCGCCGGGCGCTCGGATCAGCCACTCGTTCCACACCGCGCCGTTCGGTGCGCGCAGGACCTCGAAGCGCAGGGTCGGCCAGAGCGGCACCGGCCACAGCAGGGCCTCGCACTCCAGGTCGCCGATCTGCCGGGCCACCGTGGACTCGGGGGCGCCGAGCACCGAGCGGTAGCGGGAGACCGCGCCGCGCGAGCGGGACGAGCGGGTCATCGCCTGCCAGCGGCGGTTGGCCTCGCGCATCTCCGCGATGGAGGCGCCGAGCTCGTGGCGGGCCGCCTCCACCAGGTCCGGGTTGTGGTCGGCCATGCGGCGCAACAGGACCAGCTGGAAGTCGAGCGGGGTGAACGCGGAGCTAGCGGACATGCGCTCCATGGTCGCGCACCGCCGCCGCTCCCGGGCGGCGCCCGCCGGGAAGGAAGAGCACCGAGTTGACGTACCGGGGCCTGCGCGGCGTGAGCACCCTGCGGAGCAGCCCCTGCGACACGACGTACGAGGTGTCGTTCTGGTGCGCCTCCAGGTCGAAGCCGTCGAGCGGCACCCAGGTGTCGTGGGGGAGCACCCAGCCCCGGTAGCCGTGGTGCCGGGTGAGCAGCTCGATGATCGGCTCGATCGGCTGGATGCGGGACTCCAGCTCGATGAAGAGGGCGGGGTGGTCCCGGGTGAGCAGGTCGCGGGCGCCGTGCAGGACCGGGAGTTCGTTGCCGTCCACGTCGATCTTGATGAAGTCGACGTCACGCAGGCCGAGCCCGTCCAGGGTGAGGCAGGGCACCTCGACCGCCTTGGCGTGGATGTCCCTGCGGATGAGCGAGGAGACTCCGCGGTCCCCGCGGTCGCCCTGCGGCAGCCAGAGCCGCGCCGTGCCGGGGCGGTCGGTGGCCGCGGCCTGGATCACCCGGACGTTGCCGGGCGTTGAGGTCTCCAGGAACCTGGCCAGGTGCGGCACGGGCTCCACCGTGACCACGCGGCGCGCACGCGAGGCCAGGCGGCGCGACCAGGGCCCGTACCAGCCGCCGACGTCCACCGCCGTGCCACAGCCGCGCGGGCAGAGGTCGGCGAGGCGGGCGAGCTCCGGCTCGAAGCGGGGGTAGACGAGGCGGGCCACGGCGCCGATGAGGCGGGCGGGGAGGTGCGGGGCGAGGCGGGCCGCCACGGTCTTGTGCGGTTTGGTCTTGTGGGGCTCGGTCCGGTGGGGCTCGGGGGCGGCCCTTTCGGGGCCCGTCACGGGGAGATCCGCTTCAGGAGCTGCTCGTGCTCGTCCTCGGGTATCTGCTCGCCCGACGAGGGCAGGAGCTGCGGTATGCCATCGATGATCGGATAGCGGCGGCGCAGCCGGGGGTTGTAGAGCACCTCCTCCGGTACAAGGGGTTCCGCCGGCTCCAGAAGATGCAGCGGCCCCTTGTCCAGCGGGCAGGCGAGGATCTTCAGGAGGGGGTCTTCGGGGTTCATCAGCTCGTCAACTCCTTGGTCGGCGGCGTCGGTTGGGGCGGGGGCGCGTCATGCTTGGGCATGGCGAGGAGCACGGACACCGCGAGCGCCGTACCCGCGATCCGCAGGGCGAGCCGCAGCGGTTCCTCCGGCAGCGGCTCGCCGAAGGCCAGGGTGCCGAGTACCGCGGTGAACAGCGCGGTAACCGTCGTGCACACGGGGACGATGAGCGAGGCCCGGCAGCGTTGCAGCGCCGCCTGCGACATGATCAGGCCGAACGCGCCGGTGAACAGCAGGAGATACGGGTACGGGGAGCGCAGCAGGCCGAGCAGCGCGGAACCGAGTTCGTCCGTGGTCAGGTAGCTGGAAACCCCCTTGATGGCGAGCGAGCTGACCCCGTAGAGGAGCCCGACGGCGACCCCGTACTCGACGCCCGTCGTGGGCAGCCGGTGCCGGTGCTTCGCGCGCCGCTCGGCCGATCCGTACAGCAGGACCCCCGCCGCCAGCGAGGGCAGGCAGACCGTGAGGACGAGCGGGACCGGCGCGCTGCGGCTCACGGTGTCCGCCTCCTCGCTCAGCGAGAGGACGACCATGAGCAGCGCGAGGAGGATGGCCCCGACGGCGTACCGCTCGCGCCCCGAGGTCTGCTCCCCGAGCAGCACGGAGGACAGCAGCAGCAGGAGCACGAGCCCGGAGACGAAGATGCCCTGTGCGGCGGCGATCGGCAGCGTCCGGTAGACGGCGAGCTGCGCGCCGAACCCGGCGGCGAGCGCCAGCGATCCGCCGATCCACAGTGGGCTGGAGATGACCTGTCTGAGCAGCCGTGCCGGGCTGCGCACGCTGACGGAGGGCATCGCGGTGAGGGCACGTTTCTCCAGGACGAACCCGGTGCTGTAGAGGACGTTCGCAAGGAGGGCGGCGGCCACACCCCACCACATGGTCTACGACCTTCGGGCGTGCAGCAGCAGGATCGACGACGCGCTCGGCACGGCGCAGGCGAGCCGGTCCAGGGCGCGCAGCGGACGCGGTACGCCGTGGAAGGGCGCACCGGCGACGCGGACCACGTCGAAGCCGGACGCGGCGACGAACTCCCGCAGCGCGCGGGCGGTGTAGAGCCGCAGGTGCCCGACGACCTCGGTCCCCGGGCGGCCGTGGATGCCGCGCAGGCTGACCTCGGAGAAGACGGGCTGTACTCCCGCGAGCAGGAGGCCGCGGTTGTACCAGGCGGCGAGGTTGGGCGTGGACAGCATCAGATGCCCGCCCGGCCTGAGCACTCTCCGCAGCTCGTCGAGCGCGCTGTCGGGGTCGACGAGATGCTCGATGACCTCACTGAAGAGGACGGCGTCGGCGGAGCCGTCGCCGAACGGCAGCCCACCGTCGGTGAGTTCACCGCGTACGACGTACGGCAGATGTGCGTGGGCCCGCTTGAGGGCGTCCTGGGACCAGTCGACGCCGACGACGCGGTGCCCGGCGAGCAGCGGGGCCGCGGTCGCCGCGGCGGTGCCGTCGCCGCAGCCGATGTCGAGGACGACGGCGGTGCGGGCGGTGGCGGGGCCGAGGGCGTCGGCGAGCATCCGGGCCTGGCGGATGCTGCGGGCGTCGCCGGAGGCTACGGGGACGGAGGGGTCCTCGTAGAAGTCCCGCAGATCGCGGGGCGCGGTACTGGTGCCGGTCACGGTGTCTCCCCCTCCTCCGTGTGCTCCGTCGCGTGGAGGTAGTGCTCGAACAGGTCGCGCAGGTGGGCGCCGTCGCCGCTGCTGAGCAGGGACTTCGACCAGCGCAGTGCGACATGCAGGCGCCCCGCGGTGGACGCCGTGGTCACGGTCAGGCCGCGGGGCAGCCGGGCGGGCGCGGAGAACCAGACGGCGTGCGCGCGGCCCGCGTCGCCGAAGTCCAGGGAGTACGGGACGCGGCCGATGTTGCTGAGCAGCGTGGTGGACGTCCAGGGCGCGGCGGCTCTGCGCAGGCCGCGGGTGACGGCGGCCCTGAGGGTGACGGGCAGGACGGGCGAGGTCAGAAGGGCCGCGCCACGGCCGAGTTGGGGCCGGGAGAGTGCCTTGAGGGCGCGGGTACGGTCGGCGGTGCGACGCAGGAGTGCCCCGATATCTGCGGGCCCCCACTCCTCGGAGGTCAACTCGGCAGCACTGAAGGGCACTTCCACCAGCCGGGTGCCGTTGCCGATGGGCATGTCCATGTCCCGGGTCCGGTCGTCGACGGGCATGGTGATCCGGAACGGCTTCGGCCGCGCTCCGTGCTCCCGGTTCCAGTGCGCGATCATCAGCGCGGTCGCCACCATGAGCTGATCGTTCACGGTGAACGGCGCCCCCTTGGGCCGCCGGGGCACGGGCAACTCGGCGACGAGCATGCCGTTGCCGGGAGAGGGCTCAGGCTTCCCCCGAGAGACCCGAGCAGGCGGAGCCCACCCGGAGGGCCCGCCCCCCACGTCATCCGCCTTCTCGGGCACGGCGGACGAGACCGGCCGCAGGGGAGGCGCGGCGGGCGAGTTGTCCTGCCCGCCGTACAACTCGGCGGCGGTGGCGAGAACACGGAGACAGGCGGGGCCGTCGAGGGCGGTGTGGTTGATGGTGAGAAACAAGACACTGGCGGACTGTGGGCTGCCGTTGCCGCCTCCGTTGCCGCTGGGTGCGGCGTCCGCTTCCGGAGTCCCGGCCTCCGGGCCGGGAGCGGTTGAAGCCTCCGGCTCCTCCGGGGCGGCATCACCTCCGGCAGCGGAGGAGGCGTCGGCCGCGATCACCTCCAGGCGGATCGGTGGGGAAGCCGACAGAGACGGGGCTTCGGAGAGGGAGCGGGTGCGGGCCTTCTTCAAGGCGTCTCGTTCCGGGGGTGGGAACGTCACCACCTCTACGTCCGGCTCCGCCGTCAGTTCCCACTCGTAGCGGCGGCGGTACCAAGGCCCCCGCGCCTCCCGCATCAGGATGCGCGGGTGGCGGCGCAGGGCCTCGGTGAACGCGGCCTTCAGGCGGGCCGGGTCCGGGGTGCCGGGCAGGTGCACCTCGATGTGCACCGTCTCCGGCTCCTCCTCCTGGAGGCAGTGCCTCGCGACCTCGTCGACGACGGGGAACGGCACGCGCTCCGGAGGCCGTTCGGGTCCGTCCGCGTGACGTGCCGGGTGATCGAGTGCGGTCATCGGTCCGTGTCCTCCCCGGGGGCGGACGGCGCGGCTGCTCCCACCGGCCCGTCCGTCGCCCTTGGCCTGCGCCGCCTGAAGCGCGTGGTCCGCATCGTCCGGGTACCCGACGGCGCCGGTTCCTGCTGGGCCGATGCCGGGCCCCTGGCGGAGATCGTCGGGCTGGTCGCCGCCTGCGGTGCGCCGCCGGCGTCGTGGCCGCCGGAGCCAGGACCGCTCTCCCCGCGCTTGCGGCGCGGCAGCGCAGTCGTACCCAGGTCCCGGTCGGGGCCCGGCGGTGGCGTCATCGGCGGCGCCGGGGGCGGCGGCTGGTGCGCGGGTGGCTCCCATGGAGCGGCCTGGCCGCCCCCACCGGGAGACGCGGCCGTCGCCGGAGCCCCCGCAGCCGTGCCCCGCACACTCACCAGCGCGGCGAACAGGGCGATGAGAGCCAGGAGTTGGGCCGCGGGGCTGAACGCACCCTCGTCCGCCGTCGCCGGCTCACCCGCACCCACCGCCGCCGCGATCCCCGCCCCCGCCATCGCCACGAGAGCGAGCGGCACGAGCAGCGCGTGACGGCGCCAGGCGAGCAGGGCGAGCGCGGGCACGAGCAGCGCGAACCAGCCCGCGATCACCGCGGCCACCAGCGTCAGCGCCACCGTGCCGAGGATCAGTCCCGGCGCGGGCGGGACCACGTCCGGTCCGTCCGGGTTCGGCTCGCGGCGCCGGATCAGGGCGAGGGCGATGAGGGCAAGGACCCCGACGCCGCCGCCGATCAGGCCGATCTCGTAGATCCGCGAGGGCTCGTAGGAGAGCTTGACCGTGCCGCCCTCACCCTTGGGGACCAGGAAACCCTGCTGCCAGCCGTCGAGCCGTACGGACGACAGCTCCTTGCCGTTCAGCGTGGCCTTCCAGCCGTCGTTGATGTTCTCGTAGGTCGAGAGGTACGAGGCCGAGCCCGCGCCCACCGACACCTCGCGCCGGTCGCCGAGCCAGTCCTTGATGTCGAGGGAGCGCGACTCCTCGTCGATCGCGCCCGGCGTCCCCTGCGTCAGCGAGACGTCCATGAGGACGAGCGGACCCGCGTCCCCGGCCTCGACGGTGTGCTTACCGGCGCCGAGCGACAGGGCCGTGTTCTGCGATCCGCGCGAGCAGAGCGTCACCTCGATGGGCCGCCGCTCGGTCAGATCCCGTACCGAACCCTTCGCGCTCGTGGCGTGCAGCTTGCCGTCGACGGCGAGATCCGGGCCCTCACCGCAGGCGAGTTCGAAGGTCGCCGAGGCCTTGGGCTGCTTCGTCCGGTACTGGTCGAGCGCCGGGACGTAGACCTCGGTGAGACCGACCGGCAGCTGCAACTCGTCGTCCGCCACCGGGTTGTGGACCGTCAGCGGCGCCGTCTCGGTGACCGTGATGGTCAGCTCGTCCGTGGTGATCGGCGGGAACCGCACATTGCCGTTCTCGTCGACACCGGCGATCGCCGCGCCGTCCGGCGAGCTGATCTCGACCTTCTGGGGGCGCGTCGAAAGCCCGCCCGCAGCGGGCAGGACGACCTCGTCGATCGCCTGCTTGCCCTTCCACTTCAGATGGACCACGGGACTGTCACCGGCGATCCAGGCCGTCGTCAGATCGCCGTCCGTGAGATTGCGCGGCGACAGACTGCCGCCGAGCTTCGACGTGGAGTCGGCGCTCGCGACGATCTGGTCCTTCTGCTCCGGCGCCACCTTGTACAGCAGCTTGTCGAGCTCGGACCCCGCCATGGCGACCGCGCTCGCCTTCACCTCGAACTCGGCCTCGGCCGGAGTCGTGAAGCGGCGGTGCAGCCCCGACTCGGTGTTCACCGGCGACAGGGCGCTCGGGTCCGAGGCGCGGTGCATCGAGTACGTCGTCGCGTCGGCGCCCTCGGCGGGCGTCCTGGCGGCGGACCCGGTGTCCGTGGGCAGCTGCAGCAGCTTCGTCACCCGCACACCAGGAACGGTGATCTCCGAGAACCCCGCCCCTGTCAGACCCGCCTTGCCGATCTCCGCGTCCAGAATGGTGACCTTCAGCCAACTGGAGTCGCCCGCAGGAGCCTTGACGCTCTGGCGCATGCCGTTGGGCTGCAGCGAACTCGTGCGGCTGCCCTGCTCCGTCTCCACCCGCACCCGGGTGGGCGCGGCCCGCACACCCTCCTGCGGCAGCGGCGTGAGCCGGATCGAGGACGGGACGGACTCCTTGGACCTGAACTCGGCCTTGATCCAGGCGCCGTCGGGCTTTCCGGGGCTGCCCTCGGCCCACGCCGTGGCCGGATTGCCGTCGAAGGCGTTCACGGGGTCGTACTGCGGCAGGTGGAAGAGCCAGTTGCCGTAGCTCGACGCCGTCACGGACTTCGCGCCGCGCAGCTGAGCCGTCGTCTGGTGCTCGATACCCGTGGTGGGCAGGATCTGGTGCGGCTTCTTGCCCGCGTCCTGGAGCGCCTCGCTCGCGTTCCGCTCGCCCGCTGTGTACGTGTAGGAGGTGTTGGAGTTGACCAGGCCGAAGCGGGTGTCGGCGCGGCGCAGACCGTCACCGACCGCCTGGAGACCGGGAGTTCCGACCCCCGGGTGGTTGTCGCCCGTCAGGACGGAGGGCCGGTCCCGCATCGAGGGGTCGGCGGACAGCGGGAGCAGCGACTCGGGGCCGCCGCTCACCACGGCCGTGTTCGACACGGGCTTGATCCCGGCCTGGCCGGGCCGCTCGGCGCCCGACCCCGGTGCGTAGATCTCCACGGCGCGCTGGCGCGGGTAGAGGCCCTCGACCTGGAGAGGCGTGTCGTTGGGTATCTTCCCGCCGGTCCCGGTCGGACCGAAGCCGGTGACCCGCTCGAAGCCCGACTCCTCCAGGGTCCGCTTGACCGTCGCGGTCGGAATGTTGCCGACCTGATCCGGGTCGAGGTCGTTGCGTACGACGACGTAGTACAGGCCCGCACGCGTCACGTAGTCCCGCAGACCGGGGACCTCGCCGCCGGTCGCCAGCGCCTGCTCCACCGCGTCCATCGCACGCCGGTTGCCCGCCGTGCCGAACGGCACGTAGTCCCGCTGCGCCCAGCGCGACTCCGCGAGCACGTCGAGGGGCTGGTCGATGGGCGAGCCCCAGGTGTAGATGCCGTGCGCGGTGGCGGGCACCACGAGCGCGCGGGAGTCGGGGGAGTACTTCTTCAGCCAGTCTCCCGTCGCCTCCCAGTAGTTGGGCAGCTTCTGGAAGGAGCCGGGCTGGAGGATCGAGCCGTTCAAGTAGGGGAAGGCGAGACCGGGCAGCACCAGCAGGGCGGCGATCAGCGGGGCGAACTTGCGCCCACGCACCGGCCGCGCCCCGCGCGCCTGCGCGGCCACGCCCACGAGATGCATCAGGCCGAAGACAAGGGCGAGCGCGAGGCCCGTCTGGAACTTGTAGATGTTCCGGAAGGGGACGAGCCCGCCGTTCAGCCACGACTGCACCGTCTCGTGGAAGGGCGCGCCGAACGAGCCGCCGTACCCCGCGAGCGTGATCAGCGCGACCGACAGCACGGTCAGGACGAGCCAGCGCCGCTCGGGCAGGTCACGCCGCGCGAGCCCGGCGAGGCCGAGGGCGGCGGCGAGCGCCGAGCAGACCACGACCACCACGGACGTCGCGACCGTCCACCCCGCGGGCAGCCACGCCTCGCCGAAGTGCAGATAGGCCACCCAGTTGCCGGCGCCGCGCAGTGTCTCCGTGGCCGACATCGTGCCGGTGGTCGTGGCCGAATTCTCCACGTAGGGAAGGAAGTTCTCGCCGTAGATGCCCAGCATCAGCAGGGGCACCACCCACCAGGCGGTGGCGAGGATGACGCCGGGCACCCACCAGGTGATCAGCTTCCGCTTGCGCGGGCCGTTGGGCCGCGACAGGAGGTACAGGCCCACCGGGAGCAGGGACGCCAGCGTCGCCGCCGCGTTCACGCCGCCCATGAAGGGGATGAAGAGCGCCGAGCGCAGGGCCGCCGAGCGCGCGCTGATGCGGTCGTTCGTCAGCGGGAACAGCACCCACGGGAGCAGGGCGCCGGGCAGGGCCGCCGCCGACGTCGATCCGACGACGACAGTGAAGGTCGGCCACAGGGCGTAGGCCACCGCGCCGAGCAGCCGACTGGAGCTGCTGCCTATGTTCAGCCGCTCCGCGAGCCGCAGCGCGCCCCAGAAGGCGGTCGCCACGATCAGCGAGAGCCAGAGCCGCTCCGCGAACCACACGGGGAGCTGGACGAGGTCCGCCAGACCGTAGAACGGCAGCATCGGCCACGCATAGCCGACGTACTGGTCCTGGATGCCGCCGAACCCGCCCCGGTCGTGCCACAGCTGACCCAGGTCGGAGAGGAACTGCCAGGGGTCGACGGCGACCCCCAGCTTCGTGTCGAACGTCATCCGCCCCGGCTTCACGGCCAGGAAGAGGACGAACACCACGGCCCAGAACCCGAGCAGCCAGCGCTTGGAGCGCGGCCCTCTGCCGGGTTCGGGGGCGTCAGCCGTTGGCCGGACTGCCGCCGGGGGTGGGGCCTGCACCGTGGTCATGGACACCGCCTGAGGATGAGAAGGAGATTCCAGGTGGCGAACTCGCGTACACCCGGCACTTTGGTGATGCCACTGGCCAGGAAGGGCCAGTAGCGGGACCGTGCGGACACGACGGACACGTCGTTCCTCGCCCGCACTTGGCGCAAGGTCGGGCCGACGTGGTGAGCGAAGAGGTTCTCGCCGAGCGTGTGTTTGGCTGCCTTGCCTGTACGTCGTTCATAGCGGGCGCGGCCACGGGCGCCGCCCAGATAGTGCCAGGGCGCCCACTCGTGGCCGCCCCACGGCGAGTACCAATTGGTGAAGGAGACGTAGATCAGGCCGCCGGGCCTGGTCACCCGCACCATCTCGCTGAGGAACGTCTGCGGATCGTCCACGTGCTCGAGGACGTTGGAGGAGAAGGTGACGTCGGCGACGCCGTCCGCCAGCGGGAGGAGATACCCGTCGGCGACGACGGAGCCCTCCGGCGGTTTGGCGCCCAGCTCTGCCGGGTCCGGCTCGAAGAGGAAGCTCTGCGCGCCGCGCCGCCGGAACTCCTCGGTGAAATAGCCACCGCCGCCGCCGATGTCGACGACGACGCGGTCCTTGACCGGTCCATAGGCCTCGACCTGGTCGGCGGCGTCACGGGCGAGCAGGGTGTAACACCGCTCGGGCTCCTGCTGCTCGCGCAGAAAGGCCCGGAAGAGGGTGAGGGATCGGCGCAGGGACGGGTCCTTCACGCGGACCCCTGGGCTGCCTGGTGCGAGACGATCGCCTCGGAGGCCACCGCCTGGAACTCCCGTACGGAATTGGCCCACCGGTAGCTGGTGGCCCGTTCGCCCGCCGCCTTGCCGAAGGTCTCGCGGCGCTCGGTGCTCAGGGCCAGGGTGCACCAGGCTGCGGCGAAGGAACTCTCGCCCCGGGCGAGCAGCCCCGTCACGCCGTCCTCGATGGAGTCACGTACGCCCGGTACGTCGAAGCCGATCGCCGGGGTCGAGCGGGTCGCCGCCTCGGTGATGACAAGGCCCCAGCCCTCCACGGCCGAGGGGTGCAGGAGCATCCACGCCTCGCACAGCAGCCGGTGCTTCTCGGCCTCGGAGACATGGCCCTTGAACTCCACGCCGGGGCCGGCGAGTTGCCGCAGCCGCTCGCGCTCCGGTCCGTCGCCCACGATCACCAGGCGGCCTCCGGTGACGGGCCTGACGCGCTCCCATAGGCGCAGGAGCAGGTCGATGCGCTTGTATTCGACGAGACGTCCCATCGCGAGGAACATCGGTTCGTCCGAGCGGGGGTGGAGCGTGCCCGGCTCCTCGACCCCGTTGTGGACTATGCGTATGCGCTCACGCTCGACGCCTATCGCGCGCAGGGCGGTGGCAGTCGACGGCGAGACGGCCACCAGGAGGTTGCCGCGCTGGGCACCGGAGAGCGACCAGTGTTCGAGTCTTCGGCCGAGCCGGGCCGCGGGGGCGAGCGCACCCTGGAAGCGCATCCCCCACAGATCGGTGTGGACGTGGTTGACCAGGCACAGCGTGGGCCCGCGGTGCCACAGCGGCGCCAGATACGGCATGCCGTTGCAGACCTCGACCAGAAGGTCGCAGTCACCGACCTGCCGGGTGAAGGCGGAGCGCGAGCGCAGATAGTGCCCGAGGTCACCGCCGGCCGATACGACGCGGTAGTCACGGAAGGCGGCGGGGCCGCCGCACAGCAGGGTGACCTGATGGCCGAGCTTGCTCAGGCCGTCGGCCAGCCGGTCGACGAGCAGTTCGGATCCGCCCGCGGCCGGGTTCGCGAGGTCGCGGCGGGCGAGGAAAACGATCCGGCGCGGCTGCGGGGGAGGTGCCGGGAGCCGCTGCGCGACCCGCGGGGTTGCGGCGCGCAGCGGAGAAGGCACGTGCTGGGGCATGCGTGCTCCAACTCGTCAGGGTGCGGAACCGTGAGGTGCCTATGGGGGGTTGCACCGTTCGGGGGTCGCTTACGGAGGGGCTGTGCTCTGACTGTGCGCGGGTGGTGCGGGGGCGGTGCGGGGACTGTGCGCGGGTGGGGTCGCTAGTTTTCGCCGCCGTGTTCGACGCGGCTACTCACCGAAGTGACAACTTTTGGTGTTTCAACAGCTGACGTCTCATCACATCGTGGTGGGTTGCAGGGCGGTTGGGGACGTATCGCTATGCGGACCGCCCGGCTCCGCCGCTGAACCGGGCCCTCCGGGCCCATCGGGCCCCTGCGCCCCACTGTCCGAACGTCGTCCGCGGATGACAAGAACGCCTCCCGCGATCGCGAGCAGCGCACCGAGCACACCCGTACCGACCGGCAGCGTCTCGCCCACCAGCTTCAGCCGGCTGCTGTCGTCGTCCGCGAGCCCGACCTGCGTCTTCTGTGTCTTCTCGGTGAACGCGATGCGCTCGCTGTCGAGCAGCACCGTCGCGTCCTTGTCCGAGCCGGGCGCGCGCAGCGTCTTGCGGGGGCCGATCGCCGCGTAGATGATCCGGCCGGTGCGCTTGTCGGCGACCAGCTCGACGCCGTGGTTGGCGTACCACTCCTCGGCCAGCACGTTGCTGCGCTTGGGCTGCCCCACCAGGCGGCCGGGCACCAGACGGGTGCCGGTCTTGGCGGGCTTCACCTCGGCGGTGAAGCGGTAGCCCTCGTACCCCTGGATCTTCTTCGTGCCGCGGAAGGTCAGCGGGACGGTCGCGCCCAGGGTGTTGTCCCACCAGGTGTAGGAGCGCTTCTCCACGTCGAAGGGGAACTTGAGGTAGGCCTCGCCCTCGAAATACGGCTTCTCGTCGCAGCAGTGCACCGGCTTGTTCGTCCCGCGGTCGGTGACCCAGCGCTCCGTCGTGAACTGGAGCGAATCGTGCGGGTCTGACGCGGGCAGGGACTTGTCCGGGTCGACGGACGTGACCACGTCCCAGACCGCGTGCTCGCTGGTGCTGTCCTCCACGTCGCCGCGGACCTGCCGCGTGATCGTGAGGTTCTTGTCGCGCACCGTCTTGATCTTCTCGGTGTCGAAATAGCTGCCTTTGCCCTTGAAAACAGTGATCGTGTCGATGTCCACGGGCGTGCGTTTCGCGCGTGGCTCGACGTACCACGCGAGCATCGGCGCCAGGACGAGCAGAAAGACGCCGAGTCCGAGGAGGATCAGCGAGAGGGGCGAGGCTGTGCGGCGCATCCGGCACTCCTGGGGGCGGGTGAGAAGTGTTACCGAGCCGTAGGGGCCGGAACGCTAGGCGGACCCTTGACGAAGTGTCAATGCGTTGATGAAACTGTGCACCTACCGGGTGGGGCCGGTAAAGGACTGTGCGAGCGCCATCCGCGCGACCTGGGTGGGGACGACCTCCAGCAGAGAGGCTGACCCTGACATGCACCGATTGCTCGCCGCCGGGCTGACCGCCGTAGCCGCCGCGGCACTCGCCGTGGCCGCCGCGTTCGGCGTCGTCGCGCTCCTGAACGCGACCCCCGACCAGCCCAACACTCCCCTCGTGCACTACGAGACCGCCCCCCGGGGACAGTGAGTGGCCGTGCCCGTGACCGAGAGCCAGGGTTCGCTGTCCGTCCGCTCGGCCTGGCGCGACGTACCGCCCGTGCAGGCGCGGCAGTTCGCCGCGCTCGCCCTGGACGAAGTGCCCGCCCTCGCCCACGACATCCTGCGTGAGATCCGCGCCGAGTACCCCGCCCTGCCCGTCGTGCTCGACGAGTCGGGCGAACCCATGGCGCTCATCGGCATACGCCGCGCCCTGGAGGGGTTCGTCCAGCAGATCGCGGCGGCCGAGGGCGGGCGGCCCGTCTACCCCCTTGAGGTCTTCCAGGAGTTCGGCAGGGGCGAGGGCCTGCACGGCCGCAGCCTCGACTCGCTCCAGGCGATCTACCGCCTCGGCGTACGGCTCGCGTGGCGCCGCCTGGCCGAGATAGGCCAGCAGATCGAGATCCCGCCACCGGCCATGTACGAACTCGCCGAGTCGGGCTTCGAGTATCTGGACGGCCTCGTCGATCAGTCCGTCCGCGGATACGCCGAGGCCGCGGCCCGGCAGGCAGGTGAACGGCTGCGCCTGCAACGGAAGTTGATGGAGTTGCTGCTCTCCGAGCGGCGCGGGGACCCCGGTGCGGGAGCGCCCGCCGACTTCGGCCACGGCTCCGGTTCCCGCTCCGCGGCCGCCGGTGCGCCCGGCGCCCGCAGCGCACTCGACGAACGGGCCGCCCGCGTCGGCTGGCAGCTGCCCGAGCGGGTCGCCGTCGGTGTCCTGCTCCGCCCCGCGAGGGAAGCCGTGGCGCCCGCCGTCGGCCAGGGCGTCCTGCTCGACATGGAGACCGAACAGCCCCGCATGGTCGTCCCCGACCCCGAGGCCGCGGGCCGCCCCGAGCTCCTGCGCCGCGCCATGGCCGGCTGGTCCGGCGCGATCGGCCCGCCCGTACCGCTCGCCGACGCGGCGAAGTCACTGCGCTGGGCCCAGGCCGCCGTCCGCCTGATGGAACGCGGCCTGCTCCCCTCCGGTGAGGTCCTGCTCTGCACCGAGCACACCGAGGCCCTTGTCCTGCTGCAACCCGAGGAGCTCATCGAGGACTTGGCCCGCCGCTGCCTGGCCCCGCTCGCGCACTGCGGACCCGCGCACGGCCGCCGCCTCGCCGAGACGCTGCTCGCCTGGCTGGAGACACGGGGCGGCGCCCCGGAGGTCGCGGCTCGGCTCGGGGTGCATCCGCAGACGGTGCGCTACCGCCTGCGGCAGATCAGGGAGCTGTGGGGCGACGAGGTCGACGACCCGGACCGCCGCTTCGAGCTGGAACTGGTGCTCAGGGCGCGGCGGTTGCGCGGAGAGCTGGGACGGGTGGGCTGAGCGGGGAGTCGGGGAGCCGGGGAGCCGGGCGTTCGGCCAGCCGTACGGACAGTCCTGCGGGTAGCCTGCCGCAATGGACATAGCGGTACGCGCGCAGGCAGCACTCGGCGAGGGCCCCACCTGGGACCACGCCGCCCAGCGGCTGATCTGGGTCGACATCCTGAGCTCACGCGTCCACACGTACGACCCGTCGACCGGGCACCGCTCCGTCCTGGCCACCGAGCAGCACGTCGGCGCCGCGAAGCCGCGCGCGGGCGGCGGCCTGGTGGTCAACCTCCGGGACGGCGTGGGCCTCTACGACTCCGCGGCCGACGGAGGCGGCTTCCGCTGGCTGCACCGCGAGGTCGTGCCGGGCCGCCGGGGCAACGACGCCGCGGTCGCCCCCGACGGAGCGCTCTGGGCGGGCACGATGCGCTACGACGAAGGGGAGGGCGGCGGCAACCTCATCCGGCTGACCGGTGACGGCGCCCGGGATGAGGTCCTGCCCCCCGTCTCCGTCAGCAACGGCATCGGCTGGAGCCCGGACGGCCGGCTCATGTACTACATCGACACCCCGACGCGCCACGTCGACGTCGTGGAACTGGGCGACGACCAACTCCCGCGCTCCAGGCGCCCCTTGGTGACGATCGAGCCCGAAGCCGGATACCCCGACGGCCTGACCGTCGACGCCGACGGCTGCGTCTGGGTCGCCCTGTGGGACGGCGCCGCCATCCGCCGCTACACCCCCTCCGGCGCCCTGGACGGGGTGATCGAACTGCCGGTGGTCCGCCCGACCGCGTGCGCGTTCGGCGGCGCGGGACTGCGCGACCTGTACATCACCTCCGCCCGTACGGGACTTGAGGCGCCGCACCCTTTGTCCGGCTCCGTGCTCGTGCTGCCGGACGCCGGACAGGGCGTGGAACAGGCGGCGTTCGCCGGCTAGACGGGCCCGCGGCCGGAGCGGAACAGGCGGTTTGCCCCATAGGGGAAGCCGACACGGCAGGAACATCCGATTCCGCACACAACCTTCACGGCAGCGGCTTCCTCTGTTCCCCGCGGCTCACTTAGCCTCCATGCCTCATGGACTACTGCCACCCGTGCCACAGGCACCTCAACGGCGCCCTGGCCTGCCCGGGGTGCGGAACCCCGGCCGAAGCCTGCCGTGAGTACGCGGAGGCGGTCGCCGAGCAGGAAGCCCCCGCCGGTTCGGAGCGCACGTACGACGACGTGGTGCCCCGGAGCAGGGGCCGCCGCAGGGAGCGCGGGCGCCGGGCGCACCGGCGCAGACGCCGCAAGGTCCTGCTGATCACCGCGGGGCTCGCGCTCGCGGCCGGTGGCCTGAGCCTGGCCGAACTCGGCATCGAGGGCCCGTCGGAGGAGCCGACGGCGGCGTCCTCGCCGGACGGGGGAGCGACCCGGCCCGCGTCACGGACGCCGCAGGACCCGGCCGACGGCACGGCGACCGGCGCCGAGTCCGCGGCGGCCACGTCCGCCGGTCCCTCGGCCTCCAAGTCCGCGAAGGACAAGGCGGCCAAGGAAGCGAAGAAGGACGAGGACAAGAAGAAGGCCGACGAGAAGACGGAGCGGGCCGACAAGGACCCCGATCCCGCGGCCCCGGTCACGACCTCCGCGCCGGACACCCCGGACAGCCCCCCGGACGCCCCCGCGACCACGCGCCCCACGCCCCCGCCGACCACGCAGCAGCCGGATCCGACGCCCGAGCCGGAGCCCTCCCAGACGTGCGACCGCTTCCTGTGGTGGTGCACGTAGCCGGCTCCTGAGGCGAGCGAGCGGTCAGCCCGCGTCCTCGCCGACCATCCTGCGCAGCAGCCCACGCAGCGAGAGCCGCTCCTCGCGGGTGAGCTCGGCCAGCGGCTCGCGCGCGAAGTCCAGCGACTCGCGCAGGCTGCGGGCGACCGTCAGGCCCTCCTCCGTCGGGGCGGCGAGCTTCACGCGGCGGTCGGCCGGGTCGGGCCGCCGCTCCACGAGACCGCGCGCCTCGAGCCGGTCGATGATCCCCGTGATGTTCGACGGCTCGCACTTCAGCTTCTGCGCTATGCGCCGCATGGGCAGCGGTTCGAGGGACAGCAGACCCAGTACGCGTGCCTGCGCCCCGGTGAGGGCGTGCTTGCCCGCCGCGGCGTCGTACTCCTCGTAGTAGCGCGCGACGACCGTCCCGATGAGCTCGACGACTTCGAGCGTCAGGGGGTCGGTGCGCGGGGTGCGGGAGCTGGTGGTGGCCATGCGCTCCAGGCTACCCCGTTACTTGACATCATGAAATATGTAGGCGCATGGTTGTTTCACAACATGAAGCATTTTCGATATGCCAGCCTGCCGGCCACGGCAGCCTGAGCAGGAGGAGGACGCCCGCATGTCCGTCACCCCCGAGGCCCCCGGGTCCCAGAAGCTCCCCGCCGTCAGCCGCGAGTGGCACCTCGTGCGCCGCCCGCACGGCTGGCCGGTCCCGGAGGACTTCGCGCTGCGCGAGGCCCCTGTGGCGGCCCCGGCCGATGGCCAGGTCCTGGTCCGCAACCTGCACTTCTCCGTGGACCCGTACATGCGTGGCCGGATGAACGACGTGAAGTCGTACACCCCGCCGTTCCAGCTGGACCAGCCCATGCAGGGCGGTGCGGTCGGCGAGGTCATCGCGTCGAACGCCGAGAACATCGCGGTGGGCGACCACGTCCTGCACTTCGCGGGCTGGCGCGAGTACGCGGCCGTCCCCGCCAAGCACGCCGTCAAGGTGGACGCGCAGGCCGCGCCGCTCTCCGCGTACCTCGGCGTGCTCGGCATGACCGGCCTGACGGCCTACGCGGGCCTCTTCGAGGTCGCTTCCTTCAAGGAGGGCGACGCGGTCTTCGTCTCCGGTGCCGCGGGCGCGGTCGGCTCCCAGGTCGGCCAGATGGCCAGGCTCAAGGGTGCGTCGCGCGTCGTCGGCTCGGCGGGCTCGGACGAGAAGGTGAAGAAGCTCGTCGAGGAGTACGGCTTCGACGCCGCGTTCAACTACAAGGACCCGCGCCCGGTCGTCGAGCAGCTCAAGGAGGCCGCCCCCGAGGGCATCGACGTCTACTTCGACAACGTCGGCGGCGAGCACCTCGAAGCGGCCATCAGCCGCATGAACGTGCACGGCCGCGCCACCATCTGCGGCATGATCGCGGGCTACAACGACACCGAGCCCACGCCGGGCCCGCGCAACATGGCCATGATCATCGGCAAGCGCCTGCGCCTGCAGGGCGTGCTGGTCGGGGACCACGAGGCGCTGCAGCCGCAGTTCGTGTCGGAGGTCGGCGCGTGGATCCGCTCCGGCGAGCTGAAGTACGACGAGACGCTCGTCGAGGGCGTGGAGAACGGCGTCGAGGCGTTCCTGGGCATGCTGCGCGGCGAGAACACCGGAAAGATGATCGTTTCCCTGGCCTGAGGTGCGGGCACCCGAGGAGTAGCGCCCGGTGTTTTTCCGGCATCCGATAAAGTGATTCCACATTGTCGCGACTGTGGGCGCGCATCGCGGAACATCTCAGGAGGAACCGGCACTTATGTCCATCCAGCAGATCGACGTCAAGTACACCGCCGTCGCCACCGCCGAGAACGGCCGTGACGGCCGCGTCGCCACCGACGACGGCAAGCTCGACGTCGTCGTCAACCCGCCGAAGGAGATGGGCGGCAGCGGCGCGGGCACCAACCCCGAGCAGCTCTTCGCGGCCGGCTACAGCGCCTGCTTCCAGGGCGCGCTCGGCGTGGTCGCCCGCAAGGAGAACGTCGACATCTCCGGCTCGACCGTGACCGCCAAGGTCGGCATAGGCTCGACCGAGGCCGGCGGCTTCGGCCTGGAGGTCGCGATCAGCGCCTCCATCCCGAACGTGGACGCGGCCACCGCGCAGTCGCTGATCGAGAAGGCGCACCAGGTGTGCCCGTACTCGAGCGCCACGCGCGGCAACATCAAGGTGGAGCTCGCGGTCGCCTGACCGTCTCCTCCGATACGTGACGGAGGGCCGCACCCCGAAGCGGGGGTGCGGCCCTCTGCCATGCCGGTCGGCCTGTCGTGTCAGTCAGTTTGCCAGGCCGGTCAGCGGGTGACGGCCGCCGTGTGGATGGCCCGCACCAGGCGCTCGTCCTCCGGGGTCGCTCCGCCGGGGGCGGGGAAGCGGCGCCGCGTGTACCCGTAGGCGAGCCCGCTGCGAGGGTCGGCGAACGCCTGCGAGCCGCCCACGCCTTTGTGCCCGATGGACCCCACGCCGAGGAAGGGATACCAGGCCTCGGCGACGTTCTGGAACCCCACCCCGAACGACTTGTGCGCCCGGAGCACCAGGTCGTACCCATGGGAATGTATCTGCCCGAAATCGGCCACGGTGTCCGCCTTCAGGAGCGGCTCCTGCCCTTCGAGCCCGCCGACGGCCGCCGCGTACATCGCGGCGAGCCCGCGCGCGGAGGCGACCCCACCGGCGGACGCGGGCCCCTGGGCGCGCACCGAACGGGAGTTGGGGAGCGACTCGACGTCGGTGGGCTGCGCGGCATGGCGGTTGAAGGCGATGGAGTTCAACGTGCCCGGCTGCGGCGGCTGCGCGTCGAGCAGGGCACGCTCCTCGGGGGAGGGCATCATCGGCAGCACGGAACGGAAGCGGGGCTCCAGTGCTTCCGGCAGCCCGAGGTGGAAATCAAGGCCGTGCGGGACACGCACGCGCTCCTCGTACACCTCTTGCAGCGTCCGCCCGGTGGCCCGCAGGACGACCTCGCCGGCCAGCGCGCCGATGGACAGGGCGTGGTAGCCGAAGGCGGTGCCGGGGCGCCAGTAGGGACGCTGGGTCGCGAGCCGGGCGGCGGCGGCGCGGTCGTCGGCGATCTCCTCGGGGCTGAAGCCGGAGTCTGCGCCGACGACGCCGACGCGGTGCGAGAGGAGTTCCCGCAGGGTGGCCTCCCCCTTCCCCTCGGCGGCGAACTCCGGCCAGTAGTAGGCCACCTTGCGATCCAGCTCCAGGGTGCCGTCCTGGACGAGCAGCGCCATGACGAGGTGGGCGGCGCCCTTCGTGGACGAGTACACCCCGAAGAGCGTGTCACCGTCGGTGTCCGGCCCCACCCACAGGTCGACGACCTGCCGCCCTCGTACGTAGGCGGCGACCTGCGAGGCGTGATCGGGCTCCGCCTGGGCGAGCAGGGCGGTGAACTCGTCCCGCACGGATTCGTATCCGGCTGCGGTGGTGCCGTGGACTCTGATCTCACGTGTCATGTGTTCTTCCTCCCCCACCCCACCCCTTCCCGAAAACCCGCTCGGGCGGGGGCCCACAAATTCAGCCCCTCCGGCGTTTGAGGAGCGGGGTCTGGGGCGGAGCCCCAGTTTCGGGAAGGGGTGGGATTGGGGAAAGCCCCGCAGGGATTGCCTTAGCCCCGGCTCACACTCAGCAACGCTCGCCCCACCTGCGGAAACGCCCCCTTAGGGTGGTCGCGGAAGAGAGGCTCCGTGCCGAACAGGACAACCCGGGACCCCGCAGCGGACCCGCTGACCACCGAAGGCTGACCCGCAGCATCAGAGGGACCACCGCCACCCTCCTCCGCGGAACGCCAATGCCCGGAGAGCAGCGGATTCCCACCCCCATAAGCCTGATCGACCCGCACCCCACTCCCAAGCCCCGTGAACCACATGGGCGCATAGACGAACGAGTGTGACGGCGCACCCCCAGTAACAGGGCCCCCCGCATTGACCACCCGCACCACACCATTCGCATCCCCGTTCCCGGAGACCGCCTCAACGGACAGCAACTTCGCGTCGGAGTTGAGCGCAACCCCTTCCGCGCCCCGCCCGACGAGCCCACCGCCCCCGGAGAGGAACGCGTCGAGCCCGCCCCGCGCCCCCGCGTCCAGCTCCCCGTACGAAAGCCCCGCCGACACGAACAACGCCTCCACCCCCGACTTCTTCCAGTCGAACCCCGCGTTGAGCACCGAAGTCGAGACCGGTACCACGTCGAAGTTCATCTCCCGCAGCGCGAACAGCTCCCCGGGCGTCACCGCCGCCGCGACCCGGGTCGCGCGCACGACGGCACCACCCTTCGCCTTGGTCGCGTCGAAGGCGATGTCATACTTCCTCGCCGCGGCAACAGCCGCACCCCGCGCCGACGCCGGCAGAACCACACTCCCGTCATCAGCCCTGCGCACAGAAGTCCCGCGCGCCAGCAGCCAGTTGAGAGCGGCCACCTCCCGCGCGTCGTCGAGCCGCAGCCGTAGATTCCCCCGCCCCGCTACATGTCCGACCCGCGACGCCGCGTCCACGACACGCGAGCGCACACCGGACAGCGAACCGCCCTGCACCGAGTCCACCGTCGCGCCCCACAACCGCCCGAGGCTCCACCCCGAGATGTCGTACATGGTGGACACCTTGTCGCTGATGTCCCGCCCGTCGGCGAGCATCACGTTCGCGAGCCCGCGCTTGGGCTGACGCATGTCGATGACGTAGGACCCTGCACCGTACGACGTCCCGCCGAGCCTGAAGTCCCTTGTCGCCCGCCGCACTTCGACGTCGTTGTCGAGCAGATGCTCCACGAGCCGCGAGGCGGCAGCCGCGGAACGCTGGCCACGCCCACCCTGGGGAATCACGTACGCACGCGGGAAGTCGGTCGTGTAGACGTCCTCCGGGCCGATGCCCGGCACACCCGGCACGGTCTCCGGCGAAACGGGCACCTGCGCCGCACCCGCCGCGCCGCGCCGGAACGTCTCGATCTGGTCGGCGATCACCGAAGTGCGGTGCTCCTGCGTGTACTTGAGCGTCGCCGACATCGCGGCGCCCGCGATGTCCACGTTGATCGCGGACCGCCGCCGCAGCTCCGGCACCGGCAGCTCGTCGTACTCGTCGTTGTTGACGGTCATCGGGAACTCGATGGTGTGCGCGGCGACCGCGCCGTGGAACGGCATGTACTGCGGGGTGAAGATCGGCGGCCAGTCGTCCCAGCCCTCCTCCTGGTCACGGAAGGGGATGATCGCCGGTTCGACGCCGTCCTTCTCGGGGGTGTAGCCGAGGCCGTTGACCGCGGCTTCCATGCCGAGCGCGTTGGCGTAGGTGTTCTTGAGGAAGAGGTCGTACTCGTAGTTCTCGCCGTGCGGGGGAGTCGTCGGCTCGATCAGTGTGCCGTTGACGTACCCGTGCAGGTCGATCATGACCGCGGGCTGCTTGTCGATCGCGATCTGCCGCATCGCACGCGCCTCGGGCTGCGAGGCGGTGATGAAGTCGCGGTTGAGGTCGAAGCCGTTGGCGTTGGCGCGGGTGCCCGCGATGCGGCCGTCGGGGTTGGCCGTGACGTTGAAGTACAGCCGGTTGTGCGCGAGCAGGTCCCGCGTCGTGCCGTCCTTGGCCTTCGCCAGCTTCTCGATGAGCTTCAGGGCGGCGTCCGTGCCCTCCCACTCGTTGCCGTGGATGTTGTTGTTGATGAAGACCGGCGTCTTGTACGAGGACTTGACGGCGCGGTCCTTGGCTGCGGCGCCCGGCGCGTTCTCGATGAGCTCGCGCATCCGCTCCTGGCGGGCGGTCTCCTTGGCCGACTCAGGGGCGGTGACGGTCACCAGGTAGAGCTGGTGACCGCCCGCCGAACGGCCCGCGATCTCCACGCTGACGCGGTCGCCGATGCCCTGGATGTCATTCAGCTTCGGGGCGATGGAGTGGTAGGGGGCAAGGCCCAGCTTTATCGACTTGTCGTCGGGATTCGCGGGAGGCGGGGTGAGCTTCTGCTCGCGGGGGTATCCGCGGTCCTTGCCGCGACCGTGTCCGGACTCGCCGGACCGACCGGACCCGAGTGCGGGGCTGTCCGCGGCCCCCAGTGCCCGGTCGGCGGCGCTCAGCGGCGTCCTCGCGGCCCGTTCCGTACTGCTGAGGGGCGAGCCCTCGCGGTGGATGTCCCGGTCGCCCGGACGGGGGTCGGCGGTCGCGGCGCCGGGGGCGAGCGTGGTGAGGACAAGGGCGCCCGCCGAGGCGAGGGTGGTGAGCAGAACGGGTCTTGATGGCCGGGATATCCCCATACGTACCTCCGGGAGCGACAGCTGGAGAGAAGTCAGTACGCGTGGTCTACCGTCTCAACCCCCGCGCAACAAGAGGGCCTTCGACCCCCTTGCCTCTCTCGCGTCCCGCGGACCGCACGGCCGTGACCGGCGGATAGGCTGTGCCGCATGCGTGATCTGGGACGAGGCTTCGGCTATTTGATGAAGGGCCAGCGGTGGGTGGCCCAGCACGGCAAGCAGTTCGGAGTCGGCCTGCTGCCCGGCCTGATCACCCTGCTTCTCTACGCGGCCGCCCTCGTGGCGCTCGCCCTGTGGGGCGCGGACTTCGTCGGCTGGGCGACGCCCTTCGCGGATGACTGGTCGTCGCCGTGGTCCGGCCTGTTCCGGGGCTTCCTCACGGCGCTCCTCTTCGCGCTGGCGCTGCTCCTGTCCGTGGTCACCTTCACCGCGGTGACGCTCCTGGTGGGCCAGCCCTTCTACGAGTCGCTGTCGGAGAAGGTCGACATCTCCGTCGCCGGGTACGCCCCCGAATCGGGCCTGCCGCTCTGGCGTGAACTGTGGATCTCGGCGCGCGACAGCCTGCGCATCGTCCTGCGGGCGGCGGTCTGGGGCATCCTGCTCTTCGCCCTCGGTTTCATCCCGGTCGTCGGCCAGACCGTGGTCCCGGTGGTCGGCTTCTGCGTGACGGGCTTCTTCCTCGTGGAGGAGCTGACGGGGGTGGCGCTCCAGCGCCGGGGCATCGAGGCCCGCGAACGGCTCGCGCTGCTGCGTGCCCGTAAGCAACTGGCGTGGGGCTTCGGCACCCCGCTCGCCGTGGCCTTCCTGGTCCCGTTCGTCGCGGTGTTCCTGATGCCGGGGGCGGTCGCGGGCGCGACGCTCATGGCGCGGGAGCTCATGGGCGAGGACAGCGGCCACGCCCCGGACGACGACGCCCGGGGCGCGGCCGACCCGGCAGGACCCGGCGGACCGCAGGCCGCTACCGGCGGGCGTTCATAGCCGTCGTCAGGATCTCGCGCACCTGCGCGATGATGTCGAGGCGGTTGCGCACGAACTCGGGGTCGGTGATCTCGCCCGTCGCCGGGTCCGTGTTGCCCGCGCCGAACTGCAGGATCGGCGTGTGCACATGGCCGCCGGGCAGCCGGTCGTGCAGCCCGAGCCGGTCGCGGAGGAGCGTCGCCCGGTAGGCGATCTCGTTCGACAGGTAGTTGCCGCCGCCGCCCTCGCGGGCCGTCGAGCCGGCGGTGGGCCCGTCGGGGCGGACCACGGGAGCCGTCTGGCCCGCCGGGATCTCGGTCACCGAGGTGTTGTCGTACACCGGGAAGCGGCCGGTTTCCGCGCTCACGATCTCCTTGTACGGGAGGGTCGTGGACGTCCACTGGGGCTGCGTGGCCGGATCGGTGACCGGCACCGTCTCCGTACGCGCGAGGTTCTCGTTGTCGGGGAAGCCGCCACGCCAGGCCCCGTTGGTCCGCTCGATGTCGAAGCGTCCCGCGCGGCCCTGGCTGATGGTGGTGAAGAGGTCGACGCGGGGGAGCTGGGCGCGCAGGGTGCGCTCGACCGTCCCCTCCGCGAAGTCGTCCCAGCGGACCGGGAAGACGACGGTCTCCACGCGCGCGGGACCTTCGGCGGTCTGGATGACAGTGCCGTCGAGGGCGAGGGCCGTGGCGCCCGACGGGTTGCTGATGCGGACGTCCCTGTCGAGCGTGAAGGGGTCGAAGCCGGTGACGAGGACGCGCTTGAGGCTGTGGCCCGCGCGGTCCTCCTTCGGGTAGCGGATGGAGTCGTGCCCGCGGGAGGAATCCTCCAACGCCCGTATCAGGCGCCCGTGCTGGGCCTCGCTCACCCCGAAGCGGGCCGGCTCCCACTGCCTGAGCTCCCGCGTCATCCCGAGCCGGGCCCAGTACAAGGGCCGGTCGTCGTCCCGGCTCAGCTCCCCGGCTCCCGTCGCCCCGTGCCCCCGCCCCTGCGCCCGCTCGACGGCACGCCGCCACAGTGCGTCCCCCTGGCGTACGACGACGCGCTTGGCCTCGCCGTACGAGTGGGCGCGGTCGAGGGCGCGCGCGAACTCCGGTGCCACGGCGTCGAATCCGCTGCGGCGCAGGATCTCCTGCGGGGCCGCTCGGTCGAGGCGCTGCTCCTCGGCGGTGGCGCCGTCCGGTGCGGTGGCGGCCGACGCGGGCACGGCGGCGAGGGAGAGCAGGAGGGTGACGCCGAGCGAGGTGAGCCGGGCGGCGCCATGGGACGTAGGTGACACGGGAGTCCTTCCGTGGCCGGTGGGGGTGGCCGCAGTATCGCGCCGAGAGGGCGGCGCCCGCTAGCGGTTGAACTCCCGCGACCCAGGGCGGCGCGCAGGGTCATGGACGCCGAGCCGCACGCCCGTAGTGGTCGGCCACAGCGTGGAACGCCTCCTTGGGCTCCCAGTGCCAGCGGCCGGAGGTCCCGTCCTGGATCGTCTTCACGATGCTGTAGCTCGCCATGTCGAGGTCGTGTCGCGGCTCGGCCTTGTGCGGGGCGTCGGGGCTGACGAAGTTGTAGAGCGTCGCCGAGTAGAGGTCCATCGACTCGAAGACGTCCAGTACGTCGGTGATGTACGCCGCCTGGGTCCGCTCGCTGCGGACGAGCCCGCCCTTGATCTCGGGCGGATACTTCGTGTAGTCGACGACGTCCCAGCCCATGCCGCCCTGCTCCGGGGCGCCCCGGAAGGTGCAGGAGCCGAACTCGGTGATCGCCACCGGCTTCCCCCAGCGTCGGTAGGGCGCCAGATCCCGTAGGTAGGCGGCCCGACTGCGGTGATATCCGTAGTAGTTGACGCTGACGATGTCGAAAAGACCCCAGTCGACCTCGTCACCGTCCGCCGCCCCATAGGTCAGCCCGCCCCCGAAGACGGACCTGCCGACCGCCGCCGCCCGCCCGATGAACCGCTTCAGGCGCCGCTGCGTCAGCACGGGGTCGAAGTTTCCCTTGCTGATGTTCTCGATGCGCTCCACCGCGCTGTCACCGGGCACGATGCCCGGCACGAAGAGCACGAACTCGCAGCCCACACTCAGATGGACCGCCGCTCCCTGCCGACGCAGCCGCTCGGCGTGCCGGCCCGTCTCCGCGAGGTGGTCGAGGATCTCCCGCTGGGGCCGGTCGGCCAGACGCGGCTGGAGCCAGACGTGCAGGCCGCGCTCGGCGGCCTCCGTCGCGGTGGCGCCGAGCCGTTCGACGCCGTCGCCGAACACGGAGACGGTGGTGGCGTGCAGCCGGTCGTCGATCACGCACAGGTCCTCGCGCATGCGGGCAGCGCTCCACCCGGTCGTGGGCGTTTCCCCCGAGACGACCTCGTAACAGACACCGCGATACCTGAGCCCACCTGCCGGCCCACCTGCCCCGGGGCTACTCGCCACCGCAGGCGCCGCAGTCAACAGCCCCCCTGCCGCCGCCGCGAGGCCGACGCCCCCCGCCCCCGCCAGAAACCGCCCCCGACTGATCCCGCCACTCATCACGGTGCCTCCCAGTGCCCACCCGCACGGCCCGTACGGTGGGCCCAGTCTCACCAGCGGCCCCGGCCCACCTCGACCGCCGTCGGTCTACGCCGTGGGCGACCTTGGTAGGAAAGCGCTGCCCTGCTGGGCGACTTGAGTAGCGCGACAGCGTGATCACCGCCCGTCGGATCCGCCGTCCAGCAGAGCGAGGAAATTCCTGAACGCCCCCGCCATGTCCACCGATTCGGGGTCCAGGAGCCACTGGTACTGGAGTCCGTCCATCACCGCGACGAGGAGCGGCGCCGCGGCCTCCGGGGTGAGGCCGCCGGGGAGCCGGTCGCCGTACTCCGTGCGCAGGACCGCCGCGAAGTTCTCCCGCACCCTGCCGTACCGCTCGGTGAAGTACTCCCGGGCCGGATGCCCGTCCGTGACGCTCTCGCCGAGCAGGGCGCTGAAGGTCTGGATGATGCCGGGGCGCATCGCGTTGTACTCGACGAGCGAGCCGAGCAGGTCGAGGCGGATCTCGCTCGTCGGCACCGCGTCCCACTGGTCGCGGGCTTCTAGGACGGCGACGAGGAGGGCGTCCTTCGTCGGGAAGTAGTGCAGCAGGCCCTGCTGGGTCAGACCGACCCGCTCGGCGACGGCGCCCAGGCTCGCGCCGCGGTAGCCGCGCTCGGCGATCACCTCAAGGGCGGCCCGGAGAATCTCCGCGCGCCGCTCCTCGCTTCTGGCCCTGGTCGCCATGGTCTCTGCCCTTCACGCTCTCGGTCCTGCTCGCGGGACGACCGTACGTCATGCTCCGGTCCAAATATAACGTCCAGATCACGAAACCTACCGATCTACAGGTAGTCGAGGCAGGATGGAGGGAACGTACGGAACGGATTTCGACGACACAGGCGACTTCAACGAGGAGGCACCGCCATGGCGGGAACCCAGGGACCCGGAGCGACGCAGGCAGATCAGGCGCGTGAGGAGGTCGTGGAGGCCGCGCTCGCCGCGCTGGACCTGGACGCCAAGACCCGGCTGCTCGGCGGGCGCGACATGTGGTCGCTGCACCCGCTGCCCGAGATCGGGCTCGCGCCCCTCGTCATGTCGGACGGCCCGATCGGCGTGCGCGGCACCCGCTGGACCGCCGACGACCCCTCCATCGCCCTGCCGTCCCCGACCGCGCTCGCCGCCACCTGGGACCAGGACCTCGCCCGCCGCGCGGGCGCCCTCCTTGCCCAGGAGGCCCGCCGCAAGGGCGTCCACGTCCTCCTCGCGCCCACCGTCAACCTGCACCGCTCACCGCTGGGCGGCCGGCACTTCGAGGCGTACAGCGAGGACCCGTATCTGACCGGCGTCATCGGCACCGGCTACGTCCAGGGCGTGCAGTCCGGCGGCGTCGGCACGACCGTCAAGCACTTCGTGGCGAACGACGCCGAGACCGACCGCTTCACCGTCGACAACAAGGTGGGCGCGCGCGCCCTGCGCGAGCTGTACCTCGCGCCCTTCGAGGCGATCGTCACCAACGCCCACCCCTGGGGCATCATGACCGCGTACAACAAGGTCAACGGCTCGACGATGACCGAGCACCGCTATCTGGTCAACGAGGTGCTGCGCGGCGAGTGGGGCTTCGATGGCTACAACGTCTCCGACTGGATGGCCGCCCGCTCGACCACCGGCACCATCGAGGGCGGCCTCGACGTCGCCATGCCGGGACCGAGGACCGTGTACGGCGACGCGCTCGCCGACGCCGTGCGCGGCGGTCAGGTCAAGGAGGCGGTGGTCGACGACGCCGTCCGCAACGTCCTGCGCCTCGCCGCCCGCGTCGGCATCCTTGAAGGCGCCGATCCCGTCGTCACCGATCCGCCCGCCGAGATCGACGGCGAGGCGCTGGCCCGCGAGGTCGCCCGCCGCGCCTTCGTCCTCGTGCGCAACGAGAACGACACCTTGCCGCTCAGGCCCTCCGCCTCCGTCGCCCTCATCGGCGCCGCCGCACGCGACGCCCGTGTCCTTGGCGGCGGCTCCGCCACCGTCTTCCCGCCGCGCGTGATCTCCCCGCTCGACGGCCTGACGGCGGCGCTGGGCGAGGAATCCCTGACGTACGCCGTCGGCGCGGACCCGAGCGACGAACTCGCCCCCGCCGACAAGGGGTTCGAGCTACGCGCCGTCTGCCGCGACGCCGACGGCAACATCCTGGGCGAGGGCAGCCTCCCCTCCGGCCAGGTCCAGTGGATCGGCGACGACCTGCCCGAAGGCGTCACCCACGAAGCGATGGCCTCGATCGAGGTCGTCGGCACGTTCACGCCGCGCGAGAGCGGCGAGCACTCCTTCGGCACGCGCGGTCTCGGCGCCTTCACGCTCACCGTCGGCGGCGACGTCGTCTTCGACGGGACCGAGGTGATGGGCGAGGCGTCCGACCCCTTCGAGGCGTTCTTCGGCTCCCCGGTCGAGCGCGCCAAGGTGAGCCTGACGGCGGGCGAGAGCGTCGAGGTCTCCCTGCTCCACCCGCTCGACAAGGAGTACAAGGCCCCGCTGCCCGGCGTGGTGTTCTCCTTCGTGCACCTCGGCCCGCGGCGCGACCCCGACGAGCTGATCGCGGAAGCCGTCGAGGCGGCGCGGGGAGCCGACACCGCGGTCGTGGTCGTCGCCACCACCGAGCGCGTCGAGTCCGAGGGCTTCGACCGGCAGGACCTGCGGCTCCCGGGCCGCCAGGACGAACTGGTGCACGCGGTGGCCGCGGCCAACCCCCGCACGGTCGTGGTCGTCAACTCCGGCTCCCCGGTGGAACTTCCGTGGCGCGACGACGTGGCGGCGGTCCTGCTCGGCTGGTTCCCCGGGCAGGAGGGCGGCGCCGCGCTCGCCGACGTGCTGCTCGGCGCCCAGGAGCCGGGCGGCCGTCTGCCCACGACGTGGGGCGCCTTCGCGGACGCGCCGATCACCCAGGTCACCCCCGGAGAAGGTGAACTCTCCTACGACGAGGGCGTGTTCATCGGCTACCGCGCCTGGGAGAAGTCCGGCGCCACCCCCGCGTACGCCTTCGGCCACGGCCTCGGCTACACCGACTGGACGTACGAGTCCCTCACCGTGGAGGGCACGACGGCAACGGTCCGCCTGCGCAACTCCGGCCCGCGCGCGGGCCGCGAGGTCGTCCAGGTCTACCTCGCCCCGACCGCGAACGACGGCTCCCGCCCCGCCCGCTGGCTCGCGGGCTTCGCGGGCGTGGATGCCGTGCCCGGCGAGAGCGTGGAGGTGTGCGTCGAACTCCCGCGCCGTGCCTTCGAGATCTGGGACGAGAGCACCAACTCCTGGGCTCACCAAGCCGGTTCGTACGAGATCCAGGCGGGCCGCTCCATCGCCGACAGCCGCCTGAACGAGACGATCACCGTCGCCTGAACGAGACGATCGCCGTCTGACCTCGGGCAACCGCGCTAGCGAACGGAGAAGCCGTACACCGTCTCCGACGCGTACACCCCACCCGGCCGCAGCTCCGTGCTCGGAAACTCCGGCCGGTTGGGGGAGTCGGGGAAGTGCTGCGTCTCCAGGGCGACACCGTCCCCGGGAGCGAACGGCAGCGGCTCCGCGAAGTGGTCCGCCGTGTACAGCTGAAGACCCGGTTCCGTCGTCGCCACGGTCAGCACGCGACCGGACGCCGGGTCGCTCAGCTCGGCCACCTCGACCGGCCGCGCGGTGACCCCCTTGTCGAGCACGTAGTTGTGGTCGATCCCGGCCCCGACCTTCCGCGCGTCCCGGAAGTCGAAGCGCGTCCCGTCGACGTCCTCGTACACCCCCGTGGGAATCTGCGTCCCATCCGTCGGTGTGAGCCGCGTCGCCGCGATCCGCAACTCATGGCCGCCCGCGCCACCGCTCCCGGCCCCCGCGAGATTCCAGTACGTGTGGTTGGTGAGGTTCACGACCGTCGGGGCGTCGGTCGTCGCCTCGTAGGCGATCCGCAGCGCGCCCGACTCGTCCAGCGAGTACGTGGCCGACACCGTGAGCCGCCCCGGATAACCCTCCTCGCCGTCCGGGCTCACCCGCGAGAGCCGCACCCCGTGCTCGGCCTCCGCCGCCTCCCACACCCGCTTGTCGAAGCCGGCCGCGCCACCGTGCAGGGCGTTGGGCTCGTTGTTCCGCGCCAAGGGGTACGTCCGGCCGTCGAGCGTGAACTCGCCGCCCGCGATCCGGTTCGCGTACCGGCCCACCAGCGCCCCGAAGTACGGCCCGGGATGATCGAGGTAACTCTGGAGGTCATCGAAGCCGAGCGCCACCTGCGCGCACCGCCCCGACCGGTCCGGAACTTCCGCCGACTGGATGATCCCGCCGTACGTCAGGACGCGTACCCGCACCCCGCCCCTTTCCAGGGTCCAGCGATGGACGGGCGTGCCGTCGGGGAGCGTCCCGAAGAGTTCACTGCGCATGATCGCGACCCTACGCCGGGCCGCGCGGACGTGGGGCCGCCGGTCCCTCAGTCCCTGGGATCCTTGGCGTTCTTGGCCTTCACCTGACGGTACGCCAGCTCGGCGAGGCGCGACTGGCCGTCCTTGCTGGGGTGGAACCAGTCCCAGTGGCTCAACTGGTCACCGTCGAAGCGGTACTCGAAGACCGCCCCGCCGTCGTACCGGCAGCGCAGATCCTTCGCGCACACCTCCTTGAGCACGTCGTTGTACGCGACCACGCGGTTCTGCACGGTGGCCCGGCGCTCCGTGGCCGCCGCGTCCCGCGCGTCCGGGTCCGCAAGCATCGAGGCGCAGATGCCCAGCTTCCAGATCTGCTTGCCCAGCGCGTTGGTGCGCCCCTGGGACCACAGCCGCTTCAGGTCCGGCACGGACGTCACGTACACCTGCGTCTTGGGAAGCTCGCGCCGCAGCGTGCGCATCGCCTCCTCGAAGTCCGCGCGGAACTGGGCGACCGGCGTCATGGAATCCACCGAGGGGCGGCACGCGTCGTTCGCGCCCGCCATCACCGTGACCAGCTCGGGGCGCTTGAGCGTGGCCTGCTTCATCTGCCCGGTCAGATCCGCCATGCGTGCGCCGGTCTTCGCGTAGTTCCAGCTGTGCCCGGCGGCCCGCTCCTTGCCCAGGAGCCGGGTGGCGAGGCTGCGCACCTCGGAGTCCGTGCCGGTCGCCCAGGAGGCCTCGGGGCAGTCGGCGAGCACCGAGCAGGCGTCGAAGCCGCGGGTGATGGAGTCGCCGACGGCCGCCAGGGAGTCCGGACTCGTGTCCCAGGTCGGGGTGGGCTTGGGTGATGGCTTGTCGCGCGCGGAGGGTCCGTTGGGCGCCTGGGCGTCGCCGCCGGAGGCGTCGCACGCCGTGAGTGCGGTGGCGCCGAGAAGAACCGCCGTCGCGGCGGCGACGGCGGCACGTGAGCGGTGCCTTCGGTTCCGCATCCCCAGGTCCCCTCTGTTGCCGTACGCCGATCTGTCGCCGTGGGCCGAGATGCTGCCGTAGGCCGACCGCGCCGTTTCGGCGCCCCTGCGAGTGAATGGTGGGCGATTCCTGGCCTCGGGACCGACGGTACGTCACACTCCTTGTTCCGCCGCACGGTAGCCTCGCCACCCAGTGGCACCCTGCTCTTCCGGTTCCGCTAAATTACATCACGTCACATCTGTCCCGTTTTCGGGAGTTTCCCGAATTCAGGGCGACAACGCTCGGCACGGGCGCGAGGCCGCTGGGGAAGGCGAACCTCGACCCACACTGGAGGTCCCGGTGACGACACGTGGAGTTCTGTACGTGCACTCCGCACCGCGCGCGCTGTGTCCGCACGTCGAATGGGCAGTCGCGGGCGTACTCGGCGCGCGCGTCAACCTCGACTGGATCAGGCAGCCCGCGGCGCCCGGCAGCTGGAGATCGGAGTTCTCCTGGCGCGGCTCGGTGGGCACCGCGTCCAAACTCGCCTCCGCCCTGCGCGGCTGGCAGCTGCTGCGCTTCGAGGTCACCTCCGAGCCGTGCCCCACGGCCGAGGGCGAGCGGTACAGCGCCACCCCCGAGCTCGGCATCTTCCACGCGGTCACCGGCATCCACGGCGACATCCTGATCCCGGAGGACCGCCTGCGCGCCGCCCTGGCCCGCTCCAAGGGCGGCGAGAGCGACCTGGAGGCCGAGCTCTCCAAGCTTCTCGGCAAGCCCTGGGACGACGAACTCGAACCTTTCCGGTACGCGGGTGAGGGCGCTCCGGTGCGGTGGCTGCACCAGGTCGTGTGACGTACGTCCGGCTGTAGTACGGCGAAGGGCCCCCACCGCATGGTGGGGGCCCTTCGCTACGTACGGGTGAGTGCTCAGACGGTCCTGAACGCGAGCACCACGTTGTGGCCGCCGAAGCCGAACGAGTCGTTCAGCGCCGCGATCCTGCCCTCGGGCAGCGCGCGGGCCTCGTCGCGGATGACGTCCGCGTCGACCTCGGGGTCGAGGTTCTCGATGTTGATCGTCGGCGGGGCCATGCGGTGCTTCAGCGCGAGGACCGTCGCCACGGTCTCCACACCGCCCGCGCCACCGAGCAGGTGACCGGTCATCGACTTCGTGCTGGCGATCGCCATGTGGTCGACGTCGTCACCGAAGGCCTTGCGCAGCGCCTTGATCTCGGCGACGTCACCCTGCGGCGTCGAGGTGGCGTGCGCGTTCACGTGCACGATCTCGGCGGGCTTGAGGTCCGTGCTGTCGATGAGGTTCTGCAGCGCCGCCGCGATGCCGTTGCCGGACGGCTCGGGCTGCGTGATGTGGTGCGCGTCGGCCGAGATACCCTGGCCGACGGCCTCCGCGTAGATCTTCGCGCCGCGGGCCTTGGCGTGCTCCTCGGACTCGAGGACGATCACGCCGGCGCCCTCGCCGAGCACGAAGCCGTTGCGGTCGACGTCGTAGGGACGCGAGGCGCCCGCCGGGTCGTCGTTGTTCTTGGACATCGCCATCATGTTGCCGAACGCGACGATCGGCAGCGGGTGGATCGCCGCCTCCGTACCACCCGCGACGACGACGTCGGCGCGGCCGGTGCGGATCATCTCGATCGCGTAGCCGATGGCCTCGGCGCCCGAGGCGCACGCCGAGACGGGGGTGTGCACACCCGCGTGGGCGCCCAGCTCGATGCCGACGTTGGCCGCCGGGGAGTTGGGCATCAGCATCGGCACGGTGTGCGGGGAGACGCGGCGTACGCCCTTCTCCTTGAGCACGTCGTACTGGTCGAGCAGGGTGGTCACGCCGCCGATGCCGGAGGCGATGACCGCGCCGAGGCGGTGCGGGTCGACGGACGTGTCCTCGCCCGCCTTCGCGGTGTAGCCGGCGTCGGCCCAGGCCTCCTTGGCGGCGATCAGCGCGAACTGCGCCGAACGGTCCAGCTTGCGGGCCTGCGGGCGGGGCAGGACCTCGCCGGGCTCGACGGCGATCTGGCCCGCGATGCGGACCGGAAGTTCGGCCGCCCAGTCCTGCTCGAGAAGACTGACACCGGAGCGGCCCGCGAGCAGACCTTCCCAGGTCGAGGCTGCGTCGCCACCCAGCGGTGTGGTTGCGCCGATACCGGTGACGACCACGGTGCGATTGGTCGAGTTCACAGGAAAATTCTCCACGGTGTTGAGGGGATCAGCGGCGCCACCGCCGGGTGGCGACAGCAGAGCAGCCTTGTCAGGCCCGGTGCTTCAGCAGAGCAGCCTGAATCAGGCCTGGTGCTCGAGGATGTACTTGGTCGCGTCGCCGACCGTCTTGAGGTTCTTGACGTCGTCGTCCGGGATCTTGACGTCGAAGCGCTCTTCGGCGGCGACGACGACCTCGACCATGGACAGCGAGTCGACGTCCAGGTCGTCGGTGAAGGACTTGTCCAGCTGGACGTCCTCGACCGGGATGCCGGCGATCTCGTTCACGATCTCGGCGAGACCGGCGACGATCTCTTCCTGAGTGGCGGCCATGTTGGCGCTCCTTCTATGTATCCAGAGGGTGTGGCGCCCGCCGCGGCAGCGGCAGGTTGGTTTACAGCCGTACGGATCGGATGATCCGGACGACATGCCTAGGGGAGGGTAACGACCGTGGCGGCGTACACGAGACCCGCCCCGAAGCCGATGACGAGCGCGGTGTCGCCGCTCTTCGCCTCGCCGGTCGCCAGGAGCCGCTCCATCGCGAGCGGGATCGAGGCTGCCGACGTGTTGCCGGTGGTGCGCACGTCACGGGCGACCGTGACGTGTTCCGGCAGTTTCAGAGTCTTCACCATCGAGTCGATGATCCGCTCGTTGGCCTGATGCGGAATGAAGACATCCAGGTCGTCCGCGGTGATTCCGGCCGCGTCCAGCGCCTGCTGGGCGACCTTCGCCATCTCGAACACGGCCCAGCGGAAGACCGCCTGGCCCTCCTGCGTGATCGCAGGGAACTTGATGTTGCCCTTGCTGTCGAGCGGCAGCTTCGAGACATCGCCGACGTGCAGGTCGTTCCACGACACGGTCTGCTTGATGGTCTCGGACTTGTCGCCCTCGCTGCCCCAGACGGTGGGACCGATCTGCGGCTCGGTGGCCGGACCGACGATCACGGCGCCCGCGCCGTCACCGAACAGGAAGGCCGTCGCACGGTCCTCCAGGTCGGTCAGGTCGCTCAGCCGCTCGACGCCGATGACCAGGACGTACTCCGCGGAACCGTCGGTGATCATGCCCTTGGCGAGCGTCAGACCGTAGCCGAAGCCGGCGCAGCCGGCGGAGATGTCGAACGCGGCGGGCTTGCCCGCGCCGATCTTGTCCGCGATCTCGGTCGCGATGGCCGGGGTCTGCTTGAAGTGCGAGACGGTCGAGACGACGACCGCGCCGATCTGCTCCGGGGTGATGCCCGCGTCGGCGATCGCCTTGCCGGACGCCTCGACGGACATCGCGGCCACGGTCTCCTCGTCGGAGGCCCAGTGGCGGGTCGCGATGCCGGAGCGGGAGCGGATCCACTCGTCGGACGAGTCGATCGTCTCGAGGATCACCTCGTTGGGCACGACACGGGTCGGGCGGTAGCCACCGACTCCCATGATGCGCGCGTACGGGGCGCCCTTACTGGGCTTGATCTTCGACATGCTCTCCTGGCTCCTTCTCAGGCACCCGCCGCGTCGGCGGCGGATGCGGTGTCGGCGATGAGCTCAGATGCGGCGTCGAGATCGTCGGGGGTCTTCAGAGCCACCGTCCGCACGCCGGGCAGGGCGCGCTTGGCGAGACCGGTGAGCGTGCCACCGGGGCACAGCTCGATCATCGCCGTGGCTCCCAGGTCCTTGAACGTCTCCATGCACAGGTCCCAGCGCACCGGGTTGGCCACCTGGCCGACCAAGCGGGACACGACGTCCGAGCCGGTCGCCACGGTCTGGCCGTCGCGGTTCGACACGTACGTCAGCTTCGGGTCGGCCGCGTCGAGCGCCTTGGCGGCCTCTTCGAGCGTGGCGACCGCGGGTGCCATGTGGTGCGTGTGGAACGCGCCCGCCACCTTCAACGGTACGACGCGGCGGACACCCTCGGGCTTGTCCTCGGCGAGCGCCGCGATCTGCTCCGCGGTGCCCGCGGCGACGATCTGGCCCGCGCCGTTCACGTTCGCCGGTGTCAGGCCCAGCTTCTCCAGGTGCGGAATGGTGATCTCGGGGTCGCCACCGAGGAGTGCCGCCATGCCCGTCTCCGTGACCGCGGCGGCGTCGGCCATGGCCAGACCCCGGGTGCGGACGAGACGGAGCGCGGCGTCATCGCTGAGCACACCCGCGTACGCGGCGGCGGTGATCTCGCCGACGCTGTGTCCCGCGACCGCGCCCGGCTTGTTCGCACCGAGCGCGTCACTGAGTGCCGCGGCGGAGAGCAGACCGGCGGCCACGAGCAGCGGCTGGGCCACGGCGGTGTCGCGGATCGCGTCCGCGTCGGCCTGCGTGCCGTAGTGGGCAAGGTCGAGCCCGATGGCGTCCGACCACGCGCCGATGCGGTCGGCCGCACCGGGGAGATCGAGCCAGGGGGTCAGGAAGCCGGGCGTCTGGGCGCCTTGGCCGGGAGCGACGAGTACGAGCACTCTCACACTCTCTCTTGTGGACGGTGGAAGCCGCCCGTGGGGACAGGGACGAAGAACCGCTGGGGGAATTGTAGAGGCCCGACAAAAACCTACGGTTGGAGATCTCCGTCGGCCAGACGCCCCAGGATGAGCGCGATCCGCAGCGTGAATGCGGAGCGTACGTCCGATGGCGACCAGCCGGTGACGTCAGTCACACGTCGCAGCCGGTAGCGCACGGTGTTGGGGTGTACGAAGAGCATCCGGGCCGCGCCTTCGAGGCTGCTGGCTTGTTCCAGATAGACGCTGAGCGTCTCCAGGAGCGCGGATCCCGCTTCCTCCAGTGGTCTGTAGATCTCCTCCACCAACTGCTCGCGCGCGGCGGGATCGCTCGCGATCGCGCGCTCCGGCAGGAGATCGTCCGCCAGGACGGGACGCGGGGCGTCCTGCCAGGCGGCGCAGGCCTTGAGTCCGGCCGCCGCGGCCTGCGCGGACCGGGTGGCGGCCAGCAGGTCGGGGACGATGGGTCCGGCGACGACGGGCCCGGCCGCGTACGGGCCGATCAGCCCCTTGGCGACCTGCAGCGGATTGTCGCTGCCGCCCGCGATGACGACCAGACGGTCGCCCAGCACACCCGTCAGGACCTGCAGCTTGGCGTGCCGCGCGGCGCGACGGATGGCCTCGACGGTGAGCTCGCTGTCGCCGTCGGGCGCGGTGCCGAGAACGACACAGACGTGCTCGGGGGAGTTCCAGCCGAGCGCGGCGGCGCGGGACACGGCCCCTTCGTCGGCCTCCCCGGAGAGCACGGCGTTCACGACCAGCGACTCGAGGCGGGCATCCCAGGCACCGCGTGCCTCGGCGGCCTGCGCATAGACCTGCGCCGTGGCGAAGGCGATCTCGCGTGCGTACACCAGGAGCGCCTCGCGGAGAATGGACTCGTCTCCCGGGGCCGCGATCTCGTCGACCGCGGACTCCATCACCTCGATCGTCGTACGCACCATCTCCACCGTCTGGCGCAGGGTGATCGCCCTGGTCAGCTCGCGGGGGGCGGTGCCGAAGACGTCGGTGGAGATGGCCTGGGGGGCGTCGGGATGCCGGAACCACTCGGTGAACGCGGCGATACCGGCCTGCGCGACCAGACCGATCCACGACCGGTTCTCGGGCGGCATCGCCCGGTACCAGGACAGGGTCTCGTCCATGCGCGCGATGGCCTGCGCCGCGAGGCTGCCGGCCGACTGCTCGAGGCGCTTCAGCGTGGCTGAGTGCGCGTGAGCCTTCCGGTGCGCGTCCTGGCGGGCGGCTTCCTCGTGGCGCGCGGCTTCCTCGTGGGCTGCCTGATGGGCGTCCTGGCGGGCTTCGTTCGCAGAGGGTTCGGGCACGGGGACAAGACTGCCTTATCGGGACGGGGACATGCGGAGCCGGGTCTAACGTGGGGTGCGTGATTGATGTACGGCGCTCCGGCGAGCGGTACCCCGGCGGCGAGCCCGCCGCCGGTATCGAAACCTTCCACGCCATCTCCTTCGGGCCGCACTACGACCCGGACAACCTCCGCTTCGGCGCGGTCCTGGCCTGCAACGAAGAACGTCTCGCGCCCGGCGCGGGCTTCGACGAACACCCGCACAGCCACACGGAGATCGTGACCTGGGTGGTGGAGGGCGAACTCACCCACCGCGACTCGGCCGGTCACGAGTCGGTCGTGCGCCCCGGGGACGTCCAGCACCTGAGCGCGGCGGGCGGCGTCCGGCATGTGGAACGCAACGACGGCGGCGACCCGTTGGTCTTCCTCCAGATGTGGCTGTCACCGCTGAAGCCGGGCGGCGAGCCGTCCTACGAGGTGGTGCACGGCATCGCGGACTCCACTCCGTACGCGGTACCGGCGGCGGGCGCCCTCCTCCACGTCCGGCGCCTGACCGCGGGCGAGCGCACGGCGATCCCGGATGCGCCTTTCGCGTACGTGCATGTGGTGCGGGGTGAGGTCTGCCTGGGCGGCGAGGAGTTGCGACAGGGCGACGCGGCCCGGATCACGGCCGCGAAGGGTCTGGAGGCGGTGGCGGGGAGCGAGGGGGCGGCGGAGCTGCTGGTGTGGGAGATGACGGAAGGCTGAGTTGCGCCGCGGCACCCCGCCCCGCCGGGCTGCGGAGACGGTCCTTGCGGTAACTGTGCTGCGGGGTGCTGCGCAAAGCTGCGGGGCCCGCAAGGCCCGCCCGTACGCCCCCCTACAGCTCGGAGAGCACTGCATCCGTGAACGGAGGCCACGCCTCGACGGCCCACGGTCCGAACGCCCGGTCAGCCAGAGCGACACACGCCGCCCCCGCATCGGGATCGACCCAGAGGAACGTCCCGGCCTGCCCGAAGTGTCCGAACGTCCGGGGTGACGACGAACTCCCGGTCCAGTGCGGCGACTTGGAGTCCCGGATCTCGAACCCGAGCCCCCAGTCATTGGGGCTCTGATGCCCGTACCCGGGAAGCACACCCTTCAGCCCCGGATACGCCACGGACATCGCCTCGGCCACCGTCCGCGGATCGAGCAACCGCGGCGCCTGCACCTCAGCGGCGAACTTCACCAGGTCATCGACGGTGGACACCCCGTCCTTGGCGGGCGAAGCCCCTCCGTCGAGCGAGGTGGCCCCCATGCCCAACGGCTCCAGCACCGCCTGCCGCAGATACTCCCCGAAGGGAATGTCCGTCGCCTTGGCGATGTGATCACCCAGCACCTCGAACCCCGAGTTCGAGTACAGCCGCCGCGTCCCGGCAGGCGCCGTAACCCGGTGCTCGTCGAACGCGAGGCCGCTGGTGTGCGCCAGCAGATGCCGCACGGTCGACCCCTCGGGCCCGGCCGGCTCATCGAGCTCGACCGCCCCCTCTTCGTACGCCACGAGCGCCGCGTACGCCGCCAACGGCTTGGTGACCGAAGCGAGCGCGAAACGGTGCCCGGTGGGTCCATGCGCCCCGACGACCGTGCCGTCCGCGCGAACGACGGCGGCGGCAGCGGTAGGGACCGGCCAGTTCTCGATCAACGCCAGGCTCTGCATGCGTACGAGCGTAAGCGCCCTACAGGTTCAGCCGCATCGAGGGGTCGGGCTTGCGCACGAAGCCGAGCGAGGCGTACAGCGGCTCCGCATCCGCCGACGCGTTGAGATCGACACTCCCCGCGCCGCGCTCCCGGAACCAGTCGAGCAGCACCTCCATGCAGGCCCGCGCATACCCACGCCGTCGCTGATCCGGATCGGTGGCAACACTGAACACATGGCCGATGGCACCCTGCGGATTACCCGCCCGCCCGATGCGGTACTCCAGCGTCCCCACCACCAGCGCCGCCAGCTTCCCCGGCCGCTCCGGCTGCTCGACGACGAATGCGACGAAGTCGCCGTTCGGATCGGCCAGTTTGTCCCGGACGACAGGAAGGGACTCGGCGTGCCAGCCGGTGTCGGACGCGGCCGACACCGAGTCGGCGGCGAACACCGAGTCGATCATCACCTGCCGTAGCCTGATCAGTTCTTCGGCATCCTCTGGCGTGGCGCGACGCACAAGACTCATGATCGGCACCGTAACCACCGCATGAAGCGGCGTCCCCCGATTTTCCGAGGGTTTGGCTTCGTCACAATTTTCCTCCCTGTTCTGCTTGCTTAGAGCGCACTCCAAGGTTTTAGCGTTGGGGTCATGACGGTGATCGAGACCGAGACGGCCCACCCACAGGGCCCCACGCCCGGCGCGACGGAGACGGACCCGGGTGCTGCCGGTGCTGCTGGTGTCCCCGGTGTCGCCGGGAGCAGCCGCGCTCCTGGTGCTGTAGGTGCTGCCGGTGCACCGGGTGCCGCCGGGAGCTCCGACGGCCCGGACGCCAGTGCTGACGCCTGCGCCTCGGTACCCACCGCGCACCCCCGCCCGGACGGACGGGACCACTACACGATCAGTGAGGTCGTCGCCTTCATCGGCCTGACCGCGCACACCCTGCGCTGGTACGAGCGAATCGGCCTGATGCCTCACATCGACCGCTCCCACACGGGCCAGCGCCGCTACCGCAACCGTGACCTGGACTGGCTCACCTTCGTCGGCAAGCTCCGCCTGACCGGCATGCCGGTGGCGGACATGGTCCGCTACGCCGAGCTGGTGCGCGAGGGTGACCACACCTTCACGGAGCGCCATGAACTCCTCGAACAGACCCGCCGCGACGTCCGCACCCGCATAGCGGAGCTCCAGGACACGCTCGCCGTACTCGACTACAAGATCAACTTTTACGCTGACGCCCGCCCGGCGTCGGAGAGGCTCTGACACTGATGACCGCAGAGACACCCAACACCCCCGAAGCGGCTACGACCCCCGAGACGGCTACGACCCCCGAGACGGCAACGGCATCCCGGATCGCGAAGGTGCAGCTCGGGACCGGCGGCCCCGAAGTCGGCGTCCAGGGGCTCGGCTGCATGGGCATGAGCTTCGCCTACGGCCCCACCGACGCCGAGGAGGCCCGGGCGACCCTGGAGCGAGCCCTCGAGCTGGGCGTCACCCTCTACGACACCGCCGACGCCTACGCCGCCGGTGAGAACGAGCAGTTCCTCTCCCCCTTCCTCAAGGCACACCGTGACGAGGTCGTCCTCGCCACGAAGTTCGGCCTGGCCATGGACCCGGCCGACCCGACCAGGCGCATCATCAACAACGACCCCGCCTACATCCGCGCCTGCATCGATGCCAGCCTCCAGCGCCTCGGCGTGGACACCATCGACCTCTACTACATGCACCGCCGCAGCCCCGAGGTGCCGATCGAGGAAACGGTCGGCGTGATGGCCGAGCTGGTCGCCGCCGGCAAGGTCAAGCATCTCGGCCTCAGCGAGGTCACCGGCCCTGAACTCCGCGCCGCCCACGCCGTCCACCCCATCGCCGCCGTCCAGTCGGAGTGGTCGCTGTTCAGCCGTGACATCGAGCAGGGCGTGGTCCCGGTCGCCGCCGAACTCGGCGTCGCCCTCGTCCCGTACTCCCCGCTCGGCCGCGGCTTCCTCACCGGCTCGTTCGTCAGCGCCGACAAGGAACTCGGCAAGGACGACTTCCGCCGCCAGCAGCCCCGCTTCACCGGCGACAACGCCGCCACCAACGCGGCCCTCCTCGAACCCGTCCGCACCGTCGCCGAAGCCCACGGCGCGAGCCTCGGCCAGGTCGCCCTCGCCTGGGTCCAGCAGCAGGCCCAGGCCCACGGACTGGCCGTCGTCCCCATCCCGGGCACCCGCAAGCGCACCCGCGTCGAGGAGAACACCGCAGCCACCCACCTCGAACTCACCCCCTCCGAACTCACTCTCCTGGACCCCATCGCCGCCCAGGTAGCAGGCGACCGCTACGCCGACATGACCTTCACGTCAGCAGGCCGCGAGTAACAAAAACCGACAGCCCCGCCGACCGGGCCCGGCCCCTGCCCCGCGGTACACCCAACGCGCAGGGGCCCCATCCGGCGGCGCCTGTTCGCCTACCCACCCCGTGGGGCGCCTCGCACGACAGCGATCCCAGCGGCCAGGCTCCCGGCAACTCACTCCGGGCTCTCCCTGCCCGAGCTCTGCCCGATCTCTGCCCGACGGGGATGCCATCGCGCGGGGCTGGCTCTAGGCGGGCCGCCATACCCTGCGGGGCGCCGCCGGCCCACCCCCGCGGGAGCCTTGCGAGTACTGGCCCCGTGGGGCGCGGCTTGCCTGCCGAAGCCAGGCAGCCCTCCCCGCGGCCACCCTGCGAGGCTCCGAGCGAACCCCCTCGCAGGGGACCTACTCGGCAGCGGAACCACCTGGCGGGACGGGTCTCCCTGGCGAGGCCCTGCCGCCGCATTGCCTTGGGCGAAACCTCTGCCGCGCATGCCCGCCCGGTATGACCCTGCTGCGCATGCCCACTGGGCCCCACAGCCGCGCGGCACGCACCCGGCAAGGTCCGTCCCCCCCCCAACTCGCTCACGCCAGCCCCAGTGCGAAGACCGTGAACCCGGCCGCCAAGAGTCCGGCCAGTGCCCTTCGGGCGTGGGTGGCTCGTTTCCACGGGGCCTCGAAGCTGCGGGTGTGGCGGCCTATCAGCAGCAGGAGTACTCCGAAGACCGGAAGCCAGGCGATCCGGGCTGCTATCCAGTCCCAGGTGTCAGGGCCCGCCGTCAGCCCCGGCACCGTGTCGCCGAGGAACGAGCCGGGCACGGCCGCCGCGAGCATCGCCGTCTGGTGCCAGCACAGGATCGTCATCGCCGACAGGTTGATCACCACCACCGGTGCCCACAGGGCGGGCCTGCGCAGCAACTTGCCGATGCGCTCCCGCAGCAGGATCGCCGCTCCACTCTGCGCGGCGGCCAGTGCCAGGACCAGCAGCGACGGAGGGTGGGAGTTCGTCCGAACCTCACCCGGGACACCGACCATCGATGTCGGGTAGTGGAAGACGAGCAGCAGGGCCGCGAAGAGGGCTGACCCTCCGACGAGCAGCAGCCACGCACCACGCCTGCCCAGCCTCTTCTCCCCCCAGCTGACACCCAGTTGATAGGCGAACATCCAGCCGGGCAGCAGATTCAGCAAGCTCAGCCAGGACGGCATCGACTCCCCGTACGGGCCGTAGCGCAGGAAGTCGACGACGGCGACCGATCCGAGCAGTGGCACCGCGGCCCCGGCCCCGAGCCGCTCGGCCGCCCTTATGCACCATGGAGTGAGCGCGGTGATCACCGCATAGATCCCGACGAACCACAGCGGCTGTATCACCAGCGTTGACCCCGTGCGCAGAGTCGTGCCGGGCACTCCCATCGCGTACAGCACCGGGATCAACGCCGCCCAGACGGCCGTCACCCCGAGGACGGGTCGCCCGAGACGCGCCACTCGCCCACGAAGCCAGCGGCTCGTCGACTCGCCGCGCGCCGCCGCCCGGCGATACGACAGGACGGAGGCATAACCCCCCACCAGAAAGAAGATGCCGAGCATCTGCAGCACCCAGCTGAGCGGCGCGAAGAATCCGAACGACGCCAGAGGGCTGGCATTGTGCAGCGCCCCGCCCGCATCGAGCGTGAATCCGCCGAGCAGCCAGTGCCCGGTCGGCACAGCGAGGAGGGCGAGCGCACGCAGCCCGTCTATGGCCCGGTCACGATGTGCGGGCGTCTTGGCGTCAATTGCCGACGCGGTCTTGCGCAGGGTGGTCAGCGGGGTGAGGTTCATGGCCGCTCTCCAGTGGGGCTGGCGTCGGCGGCAGGCGCCCAGCCGGCGGTGCCGTGGTCCGAGACGGTGGAGGAGGTGGTCTTCGCGATGGCGGCGAAGGCCTGGAGGGAATCCGTCCCCGGGGCGAAGTAGCCGGTATGGCCCTCGGCTCGCTCCGCGGGAACGCGTCGGGCGCCGAACCCCGGGTCGGCCGGGTCCTCGCCATGGCCGAGGCCGAACAGCTCGACATTTGGCACGTCACCGATCCAGTCGCTCTCGTCCTTGGCCGCCCACACACGGGCGGAGGTGTGCAGATCGGCCACGCTTTCGGCACGCATGCCGGGGGAGCCGAGCACCACCAGGTCGGACGCCGGTAGTTGAGGGGCCGCCAGACCGCACACCACCGAGCCGTAGCTGTGGCAGAACACAGCGGGGCGCGGGGTGCCTGACGCCGTCAGGCCCTGCACGAACCGTGCGAGCCGTGGCGCACCGGCGTCCGCGAGCCGCCCCGTCGCGGCGTCCGGTCCGAGGCCCACCGGCGTGGTGTATCCGACCCAGGCCACCACCGCCGTGTCGTCGCCTGCGGAGGCGTGCAGGGAGCGCGCCATCCCAGCCGGAGTGCCGTACTCGTCCTTCGAGCGGTCGAAGGTGCCCAGGTCCATGTCGGAGCCCGGCACGACCACGGATACGTGGCTGGCGTCCGACAAGTCGCCGTACACCTCGGCTACTTGACCCCTGCCGCGGGGGTCGAACGCGAGTATCTGCCGACCGGGGCTCAGGAGGTCTTCGTAACGCGCCACGAGGGATCGGGCCCGCTCGTGATCCTGCAGAGTGAGGCGCGGATTGGTCTCACGCGCTCGCTCGCGGGCCCGCTCGACTTTCAGGGACTGGGAGTTGGCCTCGAAACGCAGAGCGGTCGGGGCGCCGTCCAGATTGCCGACGACCGAGGGGTGCCGTGCGGCCAGGCGGTGCTGCTGCGCCTGGCTCAACGAGTCGAAGAACGCGGCGACTCGGGCGGGGGTCGTGGATGCCGGATCCGGCAGTCGAACCCCCCACGTATGGTCCGTGCGCCAGGCCTGCGTACCCGGCGGCGGGCCTGTGAGCGGCTGCTGCTCATTGCCGACCGCCCAGCCAGTCGTGCCGGCCACGATCGTCGTCGTGAGCGCCGCGGCGATCAACGTCCGCTTGCTGCGGCTCTTCCAGCTTCCGCGGGCTTTCCGTGAACGAAGGCGCATGGCCCGTCTCCCTCCCCATCTCGTGCACGCTCTGGCGTGACGAGGGGAAAAGTAGGGAGACGGTGCCCTGCGGCACCTCACACTGCGGAGCCAACTTGCGGCTCATACCGGGGTAGGGGGAGCCCATACCGCGGTATGGGGGAGAGGGGTTCTACTGCTCTCCGGGCGCGATCAGTCCGGACTCGTAGGCGAAGATCACGGCCTGGGCGCGGTCCCGCAGGTCCAACTTGGACAGCACCTTGCCGATATGGGTCTTCACGGTCTGCTCGGCGAGGACCAGCCGCTCGGCGATCTCCTGATTCGACAGGCCGCGCGCGATCAGCACCAGTACCTCGGTCTCACGCGGCGTCAGGCCGTTCAACCGCAGCGACTGGTCGCTGCGCGGCCGCTGCTTGGCGAAGTCCGTGATCAGGCGACGTGTCACCGATGGAGCGAGCAGCGCGTCGCCGGCCGCCACCACGCGGACCGCCGAGATCAGATCGGCGGGCGGAGCGTCCTTGAGGAGGAAGCCCGAGGCTCCGGCGCGCAGCGCCTCGTACACATAGTCGTCCACGTCGAAGGTGGTGAGCATCAGTACCTTCGGCACGTGCACCACTCCGGGTGGGGGGTCCAACAGGGCGCGAGCCGCGGTGAGTCCGTCCATCTCGGGCATCCGCACATCCATCAGGACGACATCGGGATGGGTGTTGCGGCTGACGTCGACAGCCGCCTTGCCGTTCGGCGCCTCGCCCACGACGTCGATGTCGCTCTGCGCCGCAAGGAGTGCGGCGAAGCCGGCCCGCACCATGTTCTGGTCATCGACGATGATCACGCGGATGGTCATGCGGTGCCGGAGTCCTTTTTGAGAAGGGGGAGTTGGGCCGCCACACGGAAACCGCCGTCGGGCAGGGGCCCGGCGTCGACCGTGCCGCCGACCAACCGTACGCGTTCGCGCATGCCGACGAGACCGTGTCCTGTGCCGCTGTGCTCCAACGGGTCGGGTGTTTCGGTGGGCGGGCCGTTGACCACCAGGATCAGCAAATGTTTCTCGTCCAGGGTCACGGTGATGGTGGTGCGTGCTCCCGGCGCGTGCCGCATCACGTTCGACAGGGCCTCCTGGACGATGCGGTACGCGGACAGGTCGACAGCCGGTGTGACGTCGGCCAGCTGTGTGAGCACCGACAGTTCAGGACGGGACAGCTCGATCGGTATGCCGGCGCGCACCGTCGCCTCCACCAGATGCGGCAGTCTGCTGAGTCCCGGCTGCGGCGCCCGCTCGCCCGCCGCGTCCTCGCTGCGCAGCACGGCGAGCAGCCGCCGCATCTCGGTGAGGGATTCGCGGGCACTGGCCGCGATGCTGCCGAACTCCTCACGTGCAGCGTCCGGCAGGCCGTCGAGGCGGTAGGGCGCGGAGTCGGCCTGCACCGTGATCACCGACATGTGGTGAGCGACGACATCGTGCAACTCCCGGGCTATGCGGGTTCGTTCCTCAAGAAGGGTTCGCTGGGCACGCTCGGCCTCGCTGATGGTCTCCTGCTCGATGAGTCTGCGCTGCGCGTCGCCACGCTCGCGCAGCAGCGCGCCGAGCAGCAGCGCGCCACCGCTCAGCACGATCAGCAGCACGCTGGTGTCCTGGCTGCCGCCGTCGCGGAACGCGCCGAGGACGAGGCTCACGACGACGGTCACCAACCACACCCCCAGGAGGGTGCGGCGGCTTTCGCGCAAGGACAACAGGAGGCACACGACCACGTAACCAACGATGATCATGACCGTCCAGGGCGCGGGACGGTCGTCGCTCATGGACAACGTCACGATCGCCCCGATGACATCCGCGACGATGACGATGCACCAAGCGGCCAAGGGGCGACTCACCGCGAGCAGCAGCGGCGCGACCTGAGCGACACCCAGGGCGCCCGCCAGACCGCCGTTCACGCCATAGTCGTTCGCCAGCACCTGGGTGGTGATCGGGATGAGGGCAGCGACGAAGCCCAGCGCGGTGATCAGGGGGAGCAACCGCATCCAGCGCTTGGGCGCCCGGGCAAGAAGCGGTTCGGCCCGCCCCGCGGGTGTAAACAGGAAGGCCCCCGCCCGGCCGAGGCCCTCGCGGACGCCCGCGATCGCATGCTGAAGGGTGGCCCCGCGCCCGTCCGGCTCCGAGGCCGGTGGGCGGGAATCCTGGTCCGGTGGTGTCGATGCGCTGCTCATGGCCTGTTCAGCGTAGGCACGAAGCACGCCCGGCGCCGTCGTACCGCGGAGCTGACCTGCACCCCATACTCAGGTACGAATCGGGCTTCCAGCGATACCCAGGTATGACGCGTGGGCCCCTGGATCCGCCTGATCACAGCTCCGCCAGCAGCTCGGCCTTCTTCGTGGTGAATTCCTCGTCCGTGAGCAGCCCGGCTTGGTGCAGCTCGCCGAGGTGCCGGATGCGATCCGCGATGTCCGCAGGGTCACGGCGGACCGCCGGGGTGCTGCTGGGAACCGTGCCGGGCGTCAAGGCCGGGCCCGACGTCCGCACCGCGGCGAGCACCGACGCCGCGAACGGCAGCGACTCGTGCACCGGCCCGTACCCCAGACCGAAGACGACGGCTGCGGGATCCTGGTCCGCCTGCGCGGGCTGGGCGAGCGGGGTCTCACGGCGCAGCAGCCGCAGATGGCCCTCGAAGACCTCCGGGGAGCGCCACTCGACGCCGCTCAGGTCCGTGACCAGGAAGCTCTGGTCGCCGGCCTTCCACTTCGCGGACGAAGCGCCCGTCCAGAACCACCGGAAGGCCACCGATTTGCCGTCGAAGGACGCCTTGCCGTCGTACGCCTTGAACTGCAGCGGAGCCTCCGGCGGGGCGACCAGGTAGCGGTCCGGAGGTCCGCTGTCACCCTCCGCGAGCTGCGCCCGCAGTTCGTCCGCGTAGTACTCGGCGAGCGTCTCCCGCTCGGCGGGCAGCACGAGTCGGTACGGGTCGCACCCGTCCTTGAGCTGGCCCGCGGCCGCCTCCATCAGCGGATCGGCGCCCGGTCTCGGCACGGCGTGCAGAACGACTGTCCCGCGTTTACCGGGAGTGAGTGTCACCGCTGCGATCGCCTCGTGGGGGATGCGGCGTTCGCCGAGCGCCTGAAGGAGCTTCGGCGTACGGATCCCCCGTTCGAAGCGGATGAGCACGGAGTCGGACTCGAACTCCCAGGCGGCGTGAAATCCGGCCAGTACATCACCCATGCGGCTCATCGTAGGCGGCACGCGCGCCTCCGTCCCTCCTGCGGCGTGCCGCTGTTTCGTCGATTTCTACGCGCGTCAGACCACGGCCGAGCCGGAAAATTCCTTCCGGCAGACGTCATCGCCGCTCGCGCACCGCACCGAGCGGTACGAACCGACGCCGATGTCGGCGAAGTTCCTGAGGCTCTCCGTGCCCGGCTCGAAATAGCCGGTGTGGCCGATGGCGCCGCGTGCGGACAGCACGCGCGCGCCGAAGTCCCGAGAGACGGGATCGGCACCGTGACCGAGCCCGCCGACCTCCATGTTTGGCACATCCTGGATCCAGTCGTCGCCGTCCCGTGTGGCCCAGACGCGGGCCCCTGTGCCCAGCTGCGCCGCCGTGTCCGCGCGCATCCCGGGGCTGCCCGCCACCGCGATGTCGGTGACGCGGGAGGGCAGCTGTCGCGCGGCGACCCCACACACCACCGAGCCGTAGCTGTGGCAGTACAGCGCGACGGGTGAGTGACCCGGCAGGCCGCGGACCAGGGAGTTGAGCCGGGTCGCGCCGTCGTCGGCGCGCATGGACGTGGCCGCGTCCACGCCAAGGCCCGCGGGCGCGGTGTAGTCGGCCCACGCGATCACGGCGGTACGCGCGCGTGGGCTCGCCGCGTGCTCCGCGCCGTACAGGGCCTTGGCCATACCGACCGGCGCCGAGTACTTGCGGTTCGTCCGCTCGAACGTCAGCACGTTCGTGTCCACCCCGGGCACCACGACCGACACCCTGGAAGCCTTGCCGAGGTCCCCGAAGACCTCGGCGATACGGCCGGACCCCATGGGATCGAAGGACAGGACCTGCCGATCCGGGTGCGTCATCACGCCGAAGCGCTTCATTCTGCGCTCCGCCTCCTGCTGCCCGAGAGGGGAGAGCCGGTTGTCGTGCACGCGCTGTCGCTCGGTCTTGCGTGCTTGCTCCAGCGCGATGCGGTTCGCGCGATATCGCAGCTCTACGGGGGCACCGTTCATGTTGCCGACCGCAAGGGGATAGCGGGTGGCGAGTCGGCTGCGCTGATGCGCGTTGAGCGACGAGAAGAAGTGAGCGAGCTTGCCGGCCGGGGCACTGGCGTCGGGCAGGGCACGGCCGCCGATGTGCCCGCGCTCCCAGGCGGAGAGCGAGGCCGCGAGCGGCGATGCGGCGTCCTTGTGGTGGCGCACCGCGGTCCAGCCCGTGGTCGCCAGCATGACGAACACGACGGCGAGCGCAAGCAGTGCGCGCCAGGCGCTGAGTTGAGGGGAGGAGTCGAAGGAAGTCACTACGGAACACCCTAGGAGAATCGTGATGCCTACCGTGCACCGGGTGAGACAGATCACGTTTCACGTGGGGTAATTGAGGCAAAGCGGGCGTACTTTGAGCATTCTCGTCACGCACTGTATGCAGTGTGTACGCGCAGCGCACCGGCGTAAACCGTTACTGACGGTGTATCAATCGTTCACTGAACGTGCTGATTTGTTCGATGGGTCGATCCATCGTGTTGCCGGACGTCACCTGTGACCGAACGAGGAGTGCGCGTACCGTCACTCCCTGCGCCAGCTCTCCGCCAACGCGGGTCCGAGGTGATCGAGATACGTCTCGGTGATCGCGCGAATCGACTCCACGCTCGAGTCCTCGCCCGCACCCCACAGGCGCCCGGTCACGCGCATCACTCCGCTGAAGGCGGCCACCACCACGCGCGGGCGGGGGTCCGTGTCGAGGTCGAGCCCCTCACGTTCGGCGATCACGCGCGCGATCTCTTCCTCCATCTCGATGGAGCGGCGCAGGTGGGCGGCGAGCAAGGAAGGGGTGGACTCGATCATCTGGTAGGTCCGCATGTGGAGTTCGACAGGGACGACCTCCTCGATGGACCGGCCCATCGCATCCCAGGCCCCTATGACGGCCCCACGCAGAGCCACGAACGGCGTTTCGCCGGCAGGGCGTTCGCGCAACGTCTCCACGAACCGCTGCTCCACCATCTCCTGTACGGCGAAGGCGGCCTCCTGCTTGTTGGCGAAGTACCGGAAGAACGTGCGCTGAGAGACGTCGACGGCTTCGGCGATCTCGTCGACCGTCGTCTCCTCGTACCCCTTGGTCGTGAAGAGCTCGAGCGCCGCGCGCAGCAACGCGTCGCGAGTGCGCTGCTTCTTGCGCTCGCGCAGTCCGGGCCGAGAGGGCTCGTCGGAGCGCACTCCCACGGTCTCGGCCTGCGGTTTCGCGGGATCCGCCGCTCGCTGCCCGGTCCTCACGCCATGGCCTTCTTTCCGCCGTTCGATCAGCTCACCTTACCTGTGAGCTACGTGACAGTTACCGACTTGTGAAATGGTTTGTCAACTGTCAGCAGCTGACACTAGCCTCGAACACATGACTAGTCAGATCACCGTCGACAAGGCGGACAAGGCGCCGGAGCCGACCGCTCCGGCCCCGGCCAAGGGGCTCCGCGGCCACCCTTGGCTGACGCTCTTCTCCGTCGCGATCGGCGTGATGATGGTTGCCCTGGACGGCACCATCGTGGCGATCGCCAACCCGGCCATCGCCAAGGACCTCGGCACCTCGATGGCCGGCGTCCAGTGGATCACCAACGGCTACCTCCTCGCGCTCGCCGTCGCACTGATCACCGCCGGCAAGCTCGGTGACCGGTTCGGCCACCGGCAGACCTTCCTGATAGGTGTGGCGGGCTTCGCCGTCGCCTCGGGTGCCATCGGGTTCTCCAGCAGCGTCGGCCTGGTCGTCGCCTTCCGCGTCCTCCAGGGCCTCTTCGGAGCCCTCCTGATGCCGGCCGCGCTCGGCCTGCTGCGCGCCACCTTCCCCGCCGAGAAGCTGAACATGGCGATCGGCATCTGGGGCATGGTCATCGGCGCCTCGACCGCGGGCGGCCCCATCGTCGGCGGTCTGCTCGTCGAGCACGTCAGCTGGCAGTCGGTGTTCTTCATCAACGTGCCCGTCGGCGTCATCGCTCTCCTCCTCGGCCTGGTGATCCTCAAGGACCACCGTGCGGAGAACGCGCCGAAGTCCTTCGACATCCCCGGAATCGTCCTGCTCTCGGGCGGCATGTTCGCCCTGATCCTCGCCCTCATCAAGGGCTCGGAGTGGGGCTGGGGCGGAACGAGGACGCTGCTCTTCCTCGCGGGCGCGGTGGTGCTCTTCGCGCTCTTCGCCTTCTGGGAGACGAAGGTCAAGGAACCGCTGATCCCGCTGGGCATGTTCAGGTCCATCCCGCTGTCCGCGGGCACGATCCTGATGGTGCTGATGGCTTTCGCCTTCATGGGCGGCCTGTTCTTCGTCACGTTCTATCTGCAGAACGTGCACGGCATGAGCCCGGTCGACAGCGGGCTGCACCTCCTGCCGCTGACGGCCATGATGATCGTCGCATCGCCGATCGCGGGTGCGCTCATCACCAAGTTCGGCCCGCGCGTTCCGCTCGTCGGCGGCATGGTGGCCACCGCCATCGCGATGTTCGGCATGTCCACGATGACGACGGACACCGCGACACTGCCGATGTCCCTCTGGCTCGGCATGCTCGGCCTCGGTCTCGCGCCCGTCATGGTGGGAGCCACCGAGGTCATCGTCGGCAATGCCCCGCTGGAGCTGTCCGGTGTGGCAGGCGGCCTCCAGCAGGCCGGCATGCAGGTCGGCGGCGCGCTCGGCACGGCGGTGCTCGGCGCGGTGATGGCAGCACGGGTCGACGAGGACCTGCCCGCGAACTGGGCGGACGCCAAGCTGCCGCCGATGACGGCCGGGCAGCAGGACCAGGCGTCCGCCGTGATCGAGATGGGCGGGGCCCCGGTCCCGCCGAAGGCGCCGGAGCCGGTCGCCGAGGCGATCACCTCGGTCGCGCATGACACGTTCGTGTCCGGCATGGGCCTGGCCTTCACCGTCGCCGGTGTCGTCGCGGTCATCGCGGCCCTGGTCGCCACGTTGACCAAGCGCGGTGCCAACGCCGACGCGGGCGCCGGGGTCGGGCACATCTAGCCGAGTCCGAGCCGTCGCGTACGCGCATTCTCGTGCCGTCGCGCACGCGCATCAGGGAAAGCCCCTCAGGGTTCTACTGGGGGGCTTTCGCCTATCTGGGTGACGCACATCCGTACCCCTTCCGATGGAGCTGGCGAGTGGGTCACAGTTCTGGCAAGTGATCCACACGACACGGGAGTTGAAGCAGATGCGCACGAGCATGCCCACGACCTTCGCCGCGGCCGCACTCGCCACGGTGATCCTCACCCCCGCACAGGCCGGCGCCACGGCACCGGTCACAAAGGCCGATCTCGCGACACCCGCGAAGTACGCCGGGGCCGCGGCGCCGCCCAGGCTCGCCGGTTGCGGTCCTGGGGAGCTCTGCCTATGGGGAAAGGCGGAGTTCAAAGGCGCCCGACAGACGTATGAGCTGTCCGAGATCGACATCGAGAGCTGTGTAGCGCTGCCGGAGGGGGGTAGCGCTCAAGCTCTCGCCAACCGCACGGGTCGGCCGGTCACCACCTACCAATCCGCGGAGTGTGCCGAGACCGGCGAGTTCGACACCTATCCAGGGGGTGGCAGCTGGGTCCCTGAATCGCCCTATCGCGTACGGGCGTTCAAGGTCTGGGAGAACTGACCGGAGGCACATCGGGGGTCTCCGCGGTCGGCGCCGGCCGCGGCACCTCCACCTCCACACCAGACGCACCGGCCACCCCAGATGCACCGGCTGCCACGCCAGCCGCCCCAGCCGCCCCCGACTCCGCCCCGGCCGACAGTGCGGTCACCTGTGCCCGCAGCGCTCGCACCTCCGCCGTCAGCGTCTCGATCGCCGCTGTCTGGCGCCGCTCCTCGACGTCGTCCCGGTCGAAGCGCGCGATGAACCAGGCGGCGATATTGGCGGTGACCACACCCAGCAGTGCGATGCCCGACAGCATGAGGCCGACCGCGAGCACGCGGCCGAGCCCGGTCGTCGGCGCGTGATCGCCGTAGCCGACGGTGGTCATCGTGGTGAAGGACCACCACACCGCGTCACCAAGGGTCTTGATATTGCCGTTCGGTGACTCCCGCTCCACCGAAAGGACAGCCAGCGAACCGAACATGAGGAGGCCCACGACAGCCCCGGCGACGTATGTCGTCAGCTGAATCTGAGACGCCATCCGGGCCCGGCGCCCCACCAGCAGCAGAGTCGACACGAGCCGCAGCAACCGCAGCGGCTGCAACATGGGAAGGAGGACAGCACCGAGGTCCAACCAGTGCGAGCGGACGAACTGCTTGCGGTGGTCGGTGAGGTAGAGGCGTACGAGATAGTCAGCGGCGAACGAAGCCCAGACGATCCACTCCACCACCGTGCAGGTGGTTCCGACGCTCTCGCTCGCGTCGGGCACCACGATGGGCACGGCGTAGGCGACGGCGAAGGCCACCGCGAGCACGAGGAGCGGATTCTGTGTGCGTCGCTCCCAACGGAGCTGTGCCGGAGGGTGTTTATCGGGCGCTTCCATGCGCGCATCGTAGGAAACGCCGGAGGGTGGCGGGAGCCACTGCCCCACCACCCTCCGAACGACCTACGTGCTACGGGCGCCGCGCGCCCACGCGGCTACGGCTGCCACCGCACGGCGCACGGCCTAGGCGTCGCCCCCAGCGGCGCCCGGATCGGCCGCCGTGACGTCCAGGAGCTGGTAGCGGTCGATGGCCTGCTTCAGTACGGAGCGGTCGAGCTTGCCCTCGCGGGCCAGCTCGGTGAGCACGCCGACCACGATCGACTGCGCGTCGATGTGGAAGAAGCGGCGGGCCGCACCGCGAGTGTCAGCGAAGCCGAAGCCGTCGGCGCCCAGGGACTGGTACGTGCCGGGGACCCAGCGGGAGATCTGGTCGGGGACGCTCCGCATCCAGTCGGAGACGGCCACGAACGGGCCCTCGGCGCCGGACAGCTTCTGCGTCACGTACGGGGTGCGCTGCTCCTCCTCGGGGTGCAGGAGGTTGTGGCGCTCCACGTCGACCGCCTCGCGGCGCAGTTCGTTCCAGGAGGTCGCCGACCAGACGTCCGCCTTGACGTTCCACTCCGAAGCGAGGATCTGCTGGGCCTCGACCGCCCACGGCACCGCGACACCGGAGGCGAGGATCTGCGCCGGGATGGCGCCCTGCTCGGCCGCCTTGAAGCGGTAGATGCCCTTGAGGATGCCCTCGACGTCCACATCGGCGGGCTCGGCGGGGTGCTGGATGGGCTCGTTGTAGACGGTGAGGTAGTAGAAGACGTCCTCGCTGTCGGGGCCGTACATCCGGCGCAGGCCGTCCTTGACGATGTGCGCGATCTCGTAGCCGAAGGCCGGGTCGTAGGCGACGCAGCCCGGGTTGGTCGAGGCGAGCAGCTGCGAGTGGCCGTCCGCGTGCTGGAGACCCTCGCCGGTCAGCGTCGTACGGCCGGCGGTGGCGCCGAGTACGAAGCCGCGGGCCAGCTGGTCGGCCATCTGCCAGAACTGGTCGCCGGTGCGCTGAAAACCGAACATCGAGTAGAAGACGTACACGGGGATCAGCGGTTCGCCGTGGGTGGCGTAGGCCGAGCCCGCGGCGATCAGCGAGGCCGTGCAGCCGGCCTCGGAGATGCCGTCGTGCAGCATCTGGCCGGTCGGGGACTCCTTGTAGGCGAGGAGCAGCTCGCGGTCGACGGCCTCGTACTGTTGGCCGAGCGGGTTGTAGATCTTCGCGCTCGGGAAGAAGGCGTCCATGCCGAAGGTGCGGTACTCGTCGGGGGCGATCAGCACGAAGCGCTTGCCGATCTCCTTGTCCCGCATGAGGTCCTTCAGGATGCGGACGAACGCCATGGTGGTGGCGATCGACTGCTGGCCCGATCCCTTCTTCGCTGCCGCGTACGTCTTCTCCTCGGGGAGGGGGAGAGGCTTCGAGCGGACCACGCGGGTCGGTACGTAACCGCCGAGGCCCTGGCGGCGGTCGTGCATGTACTGGATCTCTTCGGAGTCACGGCCCGGGTGGTAGTACGGCGGGGCGCCGTCCTCCAGCTGCTTGTCCGTGATCGGGATGTGCAGGCGGTCGCGGAAGCCCTTGAGGTCGTCGACCGTCAGCTTCTTCATCTGGTGCGTGGCGTTGCGGCCCTCGAAGTTCGGGCCGAGGGTCCAGCCCTTGACCGTCTGCGCCAGGATGACGGTCGGCTGGCCCTTGTGGGCCTTGGCGGCCGCGTACGCCGCGTAGACCTTCTTGTGGTCGTGGCCGCCGCGGCCCAGGTGCAGGATCTGCTCGTCGGACATGTTCTCGACCATGGAGCGCAGGCGGTGGTCGTCGCCGAAGAAGTGCTCGCGGATGTACGAGCCCGTCTCGGTCGCGTACGTCTGGAACTGGCCGTCGGGCGTGGTGTTGAGCCGGTTGACCAGGACGCCGTCGCGGTCCTGGGCGAGCAGCGGGTCCCAGCTGCGGTCCCAGACCAGCTTGATGACGTTCCAGCCGGCGCCGCGGAACTGCGACTCCAGCTCCTGGATGATCTTGCCGTTGCCACGCACCGGGCCGTCGAGGCGCTGGAGGTTGCAGTTGACGACGAAGGTGAGGTTGTCCAGGCCCTCGCGGGCGGCGATGGAGAGCTGGCCGAGCGACTCGGGCTCGTCCATCTCGCCGTCGCCGAGGTAGGCCCAGACGTGCGACTTGGAGGTGTCGGCGATGCCGCGCGCCTCCATGTAGCGGTTCATCCGCGCCTGGAAGATCGCGCCGAGGGGGCCGAGGCCCATCGAGACGGTCGGGAACTCCCAGAAGTCCGGCATCAGACGCGGGTGCGGATAGGACGAAAGGCCGTTCGGGGCCTTCGACTTCTCCTGGCGGAACGCGTCGAGCTGCTGCTCGGAGAGCCGGTCGAGGAGGTACGCGCGGGCGTAGATGCCGGGGGACGCGTGCCCCTGGAAGAAGATCTGGTCGCCGCCGTCGCCCTCGTCCTTGCCCCGGAAGAAGTGGTTGAAGCCCACGTCGTAGAGCGAGGCGGAGGACGCGAAGGTGGCGATGTGGCCGCCGACCCCGATGCCGGGGCGCTGGGCGCGCGACACCATCACCGCGGCGTTCCAGCGGGTCGCGTTCAGGACCTTGCGCTCGATCTCCTCGTTGCCGGGGAAGAACGGCTCGTCCTTGGTGGCGATCGTGTTGACATAGTCCGTGCTGCGCATCTCGGGCACGGCGACGCGCTTCTCGCGCGCACGTTCGATAAGCCGGAGCATCAGGTAGCGGGCCCGCTCGCGGCCGCGTTCGTCGACCGCGGCATCGAGGGAGTCGAGCCACTCCTGGGTCTCTTCGGGATCGAAGTCCGGGACCTGACTCGGCAGGCCGCCAATGATGATCGGGTTGCGATCGGATCCGGAAGCCACGCTGTTCCTTCGCTGTTGGGGCTTTCGCCTGGGTTTTGCCTGGCTGTGAGACGTTCCCCATCGTGTACCGCGTAGACGCAATCGTCATCTCTACTGAGAGGTAACCGACGGGTCCGCCCGGCGGCCCTGGGGTAGGCTCGACCAAATCGCAACGATACGCCCATCCCGCCTAGCCGGTTCGTAAGGCCGTTCGGACCTCAGTTCCGATCGGTGTCGTACGAGCGAAGTCGAGCTGAGTGCGAGCGGAGAAGGATCTGGCAGGTGGGCCTTGAGTTGCGGCGACACGGCCGGGAACGTCACCGTTTCAGCGGTCTTGACGGCCGGGTACTTGCGCGATCCGGTCCGCCCGTGTGGACTACCGCCAATGTCCCGCGCACGCGCGTGGGTGAAGGCATTCCCGAAAACATGATCAGGAGGCAAGCCGTGAGCGCGACCGCGGACCACGCGGAGGAGCGGACCAACCCTGCCGCGAGGCTGGGTTTCCAGCCCGAGCAGGTGGTCCAGGAGATCGGCTACGACGACGATGTCGATCAGGAGCTCCGCGAGGCCATTGAAGGGGTGATCGGCAGCGAGCTCGTCGACGAGGAATACGACGACACTGCCGACGCCGTGGTGCTGTGGTTCCGTGAGGACGACGGCGACCTGACGGATGCGCTGGTCGACGCCACGCAGATGATCGAAGAGGGCGGCGACCTCTGGCTGATGACGCCGAAGACCGGCCGCGACGGTTACGTCGAGCCGAGCGACATCAACGAAGCGTCCACGACCGCCGGACTCGCTCAGACCAAGAGCATCAACGCGGGCAAGGACTGGACGGGCAGCCGTCTGGTCACGCCGAAGGCGGCAGCCAAGAAGCGGTGAAGCTGCCGCTCAGGCAGCAGGAAATCGACTGAGCCGATTGTCGTGAGCCCCCACCGACGTATGCCGGTGGGGGCTCACGCATGTCCGCAGGACGGCCGGCGCCGCACAAGCGCCCGCCCTGCGGGGTGATCGGATGAAACGTCCGTTGCGTAGGGTGGTCGTCACCCGAACAGCCCCACCGAAGGGATGCGAACTCATGGCGCTCGCTGGAACGGCGATCGGCACCAAGGCCCCGGACTTCGAACTGAAGGACAACCACGGCCGGACCGTGAAGCTGTCGGACTTCCGCGGCGAGAAGAACGTGGTGCTGCTCTTCTATCCGTTCGCGTTCACCGGTGTGTGCACGGGCGAGCTCTGCGCGCTGCGCGACGAACTGCCGAAGTTCGTCAACGACGACACCCAGCTGCTCGCGGTCTCGAACGACTCCATCCACACCCTGCGCGTCTTCGCCGAACAGGAGGGCCTGGAGTACCCGCTGCTCTCCGATTTCTGGCCGCACGGCGAGGCGTCGCGCGCGTATGAGGTCTTCGATGAGGACAAGGGCTGCGCGGTGCGCGGCACCTTCATCATCGACAAGGAGGGCGTGGTGCGCTGGACTGTCGTCAACGGCCTGCCGGACGCCCGCGACCTCGGCGAGTATGTCAAGGCGCTCGACACCCTGTGATTCCTCAGGGGTGACACCCTGTGTTTCTTCAGGTGCAGAGCCTGTGGCGGCCGGGAACCGGTCACTAGGATCCACTCGTTGATCCGATGGCAAGCACGACTGGGGCTCCCCGCCCCTGGACATCAATTGGGAGGACCTGTGGGAGTCAGCCTCAGCAAGGGCGGCAACGTATCGCTGAGCAAGGAGGCGCCCGGCCTGACCGCGGTTCTGGTCGGCCTGGGCTGGGACGTCCGTACCACCACCGGTACGGACTTCGACCTCGACGCCAGCGCCATTCTGACCAACGCCGAGGGCAAGGTCAGCAGTGACGGCAACTTCGTGTTCTTCAACAACCTGAAGAGCCCGGACGGCTCCGTCGAGCACACCGGTGACAACACCACCGGTGAGGGCGAGGGCGACGACGAGGGAATCAAGGTCAACCTGGCGGCCGTTCCGGCTGACGTGGACAAGATCGTCTTCCCGGTCTCGATCTACGACGCCGAAACCCGCCAGCAGTCGTTCGGCCAGGTCCGCAACGCGTTCATCCGCGTCGTGAACCAGGACGGCGGCACGGAGATCGCGCGGTACGACCTCTCCGAGGACGCCTCGACGGAGACGGCGATGGTCTTCGGTGAGCTGTACCGCAACGGGGCGGAGTGGAAGTTCCGCGCCGTCGGCCAGGGCTATGCCTCGGGCCTGCGCGGCATCGCGCAGGACTTCGGCGTCAACGTCTGAGCCGAGTAACGCCCTCCGCCTTGTCGTCCGGCGCCGCACACCACGAGTGCGGCGCCGGACGTGCTCAAACTCCTGCTCCCGGGCACAGCTTCCGCATCATGGGGGACCGGGAAACTCTTGCTCTCGAACCACGGGGAGGACCACATCATGGGCGTCACGCTCGCCAAGGGAGGCAACGTCTCCCTCTCCAAGGCCGCACCGAACCTCACACAGGTCCTGATCGGCCTCGGCTGGGACGCGCGCTCCACCACCGGAGCACCCTTCGACCTCGACGCCAGCGCGCTGATGTGCAACTCGGGCCGGATTCTCGGCGACGAGTGGTTCGTCTTCTACAACAACCTCAAGAGCCCGGACGGCTCCGTCGAACACACCGGCGACAACCTCACGGGTGAGGGTGACGGTGACGACGAGTCGCTCCTGATCGATCTCTCCAAGGTTCCCGCCACCTGCGACAAGATCGTCTTTCCGGTCTCGATCCATGACGCGGACAATCGCGGCCAGGCGTTCGGCCAGGTCAGCAACGCTTTCATCCGCGTCGTCAACCAGGCGGACCAGCAGGAGCTCGCACGGTACGACCTCTCCGAGGACGCCTCCACGGAGACCGCGATGATCTTCGGCGAGGTCTATCGCTACGGGGGCGAATGGAAGTTCCGTGCCGTTGGGCAGGGGTACGCGTCAGGTCTGCGGGGCATCGCTCTAGACTTCGGGGTCAATGTTTCGTAAAGCAGGGGACCGGCGCGGGGGAGACCGCTAAACGGGAGCCCGTACACACACGATTGGGTAGCCAGTGCTTCTGAAAACCTTCGGCTGGTCGTTCGCGGTTACCGCGCTCGGCCTGGTCGCGGCGGTGTTCTACGGGGGGTGGACAGGTTTCGGGATCGTGGCGATCCTGTCCATCCTCGAGATCTCGCTGTCCTTCGACAACGCGGTGGTCAACGCCGGGATTCTGAAGAAGATGAGTGCCTTCTGGCAGAAAATCTTCCTCACCATCGGCATCCTCATCGCCGTGTTCGGCATGCGGCTGGTCTTCCCCGTCGTCATCGTGGCCATCAGCGCCAAGATCGGGCCCATCGAGGCCGTCGACCTGGCGATGACCGACAAGGACATGTACAAGCAGCTGGTGACCGACGCTCACCCGTCGATCGCCGCCTTCGGTGGCATGTTCCTGCTGATGATCTTCCTGGACTTTATTTTCGAGGACCGGGACATCAAGTGGCTGGGCTGGCTCGAGCGTCCGCTCGCCAAGCTCGGCAAGGTCGACATGCTGTCGGCCTGCATCGCGCTGATCGTCCTGCTGATCACCTCGATGACCTTCGCCGTCCACGCCCACCAGCACGGCGGCACACACGTCAACAAGGCCGAGACGGTACTGATCTCCGGCATCGCCGGTCTGATCACCTATCTGATCGTCGGCGGTCTCTCCGGCTTCTTCGAGAACAAGCTTGAGGAGGACGAGGAGCGCGAGCACGAGGCCGAGGAAGAGGCCAAGCGCACCGGTAAGAACACCGGCATGGCGATGGCCGGCAAGGCCGCGTTCTTCATGTTCCTGTACCTCGAGGTCCTGGACGCGTCGTTCTCCTTCGACGGTGTCATCGGCGCCTTCGCCGTCACGAACGACATCGTCCTGATGGCGCTCGGTCTCGGCATCGGCGCGATGTACGTCCGGTCGCTCACCGTGTACCTGGTCCGCCAGGGCACCCTCGACGACTACGTCTACCTGGAGCACGGCGCGCACTACGCGATCGGCGCCCTCTCCGTGATCCTCCTCGTCACCATCCAGTACGAGATCCACGAGGTCATCACCGGCCTCGTCGGCGTCGTCCTGATCGCCTGGTCCTTCTTCTCGTCCGTGCGCCGCAACAAGCGCATCGCGGCGGAGGAGGGCAAGGGCAAGGGCTCGGGTTCGGACGAGAAGGCCGAGGTGCCTTCCGGCGTCTGACCCAGGGTCCGATCCGTTCCCGGAGTGTGACGCGGGGCCGGGTGAGGAACGCTTCTGAACGGGGCGGCCATCGAGGACGAGTCCTCCTGGCCGCCCCGTTCGCATTCGTAAGGAACTCACTGGGCCCATGGGGCTCATGGGGGCACCGGCACTTTTTTTGGGGGCGGGCATGTCCTTCTGGGACGGTTTGTGGCGTGGACGATCGATGGACTACGAGTCGGGCAGCGCCGCGACGAACTCCATCGAACTCACCAAGCGGCACCCGACGGTCTCGCTCAACAAGCAGGGCGCGGCCACCGGCAACCTCCGGGTCAACCTCTCCTGGCAGATGCGCACGTCCGACATCATCGGCAAGCCCAAGGGCGCAGGCCTGCTGCGGCACCCCCTGAAGATGTTCCAGCCGGACGTGGTGCAGGCGCACACGCAGGGCGTGGTCAACGTGGACCTCGACCTCGGCTGTCTGTACGAGACGATGGACGGCGCCAAGGGTGTCGTGCAGCCGCTGGGCAGCTTCTTCGGGGACCTGAACGCGCCGCCTCACGTGAAGCTCAGCGGCGACGACCGTTTCGGTTCGCCGTCGGGCGAGACGATCTACGTGAACCTCGATCACCGTGAGTCGATCAAGAGGCTGCTTTTCTTCGCCTACATATACGACCAGACGCCGGCCTTCGACCGCACGCACGCCAAGGTGACGCTCTACCCCAGCAACGGCCCGCGGATCGAGATCGACCTGGACGAGCGCCAGCCGCAGGCGCGCTCCTGTGCCATCTTCACGCTGGAGAACGTCAAGGGCGAGATGGTCGTGCGCCGCGAGGTGAAGTTCGTGTACGGCTTCCAGGCCGAGCTCGACCGTCTCTACGGCTGGGGGCTGCAGTGGGGCCGTGGCTACAAGTCGAAGGTGGGCGGCGCCTGAACGGGCCCCGGGCGCTCATCGCGCTCGGCCCGATCGGCGTGCTCGGTGCGCCTGGGACCCTCGGCCCGCTGATCCTGCCGAGCGGCCCCGCGTCCTCAGCGTGCGAGGAACTGCGGGCCCTGGGGCGGCAGCCGGAAGTTCGGGTCGGGCATCGGCGCCACGGGCTGCGGATAGCCGTACGAGGGCTGCGGGACCGGCGCCGCGTGGGCGGGCGGGTGCTGCGGGTAGCCGTAGGACGGCTGCGGGGCGGGCTGGTGGCGCGGGGGCTCGGGAGGGTAGCCGTAGGCGGGCTGCGGAGCCGGGGCGGGGAAGGGCTGCGGGGCGGGAACCTGCGGGGACGGCCCTGGACCCGGAGATTGGCCGGGACCCGGGGCCTGCGCCTGCGTGGCAGCTTCGGGCAGCGGCTGCCGCTGGGGGTACGGCTGCGGGAGCGAGGCCTCGGTCGACGGCTCGGGCACCGCCTCCGACTCGTCCACGGAGATGCCGAAGTCGCCGGCGAGGCCCTCCAGGCCGTTCAGATAGCCCTCGCCCAGCGCGCGGAACTTCCAGACCTCACCGCGGCGGTAGAGCTCGCCGCAGATCAGGGCCGTCTCGGCGCCCGTCTGCGGGGTGATGTCGAAGTACGCGAGCGGTTCGGCCTCGCCCGCGCCGGCGTCGTACAGCAGGATGCGCAGCGCGCGCACGTTCTCGAAGGCGGTGTTCTCGGCGGAGGCGACGAGCAGGACGCGGTGCACGGCGGGGTCGAGGCCCGCCATGTCCGTCTGGATCGTGTCGGTCAGGCCCTCGGCGAGGCCCTGGGAGACGCGCTTCTTGCCGAGCCGCCAGACCTTGCCCGACGGATGGCGCGGCTGGTTGTAGAAGACGAAGTCCTCGTCGGACCGCACGCGGCCGTCGGCGCCGAGGAGCAGAGCCGACGCGTCGACGTCCGGGACGCCCTGACCAGGGGTCCAGCGCAGCACGGCGCGGACGGCGGTGGCTTCGAGCGGGACGTTCGACCCCTTCAACATCGCGTGCGTCATGCGGTCATCCTGCCTTCCCGGGTTTGAACGGGACAACGCGGGGGTGACGGTGTGTGGCCAGTGTGTCTGACATGGCCGGGTTACTTGAATTTCATGCCCAAGGGGAACCCTTGACACCCGTCCCTACGTACTATTACCGGCCACATCACGTCGGGTCGCGCCGACGAGTACAGGGGAAATAATGCGTCATTTCGGGCATATAGCCCCAGAGGTGCGAGAGCGTCTCTTCCATCGGGAGCCGTGCGCCTTCACCGCGGACTCCTCCCCGCGTCTGCTCGCCGCCGCCCTGGGAGCCACGCTCTACAGCCCTGCCACGCGCCCCCGCCTCGCCGACGACATTCTCAAACAGGCCGGGCATGGCGTGATCTCGATGGTGCTCTGCCTCGAGGACTCGATCGACGACGCCGAGGTCGTCGGCGCCGAGGAGAACCTGGTCAGGCAGTTCGCCGACCTGGCCGAGCGGGACGGCGCCGAGCCTCCGCTTCTCTTCATACGGGTCCGGACGCCCGAACAGATAGCCGACCTGACGGAGCGACTCGGGGCCGGGATCAGGCTGCTTTCCGGGTTCGTGCTGCCCAAGTTCACCGAGGAGCGCGGCGTCGCCTTCCTGGAGTCGCTCGCCGTGGCGGAAGCCGCGAGCGGCCGCAGGCTCTTCGCGATGCCGGTCCTCGAATCGCCCGAGCTGCTGCACCTGGAGAGCCGCTCGGAGACCCTCGCCGGGATCGCCCGCACCGTCGACAAGTACCGCGAGCGGGTGCTCGCGCTGCGGCTCGGCGTCACCGACTTCTGCTCGGCGTACGGACTGCGCAGGCCGCCGCACATGACCGCGTACGACGTGCACATCGTGGCCTCCGTCATCGCCGACGTGGTGAACCGCCTCGGCAGGGCGGACGGCACGGGCTTCACCGTGACAGGCCCTGTGTGGGAGTACTTCCGAGCCCAGGAGAGGATGTTCAAGCCGCAGCTGCGCCGCAGCCCCTTCCTTGAAGGGCGGGCCGAGGAGCTGCGGCAGGCGCTCATCGAGCACGACATCGACGGGCTGCTGCGCGAGATCGAGCTCGACCGGGCCAACGGCCTGCTCGGCAAGACCTGCATCCACCCCTCGCACGTGCTGCCCGTGCACGCGCTCTCGGTCGTCAGCCACGAGGAGTTCAGCGACGCCGAGGACATCCTGCGCCCGGAGCGGGACGGCGGCGGGGTGATGCGCTCGGCGTACACGAACAAGATGAACGAAGTGAAGCCGCACCGCGCCTGGGCCGAGAGGACCCTCCAGCGCGCCGAGGTCTTCGGCGTCGCGCGCGAGGACATCGGCTTCGTGGAACTGCTCACCGCCGGGCTCTCCGGCTGAGCACCCGGGCCGGCTGAGCACCCGGGGCCCCCTTTTTCCGGCTGAACTTTCCCGGCTGAACGTAAGGACTGTGCGAGGACTGTGAACGACGACGTGGTGTGGTCAGGGACGTGGGTGGCCGAGCGGCTCGGTGTGGAGTTGGCCGGGGACGCGGGGCTGAGCGGCCTGCTCGGCCTCGCCCTGCGCCGCAACCCGAAGCGGGCGCACCTCCTGGTGTCGAACGTCCTCGGCAAGCATGTGCCGCAGCTCCCTTCCGTCGTGTACGCGGCCGGGCGCGACCTCGGTGTGCGGGTGCGCGCCCTCCTGGGTGACACGGAGGCCGGGCGCGCGGTCGTGCTCGGGTACGCGGAGACGGCGACCGGCCTCGGCCACTGTGTCGCGGACGGCATCGGCCTCGCGCCCTACCTCCACTCCACGCGCCGTCCGGTCGACGGGGTGCGCAGGGCGGGCGGCTTCGAGGAGTCCCACTCCCACGCGACCTCGCACCTGCTGCTCCCCGAGGACCCCCGGCTCCTCACCAGGGACGGCCCGCTGGTCCTCGTCGACGACGAGTTCTCCACCGGTAACACGGTCCTCAACACCATCCGCGCCCTGCACGAGCTGTACCCGCGTGAGCGGTACGTCATCGTGGCGCTCGTCGACATGCGCTCCCCGCGGGACCAGGGCCGCCTGGCCGACTTCACCCGCGAGATCGGCGCGCGGGTCGACCTGATCACGATGGCGTCCGGCACGGTGAGCCTGCCGGAGGGGGTCCTGGAGAGGGGGCAGGCGCTGGTCGAGGAGTACGAGGCTTCGGCGCTCCCCGCCCCGCGCCGCGAGGCGGGTTCGGTCACCCGGGCCGACCTCGCCTGGCCCGCCGGGGTACCGGACGGCGGCCGCCACGGCTTCACCCCCGAGCACCGGGCGGCTCTTGAGGCGGCGCTCCCGGGGATGGCGAACCGGCTCGCGGAAGAGCTGGCTTCGGGGGGCGCACTCAATGCTGTTTCGCAGTCGGCTTCGGGGGCTACAGCGGATGCTGCCTCGCGGTCGGCTTCGGGGGGTGCACCGGATGCTGCCCCGCAGTCGGCCTCGGGGGTGACACCGAATGCCACCCCGCAGCCCAACTCGGGAGCCACGCCGACGGCTGCCCGGCCGCTGACCTCGGGGGCCGCGCAGGAGGAATCCGCGCCGGAGTCCGCCCCCCAGCCGGCCTCGGCAGCGACGCCGACGGCCGCCCCGCGGTCTGCCTCGGGAGCCGCACCCACAGCCGCCCCCCAGCCTGCCTCGGCAGCGGTGCCGGAAGCCGCCGCCACCCCGTCCCCCGCCCCCCGCGTCCTGGTCCTCGGTTTCGAGGAGTTGATGTATGCGCCGTTGGCCATCGGCGTGGCGTTGGAGGAGCGGTTGGGGGGTGGTGTCGCGGAGGTGCGGTACTCGACCACCACACGGTCGCCCGTCCTCGCCGTCGACGACCCCGGCTACGCCATCCGCAGCCGCCTCGTCTTCCCCGCGCACGACGCCCCCGCCGACGGACCCGGCGAGCGGTACGCGTACAACGTCGCCGGCGGTGGCTTCGACGCGATCGTTCTCGTCGTCGACTCCGTGGCCGACCGACCCGAACTCCACGCCCCCGACGGCCTGTTGGCGCAGCTCGCCGCGCACGCACCGCAGGTGCTGCTCGCCGTCGTACCCTCGTACGTCCCCGAAAGGCACTCCATGCTGCCCGAGCCCCTCCGCGGCCCCGACTTCTCCTCGTACGCGGCCGAAGACGTCGGCTGGCTGCTCCAGGATCTCTCGGACGTGACGCTCGAGGCGCCCACCGAGGAGCGCGAGGAGGCGATACAGAGCGGTGGCGCGCACTATGCCGAGTCGCTGCCGGTCGAGTACCAGCCGAGCCCGCAGTACCAAGAGCTGTTCCGGGCCGCGCTCGGCACCTCCGCCGCCCGCATCGCGCAGGCCGTCGGTGCCGTCACCGAGACCGTGCTCGCCGAGCGCTCCCCGCGTCCGGTCCTCGTCTCCCTCGCCCGTGCGGGCACGCCCGTCGGTGTGCTGATGCGGCGCTGGGCGCAGCACCGGCACGGCCTCGACCTGCCGCACTACGCCGTCTCGATCGTGCGTGGCCGCGGTATCGACGCCAACGCGCTGCGCTGGCTCGCCGCCCACCATGACCCGGCCGATGTCGTCTTCGTCGACGGCTGGACGGGCAAGGGGGCGATCACGCGTGAACTCGCCGACGCGGTGAGGGAGTTCGAGGAGGCCGGAGGCCCGGCGGGCTTCAACCCGGAGATCGCGGTGCTCGCCGACCCCGGCTCCTGCGTCCGCACCTACGGCACCCGTGAGGACTTCCTCATCCCCTCGGCCTGCCTCAACTCGACGGTGTCCGGCCTGATATCACGCACCGTCCTGCGTGCGGATCTGGTCGGGCCCGATGACTTTCACGGTGCCAAGTTCTACCGCGAGCTCGCCGACGGCGACGTGTCCCTCGACTTCCTGGACGCCATCACCGCCCGCTTCGACGAGGTGGCCGACGCCGTCGACGCCCAGGTTAAGGAGCTGCTCTCGGCCGACAGGGCGCCGACCTGGGAGGGTTGGGCCGCCGTCGAGCGGATCAGCGAGGAGTACGGGATCCACGACGTGAACCTGGTCAAGCCGGGCGTCGGCGAGACGACGCGCGTCCTGTTGCGGCGCGTTCCCTGGAGGATCCTGGCGCGCGCGGGGGCGGGGGCCGACCTCGATCACGTACGACTGCTGGCGGAGCAGCGTGGCGTACCGGTCGAGGAGGTGTCCGAACTCCCTTACACCTGCGTCGGACTGATTCACCCTCAGTTCACGCGCGGAGCCACCGGAACGGACGGCAAGGCGGTGACCTCCAAGTGAGCACCTCCCGTTCAGTGTTGGTCGCCAGCGACCTCGACCGCACCCTCATCTACTCCTCCGCCGCCCTCGGCCTGCCCATGCCCGACGCCGAAGCGCCGCGCCTGCTCTGCGTCGAGGTCTACGAGAGCAAGCCGCTGTCGTACGTCACCGAGGCCGCCGCCGGGCTCCTTGACGAGGTGGGCCGTTGCACGGTCTTCGTGCCGACGACCACACGGACGCGCGAGCAGTACGGGCGCATCCATCTGCCGGGCCCCGCACCGCGGTTCGCGATCTGTGCCAACGGCGGGCACCTGCTGGTGGACGGGGTGTCCGACCCCGCGTGGCGGGCGGACGTCGACCGGCGGCTCGCCGCCGAGTGCGCCTCGCTGGACGAGGTCCGCGCTCACATGGTGCGCACCGCCGACCCCGCCTGGCTCCTCAAGGAGCGGGTGGCCGAGGACCTCTTCGCCTATCTGGTCGTCGAGCGCGCCCTGCTGCCGGTGGAGTGGGTCAAGGAACTCGGCGTGTGGGCGGAGGGCCGCGGCTGGACCGTCTCGCTGCAGGGCCGCAAGATCTACGCCGTGCCGAAGCCGCTGACGAAGAGTGCGGCGGTGCGTGAGGTGGCCCGCCGTATCGACGCGGACGAGATCCTGGCCGCCGGTGACTCGCTCCTCGACGCCGATCTGCTGCTCGCCGCCGACCGTTCCTGGCGGCCTGGGCACGGTGAGCTGGCGGACACGGGCTGGACGGCGCCGGGACTCACGGTGCTGCCGGAGCGGGGGGTCGCGGCGGGGGAGGAGATCCTGCGGGAGTTCCTTCGCCAAGGTTCGTCCAACGCCTGACCCCCGGTCGGCCCGCTGCCGCTAGCCTTGGCCCATGCCCCGATACGAGTACCGCTGCCGTTCCTGTGGCGACACCTTTGAACTGAGCCGCCCGATGGCCGAGTCCGCCGCCCCCGCGGCCTGCCCCGCCGGGCACGAGGACTCGGTGAAGCTGCTGTCGACGGTGGCCGTCGGAGGCTCAACCTCGGCGCCCGCCGCGGCCCCGCGAGGCGGGGGTGGTGGCGGAGGCGGTTGCTGCGGCGGGGGCTGCTGCGGCTAGCGGACCGGCGGGTCGGTCGGCTTTGGAAGGTGCCCAGCGGACCCGCGGGCTAGACGGCTCTGTAAGGCGTCCTGCGGGTGACGGCCCCGTCAGCTCTGTAAAGGGCCCAGCGGACTGCGGTCCGGTTGTCTCTGGACAGGGGCCCGCGGGCCGGGCGGCCCTCTGGAGGGGGGCCCCGCCGGACGGCCCGCTCCAGCCCCAGCCCCGCCGAACGGCCCTCTCCAGCCGAGAGGGCTAACGCACCACCGTCCCCGGCCCCGCCCCCAGCAGCCCCAGCTCCGCCCGCGTGGGTGCCCCCTCCCAGTCCCCGTGTGATGCCACGGCGAAGGCGCCCGTGGTGACCGCGCGGTCGAGGCGGTCCGGCACGTCGTCGCCGTCGAGCAGCGCCGACAGGTACCCGGCGACGAACGCGTCCCCCGCGCCCACCGCGTCCACCGCCCGCACCGGACGCGCCGGGGCGTACAGCTCGCCCTCGGCGGTGTACGCGGTGGCCCCGTCGGCACCGAGTTTGACCACGACCTCGCGCACGCCCTGCGCGAGGAGCGCCTTGGCCAGGGCGTGGGCTTCACCGGTGGCCGTCGTCTCCCGTACGCACAGCGGCAGTTCGTCGTCCGACGCGATGAGGACATCGACGTACGGAATCCACGAACGCATCACCGCGGCGGACTCCTCGTCGCTCCACAGCCGCGAGCGGAAGTTGACGTCGAGGCAGACCGTCGTGTCGTGCTCTCGGGCCAGTTCGAGGGCGCGGCGGCAGGCGGCCAGGGCGGACGCGCCGAGGGCCGGGGTGATGCCGGTGAGATGCAGGACGCGGGGCGCGCCGGGAGACGTGAACGCGCCCTCGACCGCGGCCGCCGTGAGGCGTGAACCGGCGGAGCCCGCTCGGTAGTAGTGCACGCGGGTCACTTCGGGCAGCCGCGGTTCGAAGAGGATGAGCCCCGTGGGCGCGTCAAGGTCGCGGGTCGCGCCGGAGACGTCGACACCCTCGGCCCGCAGCGTGCGCAGCACGAGCTCGCCCGCCTCGTCGTCGCCGACGGCGCCCGCCCACCGCGTCGCGTGGCCGAGCCGCGCGAGCCCGATGGCCACGTTCGACTCGGCGCCCGCGATGGACACGTCCATCGAACCGCCCAGCTTGAGCGGCCCGCTGCCGCGCAGGGCGACCATGGTCTCGCCCAGGGTGAGGACGTCGGTGGCGCCGCGGGGAGGCGTGGTGCCGCTCATCGGCCCGCCCCCGCCGCTGCCCCGGTGGCCGCCACGAACCGCGCCGCGCGCTCGCGCAGCGCGTCCAGATCGCCGCCGTCCGCCGCGTCCCCGATCAGCGGGGAGCCGACGCCGACCGCGACCGCGCCGAGCGCCAGGTACTCCTCGGCGGCGGCCGCGTCCACGCCGCCCACCGGTACGAAGGGCAGGTCGGGGAAGGGGGCTCGCAGGGCCTTGAGATACGCGGGGCCGCCCATCGCCGAAGCGGGGAAGATCTTCAGGGTGGTGGCACCGGCGGCGCTCGCCGCGATGACGTCGGTCGGGGTCAACACCCCGGCGGCGACCGGCAGTTCACGCCGCAGCGCCTCGTCGACCCCGGCTCCGAGTCCGGGCGTCACGATGAGATTCGCCCCCGCGTCCGCGGCGCGGCGCGCGTCCTCCGCGGTGAGGACCGTGCCCGCGCCCAGCCAGGCCTCGCCGCCCAGCTCGGCGCGTGCCCGACGCAGGACGCCCAGGGCGTCGGCGCCGCTGAGGGAGACCTCGACGAGCGGCACACCGGACTCGACGAGCGTCATGACCGTCCGGAAGGAGGCCTCCGCGTCGGTGCCGCGCACGATGGCGAGCAGACGCCGGGTCCGCAGGGCTGAACTGAAGGCAGTGGTGAGGTCCGACATGCCCCAAGGCTCGCACAGGGGATTCAGCGTGCCTGCTCAGGGCTGGGTGTCGGTGCCCGGCACCTTGGACCTGGGCTCGACGCGGCGGCCTCCACGCCCGCGCCCGGCGTGCCGCACCTGCTCGGGGTGGCGTGCACGCCAGTACGGGTTGTCGTGCGGCAGGGCCGAGCCGACCCGCCCGTACATCCCGAAGATCATCAGGAGGACGCCCACCACGAAGCTGAACAGCACGTTCTGGATGCGGAAGGCGAGAAAGTTGAAACCGGTGTCGAGGAGGGCGAGATTGACGAAGCCGCTCAGGATGAAGGCGCAGCCGAGGACCATGTTGAGCGTCGACGCGAAGTTCCCGCCGATCACCATGCCGGCGAACAGGAGCAGGCCGACGCAGATCGACAGGACGCTGAGCGCGCCGTTGGTGTTCAGACCGGCGACGGTGTCGCCCCCGGTGTCGAAGAAGCCGACCTTGTCGATCAGGCCGAGGATGCCGAACGCGAGCAGGACGAGCCCCATCAGACCCGCGCCGACGCGGTAGACCGTGCTGAGGCGGTGGTCGACGGGCAGGTGTTCGTTCAGCGTGACGCGCCGCCTGGGCCGCTTCGCCCCTGGGTGGAGTACGTGCGTGGCCATGTCCGCCTCCTGACGTCGGCGTACGTATCTCCAATATCCGCCCGCGGGGCACCAACCGCCAGCAGAGGTGCCGGGGCGTGCCGCCCCTAGGCCCCGTGCCCCCGCTCCTCCCGGATCTGCGTGACCACGCGCGCCACCGCCTGCCGCACGGCCTCGGTCTCGGTCAGGAAGTGCCAGTAGTCCGGGTGGCGCCCCTCCAGGGAGGCCACCGCGCGGTCCAGGCGGGCCACGGACTCGTCGAGGGGGCGGGCGTGGCGCTGCTCCGGGGTCTGGCGCCCCGCCATGGCGAGGCGCTGGGCGTCACGGATGGCGAAGCGGGTGCGCTCGATCTCGTGCTGGGGGTCCTTCGCCACCGCGTTCAGCCGCTGCAGCCGGTCGCCGGCGGCCGAGACCGCCTCGTCCGTCGCGTTCAGCAGGGCGCGGACCGTCGAGAGCAGCGATGTGGCGTCGGGCCAGCGCTGCTCCTCGCGCGCCTGCCGGGCCTCCTTCAGCTTGACCTCGGCCTGGCGTACGTTCTCCGTGGCCTGGTCCGGCACGCGCTGCAGGTCCTGCCAGCAGGCGGCGGTGAAGCGCCTGCGCAGCTCGCTGAGGACCGGGTCGACCTGGCCGCTGCGGGTGGTGAGCGCCTGCGCGCGCGTACGCAGCGAGACGAGGCGGCGGTCTATCTCCGCGGCCCGCTCGGGCAGCCGGTCGGCCTCGGTCCTGACGGCTTCGGCATCCCGCAGCACGCGGTCGGCGCGCTGCAGCGTCTCCGGCACGCCGTGCTGCCCGGCGCCTTGATTGAGCTTGGTCAGCTCGGGCCCGAGGGCGGCGAGGCGGGCGGCCAGATCATCGGCCTTGAGCCCCGCGCCCCGTACGGCATCGAGGGCGTTGCTGGCGGCGAGGAGGGTCTGCCGGGCCCGCTCGACGGCGGGGGCGAGCCGGGCGAGCTGCGTCTCCGCCTTGTCGAGCAGCGGGCCGAGCCCCTGCTGGAAGCGGTCCAGGTCCTGCTTGGCCTTGTCCAGCTCCCCCTTGGCCTCGGTGAGCTCGGTCCTCGCGCGGGCGGCGACGGAGGCTTCGAGATCATCACGGTCGAGGTCGTGCGCGTCCACCGCGCTGATGTACTGGTGGCTGGCCTCGTCGATCCGCCGCCCGATGGCCTCGAAGTCGGAGACGGCACGCTGCGCGGCGGGCGTGGAGTCCACGGCGATGATCGTCTCGATGGAGATCCGCAGATCCCGCTGGGCGGTGTCCAGCTCGTAGAAGGCGGCGGCCGCCGCGTCCTTGGCGGCCTGGGCATCGGCCCGCACGCTCTCCCCGCGCCCGCCGAACCACCGCCGGGTGCCGCCGCCGGCGAAGGCGGCGGGCAGGGCGAGGGCGATGAGGGGGAGAGGCAGGAGGGCGAGCGTCAGGGCGTCGCGGAGGGGGCGGAGCGGGCCGCGGCGATCTCGCAGGCCGTGCGGTCGGGAACGCGGCCGCACGCTCCCGCAGCGTCGTACATCCCTGTCCGGCACTGCTGACGCACTCGATCTGCTCGGCGTGTCCGGTGTGTACGGCTGCGAAGGTGTCGCCGTCACTATCCCTCTCCCGTGCTGTCATCCGCCTTGCCCGGTGTCACATTCTCCCACCGGTTAATGACGAACACACGGGCCGGTTAGTTCGCGCTGCGCACCGCGACTTTGCCGTCTTCGCTGCGGGCGGACACGAGGTGCGGACTACCACCGCCACGGGGAGCGGAAACATCCGAGCGGTCCCTCGTGAGCCCACCCTCATACGGGTTTGCGACCCGGGGCCACCGGCAAGGTAGGCTGTCGAAACATTCCGGGCGCGTAGCTCAGCGGTAGAGCGCTGCCCTTACAAGGCAGATGTCGGCGGTTCGAAACCGTCCGCGCCCACCCGGACGAAGACCCCCAGTCGATCATGGCTGGGGGTCTTCGACGTAGCTGTCCTTCTCCCGGGCGCTGTCCTTCACCTGCGCCCGCAGGTCGTCGATCTCCTGTTGCAGCGACTTCAGTTGCGCGTAGGTGTCGAAGAGATAGCGGACCTTGGTGCGCAGCGTCAGTGGGTCGATGGGCTTGAGGGCTACGTCGGCGACGCCGAGCAGGAAGGCCGCGGCGGCGATCTCGCGGCTGACGTCGAAGCCGGTCAGCAGGATGATGGGTATGGCGCGTGTCTGGTCGAGACGGCGTACGTAGCGCACGACGTCGAGGCCGCTCACGCCCGGCATGCGCACATCGAGCAGGATGAGCCCGACGTCCCCGCGCAGGACCACTCTGAGGGCGTCGTCGCCGTTGGTCGCGCTCACCAGCGGGTAGCCGAGAGGGGCCAGCGCGCTCTCCAGCGCGAACAGGGTGTCCTTGTGGTCGTCGACTACGAGGATCACGGATGTGGTCGGCATGGATCTGAGCCCCCTTTCTCAGTAACTACGGTAAGCCGAAGTCGAGTTGGAGAATCCGTTCGTCACCCCTGGTTGCTGCCCGGGTTGCCGCCCTGGCTCATGACCACGGCACCGGAGGTAGCAGTAGCACCGTCCGCTACAGAGAAGAAGCCCCGCACCTGATCGGGTGCGGGGCCGGTGTGCCGGGGGCTCGGGTGGTGTTCCGTGTGATCACGTGAAAGCCTCACCGCGCTCTTGAAGGCGTCACCGCGCGCTACGGCTACTCCCGCGCCTTTGCGTAGTCCTGCGCCATGCCTCCCGCGAAGTCGTACAGCAGGACCTGTTCGTCGCCGACGACCCACGCGTCGTGGCCGGGCGGGCATACGAAGACATCGCCCGGTCCGACTTCGGCCTCGCCCCCGTCGTCCATCAGGAGGTGCATCCGCCCCGCGACGACGTAGGCGTTGTGGTGGATCTGGCAGGTTTCGGTGCCCGCGAGCGGGGCCACGGACTCGGACCAGCGCCAGCCGGGCTCGAAGGTGCCCACGGCGAAGTCCAGCCCTGTGAGATGGACGGCTTCGAGGTGGCCGCGTGGGAAATCGCGACGCTCGTCCGGCTTTTCGACCGCCTTGACCTCGATCATGACAACTTCCTCCGTTCGGGCTCGTGCCCGCGATCTCGGAGTCAGTTGTCGCCGCCGCGGGGTCCACGGCCGACGTCATCACCAGCCGACCCCTTCACTCCATCGTCTGCCTGTCAAGCGGGGGCCGCCACCTGGGGGAATCCCGGCCGGTACGCGGCCCGGCCCGCGGACCGCGGCAGTGAAATCGATCGGGTGGTCGTCCAGAACTTCGGGGATCTCGGGTGAGTTGGAGGCAGTGGCAAGGCCTGTGCGAGTGTCCTGTGCGGATGCTTCGGGCGGGCGACCGTCGTGCTGCCGTTGGGCCCTGCCGGAAGGGATACACCTCGTGAAGATCTCCAAGGCCGCTGCTGGTGTCGCCAGCGTCGTCGGTGTCGCCGGTGTCGGGCTCGCGTTGGGGGCCGTCGCTCCCGCTATCGCCGCGCCCCAACCCCAGCCGCAGGCTCAGGCGTCCGCCGACGGCGTGACTCGGATCCTCGACTCCGCCACCCGAACCACGCAGGACGTGCAGGACCTCCTCGGCGAGGCCGCCGTGGACCCCACCACCGGAGAGCTCACCGCGAACAACCCCGGAGCCGTCACGACCAAGGCCGGCGACGCGGCGCTCGGAGCGGTCTCGATGCTCGGCGGGCTGCCCGCCGGGGCGCCGGTCGGCTGAGGCCGACCCGTCGAAGTGGCCGTACGGGAACTGCCGTTGGTACGGCACGGAGGGGCTTCGCTGAGTCGGACGGCCGCCCGGCGGTGACCGTCCGGCTCAGCGGCCCGAACCCGGGTGGGTCCGGCGGTACCTGCGGTCCCAGCGCTCCTGGCGTTCCTTGCGGATGCGGTAGTCGCGGTAGGTCTTGGGATAGCCCCCGCCTCCGCCACCGCCCCCACCGCCGGCAGCGCCTCCGCCGCCCCCGCCGCCCCCTGCGGCACCCGACGCTCCGCCCGCGCCGCTTCCGCTGCCGCTGCTCTTGCCGGAGCCCCCGCGGTCGTACTGCTGGACCATGTAGAAGACGAGCGCCGCAGCGGCCAGCCACAGAACTGGCTGGCCGAAACCGAGGCCGACCAGGGCGAGGAGCAGGACGACCAGCAGCACATTCATGGCGGCACCTCCTTGGCGTAGCAGGAGTCAACGCCCGCTGTCACCCGGTGTCAATGGATTTCTCGTGGATGTGTTTCAGCCGTGCACGAGCCGCCACCGCGTCGGGTCCCGCCACCTGATCCCAGAAGCGGTGACACGTGACGAACACCGCCAACTCCCGCTCCCGCGCGCGGAGTTTCTCGACCTCCTCCTGTTCGTCCGGGGTCCAGCCGGGGGAGGCGGGGCGCTCCACCTTCCGCCAGCCGTGGTCGTCGCTGAAGCCGTCGAGGGGCGTGACCGACCAGGGGAGCCGCTTCAGCAGGCCCAGGAGTTCGGCCCGGACCTGGTGCAGTTCCTCCTGACCCGCGAGGAGGTCGTCAGGGAAGTCGTATGCAGGGGTTGCAGGCACCCCGTAATGCTACTCCTGTTCGAATTTCGAGTGCGAGAGCCGCCACGCGTGAGGTGGGGTGAACTTCGGGACGGGGGCGGGAGACGGGGGACGGGGGACGGGGCCGGAGGGTGCCTGCGCTCTCCTCCCGCGGACGACTTCACGTCCGCGCTCCACTCGCGGCAAGCTGTAAGCATGTGCCGCAGCATCAAGACGCTCCGTCCGCCCGCCATCCCCGACGACGCCACCGAGGAGGAGATCCGGGCCGCCGCGCTTCAGTACGTGCGCAAGGTCTCGGGGTTCCGTGCCCCGGCCGCGCACAACCGCGAGGTCTTCGACCGAGCCGTGGACGCGGTCGCCGAGGCCACCGCGGAGCTGCTCGCCGGGATCGAGGTCCGCGGGGCCAAGCCGCGGGCCGCCGACCAGGCGCCCGAGGAAGCCCCGGCGGCCTAGTTCGCCGCCGCAGCCCCAGCAGCCCCAGTAGCAGCCGCCGCCCCAGCCGCCGCAGTCGCCGTCCGCGGTCGGCGGACCAGGAACGCCGCCCCCGCGCCCGCCGCGAACAGCGCGAGCAGCGAGACGCCGGTGGCCAGCCACGTCGCGCCGAGCCACTGCCCGCCGAAGTAACCGAGCGCGACGCTGTACCCGGCCCAGGCCACGCCCGCCAGGGCCGACCAGGGCAGGAACTCGCGCACCTTGCGGTGTGCCGCGCCCGCCGCGAGCGAGACGATCGAGCGGCCCGCAGGGGCGAAGCGCGCGAGGACGACCAGGGCGCCGCCGCCCCGGGAGAGCGCGGTGCCGAGTCGTTCCTGCGCGGTGGTGAGGCGGCGTGAGCGGGCGATGGCGCGGTCCAGGCGCTCGCCGCCGCGCCAGGCGAGGCGGTAGACGGCCAGGTCGCCGAGTACCGAGGCGGTGGCCGCGCAGAGCAGCAGGATCAGGATGTCGGGCACCGCGTGCGGCACGCTCCCCGCGCCCGCACCCGCGGTCGCCGTACTCGCCGTGCCGGCCGCGGCCGCCGCGGTGGCCGCCGTGATGACGAGGACGCCGCTCGGCAGCACGGGCAGGACGATGTCGAAAAGCACCGAAAGCGCGACCACCGCGTAGATCCATGGGCTGCTGGTCAGTGAGCCCAGAGTCTCAAGCACCGGAATTCCCCGTAACTCCCCGGTCGACGACGTGACTGCCGCGACGTCGCGGGGGAGCGGCAGGGGCGGCCTGGTGACAGCTGTACAGCGTACGCCGCGCTCTCCGCCGGAGATCCACGGGGGGCTCATATGTTCGCTACGTCACGTTCACCCGGCTGCCGCCTTCGATGGGGCATCCGGCGCCGAAGTCCCGTACCAACAGAGTCACCAACAGGAAGGAGCGGGGCGATGGTGGCAGGAATGCTCGCCGGGGCCGTGGCAACAGCGGTGCTCGCAGCGGGCGGTGGCGCGGTCGGTGGGGGAGCGGTCGACGGAGGCGCGGTCAGCGGTGGCGCAGGTGGTGACGGTGGCGCCGTCAGCGGAGCCGCGCCGTTCTACGAGATGCGGGTCGGCGGGCGGTTCGCGCCGCCCAAGGCCTCGATGTACTCGTGGGCGGTCACGTACGACACGAAGCTCGTCCCCGCCGGGTCCCAGATCGAGATCGAACAGCGGGGCAAGCCGCGTGACATGGAGGTCACGCTCCGGGTGAAGGGCATGAAACCCGGTTACGCGTACGGCGCGCACGTGCACCAGAAGCCGTGCGGCACCGACCCCGACGCGGCGGGTGGGCACTACCAGCACCGTCAGGACCCGGTCCAGCCCTCCGAGGACCCGGCCTACGTCAATCCGGAGAACGAGGTCTGGCTGGACTTCACCGCGGGCGCGGACGGCTCGGGCGCGGCGACCTCCCGCCACGACTGGGAGTTCCGTGCGGGTGAGGCCAGGTCCGTCGTGCTGCACCGGGAGCAGGGCGGGGCGGGGGAACGGCTGGCGTGCTTCACGGTGCCGTTCCTTCCCACCCACTGAGTCCCCTCCGCCGGCATGTGACGGCGCCCCCACCCTCGTAATGTCACGAGGGTGGGGGCGCCGTCACATGCCGACTGACTGCGCGTGTTCGTCAGGCTGCCACCGGCGTCCGCTCCGACGCCGCCTCGGTCTCGCTCTCGCCGCGCGAGGCGAAGAGCCGGTCGAGGCCGAGCGCGCCCGAGCCGGTGAAGACGAGCAGGAGCATGGCCCAGCAGAAGATCGCGGAGGCCTCTCCGCCGTTCTGCATCGGCCACAGGGCCTCCGGCTGGTGCACCTTGAAGTAGGCGTACGCCATCGAGCCGGACGAGATGAACGCGGCGGCGCGGGTGCCGAGGCCGAGGGCGACCAGGCCGCCGCCGACCAGCTGGATGACGGCCGCGTACCAGCCCGGCCAGGTGCCGGCGTCGACCGTGCCGCCGCCCATCGCGCCACCGAGCACTCCGAAGAGCGAGGCGGCGCCGTGGCAGGCGAAGAGCAGGCCGATGACTATGCGGAAAAGCCCGAGGGCGTAGGGCTGGGCGCTGTTGAGACGTCCAGTCATGGTGGGGGACTCCTTCGGTCTTTGGGGACGGTAACCGAGCGGAGGCCCAAGGTTAGGTGAACCTAATCTATGCTTGCAAGTTCAACATCTGGCCATTCCGGCGATTCCGCTTGCCGCGCGGAGGGGACCGCTCCCCTCGGGGAAGGGATCTCCGTCGCCCCCGCGGCTTCCGCCGCCGTCCGCAGCGCGGCCCGCGCCATCGCGTCCGCGTCCGACAGGGTCACCGAGTCGACGCCGGGCCTGGCCCCGGCCGCCGTGACCCAGTGCACGCCCTCGGTGGGCACTCCGAACGCGAACCGCCTTGCGTGGGAACGGCCTTGACGGTCGATCAGGTGATAGGGGCGGGGTGTGACGTCGAGGCCTCCGGTTTCGTGTCCGTCGACCACGTGGGCGCGGCACTGGCCCGTCTCCCAGAGCCATCCGAGCAACTCGTCCGCGGTGCGCCGCACGTCCGGCTCGGGGAGCCGGGCCTCGATGACTGTGGTCACCGCCACATCCGAACCCGGTACGTCGGGGGAGCGGGCGAGAAACGTTCCGCCCGCCGCGGGCCGCACGTCGAGACGCGGGCCCAGCACCTCCACGACGCCCGCTTCGATCAGTGCGGTCATCTCCTCGATGCGGCGCCGGGGAGGGCCGATCGACAGGAAGGCGTTGAGCGGGGTGTACCAGCGGTCCAGGTGCTCGCGGCGTGAGGTCCCCGACAGGCCGCCGTGGTCGAGGATCAGGCGGAGTTCGTTGCGCAGGTCGCGCAGGACGTCGAGGGCGGACTTCAGCGGGCTCGTGACATTGCCGAGCGCGGCCTGCGCGACGTCCTCGCGCAGATACGCGAGCAGCCAGGCGCGGAAGTCGTCCGGGGAGCCGAAGGTGTGGCCCGCGTGCGGCTGCGCGAGGCGGTCCCAGGACCAGCGTGCGGCCTCGGGCACTCCGAACTCATCCAGTACGAGGGCCTCTTGAGGGCTGTGGTGCGGTACGGCGAGGAAGGCGTCCCGGAAGTCCGTCACCCGCTCCCGCTCGCGGGGCTGGACGAGGGCCGCGTAGTAGACCGTCTCCACCTCCTTGGCGACCAGCGGCCATATCTCGTCCAGGAAGTCCGGGGCGTCGCCGCTGTCCGCGCGCTTGCGGAAGCGGGCTATGACATCGGACGTGAGGACGAGCGGCTCGTGCCGTCCGTAGGGGCCCTTCTCGTTGTCGCCGCGTGCTTGGTACGGGATGCCGCGCCGCGAGCCCGCGTACAGCTTCGGCTCGTGCCCCGAGGGGTGGTAGCGCAGGCCGCCCCCCGGCGCCGGGGTGAAGCGTCCGCCGCGGCCCTGCGTCAGGAGCGCCATGTGGTCGAAGAAGTTCAGGCCCAGCCCGCGCAGGAGTACGCGCTCGCCGGGGGCGATGGCCGAGAGGTCCACGTCGGCGGGGTTGGCGGGCGGGATGTGTCGCAGGCCGTGCCGTGCCGCGTGCGCGGCGAGGTGCTCCTGCCCTTCGTCGCTGACTGTGGGGAGGTGGCCCTGAGCGAGGATGACGGCGTCGAGTCCGGAGAGCTCGCGGCCGCTGTCGAGCATGAGCGACTGGGCGCCGTCGGCAGGCCCTTCGAGGCGTACGGCGCGCGCCGCGTGCGCCTCGACCCGGACGGTTCCGGGGGCGCGGCGCAGGGTCTCGGCGAAGACCCACTCCAGGTAGCGGCCGTAGCAGGCGCGGGTCGGGTAGTCGTCGGGGCCGAGCGCCGGCGCGTGCCCGGCGGCGGCCCAGGCATACAGGCTCGGGCCCGGCCGTATCGGTCCGGCGCAGTCCACGCTCTCGTCGGTGAAGAGGGTCACCTGTGAGGCGACCGTGTTCATGAGCAGCTCGGCCGGCTGGGCGGTCCGCCAGACCCGGCCCGGCCCCGGGGGCGAGGGATCGACGACGTGGACCGTCAGCCGTGCCCCCGGCGGCAGGAGTTCGGCCGCCGAGGCGCAGAGGCGCTCCAGGACACTCGTGCCGCGGGGCCCCGCGCCGACGACGGCGACTGCAACGTCATGTTCCGGTGCGGCCGCTGCGGATGGTGCGAACAAGAGCGTGACTCCCGGGCATAGCAGGGGGTGGTGGGGGGCGTGGGGTGGTGGGGGTGTGGGGTGAGTGGGGGTGTGGGGTGATGGAAGCGGACGGTCCGCCTCATCATGCCGCCGGAACACGCGAAGTCGAACCCCGTGACGGAGGTTCGCCGGAGGGGTGTGGCCTGAGTCACGTGCTGCCTGGGGGCGCTGGTCGCCTTTGCGAGGCTATGGGAACTAAGGAGTGTGAGAGGGATTCACGAACTTCTGGGGTCTACGGGAACTACATGAGGTACGGGGGTTTTTGAGGCTTAGGGGGGGGCGGTCGCGGAAGCCCGACGGCCCGCGAACTCCGCTAACCCCCGAAGCTCACGAACCCCCGAAGCTCACGAACACCCGAAGTTCACGTACCTCCGAACCTCACGAAAGCCGTGACCTCTGCGTCGTCTCCAAGCGGGTGCCAACGCCCTTGACCACCTGCGCCTGGTCCAGTTGTACGTCCGCCGCACGACCCCTCAGGGTCAGCGTCATGAGTTGGTTGCCGAACCACGGGCCGCCCGTTTTGCGCCAGTTGATGGCTGCCCGCGCCATCCGGCCGTGGCGGACGAAGCGGCGGCCCAGGGCGCGGCCCACCCTGCTCCAGCCGAAGCGGAAGCCCAGCTTTATCGACGCGGGGATGGAGTTGTGGACGGGGGAGCACGTCAGTTGCAGGACGCGGGCCTCGGGGCCGCCGCCCGCCGGCCAGGTCGGTTCCGCGATGTACGCGTGATGGACGTCGCCGGAGAGCACGCACACCGTCGCCGGGGAGCCCACCCCCGTGCCCGCCTCGGCGATCAGCGAGGTCAGCGCGTCGAAGGACGAGGGGAACGCCGCCCAGTGCTCCAGATCCGAACGCCTGCGGAGGTTCTCGCCGAAGCGGGCCCAGCGCGCCCCTCGCTCGCCACGGCACAGCGCGGCGTTCCAGCCCTCGGCGTCATGGATGAGGTGCGGCAGCAGCCAGGGCAGCGACGTCCCGATCAGAAGGTGGTCGTAGCCGACCGCCCTGCCCGAGCCGTCGGCAGCCCTACCCGAGCCGTCTTCCGCCCTGCCCGCGTCGTCCGCCGCGCCACCCGCGCCGCCCACCCCGTCGAGAGCCTGCTCGCGCAGCCAGCGGGCCTCGTCCGGGTCGATCATGGCGCGGTTCTGTTCGTCCAGGACGCGCGCCGCCCTGGTATCGATCATGAGCAGACGTACGCGGCCGAAGTCCCGGCGGTAGCTCCACCGGGTCGCCCCGGGGTCGGCGTCCGAGGCCGCGGCGAACGCGCGCAGTGCGTCCGTACCGTCGGGCGTCGAGCGCAGCGTGGCGTACAGCTCGTCGCGCTCCAGCTCGGCGGGCGGCAGATTGCCGATGTGCTGGTAGACCCAGTACGACATCAGGCCGCTCAGCACCCGCTCGCGCCACCACGGCGTCGCCCGCATCTCGGCGAGCCAGGCCGCGCTGGTGTTCCAGTCGTCTATGACGTCGTGATCGTCGAAGATCATGCAGCTGGGCACGGTGGACAGCAGCCACCGCACCTCGGGGTCGAGCCACGATTCGTAGTAGAGGTGGGTGTACTCCTCGTAGTCCGCGACCTGGTCGCCCGGCGGGTCGTTCAGATTCCGGCGGGCCGCGAGCCAGCGCCGCGTCGCCTCGGACGTGTTGTCCGCGTACACCTGGTCGCCCAGAAGAAGCAGGACGTCCGGGCGGTCGGCAGCCGTGCCGGTGGCGATGCGCGCGGCGAGGGTGTCCAGGGCGTCGGGCCCCACGGGGTCGTGCTCGCCGCTCGGCGGAGCCGCCCAGCGGCAGGACCCGAAGGTGACGCGGAGCGCCTCGTCGTCGCCCTCGCCCGGCGTGCGGATGGTGCTCGGCGGGAAGGGCGAGTCCGGCAGCGGCCACACGGGGCCGCCGCTGTCGCCGAGCCGCACCTCGTACGCGGTCTCCGTGCCCGGACGCAGGCCGGTGACCGGGATGAGCGCGTAGTGATGGCCCGCGATCTGGAACGTGTTCGCCGTGCCCTTGGCGCCATCCGCGCACCGCACCTCGGCGGTGCAGGGCCGGTCGGCCTCGACCCAGACCGTCGCCGTCGAATCGTCGACATACCTCAGCAGTGGACCCAGGCGCAGCCGTGCCACGATGATCACTCTCCTCCGTCGCCCCGTACGGTACGGAACGACGGAGGCCGTTGGCGAGGTTCCGAGGATTCCCCCTGGTTACAGGGTGGTGACCTCACCGCTCGTGAACCGGTGACCTCAGCAGCCGCTGAGGACCGACGACAGCTTGGTCTTCTCCTCCGCGTTCACCGTCAGGCTGTAGTGGTGCTTCACGTCCACCCACATCCGGGCGTAGTAGCAGTGGTACGACGTGGTGGGCGGCATCCACTCCGCCGGGTCCTGGTCGCCCTTGCTCTGGTTCACGTTGTCGGTGACGGCGATGAGCTGGGGGCGGCTGAGATCGTTGGCGAAACCTTCCCGCTGGGCGGTGGTCCAACTGTTCGCGCCGGACTTCCAGGCCTCGGAGAGCGGGATGACGTGGTCGATGTCGACGTCGGACGCCGCGGTCCAGGTGCCGCCGTCGTACGGGGACTTCCAGGTGCCCGAGGTGGCCGCGCAGCTGGAGTCCTGCTGGACGTTCGTGCCGTCACGCTTGAGGACGACCTCGCGGGTGTCGCAGGCGCCGGACTGGGTGCTCCAGTGCGGGAACTTGTCGCGGCTGTAGCCGTCGGAGGAGCCCTCGGCCTTCTCCGTGAGCTGGCCCAGGTAGGTGCGGGCGGTGGCGGCGGAGACCGGTGCCGGGGGAGCGGCCTGGGCCGGGGCGCCGGTGAGGAGGGACGCCGCGGAGGCGAGTGCGGTCAGGGCGGTGAGAGTGGCGAGGCGTCGACGCGCGTAGACAGCGGACATACGAACTCCCTTGACGTGGGGGGATGTTGGCCGTTGGGGCGGCCATGCTGGCGCGGTGGGGTTTCCTGCGGATGTGCGTCAGGTGACAGGGTCGCGTCAATCGGGTGGTCAGTTCAAGAGTCCTGGCGCCGCGTCATGTCCGGCCGCCTGTCCGGGAGTTGGGTTTTCTTGATTCTTCGTGACCCGAGTCACCCGCGAGGGGGTCGAAAGGCCCTGGTCCGGGGTGTGCGGACGTCCCGTACGATGGATGGCGCAGAAGGGGAGTAGCTCTTCGCCGGACCGTCGACATACTGCTCAGCTCGCCTGAGCCGGCGCCCGGAGGCAGGCCTCGCCATCCATGGGATGGACGCGGTCGGCCAGCGAGACCTTCGGCAAGCAGTGCCCGACGTACATGACCGTGTACGTCCGTGTGCGCTGCCGTGCCGAGGTGTCGTACGTGAGGTACAGATGGCTCTCGGTGGGGCAGCCCCGACCGATTGAGGAACCTTGATCAGCATCAGCGTGATGGCGCTCGTCTTCGGCGTCGTCTTCCTTGCCGAACTCCCGGACAAGACAGCGCTGGCCGGGCTCGTCCTCGGGACGCGCTACCGCGCCTCGTACGTCTTCGTCGGGGTCGCCGCCGCCTTCGTCGTCCATGTCGTGCTCGCCGTGGCGGCGGGCAGCGTCCTGACGCTCCTGCCGCAGCAACTGCTGCACGCGCTCACCGGCGTCCTCTTCCTCGGCGGGGCGGCGATGCTGCTTCTGAAGGGCGGCGAGGACGAGGAGGAGGTCCGCGAGCCCAAGGATCAGAGCTTCTGGAAGGTCTCCGGCGCGGGCTTCATGCTGATCCTGGTCGCGGAGTTCGGTGACCTGACGCAGATCATGACCGCGAACCTCGCCGCGCGGTACGACGACCCGCTCTCCGTGGGGCTCGGCGCCGTGCTCGCGCTGTGGGCGGTGGCCGGGCTCGGCATCGTCGGCGGAAAGGCGCTGATGAAGCGGGTTCCGCTCGCGCTCATCACCAAGATCGCGGCGATGTTGATGCTGGGTCTTGGGGTGTGGAGCCTGTACGAGGCGATTGCCTGACTTTCGCCCGGCGCTCTGCCCGGAGCTCTGGCCGGAGCTCTGCCTGGATCGGGGCCCCGGAAGGGGTGTGACCTGCGGTGCTGGCGTCCGGCGAGGCCTTTTTGTATCGTGGAGAAACAAAGTGGCTCCGCCCGTGTTCCCTGACCGGCGGGCGGAGCTGCCTTGATTCTTTCGACGGTCCTTTTCTCCGCTTTCCCTGGAGTACGCCGATGACGGCCGCTACCGCCTCTGTACTGACCGCCCGAGCGCTCCTCCTGGACATGGACGGGACCCTCGTCAACTCCGACGCGGTGGTGGAGCGCTGCTGGCGGCGCTGGTCCGAACGGCACGGGCTCGACTTCGACGAGGTCATCAAGGTCGTCCACGGGCGGCAGGGCTACGCGTCGATGGCGGTGCTGCTGCCGGAGCGGCCCATGGAGGAGAACTACGCGGAGAACCGCCGGATGCTGGCCGAGGAGACCGCGGACATGGAGGGCGTCGTCCCCGTGCCGGGGGCCGAGGCTTTCCTGGCGTCCCTGGAGGGGCTCCCGCATGCCCTCGTGACGTCCGCGGATGTGCCCCTGTCGACCGGGCGCATGGCCGCGGCCGGGCTGTCGCTGCCCGCCGTGCGGGTCACCGCGGAGAGCGTGGGGGCGAGCAAGCCCGACCCCGAGGGTTTCCTCAAGGGCGCCGCGGAGCTGGGCTTCGCCCCCGCCGACTGCGTGGTCTTCGAGGACTCCGGGGCGGGAATAGCCGCGGGCCTCGCGGCAGGCATGCGAGTCGTGGGCATCGGCCCCCGCGCCGGGGAGTTCGGCCCCACCGTGCATGTCGACGACTTGACGGAGGTCAGCGTGGAGCCGGCCGAGGGCGGGGCACTGCGACTGACGTTCGGCTGATCCGGGGTTGGTTGCTGGGTGCTGGTCGCTGCTTGGGCGGGGCGAGATGCGCCCCGCCAGGGGTGCTGAGCGGCTGGGTACCTGCGGTGCGCCCCGTCAGGGGCGCGGGGAACTGCGCGATCAGCCCCCGCGCACCTGTAGACGAGTGGCGGCGGGTAGGTGTCGCGTGTTGCTCGCCGGTTTCGGTCGTTGTTCGGGCGGGGGCGAGCCCCGTTAGGGGCGCGGGGAACTGCGCGACCAGCCCATGCGCGCCTGCAGACGAGTGGCGGCGGGTTGTTCTCCGGGTTCGGTCGCTGTTTGGGTGCTGGGCATGGAGGCGGGGGCGAGCCCCGTCAGGGGCGCGAGGAACTGCGCGATCAGCCCACGCGCACCCGCGGACGAGAAGCAGTCGGGAGCAGGCGCAGGGCCGCCCCGGGCCAGCTGACGAGAGGCCGCCGGGTTGGCGGACTTGCAGGGCCGCCGGGTCAGCGGCACCCGGGGGCGCCGGACGGGTGGACGTGGGGCCGCCGAGGTAGACGCACCCGGCGGTAGCCGGGGACTACGGCTCCGTGGTTTCCCGTTCCAGGGCCGCCCGCGTCCGCTCCCCGTAGACCCCCTCGCCGTCCGCCTGCGTCGCGCGGGCGTACTGGAAGCGGGTGACCGCCTCGGCCACCGAGGTGTCGTACGTGCCGTCGGCCTCGCCCATGTACAGGTACAGCTGCCGCAGCCGCCGCTGGAGTTCCTCGACCTCAGGGCCCCTGTCGCCGCGCTTCAGGACACCGTCGGCCTTCGGCGTCGCCGACTCCACCGAACCCGTTGCCCGCGCCGTCGAGCGGCTCGGCGGTGGCGTGGAGCGCGGCTTGGCCGAGGCCGTGCTCGACGGGGGCGGTGAGGAACTCGCCTCGGGCGACTCGGACTTGGACTTGGACTTGGGCGTGGATGCCGAGGTGGACGACTGCGCGGAAACGGACGGGGAAGCCGTCGGCAGCGAGGCCGAGCCCGACGGGGCCGCGCTCGCCGCCCGCGTCGGCACGTCCGGCATCGCCTGCTCCCGTTGCGGCTTGTCCGGTGACAGCAGCACCGTCGCGAGCACCGCGACGGCCACCACGGCCACCACCGCGCTCACCCCCGCGTACAGGCCGGTACGGCCGCGCCTCGCCCCGTCGTCCGGCATCGAGGGCGGGAGCAAGGGCCGCCGCGACTCCCCCTCGCCCGCCGCGAACAGGCCCACATCCGCCGACCGCGGCGGAACCACAGCCTCCGGCGGCAGGACGGGCACGGGAGACCGCCGCCCCGGCTCAAGCCCCGCCACCTCGGACTCCGACTCCGACTCCGCCTCCGCGGGCCCCGGCTCCGGCAGCGTCACATACGGACGTATCCGCAGCGGATCGAAATCCTCGGCGGCGGCAGCGTCCGCGGACCTCGCGTCCCGCGCCGCGTCGGCGGCCCGCTCCGTACAACCGCAGGCAGGCGCGCTGCCCGGCTCCCGTGACGTACCGCATTGGGGACATCGCTGACCGTGCCGGCGGCCTTCGGTGCCGTCCGGACGTCCTTCCTCCGTGCTGCTCACTCTTCGTACCCCACCCCTTGAGAACTCCAGCGATTATGCAGACCCCCGGTTCAACAGGCCATAACGGGTCACACGGATCAGGATGGAGAAGGAGAGGCTCGCGCAGGACACGCGGAAGCCCTCAGGAGGTGTCCATGACGCAGGACGTCAGCGCCCGGCCCACGGGGCCGGAGCCGGATCCCGTCCCCGGGCCCCCGGGCGAGCACGCCCACGGCGGCGTACTGGTCTCCATCGGTGCGCTGCTGCTCGGCATGCTGCTCGCCGCCCTCGACCAGACCATCGTCTCGACCGCGCTGCCCACCATCGTCAGCGAACTCGGCGGCATGGAGCACCTCTCGTGGGTCGTCACCGCGTATCTGCTCGCCGCCACGGCCGCGACACCGCTCTGGGGCAAGCTCGGCGACCAGTACGGCCGCAAGAAGCTGTTCCAGCTGGCCATCGTGATCTTCCTGATCAGCTCGGCCCTCTGCGGCATGGCGCAGAACATGCCGCAGCTCATCGGCTTCCGCGCCCTCCAGGGAATCGGCGGCGGCGGTCTGATGGTCCTGTCGATGGCGATCGTCGGCGACATCGTCTCGCCGCGTGAACGCGGCAAGTACCAGGGGCTGTTCGGTGCCGTCTTCGGAGCGACGAGTGTCCTCGGGCCGTTGCTCGGTGGCCTGTTCACCGAACATCTCAGCTGGCGCTGGGTCTTCTACATCAACCTGCCCATCGGCGTCGTCGCGCTCATCGTCATCGCCACGGCCCTGCACATCCCCGTGCGCTCGCAGAAGCACACCATCGACTATCTCGGTACCTTCCTCATCGCGGCCGTCGCCACCTGCCTCGTCCTCGTCGCCTCGCTCGGCGGCACGACCTGGGGGTGGGGCTCGCCGCAGATCGTCGGCCTCGCGGTGCTCGGCGTCGTGCTCGCCGTGGCCTTCGTGGCCATCGAGCGCAAGGCGGCCGAGCCGGTCATCCCGATGAAGCTGTTCCGGGTCAGGACGTTCACGCTCTCCGCGATCATCAGCTTCGTCGTCGGCTTCGCGATGTTCGGCGCGATGACCTATCTGCCGACGTTCCTCCAGGTCGTCCAGGGTGTGTCGCCGACGATGTCGGGTGTGCACATGCTGCCCATGGTGATCGGCATGCTGATCGCGACGACCGCGTCCGGCCAGATCGTCAGCCGCACGGGCCGCTGGAAGGTGTTCCCGATCGCGGGCACGGGAGTCACCGCCCTCGGTCTGCTGCTGCTCCACCAGCTCGACGAGAACAGCGGCACGGGCGAGATGAGCGCCTACTTCTTCGTCTTCGGCTTCGGGCTCGGCCTGGTCATGCAGGTCCTGGTGCTCATCGTGCAGAACGCGGTCCCGTACGGGGATCTGGGCGTCGCCACGTCCGGCGCGACGTTCTTCCGCTCCATCGGAGCCTCGTTCGGTGTCGCCATCTTCGGCACGATCTTCGCCAACCGCCTCGTCAGCAGTCTCTCCGAGGCCGTCGCGGGCCAGCAGCTGCCGCCCGGCGTCAGCGCGGACTCCCTCACGGCCGACCCGCGGGGCATCGCCGAACTCCCGGCGGCCCTGCGCCCGGACGTCATCCACGCGTACGCGTCGTCCATCACGGACGTCTTCCTGTACGCGGCGCCGGTGGCCCTGGTCGCGTTCGTCCTGGCCTGGTTCCTGCGCGAGGACAAGCTGCGCGGTTCGGTCACGGCGCCGGACACGACGCAGACGCTCGCCAGCAACCCCGTCGAGCGTTCGTCGTACGACGAGGTGGCGCGGGCACTCTCGGTCCTCGGCACGCGTGAGGGCCGTCGCGAGATCTACGTACGCATCACCGAGCGCGCGGGCTACGACCTGCTGCCCGGTGCCAGCTGGCTCCTGCTGCGCATCAGCCGGCACGGCCACGTGGAACCTGCGGTGCTCGCCGAACGCAGCCCCGTGCCGCTGTCCGTGATCACGGCCGCGTCGCGCCAGGTCGAGGAGCGCCGGCTCGCCCGGCGCGAGGGCATGGGCCTGCGGCTGACCGACGAGGGACGGGTGGTGGTCGCCAAGCTGGCCAAGGCCCGCGAGGAGTCCCTGGCCGAGCTGCTCGGCGACTGGTGGGGCCCCGACCGGCCCACCGACCTGGTCAAGCTCGTCGAGGAGCTGGGCGCCGAGATGTGCGGCTCGTCCGCGGAACAGCCGCACAACGGGCCGCACGGCAGCGGGCCCGGCGGGACCGGCAGTACCGGCAGTACCGGCAGGCCACCACAGCGCGGCGTCGCGGCCTGAGCGGCGCCGCGACGCCGCTCAGGCCGAAGCCCTCCCACGGGGCTCAACCGGCCGCCGGGGCAAGCTTCTTGGCGTACCAGCACTCGGCGTACATCCGCTCGGTCAGCGGCTCGCTCTCCTCGTAGCCGTGCCGTGCGTAGAGCGCTCTGGCCTCGACCAGATCGAGGCGGGTGTCGAGGATGAGGCGCTCCGCGCCGAGCGCGCGGGCCGCGTCCTCGGCGGCGGCGAGGAGGAGCGCGGCGCCGCCCTTGCCGCGCATGTCCTCGCGCAGGAAGACGCGCTTGAGCTCAGCGGTACGGAAGCCCTTCAGGTCGCCCATGAGCCGCACCCCGGCCGTACCCGCGGGCTCGCCGCCGTACCGGGCGACGAGGAGTACGCCGGTGGGCGGGCGCAGGCTCTGGCCCGTCTCGGCGGCGATCTCACGCTCCAGCTCCCCGGGGTCGGTCCTTCGCCCGTCGTGGAGGAGGTAGTACCGGTCGCTCACCTCCGTGTAGTACGCGCGCCAGAGCGCCGCGGCGACAGGGGAGTCGACGGCTTCGGGAGCGACGGCCCAGGAGGCGGGTCTCGCGGTGCTGGTCTCGATGTGGGTGGTCATGAGGGCCATTCAGGACCCGACTGCCGTGCCCCGCAAGCAAATTACGGGTCTCACGGTGCTCCCCGAGCCCACTGTCCTCGACGGCGCCCCGGGGTCAGTCCTTGCGTCCGGTCGCGGCGATGCCGACGCCGAGCCCGATCATGGTGAGCCCGCCGGCCCCGCCGACCATCGAGAGCCGCCGCGGCGAGTGCGCGAACCAGCCGCGCGCGGTGGCCGCGACCAGGCCCCACACACTGTCGGACGCCAGGGCGATGGCGTTGAAGACCAGGCCGAGCAGCAGCATCTGCAGCATGACGTGCCCCTGCTCGCGGTCGACGAACTGCGGCAGCACGGCGGCGAAGAAGACGATGGTCTTGGGGTTGGCCACGCCGACCGCGAACCCTTCCCACAACGTACGCAACCCGCTGCGGGCGGGAGCGTCACCGGTGAACGCGGCGTGCAGCGAGCCGCGTTGGCGCACCGCCTTGACCCCCAGATACACGAGGTAGGCGGCCCCCAGCAGCTTCAGCGCGGTGAAGACGACGACGGAACGCTCGACGACGGACCCGACCCCGAGCGCGACGGCCACCACGAGCACGTACGCACCGATCGTGTTCCCCACCACGGAGGTCAACGCGGCCCGCCGCCCCTGAGCCAGCGCCCGCCCGACGACGAACAGGACGCTGGGCCCGGGGATCACGATGAGCAGGAAGGACATGGCCGCGAAGGCGAGTATCCGGTCGGTGGACATCATGGGCACATGGCACCACGGGCCGGGGAGGCGCCGGTACTGCTTTTTCCCGGCCCCAGCCGCCTCCCGCCGCTCCTCCCGGCTACTCGCCCTTGGGCGCTGCCTGCTGCACGACCTCGAACGACCACACCGCGGCGCTGCTCGATGCGGGCTTGGGCCGCTCGCCACCACCGGCGCCACCGCCCTGGTGCGCGGCCTTCATGGGGCCCTCCATCCACGCCTTGAAGGACTCCTCGTCACGCCAGCGCGTGTAGACCAGGTAGTCATCGGTGCCCTCGATGGGGCGCAGCAGCTCGAACCACTCGAAGCCGTCGGAGTTCTCGACGGCGCCGGCGCGGGACGCGAAGCGCTTCTCAAGGGTTTCCCGCTGTTCGGCGGGAACGGTCAGGACGTTGATCTTTACGATGCTCATGCGCCCATCCTCGCGCATGCCCCCGTCCCGCCATCCGCCCCCATGCGCTCAGCGCGGGTGGCGTGCGCGCCAGGTCTTGGCCACCTCGTCGACGTCGAAGGGCTGCAGGCCGAGGGGCGGGCCCGGGGGCGGCATGCGCAGGGCCTCGCGGATCTTGGTGTTGAGGTCAGTGACCAGTTTGCGGGCCGCCTGTTCGGAGGGGGCGTCCGGAGCCGCGGCCAGGACGTCCTCGGCCTCCTTGCGCAGGGCGAGGGTCGGGGGGAGGTGCGAGAGGCCCTCGCGGACCATCTTCTGTTTGATCCACCACTGCTCGTCGTGCGACGTGGTGTTCAGGCCGTCGGGCAGTGGCTTGCCGCGGCCCTTCAGGGTGGCGAAGTCGCCCCGCTCCTCGGCCTCTCGGATCTGTTTGTCGATCCAGGACTCGAAGCTGACCTCAGGTGGTTTCCGTTCAGTCATACGTCCATTGTTCCAGGCGGTCGTGCGGTCTCGTGAGGTCCGCCATAGGATGCGGCGGCGCGGGGACGTGTGCGGCCGCCGCGCGTTCTGACCGCCGAGAGCTGGGGGAGCGTACGTGCTGGAGCTGACCATGGCCTCCTTGTCGGGGGCGGACGAAGGGGCGACGGCGGGCATGCTCATGGCTGACGCGCCGAGCGCACCGGGTTCCGTGCTGCGGGTGGGGCGCGACCGCGGTGTGTGCCGTCTTGTGCCCCCTGATGACTGGCTGTTCGTGTCGCGTACGCACCTGGAGTTCCGCTGCGGAACGGACGGTGCCTGGACCGTCACCTGGCTGCGCGGGTCGCATCCCGAGCCCGCGTCGGAGGTACGGCTCACCGTGGGCGGTGCGCCGTCACCCCTGGAGTACGGGGGCACGGCGCCCCTGCCCCGGGGTGGTTCCGGTGACGTCGTCATCCAGGACCGGGCCGGGCCGCGCAGCGTGAACGTCGGGTTCTATCAGGAGGGTTGAGGCCGGCCGGGCCTCGCCGGGTCCGGTCCGCCCGGCCGGGGGCTCAGTCCAGTACGCGGGCCAGCGCCAGGCCGTCGTACCCCTTCGTGCCCACCGTCTGCAGCGCCGTGCCGCTCAACTTCGGGTGCTCGGCGATGATTTCGAGCGCCTTGCGTGTGCCCTGGACGCTGGGGTCGACGGAGTCGGCATGGGCGACCGCGCCGCTTCGTACGACGTTGTCGATGATGATGAGGCTGCCGGGGCGGGTGAGCTTGAGCGACCACTCCACGTAGTGCGGGTTGTTGCCCTTGTCCGCGTCGATGAAGACCAGGTCGAAGGGGGCCACGTCCTCGGCCACGAGCGCGGCGAGCGAGTCGGTGGCCCGGCCCACCCGGACCTCGGTGAGCTTGTCGAGGCCGGCGCGCGCGAGGTTGCCGCGGGCCACGTCCGCGTGGACCGGGGAGTACTCCAGGGTGACGAGGCGGCCGTCCGCGGGCAGGGCGCGGGCCAGCCAGATGGTGCTGTAGCCGCCGAGCGTGCCGATCTCGAGGATGCGGTGCGCGCCCTGGATCTGGGCGAGGAGCTGGAGCAGCTTGCCCTGGTTCGGCGCGACGCTGATCTGCGGCAGGCCTGCGGCGTCACTGTCGTGCAGGGCCGCGGCCAGTGCCTCGTCGGCGGGGGTGAGGAGATCGGTGAAGTACGTGTCGACCGCGGTCCATTGCTGCTGGTTCATGGAGGCCTTTCCCAGTACTCGTTAGGTTCGCTAACGATGTTAGTGGGGTGGGGGCCGATTGTCAGTGGGGGCTCGCATACTGGGGTTGTCGGTCCGTGATGGCGGGGCGAGGGCTGTGGGCTGCGGGGGTTGAGATGACGTACGGGGCTGGGGATGGGGCTGGGTCGGAGGCTGGGGTGGGGGTCGGGGTCGGGGTCTGGCAGGTGTTGCCGGCGGCGGCGATCCGGGGGCTTGCCGAGCGGTGGCTGCCGCTGATGGCTTCGCCCGGGGTGAGGCCCGGAGCGGGGCTTGGGTCGGCGCAGGGGCGCGGTGACGGGGCCGGGGCGGGGGACTTCGTGTGCTCGCCCGCCGGGCTGTGGCTCGCGCTGGCCGCCGTCGCGGTGGGCGCGCGGGAGGAGACCGCCGTGGAGCTGCGGGAGTTGCTCGGCGTCGCGGGTGAGGAGGCCGCCGGTGTGGTCACGGCGGCGGCGCGGGCGTTGGGCGGCACGGACGCCGTGGCCGTCGCGACCCGGGTGTGGAGTCGGGTTCCGGTGTACCGCGCCTATCGGGAAGCGCTGCCGGACGTGGGATTCGGGCCGATGGACCCGGAGGGCATCGACGCGTGGGTGCGGGAGGCGACGGACGGCCTCATCGAGCGGCTGCCGGTGGTGATCACTCCGGACGTGCTGCTCGTCCTGGTCAACGCGCTTGCGCTCAAGGCGCGTTGGGAGATCCCCTTCGAAGGGGCGGGCACGCGGGACCAGGACTTCACCGACGCCCTCGGCGTGCGGCACCGGGTGCCCACGATGCACCGGCCCGTTCCGCTGAACTGCGCCTGGACCGTGGGCGGCGCGAGTGTCGTCGAGCTGAAGTGCCGGTCGGACGGCGGGAGTGCGCCTGCCCGGGTGCGGTTCGTGCTCGGTGAGCCGGGCGCCGGCGCCGCCGAGGTGCTGCCGCTCGCGTGGGCGCCGGAAGGCCGCTGGACGGGGATCGACGCCGAGCAGATCAACATGGCGCTGCCGCGGATGTCCCTGCGGACGCGGGTCGACGCGACGCGGCAGTTGGCGGAGCTGGGTGTGCGGTGGGCGATGAGCGAGGGGGCCGACTTCTCCGGGATGTCACCGGAGGAGCTCGCGATATCGCAGGTGGTGCAGGAGGCCGTGGTGCGGGTTGCGGAGGAGGGGGTCGAGGCGGCGGCGGTGACGGCTGTGCCGGCGGCTCCCGGTGGGGCGCCGTATGTCCCTCGGCGGATCGAGTGGATCGCCTTCAACCGGCCGTTCGGGGTTGTGGTGCTTGATGGGGCGGGGGAGGTGCCGTTGTTTGTGGGGTGGCAGGCGGGGGTCCCGGGGTAGGGGCGGGTTCTTCCCCAACCCCGCCCCTTCCCGAAAACCCGCTCGGCGCGGGGGCCTTGGTGGCCGTCATCACCGGCTTCGCCGAGTTCGTCCTCAAACGCCGGACGGGCTACTTCTCCACCGGCGGCCGGGCTACTTCTCCACCGCCGGACGCGACCCCGGCAGCGGACGTCCCGCGCTCTCCGTCATGAACCACACCGCGATACCGCCCACCACGGCCGCGGCCATCATGTAGTACGCGGGCATCATCATGTTCCCCGTCGCTCCGATCAGCGCCGTCACCACCAGCGGTGTCGTGCCTCCGAAGATCGATACGGAGATGTTGAAGCCGATGGAGAGCGAGCCGTAGCGGACCTTGGTCGGGAAGAGGGCCGGGAGCGTCGACGGCATCGAGGCCGTGAAGCAGACCAGGAGCAGGCCGAGCGCCGCCATGCCGAGGCCGATCGCCCAGAGCGAGCCCTCGCGGATCAGGAGCAGCGCGGGCACGGAGAGGAGCAGGAAGCCGACGCAGCCCGCGGCGATCACCGGGCGGCGGCCCACCCGGTCGGTCAGCGCGCCCGCGAACGGCTGGACGCACATCATCAGCGCCATCACGGCCAGGACGACCAGGAGGCCGTGCGTCTCGTCGTACTTGAGCTCGCTCGTCAGGTAGCTCGGCATGTACGACAGGAGCATGTAGTCCGTGACGTTGAAGACCAGGACCAGGCCCATGCACAGGAGCAGTGCCTTCCACTGACCCTGGACCATGTCGCGCAGGCGCACCTTCGGGCGGGACTGCTCGTCCTTGTGCGCCTTGGTGAGCTCCGCGGCGAACGCCGGGGTCTCCTCCAGCTTCATCCGCAGGTACAGGCCGATCAGGCCCATCGGGCCCGCGATCAGGAACGGGATGCGCCAGCCCCAGGAGAGGAGGTCATCGGTGGAGAGCAGGGCCGTCATCAGGGTGACCAGGCCCGCGCCGCCGATGTAGCCGGCGAGGGTGCCGAACTCCAGCCAGCTGCCGAGGAAGCCCCGTTTCTTGTCGGGTGCGTACTCGGCGATGAACGTGGCCGCGCCCGCGTACTCACCGCCCGTCGAGAAGCCCTGCACCAGGCGGGCGAGCAGGAGCAGGATCGGGGCACCCACACCGATGGAGGCGTAGGACGGGATCAGGCCGATCGCGAAGGTTCCCGCCGCCATCATGATCATGGTGAGGGCGAGGATCTTCTGGCGGCCGATGCGGTCGCCGAGCGGGCCGAAGACCATGCCGCCGAGCGGGCGGATCAGGAAAGCCGCGGCGAAGGCGCCGAACGTGGAGAGCAGTTGGGCCGTGGGGTTGCCCGAGGGGAAGAAGACCTTGCCCAGTGTCACGGCGATGTAGCTGTAGACACCGAAGTCGAACCACTCCATCGCGTTGCCGAGGGCCGCCGCCTTCACCGCCCGCTTGACCAGCGCCGGGTCGACGACGGTGACGTCCGCCGAGGCGTGCGCGGACGGAGGGGCCTGGGTCTGCGGGGCGACGGGTGCGACGGATGCGGCTGCCGGCAAGGGTTCGCTCGCCTGCCTCTCGGTTGACTGCAAGTACAGAGCCGCCCAGCGCGGGGCGGCCCGCAAGCGACCATAGGTGTAGGCGGCATCATTACGGTCGGTGTCCGGCCAACCGCACACTGCGCGGAAAGCGCCGCTATCCAGGGCAAATGGTTCCGCTTGTGACGGCGGCGAGAAGACGTCCTTGTGATCTATGTCGCGGCTTCCGCGAGGAACCGCCCCGCGGGGCACGGGGCGTCGTTCCATGGAGGAAAGGTGGGCGGGCCGTAAAGATTCGGTCGTCAACCGGACAAAAAGGCTGGTTGGGAAGTCTGTGCAAAAGCCGGTAGAAAGCGGTGTGGCTGCCAGGTGAAATGGGGGTTGCGTGCGTCTTATCCGTAGGCGCGAGCCTTTCGGGTCCGACCGCACATCTCGGGGCCGGGGGGAGAACTCTCGGAGCCGACCGGACGTTGGGACCGAGCAGAGATGACGAGCGGGGCGGGAGGGCCGACGGCGCGTGGCGAATGTTGAGCACGGAGGACCGGGAAATGCCTTTGGGGCGGGGACGCCCGGCACGCCGAGGACGCGGATCGGGGCGCTCCGCGTCGCCCTCTGGCTGATCGCAGCCGTACTCGCGGTACGACAGGTGGCGGTCGTCCTGCGTACGCCGAAAGGGGAGCGGCTCACCGACCTGGAGACCTGGATCGGCCCGGACGGCGTCCTGCATGTGAACGGTTCCTTCTACGACGCGGACAAGTTCACCGGCACCCCCTTCGCCGGACTCGTCCTCAAACCCTTCTCGCGCGCGGCCGAGCAAGCACTCGGCTGGGGCTGGACGTTCGGCACGCTGATCCTCGTCGTGGTCCTCGGCCTCGTCGCCGCTCGCGCCCTGCCGCAGCCCGTGTCCCGGCGCACCTCACTGCTGGCCGCGCCCGTCGCGATCTGCCTCCTGATGCTGTCGCTCCCGGTGCGCAACACCCTGCACCTGGGCCAGACCAGCATCATTCCCGTACTCCTCGTCCTGCTCGGCTGCTTCGCGGTGCGCGGCGAGCGGGCCAGCGGCGTCCTCATCGGCATCGGGGCCGCGCTCCAGCCCACCCTGCTGCTCTTCGCCGCCCTGTTCTGGTTCACCGGCCGCAGGCGCGCCACGGCGTCCACCGGCGCCACCTTCCTCGCGGTCACCGCCCTCGCCTGGGCCGCGATGCCGCACGACTCGTGGACGTACTGGATCCATCACCTGGCGGGCGCGGGCCTCGGCGCGAGCCCGGACGGTCTGGCCAACCAGTCGCTGCACGGCGCCCTGCTCCGGTTCGGCCTCGAAGGGCCGCTGGAGATCGGCGTGTTCGTGGCCCTTGGCGTGACCGTCGTCTGGTTCGGCGTGCGCCGCGCCGTCCGCTTCGCCAAGGACGGGCAGCTGCTGCTCGCCGTCGCGATCACCGGCTGCGTAGCCGTCGCCGTGTCCCCGACGACCTGGCAGCACCAACTCCTGTGGGTGCTGCTCGCGGTGGTCGGCCGGGTCGGCAGGAAGCAGTCCGACCGGTACATGTGGCCGGTGGCCGTCGTCCTCGTGTCGACGCTGCCGGCGAAGATGATGCTGCCGAACATGCCGGTCGTGGAGCCCATCCGCGACAACGTCGTGCTGATCGCCGCGCTCGCCGCGGCCACGGTGGTGCCGTTCCTCTCCCGCACGGACCCGCGGTACCAAGAGCCCATCGCCACCGATTACGCCAAACCCCCGCCCGCGCGCTGGACTTGGGTGCCCCTGCTTCCGTTCTGGCGGCGGGTCACCACCCGGCCGAACCTCCTCCTCGAACTGCTCCTGATCCGCGTCGGCTACTCCGCCTACCAGCAGGCACGGCTCGCCGCGACGGGCGGCACCAACTCCGGCGGCCGTGCCACCGCCGAGCAGCACGGCGAACACGTCTACGCGATCGAGCAGTTCCTGCGCATCGACATCGAGCACTGGGTCAACCACGCGGTGGTGAAGGTCGATTGGCTGGAGGAGTTCTTCAACTTCTACTACACCTCGTTCCACTTCGTGGTGCCGCTGACCGTCCTCGGTTTGCTCTACGTCCGGCGCCCCGCCGACTACCGCTGGGCACGCACCGCGCTCGGCTTCGCGACGGTCCTCGCGCTCGTCGGGTTCTGGCTCTACCCGCTGGCCCCGCCGCGCCTGATGCCCGAGCTCGGCTTCATCGACACGGTGCACGGCGTGCAGGACTTCACCCAGCCCGACTACGGCACGCTGACCGCGCTCACCAATCAGTACGCGGCGATGCCCTCGCTGCACTTCGGCTGGTCGCTGTGGTGCGGTGTGGTGATCATGATCCTCGCGCCGAAGCTGTGGATGAAGGCGCTCGGCCTGCTGCATCCGCTGTGCACGGTCTCCGCGATCGTCGCCACCGGAAACCACTGGGTCCTCGACGCGGTGGGCGGCGCGGCCGTCGTCGGCGCGGGCTTCGGCCTCGGCTACCTCCTGGCCGGGCCCCGGGTGGCCGGCTCCCTGAAGGTGGCCACGGGGGCACGGCCGCCGGTCATCGACATGACGAAGGACTCGGCGAAGGACCGTACCCCGAGCTGATCTCGTACGTCCCCGGTGCGGAGACCGTGAGCCGGGTGAACTCGCCCTGCCGCTGCAGGCAGGCTCCCTCCGCCCGGAGCCACCGCGAGTACACCAGGCGCAGCGTCACCGGCCCCCGCGAGGGGACGCGCACCACCATGGCGGAGTCGGTGGACCGCACGACGGTCGCGGGCTTCGACACCATCGGCACCGAGTCCCGCACCCGGAACACCTGCCAGTGCGCGTCCCGCCAGACCGGTTCGAGCCAGCCGGGGCCACTGGCGACCAGGGCCGCCTCGTCCTCGGCGAAGCCGTCCGGCTTGCCCGACGGCAGCACCACATAGCCGACCGCCCACTTGTCCAGCCAGGCCCGGTAGGTGGACGCGGAGAAGGACCCGTCGTAGAAGAGGCGGCCGCGCTCGATGTCGAGCTGACGGTTCCAGCCGCGCGCCATGTTCACGTACGGCGCCAGGGCCGTCGCCTCGCGGTGGTTGCGGGCCGGGACCACCTCCACGCGCCCCCGGTCGGCGCCGAGCCGATCGAGTTCCCGCACCACGCCGCGGGTGTCGGCGGCCCACTTGGGCACGGTCGTGGACACCGTCAGATCGGCCACCGTCTTCTGTGTCACCCAGGCCGTGGACAGCACGAGCGCGACGGTGAGCACGATGCGGCGTACGCGGGACAGTGCGGGCAGCAGCAGCGCGGCGAGCAGCGCGGTGGGCGCGAGCAGCTCGGCGAGGCGCTCCACGTTCGTGCCGATCGGGGACGGGATGAGATACGTCAGGACCGTCCCCGCCGCGTACACGCCCGCCCCCCACCGCAGCACGCGCCACTCGCGCGGAGCCGCCGCGATGAGCGCCAGGCTGAACAGCACGGGCGGGAAGATCCGGTCGAAGGGCATCAACTGCTCGCCGTTGAACGGGAAGAGCACGGTGGTCGCCCCCACGACCACCACCGGCGGCACGATCAGGGCGGCGGCCCGGCCCCAGTCCCGTACGAGGAAGTAGGCGGCGCCCGCCACCACGAGGAAGAGCCCCGCCACCGGGCTGGACATGGTGGCCAGCGTCGCGCACGCCACGGCCGCCGCCACGCGCCGCTCCCGTACGAGCATCAGGCAGGCGGCGAATCCAAAGGCGATGCCGAGCGCGAAGGTCGTGCGCCCCGACGCGACGTTGCACCACACCGCGAGGGAGGCGAGCACGGCGGGCCACAGGGGGCGCCGTATCCCGGTGCGTTCGACGAGCGCGGCGACCAGCCAGGCACCGGCGACGCCCGACACCACCGTCACCGTCTTCACGCCCACGGCGGCCATCAAGTAGGGCGAGATCAAGGAGTAGTTGGCGGTGTGCATGCCGCCGTACCAGAACAGGCCGTACGCGGAGGCCCCGTGCTCGGACGCGAAGCGCGCCCACGCGTACTGCGCCGCCAGGTCGCCGCCACCCGTGGCGAGGAAGGCCGTCCACACCGCGTACAGCGGAAGAGTGGGCAGTGTGGCGGTGAGCGGAATCCGGTTGCGTCGGCAGAAGGCGCGGAGGGAGGCCTTCCGCTCATTGGGTGCGCTGCCCGACGGCGCGAGGGGGAGACCTGCGGAGACCACGGCAACCGTTTCCGTTCGAAGTCTTGGAGAAGCAAGGCTTGCTTCTCAAGACGCGCCCCGCAACAGAAACGTTGGTTCCGGGCGGCGCCTGGCCGGATCTGCCCCCTGATCGGACAGGGTGCGGGCGGCAGGCCGCCAGGGGGAGGCAGGGGCAGGGCGTAGGGGGGGAATCGCCCCTGCCTCCCTGGCAGCGGGTCAGCCCGTGCTGACCTGCAGTTCCTTGACCCCGTTCAGCCATGCCGAGCGGAGCCTGCGGGGGTCGGAGACCAGCCGCAGATCGGGCAGCGCGTCCGCGATCGCGTTGAAGATGAGGTTGATCTCCAGGACCGCGAGCGACTTGCCGAGGCAGAAGTGGGGCCCTCCGCCGCCGAATCCGAGGTGCGGGTTCGGGTCACGGGAGATGTCGAACTTCTCCGGCTCTTCGAACACGTCGGGGTCGTTGTTGGCCGACGAGTAGAAGATCCCGACGCGGTCGCCCTTCTTGATCTTCGCCTCGCCGATCTCGGTGTCCTGGGTCGCGGTGCGCTGGAAGGAGACGACGGGGGTGGCCCAGCGCACGATCTCCTCGGCGGTGGTCGCAGGGCGCTCGCGCTTGAAGAGCTCCCACTGCTCCGGATGGGTGAGGAAGGCGTGCATGCCGTGGGTGATGGCATTACGGGTGGTCTCGTTGCCGGCCACCGCGAGCAGGATGACGAAGAAGCCGAACTCGTCGGAGGAGAGGTTGCCTTCGTCCTCGGCGGCCACCAGCTGGCTCACGATGTCCTTGGCCGGGCACTCCTTGCGGGCGGCGGCGAGGTTCATCGCGTACGAGACGATCTCCATGGCCGCCTCGGCGCCGACCTCCTCGGTGATCGCGTACTCGGGGTCGTCGTAGGCGGCCATCTTGTTGGACCAGTCGAAGATCTTCGTCCGGTCGTCCTGGGGCACGCCGATGAGCTCGGCGATGGCCTGGAGGGGAAGTTCCACGGCGACGTTCGTGACGAAGTCGAAGGAGCCGTCGGCCGCGGCGTTCGCCAGGGCCGTCTCGACGATGGAGCCCGCGCGCTCGCGCAGGGCGTCCTCCAGGGACCGTATGGCGCGGGGCGTGAAGCCGCGCTGCACGATCTGGCGGACCCGGGTGTGCTCGGGCGGGTCCATGTTGAGCATGATCATCTTCTGTACTTCGATCTGGTCGCGGCTGATCGACTCGTTGAAGCGGATGACCGCGGTGTTGAGGTTGGAGGAGAACAACTCGGGGTGCGTGGAGACGTACTTGACGTCCGCGTGCCGCGTGACGGCCCAGTAGCCCGCGTCGTCGAAGCCGGAGATGCGCGGCGGCTGGGTGATCCAGCGCACCGGTTCCGTCTGCCGCAACTGGGCGAACTCCGGGAGGGGTACGCGCTCTTGGAGCAGGTCGGGGTCGGTGAAGTCGAACCCGTCGGGCAGCGCTGGACAGGGCATCGGCAACTCCAGGATTCAGGTCTGTCATCTCTGCAACGTTCCTGACGGTCCATCAGGAGATGCCCGCAAGGTAGTAACGGGTTCTACAAGAGGCAAGGCCCGCGACCGCACGGCTTTCGTGCGGGTAGTGCGCAAGGTGCGTGCAAGCCCCTTGCGGCGGTGGGGTCACGCTCAGCAGACTGCATGCAGAACTAGAACGCGTACTAGTTCTCCGCGTGGGTGCCGGGACACGCACGCGGGATGTGGATGGAGAGGACGCCCATGGCCGCGGAACCTGTCATCGTCGAAGCCGTACGCACCCCCATAGGCAAGCGCGGCGGCGCGCTCGCCAATCTCCACCCCGCCTATCTGCTCGGCGAGACCTACCGCGAGCTCCTCGGCCGCACGGGCATCCACGCCGACTGCGTCGAGCAGATCGTGGGCGGCACGGTCACCCACGCCGGGGAACAGTCCATGAACCCGGCGCGCACGGCCTGGCTCACGATGGGCCTCCCGTACGAGACCGCGGCGACGACGGTGGACTGTCAGTGCGGTTCCTCGCAGCAGGCGAGCCACATGGTCGCCAACATGGTCGCGGCCGGTGTCATCGACGTGGGGATCAGCTGCGGCGTCGAGGCGATGTCACGGGTGCCGCTGGGGTCGGGCTCCAAGCACGGTCCGGGCAAGCCGTTCCCCGAGGAGTGGAACGTCGACCTGCCCAACCAGTTCGAGGCGGCCGAGCGGATCGCCCGCAACCGCGGTCTCACGCGGGAGAACGTCGACTCGCTGGGGCTCATCTCGCAGGAGCGCGCCGGCACCGCCTGGGCCGAGGAGCGCTTCAAACGCGAGACGTTCGCCGTCCAGGTCCCGACGACGGAGGAGGAGCAGGCCGCCGGACAGGGCATGTGGCGGCTCGTCGACCGGGACGAGGGGCTGCGGGACACCACGATGGAGGGCCTCGAGCGGCTCAAGCCGGTGATGCCGACCGCCGTGCACACCGCGGGGAACTCCTCGCAGATCTCGGACGGCGCCGCGGCGATCATGTGGGCGTCGAAGCGGATGGCGCGCGCGCTGAAGCTGAGGCCGCGCGCGCGGATCGTGGCGCAGGCGCTGGTGGGCGCCGACCCGCACTACCACCTGGATGGTCCGATCGACGCGACGCGGGCGGTGCTCGGCAAGGCGGGAATGTCCCTGAAGGACATCGACCTGGTGGAGATCAACGAGGCGTTCGCGTCGGTGGTCCTCAGCTGGGCGCAGGTCTTCGAGCAGGACCTGGAGAAGGTGAACGTGAACGGCGGCGCGATCGCGCTGGGGCACCCCGTGGGGGCGACGGGGGCGCGGCTCATCACCACGGCCCTGCATGAGCTGGAGCGGCGGGACAAGGAGTTCGCGCTGATCACGATGTGCGCGGGGGGCGCTGTCGCTACGGGGACGATCATTCAGCGGCTCTGATGCCCCGTTCCTCGCGTACGACGAAGGCGGCCGCCCCCGGGGAGGGGGTGGCCGCCTTCGGGTGTTTCAGGAGGTCCCGGCGGCTCAGTAAGAGCCGTTGGCCTGCCAGTGGTTCCACGCGCCGACGGGGCTCCCGTAGCGGTCGTTCATGTAGTCGAGGCCCCACTTGATCTGGGTCTCGGGGTTGGTCTTCCAGTCCGAGCCCGCCGACGCCATCTTCGAGGCGGGCAGGGCCTGGACCAGGCCGTAGGCGCCGGAGGAGGCGTTCGTGGCCTTGGGGTTCCAGCCGCTCTCGTGCTCCACGATCTTGCTGAACGCCTTGTACTGAGCGGGGTCCGGGATCATCTTCTTCGCGATCGCCTTGGCCGAGGAAGGCGCCGCGGCGGGAGCGGCGGCCGGAGCGGCAGCCTTCGCCTCGGAGGGGGCGGCGGCCTGGGCCGGGCCCGCCATGAACAGCATGCCGGTCGCGGCGGCGGCCACGGCGGTACCGGTGAGGGCCTTCTTCGGGGTGGCGATACGAGTCAGGAGCGCGGCGGACAAAGCGTGACCTTCCGTGGGGGACATGGTGTCGCGGGCACGCCGAAGGCCACGGGGGTGTGGCTGGGGGAATGCGTCGGCGCCCTGGACCTTGCGGCCGGCGGCGCCGTGCGACTCGATCCAGAGAAACAGGGCTGCCACGTCTCCGCAATGACCCTTTTTACTAGTGGATGTCGCATGCGCGCGGAAGGTCCTTCGTGTGACGTGGCTCTCAACCCGCAGGTCGGCGCCTGTTTTGACGCGTACGCGCCAGTTGGCCGCGGCTACGGCCCGCCGTAGTAGAGGACGAAAGTACTGTGGGCCGCCTCACCGCGAAGGGACCCTCCATGTGACGGAGAGCCAGCGGTCGCCTACGCCTTCGGCCCCTCGAATGTGACCTGGGCCTCGAAGGCGGCCCGGCGCGTGGCCCGGCGCAGCGCCTTCAGTACGGCGGGCCCGAGGGCGAGGCTCAGCAGGACGGTGACGACGGCGCGCGGCAGGTCCCAGCCCAGCGAGGTCGCCAGGCAGTACGCGATGAAGCGGGCCAGGTTGTCGCCGACGGGGTCGCCGGGCACGAAGGAGACGCCGGTCGCGAGGCCGCCGAGATAGGGCCAGCCCTGCAGATTCATGACGGTGCCGTACAGGACGGACGAGACGGCCCCGTAGGCGGCGAGCAGCCACAGCTCGCCTCGGCCGCGGATGCGGTCGGGGCCGGGCAGCAGCCCCGCGCCCATGCAGACCCACCCCATGGACAGCATCTGGAACGGCATCCACGGGCCGACGCCACCGGTGAGCAGCGCGGAGGCGAACATGGACACGGCGCCGAGCACGAACCCGAACCCGGGTCCGAGCACGCGCCCGCTGAGCACCATGAGGAAGAACATCGGCTCGATGCCGGCTGTCCCCGCCCCCAGCGGCCGCAGCGCGGCACCCGCGGCGGCGAGCACCCCGAGCATCGCGATGGCCTTCGCGTCGAGCCCGACGTCCGCGATGGTCGCCACGACGACGGCCAGCAGCAGCGGCAGCAGGGCCGCGAACAGCCAGGGCGCGTCCTGGGCGTGCGCGCTCAGCCCCGATTCACCGCCCGCGATGAGCGGCCACCCGAAGGCCACGACGCCGACCGCGCTGACGAGCGCGAGGGCGCCGACCGAGCGCGGGCCGAGGCGGATGGGGCGGGCCTGCCGGGCCGCGGGGGAGCCGCTCACGGGGTACCGCCATCGGCACCGAGGGCGTCCCGGACCTCCGTGACCGTCAGCCACTTCTGCGGGGCGAGGATCTTGGTGGTCTGCGGGGCGAAGGACGGCGACGCGACCACGATTTCCGGGGTCGGGCCGTCGGCGACGATCTCCCCGTCGGCGAGGATCGCCACCCGGTGGGCCAGTTCCGCCGCCAGTTCCACGTCGTGCGTGGCCAGGACGATCGCGTGCCCCTCGGCGGCGAGGCCGCGCAGGAGCGTGACCAGACGGGCCTTGGCCGCGTAGTCCAGGCCGCGGGTCGGCTCGTCGAGCAGGAGCAGGGGAGGGCGGGCCGTCAGGACGATCGCCAGGGCCAGGGTGAGGCGCTGGCCCTCCGAGAGGTCGCGGGGGTGTGTGTCGTCCGCGATGCCGGGGAGCAGCTCGGTGACCAGCGCCCGGCAGGTGCCCGGCTCCGCCCCCGCGTCATGGTCGGCCGCCGCGCACTCGGCGGCCACCGTGTCCGCGTAGAGGAGGTCACGGGGTTCCTGGGGGACCAGGCCCACGTGGCGGATCAGCTCGCGCGGCCCGGTGCGGTGCGGGACCGCCCCGCCGACGCGGACCGAGCCCGCCGCCGGTTCGAGCAGGCCCACCAGGGTGGACAGGAGCGTGGACTTCCCGGCGCCGTTGCGGCCCATCAGGGCCACCGTCTCGCCCGCGGAGACGGTGAGGTCCACGCGGCGCAGTGCCTCCACCCGGCCCCGGCGTACGGCCAGGGCGGAGACCACGGCGGCCGCCGCTTCGGGTGCGTCCCCCTTCGTACGTCCACGGAGCCGGCCCAGGAGCGTCGCGGGGCGCTCATCGGGGCGCACGGTCACGACCTGCTCCCGGGGCTCGACCTCGGCCAGGCGCTCCCGCAGCCCTGCCGCCCTGCGCCGCGCGTCGCGCACCGTCAGCGGCAGCGGGGACCAGCCCGCGAGGCGGCCGAGGCCGACGACCGGCGGGTAGACCGGGGAGCGGGCCATCAGCGAGGCGGGGTCCCCGAGCACCGGCGGCTCGCCCGGCGCCGCGAGCAGCAGCACCTGGTCGGCGTACTGCACGACCCGCTCAAGGCGGTGCTCGGCCATCAGGACCGTCGTGCCGAGGTCGTGCACGAGCCGCTGCAGTACGGCGAGCACCTCCTCGGCGGCGGCCGGGTCGAGTGCCGACGTCGGTTCGTCGAGGACGAGGACCTCGGGGTGCGGCGTGAGCACCGAGCCGATGGCGACGCGCTGCTGCTGGCCGCCGGAGAGCGTGGCGATGGGGCGCTCGCGCAGATCGGCGAGCCCGAGCAGGTCCAGGGTCTCCTCGACCCGGCGGCGCATCACGTCGGGCGCGAGCCCGAGCGACTCCATCCCGTAGGCCAGTTCGTCCTCGACGGTGTCCGTCACGAAGTGCGAGAGGGGGTCCTGGCCCACCGTGCCGACGACATCGGCGAGTTCACGCGGTTTGTGCGTACGGGTGTCGCGCCCCGCCACCGTCACCCGGCCCCGCAGCGTGCCCCCGGTGAAGTGCGGCACGAGGCCGCTCACCGTGCCGAGCAGTGTCGACTTGCCGACCCCGGAAGGGCCGACGAGGAGCACCAACTCACCCTCGGGCACGGCGAGATCGACCCCGCGCACGGTGGGCTCCGCGACTCCCTCGTACGTCACGGAGACATCCTCGAAGCGGATCATGAGGGCTCCTCGGTGCGAGCGGTGCGAGCGGGGCGAGCAGGACGTACGGGAGCGGCGGCATCGGCGGGCACCGGCGCCACGAAGGCGGGCAGCAGGCCGATGAGCACGGCGGCGGCGGGCCACAGCGGCAGCGTCGGCGCCGTCAGGGGGACGACCCCGGGGTGCAGGGCGGACGCGTCGTACGTGGCGGCCCAGATCATCAGGCCCGCCACGGCGATCCCCGACCCGGCGACGAGCCAGGCGCGCACGCCCCACGGGTCGGGGCGGTAGCGGGTGCGCACGGAGCGCCGGCCGCCGAGGCGGAGCCCGGCGAGCGCGGCGAGGAGACCGACGGCGAGGACGGGCAGGCCGTAGGCCGTGCCGTCCGCCGTGAGCAGGCCGTACGTGCCCACGCAGACGCCCATCAGACCGCCGAGCGTCAGGAACGCCGTCACTCTGCGCACCCCGGCGGGCACCGGCGCGCTGCGGCCGAAGCCGCGCGCGTCCATCGCGGCGGCCAGGGCGACCGACCGCTCCAACGCGCCCTCCAGGACGGGCAGTCCGACCTGGAGCAGCCCCCGGATGCCCTTGTCCGCGCGCCCGCGAAGGCGCCGCGCGGCCCGCAGGCGCTGCACATCCATGATCAGGTTCGGTGCGAACGTCATCGCCACGACGATGGCGACCCCCACCTCGTACAGCGCGCCCGGCAGCGACTTGAGCAGCCGTGCGGGGCTTGCGAGGGCGTTGGCGGCGCCCACACAGATGAGGAGACCGGCCAGGCGCACCCCGTCGTAGAGCGCGAAGAGCAGCCCCTCGGCCGTCACCCGGCCGCCGATCCGTACGCCCTTCGCCCAGTCGGGCAGCGGCACTTCGGGGAGCGTCACGATGACGTGCGTACCGGGGATGGGGGAGCCGAGGACGACGGCGAAGACGAGCCGGATCGCGATGACGACGAGGCCGAGCTTCACGAACGCGCCGTACGACCGCGCCCACGGCGCCGATGTCCTGCGCGCCGCGACGACGTAGCCCGCGACGCCGATCAGGAGACCGAGCAGCAGGGGGTTGGTGGTGCGGGACGCCGCGACGCCGAGCCCGAGCGCCCACACCCACCAGGCGCCGGGGTGCAGCGCGTTGCTCCGGTGCGCTTCGGGGGCCAGCCGCCGCCGCAGCGCACCGGGAGCGGCGCTCGTGTGATCGGTCATCGTGTCGTCGTGCGGTCAGCCGCGTCGGCGGCGTGCCTGCCAGACGGCGGCCCCGCCGAGCAGGGCGATGACGGCGACGCCCGCGATCAGGCCGACGGAGGGGCCACCGGAGTCGTCCTTCCCCGCGGACTCGCCGGACTCGCTCGCGGACGGCTTCTTCTCCGCGTCCTCGGAGCGGCCGTTGCCCGACACCTGCTCGCCGCAGCCCGACTTGGGGTAGTCGGCGATGGCGCACAGCAGGGCGTTGCTGTCGTAGCGCAGGGGCTTGGCGACCGCGGCGAGGGCGTCCGCGCTCGTCGCGTCGTCCGCGACCTGCGCGCAGGCGGTACGGGGCTTCGGCGGGGTCTCCCCGGCGGGGGCGTCACCCGGTGCGCCGAAGTCGATGACCAGGGCGATCCGCTTGCGGTCGTCCTTGGCGGGGGTCTTGGCGCAGATCGTGCCGAAGTCAGCGGCGCCGCGCGGCTGCGCGGCGTCCTTCGAGTCCTCGGACACGGCGAACCGGAAGCCCTGGACGGCCCCGTCGTCGGGACGGGCGGTGCTCGGCCCCTGGCTGGCATACGCCCACTTCGCGCCGTCCCGGTCCCAGAAGGACCAGTAGCGGTAGCCGGTGCCTGCCTGGGCGGGGGCGGCGGCGAGGACACCGAGCAGGGCGACGAGGAGCGCCCCGATCACCAGGCGCCCGCGCCGCACGCGACCCCGCGTCACAGCTGCTGCTTCTTCTTGTTGCCGCTGTACAGGAAGCCGATGCCGATACCGGCGACCATGCCGACGCCGATGATCCACCAGATGCTCACGCCGCTGCCGTCGTCGTCCTTCTTCTCGTCGGCTGCCTGCTCGGCCGCCTGCGGGGCCGGCCCCTGGGCATTGAGCTGCTTGACCAGGTCCGTGCCGCCGAAGTCGCGCGGGTCCATGCCCGCGGCGTGGGCGGCGAAGATCAGCTGGGCGTAGGCGGCGGGGCCGGACTTCTCGGCCCAGTCCGCCGAGTTCTTCGACAGCCACTGGGCCGACTTCTCGGCCTGCTCGGGCTGGCCGGCCGCGGCGAGCGCGAGCACGGAGTCCGCGGTGTTGCCGAGGTCGGGCATGTTCTTCGCGCCGGGCATCGACGACATCAGGTGGTCGTCACCCTTGGCGAGGGTCTTCAGGAGGTAGCCGGTGCCGTTGGCCGCCGCCTGCTCGGCGGTGTCGGCCTTCGCGCACTTCGCGGCGGCTTCCTTCTTCTTGGCCGCGTCCACGACCAGGCCCTGGCCGTGGGCGCCGAGGACGCCGGCCGCGGTGGCGTCCGCGTTCGGCGAGAGCTTGCCGGACTTGACGTCCGCGAGACCGAAGGCGCCGCCGTCCTTGTCACAGCTCATCGAGAGGCTGGGCAGCGCGTTGAACGCCGTCTTGCCGCTCTGGGCCTTCACGCCTTCCGGCTTCTCGCCCGCCGCCGTGAGCGCGCCGATGACGATGCCGGTGGAGTTGGCGTCGGAGTCCATGCCGGGGCTGTAGCCCCAGCCGCCGTCCTTGTTCTGCACCGACTTCAGCCAGCCGACGCTCTTGTCGACCGCCTTCTTCTGACCGCCGAGCGCGGCGAGCGCCTGCACGGCGGCCGCCGTGGCGTTGCTGTCGAACATCGTCTTGGAGTCGCACGGCTCGCCCGCGTCGGCGCGGTACGCGGCGAAACCACCGCTCCCGCACTGCTGGCCGGTGAGCCAGTCGACGGCCTTGTCGGCGGGCTTCACACCGGCCGAGTCCTGGGCGAGCAGGGCGTACGACTGCCGGAACACCCCGTCGAACTTGGGGTCGGCGTCGCCGTACAGACCGGAGGGCAGCTTGGCGGAGGGCGACGGGGACGCGGTGTCCGCGAAGGCGGCCGGTGCTGCGGCCGAACCGAACACGGCGACGGCGGCCAGGACCGCTGCGCTGCGGCGAACATTCATGATGCGGCGGGTGCCTCTCCCTGCGGGGGAGCGGGGCAGCACGGGCGCGTGCGGGCACGGGCACCGGGCGGCTCCGGCTCCGTATACCTCGACGGTGCCGGCCATCGGAGGTCCCGATGACGCGAGCCGGTCACGCTCCGTACCGGGCATTCCGGCTCACCGCGGATGCGGTATACGGCTGCGGGTCAGCGCCGGATTCGCACCGGCTTCCCCCCGTACGGGCATGATGACGACGGGGCCACTCTACCGGCCCGTAGGGAAGGGCCCCGGGGCGCCCGCCCGCGGCAGGAGGTCACACCGCGCGGTAGCGCACCGGATCGTTGCCCACCGCCTCCGCACGCCCCAGCTTCACCAGGCGCCGCACATGGGCCTCGGCCTCGGAGACCGCGATGTTGCGCGAGCCGTAGCGGATCTCGGCCCAGGGACGGTTCCACTCCATCTGCACGGCGAGCTGCCAGGGAGTGAGGGGCTCGGCGAGGAGGGCGAGCAGGTCGGTGAGGCGCTCCTCGTGGTGGGCCAGGATCTCGCGCACGCGGGCCGGGGCGTCGGTGAACGCGTACTGGTGGGCGGGAAGCACCTCGGCGGCCCCCAGGCGTCCGATGCGCTCCAGGGAGTCGAGGTAGTCGCCCAGGGGATCGGTGATCGTCTCGTCGTCGGGGTCCTCGTACAGGCCGATGTGCGGGGTGATCCCGGGGAGCAGATGGTCGCCGGAGAACAGGCGGCCGTGGCCCGGGAGTTGCGCCGGGTGCTCCTCCTCCAGGTGCAGGCAGACGTGGCCCGGGGTGTGTCCTGGGGTCCAGATCGCGCGGAGCCTGCGGCCCGGCAGTTCGAGCAGCTCGCCGGGGGTGATGTCGCGGTCGGGGAGCGCGGCGGCGAGTCCGGGCAGGCGGGGCGCGCGGCCCGCGTCACGGGCGGCGACGAGCGGGGCGACGTGCTCGGCGGGGGCGCCCGCGGCCGTCAGCTTCTCCACCATGTAGTCGAACCAGCGCGCGGGCGGCCCGGTCCGGGTACGGCGCACGACCGACGCGTCCGCCTCGTGCATCGCGATCCACGCGCCCGACGCCTCGCGGACCTGGGCGGAGAGGCCGTGGTGGTCGGGGTGGTGGTGGGTGATGACGACGCCGTGCACCGCCTCGACGGATGTGCCGCAGGCGGCGAGGCCGGAGGCGAGGGCGTCCCAGGACGTGGGGTCGTCCCATCCCGTGTCGATGAGGACCGGGCCGCCGTCGGTGTCGAGGAGGTGGACGAGGGTGAAGCCGAGGGGGTTGTCGGGGATCGGGACCTTGATGCTCCATACGCCCCCGCCGTGCTCGGTCACCTGCGGATCGGTCACCTGCGTCATCGAGGCCCTCATCTCTCGTCGCTGCGCGGCCACGACCACGGCCACAGCCAGCATAACTAGAACTAGTTCCAATGATCGCCCAAGTCGACTGTTTCGGCTGGCCACTTGAAGGGCTGCGCGAGCCTTGCCCTCCGTGGACTAGTGGAACTAGAACTGGTATCAGTTCTGAAACAGTGTCAGAAAGCGTGTCGCGCAGGCGGAATCCCGTCATCCCGCAGGAGGCAGTCAGCCATGACCGAGCTCGTGGAACACGGACAGCTGTTCATCGGCGGGGAGCTGGTGGATCCCCACGGCAAGGACGTCATCGAGGTGATCTCGCCGCACACCGGCGAGCCCTTCGCGCGGGTGCCGCACGCCGCGCCCGCCGACGTCGACCGGGCCGTCGCCACCGCGCGCAAGGCGTTCGACGAGGGGCCATGGCCCCGGATGACCCTCGACGAGCGGATCGAGGTCATCACCAGGATCAAGGACGCGTTCGCCGTACGGCACGAGGAGATCGCCCGCGTCATCAGCTCCCAGAACGGCACCCCGTACACATCGAGCGTGATGGTCCAGGCCCTCGCCGCGATGATGGTCTGGGACTCGGCGCTCACCGTCGCCAAGAACTTCACGTACGAAGAGGCGCGTGACGGAGCCCTCGGCAAGATCCTCGTGCGGCGTGAGCCGGTCGGTGTCGTGGCGGCCGTGGTCCCGTGGAACGTCCCGCAGTTCACCGCCGCCGCCAAGCTCGCGCCCGCGCTGCTCGCCGGGTGCCCGGTGATCCTCAAGACGTCGCCCGAGACACCGCTCGACGCGTACATACTCGCCGAGATCGCCACCGAGGCGGGGCTGCCGCAGGGTGTGCTCTCGATCATCTCCGCGGACCGCGAGGTGAGCGAGTACCTCGTCGGGCACCCGGACATCGACAAGGTGTCCTTCACCGGCTCCGTCGGCGCGGGCAAGCGCGTCATGGAGGTCGCCGCCCGCAATCTCACGCGCGTGACACTGGAGTTGGGCGGCAAGTCGGCCGCCGTGATCCTGCCGGACGCGGATGCGGCGAGCGCGGTCGCCGGCATCGTCCCGTTCGCCTGGATGATCAACGGCCAGGCGTGCGTGGCACAGACCCGCATCCTCGTGCCCCACTCGCGCCACGACGAGTTCGCCGAGGCCTTCGCCGCCGCGGCCTCCGCGCTCAAGGTCGGCGACCCGCTCGACCCGGAGACCGAACTGGGCCCGCTGGTCGCCGAGCGCCAGCAGCGGCGCTCGCTCGACTACATCCGCATCGGCCAGGAGGAAGGCGCCAAGATCCTTACGGGCGGCGGCCGTCCGGCCGGACTCGACCAGGGGTGGTACGTCGAGCCGACGCTCTTCGGCGGCGTGGACAACTCGATGCGCGTCGCCCGCGAGGAGATCTTCGGCCCGGTCATCTGCCTCATCCCGTACGGCGACGAGAGCGAGGCCGTGCGCATCGCCAACGACTCGGAGTACGGGCTCAGCGGCAGCGTGTGGACGGCGGACACGGAGCGCGGCATCGACATCGCGCGGCGGGTGCGGACCGGGACGTACTCGGTGAACACCTTCAGTCTCGACATGCTCGGCCCGTTCGGCGGTTACAAGAACTCCGGTCTCGGGCGGGAGTTCGGGCCCGAGGGGTACGGCGAGTACTTCGAGCACAAGATGATCCACCTCCCCGCCGGCTACGAAGGAGCGGGTGCCTGATGGGTGACCGCTGGCACGTCGAGGTGGACCGGTCGGTCTGCATCGGCTCCGGGATGTGCGTGAGCACGGCGCCGGGCGCGTTCGCGCTCGACTCCGCCCGCCAGTCGCACCCCGCGGACCCCGAGACCGACGCCAACGAGAAGGTGCTCGAAGCGGCCGAGGGGTGTCCGGTCGAGGCGATCACGATCACGTTGTCCGGCAGTGGGGAGGTCGTCTTCCCGCCGGAGGACTAGCGGCTTCGCTCCGGCAACCGGATTTACTTCCGTGATGCGATCCAGGCTGATTTGTGTCGGTCCTGTGTGCTTTATCTGCACTCGAACGTGTGCGAACAGGACTTTACCCATGCGTTCCGCATGGGTGATCGATGACATCCGTGACTGTCCGTCCCCTTTGCGGCCTGGAACTGTTCAGAGCCAGACAACTTGGGGGATGGGGACGCCGTGGACAAGCGGTACGAGGTCTACTGTCTGGCCGACAGGCATTTCTACGAGACTCCGGACCGTTTGTCCGTGGGCGGCACCGCCCCCGAGTTCCAGACGGCGGGGCGCCCGGTCCCGCAGGGATGGCGGTCGGCCCGCGAGGGCGACTGGCTGACCTTCGTGCCCGTCGACGACGACGGTCACGCACGGCCCGCGCCCCAGCAGGGCTGGAAGATCCATGTGTCCGCCACGCTGGAGAACGCCGACCGCATCGCCGCGGTGGTCCACGACTACTGCGTGCCGCGCACCGTGCCCTTCAAGTTCATCGCGGGACGGCCCCTGCTCCACCTGCGCAACAGCAAGTACGCGGGACGTGACGGCAGCGGCAAGTTCACGACGATCTATCCGTCCGACGAGCAGCAACTGCACGAGATACTCACCGAGTTGGGGCGGCTCCTCGAAGGATTCGAGGGACCGTACATCCTCACTGATCTGCGCTGGCATGAAGGCCCCCTGTACGTCAGATACGGCGCCTTCACCCGCCGCATGTGCGCCGACGAGCGCGGCTCTCTCGTGCCCGCCATCGAGGACGACCAGGGCCGCCTCGTCCCCGACTCGCGTGATCCCGCCTTCCGGGTGCCCGAGTGGGTGACACTGCCGCCGTTCCTCGAAGCCCAGCTCGCGGCACGCAACGACACGACGGTCACCGACCTGCCGTACCGCATGGAGAAGGCGCTGCACTTCTCCAACGGCGGCGGGGTGTACGTCGGCACCGACACGCGTGACGGCCGCAAGGTCGTCCTGAAGGAGGGGCGGCCGTACGCCGGCCTGGCGTCGGACGGGGCCGACGCCGTGGCCCGCCTGGAGCGTGAGCGCGACGCGCTGCGGAAGCTCGCGGGTCTTGGCGTCGCACCCGAGGTGCGCGACTGGTTCGAGCTCGGCGGCCACCGCTTCCTCGTCATGGACTTCGTGGAGGGCAGCACCCTCAACTCCTTCTTCGCTGACCGGCATCCACTCCTCGTCAGCGAGCCCGACGCCGACGCGATCGCCGCGTACACGGCCTGGGCGCTGCGCATCCACCGGGCCGTCGAGGAGGCCGTCGCCGCCGTGCACGAGCGGGGCGTCGTCTTCAACGACCTCCACATGTTCAACATCATGGTCGCGCCCGACGAACAGTCCGTCTCCCTCATCGACTTCGAGGCGGCGGCGCGGGTGGGCGACAGCGGCCGGCAGGTCGTGGCCCACCCCGGATTCATCGCACCCGCCGACCGCGAGGGCGTGGACGTCGACCGCTACGCCCTCGCGTGTCTGCGGCTCGCCCTCTTCCTGCCGATCACCACGCTCCTCGCAGTCGACCGGGGCAAGGCCGCGCACCTCGCGACGGTGATCGCGTCCCAATTCCCGGACATACCCCGGGAGTTCCTCGACGAGGCCGTGGCGGAGATCGAGCGGGGCGGGCAGGTCCTGTCCGGCGCGAAGGGTGCCGTACGGGCGACCGCGAGTCCGGCGGCGGGGGCCGCCGCGCCACTCGTCGACGTCGCCGACTGGCCCTACAGCCGGGACTCGATGGTCAAGGCCATCCTCGCATCGGCCACCCCGGAGCGCGACGACCGGCTCTTCCCCGGCGACATCGCGCAGTTCTCCGACGGCGGCGGGCTCGGCCTCGCACACGGCGCGGCCGGCGTGCTGCTCGCCCTCGCCGAGAGCGGCGCCGATCGCTACGAAGAAGGCGAGCGCTGGCTCCTGAAGCACATCGAGCCCGCGCCGCGCGGCACGCCCCTCGGCCTCAATGACGGCCTCGCGGGCATCGCCCACGTACTCGAACGGCTCGGCCACCGCACGCGCGCGCTCGACCTGATGGAGCTCGTCCTCCAGGAGAACTGGCAGCGGCTCCCCTCCGACCTGCACGGCGGCCTCGCCGGGCTCGGCCTCGTACTCGACGCCATCGCGCACAGCACGGGCGAGGAGTCCTTCGCCCAGCACGCGCTCCAGGCGGCGCAGGTGATCGGCGAGCGGCTCACCGCGGAACCACCTCCCAAGGGGCGGCAACGGGCCGGCCTGCTGCACGGCGCCACCGGGCCCGCGCTCCTCTTCCTGCGCCTGTACGAGAGGAACGGCGATGCCGCGCTCCTCGACCTGGCGGCGAAGGCGTTGCGCGCGGACCTCGCCCGGTGCGTTGCACGGCCCGACGGCAGCCTCGGGGTGGACGAGGGCTGGCGCACGATGCCCTACCTCGGCGACGGCAGCGTAGGCATCGGGATGGTCGTCGACGACTACCTCGCGCACCGGGACGACGCCGGGTTCGAGGCGGTACGTCCGGGCATCCTGGCCACCGCGCGCTCACGCTTCTGCGTGCAGCCCGGCCTGTTCCAGGGGCGGGCCGGACTGCTGCTGCACCTCAACCGCAGCACCGCGCCCGGCATCACGCCCGAGGACGTCGCCGCGCAGATCGAGGGCCTCGGCTGGTTCGCGATGCCGTACGCGGGTCAGCTGGCCTTCCCCGGCCACCAGATGCTGCGGCTCTCCATGGACCTGCACACCGGAACGGCGGGCTGCCTCCTCGCGCTCGCCGCCGCCCTGGGGGACGGCGGAGCACACGTCCCCTTCCTGCCGCCGCTCAGGCGGCCCCAGAGCCGGTCCCGCCACGCAGCGGGGTCGTGACACCACCCACGAGGACATCAACGTCCCCAAATGAGAGGGAAGATCATGGCGCTTCTCGACCTGCAGAGCATGGAGTCCGACGAGATGACCGGTGGCGGCGGCGGTGGCGGCGGCAGCCAGGTGAGCCTGCTGCTGTGCTGGAGCGACGCGAGCGTGCTGCTCTGTCTCTGACGCCGACCCGTGCCTGACAACGGCACGGTTCGCCCGTGAGGAACCGGGCGGCGCCTCTCCCCAGAGGCACCGCCCGGGTCCATCGCGTTCACAGACGCCGACGCCACGGGGGTCGACGTCACGGACACCATCACCGTTACCGCCCACCCCGCCACGGACACGAGGACTGCGAGGACCCGGACCGCATGGCGATCACGAACGCTCCGCCTCAGCAACCCGGCCTCGACGCCGGGCTGTTGAAGGACGCGACCCGCTACAGCGCCGTTCGCTGCGTGGCCCTCGCGCTCTGCAGTGTCGCCGGGGCGGGCGCGAGCCTCTTTCTGCCGTTCGCCATCGGCCGCGCCCTCGATGCCGTCCTCGCGGGCCACGCGGCCGGACACGTCGGCCCCGACGCCACCCGCTGGATCCTCGTGTGCACGGCGCTCATCGCCGCCGGAGCCCTTCTCGACGCCTGCGACGGCGTCCTCACCGGAACCACCAACGCCCGCACCACGGCCTGGCTGCGCGGCCGCGTCGGACGCCACATGCTGGCCGTCGGGCCACGCGCCACCGCACGCTTCGCCCCCGGCGACCTCGTAGCCCGCCTCGTCGACAACGCGGCACACGCGGGCGTCGCGCCCGCCACGCTCGCCGCGCTCCTCGCGGCCCTGGTCGCGCCCGTGGGCGCCGTCGTGGCCCTCGCCCTGATCGACGGCTGGCTGGCCGTCGTGTTCATCGCCGGGGCGCCCGTCCTCGTCCTGCTCCTGCGGTGGTTCGTGCGCGTCTCGTCCGACTGCGTGGCGCGCTACCAGCAGGTCCAGGGTGACATCGCGGGCCGCCTCGGCGAGGCGATCGGCGGGGCACGGACCATCGCCGCCGCACACACCGAGGACAAAGAGGCACGGCGTGTCCTCGGCGCGCTGCCCGAACTCTCCCGGCAGGGCCACCGGATGTGGCGGGTCCAGGGCCGCTCCCAGGCACAGGCCGTCGCGGTCGCACCCCTCCTGCAGATCGCGGTCGTCGCGGTCGCGGGCCACCTGGTCGTCCACGACCGCATCAGCGTCGGCGAGTTGCTGGCCGCGTCCCGGTACGCGGTGCTCGCCACCGGGATCGGCATGCTCGTCGGACAGCTGGGAGCACTGGTGCGCGCCAGGGCCGCCGCGCGCCGCCTGGGGGAGGTGCTCGCGGAGCCCGCGACGCCGTACGGAAGCGAAAAACTACCGCCCGGCGAGGGGGAGTTGGAGCTGCGCGGCGTCACGGTGATCCGTGGCGGGCGCACCGTGCTCCACGGCGTCGACCTGACCGTCCCCGCGGGCGGCACGCTCGCCGTGGTCGGGCGCTCCGGAGCGGGCAAGTCGCTCCTCGCGTCCGTCGCGGGCCGCCTCGCCGACCCCGACGAAGGGGACGTACGCCTCGACGGGGTCCCCCTGCGTTCCCTCGGCCGCGAGGAGCTGCGCCGCGAGGTCGGCTACGCCTTCGAGCGGCCCGCGCTGCTCGGCACGACCCTGGAGGACACGATCGGCTTCGGCGCCCCGCGCCCTGCGCCGCCCCGCATCCGGGAGGCCGCCCGCGCGGCGCACGCCGATCCGTTCATCACCCGCCTCCCCGACGGGTACACCACGCCCTGCGCGGACGCGCCCCTCTCCGGCGGCGAGGCCCAACGCCTCGGCCTGGCAAGGGCGTTCGCGCGAGGCGGCCGGCTCCTGATCCTGGACGACGCGATGTCGAGCCTGGACACGGTGACCGAACACCACATCGCCGAGGCCCTGCTCCACCACACACCGCACCGCAGCCGCCTGATCATCGCCCACCGCGCGGCGACGGCGGCCCGCGCGGACGTGGTGGCGTGGCTGCACGAGGGCCGGATACGGGCGGTGGGTACGCACGCGGAGCTGTGGCAGCGCAAGGAGTACCGGGAGGTGTTCGGCACGTGAGGCCCGTGAGGCACGCGGAACGGGTGGGGCCGCCCCCGACCCCGCAGGGCCCGTACCGCCGAGGTGTCCGGTTCCTCCGGCGCAGGTGGCCGGTGGTGCTGCGCCTCGCGCTCTGGTCCGTACTGGAGACCGGGCAGACCTTCCTCACCGGGTACGCCCTCGCGCGCGCCCTGGACGACGGTTTCCTCGCGGGGCACGCGGACGTGGGCCTCGCGTGGCTCGGCGGGGCCGGGCTCGGCGTGGTCGTGGCCGCGTACGGCACGGGGCGGGTGTACCGCGCGGTCGCCGACCTGGTGGAACCGCTGCGGGACAGCTTGGTGCGTCAGGTCGTCGGGCGGGGGCTGCGGGAGGCGGACAACGCGTCCGTGTCCCGGCTCACCCAGCAGGTGGAGATCGCCAGGGACACCTTCGCCGGACTTGTCCTCGTCTCCCGCTCCTTCCTCTTCACGGCGGCGGGCGCGCTGATCGGCCTGTTTTCGCTGGCCCCGCTCCTCCTCCTGGTGGTCGCGCCGCCGCTGCTCGCCGGGGTCGGCCTGTTCGTGGCGAGCCTGCGTCCGCTGGCGCGGCGCCAGGAGAGGTTTCTCGTCGCCGACGAGGGCATCGCGGGCCAACTGGGCGCGGTGGCGCCGGGTTTACGGGATGTCGCGGCGGCGGGCGCGGAGCAGGACGTGGCCGAGGACCTGGACCGGGGCGTCGCCACGGAGTACGCGGCGGCCCGCGCCCTCGCCCGCTGGGGCGTCCTGCGCACGGCGGCCCTGGCGACCGGCGGCCAACTCCCGCTCGTCCTGCTCCTGGTCACGGCGCCCTGGCTCCTGAACAACGGGGTGACGCCGGGCGCCCTGGTCGGCGCGATCGCCTACGTGACGCAGGCCCTGCTCCCGGCCCTGCACAACCTGATCCACGGCCTGGGCACAAGCGGCTCCCGCCTGGCCATAGTCCTACGCCGCCTCACCTGGACCCCCGGCCCCTCGACCGCGGCCACACCAACCCCGCCCTCAGGGCTACCCGTGGGGGCACGCACGCGGGAGGAAGAAGACCCCACCCCCGGGGGAGCGCCGCCCCCCGTCGGACCTGCGGCGCCTGGCAGGCCCTTCGCCACCGGCAGGGAGGCCGGCCGTGGCCGGACGCCTGCCCGTGCGAAGACGCCTGCCCGGGGCGAGAAGCCCGCTCGGGGTGGGGCGCCCGCTCCCGAAGTACCGGCCCGCGGGGGACCTGCGGCGCCTGGCAGACCTCCCGCCCCCGACAGAGAGCCCGTCCTCGGCCAGACATCTGGCCGCGGCCAGACGCCTGCCCGTGGCGAGACGTCGGCCCTCGGTGAAGGGCCCGCTCCGGGCGACGTCCCCGCCCTGCACCTCTCCTCCGTCACCTTCGCCTACGGCCCCCTCGCCGAGCCCGTAGTGCGGGACCTCTCGCTCTCCGTCCCCCGGGGCGGGCACCTCGCCGTCGTAGGGCCCAGCGGGATCGGGAAGTCCACCCTTGCGGGGCTCGTGGCCGGGCTGTTGGAGCCCGGTGGTGGTGTCGTTCGCGTGGACGGGAGAGGCGTGCGGGGGCCAGAGGCCGTGGAGCGGCGGGTGTTGATACCGCAGGAGGCTTACGTCTTCAGTGGGACCGTGCGGCAGAACCTGGAGTATCTGCGCGCGGACACCGTCGGCGACGCTGAGCTGCTGGCCGCCGCGCGGGCCGTCGGGCTCGGCCCGGTGGTCGAGCGGCTCGGCGGGCTCGCCGCCCAGGTCGACCCCACCACGCTCTCCGCGGGCGAGCGGCAACTCGTCGCGCTGACCCGCGCCTACGTCTCGTACGCGCCCCTCGCTCTGCTCGACGAGGCCACCTGCCACCTCGACCCGGTGGCGGAGGCCCGCGCCGAGCGGGCGTTCGCGGCGCGGCCCGGCGGCACCCTCGTGGTGATCGCCCACCGCATCAGCTCGGCCCGCCGCGCCCAGAGGATTCTGGTGATGGACGGGGCGCACACCCTCTGCGGCGGCCACGAGGACCTGCTGGAGCGGTCCTCGCTCTACCGTGAGCTGTCCGGCAACTGGGGCCCGGAGAGCGCCGCTTCACACCCAGCCCTCCCCGCGCGAGATCCGTATGGCGTCGATCCTGTTCCTGGCCCCCGTCTTGCGGGTGATCGCGGCCATGTAGTTGCGCACCGTCCCGTTGGTCAGGTGCAGACGGTGCGCGATCTCGGCGACGGGCGCGCCCCCGGCGGCGAGGGCCAGGACCAGTAACTCCCGTGGGGTCAGGGTCATCTGAGAGGCCTTCAGGAAACCGAACCCGAGCGATTCGTCCACGAACCGCTGCCCGGCCGCCACCTGTCTGATCCCGGCGAGCAGACGGTCGGGCGGGCTCGCCTTGTCCACGTAGCCGAGCGCGCCCGCCTCCATGCAGCGGCGGAGCAGCCCCGGCCGGTTGCCGGACACCAGAACGAGCAGCGGGCAGCCGAGGCCGCCGGCCACCGGATGGGACTGCTCCCCGAACTCGGCGGAGGCGTACGCCGTGTCGCCGTCGGGGTCCACCACGCAGACGTCGGGACGCACCGCGCCCGTACGCTCGCGTGCCTCGTGCCATGGTGCATGGGACACCTCCAGGTCCGCCTCACGGGCGAGTCGTTCCGCCAGAGCGGATCGCAGCAGACAGGCGTCGTGCACGAGAAGTACCCGGATCACGTTTCGCTCCTCCAGGTTGCCCGCAGTCGGTCCGGTCGCTTCATTCAGCACGTAGACCATTCATAGCGGCGCCGACCGCTCGTACGGATGCGAGAACTGGCCAAGCGGGACCCAGGAGAGGCTCAGGGGCGCAATGACCAGGTAGGCCTGCGCCCCCCCGTGCACCGATTCAAGGCCTGCGGACTGCGTGGTTCCGGGAAATTGGGGACGCGCGGCGTGCTACGCCGTCTCCGGGGTCGTCAGATCGATCAGGCGGCACACCATCTCGATGTCGATCTTGACCTGTGCGATCGATGCCCGCCCCGAGAGCCAGGTGATGAGCGCCGAGTGCCAGGTGTGCTCGATGACCCGGACCGCCGAGAGCTGCTCGGGGGTCGGCGCGTCCGCCAGGCCCATCGCGTCCAGGATGATCGCCGTGGTCAGCCGCGAGACCGTGTCCACCTCGGGGCTCACGGAGCGGTCGGCGAAGGTCAGCGCCCTGACCATGGCATCCGCCAGGTGCGGCTCGCGCTGCAGGGCGCGGAAGGCCCGCATCAGCGTCTCGGCGCACCGCTCGGCGGGCGTCTCGCCGGCGGGCGGCCGCTTACGGATCGTCGTGTGCATGTGCTGGAGCTGATCCTGCATGGTGGCGACCAGCAGATGCACCTTGGAGGGGAAATAGCGGTACAGCGTGCCGAGGGCGACGCTGGAGGACTCGGCGACCTCACGCATCTGCACCGCGTCGAACCCGCCCCTGCTCGCGAGTTGGGCGCTGGCGTGCAGGATGCGACGGCGGCGCGCCTCCTGCCGTTCCGTCAGGGGCGGCGACGCCGGATCAGCTGCTGTGACTTCCGCTGCCTTGGCTTCCGCTGTCATAGGTCCCGTTGTCCGTTGTCCGTCGTCCCGGTCCGGTGATGTGGTGGGCCAGCATGGCAGGGGACCCGCCGTGGCGCGAATCACCTGATCCGGGCCTTACAGCGCGGCTACCTGCCGGTAGATTCAAAGCGCGTTCCGCGATCATTCAGCGATCATTCAACGATCAAGTCTGAAACTTGTTCTAGATTACCGTCCCGGCGTAACCTCGCGGACAACCGCAGGGAGAAGGGGGCCGAGAGTGACCGCTGAGGCCATGGAGGCGGGCCCCCGGACGGGGCCGGACGCCGATGGTGACCGTCCGTTGCGCATCGCTCTCCTCACGTACAAGGGCAACCCGTTCTGCGGGGGGCAAGGCGTCTACGTACGTCACCTCTCCCGCGAGCTGGCACGCCTCGGCCACAGCGTCGAAGTGATCGGCGCGCAGCCCTACCCCGTCCTGGACGACGAGGAGCTCGAAGGGCTCAAGCTCACCGAGCTGCCGAGCCTCGACCTCTACCGCTCGCCCGACCCCTTCCGCACGCCGAAGCGCGACGAGTACCGCGACTGGGTCGACGCGCTCGAAGTGGCGACGATGTGGACGGGCGGCTTCCCCGAGCCCGCGACGTTCAGCCTGCGCGCCCGCCGTCATCTGCGCGCCAGGCGGGGCGAGTTCGACGTCGTGCACGACAACCAGACGCTCGGGTACGGCCTGTTGGGCGACCTCGGCGCACCGCTCGTCTCGACGATCCATCACCCCATCACCGTGGACCGCAGGCTGGACCTCGAAGCGGCGCCCACCTGGCGCCGCCGTATGTCCGTACGCCGCTGGTACGCGTTCACGCGCATGCAAAAGCGCGTGGCCCGCCGGCTGCCCTCCGTGCTCACCGTCTCCGGCACATCGCGCCAGGAGATCATCGACCACCTCGGCGTACGCGAGGACCGCATCAACGTCGTGCACATCGGCGCCGACACCGATCTCTTCTCGCCCGACCCCTCGGTCGCCGAGGTGCCGGGCCGGATCGTCACGACGTCCAGCGCGGACGTCCCCCTCAAGGGCCTGATCTACCTCGTCGAAGCCCTGGCCAAGGTCCGCGCCGAGAACCCCGCCGCCCATCTCGTCGTCGTCGGAAGGCGCGCCGAGGACGGCCCCGTCGCCCAGGCCATCGAGAAGTACGGCCTCGAAGGCGCCATCGAGTTCGTCAAGGGCATCACCGACGAGGAGCTCGTGGACCTCGTCCGCTCGGCCGAGGTCGCCTGCGTCCCTTCGCTGTACGAGGGCTTCTCGCTCCCCGCGGCCGAGGCGATGGCGACGGGAACGCCGCTGCTCGCGACGACCGGCGGCGCGATCCCGGAGGTCGCGGGGCCGGACGGCGAGACCTGCCTGGCCGTGCGGCCCGCCGACCCCGGCGCCCTCGCGGCCGGCCTGCTCCGTCTCCTCGGCGACCCCGAGCTGCGGGCCCGCCTCGGCGCGGCCGGCCGTGAACGGGTCCTCGCCAAATTCACCTGGGCCCGCGCCGCCCAGGGCACCGCAGAGTTGTACCGCGCGGCGATTGCCAACAACGCGGCCCCGCAATCCGGCCGCCCCCCGGCCACCACCCCGACGTACTCCGGGAGCCATCGCTGATGCTGACCGTCGACTTCACCCGCTTCCCGCTCGCCGCGGGCGACCGCGTCCTCGACCTGGGCTGCGGCGCGGGCCGGCACGCCTTCGAGTGTTACCGGCGGGGGGCCCAGGTGGTGGCCCTCGACCAGAACGCCGAGGAGATCCGCGAGGTCGCCAAGTGGTTCGCCGCGATGAAGGAGGCGGGTGAGGCTCCCGCGGGCGCGACCGCCACCGCGATGGAGGGTGACGCGCTCAACCTCCCCTTCCCCGACGCCTCGTTCGACGTCGTGATCATCTCCGAGGTGATGGAGCACATCCCCGACGACAAGGGCGTGCTCGCCGAGATGGTCCGGGTCCTGAAGCCGGGCGGCCGCATCGCGGTGACCGTCCCGCGCTACGGCCCGGAGAAGATCTGCTGGGCCCTGTCGGACGCCTACCACGAGGTGGAGGGCGGCCACATCCGCATCTACAAGGCGGACGAACTGCTCGGCAGGATGCGCGAAGCGGGCCTGAAGCCGTACGGCACGCACCACGCGCACGCGCTGCACGCGCCGTACTGGTGGCTGAAGTGCGCGTTCGGCGTGGACAACGACAAGGCGCTGCCGGTGCGGGCGTACCACAAGCTCCTGGTCTGGGACATCATGAAGAAACCGCTGGCCACGAAGGTGGCGGAACAGCTGCTCAACCCGGTCGTGGGCAAGAGCTTCGTGGCGTACGCGACGAAGCCGCATCTGCCGAAGACCGACGCGAAGACCGACGCGTGACGAGCCCGGAGCGGACCGAACACCTGGTCCTGCCGGGCGTCCTGACGGCGGATCAGGCGCAGCGGACGGTCCGCGGAATTCTCGCCGTCCAACGCGAGGACGGCGCGATCCCGTGGTTCCGCGGCCACCACCTGGACCCGTGGGACCACACCGAGGCCGCCATGGCCCTGGACGCTGCGGGCGAGCACGCGGCGGCGGGCCGTGCCTACGACTGGCTCGCGCGGCACCAGAATCCGGACGGGTCCTGGTACGCGGCGTACGCCGACGGGGATCCGCACGACGTGACGGACCGTGGCCGCGAGACGAACTTCTGCGCGTACATCGCCGTGGGCGTCTGGCATCACTACCTTTCGACCGGCGACGACACGTTCCTCGACCGGCTGTGGCCGACGGTGGTGGGCGCGGTGGAGTTCGTCCTCGGGCTCCAGCAGCCGGGCGGCCAGATCGGCTGGAAGCGCGAGCCGGACGGAGAGCCGGTCAACGACGCGCTCCTGACGGGCAGTTCATCGATCCACCAGGCGCTGCGCTGCGCTCTGGCGATCGCCGAGCAGCGCGAGGAGCCGCAGCCGGACTGGGAGCTGGCCACGGGCGCGCTGGCCCACGCCATACACAGCCACCCCGAGCGGTTCCTGGACAAGGACCGCTACTCGATGGACTGGTACTACCCGGTCCTCGGCGGCGCGCTCACGGGCGCGGAGGCCAAGTCCCGCATGGAGGAGGGCTGGGACCGCTTCGTGGTGCCGGACCTCGGCGTGCGCTGCGTCATCCCCAACAACTGGGTGACGGGCGGCGAGAGCGCCGAACTCGCCCTGTCCCTCTGGGTGTTGGGTGAATCGGACCGCGCCCTGGAGATCCTCCAGTCGATCCAGCACCTGCGCGACGCGGAGAGCGGCCTCTACTGGACGGGCTACGTCTTCGACGACGCCGCGATCTGGCCGGAGGAGCTCACCACGTGGACGGCGGGCTCCCTGCTGCTCGCCGTGGCAGCACTAGGCGGCGACGAGGCCACCTGCGCGGTGTTCTCAGGAGAACGCCTGCCGGTGGGCCTTGCGCCGGAGTGCTGCGAAGCGACCGCGGGGGGTCAGTAGCGGCGTAGACGTCCGGCGATGGCGTGGCCGACGAGGACGTATACGAGGGCTGCCAGGCCGTAGCCGCAGACTGCGCGGGTCCAGGTCTCGTCGAACGTGCTGTGTTTTTCCGAGGGGTGCCCCCGGACCCCCGGGTCGTGATGTGTGTGCCCGGGGGGCGGGGTGGCTCGGCTGGTTCAGTAGCGGCGGAGCCGTCCGGCGATGGCGTGGCCGACGAGGATGTATACGAGGGCTGCCAGGCCGTAGCCGCAGACCACGCGGGCCCAGGCCTCGTCGAACGTGAAGAGGTCGTGGGACCAGCCGGCCAGCCAGCGGGCCACGTCGTGGATGAATTGGACGAGGTCGTTGGCGCGGTTCGCGTCCAACAGATACATGAGGATCCACAGGCCGAGGATGATGGCCATCACGTCCGCGACGATGACGATGACCCTCGCTGCGGTGCTGCCACGTGCGCTTCTGGTCGCCATGGCTTCCGTGTACCTGGCTGGGCCTGGCTGAAACCCGTACGGGCCCGCCCGAGTGGCGGGCCGCGCCGGGCGGGGTGAGGCTGCCGGGAGAGCTGTCCACTCGCTGTCCACGCCCGGAGGTTCCCGTGTTGCTGTCCGCCGCGACCGTACGCCGGTCTCTCGTCGCCCCTGTGTTGTGCGGCGCCCTGCTCGCGGGGACGACCGGCTGCGGAGGTGACGACGCGGACGCCGCCTCGGCGCCGTCGAGCTCCAGCTCCGCCGAGAAGCAGAAGTTCGCCAAGACGCGCTTCGTCGCGAACGCGGGGATCGCGGCGGGGGCGACGTACCAGTGGATCGTGAAGCCCTTCCGGGCGGGGAAGTTCAAGAAGGGCGCCGACGGCCGCAAGTTCGCCCTGATCAAGGCGGGCCTCGCGGGGACGCTCGCCTACAACCGCCTGAAGGCGGCGACGAAGAACGCCAAGGGCGACCCGACGCTGTCCAAGGCGGTGGCGCCCCTGACCGCAGGCATCGACGCCCTCAAGGACCTCCCGAAAAAGCTCCGCAAGGGCGAGTCCACCGACTCGGTCGTGAACTCCTTCGACGACGTCATCAAGCAGGTGAAGGACGCGGGCAAGGGCGCGGGCGCGGAGGTCAAGGACAAGGTGCCGTCGGCGGGAGAGCTGGCGAAGGGGTAGCAGGCCCCTGGCCTCGGGCCGGCCTCGGGCCGGCCTCGGGCCGGCCTTGGGCGGGGTCTGTCAGCCGTTCAGCTCCGCCAGCACCCGCAGCGTATGACGGTCCGGCGCCAGTACCAGCAGATCCGTCACGGGCCCCTTGCGCCACAACTCCAGTCGCTCGGCGATCCGTTCCCGAGGTCCCACCAGCGAGATCTCGTCGGCGAAGGCATCAGGAACGGCCGAAACCGCCTCCTCGCGGCGCCCCGCCAGAAACAGCTCCTGAATCCGCCGGGCCTCTTCCTCGAACCCCATCCGCGCCATCAGATCTGCATGGAAGTTTCGCGCGGAGTGCCCCATCCCCCCGATATAGAAGCCCAGCATCGCCTTGACCGGAAGCAGGCCCTCCGCAACGTCGTCGCAGACTTTCGCCCGCGCCATGGGGGCGACCATGAAGCCGTCCCGCGCACCCTCCAGCGACGCCTCGTACACGTCGGCCCGCATCGGCGACCAGTAGAGCGGCAGCCAGCCGTCCGCGATCCGCGCCGTCTGCGCGATGTTCTTCGGGCCTTCCGCGCCGAGCAGCACCGGCAGGTCGGCCCGCAGCGGATGTGTGATCGGCTTCAGGGGCTTGCCGAGACCGCTGCCGTCCTCCCCGACGTAGGGGTGGGTGTGGAAGCGCCCGTCGAGAGTGACGGGCCCCTCGCGGCGCAGCACCTGGCGGATCACATCCACGTACTCCCGCGTGGCGGTCAGCGGCGACTTCGGGAACGGCCGCCCGTACCACCCCTCCACCACCTGCGGCCCGGAGAGCCCGAGTCCGAGCATCATCCGCCCGCCGGACAGGTGGTCCAGGGTCAGGGCGTGCATCGCGGTCGTGACGGGCGAGCGCGCCGCCATCTGGACGATCGCCGTGCCCAGCTTGATCCGTGAGGTCTGCGCCGCGATCCAGGTCAGCGGCGTGAAGGCGTCCGAGCCCCAGGCCTCGGCGGTCCACACGGAGTCGTAGCCGAGCCGCTCTGCCTCCTGGGCGAGCGCCACGTGCTGCGGGTCGGGACCGCGTCCCCAGTAGCCAAGTGCGAGCCCCAGACGCATGCGTGACCCCAATCCATCCCGAGTTCGAATTCCTGACGACCCGTCAGTTCACGGCGGGACGGCGACTGTACGACAACGGCCCCCCGCCCGGAAGGGCGAGGGGCCGCGAGGTGCGTCGGAGATCAGCCGCGCTGAATCCCGGTGGTGTCCTGCAGCACGCCACGACGGCCGTCCTGCGTCTGGGCCACCAGGCCGGGGCCGCGCTGCTCGACGGCCAAGTACCAGGTGCCGGGCGCCAGTTCGGCGATCGGCGTCGGCGAACCGTCCTCCGCGTACAGCGGACGCGGCACCGGCACGGCGAACCAGAACGGCGAGAAGTCACCGGCGGCCTGCGCCTGCCCGGGAGGCGGCGTCTGCTGCCCCGGCTGCGGCTGACCCGGCTGGGCACCGAAGGGCTGCCCCTGCTGCGGCTGTCCGGGCTGACCGGGCTGGGCGCCGTACGGCTGCCCCTGCTGCGGCTGGCCCTGCGCACCGGGGTACCCATAACCGCCCTGCGGCTGACCGCCGTAGGGCTGGGGGGTGGGGCGCGGGGCGCCGACGAGGGGGGCCTTGAAGGCGGGGACCGTCAGGGAGAGGATCGCGCCGGCGGCCAGGATGAGCGTGGCGATCAGGGAGAGGATGGTGCCGACACCGACCTCTACGCCGCTGTCACCCGAACCCAGGTTGTCGAAGCCGCCGGCCGGGTCGAAGACCTGCCCGATGGCGCTCCAGAGGGACGCCACGGTGAAGGCCACACCGAAGTGCCCGAGGTCGATGCCGAGCACCTTCGGTGCGGTCGGCAGCCCGCGGGCGACGATGATGCAGACGGCACCGATGATTCCGGCCAGGGTGACCCCCAGCAAGAACGGCCCGCTGTTCCAGGCGTTCGGCATGTCGGCTGAGCCCGAGACACCTTCGAGGTCGACGATGGCCAGGAACGAGGCGATGAACAGCAACACCGCTGCCCCGATCACCACGCCGTCGCCTCGAGTGAGAGAGCGGATATTCACTTCAGGTCCTTCGTAAGTCGTCTCGTCGGTGGAGGCGTCGCTCGCCCCAAGGTCGCGGCGCAAAGCGCGGGGATGGCCCCCCATCGTACGGAGGACATTATCGTTCGCACCGGTGGGGTGTCTGCTCGGGATAAAGACCAACCAACCCGTTATCCCCGACGAACCAACCCGTTATCCGCGCAGGAAGCTCGCGATTCCGTCGGAGATGCCCTGGGCCGCCTTCTGGCGCCAGGTGCCGTTCGTGAGCAATGCCTCGTCCTTCGCGTCCCGCATGTTGCCGCACTCGATGAACACCTTGGGGACCGTCGAGAGGTTGAGGCCGCCCAGATCCTTGCGTACGTCGAGACCGGTGCCGTCGCCGACGTAGTTCGAGGGGGCGCTGCCCGTCGCGCTCAGGAACTTGCCCGCGATGCGCTCGCCCAGGGCGCGGGACGGGGCGACGATCTTGGAGGTGTCCGCGGCGCCGGACTTGACCGATGCGGGCAGGATCACATGGAAGCCGCGGTTGCCCGCCGCCGATCCGTCGGCGTGGACGGAGACGACCGCGTCCGCGCGGGCGTTGTTGCCGATGCGGGCGCGCTCGTCGACGCAGGGGCCCCAGGGGCGGTCGCCGTCCTGGGTGAACTTGACCGTGGCGCCCTGCTTCTCGAGGAGCGTGCGCAGGCGGCGCGAGACGTCGAGGGTGAACTGGGCCTCGCTGTAACCGTTGTTCGTGGAGGTGCCCGTCGTGTCGCACTCCTTGCGGTGCGTGCCGACGTCGACGAGACGGTTGATCTCGGCCGTGTGCTTGCCGTTGCCCGTGTTGTGGCCGGGGTCGATAACGACCACCTTGCCCTTGAGGGGGCCGGAAGCGGCGGGGCGGCTCGCGGACTTCGAAGGCTTCGAGGACTTCGACGGCTTGGAGGACTTCGACGCGCTCGGTTCGCCGTCCTCTCCCTTTCCGTCCTCCTTCTCGGAGGCCGACGGGGACCCCTTCGCGGACTGGCTCGTGGAGGGAAGCGTTCTGGGTGGCTCGCTGCCACCGGGACCGCTCGTCGCCTCGTAGATGAGCCACCCCGCGAGGCACGTCGGCACCAGCGCGGCGAGCGTCACCGTGAGGGGGCCGCCGCTGAAACGGCGGGGCGGGCGTGGGGGCTGGCTGTCCGGGCCTACGTACGACACGAGAGCGACTCTAACCGCGAGGTCAGATCCCCGCTCCCGTTCGCCGCAGGACGCGCAGGGAGTCGGTTGCCGAGACCTCGGTGAACGCGCCGGATTCCAGTGCCCTGAGGTAGACGCGGTACGGGGCCTGGCCCGTCATGATGTCGACGGGGTCGGGGAAGACGTCGTGGATCAGGAGCAGGCCGCCCTGCGCGACGTGCGGGGCCCAGCCCTCGTAGTCGCCCGTCGCGTGCTCGTCCGTGTGGCCGCCGTCGATGAAGACGAGGCCGAGCGGCCCGCCCCATGCCTTCGCCACCTGCGGCGAGCGGCCCACGATCGCGATGACGTGGTCCTCCAGGCCCGCGTGGTGCAGCGTGCGGCGGAAAGTGGGGAGCGTGTCCATGCGGCCGACCTCCGGGTCGACCGTCGCCGGGTCGTGGTACTCCCAGCCAGGCTGCTGCTCCTCACTGCCTCGGTGGTGGTCCACGGTGATGGCCGTGACGCCCGCCTGACGGGCGGCGTCCGCGAGCAGGATCGTGGAGCGGCCGCAGTACGTGCCGACCTCCAGGAGCGGAAGCCCCAGCCCCGCGGCCTCCGTCGCCGCCGCGTACAGGGCGAGGCCCTCACCGGCCGGCATGAAGCCCTTGGCGGCTTCGAAGGCGGCGAGGATCTCCGGCTCGGGCTGGGGGGCGGCCATGGGGGTCCTCCTGGGCTTCGGAAAAGCGGTGGGTCTGCGCCGTGGGCCGACCTATGCTGCCGCATGGCCCGGTTGATCATGAAGGCGGGGCCGTGACGAGGAACAGTGAGGAACAGTGAGGGGAACGGCCATGGAACTCGTACCGGCGGATCCGACGGTGGTGCATCCCTTTCCGGACCAGCCTCGTGTCGTGTTGCTGAAGCCGCTGGTGAAGTCTCCGCTGATCGAGGTGGGGGAGTACTCCTACTACGACGATCCGGACGACGCGACCGCCTTCGAGACGCGCAACGTCCTTTACCACTACGGGCCCGAGAAGCTCCGTATCGGAAAGTTCTGTGCGTTCGGGACGGGGGTGCGGTTCATCATGAACGGCGCGAACCACCGGATGGACGGGCCATCGACCTTCCCGTTCCCGATCATGGGCGGCTCGTGGAGCGAGCACTTCGATCTGATCAGCGGGTTGCCGGGGCGGGGCGACACCGTGGTCGGTCATGACGTGTGGTTCGGGTACGGGGTGATGGTGATGCCCGGTGTGCGGATCGGGCACGGGGCCGTCATCGCCTCGGGGTCGGTCGTCGTGGACGACGTCCCTGACTATGGGGTCGTGGGCGGCAACCCCGCGAAGCTGATTCGTACGCGGTACAGCGAGGACGAGGTTGCGCGGCTGCTGGCCGTTGGCTGGTGGGACTGGCCTGCGGAGCATCTGACCGAGCATGTGCGGACTGTGATGTCCGGGTCGATCGACGAGCTGGAGAGGGTCGCTCCGCGGCGGTAGTGATCACCGGCTCCGCCGAGTTCGTCCTCAAGCGCCGGACGGGCTGAATATTCAGCCCGTCCGGCGCCTGAGGACAGAGCCCCGCAGGGCCCGCCCCTACGCCAGCACCTCACTCCCGCCCGGCAGCAGCAGATCGACCTCCACCGCACCCCCCTGATGCCCCGCCGCCGAAGCCAGTGGTGCGTGGCCGGATGCCGTTGCCGCGAGGACGTACGAGCCGTCGCCCGGCACCGCGAGGGAATAGTGGCCGCCCTCGTCCGTGAGGGCCGAGCCCGCCTGTCGCCCCCTGCGGTCGATCAGCGTCACCTTCGCCCGCGCGACCGGCGCCCCGGCGGGGCTCAGTACCCGGCCGTGGAAACCGGTCAGCGCCTGCGTCGCCGCGCGCAGGTTCGCGTCCTCCTCGCTGCTGGCCCGTAGCTGGGTCTTGACCGAGCGGCGGGCGGACGGCAGGAAGAGCGCGAAGACCAGGCCGAGGGCGACCGCACCGGTGGCGATGAGGAAGGACGTGCGGAAGCCCGTCATCGTCGGGACGGCGACGCCGCCCACGTGGTTCGCCGTGTTGGCGAGGACCATGCCGATCACGGCGGACGAGACCGACGTGCCGATGGAGCGCATCAGCGTGTTGAGGCCGTTCGCCGCGCCCGTCTCCGAAGCGGGCACGGCGCCGATGATCAGCGCCGGGAGCGAGGAGTAGGCGAGGCCGATGCCCGCGCCGATCACGACCGCGATGATGATCGTCTGCCAGGCGGCGCTCATCAGGCCGAGGCCCGCGCCGTAGCCGATCCCGATGATCAGCATGCCGAGGATGAGGGTCACCTTCGGTCCGTACTTCGCCGAGAGGCGGGCGTAGACCGGGGCCGTGAGCATCATCGTCAGGCCCAGCGGTGCCACGCACAGGCCCGCGACGACCATGGACTGGCCGAGACCGTAGCCGGTGGTGGTCGGCAGCTGGAGCAGCTGCGGGAGCACCAGCGAGATCGCGTAGAACGCCACGCCGACCGTGATCGAGGCGAGGTTGGTGAACAGGACCGCGGGGCGGGCCGTGGTGCGCAGGTCCACCAGCGGCGCCTTGAGGCGCAGCTCCATCACGCCCCAGAGGACCAGGACGAGCGCCGCGGCGCCGAACAGGCCGAGCGTCATGCCCGAGGTCCAGCCCCAGTCGCTGCCCTTGGTGATGGGGAGCAGGAAGAGGACCAGGCCCGCGGAGAGGCCGAGCGCGCCGATCACGTCGAAGGTGCCCTGCGCCTTGACCTTGCTCTCGGGTACGAAAAGGACGGCCAGGAGCATCGATATGACGCCCAGGCCCGCCGCGCCGAAGAACAGGGCGTGCCAGTCGGCGTGCTGCGCGGTCAGTGCCGCGAGCGGCAGCGCGAGGCCGCCGCCGACGCCGATGGACGAGCTCATCAGGGCCATCGCGGAGCCGAGCTTCTCGCGGGGCAGCTCGTCGCGCATCAGGCCGATGCCGAGCGGGATGGCGCCCATCGCGAAGCCCTGGAGGGCACGGCCCACGATCATCACGACGAGGTCGTCGGTGAAACCGCAGATCAGCGAGCCCACGACCATCACGGCCAGGCTCGCGAGCAGCATGCGGCGCTTGCCGTAGAGGTCGCCGAGGCGGCCCATGATCGGGGTCGAGACGGCGCCGGCGAGGAGGGTCGCCGTCATGACCCACGTGGCGTTCGACGGCGAGGTGCTCAGGAGTGTCGGCAGGTCCTTGATGACCGGCACCAGGAGCGTCTGCATCACCGCGACGACGATGCCGGCGAAAGCGAGTACGGGGACGACTCCGCGGGTGCCGCGTTGGTGGGTCGTCGACTGCGTCATTACGTGGGGCCTCCGAGGGCGGGCAAGAGCTGGCAGGGGTACGTGCAGTACGAACCTGTTTCCCCGGGCGACTATTCCGACGGATGTCGTACGAGGGGAAGTCTTGACCTGTTGTTAACCGGGGGCTTACGGGAGCCCCGCGCCCGGCACTGGGCCCGACCCGCATCTGACCCCCCGTCAGGCTTCCATCGAATTGGAACGTGTTCTAGTGTGTCGCCGTCCCGGAAGCTGCTACCGGCGAGGACGCGCATGGGCATCGGAATCACGCAGGAACAGCGGGAGTTGGCAGCGGCGGTGCGCGGCTGGAGTGCCCGCGCCGTACCGCCCGAGGAGATACGCAAACTGCTCGACGCCCCGTCGGCCCCCGGCGGCAGGCCCGCCCACTGGGACGGGCTCGCCGAGCAGGGGCTGCTCGCGGTGCACCTGCCCGAGGAGTGCGGCGGCGGGGGCGGCGACCTCGTGGACCTCGCGGTCGCCCTGGAGGAGGCGGGACGGGCCGCGCTCCCGGGGCCCTACCTGGCGAGCTCCCTCGCCTCGGCCGTGCTGCACCGGGCGGGCGCCGACGACCTCGCCGCCGAGCTGGCGTCCGGCGCGCGCATCGGCGCCGTCGCTCTCGGTGCGGGAACACTGACCGCGGTGTCCGTGACGGACGGCTACGTCCTCGACGGCGCAGCGCCGCCCGTGCTCTGCGGGGCGGACGCCGACCTGCTGATCCTGGCCGCCGAGTCCGCGCACGGAACCGAGTGGCTGGCCGTCGACGCGGCCGAGCTGACCGTACGGACACACGAGGGCGCCGATCCGACGCGGCCCACCGCCGACGTGTCGGCGGACGGGGTGGAGGTGCCGGCCGGGCGGGTGCTCGGCGTCGACGCGGCGCTCGTACGGGATCTCGCGTGCGCCCTGTACGCGGCGGACGCGTGCGGGGTGGCGGCCTGGGCGCTGGAGACCGCCACCGAGTACGCGAAGGTGCGGGAGCAGTTCGGGCGGCCGATCGGGCAGTTCCAGGCGGTCAAGCACCTCTGCGCGGACATGCTGGTGCGTCTTGAGCAGGCGCGGGCGCTCGCCTGGGACGCGGCGCGTGCGGCGGACGAGCCGTCGCCGGAGGTGCGAGGCCTGGTCTGCGCGCTCGCCGCCGGGGCCGCGCTCGACGCCGCGTACTCCTGCGCCAAGGACGCCATCCAGATCCTCGGCGGCATCGGCTTCACCTGGGAGCACGACGCGCACCTGTATCTGCGCAGGTCACTCGTCGCCCGGCAGCTGCTCGGCGCCGGCGACGCGCACCGGCTGCGGGCGGTGCGGCACGCGGAGGGCGGCGCACGGCGCGAGCTGCGGATGGAGCTGCCCCGGGAGGCGGACGCGTACCGGGAGCGGGCACGCGAGGCCATCGCCACGGCCCGCGGCCTCGACCCGGCCGCCGCGCGCAAGGCGCTGGCGCCCACGGGCTACGCCGCGCCGCACCTGCCCGAGCCGTACGGCCTCGGCGCGGGCCCCGTCCAACAGCTCGTCGTCCAGGAGGAGTTGGCGGCTGCCGGAGTGCGCGTCAGCGACCTCGGGATCGCCACCTGGGTGGTGCCCTCGCTCATCGCGTACGGGACGGGCGAGCAGCAGGAGCGGTTTCTGGCGCCGACGCTCAGGGGCGAGGTGCTGTGGTGCCAGCTGTTCAGCGAGCCCGGGGCCGGTTCGGACCTGGCGTCGCTGCGGACGCGGGCCGAGCGGGTCGATGGCGGCTGGCTGATCAACGGCCAGAAGGTGTGGACGAGCGCGGCCCAGTGGGCCGACCACGGCATCCTGCTGGCCCGCACGGACCCCGACGCACCCAAGCACAAGGGGCTCACGTACTTCCTCATCGACATGAAGCGGGCGTCGGGCATCGACATCCGCCCGCTGAAGGAGATCACCGGGGACTCCCTCTTCAACGAGGTCTACTTCGACGACGTCCTGCTGCCCGCCGACGCGGTCGTCGGCGAGGTGAACGACGGCTGGCGGGTCGCGCGCCACACGCTCGGCAACGAACGCGTCCACATGGCCGACCAGCTGACCTTCGACACCGGCCTGGAGGCGCTCATCGAGCGCGCCGGCGAGCTCGACGGCGCCTGCCGCGCGCGGATCGGCGCGCTCGCGGCCGAGGCGCACGCGCTCTCCTGCATCGGCCTGCGCACGACGATGCGGCAGGTGGCCGGGGCGGAACCGGGGGCCGGGGCCTCCGTCCGCAAGCTCGTGCAGACCCCGCATCAGCAGAAGGTCGCCGAGCTTGCCCTCGAACTGCTCGGCCCCGAGGGCGCGGTGCGCGAGGGCCCGGGGGAGCGCGCGCTGCACGGCTTCCTGATGGCGCGCTGCCTGACCATCGCGGGCGGCACCACGCAGGTGCAGCTGAACGTCGTCGCGGAGCGGCTGCTCGGCCTGCCGAGGGACCCCGAGCCGCGCCCCACCCCCTAGAAGGAGCTGGCCAGTGAAGGCGTACATAGTCGGCGTCGGAATGACGAAGTTCGAGAAGCCCGAGACGCGGGACTGGCAGTACTGGGACATGGCGAAGGAGGCGGGCACCAAGGCGCTCGACGACGCCGGGATCTCGTACGAGCAGGTGGAGCAGGTGCCGGTCGGGTACTGCTTCCAGGCATCGACGGCGGGCCAGCGCGCCGTGTACGAACTGGGTCTGACCGGCGTCCCCGTCTACAACGTGAACAACAACTGCGCGACGGCCTCGACCGCGCTGATGATGGCGCGGCAGTTCGTCGAGGGCGGCATCAACGACTGCGTGCTCGCGCTCGGCTTCGAGAAGATGGCGCGCGGCGCGCTGGGGGGTGGGAGTGACGGGGGTGACTTCAAGACGTCTCCCGTCGCCCGGCACTACGGCATCATGGCGGCCCGGCACGGCTTCGAGATGACCCCGCCCACCGCCCAGATCTTCGGCGACGCGGCACGCGAGCACATGGAGCGGTACGGCACGACCGAGGCGCAGCTGGCCGCGGTGGGCGCGAAGAACCACCGGCACTCGGTGAACAACCCGTACGCCCAGTTCCAGGACGAGTACACCGTCGACGAGATCCTCGCCGCCAAGACCATCCACCGTCCGCTCACCAAGCTGCAGTGCTCGCCGACGTCGGACGGGTCGGCCGCCGCGGTGGTGGTGTCGGAGAGGTTCGTGGAGCGGCACGGCCTTCAGGAGCGCGCCGTCGAGATCGCCGCGCAGGCCATGACCACGGACACCGGGGAGTCCTTCGACTCGGGCTCGTGCATCGACGTCGTGGGGCAGCCGATGTCGAGGGCGGCGGCGCGGCAGGTGTACGAGAGGTCGGGACTCGGCATCGAGGACGTCGACGTCGTCGAGCTGCACGACTGCTTCTCCATCAACGAGCTCCTCACCTACGAGGCGCTCGGCATGTGCCCGGCGGGTGAGTCCGGAAAGCTCGTCGAGAGCGGGGCGACGACGTACGGCGGGCGGTGGGTGGTGAACCCCTCGGGCGGCCTGATCTCCAAGGGGCACCCGCTCGGCGCGACGGGCATCGCCCAAGTGGCCGAGCTCACCTGGCAGTTGAGGGGCGAGGCGGACGCCAGGCAGGTGGCGGGGGCCCGGGTGGGCCTCGCGCACAACATCGGCCTCGGGGGAGCGGCGGTGGTGACGCTGCTGCGCAAGGGCTGAGCGGCAGCGGGGACACTCCGTGCGAGCCGCGCAAGGGCTGAACGGCGGTGAACGGAGAGGACCTCAGGGCCTAGGACCGGAGGCGGAGGTCCTCTGCGTCGAAACCCCGATGCATGCACGGCCGAGACCCTGGCACCATTCCTGTCATGGTCCAAACGCCCCCCGACACTTACATAGCCGCGCCGCCGCGGAAGTCCGCGCCCGTGTGGGCGGTGCTGCTCGCCGCCTGCGCCGGGCAGTTCCTGGTCGTACTCGACGTGTCGGTGGTGAACACCGCACTGCCGTCGATGCGGTCCGACCTGGGCATGAGCGCCGTCGGACTGCAATGGGTGGTCAACGCCTACTCGATCGCCTTCGCGGGCTTCATGCTGCTCGGCGGGCGGGCCGGCGACCTCTTCGGCCGCAAGCGGATGTTCCTGGTCGGGCTCGGGCTCTTCACGGTGGCCTCGCTCGCCGGCGGTCTCGCGCAGGCCGAGTGGCAGCTGCTGGTGGCGCGCGCGGTGCAGGGTCTCGGCGCCGCGGTCCTCGCCCCTTCGACCCTGACGATCCTGACCTCGGCGGTGCCCGAGGGCCCCGCCCGGATACGGGCGATCGGGACCTGGTCGGCGGTGGGCGCGGGCGGCGGCGCCGCGGGCGGCCTCGTCGGCGGCGTCCTCACCGACCTGCTCTCCTGGCGCTGGGTGCTCCTGATCAACGTGCCGATCGGCGCGCTCGTCATCGTCGCGGGCGTCGCCTGGCTCACCGAGAGCAAGGCCGGCCAGGCGCGCCGCCTCGACGTGCCGGGCGCGGTGCTCGTGACGGCGGGGCTCGCCACGCTCGCGTACGGGATCGTGCAGACGGAGGAGAAGGGCTGGACAGCCGCGGCCACCCTGGTGCCGCTGGCCGCCGGGCTCGTGCTGCTCGGCCTCTTCCTCCTGGTCGAGGCGCGTACGAAGGTCCCGCTGATGCCCCTGAAGCTGTTCCGGGTGCGGTCGGTTTCGGCGGCGAACGCGGCGATGTTCGTGTGCGGCGGCGGCATGTTCGCCATGTGGTTCTTCATGACGCTGTACGCGCAGAACGTCCTCGGCTACTCGGCGCTCAAGGCGGGCCTCGCCCTGATCCCCTCCTCGCTGACGATCGTCGTCGGCTCGAAGCTGGCGCCGCGGCTGATGCGGGTGCTCGGCGCGAAGAACGTGTCCGTGCTCGGCATCGTGGTGGCGTCGGCGGGCTTCGGCTGGCAGTCCCTGATGACCGCCGACGGCGGCTACGTCACCTCGATCATGCTGCCCGGCATCGTGATGATGTTCGGCGCGGGCCTCGCCACGACGCCGCTCGCCTCGCTCGGCACCTCGGGGGCCGACCCGGGGGACGCGGGACTTGTCTCCGGGCTCATCAACACCTCACGCACCATGGGCGGGGCGCTGGGCCTCGCGGTGCTCTCGACGGTCTCGGCGTCGCGGATGGGGGGCTCCACGACCCCGGAGGCGCTGACCGCGGGCTACGCGATGGCTTTCCGGACCAGTGGGTGCATCCTGCTGGTGGGGGTGCTCGTGCTGCTGGTGTGGATGCCGCGGGAGAGGACCGGCCCCGCCTAGAGCCACCCGCGCTGCCGCGCCTCCCGGACCGCCTCCATGCGGTTGCGTGTCCCCGTCTTGCCGATCGCCGCCGAGAGGTAGTTGCGCACCGTCGACTCCGACAGATGCAGCTTCTCGGCGATGTCGGAGACCGTCGCCCCGTCCACCGAGGCCTTCAGTACGTCTGCCTCCCGGCCGGTCAGCGGGCTCGGCCCCTCGCTCAGTGCCGCAGCCGCGAGCGCGGGGTCGATCACCGTCTCGCCCCGCAGCGCCTGCCGGATCGCCTCCGCCAGGTCCTCCACCGGGCCGTCCTTGACCAGGAACCCCACCGCGCCCGCCTCCATGGCCCGGCGCAGATAGCCGGGCCTGCCGAAGGTCGTGAGGATGAGGACCCGGCACTCGGGGCACTCCTCGCGCAGGTCCGCCGCCGCGTCGAGCCCGCTGCGGCCCGGCAGTTCGATGTCGAGGAGCGCCACGTCGGGGCGGGAGTTCAGCGCCGCGTCCACGATCTCGTCGCCCGCGCCGACCTGTGCGACGACCTCGATGTCCTGCTCCATGCCGAGCAGCAGCGCGAGCGCGCTCCGCATCATGCCCTGATCCTCGGCGAGCAGAACTCTGATCATGGGGTGTGCTCCTCCGCGACGGGGCCGGAACCGGCGGCGGGACCGGGTCCGGGGCCTGGGCTTGGCTCGGTGACCGGCAGCTCCGCTGTGACCCAGAATCCGCCGCGCGGCGCGGGTCCTGACTCCAGGGAGCCGCCCGCCGCCGCCAGGCGCTCGGCCAGGCCCTTCAGCCCGCTGCCGGGCTTTCCCGAGCCTACGCCGCGGCCGTCGTCGGTGATCAGCAGCCGAGTCCGTTCGGCGGTGCCCGCCACCTCGATCTCGCAGCGGGTCGCCCTTGAGTGGCGTACGACATTCGTGGCGGACTCCCGGACGACCCAGCCGAGCAGGGCCGCGGTCTGCGGGGCGAGCGGCGGCCCCGACTGGCGTACGACCGCCTCGATGCCCGCCGCGTCCAGGAGGTCACGGGCCCGGTCGAGCTCCGTGGCCAGGCTGCCCTCGCGGTAGCCGGTGACCGCCTCGCGGATCTCGGTCAGGGCCTGGCGGCCGACGGACTCGATGTCGGAGACCTGGCCGAGCGCGGCCTCCAGGTCGCGGGGGGCGAGACGGCGCGTCGCCTCCGCCTTCACGACGATCACCGAGAGCGTGTGGCCGAGCAGGTCGTGCAGGTCCCGGGAGAACCGCAGCCGTTCCTTCTCGACCGCGCCGCGGGCCAACTCCTCGCGTGTGGCGCGCAGTTCCTTCACCGTCTCGGAGAGGGCGAGGATCGCCGCCGTCACCATGACGGAGATGAACGTGCCGTACGCGATGCCGGCCGCGTCCCAGCCGTCCTTCAGTCCGCCGACCACCGCCGCGGAGATGCTCAGGGCGAACGCCGCGGGAGCGAGCAGCCGGCCCCGCAGCACCGCGCCCGTGGCGAGGCCGAGCAGCGGGAAGAACATCAGCCAGCTGTCGCCGTAACCGATGGCGAGGGCGAAGGTGACCGCCGCCAGCGCGAGCAGCAGCCGCTTGGTGACGCGGGCCTCCCGCGACCTCTTGTCGAAGGCGCGGAACACCACGCTGATGTAGAGGGAGTTGAAGACCAGCAGGCCGAGGCCGCCGAGCCAGGGATTTCCCGTCTTTCCCTGGAGGAGGTTGGAGAAGGAGCCCATGCCCATCAGGAGCCAGGGCAGCATCGCGAAGCCGTTGGGCGGGCCCAGGTCCTCGGGCCTGCTCCGGCCGGACTTCTCCCGCTCCCGCATCTCGGTGAGCTGGGCCCTGCCGCTGTGTTTCCAGGCCGCGAGACGTGTGTGCATGACGACGACATTACGGAGCCGGGGCGAGGCGGCGGCAGAGGCAGCTGTACGGACTCGGCCGGTACAAATGTCCCGGGCCCCGCCGGTGGCACATCAGGCGTATCTGACGTGACGTCAGGAGGCTTCACAACTACCGGAGGCTCGGCTATACATGGGATCGCCGGACTGGAACGCGTTCTAGAACGGGCTCCATCCGGCCCTGTTGCGACCTCGGTGCGACCGACGGTGCGGACGGCCGCACCGAGGTCTTCAGACCGGCCAAGGAGCTGCCACCCCATGCCCATCGATGCCGCGAAAGCACTGGCCGCGGAGCCCAGGTCGGCCGAGATCGCCTGGGATCACCAGGACATCCAGCTCTACCACCTGGGCCTCGGCGCGGGCGTGCCCGCCACCGACCCGGACGAACTGCGCTACACCCTGGAGTCCAAGCTGCACGTCCTGCCCAGCTTCGCGACCGTCGCGGGAGCGGGCATGGGCGTCGTCGGCGGCCTCTCGTCCCCCGGCATCGAGGTGAACCTGGCGGCGGTCCTGCACGGCGGCCAGAGCATCACCCTGCACCGCCCGATCCCGGTCAAGGGCGAGGCCGTCACCACCTCCAAGGTGGCCGCCGTGTACGACAAGACCAAGGCAGCGGTCCTCGTCCTGCGCACCGAAGTGGCCGACACCGAGGGCCCGTTGTGGACGAGCGACGCCCAGATCTTCGTACGCGGCGAAGGCGGATTCGGCGGTGAACGCGGCCCCTCCACTCGCCTGCCGGCCCCCGAGGGCGAGCCGGACCTGACCGTCCAGCGCCCCGTCCGCGAGGAGCAGGCGCTGCTCTACCGCCTCTCCGGTGACTGGAACCCGCTGCACGCCGACCCAGAGTTCGCCAAGCTCGCCGGTTTCGACCGCCCGATCCTGCACGGCCTGTGCACCTACGGGATGACGCTCAAGGCGGTCGTCGACACGGCGCTCGGCGGCGACGTGTCACGGGTGCGGAGCTACAGCACGCGCTTCACCGGCGTCGTCTTCCCCGGCGAGACCCTGCGGATCCGGATGTGGCGCTCCGAGGGCCGGGTCCAGGTCGCGGTGACGGCGGTCGAGCGGGACGACGCGCCGGTCCTCGCCGACACGATCGTCGAACACGCCTGAATCCGCGTACACGCCGTACACGCCTGAATCTTCGTATGAGGGGAGCCGCACCATGCGCGCAGCCGTACTGCACGAGATAGGCCAGGACAAACTCGAGGTCCTCGACGACGTCGAGGCGATGGGCTTCGGCCCCGGCAAGGTGAAGATCCGGGTCCGGGCCACCGGCCTGTGCCACTCCGACGTCTCCGCGATGAACGGCGTACTGCCCCAGCCCGCGCCGTTCATCCCCGGCCACGAGGGCGCGGGCGAGATCATCGACGTCGGCGACGGCGTGAGCGGGATCAGCCAGGGCGACCGGGTCCTGGTGTGCTGGCTGCCCGCCTGCGGCCAGTGTCCGGCGTGCAAGCGCGGCCAGAGCCAGCTGTGCCTGGCCGGTTTCATGAACGCGGGCACCCCCAACTTCAAGCGTCCCGGCGGTGATGTCTTCGGCTTCGCGGGCACGGGGACGTTCACCGAGGAGGTCGTGGTCGACGCGGGCTGCGCCGTGCCGATCCCGGACGACGTGCCCTTCGACATCGCGGCCCTCATCGGCTGCGGAGTCACGACGGGGCTCGGCGCGGCCATCAACACCGCGAATGTGGCCGCCGGTTCGTCGGTCGCCGTCATCGGCTGCGGCGGCGTCGGCATCTCCGCGATCCAGGGCGCACGGCTCAAGGGCGCGGCGCAGATCGTCGCCGTCGACCCGGTGGCATCGCGGCGCGAGGCCGCGCTGCGGTTCGGCGCGACGGAAGCGGTCGCACCGGACGCCCTTGAGGACGCCAAGCAGCGGATCACCGCGGGCGAGGGCTTCGACTACGTCTTCGAGGTCGTCGGCAAATCCGCCACCGCCCGCACCGCGTACGAGACGACGCGGCGTGGCGGCACGCTCGTCGTCGTCGGCGCGGGCGCCATGGACGACAACCTCCAGCTGAACATGTTCGAGCTGTTCTTCGACGAGAAGAAGATCCTGCCGTCCATGTACGGCGGCGGCGACGTCCTGCAGTCCTACGGGCGTGCCATCGCGCTGTGGCGCGCGGGCCGGATCGACCTGGAGAGCATGATCACCCACCGGGTGCCGCTCGCCGAGATCAACGAAGCGCTTGACCAGATGCGTACGGGCGTCGCGCTGCGTACGTGCATCGAGATCTGAGAGGACGTCGATCCCTGATGGCACAGCCATTGCCACAGCCACGGCCGCTCGACGGGTTGGCCGCGATCGTGACGGGAGCGGGCCGGGGCCTCGGGCGGGCGGAAGCCCTCGAACTCGCCAGGCTCGGCGCGAGCGTCGTCGTCAACGACTTCGGGCAGCCGGGCCGCGACGGCTCGGGCGACGCGTCGGCGACGCCCGCCGAGGAGGTCGCCGCCGAGATCCGGGCGGCGGGCGGGCAGGCGGTCGCGCACCTGGGCGACGTCGCGGACCATGAACAGGCGCGCGGGCTCGTCCAGTTGGCGATCGACACGTACGGCAAGCTCGACATCCTGGTGAACAACGCGGGCATCCTGCGGGACCGGATGATCTTCTCGATGAACGAGAGCGAGTGGGACTCGGTCATCCACGTCCACCTCAAGGGCCACTTCAACACGACGCACTTCGCGTCCGTGCACTGGCGTGAGCGGTCCAAGGCGGCGGGCGAGCCGGTGTACGGCCGGATCGTCAACACCTCGTCGGAGGCGTTCCTCGCGGGCTCCGCGGGCCAGCCGAACTACGCGGCGGCGAAGGGCGGGATCGTCGGCCTGACGACGTCGAGCGCGCTGGCCCTCGGCAAGTACGGCGTGACGTCGAACGTCATCTGCCCCCGGGCGCGGACCCGGATGACGGAGGACGTCTTCGCGGGCTTCCAGGAGCCGGGCACGGGCGAACTCGACGCGCTCGCCCCTGAGCATATCGCGCCGCTGGTCGGCTACTTGGCGTCCCCCGCGGCGGCCGGGGTCAACGGACAACTGCTCGTCGTGCACGGCGGCATGGTCGCCGTCGTGGAACGCCCCAAGGTGGCGGCGAAGTTCGACACGGCGAAGGACGTCTTCACGTACGAGGAACTGGACGAGGCCCTGTCGCCTTACTACGCGGACAGGCCCTCGGGGGAGACGTTCGCGGCGTCGGAGGTGCTGGGGTTGAAGCGGGGATGATCTGCGGCTCCGCCGCGGGCCCTCAAACGCCGGACGGGCTGGATTTCCAGCCCGTCCGGCGTTTGAGGACGAACTCGGCGGAGCCGGTGATCACGGCACGCAAGGCCCCCGCGCCAGAGCGGGTTTTCGGGAAGGGGCGGGGTTGGGGACAGGTCAGTTCTTGTCGCCCTGACGGCGGTGCCGGCCCTGCGCCACCGCCGGAGCGTCATGCTCGGCCACAGGCCCCCGGTGCTTGCCCGCCCCGGAAGTACCCGCCGCCTCCCGCGGCTCGGGATTCCGCTCGGGTTCCGTACGGATCTCGGTTCTCGTCAACACATTCACCCCGTAAAGCTGTAACTCTGTAAAGAAGATCGTTCGGTGCAGCCGGGCGAGTCTAACCAACGCCCCCGCGCCCGGTGAGAGGCGCCTGCTGCAACGGAACAGGCCGCGCGGCAACCGCCACAGGCGCCGCCGCCGGAGCCGGCGGCTCCACCTCCGCGACCCCGCACGCAACCTCCGCCGTCACATACGGCAGCCGCAGCACCCCCTCCCGCGTCCACCACCCCGAGCCCGCCAACCACCCTTCAGGCGCGGCCAGTTGATGCAGGCGCCGCTCGGCGGGGCGCCACAGGCCGAGCCAGCTCCCCGCCGCCCCGTCGATCCGCAGCCCCACCGCACAGCCCTCCGGCATCAGCGTCTGGCCGGGCTGTATGGCGAACGGCGTCACCGCGAGGTCGGGCAGGCGCAGGCACTCGGGGAAGCGCACCGGGCGCGTACCCCCGAGGACCCCCCAGCCGAGCCTGTCGTGGCCCGGCGCGTTCGAGCGGATCAGGAGCAGCCCGCTGTCGGGGTCCGCGAGCAGCAGCCGGTCATCGCTCTCGTCGGCGATCTGGAGGAGGGGCGACACCTCGCCGCCCCGCTCCAGATCCACCGCCACCGTCTTGACCCGGCCGCCCAACTCCCGGTCCAGGGCCAGCATCCGACCTGCCCCGTCGAGCCAGACCCCGCCCGAACAGTGCCCGGGGATCTCGGCGACGTGCTCGGGCCCGAAGGCGCCGCCCGCCACCAGCCAAAGGGCGGTCGACCCCGCGCCCACCGCGAGCGCGTACGCCTGGCTGCAGGCCGGCGACGGCGGCAGCAGCGTAAGACGGGACTCACCGCACTCCACGGCGCCGAGCGGCACCTCGCCGGTCTCCGGGCCCGTCGGATACAGGAGCGCGAACGCGTGACGTCCGTCGACGACGCGGTGGATCAGGACGCGTCCGTCGGCCATCGGGAGCACCTCGGTGCCGGGCTCCTCGGGCTGACTGCCGGGCAGCGGCACCGCGTACGGCTCGGGGGAGTCGAGGGTCCAGCGCTCGGGGAACCAGGAACCGCCGTCGAGGGCGAGCCGGGCGGCGTACGTGCCGTCGGCGGTTATCACTGGTGGCGCGGGCGCCGGGGGAGACGTCGGCGCGGTCATGGGCTCGGGCTCAAGCGTGGGCGCTGTCATGGGGGAACCTCCGGGCCCCGAAGCTAGTTTTCGCACGCGCTGCCGTGGCACCTGTGGCCGCCCGCTTCACACAGAAGGGTGGCGATGTATCGATTCGCCTGAGGGGGCGGGGGTGGTTGTGCTGCGTGGGAGGGCGCGCTCGAAGCAAAGGCGACGCGCTTGCCCGCGCGGTTCCCCGTGCCCCCTGCGAGGGCGCTCAGTAGCAGGCCGTAGCGGTGCGTAACGGACGCCATGCCGAACGCGGCGGGAAGGTAGCCTTTCCCCGTGCCCCGTCTGTCTGAAGTCATCGACGCCCTCGACGCCCTGTGGCCCGCGCAACTGGCCGAGAGCTGGGATGCGGTCGGCACCGTCTGCGGCGACCCCGAAGCGGAGATCTCCCGGGTCCTCTTCGCCGTCGACCCCGTCCAGGACATCGTCGACGAGGCGGTGAAGCTGGGCGCCCAGCTCCTGGTCACGCACCACCCGCTCTATCTGCGCGGCACGACGACGGTCGCGGCGTCCACCTTCAAGGGCCGGGTCGTCCACGACCTGATCAAGAACGACGTCGCGCTGCACGTCGCGCACACGAACGCGGACCGCGCCGACCCCGGCGTCTCCGACGCCCTCGCCGGCGCGCTCGACCTGCGGATCGTCCGTCCCCTCGTACCGGACCCGGCCGACACCCACGGCCGTCGCGGCCTCGGCCGGATCTGCGAACTCGAACACCCGCTGACGCTGCGGGAACTCGCCGCGCGCGCGGCCGAGCGGCTGCCCGCCACCGCGCAGGGCATCCGGGTCGCGGGCGACCCCGAGCAGCTCATCCGCACGCTCGCGGTCAGCGGCGGCTCCGGCGACAGCCTCTTCGACGACGTACGCGCTTGTGGCGTGGACGCCTACCTCACCGCGGACCTGCGCCACCACCCGGTGTCGGAGGCCCGCGCTCAGACCCCGCTCGCGCTGCTCGACGCCGCGCACTGGGCCACCGAGTGGCCGTGGTGCGAGCTGGCCGCCGCGCAGCTCGATCAGATCTCCGACCGTCACGGATGGGGACTTCGCGTCCACGTCTCCAAGACGGTCACCGACCCCTGGACCGCCCACGCGGCCTCGAATACCGACTCAACAGGAGCCCCCAATTAACGCCGCGCCCGCCGACCAGATCCGCCTCCTCGACGTCCAGGCACTCGACGTACGCCTCCAGCAGCTGGCGCACCGGAAGAAGTCCCTGCCCGAGCACGCCGAGATCGAGTCGCTGAACAAGGACATCGCGCAGCTGCGCGATCTGCACGTCGCCTCGACGACCGAGGAGAGCGACTGCGCCCGCGAGCAGACCAAGGCGGAGCAGGACGTCGACCAGGTGCGCCAGCGCGCCAACCGCGACCAGCAGCGCCTGGACTCGGGCGCCGTGACGTCCCCCAAGGACCTGGAGAACCTCCAGCGCGAGATCGCCTCGCTCGCCAAGCGCCAGGGCGACCTGGAGGACGTCGTCCTCGAGGTCATGGAGCGCCGCGAGTCCGCCCAGGAGCGCGTCTCCGAGCTGGCGGAACGTGTCTCCTCGGTCCAGGCGAAGATCGACGACGCGACGGCCCGGCGTGACGCGGCCTTCGAGGAGATCGACGGCGAGGCCGCCACGGTCACCAAGGAGCGCGAGGTCGTGGCGGGTTCGGTCCCTGCCGACCTGCTCAAGCTCTACGACAAGCTCCGCGTCAAGGAGGGCGGCATCGGTGCGGCCAAGCTCTACCAGCGGCGCTGCGAGGGCTGCCGCATCGAGCTGGACATCACCGGGGTCAACGAGGTGAAGGCGGCGTCCCCCGACACGGTCGTGCGCTGTGAGAACTGCAGCCGCATCCTGGTCCGCACGTCCGAGTCGGGTCTGTAAGGGACCGTGGCCGTGCGGGAGTTCATCGTCGAGGCGGACGGCGGGTCGCGGGGCAACCCGGGGCCCGCGGGCTACGGCTCGGTGGTCATCGACGCGGCGACGGGGGAGACGCTGCGGGAGGCCGCGGAGTACATCGGCGTCGCGACGAACAACGTCGCCGAGTACAAGGGTCTGGTGGCCGGCCTGAAAGCGGCACACGAACTCGACCCGGCGGCCTCGATCCATGTCCGGATGGACTCCAAGCTCGTCGTCGAGCAGATGTCGGGCCGCTGGAAGATCAAGCACCCGGACATGCGGCCGCTCGCCGCCGAGGCGGCGCGGGTCTTCCCGCCCGACCAGGTGACGTACGAGTGGATCCCGCGCGAGCAGAACAAGCACGCGGACCGTCTCGCCAACGAGGCGATGGACGCGGGCAAGCGGGGCGAGCGGTGGTCGGCGGCGGACTCGACGGCGGAGCTCGACGCGGACGTGCGCGCTGCGGGGAACGTGGCCCTGGCCCAGGCCCCGGGCCAGGCCGTGGCCGTGCAGGCGCCGCGGTCGCCCGTCGGCTGGGCGGCGCCCGCTGACCTGGGCGCGCCCGCGACCTTCGTGCTGCTGCGGCACGGAGAGACCGCGCTGACGCCCCAGAAACGGTTCTCCGGCAGCGGGGGTTCCGACCCCTCCCTCTCCGGCGTGGGCCGGGAGCAGGCCGAGCGCGCGGCGGCGGCGTTCGCGGCGCGGGGCACGATCCAGGCGATCGTCTCCTCGCCGCTGAAGCGGTGCCAGGAGACGGCGCAGGCGGTAGCCGCCCGCCTCGGCCTCGACGTGCGCGTCGACGAGGGGTTGCGCGAGACGGACTTCGGTTCCTGGGAGGGCCTGACTTTCGGCGAGGTGCGGTCGCGCCAGCCCGAGGAGCTGAACGCGTGGCTGGCCTCTCCCGATGCGGCGCCTCCGGGGGGCGAGTCCTTCGCGGCGGTGACCGACAGGGTCTCGGCGGCACGGGATCGCCTGGCCGCCGAGTACGCGGGCCGCACGGTCCTCCTGGTCACGCACGTCACCCCGATCAAGACGCTGGTCCGCCTCGCGCTAGGCGCCCCACCGGAGTCCCTGTTCCGCATGGAACTCTCGGCGGCGTCGGTCTCGGTGGTGGCGTACTACGCCGACGGCAATGCGTCGCTCCGCTTGCTGAACGATACGTCGCACCTGCGGTAGGGCTTCGGCGGAGTTTGCTGCGGGTGGGCTGGGGCTGGCCGCGCAGTTCCCCGCGCCCCTTCGGGCGCGGTGCGGCCCCGCCAGGGGCGCGAGGAACGGCGCGAGCAACCACGACGCACCCGCTGGCATCGGCGCGGGGCTGAGGGCCCCGTCAGGGGCGCGGGGAACTGCGCGAGCAACCACGAGATGCCCGCAGGTGTCAGCGCAGGGATGTGGGCCCCGTCAGGGGCGCGGGGAACTGCGCGAGCGGCCCCCACCTGCCCGCGGGCGTGTACGTACTGCACACAAGGCCCCCGCGGTTCAGCGGAGGGACGCCGCCTCGCGGGCCAAGGCCTCGACGCGACCCCAGTCCTTCGCCGAGACCGCGTCAGCGGGAAGCATCCAACTACCGCCCACACAACCGACGTTCGGCAGCGCGAGATACGACGGCGCGGACGCGAGGCCAATGCCGCCCGTAGGGCAGAAACGGGCCTGCGGCAGCGGCCCGCCGAGGGACTTGAGATAGGCGGTACCGCCCGCGGCCTCCGCAGGGAAGAACTTCATCTCGCGCACCCCCCGCTCCAGCAGCGCCACGACCTCGGACGTCGTGGAAACCCCCGGCAGGAACGGCACCCCGGACGCCTTCATCGCGACAAGGAGCGTGTCGGTCCACCCCGGGCTGACCAGGAAGCGGGCCCCGGCGTCGACGGACTCCGCGACGCCCTGGGGCGAGATGACGGTGCCCGCACCGACCACCGCGTCCGGCACCTCCGCCGCGATGGCCCGGATCGCGTCCAACGCGGCGGGCGTCCGCAACGTCACCTCGATCGCGGGCAGCCCGCCGGCGACCAGCGCGCGCGCCAACGGCACGGCGTCGGATGCGTCCTCCACGACGACCACGGGGACAACGGGGGCGAGATCAAGCACGGAGGCGGAGGCGGAGGGGGAGGGGGAGGGGGAAGTCATGGGAGCATCCTGCCCCGACCCACGCAGCATGCGCAAAGGGCATTGCACATGCTGCAACTGCAACCGCTCAGCCTGCCTGCGGGGTGCGCGATCAGTGGATCTCCCGCACCACCACATCCAGCGCCCACGCCTTACCCGCCTTCGACGGAGCCTCGGCCTCCACCACATGCCCGAGATCCCGCAGCGCCTCGACCAGCTCGGCGGGGTTCTCCGGCTGGACGCCGGTCTCGAGCAAGGACCGTACGATCCGCCCCTTGGTCGCCTTGTTGAAGTGCGAGACGACGGACCGCTTCTCGACGCCGTCGACCAGCTGCGCATGCAGCACCCGCACCGTCGCCGTCCGGTCCGCGACCTCCCCCTTCGGCTTCCACGCCGCCGCGTACGCCGACGACCGCAGGTCCAGCACAAGCCCGTCGCCCGCCGCTTCGGGCAGCGCGGAGGCCATCGGCGTACGCCAGTAGGCGCCGAGCGCGCCGAGGCCGGGCAGCTTCACGCCCATCGAGCAGCGGTAGGAGGGGATGCGGTCGGTGACGCCGACGGCGCCCCACAGCCCGGAGAAGACAAGCAGCGACCGTGCCGCACGGCGCTTGGCGGCGGCGTCCAGCGTGGCGAGGCCGAGGGCGTCGTACAGAACGCCGGTGTAGATCTCGCCCGCGGGGCGCGCGCCCGCCGTACGCAGCTCGGCGTTCTTGGCGACCTCGCCGCGCAGCCCCTCGCTCAGACCGAGTACGTCACGGGCCTTCTCCTCGTCCGCGACACAGAGGTCGACCAACTCGTCGAGCACAGCCTGCCGCGCGTCCGCGAGCGCCGGCAGGGAGAGCGACTCCGGCTTCAGGGGGGTGCCACGGCCGGAGGGCGCCTTGCCTTCGGAGGGCGGCAACAGGACGAGCATGGGTCTCCTTCGGAGGTTCACGGGAGGGGGATGCGGCCCCGCGCCAGGGTAATCGCCTCCGGGGCCGGGGTTCGCCTACGGCGGGCGCTGCGGGCGCCTGCGCCTGCGGCGGGCTCCGGGGGCGCGCTGCCCTGCCTGGGGCGGGCGATGCGGGCGTGGTGCTGCCTACGCCTGCGGCGGACGACGCGGACGCGCTGCCGCCCACGCCTGCGGCGGGCGGCACGGGGCGCCGCTGCCAGCCGCGCACCCGGCAGCGGCGCCACCCTCCGCCCCCTCGCCTCCGCGGCGGCCTCCGACCACCCCATCACCGGGCGGCGTACGGACGCAGCTCGGGGAACCCGTCGCCCCACGCCTTGCCGACCCGTGGTCCGCCGCCGCCAGGCAGAGCAAGGGGCACCAGCGTCGGCCCGTAGACCGGGGCGGCCGGGCAGGGCGGCCCGGCAGGGAGACCGGAGGGGCAGGCCGGCCCGGGAGCCGGGGCGGCCCGGCAGGGAGACCGGAGGAGCAGGCCGGCCCGGGAGCCAGGGCGGCCAGGCAAGGAGACCGGAGAGGGAGAGACGCGCCGCCCGTCACCGCGCCGCCCGTCACCGCGCCGCCCGCCACCGTGCCGCCCCCGCCCTCCCCGCCTACGCTCGTCCCATGCCCCGTCGCCATCTCCGCGTGACCGGCGCAGCCGAAGCTCCGTTGCGGGGCGTGCTGCGTGAGCTGCGTATGAAGTTGGAGGTCCCCCAGGGCTTCCCCGAGGACGTGCTCGCCGATGCGGAGCGCGCCCTCGCCGCCCCGCGGCTGCCCTCGTACGACGCGACCGACATCCCCCTCTTCACCATCGATCCGCCCACCTCCGTCGACCTGGACCAGGCGATGCACCTGTCCCGGCGGGACGGCGGCGGCTTCCGGGTGCGGTATGCCATCGCCGACGTCGCCGCGTACGTCACGCCGGGCGGGCCACTCGTCACGGAAGCCCATCGGCGTGTCACCACCCTCTACTTCCCCGACGAGAAAGTGCCCCTGCACCCCACCTCGCTGAGCGAGGGCGCGGCCAGTCTGCTGCCGGGGCAGGACTGCCCGGCGGTGCTCTGGACGATCGACCTCGACGAGGGCGGGAGCGCCGTCTCCACCGACGTGCGCCGTGCCCTCGTACGCAGCCGCGCGAAGCTCGACTACGAGGGCGTACAGCGGGCCATCGACGACGGCACCGCCGAGGAGGCCCTCGCCCTGCTCGCCGACATCGGGCGGTTGCGCGAAGAGCTGGAGGTCGAGCGGGGCGGCATCTCGCTCAACGTGCCCGAGCAGGAGATCGTCGAGCGGGGCGGCACGTACGAGCTGGACTTTCGCGCTCCGCTGCCCGCCGACGGGTGGAACGCCCAGATCTCCCTCCTCACCGGCATGGCCGCCGCCGAGCTCATGATCCGGTCGGGGGCGGGGATCCTGCGGACCCTCCCCACCGCGCCGGACGGCGCGGTCGGTCGGCTCCGGCGCACGGCGAAGGCCCTGCGGGTCGAGTGGCCGCACCACGTCCCGTACGCCGAGCTCGTCCGCTCCCTCGACCCGCGCCTGCCCCACCACGCCGCCTTCCTCCAGGAGTGCACGACGCTGCTCCGCGGCGCCGGATACACAGCGTTCAGCGGCGGCGAGGTCCCGGACCTGACCACGCACGCCGCCGTCGCCGCCCCCTACGCCCACTGCACGGCCCCGCTCCGCCGCCTCGTCGACCGTTACGCCTCCGAGCTCTGCCTCGCGGCGGTCGTCGGGGACGAGCCGCCCCAGTGGGTGCTCGCCGCGCTGGACGAGCTGCCCAAGGAGATGGCGGACGGGACGCGGCGCGGCAACACCGTGGAGCGCGAGTGTGTGGACCTCGTCGAGGCCGCGCTGCTCGAGGACCGGGTGGGCGAGCTCTTCGACGGGGTGGTGGTGGACGTCCAGGAGCGTGAACCTGCCGTCGGAACCGTCCAGTTGACCGACCCCGCGGTCGTCGCCCGCATCGAGGGCGGCACGGGCGACCTGCCGCTGGGGGAACGGCTGCGGGTACGGCTCACGCAGGCCGACCCCGGGGCGGCGAAGGTGCAGTTCACGCCCGCGTGAGTGCCAGGGCCCGCCTCAGCGCGGCCAGCAGCTTCCCGGGCTCGTCGGAGTGCAGCCGTACCGTCGTCACCGGCCTGCGCCCGCCGAGGAAACCGGCCGCCATCACGGGCTCGGTCAGCTCCAGCGTGAGGGACGTCTGCGAGGCGACCGGAATGTCGAGGACCCCCTCGGCGGCCTCGTGCGTGAAGAGCCGCTCACCGCTCGCGGACGCGATCAGGTCCAGCGGTATCCGCAGGTCACGGTGGGCGCCGTGGCGCACGCGGAGTGCGTCGGCGGACAGCACGTGGGGGCGGGTCACGGAGGCGGCGTGGATGCCGAGCATCAGGACGACGCCGTAGACGTCGATGATGAGGGTGATCGTGTGGAGCGTGGGGAAGTTCCGCAGCAGGACGGCGAGACCGACGGTCTCCACGACGCAGACGAAGACGAAGCCGTACAGCATCGCGGCCTGATCGCGGGCGTGCCCGAACGCGAGATCCCCCTCCCGCACCCCGTGCCGCCGCCGCGCCACCCACAGCACCAGGCTCGACAACGCCTGCACCTCATGCGCGACGACCCGCCGCACCGGCTCCGGCACGACCTCCGTCACCGCCGCGCGTCCACCACGCCGGTACACGATCAGGAGCCCCGCGCACTCGACGACGACCAGCGCCACCACGACCGTCTCCACGCCGATGAGCAGAGGTGCCGGGAGCGAGGCACCGGCCGACAGGCAGACGACAAGGGCGAGTTCGAGGGGTACGACGATCCAGGCGAGGCCGCGCAACAGTCGCGTCCACGTGAGGCCGCGCTCCGATCCCCTCATCGCGCACCCCGCTCGATGAGCAGCCGCATCCCACGGCGTACGGCCTCCGCCTGGGCGGGGGCGAAATCGGAGAAGAAGGCTTCGAGGAACCGGTCGCCGCCGCTGCCGAGCCCGTCGGCCACCGCCCGTACGCCCTCGGTGCCCAGCTCCGCCAGGAGCGAGTCGGGCAGCGCTGCGACGAGCGCGCCGGCGGCCTCGTCCACGGCCGCCTCCGTCCGCGGATCGGCGAGGTCGGCTTCCGCGAGCGCGTCGAGCAGGGCGTACACCTGGTGCGCGCGCTCCACGGCTTCCGGGGTGGACAGTGCGGGGTGCAGCGCGGCCATGAACCTGTCGCGTTCCTCCGGGGGAGCCGTCGTGTCGATCAGGGCGAGCAGCTCCCGGTCCTTCGCGGCCATCGCGGACTCCGGTCCTTCGCGGCCCGCGGTGGAGCGGGCCATCTCGGCGAAGAATTCCCCCAGTTCGGGCGATACGGGCCCTTCGGGGGACAGCACCCCGCGCTCCGCGCCGTCCAGCAGCACCCGCAGCCGCTCCCGCCGCGCGCGGATCGCGCCCTCCTGCCGCGCGAGGTCCGCGTCGAGTTCGGCGAGCACCTCGGCGAGCTCGCGCCCCGCGTCGTCCGCGAGCACGTCCCGCACCTCGGCGAGGCCGAGCCCCAGCTCGGTGAGCCGCCGGATCCGCGCCAGCACGACGGCGTGCCGCAGCCCGTACTCCCGATAACCGTTGGCCCGCCGCTCGGGCTCGGTCAGCAGCCCGAGGTGGTGATAGTGCCTGATGGCCCGCGTGGTGAGACCGACCATCCCGGCGAGCTCACCGATCCGCATCCCGTTCATGAGGCCGTTCGCATCCCGTTCATGAGGCCAGTAGAAACGTTGCCGCTGCGGCAAGGTCAAGCGACGAGAGGGCGGGACCCGCCGGGCGGCCGAACCCCGACCCCCACCCGTGATCCTGTGCCACGATCGAGGGAACAACTCCCGATCTCTTGGACGGCGGATCAAGCGATGTCCCAGTCTGACGAGCGACCGAGGAAGGGGCGTGACATGACTGCCATGGCACACGAGCCGCTCGCACAGGCAGAGGTCCTGCTCGAGGGCTTCCTGGCCCTGGACACCCCGGAGGGTTTCCGGGCGGAGCTGATCGAGGGGGAGATTGTCGTGACGCCGCCGCCGGACGGGGACCACGAGGACTACATCGGCCTGGTCGTGAACCAGGTGATCAGGCGCTCCAAAACCGACATGCAGTTCTCCGGGAACAAGGGGCTGCAGCTGAAGAGCGGGGGCGCCTGCCCGAAGAACCACGCGATCCCGGACGGTACCTTCGCCCCCATGGGGCTGCGGCTCTTCCGAGGCGCCGAGCCCTGGATGCCCTGTGACGGCGTAGCCCTGGTCGTCGAAGTAACCTCCACCAAGCCTCAGTCGGACCGCGAGGCCAAGCGGCGCTGCTACGCCCGCGGCGGTATCCCCCTCTACCTGCTCATCGACCGCGAAGGCTCTTCGGTGACGCTGTTCCGCGACCCGGAGGGCGACGACTACCGCGAGCACTGCACGCTCCCCTTCGGTAAAGCGGTGGCCCTCCCCGCACCGTTCGACTTCGAGCTGGAGACCGTGGAGTTCGACTGAGGACCTGCCCCTCCCCCCGGGCATGAAATCCGGCCGCGCAGGCGTTGCACCCCTGAGCGCGGCGACGAGGGGGAGCGGTATGGCGGGTGAGGGCGGGGCACCGCACGGTGGTCGTGAGCACGCGAGGCGCGGTGGTCTTGAGCAGGCGATGCGCGGCGGCCGTGAGCACGCGGCGCACGGTGGTCGTGAGTACGCGGGGCGCGGTGGTCGTGAGTACGCGGCCTGGGCCCGTGCTCGCCTCGAACCGTGTGCGCCGCCCCTGGATCTCCTCACCGCCCGCTTCGACCAGCATCGCTACGCCCCGCACTACCACGAGGAGTTCACCGTCGGCGTCTGCGTCGGGGGCTCCGAGATCATCGACTACCGGGGCGGACGGCTCGACGTGGGGCCGGGAACCATCGTCGTGCTCGCCCCGGGCGAGGTGCACACCGGCGGCCCGGGACGCCGGGGCGGATACGCGTACCGGGCGATGTACCCCGCGCCGCACCTCCTCGCCGACGGCACCCTGACCGCACCGAACTTCCGCGACCCGGTACTGAACGACCCCGAACTCGCCGCGGCCCTGCGCACGGCCCACACCGAACTCAGCGGCGGCTCCGGCCCGTTGGACCCGCTGGAGGCCGAGTCGCGGCTGCCCTGGCTGCTCACCGCCCTGGCCCGCAGGCACGGCAGCGCCCGGCTCCTGCCCGACACGGTGCCCGGCGCCGACCGCATCGCCCGTGCCGTACGCGACCGGCTCGCCGACGAACTCCTCGCCCCGCCGTCCCTCGCCGAACTCGCGGCGCCCCTCGGCCTCTCCCGCTACCAACTCCTGCGCGCCTTCCGTACGTCGACGGGGATGCCGCCCTACGCCTGGCTCGCCCAGCACCGCGTGACCCGGGCCCGTGCGCTCCTCGACGCGGGGCTGCGGCCCGCGCAGGCGGCCTCCCTGGTGGGCTTCGCCGATCAGGCGCACCTGACCCGGTGGTTCCGCCGGGTCCTCGGGGTGACCCCGGCGGCGTACCGCAACAGCGTTCAAGACAGCGGGCGCTGAGCGGCCGGAAACTGCCCGCATGACTGCACGCGGCTGGTTCCTCTTCTCCCTGATGGGCGTCCTCTGGGGCATCCCGTACCTGATGATCAAGGTGGCGGTCGAAGACCTCTCACCCTCGATGGTGGTCTTCACCCGCTGCGCGCTCGGCGCCGCGCTGCTGCTGCCGTTCGCCCTGCGGCAAGGGGGCCTCACCCGAGTCCTGCGCACCCACTGGAAGCCGATGCTGGCCTTCGCCTGCATCGAGATCCTCGGCCCCTGGTGGACCCTGACGGACGCCGAACGCCGCCTCTCCAGCTCCACGGCGGGCCTCCTGATCGCCGCCGTGCCGATCATCGGCGCCGTCCTGGCCCGCTTCTTCGGCGACACGGAACGCCTCGGCGCGCGCCGTCTCGCGGGCCTCGGCCTCGGTCTCGGGGGAGTGGCCGTCCTGACCGTCCCGCACCTCACCGGCGGCGACGCCTGGTCCCTCACGGAGGTCCTGCTGACGGCGCTCGGCTACGCGATCGCCCCGTTGATCGCGGCCCGGCACCTGAAGGACGTCCCGACGTTCCAGCTGATCGCCCTCTGCCTGGCCCTGGCGGCCGCGGTGTACGCCGTACCCGCGGCGATGACCTGGCCCTCCACCGTCCCGGACGCCAAGACCCTGGCCTCCCTGGCGGGCCTCGGCGTCATCTGCACGGCGCTGGCCTTCGTCGTCTTCCTGGAACTCATCCGCGAGGCGGGCCCGACGCGAGCGGTGGTCTTCACCTACGTCAACCCGGCGGTGGCGGTGGCGGCAGGCGTCGCCTTCCTCTCCGAACCCCTCACGGCGGGCATCGCGGCGGCCTTCACGCTCATCCTCGCGGGCTCGTTCCTGGCGACGGGGGCCGCGGGGGCGACTGCGGGGCGGAGTCCGGGCACACGCCAGGTAGCATGGTCGCTACGGCAGACGAGCCGGGCGGACGGCCGCGTGAAGCTCCCCTCACCAGGGGCTCTTCCCGAGGAACGTCCGGGCTTCACAGGGCAAGGTGGTGGCTAACGGCCACCCGGGGTGACCCGCGGGACAGTGCCACAGAAAACAGACCGCCGGAGGCTTCGGCCCCCGGTAAGGGTGAAACGGTGGTGTAAGAGACCACCAGCGCCTGAGGTGACTCAGGCGGCTAGGTAAACCCCACCTGGAGCAAGGTCAAGAGGGGCCCTGGAGACAGGGCCCTGCGCGGATGATCGAGGGCTGCCCGCCCGAGTCCGCGGGTAGACCGCACGAGGCCCGCAGCAATGCGGGCCCTAGATGGATGGCCGTCTCCCCGGCCGCCGCGAGGCGCCCGGGCGACAGAACCCGGCGTACAGCCCGACTCGTCTGCCGCTACGGCCCTGACCTGGGGTTATTCCTAGGGCAGGGCCGTTTTGTGTGGGGAGGGGCATGCCTGGCTGACCTGGGGTGGTCCCGGAAGGGTCCGGTCACCGTTGCGCGGGGCGCCTCGCAGCGATCCCGCCGGAGTGAGCGGCCCGTGCGGAGTGGCCGCCAGGCCTCGGTATGGGCGAGATGGACGAGTGAACTGCTCCTGGGGCGGGGGATACACTCCGCCGACGGAGGGGATCACGGGGTGAGTGAGACAGACGAGGCGCCCTCGGCGCCCGGCCGGTTGCGCCGTGTGCTGCCGCACGGCAGGCGTGGCCGGCTGCTGCTGATATCCGCGCTGGTGCTCGCGGTTGCGGGCGCCGGGCTCGGTACTTGGGCGGCCGATACCTGGCCGTGGCCGAAGGACCGCTACTGCTGGGGCGCTTGGGAAGAAGACGGCGGTCCGGGCTTCCTCGGCGACGAGGCCTTCGGTGACGATGACGACGGGTCACGCACCGCCGAGGAGACGGTGCCCAACCGCGAGCGGCCGACCGGCAGTTGCGAGGTCGCCATCGACAGCGACTACAAGAGCAGTTACGACGGCGACGACGTCTCCGTCGACCAGAAGGTGTCCGTCGAGTACGGCCCGGTCCCCAAGGCCGCGGAGGCCCGGCTCTCGATGGTGCAGGACCGTTTCCTGGGCGGTGACATGGTCCCGCTCCCGGACGGTCTGCCGGGCACGGTGAACGGACGTGGTGGCCTGCTGGTGCTGCCGAAGTCCTGCGATACGGACGACGGCCGGCCGACCATCGTCACTCTGGAGGCCTCCGGCAGGTACTCCAGCGGCCCCTCGTACACCCAGAACGATCCGCCCGACCTGGGCGGCGCCCGGGAGGCGGCCATGCTGCTGGTCGCGGCGGCCAACTCGGGGATGGCGGCGGCCGGTTGTGCGCCGGACCAGCCGCTGAGGGTCAGCTCGCCGGTCTATGACCTGCCGGGCAGGACGGAGAGCGTCCTCAGCCCTTCTGACGACGTCTGCGGCATCCGCGGCCTGCGTCCGGGCACGGAGGACGTCAAGGATCAGATCGGCGCGGTCACCCGCGACTTGCAGACGTGCAGCGTCCGCGGCGATCGCGACGACGTGCCGCACCTGGACCTGGCGATGGTCGCGCAGCCACGGCTGGCCGCGGTGTTCGACGGCATCGTGGGCGAGCGCCCTGCGGCCCGCGGCTGGCGCGGCACAGGCACCACAGGTGAGGAGCGCGTGATCGTACGGGCCGACTGTGCCGACCGGCCCCTCACCCTCCTGATGGGCGCCTCCAGCGACCGCGGCCATCTCGCCGCCTTCGCCAACGCGGTCGCGGCCCGCCTGGGCTGCGCCCCCATCGCACCGAAGGGAGCCGCCCGGTGAGCAGCACAGAGGACGAGCCGAACCGCTACGACCAGCCCCTGCCCGCCGATCGGCAGCTGCTCAGCGAGCGGAGTCGGCGTCGGCGCTCATGGCACTGGCGCCGGTTGCTGCGCGGCCGGGTCCGGCCGCTGTTGGCCGCGGGTCTCGCCGGGGTGCTGCTCGGCGTCGGCGGCATGGCCTGGCAGGCGCAGGCCGGGCCCTTCGCGCCGGACGAGGTGTGCTGGGGAGCGCTGTCCCGCGACGACCTTGCCCCGCTCTTTCGCGAGCCGCAGGACGTCGAAGCGGTCGAAGCGCCCGTGTTGCACGGTGCGCGCTCCCTGGACGGCCCCACCGGCAACTGCCAGTTGGCGAATAGCGACGGCGACGCGTGGGCGCTCACCGCGCGGGTGCATCGGCTGGACGACCGGGCGGGCGACGACGGCAAGTGGGCGGACGAGTTCCTTTCCGCCCGCCTCACACCGCTCGGCGGTGGCCTCCTCGGCATGGCTTCGGACAGCCGCGCCTGGCTCGCCATCCCGGACGGCTGTATAGGCCGGCCCGGCCACCTCGACGGGCCGACCGTCGTGGACATCGCCCAGGGCAGCTGGATCAGCGACATGGAGCCGCGTACCAAGGAGCGGGACGCGATGGCCCGCATGGTCGTGAAGCTCGTCAACAAGGTCAGCGCGGACCTGGGCTGCACCGGCACGATCGCCGATCCGGTCGACCGTCTGCCGAAGCCCGCCCGCTACACACGCACCGAGAAGCCGGACGCCTTGTGCGGCATCAAGGGCCTGACCGTGGGCGGGGAGCAGAAGCCGACCAAGTACCCCGTGATCACCGACGGGCGCGGTCCGGTGCGCACCTGCGACCGGGACATCACCGGCTCGCAGCCGAAACAGCGGATGATGACCGTCGAGGACTCGCGGCTGGCCGGGATCTTCATGAGGATGGCGCTGGACGAGGGCGACCGGGTGCACTCCGCTGTCGGCTACGGCAGCCTGGGCCCCAACCTCGGCGTCCTCCGGACCCGTTGCCAGACGGGCGAGACCGTGTTTCTCGTCCAGGCCAACGAGGGCGGGGCCGGCGCGGCCGTGCGTACCCTGTTCCCCCGCTACGTCGAGGCCGAGGCGGAGCGCCTCGGCTGTGGCCCGCTGAAGCTGAAACTGCCGCAGCCGGGCGGTAGCCGCTGACTCCCGCCCGGCCGCCGTGCACCGCTACTGCCGCTGTTTCCTGCGAGAGCGCCCTCTGGCTGTAAAACTTGCGGCTAAACATCGGCAGAAGTGCGTATTCCGCGCCTCATGTGCGTGGTGTCCGTTACATCCCCTATGGGGTTCTTTGATGCGAGATCCGTAACTTCGTAGATGTCGCCGCGGCCAAGCGGACGGCACACATCCTGGAACCGACCCGAGAGGGCCCCTGCATCATGCGTACCGCCCGTACCCTGCGCACCACCGCCATCGCCGTCGTCGCCGCAGCAGGCATCAGTCTCGGAGCCGCGTCCGGGGCGATGGCCGCCGTCGGCCCGCAGGCCCCGGCCGGCGTGGGTGTCAGTGCCGAGTCCGTCGCGCTCTCCCAGGCCAAGAAGCCGAACAAGGCCAAGACGGTCAAGCTGCGCGACGGCTCCACCGCCAAGGTCTACAAGCTCGGCAAGAACAAGGCCAAGGCCGTCGTCCTCGGCCCCAAGGGCGGCACCCTGATCGCCAACGGCAAGAACGCCTACGCCAACCACAACGGCCTGCACATCAAGCTCACCCCGGGCGGCTCGCTCACCTCCTGGATGGACAAGGCCAAGCCGAAGCCGAAGCCGAACCCGAACAAGCGCGTCCTCGTTGCCTCGCCCACGCTCGCCGACGGCTCCACCGCGAAGGTCTACAAGCTGTCGACCAACCACTACCAGGCCGACTTCTTCGGCGCCGGTGCCAAGCTCGGCTCCCTCGACGCGAACGGGCGCGCCGCCTACGGCCAGAACAACGGCCTGCATGTCGCGCTCCAGCCCGACGGCCAGCTCAAGTCCTGGCTCGACAAGGCCGGACAGGACGCACAGGACCCGCAGCCCGCCCCGGACGACGACGTGCAGCCCGACCCGCAGCCCACCCCGGACCCCGATGACGCACGTCCGGCCCCGCAGCCCCAGCCCGACACGGACACCTCGGCCGACACCGTGAAGCCCGACGAGCAGAAGCCGACGGACCAGCAGAAGCCGAAGGACGAGCAGAAGCCGAAGGCGGACGCGGGCGCCGGTGTCGATCAGGTCAAGCCCGGCGGCGACACCGCACAGGCGCCCGGCCCGGCTGCCCTCCCGGCCGTCTGACCCTCGGCCCGGCTCTCCCAGGGAAAGATCATGTTCACCCGCGTCCGCCCGCGAGCCGTCGTGATCGTGGTCGCAGCGCTTGCCGCCGTCGCTCTGCCGACGGCGGCAGCGTTCGCCGACACGGCCGAACTCCCGCAGCGCCCCCCCGACGCCCCGCACCTCACGCCACGCGAGTCGATCCAGCCGGCGGCGCACATCGTCGGCGAGATGGCGGTGAAGGGCGCCGAGCGCTCATCGGGCCAGCCGCTCGGCATGCTGCCCGAGCAGCCCGCGCCCGGCTCTCAGAACACCGAGAGTCCCGTCAGCGTCGTGAAGCGGTCCAGCGCCGCCACCCCCGATACCGAGTTGCCCCGCTCGTCGAGACCCGGACTCCAGACGCAGAGCGTGCAGTGGCCGGGCACGACGGCGATGATGCCGCCGCCCACGCCGCTCTTGCCGGGCAGGCCCACACGGTAGGCGAAGTCGCCCGCCGCGTCGTACGTCCCGCAGGTGAGCATGATCGCGTTGACCTGCTTGGCCTGGCTGCGGCTGAGCAGGCGGGTGCCGTCGGCGCGGATGCCGTGCCGGGCGAGGAAGCCGGTGGCCAGGGCGAGGTCGGCGCAGGACGCCTCGACGGAGCACTGGCGGAAGTACTGGTTCAGGAGGACGGGGACCGGGTTGTCGATGTTGCCGTACGACGCCATGAAGTGGCCGAGTGCGGCGTTGCGGTCCCCGTGGGCCGACTCGGACGCGGCGACGGCCTCGTTGATCGTGAGCCGGTCGTTCCCGCTCTCCGCACGCAGCAGGTCGAGGAGGGTGCCCGCCGCGTCCCCGGTCTGTGTCTGGAGGCGGTCGGTGACGACGAGGGCGCCCGCGTTGATGAAGGGATTGCGCGGGATGCCGTTCTCGTACTCCAGCTGCACGAGCGAGTTGAAGGGGTTGCCGGAAGGCTCGCGGCCCACGTGGTCCCACAGGTCGTCCCCTTCGCGCGCCAGGTCGAGCGCGAGGGTGAACACCTTGGTGATGGACTGCGCGGAGAACGGCTGCCGCCAGTCGCCCACCCCGTACACCGTGCCGTCCGGCTCCGCGACGGCCATCCCGAACCGGCGCGGGTCGCACGCGGCGAGCGCCGGGATGTAGTCGGCGGGGCTGCCGCGCCCCGGCGTCTTCTGGATCTCGGCCGCGATGCGGTCAAGGACCGGCTGGAAAGTCTGAGGCGTCCGGGGCGGGATCATGATCGCCATTTTGCACCTGTGCGGCCGGGGTGGCCGGTGACGCTCGCGGAAACGCGGCCGGAATTGGCCGTAGCATGTCAACAAGTGGGGGAGTGGCCCTTGTTGTCTCCAGGGGTCCGTGCCTCAATGCGGTAACGGGATACTGACTGGTCGTCAGTGAACGCAGCTAGAGCTGATATGTCATCAGGCATCCCGAAACCCCCCGCAATTCCCCCCACTTGAAGGCAGGAACTCCATGAGGCAGGGCATTCGTGCAGTAAGCAGGCGGCACCGCAGATTCGGTGCCGGGTCGGCGCTGGGCGTCGGACTGGTCGCCGTGGGCGCCATGGTGATGGCGCCCGCCGCCACCGCGGTCACCCCGGACACCGCGACCATCTCGTTCGACTGCGGTACCTGGGGCTCGGGTTCGGCGACGCTCAAGGCCACCCAGGACGGCACCGCCGCGACGATCAGCGTCTCCACGTCGGCGATCACCGCACCCATCGACATCGCGGCCAACTCCGTCGACTCGACGCTCACGCTCACCAAGAACGGTTCGGGCACCACCACCTTCACCGGCAGCTCCAACCCGGCCATTCCCGCCGGTGGCGAGGTGTCCACCGGGCCGCTCGACGGGACCGTCGCCACCGGCGACAGCCTGGAGGGCAAGTCGCTGCAGGTCGTGGTCCTCGGAATCAGCGTGACCTGCAACGCCACATCAGCACAGGCACCCGGCCCGTTCGTCTTCTGACGTTCGGCTACTGGCGCCCGTCGGCCTCCCTCGCCAGCGGGCGCCAGTACTGGTCCTTGCCCTCGTCCCGTACGACGTACCCCAGACCCCGCATCGTCTCGGCGAGGTCCCTGGCGTCCTCGGCCGCCTTGCTCTTCAGCGCGACCTTCCGTGCCGTGAGGACCGCGTGCGCTTCGGCGGGCAGACCCGGAGCGCCGGGAATCCAGCGGTGGAACAGGGCCGCGTGCGGATCGGCGTCCAGCCACGGGTAGCCGTGCGAGCGAAACGCCTCGGCCAGGGCCGGAGCCTTCGTCTTGTGGACGCCGCGCGTGAACTCGCACGACGAATCGTCCAGTACCACCAGTTCCTTGCCGTCGAGGAACACCGCAGAGACGCGGGCGCGTTCGATGCTCCGCTTCGTCTCGTGCAGGTCGGACACCAACTCCTGGTCGGTGAGCGTCAGCTTGAGGGTCTCGTCGTAGTCCGTGCCGGCGATGAGCAGCCCGGCGACCAGGCCGAGGCCCGCCGCGATCGCCGTCTGCCACGGCCTGTCCAGCGAACCGACGAACGTGATGCCGTCCCGCCAGGGCAGCACCGGCAGATCACTCAGCCACCGGGCCAGGGGCGGCAGGGCGATGCCGAGCAGAAGACCGAGGATCGGCATGCCGATGAGTACGGTCAACAGGTCACCGCGCGGGTAACCGAGGACCGTCGTCCTGTCCTTGCGGAGCGGGACGGGGCCGAGGCTCTCTTCGCTGGTCATGTTCCCGACGCTAGGCGAGCGGGTGTCCGCGGGGGAGCGGCCGAAAGTCGATGGGCGGCAGACTTCGGTCGGTATCGCGGGTGCGGACGTACGGACGCACGGGTGCGCGGGCGGCCGCCGGGCCCGTATAAATGCGTTGCCGTCGCCCTCGTCGCCTCCTAGCGTGCCGGTCATGCTGCCCCCTGTGGACACCGATGAGCAATGGGACCTTGTCGTTCCCGACGAAGCCGTCATACGGCCCGGAGTTGAGGATCTCTGTGGCAGGCTCGGCCTCGCCGGGGCGCCGCTCCACCGCTTCACGGAGGGCTCGCAGCCCGTCTACGCCGTCGGGGACGACCTCGTGCTCAAGCTCTTCCCCGGCGCCGCGGCCGACGACGCCGAGGCCGAGGCGCGGGTGTTGAGCCATCTGCAGGGACGGCTGCCCGTCCCCACACCGCGGGTGCACGCGTCCGGGGCGTACGAGAACGGCTGGCGGTACGTGCTGATGTCCCGGCTGCCCGGCGAAGACCTCGCCGTGGCCTGGCCGCGTCTCTCACGCGCTGACCGGGAGCGCCTGGTCACCGAGGCCGGTGAGGCGCTCGCCGCGCTGCACGCCCTGGACCCCGGGCCGCTCACCGACGTGCTCGGGCCCGGCGACTGGGGAGCCTTCATCGACGTACAGCGCGCCGGGGCCGCCGCACGGCAGCGCACATGCGGGCTGCCGGAGAGCTGGGCGGAGCAGATCCCGGGCTTCCTGGACGCGGTGCCGCTGCGTGCCGACGCGCCGCGCGTCCTCCTGCACACCGAGTTCATGCGCCAGCATCTGCTGGTCGACATCGACGGCTCCGACGGCTCCGACGGCTCCATCGATGGGGTGGGGCGGCCCCGCCTCACCGGGCTCTTCGACTTCGAGCCCGCCATGATCGGGGACAGGGCGTACGACTTCGTGGGTGTCGGCCTCTTCGTCACGCGCGCGGAGCCTGGCCTCCTCGGCCGCTTCATGCGCGCCTACGGCCACACCTTCGAGCCGCGTGAGCTCCTCGCCCACACCCTGCTGCACGTCTACAGCAACCTGCCCTGGTACCTGCGGGAACTGCCCGCCCCGCCGGAGCCGACGCTGGAGGCGCTGGCTCAGGCGTGGTTCGACACCGGGAGCGGTCAGCCCACCGGCATCAGTCAGCCCACCGGCATCAGGGTCAGATAGGCCAGACCGAGCACCTGGCGGTAGCCCCGCAGCCAGGTGTCGCGCTGGCGGTCCGCCTTGTCGCGGGTCTCGGCGGCCAGCGGGTGACCGGGGTGCGCGGCGAGCCACTCCTCCACGTCCGTGCGGTAGCCGGACTCGAACTCCTCCCACTCCTCCGCGCTCGCCGTCTCCACCCACAGGGGGCGGAAGCCCGCGGCGATCGCCGCGTCCACGAGGTCGCCCAGGAAGAGGTGCTCACCGGCGTGGGCGCCCGGCCACATCCCGGCGAGCTCGTCGGAGGTGGGCGTGCGCTGCCAGAATCCCTCGCCGAGCACCACGCGGCCGCCGGGGGTGACGAGGCGGCGCAGTGCGCGCAGGGCGGCTTCGGTGTGGCCGGGCGGTTCGGCGGAGCTGAGCGCGTGGCTCGCGCCCAGGCAGAGCACGAGGTCCGCCGGGCCGCGGGTGGTGTCCGTAGCCGACTCCTCGACGAAGGAGACGCGCTCGGCCAGGCCACGCTCCTTGGCGGCGGCGCGGCCCCTCGCGAGGTCCTCGGCCGACAGGTCCACGCCCACGCCGGTGGCGGCCGGGGCGGCTTCGAGTACGCGAAGCAGCAACTCGCCCCAGCCGCAGCCGAGATCGAGGACGGAGCCGGTGCCGGGCGCGACGCGCTCGACGAGGCGGCCGGCCCGTGCCTCGGAGAGCGGGCCGTGGAAGGTGAGGCGCGTGAGGCGGGGCGGCAGGTGCTGCGGGGTGGTGTCGGTCATGGGCGGGGACGCTATCCGGTCAACTCTCCTCCCCACCAACGACTTTCGCCGCGATGAGCCGGAGCCGTCACTCCTCGTCCGCCCCCGGCCCGCTCTCCTGCTCCCGTACGTTCTCCCGTACGTTCTTCGCCCGCGAGCCCACCGAGACGAGTACCCCGAGTGCCGTGCCCGCCAGGGCCGCCGGGACCATCCAGTTGCGGTTGAAGGAGTGGCCGAGCGCGTCGTCGACGGAGTAGGCGCCGGGGCCCGCGACGGCGAGGGTGGCGGCGACCGTGCCGAGGAACGCCGGGTACTCGTAGCCGCCGCCCTGGCTGAAGAAGCCGTTCGGGGCGTGCACCGCGGTCGCCCCGGCCATCGCGCCCGCCGCCGCGGAACCGGCTGCGGGGGTCGCGAGGCCGAGCGCGAGCAGCGTGCCGCCGCCCGCTTCGGCGAGCCCGGCGACGACCGCGTTCGCCTTGCCCGGCGCGAAGCCGATGGACTCCATGAAGGCGCCGGTGCCCTCGATGCCGTGGCCGCCGAACCAGCCGAAGAGCTTCTGGGTGCCGTGGGCGACGAGGACGCCGCCGGTGGTGACACGGAGCAGCAGAAGGCCCAGGTCGCGTCGGTCGAAGCAGGAACGGGTCATGGCGCTGTCTCCCGGGGTGGGGCCGGTGGGTGTCACTCCCACCGTCCGTCAGAGCCGCACCCCGCACCCCGCTCAGTCGGCCGTACGAGTGACGGTGTCCGGTGGCGGGGCGGGGCGGCCGGTGTGACCGTGGGCGCATGAGCATCCAGGTAAGCCGGCTCACCGACCCGACGGTCCGGGCCTTCGTCACCGCCGTGAACTCCCACGACCAAGCTGCTTTCCGAGCCGCCGTCACGCCCGACGTGACCATGTCCGACGACGGTACCGACCGGGACGTCACCGAGTGGACGGACCGGGAGATCTTCTCGTCGAACGGCCACATGGACGTGGAGAACGAGTCGGACGGCGGGCACGTCCTGATCGTCACCTACCGCAACGACACGTGGGGGGAGATGCGGACGAAGTGGCGGTTCACCATCGACGACGGAAAGATCTCCCGGTTCGAGACGGGCCAGGCGTGAAGTTCGGGGGCGGGTCAGGCGGAAGCGCCGAGGCGGGCCGGGCGGGAAGCGCCGAAGTGGGCCTTGCCTGAGCCCCGAGACGGGCCAGGCGTGAGCTTCGGAGCGGTTCAGGCGGGAGCCCCGAGGCGGGTTCAGGCGTCAGACTTCGAGGCAGGCAAGGCGTGAGCTTCGAGACGGTCGGGCGTGAGCGCCGGGGTGGGCTGGGCGGGAAGCGCTGGAGTGGGCGTGGCCTGAGCTCTGGGACAGGCCAGGCGTGAGCTTCGAGGCAGTTCAGGCGGGAGCGCCGAGGCGGGCCAGGTGGGAAGCGTAAAAGTGGGCCTGGCCTGAGCCCCGGGACGGGCCAGGCCTGAGCCCTGAGGCGGGGCGGCTGAGCCTGAGCCCTGAGACGGGGCGGCCAGGCCTGAGCCCCGAGGGGGTTCAGGGCTGAACGGTCCTACCCGCCGATCCGTACCGCCGTGCCGCTCACCCGTACCCTCGGGTCGCCCTCGCGCAGGCTGACCGTGAGTATGCCGGGGCGTCCCATGTCCGCGCCCTGGTGGAGGGTGAGATCCGACTCTGCTGGGACCAGGGACAGTTCGCGCGCGTATGCGCCGAACGCGGCAGCCGCCGCGCCCGTTGCGGGGTCCTCCACTACGCCGCCCACCGGGAACGGGTCGCGCGCGTGAAAGGTCAAGTCCGTCTCCCGCCAGACCAGTTGGACCGTGGTCAGGTCCAGGCGGCGCATCAGGGTCGCGAGGCGTTCGAAGTCGTACGACAGGTCGGCGAGGCGTTCGCGGGTCGCGGCGGCCAGGATCAGATGGCGGGCGCCCGCGTAGGCGATGCGGGGCGGCAGGGCGGGGTCGAGGTCGTCCGCGGGCCAGTCGAGCGCGGCCAGGGCTTCGGTCAGATCGGCCGCCGTGACGTCCTCGGTGTGCGGCTCGACGCTGGTGAGCGTGGCCCGCAGGGTGCCGTCCACGTCGGTCACGGTCACCGGCACCGTGCCCGCCTGCGTGAAGAAGACGAAGTCGCCCGCGCCATGGACCCGTTCGGCCAGAGCGACCGCCGCCGCCACCGTCGCGTGCCCGCAGAAGGAGACCTCGGCACGAGGGCTGAAGTAGCGCACGTCGAAGGCGTGGCCCGCGTCGTCGGAGCCGGGCGCCGGATTCGCCGGATTCGCCGGGGTCAGGAACGCCGACTCGCTGTACCCCACCTCCGCCGCGATCCCCAGCATCGCCGCCTCGTCGAGACCGGCGGCGTCCAGCACGATCCCGGCGGGGTTGCCGCCCGCCGGGTCGGTCGCGAACGCGGTGTAGCGCAGTACCGAGGAGGAGGGGGCGTCGGTTGATTTCGTCGTCATGTCGCAGGGCAACCGTTCCGCGGCCCCGACCATTCCCGCGGCCCCCCGGCGCGGGTCCCCGCCGGCCACCACGGAGCGGCTGCCCTGCACCCTCCCCTTCACAGTGGCATGTGAGCCGTCAGTGGCAGCTCTTGTACCCGGGGTTGCTGTTCGTCCAGGAGCAGGAGTCCTTGAGCGAACCGCTCGGCTTGATCAGGCGGGCCTTGTCGCTGGTGTTGTTCCAGACGTACGAGCCGCGGCCCCAGTAACGGACGCCGGACGCGTTGGTGCCCTTGCCCGTGCGGACCTTGACCGTCTTGCCGGCGCCGATCTTGTAGCTGCCGAAGGTGTACGTGTAGCCGGTGTTGTCCTTCAGCTTGTAGCCCTTGAGCTGGACCGCCGAGCCGGAGTTGTTGTGGATGTTCACCCACTCCGCGTTCAGCGAGGAGTTGGAACGGCTGTCCCGGCCCGGACTGTCGAACTGGATGTACCCGAGGTGCAGTCCGCCCTGGTGGGCCGCCGCGTTCGCGGGCGACGCGGCGAGCAGAGGGGCCGCGAGTGCGGCCGCGGCGAGAACGGCCGGGGCCGCGGAACGTATGCGCAAGGTGTGCTCCGAGTGTGCTCTGAATGTGGAGTTCTCGTGGAGGGCACGCCGAGCATACGGGGGGTGATGTGGGTAATTGACGCGGTATCAGGTATTCCGCTTGTGGGGATGTGGGCCGACCGTGAGCACCGGGTCACGGTCGGCCATGACAGGTCTCGGGGCCTGCCGGGCCGGTCGGTTAACCCCGCCCGATGAAGGGCATGTTCGTCGCCAGCACCGTCGCGAACTGCACGTTCGCCTCCAGGGGCAGCTCCGCCATATGGCGTACGGTCCGTGCCACGTCCGACACGTCCATCACCGGCTCGGGCGCCAACTCCCCGTTGGCCTGCAGGATTCCGGCCTGCATCCGCTCGGTCATGTCGGTGGCCGCGTTGCCGATGTCGATCTGACCGCAGGCGATCCGGTAGGGGCGCCCGTCCAGCGAGAGGGACTTCGTCAGGCCGGTCAGCGCGTGCTTCGTCGCCGTGTACGCGATGGAGCGCGGGCGCGGGACGTGCGCGGAGATGGAGCCGTTGTTGATGATCCGGCCGCCCTGCGGGTCCTGCTCCTTCATCTGCCGGAACGCCGCCTGTGCGCACAGGAACGCGCCGTTGAGGTTCGTGTCGACGACATGCCGCCACGCCTCGTACTCCAGTTCGTCGACGGACACACCGCCGGGGCCGAACGTACCGGCGTTGTTGAAGAGGAGGTCGAGACGGCCGAAGCGGTCGCGTACGGCCGAGAAGAGGGCGGCCACATCATCGGGCCGCGAGACGTCGGTGCGCACGCACAGGGCGTCGGTCTCGGCCGGGGCATTGGCCTCGGTGGCTCCCTCGGCGTGCGGCACGGGCCGCACCGCGGCGCCCTCCGACACCCCGGCGGCGATCGCCGCCGTCTCCTCCAGCGTCTCCTTGCGGCGCCCCGCGAGCGCCACGGACCATCCGGCCCGCAGCAGTTCCACCGCCACGGCCCTGCCGATCCCGGAGCCGGCGCCGGTCACCACGGCGGTCCTTCTCTGCCCGAGCGGTTGCCCGAGTGGCTGCCCGAGCGGTTGCCCGAGTGGCTGCCCGGTCGATTGGCCGGTCGAGTGTCCGGTCGGATGCCCAGTTGGCTCAGCGTTCATGGCCCCGCAGCGTACGTGAGGTGTGTCTATAGGGTCATCATCCGCCCGCCATTTGGGTGTTGTGTACGCGACAGTCGCGCGTCTTCCCCCGCCACTTGCATGCCCGGGACACCAATCGTCAGGGGAGGGCCACATGACACCCAAAGGCCAGCAGGACACAGCCGAACTACGAGCCGCCGCGCGCCACCTGGGCCGCCGGCGTTTCCTGACCGTCACAGGCGCCGCGGCAGCGCTCGCGTTCGCCACCAATCTGCCGACCGCGGGCGCGGCCGGCGCCGCCGAGATGGACGCGCGCAAGATCGCCGACGATCCGTTCACGCTCGGCGTCGCGTCCGGCGACCCGCAGCCCGAGTCGGTCCTGCTCTGGACCCGCCTCGCCCCGGCCCCGTACGAGCCGGGCAACGGGCTGCCGAACCAGCGCGTCGTCGTCGAATGGGAGCTGGCCCACGACGCCCGCTTCCAGCGGGTCGCGAGAAGCGGCTTCGAGATCACCCATCCTGAGTTCAACCACACACTGCACGTCGAGGTGAACTTCCTGGAGCCGGGGCGGACCTACTACTTCCGGTTCAAGACGGGGAAGTGGATCAGCGAGACGGGCCGGACCCGCACCGCGCCCGCGGCAGGCAGCAGCGTGAGCTCCCTGAAGTTCGCCGCGGTGTCCTGCCAGGCTTACCACGACGGTTACTTCACCGCGCACAAGCACCTGGCGCAGGACGACGTCGACGTCGTCTTCCACCTCGGCGACTACCTCTACGAGTACGCGGTCAACTCGGCCGGCGGCGCCCGCAAGTACACCGACCGCACCCTGCCCGCCATCTTCAACCGCGAGACGAAGACCCTGGAGGACTACCGCCTGCGGTACGCCCTCTACAAGTCCGACCCCGACCTGCGGGCCTCGCACGCGGCGCACCCGTTCGTCGTCACCTGGGACGACCACGAGACCGAGAACAACTACGCCGACGACCGCGACGAGAACGGCAGCGCGCCCGCCGACTTCCTGGTGCGCCGCGCCGCCGCCTACCGCGCGTACTGGGAGAACCAGCCGCTGCGCAGCCCCCAGCAGCCCATCGGCCCCGACCTGCAGCTCTACCGCCGCGTCCAGTGGGGACTGCTCGCCCAGTTCGACATCCTGGACACGCGGCAGTACCGCTCCGACCAGGTCTACGGCGACGGTGCCGACATCCCGGGGCCGGAGTCCAAGGACCCCAAGCGCAGCATCACCGGGGCCACCCAGGAGCGCTGGCTGATCGACGGCTGGAACAGCTCGAAGGCCGTGTGGAACGTCGTGCCGCAGCAGGTCAACTTCTCGCAGCGCAAGCTGGACCTCAACGCGGCGGCGAAGCTCAGCATGGACGCCTGGGACGGCTACTCGGCCTCCCGCGACCGTGTCCTGGCGGGCGCGGCGTCGGCCGGCATCGAGAACCTGATGGTGCTCACGGGCGACGTGCACGTCGGGTACGCCTACGACATCAAGGCCGACTTCGACGACCAGGCGTCCAAGACGGTCGGCACCGAGATCGTCGCCACGTCGATCGCCAGTGGCAAGGACGGCGCCGACAAGCCCGCGACCTGGGAGACGTTCACCAAGGCCAACCCGCACATGAAGTTCTACAACGGGCGGCGCGGCTACGTCACCGTGGACCTCGGCCTGAAGTCCGCGCGCGCCGACTTCAAGACGGTGTCGGCGGTGACCACGCCGGGAGCGCCGATCAGGACGGCGGCGTCGTTCGTGACGGAGGCGGGGAACCCGGGCCTGAAGCCCGCGTAACCCGGCGGTCCGCCGGAGCCGCGGAGGCCACGGGGGCCGCGGGGTGCGCTCACTCGCCCGGGTAGCGCACCCCGATCCGCTCGCGGACCGCGTCCAGGGTCCGCATCACCGCGAGGGTGCCGTCCAGCGGGACGACGGGGGACTCGGTGTCGCCGGCGCGCAGGCGGTGCATGACCTCGGCCGCCTCGTGCTTGAGGCTGTCGCGGGGGCCGTACTCGGGGGAGGCGGCGAACTCCTCGGTGTCGCGGCCGTCGCGGTGCAGCACGAACCGGTCCGGGAAGAAGAAGCCGTTCGGGATGTCGATGCGGCCTCGCGAACCGGTGACGGAGGCGGTGACGGGAGTGCCCGCGTTGATGGAGCAGTGCAACAAAGCGTGAGCACCGCTCTCCCACGAGAGCAGCATTCCCGTCTGGAGATCAACGCCCTCATCCGAGAGCGTCGCTCTCGCACTCACCCCCGAAGGCTCCCCGAGCAGCAGCTGCGCGAACGACACCGGGTACACCCCGAGATCGAGCAGCGAGCCGCCGCCCTGCGCGGGGTCACGCAGGCGGTGCGCCGGAGGGAAGGGCCCGGCGAGACCGAAGTCGGCCTGCACGGTCCGCACGTCACCTATCGCCCCGTCGTCGACCAGCGCCTTCATCCGCCGGATCAGCGGATGGCAGTACATCCACATGGCCTCCATCAGGAAGAGGCCGCGCCGCCGGGCGAGCGTCACCAGCTCAAGCGCCTCGCGCGCGTTCAGCGTGAACGCCTTCTCGCACAGCACCGCGCGGCCCGACTCCAGGCAGAGCCCCGCCGCCACCCGGTGCGCGGCGTGCGGCGTCGCGACGTACACGACGTCGACGTCCTCGTCGTCGGCGAGCGCGCCCCACTCCCCGTACGCGCGGGGTATCGCGAACCGCTCGGCGAACGCCTTCGCCGACGCGTCGGTCCGCGAGGCCACCGCGACCACCTCCGCGTCCGGCATGTCGAGGAGGTTCGCCGTGAACGACGCGGCGATCCCGCCCGTCGCGAGGATGCCCCAGCGCACGGGTTCACGGTTGTCTTCCACCACTGGGGCCCCTGTTCGTACGGCCGGAGAACCGCGGAGTCCCGCGGAAATGGTCTCAACCAGCACAGCTGAGCTGAGAGCATAGGTAATCGCACGCCTAATCGGGAGGGAATCCGCATGCCGGAGCACGGCAGCCGCACCACGAGTGGGTCCGAAAGCCCCCTCATACGGCAGTCACCGACGGTGGAGAAGGGCACGGCCCCCGCGGGCCCGGCGGGCCCCTCCCTCACCGCCCGGCGGCGCACCGGCCTCCTCGTCACCCTCGTGCTCGGCGGCCTCACCGCGGTGCCGCCGCTCTCCATGGACATGTACCTCCCCGCGCTCCCGGAGGTCACCCGCTCGCTGCACACCTCCGCCGCGACCGCGCAGCTCACCCTCACCGCCTGCCTCACCGGTATGGCGCTCGGGCAGCTCGTCGTCGGGCCGATGAGCGACAAGTGGGGGCGGCGCAGGCCGCTGCTCATCGGGCTCTTCGTCTACATCCTCGCCACCGCGATCTGCGCGTTCGCGCCCACCGCCGAACTCCTCATCGCCTTCCGCCTGGTGCAGGGCCTCGCGGGCGCCGCGGGCATCGTCATCGCCCGCGCCGTCGTCCGTGATCTCTACGACGGCGTGGAGATGGCCCGCTTCTTCTCCACCCTCATGCTGATCTCCGGGGTCGCCCCGGTCGTCGCCCCCGTCATCGGCGGGCAGGTCCTGCGCTTCACCGACTGGCGCGGCATCTTCGCCGTGCTCACGGTGGTCGGCATCGCGCTGACCGTGGTGGTCTGGCGGCGCCTGCCCGAGACGCTCGCCCCCCAGAACCGGCATGTCGGCGGCACCGTCGAGGCGCTGCGCACCATGAAGTCCCTCATCGCCGACCGCGTCTTCACCGGTTACATGATCGCGGGCGGCTTCGCGTTCGCCGCGCTGTTCGCGTACGTCTCCGCGTCGCCGTTCGTCATCCAGGAGATCTACGGGGCGTCGCCGCAGACCTTCAGCCTGCTCTTCGGCGTGAACTCCGTCGGCCTGATCGCCGTCGGCCAGATCAACGGCAAGATCCTCGTCGGCCGGGTCAGCCTCGACAAGGTGCTCACCTTCGGTCTGAGCGTCATCGTCCTCGCCGCCACCGCGCTGCTCCTCATGACATCGGGCGTCTTCGGAGACGTCGGCCTGTTCCCCGTCGCGGCCGGGCTCTTCGTCCTGATGTCCGCCATGGGCCTCGCGATGCCCAACACGAACGCCCTCGCCCTGATGCGCACCCCGCACGCCGCGGGCTCCGCGTCGGCGCTGCTCGGCACGTCATCGTTCCTCGTCGGCGCGATCGCGTCCCCGCTGGTGGGTATAGCGGGCGAGGCCACGGCCGTACCGATGGCCGTCGTGCAGCTGGTCTGCGGGCTTGCGGCCATCGGCTGCTTCTTGGGACTGTGCCGCCCCTGGCAGCACTCGCACTCGCACGCGTTCTCGGCGAGACCGACTCGGGAGGGGAACGACCACTGACCGCGCCACGCCTGCTGCGCGCCGGGACGCCGGACCGTGCGGGGCTCGACACGGATGAGATGGCCCACCTCGTACGCGAGGTGCGTGCGCTGACGCGCGGTGAGCGGCCCTGGTGTGCGGGGGCCGTCGTGCTCGCCGGGCGCGGGCCGGTGATCGCCGTCGAGGAGGCGGTGGGGCGGGCGGTGCGCTATGCCGCGTACGACCCCGAGAAGGACGCGGGCGTCGAACTGCCGCCCGCGGAACAGGTGTTGACCCGCAAAGGGACCCCCTTCGATCTGGCGTCGCTGACCAAGCTGTTCACGACGGTCGCCGCGATGCAGCAGCTGGAGCGGGGCACGCTCGGCATCGACGCGCTGGTCTCCGCGTACGTCCCCGAGTTCACCGCGGCGGCCGAGCACGGCATCACGGTGCGTCAGCTGCTCACGCACACCTCCGGGCTCCGTCCCGAACTCCCGCTGTACGACTGCCCGGACGACGTGGCGCGCCTCGCCGCCCTGCGTGCGGAGGCCCCGTCGGGCCCGCCGGGGGACCACCTCTACTCCGACCTGAACATGCTGCTCCTCCAGCACGTCCTGGAGCGCCTCACGCGCCGTCCGCTGGACGTCCTCATCCGTGAGGGCATCACCCGGCCGCTGGGCATGGCGGCCACCGGCTTCGGGCCGCGCCCCGACGCGGCGGCCACCGAGGACCAGCGCAGGCCCTGGGCGAAGGTGTCCCGGGGGATGCTGCGGGGTGAGGTGCACGACGAGAACGCCTGGGCGCTCGGCGGCGTCGCGGGCCACGCCGGGCTCTTCTCCACCGCACGTGACCTCGCGGTGTTCTGCCGGGCGCTGCTCTGCGGCGGCTCGTACGGCACGGCGCGCATCCTCGGCCCGGACTACGTGGAGCTGATGCTGACGCCGCCGGGGCTTGGCTTCGGGCTCGACCAGGCGTGGTTCATGGGGGAGCTCGCGGGGCGGGGGGCCGCGGGGCACACGGGGTTCACCGGGACGTCCCTGGTCATCGACCCGGCCACGGACACGTATCTGATCCTCCTGGCCAACACGGTCCACCCCCGGAGGGGGCGCGCCGACAGCGGCCCCCGGGCACGGGCCGCCACCCGGCTGGCCCGCGCGGCTCGCTAGCGCGGGGCTCGGCGGGGCTCGCTTGGGCGGGGCTGGGCGCGCTGTCACCTGCGGGCCCGGTGGGGGCTGATCGCGCAGTTCCCCGCGCCCCCTGACGGGGCGCTTCGTGTGCCCGCAGCGGTGCTCCTGCCGTGTGCGGCGCGCTGTCACCTGCGGGCCCGGTGGGGGCTGATCGCGCAGTTCCCCGCGCCCCTGACGGGGCCCGGTCGCGCCCGCGCGGCGGAGCCGCATATGTGTCAGCCCCGCGCCCCTGACGGGGCGCCTAGAATCGGCGGGTGAACGTCCCGACCTCCCCCCTCTCTCCTGCCGAGGCCCTCCGTGCCGCTCTCGCGGGGCTGCTCGGTGGGCTTCCGGCCAAGCAGGCCGCGCAGGCTGTCGAGCGGTTGATTGCCAGCTACCGGGGGCGTACTCCTACCGACGCCCCGATTCTGCGGGACCGTGCCGATGTCGCCGCGTACGCCGCGTACCGCATGCCCGCGACCTTCGAGGCGGTGAGTTCCGCTCTCGGGGCGCTGGCGGACGCGGCGCCCGTGGGGTGGGCGCCCGGCAGTCATGTGGACGTCGGCGGCGGGACCGGGGCCGCGACCTGGGCGGTGAGCGCCACCTGGGAGGGCGAGCGGCCCGTCACGGTTCTCGACTGGGCCGAGCCCGCCCTCGCCCTGGGACGTGAACTGGCCGCCGCCAACCCGTGGTTGAAGGGGGTGCGGTGGCAGCGCTCTCGTATCGGAACGGCGCTCAGCATCGAGAGCACCGATCTCGTCACCGTGTCCTATGTCCTCAAGGAGCTGACGGAGGACGACCGGCGGTCCCTCGTCGACGCGGCAGCGGCAGCCGCACAGCAGGCCGTCGTCATCGTCGAGCCCGGCACCCCCGACGGCTACGCCCGCGTCATCGAGGCCCGCGACCGCCTGATCGCCGCCGGCTTCCGCGTCGCCGCGCCCTGCCCGCACAGCTCCGCCTGCCCGATCGTGCCCGGCGACGACTGGTGCCACTTCTCCGCCCGCGTCAGCCGCTCCTCCCTGCACCGGCAGGTCAAGGGCGGTTCGCTGGCGTACGAGGACGAGAAGTTCAGCTATGTGGCGGCCGTCCGCTTCGACGCCGAACCGGCGCGCAAGCGCGTCGTGCGCAAGCCGCAGATCCGCAAGGGCCAGGTCCTGCTCGACCTGTGCGCCGCGGACGAGACGCTGCACCGCGAGACGGTGACCAAGCGCCACGGCCCGTTGTACCGCGCGGCCCGCGACGCGGAGTGGGGCGACACCTGGCCGCCCCACGACGGCGACGCGCTAGACGCGTAGCTCCTGTGTGCAGCACTTCACGCTGCCGCCGCCCTTGAGCAGCTCGCTCAGATCCATCGCGACCGGTTCGAAGCCACGCTCACGCAGCGGTGCGAAGAGGCCGACCGCGGCCTGCGGGAGCAGTACGTGCAGGCCGTCGGAGACCGCGTTGAGCCCGAGGGCCACCGCGTCCGGCTCCTCGGCGATCAGCGCCCCGGGGAACAGGCGCCGCAGAACCGCCTGGCTGCCCGGTGAGAACGCGGGCGGGTAGTACATGACCTCGTCCGCCGCGTCGTCGAGCACCGCGAGCGCCGTGTCCAGGTGGTAGTAGCGGGGGTCGACGAGATCGAGTCCGATGACCGGGCGGCCGAAGAACTCCTGCGCCTCCCCGTGCGACAGCGGGCTGGCCCGGAAGCCGCGCCCGGCAAGGACGTACGAGGAGGTGACGGCGAAGTCGCCCTCGCCCTCGTTGATGTGCGTGGGTTCGTGGAGGTCCGTGAAGCCGTGCTCCCGGAACCACTCCAGGTGGGCGACCGCCTCGTCGCCGCGCTCGGGGTGGGCGAACCGCGCGCCGAGCACACGGCCGTCGACGACGGTCGCGCCGTTCGCGGCGTAGACCATGTCCGGCAGGCCGGGACGCGGGGCGAGCTCCTCGACGGTGTGGCCGAGCGAGCGGTAGCGGTCGCGCAGGTCCTCCCACTGGGCGATGGCCAGCGGGACGTCGACCGGTTTCGAGGGGTCCATCCAGGGGTTGATGGAGTACGTGACCTTGAAGTGTGCGGGTGAGCACATCAGATAGCGCCGGGGTGTGGCGCGACGAGGAAAACGACTCAACGAGGGCTCCTCACGTACCGCGATGGTCAGTTACTGCCCATGGCGGGGCAGTTGCTGCCCATGGTGCGGTCTGAGGAGCCCTCGCGCTGTGATCTGAACGGGTGGTTCAGCGAGTGGTCCACCCGGGGCGGTGGACGGTCAAGGCGCCGTCCACGTCCCGTTCTCACGACTGGCCGCGCGCCGATCGGCCTTCCTGGAGCTTGCGCAGCAGCTCACGTTTCTGCGCCTGCGGACTGAGCCCGCCGCCGATCTGACCGCCGCGGCCCCCGCCGCGCAGCGCCTTGCGGGAGAGGTTGGTGCGCGTACCGCCCACGCCCAGCATGTTTCCTGCTCCACCTCGCGACATGTGCGTACCTCCGGATCGAGAGTGCTTCCGACGAGACGTATCGTCTCGCTCACGTGACCACTTTGAACGAGACGGTTCGTCTTGTCAAGGGATTACGAGACGGTACGTCTCGGCTCGTCCGCTGCTACATTCGACGGCATGGCCACGAAACCCGCCCCTGACTCCAAGCGCCGCAGCGAACGCTCGCGCCGCGCGATCTATGACGCCGCCCTCGAACTGGTCTCCGAGGTCGGGTACGGCAAGCTCACGATCGAGGCGATCGCCGCCCGCGCGGGCGTGGGCAAGCAGACGATCTACCGCTGGTGGCCGTCCAAGGGCGCCGTCCTGCTCGACGCCTTCGTGGACCTCGGCGAGCAGGCGCACCAGGAGGCGAGCGACAACGCGGGCCGCGACCTGACCCCGACCGAGATCCCGGACTCCGGGGATCTGGAGGCGGACCTCAAGCTCGTCATGCGGGCCACCATCGACGAGTTCAGGAATCCCAAGTACGACGCCCCGTGGCGGGCGCTCGCCGCCGAGGGCATGCTCAACTCCGAGCTCGGCGCCGAGTTCGTGGAGAAGCTCCTGGAGCCCGGCCTTCAGATGTACGTGCGGCGCATCGAGATCGCCCAGGAAGCCGGCCATGTCGCGGCCGACGTGGACCCCCGCATCGCCCTGGAGCTGTGGACGGGCCCGCTCGCCCAGCGCTGGATGCAGCGCACCGGCCCGCTCACGCACGAGTACGCCGACAAGCTCGTCGAGTACGCCCTCTACGGCATCGCGCCGCGCTGACCGCACCCGCGTCCGTGCCCGCCGATGGTCACCCCGGCGGTCACGCGGAGTTGACCGGCCACCCGTGCCGAAGACCGGTGGCGCTCACGCCCTTGGCCCCCTTCACCGGCGTCCGCGCGAGGAGCCCCGGGGTATCCGTGATCACGCCGTTGCAGCCGAGCCGCAGCGCGCGGTCGCGCTGACGCGGCGTGGTCACCGTGTGCGCCCACACCCGGGGGACCCCGGAGTGGACGGCGCGCAGGAGATCCACGTCCCGCGCCTTGTGATCCACGTCCAGGACGTCCACGAACCCGGCCCACCGCTCGGGCCGGTCCGTGCGCATCTGTGCCTTGGAGCGCCACAGCTGCGCGAGCAGGCCCATGCCGTGGGCGCGCGCGGCGACTCCTGGCTCATTGGAGTTCACGAACACCGAGCGCGTCAGGCCGCGGGCGCGGATCAGCGAGCCGAGCTTGCGCAGGCTGCTCGGGTCCTTCGCCTCCAGCATCAGCACGATCCGCCCGCCGAAACGGTCCAGGACCTCGGCGACCGTGGGCGGCCGCTCGGAGCGCCAGCTGCCGGGCAGACCGGGGCCCGGCCGCAGCCGCACCTTGCGCCACTCGCGCAGGGTCAGCGTGCGCACCGGGCCCTTCGACGTCGTCGTACGGTCCAGGGTCGCGTCGTGCATGGCCACGAGGGTGCCGTCCCGCAGTATCCGCGTATCGACGTCGATGACCTGCGACGTGCCGCGCTTGTACGCCGCCACCAGGCCCGACATGCTGTTCTCCGGCACCTCCAGGGCGCCCCCGCGGTGCGCGGTGTAGGTGATGCCGGGGAGGGCCTCCACCGTGAGGGGGCCGCCGCGGACCCATTCGAGCGGGGCGAGCGGTCCCGTGGGCGCCGCGAGAGCCAGTGTGGTGAGGCTCATGAGCCCCGAGAGTCCCGTGAGCACAGTCCTGGTGACCATGGCGAACACGGTAGGCGGGCAAATCACCGGTTAGTACGCAATGACGCGCGATGTCACCCTGCGCCTTGCATCACCCCCGCTACCCCGGATGTGGGCTCTGGCCCCCCGAGGAGCAGGATGGTGCGACCATGGGAGATGCTTCTCGGCACACATGCGAGGTGAGGGGATAGATGGGCGCGGAGTTCGGCCGCCGGTCCGGCGGGCAGAGCAGGATTTCCCAGTGGCTTCGCCGACGTCCCCGACCGGAGGACACGGCAGGTGAGGAGGCGGGCCGCGAGGCCCTGCTCGTCGCCGCCGCGGCGGCGGGTCTGCCACTCTCACCGGCCGCGCACCCCTCCGCGTACAGATGTTCCTGTGACCGCATCGGCTGTCCCACCCCCGCCAGGCACCCCATCTCCTTCGCCTGGCAGACGCAGTCCACCACCGACCGCGGGCAGATCGAGCGCTGGGCCAGGCACCAGCCGCAGGCCAACTTCATCACCGCGACCGGCATGGTCCACGACGTACTCGACGTACCGCTCGCCGCAGGCCGCGAGGCCCTCGGAAGGCTGCTCGCCGACGGCATCGACGTCGGCCCCGTCGCCGAGTCCGAGGGCCCCATGGACGAGGGGCGGATGCTCTTCTTCACGCTCACCCGCGGCACCCCCGAGGACGAGGACGAGTGGTGGCCCTGCGAGCTGGACTGCCACCCCGAGACCACGAACGAACACCCCGGCCTGCGCTGGCACTGCCGCGGTTCGTACGTCCTCGTGCCGCCCGCGCGGCTCCCCGGTGACCTGGCGGTCCACTGGATCCGCGGCCCCGAACACGAGCTTCCCGACCCGCTGACGCTCCTGGAGACGCTCACCGACGAGTGCGCCCGCGTCGCGGGCGAGCCCCAGCACGACGTCGCGGCCTGGCCGTTGCGGGGCTGACGCCTGCGCGCGGTTACTCGCCCTTCGCGCCCGTCAGGCCCTGGATGCGGCTCAGGAACGCCACCTTGCCCGAACCCGCCGGGTCGACGACGACCTGGTTGGAGACGCGCTCCAGCGTCACCGACTGCCTGACCTCGCCCTTGAGGAGAGGCTTCACCGCGGGCTCGACGGTGAGGTTCACGCCCTTCGCCGCGGTCTGCTTCTCGTAGTGGTGCGTCGAGAAGAAGACCATCGCCCCGCCGTCCTCGGTGCGCAGGCCCACCGGCGCGAACGTTCCCTCGTTCTGCGGCTCGTCGATGTACTGCACGGCGATGCCGCGGCGCTTGGTGTTCTTGTCGCGGAACGCCTTCCACGTCGACGTGTGGTCGCCCGGCGCGAACACGTCGCCGCCCGTTTTCAGATACGACGTGTACTCCTTGCCGAGGTTCTTCGGCGCCACCGCGAGGGCCTTGGAGTTCACCGCGACCGGTTCCGCCCAGCCGTCCTTGTCCTTCTTCAGCTCGGGCAGCTTCTGGGGCGACACCAGGTTCAGGTAGGAGGCCTCCCACAGCTGGTCGGCGCTGCCCTTCGTGAAGACGAACAGCCAGCGCATGTCCTCCCGGCGATTGGCATGCGTGTCGGCGACGAACCACCGCGGCCAGCCGGCCTTCTTGGGGATCGTGAACTTCGCGTCCGTCAGCTTCAGCGGCACCTGTCCGGGATTGCCGTCCGGGTGCTGGGCGCGGTTCGACTTCAGCCCCGCCTGATTGATGGCGCTCAGCGGTCCGGTGACCCGGGCCGCGTCCAGGGCCGGATCGTACGCCTTGTCCGCCTTGTTGTACGCGGTGAGGAAGTCCTTCAGCGCACGTTCGGCCTCAGCCTTCGTCGCCGACGGGACGACCTCCCGCTCCCCGTGCACCGTCACGCACCCGCTCGCCGTCACCGTCAGTACGGTCACCGTCGACGCCACCATCGCGTACCGGACCGGCCGTCGCGACCTGCCGTCCCGCATCGGAGTGCGCTGCCTTGGAAGCCTGCTCATGCGTTGCGTTCACCTTCCCCTTCCCGGGCCCGAACCCTACCGGGGCGAAGAAGAGCGCGAGCGTCGGGATCAGGTACAGCAGCCACACCGTGACCTGGACAACCGTCGGGTCGGGCTGGAAGTTGAAGACACCCTTCAAAAGCGTGCCGTACCAACTGTCCGGAGGGATCGTCGCGCTGATGTCGAACGCCTTGTTCCGCAGCCCGCCCAGGAACTCCGCCTCCTGCAGGTCATGGACGCCGTACGCCAGTACGCCCGCCGCCACGACCACCAGCATCGCGCCGGTCCAGGTGAAGAACTTCGCCAGGTTGATGCGGACCGTGCCCTTGTAGAACAGCCAGCCGAGAGCGATCGCCGTGGCCAGACCCAGGAGCACGCCGATCAGCGGTCCTGGCGTACCGTCGCCCGATGCCCGCACCGAGGCCCACACGAACAGCGCGGTCTCCAGGCCCTCCCGGCCCACGGCGAGGAATGCGGTCGCGACCAGGGCGCCCGTGCCCATCTGCAGGGCCGCGTCCAGCTTGCCGTGCAACTCCGCCTTGAGATGCCGGGCCGTACGCCGCATCCAGAAGACCATCCACGTCACCAGGGCGACGGCGACGATCGACAGCGAACCGCCCAGCGCCTCCTGCGCCTTGAACGTCAGCTCCTGCGAACCGAAGGTGAGCGCGCAGCCGAAGCCGAGCGCCAGGGCGCACGCGACGCCGATGCCGATCCAGATGGGCCTGAGGGCGTCGCGCCGCTCCGTCTTCACCAGATAGGCGATGAGGATGCAGACGACCAGGCTGGCCTCAAGACCTTCGCGCAGGCCGATCAGGTAATTGCCGAACATGTCTGTCAGACCCCCTCAGGCCTCAGCCGAACAGTGCCCGGCCCCACCAGTCGTCCTTGTTCCGGACGCCCGGCGGGATCGCGAAGACCGCTGAACCCACGTGCTGGATGTATTCGTTGAGAACGTCGGCGCGCGCCAGACTGCGCTGCACCGGGATGAAACCGGTGCGCACGTCCCGCTGGTACGCCAGGAAGAAGAGCCCCGCGTCCAGGCGGCCCAGGCCGTCGGTGCCGTCCGTGAAGGAGTAGCCGCGGCGCAGGATCGTCGCACCGTCGTTGGAGTCGGGGTGCGCGAGCCGGACGTGCGCATCGGGCTTCATCGCCTTCAGGAACGGCTCGTCGTGCTCCTTGGCCTTGCCGACCGGCGCGCCCACGCGCTTGTCGCGCCCGAAGATGTCCTCCTGCTCACCGAGCGGCGTCCGGTCCCAGGTCTCGACGTTCATGCGGATACGACGCGCGACGAGATACGAACCGCCCACCATCCACCCCGGCCCGTCCTTCTCGCCGACCCACACATGCTTCGCGAGCGCGGAGTCGTCCTCGCCCGACACATTGCGGGTGCCGTCCTTGAACCCGAAGAGGTTACGAGGGGTCTGCGCCCCCGGCGTCGTGGAGGACGTCTTCCCGAACCCGAGCTGCGACCAGCGCACCGCGACCTTGCCGAAGCCGATGCGGGCGAGGTTGCGGATGGCGTGCACGGCGACCTGCGGGTCGTCCGCGCAGGCCTGCACGCAGAGGTCGCCGCCACCGCGGGACGCGTCGAGATTGTCGCCGGGAAACTTCGGCAGGTCGACGAGGGCTTCGGGCCGCCGGTCCGCGAGCCCGAACTTCTCGAAGAGGCCCGGCCCGAAGCCGATGGTGAGGGTGAGCCGGGAGGGCTTGAGGCCGAGCGCCTCGCCCGTGTCGTCCGGCGGCGCCTCCGCGAGCCCGCCGAAGGCGCCCTCACCGACCTCGTGGCCCGCAGTCACCCGGGCGGCGGCCTTCGTCCAGTCCTTCAGGAGCTGTACGAACTCCTCCCGGTCATCCGTCTTCACGTCGAACGCGGCGAAGTGCAGCCGGTCCTGGACGGGCGTGGCGATGCCCGCCTGGTGCCTGCCGAGGAAGGCGACCGCGCCGCCCGCCGACGCGGCGGGCACGGCCTCGTCCCCGGACCGGGCCACCGCGACGGCGCCCCCGGTGACGGCGGCGCCGAGCGCGAGCCCGGCGCCACCCCAGCCGAGCAGCGAACGCCGGGAAGGTGACCCGGAGTTGCCGACGTCCCCGCCGTCGGTCTCGGTCTCGGCCTCGGTGTCGTGCGTGCTCTCAGCCATCGTGCGGTCCCCTGCTGCTACTTGCTGTTCACGACGGCGGCGGCCAGCTTCGACAGCGGCTCGGCGAGCGCGTTGACGCCGTCCTGGAGCTCCTTGCGGTCCGCCTTGCCGACCTTGTTGTACGACGTGAACTCATACGAGTCCTTGCCACCGCCTTCGCGGTACTTGCCGAGCAGCTTGTCCAGGGCCGCGAACTGCTTGTCGAGCTCCTTGGTCAGCGCCGGATCGTTCTCCGAGGCGACGGCCTTCAACAGCCCGTACGCCTTCTCCGCTCCCTCGACGTTCGCCTTGAAGTCGACGAGGTCGGTGTGCGAGTAGCGCTCCTCCTCGCCGGTGACCTTGCCGGTGGCGACCTCGTCGAGGAGCTCCTTGGCGCCATTGGCCATGGAGGTCGGAGTGATCTCCGCCTTGCCGACGCGGTTCTGCCAGTCCTTGAGGTCCTTGTCGAGCTGCGTGGCGAGCTCCTTGTCACGCGCGCCGAGCTTCTTGTCCTTCCACAGGGAGCGCTCCAGGCGGTGCCAGCCCGTCCAGTCCTTCTCCAGGTCCTGGCCGTCCTCGAGACCGTCCTCGCGCAGGTCGACCTTCGGGTCGATGTCACCGAAGGACTCGGCGACGGGCTCGGTGCGCTCCCAGCCGATGCGGGAGGTGGAGTACGCCTTCTTGGCGCCCTCGATGTCTTCCTCGCGGACGGCGTCGGTGAAGAGCTTCACCTTGGGGAGCGTGGCGTCGGCCTGCTCCTGCGCGTAGGCACGGTAGTCGGCGACGGCCTTGTCCAGGCGCGGGTCACGCTTGACGGCCTTGCCGCCGCTGACGGTGACCTTCTGGCGGATGCCGTCGCCCTTCATGCCGGGCTTGCAGGCGATCTGGTACGAACCGGACTTCACCTCGGCGGTGAGCTTCTGCTTCGTGCCGGGGCCGATGTTCTCGCGCTCGCTGACGATGCGGTCGTCGGGGAAGAGGAGATATACCTCGGTGACCTTGGAGCCCTTGTTCTCGATGGCGAGCTCGACGTGCCCCGAACTGAGCTTCGTCTTCGAGACCTCACAGGTGTCGTCGGTGGCGGTCACCTCGACGGTGTTGCCCCCACCCTTCGCGTCGCTCTTCTCGGTGCAGCCCGTGACGGCGGTGAGGGCCGCCACCGCGGCGATGGCGGTGGCAGTGGCGACAGGGAGTCTGGCGGGGCGCATAGGTGGCTCCAAGGCGGGGCACGGACTTACTCCGGCGTGCTGGTGAGGGGAACCTAACTTAACTGTGCCTTACCTGTGCGGAGGGCAAAGTGCAGGTCAAGGGTTTGGCGGGGGGCAATCCCTAACTTCGTACCGGAGCCACCAGCGGAGCCCCCGTTCGCGGGTGCGGGAAGACCTCGACCGGCTGCCGGTAGACCTCGGTGAGGAGGTCGCCGGTGAAGACCCCGGCCGGCGGCCCCTCCGCGGCGACGCGCCCGTCACACAGCACCGCCACCCGATCCGCATACGCCGCAGCCAGACCCAGGTCATGCAGGACCACCACCACCGCATCCCCCGCAGCGGCCCGCTCCCGGCAGATCCGCAGGACCAGCTCCTGGTGGCGGAGGTCGAGCGCCGCGGTCGGCTCGTCCAGGAGGAGCAAGGGCGCCCGCTGGGCAAGGACCCGCGCCAGCGCGACCCGCGCCCGCTCACCCCCGCTCAGCGCGGAGAAGGAACGGGCGGCGAAAGCACCCACCTCCGTCGCGGCCATCGACTCCCGCACGACACGGTCGTCGTCCTCCTCCCGCACCGTCCCCGCCCAGGGCGCACGCCCCATCCGTACGACATCCTCGACCGCGAAGGGGAAGGAGAGCGCGGCGGCCTGCGGCAACACCGCGCGCCGCAGGGCGAGTTCACGCGCGGGCCACGCCGTGACAGGACGCCCGCAGACCCGCACCACCCCCGCCTCCACCGGAACATCCGCGGCCAGCGCGGCCAACAGGGTCGATTTCCCCGCTCCGTTGGGCCCGACCAGGGCAAGCACCTCACCCGCCCGCGCGGTGAGGGACACCCCGGACAGGACCTCGCGCCCGCCGAGCCGCACCACCAGCTCCGACGCGTCGGCGAGTACGTCGCCGGGCGCGAAGCTCGCCGGCAGGGTGTCCCGCCCGCCGCCGGGTCCGAACAACCGACGTGCGATCCGCCCGATCATGCCCAACCCCCTTGCTTACGACGGGTCCTGCGCAGCAGCCAGAAGAAGAACGGGCTCCCGAAGAGCGCGGTGAGCACCCCCAGCGGCAGCTCCGCGGGAGCCGCCACCGTCCGCGCCGCGAGATCCGCGCCGACCAGGACGACCGCCCCGCCCAGCGCACTGCCCGGCACGAGGAACCGGTGGCCGGGCCCCGCCGCCATCCGCAGCAGATGCGGGACGAGCAGGCCGACGAACGTGATGATCCCGGCGACGGCCACGGCGGCGGCGGTCAGCAGCGCCACCACCAGGACGAGCACGAGCCGCAGCCGCTCGACGTCCACCCCCAGATGCCGCGCGGGCCGCTCGCCGAGCGCGAGCAGGTCCAACTTCCTTGCGTACAGCGGCGCCACGGCGAGCCCGGCCACCGCACACGGCAGCACGGCGAGCACCTTCGGCCACGTCGCCCCCGCCAGCGAGCCGAGCTGCCAGAACGTGATCTGGGTGATCTGCGCGTTGTCCGCGAAGAAGATGCAGAGCCCGATCAGCGCCCCCGCGAACGCGTTCACGGCGATCCCGGTGAGGATGAGCGTGACGACCTCCGTACGGCCGCCGTCGCGCGAAAGGACGTACACGAGAAGGACGGTGGCGAGACCGGCGACGAAAGCGCAGACCGTCACGGTCCAGTTGCCGAAGAAGCTGAGGCCGAGCGCGATCGACGCCACCGCGCCGACGGCCGCGCCCGCGGAGATCCCGATGACGCCGGGCTCGGCGAGCGGATTGCCGAACACGCCCTGCATGAGCGCCCCCGCGCAGCCGAGCGACCCGCCGACGAGCAGCGCGAGCGTCACGCGCGGCAGCCGCACGTTCCACAGGACGCTCTCGCCGACCCGGTCGAGCGCGTTTCCGCCGAGCCCGATCCGGTGCTGCACGGAACCGAGGACGTCCCCGAGGGGGATGTCGTACGCGCCGATGCCCGCGGAGAGCAAACAGAGAAGGACGAGGACGGCCGTGAGCCCGGCGGTCAGGGAGGTGGCCGCGCCGCGCCGGCTTCGGCGAGTCGCGGGCTCCCGCGTGCCGGGACCGGCGTCCGCCGCCTTGGTCAGGACGGTCACTTCTGACCGCCCCCGTACAACTGCTCCACCAAGGACTTCAGGACCTGGTCCGTACGCGGCCCGTAGTTGAGGAGCACTCCGTCGTCGACCGAGACGATGCGGCGGTCGAGGCCGGCCGGGGTCTCGGCGACCCCCGGGACCTTGAGCAGACCGTCCACGCCGTCGACCGATTCGAGCCCCTTGGACATGACCAGGATCGCGTCCGGCGCCGCCTTGGCCAGCGCCTCGCTGGTGATCGCGGTGAAGTCCTTCTTGAGCCCCGAGGCCTTGCCCGCGTCGACCGCGCCCGCCGCCTCCAGGAGTGAACTCGCGCCGGACTCGCGACCGCCGAGCAGATAGACGGAGGCGGAGCCGCGCAGGTAGAGGAAGGCGACGCGGGGCTTCTCGGTGCGGGCGGACGCCGGGATGCCCTCGCGCACCTTCGCGATGCGTTCCTGCGTACGGGACTTGAGCTCTTCGCCCGACTTCGCGACGCCCAGTGCCTTGGCCACCGCGTCGATCCGGGGGCCCACGTCGTCGAGGCCCTTCGCCGGGTCGAACACGACCAGCGGGATGCCCGCGTCACGTATCTGGCCGATCGCCTCCGCCGGCCCCGTCGTGGTGTCCGCGAGGACGACCGTCGGCTTCAGGGAGAGGACGCTCTCCGCCGAGACGTCGTGCGCACGTGTCACCACCGGCAGCTTCTTCGCCTGCTCGAAGGTGGCGGTGATGTCGCGGGCCACGACGTTCTCGCCGAGGCCGAGCGTGAAGACGATCTCGCTCAGGCTGCCGGTGAGGGGCACGATCCGGCTCGTGTCCTCGACGGTGACCTTCTTGCCGTCGGCCGACGTGACGGTGGTCGGGAGCGCGGGGTCGGGGCGCGACGCCAGGGGCTCGACCCGGTGGGGCGCCGAGGCCGCCGCCTTCGCCTTGGGTGATGCCCCGCCGCCGTCGTCCGACGACGAACCACAGCCCGTGAGGGCCAGGGCGAGAACGGCGGTCCACGCGCCGGCGATACGGAGTGAGCGCGGCATACGCACCGAAGTCCACCGTCCTGTCGTGCTGTTGAGGGCCCCGCCGGGGCTCCGCGGTGCGGTGCCCGGGTCCGGGTGGCCGGGATGGGGGTTCCAGCCGGAGTGATCGTAGTTTAGGTTAGCCTTACCTCATTAGCCACACCTGGAGGGTGCCCATGTCGTCGTCAAGACAGGCGCGAGCCATCGCCCGCGCCGGAGCCGTGGCCGTGCTCACCACACTCGTCGGAGCACTGCTTCCCGCGGCCACCGCGCACGCGGAGGACCGCACGGTCCAGGGCGGACGGCTCGACTGGGGCATCAAATCCTCCTTTCAGAGCTACGTCACCGGGCCCATCGCCCAGGGGAGTTCGACGCTCCAGGGCGGCGCCGCCACGGTCGGCGGCAGCCAGTTCCGCTTCCACTCGGCGAAGGGCTCGTACGACCCGGACAGCGGGGCCTTCAGCGCCGGGTTCTTGGGCGGGGTGCACTTCCTCGGGCACAAGAAGGGCGGCTCGTACGAGCTCGACCTCACCATCAGCCGCCCCACCGTCAAGATCTCCGGCGGCTCCGGCACGCTCTACGCCGACATGGTGAGCAAGCAGAAGGGCACGGGCAAGGTCACGACCAACGCCCAGGTGCCGCTCGCGACCCTCGGTATGTCCGGCGTCGACATGAAGGGCGGCTCGGGCCCGATCGCCCTCGACAACCTCCCCGCGACGCTCACTTCGCAGGGCGCGAAGGCCTTCGCCGGGTACTACACGGCGGGCACCGAGCTCGACCGGGTGAGCCTGTCCACCGACCTCGCGGCGAAGCCCGCCCCCGGCAAGCAGTCGAAGAAGCCCGCACCGAAGCCCTCGAAGTCCTCCGGTGAGAAGGCGAAGGCGGGCCGGATCGAGGACGCCGCCGTCGACTGGGGTGTGCGCCGCACCTTCCGCGAGTACGTCACCGGGTCCATCGCCAAGGGCGAGTGGAAACTGTCCGCCGGAGCCCAGGACGGCGGCGCGCTCTTCCGCTTCCCCCAGGGCGAGGGGACGTACGACAAGAAGAAGCAGACCCTCGACGCGGACTTCGCGGGCGCGGTGCGCTTCACCGGCGAACACGGCCTCGACCTCACGCTGAGCAAGGTCGCCGTCGAGGCCGAGGACGGCAAGGGCACGCTCTTCGCCTCCGTCCGGAGCAAGGGCTACAAGGGCGTCACGCTGAAGAAGGCGCCGCTGATCACCTTCGCCGCGGGGGAGTTGAAGCCCAAGGACGGGCTCGTCTCCCTCACCGAAGTGCCGTCGAAGCTCACCGCCGACGGCGCCAAGGCGTTCGGCGGCATGTACAAGGCGGGCTCCGCGATGGACCCGCTCTCGCTCGCCGTCGCCCTCGACGCGGACGCGAAGCTGCCCGCGCTGCCGGACCTCGGCTCCTCCGCGAGCCCGACGCCGCAGGCGAAGAAGGCCGCCGAGCCGAAGACCGAGAACGCCGCCGACTCCTCCGACTCCTCGTCACCCGCCCTGCCGATCGGCATCGGCGCGGGCGTGGCGGTGCTGCTCGCCGCGGCGGTCACGTTCGGAGTCGTACGCAAACGGCGCGGCGCCGACCAGGCCTGACGCAGCCGCATCGCCCTGCCCCGCCTTGCCTCGCACCCCCCAGCCACTTCACTTCGCCTCACTCCAAGGAGACCACTGACCATGGCAGCCATTCGCCGCCCCATAGCCCTCGCCTCGGCCGCCGCCACCGCTGTGGCGCTCGGTGCCACCGTCCTGGCGGCCGCCCCCGTGTCCGCGGCCGAAGTGCCGCTGAAGGACTACCGGCTGACGTGGGGCGTCAAGGAGAGCTACCGCAGCTATGTGACCGGCATAGCGGCCGGCAAGATCACCGTCGCCGGCGGCGCCGAACAGGCTGCCGGGAACGGGCCGTTGAGCTTCGTCGACGGGGCGGGGACCTACGACTCCGAGAAGCACACCGTCGACCTGGCCTTCAAGGGCAGCGTGAACTTCACCTCCGAGCTGCACCGCTTCGACGTCAAGCTCACGGACGTCCGCTTCGACAGCGCCAAGGCGAAGATCACGGCCGACGTCACCAGAGAAGGCGGTACGCCCAAGGAGGACGTGCCCCTTGCCGACGTCACCGTCACGCGCACCATGGCCGACATGAAGACCAAGCTGACGAAGGAGGCGGACGAGGCACTCGGCGGCGGTGGCCGGTACACGGGCGCGGACGGCGACCCGCTGACCGTCGCACAGAAGACGCCTCCGACGGGCACCCCGACCCCGACGCCCACGCCGACGCCCACGGACAAGCCGACCTCGACACCGAAGCCGACGGCCACCCCCACGCCGTCCGGCTCGACGACGGCCTCGCCCACCCCCGCTCCCACGTCGTCCACTTCGAAGCCCGCGCCCTCGCAGGAGGCGGGGAAGGTCCACGACGGGTCGCTCGCCTGGGGCGTGAAGGAGAGCTTCCGCCGCTACATCGAGTCCGGCGGCGACGCCACGCCCTCCGATGGCGCCGAGAAGAACGACAACGGCTACGACTTCCCGTACGCCAAGGGTGAGGTCGACAGCGACGCCAAGAAGCTGAACGCGTCCTTCGGCGGCGCCGTCCGCTTCCAGTACAAGGCGCACGGCATCGACATGAAGTTCAGCGACATCAAGGTGGCCGCGGACGGCACCAAGGGCACGCTGACGGTGGACGTCACCACGCCCAAGGGCACCGACAACGACGTGAAGTTCGCGACGCTCGACCTCTCCAAGGCGTCGTACGCGGCGAAGGACGATGTCGTCGTGCTCGACAAGGTGCCCGCTGCGTTCACCGCGGCCGGCGCGAAGCAGTTCGAGAGCGAGGACGCGCCGTCCAGTTACAAGGAGGGCGACGCGATCGACCCCGTGACGGTGGCGCTCTCGGTCGCCGACGGCGCGGAACTGCCGGGCGGCGGCGGCTCGACGGGCGGCTCTGCCGACTCCGGCTCCACCGGCGGGGGTTCGTCGGACCTCGGCGGTGGCGGCACGGTCGGCGGCGGTACGGGGGGTTCGCTGGCGTCCACCGGTGCGTCGGTGCCGACGGGTGCGGTGCTCGGGGCCGCGGGGGCGATTGCCGTCGCGGGCGCCGGAGCGGTCTACGTGGCTCGCCGCCGGTCGTCCTGACACAGCCGGGCGTCCTGAAATATCTGGGAGGCGCGAAGCCCGGGATGCTTGAATGCCGGGATGACGCAACTGCCTGACGGTCTCGATGTACTCCGGGTGTTCTGCGGGCCCGACGGTCGGCACGGCAATGAGCTGGGTGTCGTGCGTGACGGGGCCCGCGTTCCCGGGCGGGGTGAGCGGCAGGAGGTCGCGGCGAAGCTCGGCTTCAGCGAGACGGTGTTCGTCGATGACCCCGAGCGCGGGGTCATCGACATCTACACCCCCACCCTGCGGCTGCCCTTCGCCGGGCACCCCTGCGTGGGGGCGTCCTGGCTCCTCGACGTCCCTGAGCTGGTCACACCCGCCGGGGTCGTGGGGGCCCGCCAGGACGGGGAGTTCAGCTGGATCGCTGCGCGGGCGGAGTGGGCGCCGGGGCGCGTCCTTCGCTCGTACGCAACCCCGGCCGAGGTGGACGCCCTCACGGTGCCCCCGCCGGGGGAGTGGATCTACGCGTGGGCGTGGGAGGACGAGGCGGCGGGGAGGGTGCGGGCGCGGGCCTTCCCCGGGCGGGACGACGGCATCCGGGAGGACGAGGCTACGGGGGCGGCGGCGCTGCTCCTGACGGGGCGTCTTGGGCGGGCGCTCAACATCACGCAGGGACGCGGCTCACAGATCCTCACGGCGCCGGCGCCCGGGGGTTTGATCGAGGTGGGGGGTCGGGTGCGGCTGGGTGGGGGCTGAGGTCTGCCTCCGGCGGTCTTTTCCCCAACCCCGCCCCTTCCCGAAACCGGGGCTCCGCCCCGGACCCCGCTCCTCAAACGCCGGAGGGGCTGAATCTTCTGCTCTCACGCCGTCAGCGGGAACTCATCCCCCAGCTCGCGGAAAACCCCCGTATTCAAAGCGAAAGCGCGCTTGCACTCGTCCACGATCCGCTGGCGCTCGAGCTCGTCCGGGACCACTTCCCCCAACCCGTCGAGCAGCTCCCGATAGCCCCGCTTGAACGCGGCCGGGTTGGCGATGTTCTCGAAGACGTAGAAACGGACGCCGTCGCCCTTCCGGGCGAAGCCCCATGTCTGTTCCGCCTTGCCGCGGATGATCTGGCCGCCGGAGAGATCGCCGAGGTAGCGGGTGTAGTGGTGGGCGACGTAACCACCGGGCCACTCCTGGGCGCACTCCGCGACCCGCGCCGCGTACGCAGCCGTGGCGGGCAGGGGAGTGGCGGACGTCTTCCAGCCCGCGCCCCGCAGGTGCGCGAGGTCCCGCTCCAGCTCCGCGACGCGCAGCAGCTCGGGCTGTATGAACGGCCCCGCGACCGGATCGTCCTTCAGCGCAGCGGCGCCGTCCTCCAGGGCGCGGTACACGAACCACAGCTGTTCCGTGTAGCGCGCGTACGCGTCCACGCCGAGCCTGCCGCCGAGCAGGTCGCTCATGAACGTCGAGGTCTCCGCCTCCGTGTGCTGCTCGTGCGACGCGGTGCGGATGACCGTGGAGAACGGATCCATGAGGGACCTCCGAAGCGGGAGAGAGCCGAAGCCGAAGAAGGCGGGAACCAGTCGACCGCTACCGATCATCCAAGTTAGGCTTACCTAAGTCAACTGGTTCCCGACGTCCTGTCGGTAAAAAAGCTACCCGCTCGGAGCTCAGGGAAGCGTAAGGATCTCCGCCCCGCTGTCCGTCACCACGAGCGTGTGCTCGAACTGCGCGGTCCGCTTGCGGTCCTTCGTCACCACGGTCCAGCCGTCCTCCCACATGTCGTACTCATGCGTGCCGAGCGTCAGCATCGGCTCGATGGTGAACGTCATGCCGGGCTGGATCACCGTCGTGGCGTGCGGGCTGTCGTAGTGCGGGACGATCAGGCCGGAGTGGAAGGACGTGTTGATGCCGTGGCCGGTGAAGTCGCGGACGACGCCGTAGCCGAAGCGCTTGGCGTACGACTCGATGACGCGGCCGATGATGTTGATCTGGCGGCCGGGCTTGACCGCCTTGATGGCCCGCGCGAGTGACTCGCGGGTCCGCTCCACGAGGAGCGCCGACTCCTCGTCGACGTCACCGACCAGGTACGTGGCGTTGTTGTCGCCGTGCACCCCGCCGATGTACGCGGTCACGTCGAGGTTGATGATGTCGCCGTCGTTCAGGACGGTGGAGTCCGGGATGCCGTGGCAGATGACCTCGTTGACGGAGGTGCACAGCGACTTCTTGAAGCCGCGGTAGCCGAGCGTGGAGGGGTAGGCGCCGTGGTCGCACATGTACGCGTGGGCGACGCGGTCCAGCTCATCGGTGGTCACCCCGGGCGCGATGTGCTTGGCCGCCTCGGCCATCGCGCGGGCGGCGATGCGACCCGCGGTGCGCATCAGCTCGATGGTCTCGGGGGTCTGCACCTCGGGCCCCGTGTACGGGGTGGGCGCGGGTTTCCCCACGTACTCCGGGCGCCTGATGTTTCCCGGAACGGGGCGGATGGGAGAGAGCTCCCCTGGTACGAGCAGTGACTGGCCAGACATGCAAGCGAGTCTAACCAGCGGTGGTGGGGCAGCATGGCTGGAGAGAGAGGAGCAGATCACATGGCACTGTTCAAGAAGCGGACCGTCGGTAAACCGGGTGAGTGGTTCTACTGCCTGGAGCACAAGAAGGTCGAGGAGGGCCCCGACTGTCCGGGCAAGGACCGCTTCGGGCCGTACGCCTCCCGCGAGGAGGCCCAGCGGGCGATGGAGACCGCCGCCGAGCGGAACCTGGAGTGGGAGACCGACCCGAAGTGGCATGACAAGGACGCCCGGGGCGAGGGGGGCGGCGCCTGACCCCGCCGCCGGGACGGTCCGTCAGCCTCGTCAAGTCGCTGCGGACACCTCCCGGCGCCGGACCGCGTCCTCGTCCGTGTTCGCGTCGTAGGTGAGCAGCTTCGGCAGCACCGCCGTCAGGGCCGCGACCGAGGCCACGCAGGCCAGGCCGCCCGACCAGATGGCGCTGCGGGTGCCCGTCCATCCTGCGGCCGCCCCCGCGCGGACCTGGCCGAGCTGCGGGCCGACGCTGTAGGAGAGCACTTCGATGCCGGCGAGCCTGCCCCGCAGCTCGTCCGGGATCGTCTGGTTCCAGATGGTGGAGCGGCCGAGCCCGCTGACCATGTCGCCCGCGCCCGCCAGCGCCAGGCACACAAGGACGAGCCAGACGTTGCCGAACCACCCGGCCGCCGTGATCGCGAGCCCCCATCCCGCCGCCCCGAACACGACGAGCAGCCCGTGCCGCCGCACCCGTGACGTCCACCCGCTGGTCAGACTGAGCAGCAGCGAGCCGACCGCCCCGGCCGCGTACATCAGGCCGAGTGACCACTCCGCGTCGAGATCCTCCGCGAGGAACGGGAAGATCGTGTTCGGGAAGGCGAAGAACATCGCCGCCATGTCGATCGCGTACGTGCCGAGCAGCACCGGCCGCGACCACGCGAAGCGTGCGCCCTCCGCGAGGCCCCGCAGGGACGGCTTCTGCGCGTCGTGCGCGGGAGGCGCGGGCGCGAGGCGGACGCACAGGGCCACGGAGGCGGCGAACGAGACCACCGTCACCGCGTACGCGGGTGCGTGCCCGGCGTAGGCGACGACCAGGCCCGCGAGCGCGGGGGCCGCGATCGCGCCGACGTTCCAGCGCAGCGAGTTGAGCGCGGCGGCCGCGGTGAGCTGGTCGTGCGGCACGATGCGGGCCATCAGGGAGTCCAGCGCCGGGCGTTGCAGCCCCGCGAGCGCGGAGACGCCCGCCGCGACGACGTACAGCGGCCACAGCAGCGGCTGCGGAAGCAGCGCGTTCACCAGGAGCACCGCCGCCAGCAGGCCGAGCCCGGCCTCCGTCAGGAGAATCACCCGGCGCCGGTCGACCGCGTCGGCCAGCGCACCTCCGTACAGCCCGAAGACGATCAGCGGCACCAGCTCGACCGCGCCCATCGCGCCGACGGCGAGCGGGGAGTCGGTCAGGTCCTTGATCTGCAACGGCAGCGCGACCAGGGCCATGAAGCTGCCGAAGGTCGTGACGAGCCCCTGGACCCAGAGCAGCCGGAAGTCGCGCGTGGAGCGCCAGGGGGAGAGGTCGGGCAATATCGAGGAGATGGACACGAAAAGCCATGGTCAGTGCTGTTCATGAACCGCGGCAACCGAATTATCCGCCGCCGTGAGCGGCCATGTTCCCTCACCACCGTGCCGGAGGCGGCGACGTCAGCTGGTCGGCCAGGCGGGAGAGGCGGTCGCGCAGGCGGCGTCGGCCCCGCGCCGCGGGGAGCGAGTTCTCGCCGGCCGCCGCGCTCACCAGGTGCTGGACCATGTCCAGGTCGAGGTCGAGGTCGGGCGACTCCGGCACGGGCAGGGCCTCGTGCGCCATGGCCCGCAGGTCGCCGTGCCCCGAACCAAGGGACAGCACCGTCGCACCCGCGGCCCGCGCGTCGTGCACCCGTTCAAGGAGGTCCGCGCCCGGCGGGGCCGCGGGCGTGTCCGGCGCCACCACGAGCAGTGTCTCCCCGCGGCGCGCCGCCTCGATGCGGCCGAGCCCGGTCGACAGGTGCGCGGGATCACCCTCCCGCACCCGGTGGCGTACGAGTGTCGGCGTCAGTTCCGGCGTCCCGGACCATGCCGCCTCGTCCACGAGATGCGCCGCCAGATGCCACGGCTCGTACTCCTGCGTGCCCACCAGGAGGAGGCCCCCGCCATGCGGCACGACGGAGGAACGCAGCGTGCCCGCGAAGCGGCGCGTCGCGCCCACCCACTCGGTTCCCGCGAGCACCTCGCGCAGCAGCGCTACCCGTACGGCGTCCATGAGGTCGCATCCTGCCTCAACGAACGAGTCGTCAGGCGGAGTTCACCGGGAATTCGTCCGGGGTGGGGACTGACCGGGGATGGCTGATGAGACGTCTGTTCCCTTCCGCGCCGGACAAGAGGGTTACGCGAGCTTCCGTATCCCCGCCGTCGTGCGCTCCAACTCCGGTTCCCTGCTGGCCTTCTGCGAGGGGAGGGTCGGCTCGCAGGAGGACTTCGGCAACATCGACGTGGTGCTGAAGCGCTCCAGTGACGGCGGCCGCACCTGGGGGCCGCTCCAGGTCGTCGTCCAGAACGGCGCCGACCTCGCGGGCAACCCCGCCCCCGTCGTCCTCACCACCGGCCGGATCCTCCTCGTCCATGTCCGCAACGCCGCCGCCGCGACCGAGGACGCCATCCGCCGCGGCAAGGTGTCCGCCGCGAACGGGCGGCGGATCTGGGTGCGGCACTGCGACGACGACGGGCTGACCTGGTCCGCCGGGAGGGAGATCACCGGGCAGGTGAAGAAGGCGAGTTGGCGGTGGTACGCCACCACCCCCGGGCACGCCCTGCAGACCGGCACGGGCCGGATCGTCGTGCCCGCCAACCACTCCCTGCCGCCCACCGGCACCGACAACGGAACCGAGGGAAAGTACAACGGCGGCCACTGTCTGCTCAGCGACGACCTCGGCCAGACCTGGCGCATCGGTTACGCCGACGACAACACCGACGGCTACGTGAACGTGAACGAGACCACCGCCGCCGAACTCCCCGACGGGCGGCTCTACTTCAACACCCGCAACGACTCCCCGTCCCCCGGCACCCGCGCCGACGCCCACTCCCTCGACGGCGGCCAGAGCCTGGTCAAGCCCTTCCGGCCGCAGGCGGGGCTCGTCGGCCCGGTCGTCGAATGCAGCGTGCTGCACCTGCGTACGCCCGACGTGCTGCTGTTCTCCGGGCCCGCCGACCCCGGCTTCCGGGCCCTGATGACGGTGCGCCGCAGCCGCGACGCGGGCACCACGTGGCAGGACGCGTACACCGTGGACGGGCTGCCCGCCGCGTACTCCGACCTCGTCCGCGTCGACGACGGGACCGTCGGACTCCTCTACGAGACGGGAGACTTCAGCGCGTACGAGACCATCACGTTCCGGCGGATACCGGTGGCCGCGCTGGTCTGACGGTGGCGGCGGTGAACCGGTGAGTAAGGTCAGCGGCATGACCTCTAACGACAATGCGCAGAAGCCCCCGGCCAAGGACCCCTGGGAGCTGCCCGACGTCTCCGGGCTCGTCGTCGGCGTGCTCGGCGGCACCGGCGACCAGGGCCGCGGCCTCGCCTACCGCCTGGCCCGCGCGGGCCAGAAGGTGATCATCGGCTCCCGTGCCGCCGAGCGGGCGCAGGCCGCCGCCGATGAGCTCGGCCACGGCGTCGAGGGCGCCGAGAACGCGGAGTGCGCGCGGCGCAGCGACATCGTGATCGTCGCCGTGCCGTGGGACGGGCACGGCAAGACCCTTGAGGCGCTGCGCGAGGAGCTCAGCGGCAAGCTCGTCGTCGACTGCGTGAACCCGCTCGGCTTCGACAAGAAGGGCGCCTACGCCCTGAAGCCCGAGGAGGGCAGCGCGGCCGAGCAGGCCGCCGCCCTGCTTCCGGACTCCCGCGTCACGGCCGCCTTCCACCACCTGTCGGCGGTCCTGCTCCAGGACGCGGCCGTCGAGGAGATCGACACCGACGTGATGGTCCTCGGCGAGGTCCGCGCCGACACGGACCTCGTCCAGGCGCTCGCCGCGCGGATCCCGGGCATGCGGGGCGTCTTCGCGGGGCGGCTTCGCAATGCCCACCAGGTCGAGTCGCTCGTGGCCAACCTGATCTCCGTGAACCGGCGCTACAAGGCGCACGCGGGGCTGCGCGTGACCGACGTCTAGGACGTGGCGGGCATGGGGGACACTGGTTCGGGACGCCGTTTCGACGCGCCGTCCCGCACCCCACGGACCGAACCCCGACAGGAGCCGACCCCCATGCCCCGCCTCGCTCTCTACGCCCTCGCGGTCTGCGTCCTCGCCGTCGTGGCGGCCGTGGTCTCCTTCGTCCAGGGCTACTGGATCGGCGTCATCTGGGTGCTGCTCGCCGGACTCTCGTCGAACATGGCGTGGTACTACCTGCGCCGCGCGAGGGCCGAGCGGGACGCCGCGCGCACCGCCGCTACGGGCTGAGCGTGCAGTACTGGCTCGGGTCGCCGTCCCAGAAGCGGTAGAAGTCCTGGCCGCAGTACGTCTCCAGGTCGTGGACGCCGAGCCCGCGCAAGATCGCGTCGATCGCGTCGAAGAAGGCGCCGTTGACCTCGGGAATCCACAGGATGCCGAAGACGGCGAGCAGGCCGAACGGCGCGAAGGGCTCCACCTGGCGGCGGATCGTGTGCGAGAGCCAGGGCTCGATGACGCCGTACCCGTCCAGGCCCGGGATGGGCAGCGAGTTCAGGATCGCGGCCGTCACCTGGAGCAGGGCGAGGAAGGCGAGCGCGAAGCGGAAGGTGTCCGGGACGCCGGAGAGCGCGTCGAGCCAGAAGGGCGCGGTGCAGACGACCGCGAAGGCCACGTTCGTGAGCGGCCCCGCGGCCGAGATCAGAGAGTGCTTCCACTTGCCCTTGATGCGGCCGCGCTCGATGAAGACGGCGCCGCCGGGCAGGCCGATGCCACCCATGATCACGAAGAGCACCGGAAGGACGATGCTCAGGAGCGCGTGCGTGTACTTCAGCGGATTGAGGGTCAGATAGCCCTTCGCGCCGACGGAGATGTCGCCGCTGTGCAGGGCGGTGCGGGCGTGCGCGTACTCGTGCAGGCAGAGCGAGACGATCCAGGCCGCCGTGACGAAGAGGAAGACCGCGAGCCCGGTGTTGTCCGCGAAGCCCGTCCACGCGGCCCAGCCGGAGACCGCGGTGACGGCGGCGATCCCGAGGAAGACGGGGCTGATCCGCCGGTCGCTGCGTCGGGTGGGAGCGGTGGTCATGGGGCGGGGCTCCTGGGGGTGGCGGCCTGTTGTCGTACGGGACCGTACCCCGGCCCACCGCGAAAACGTCTCGCACTGGGCGGGGAGTTCCAGGGAGGGTGGGACCGAGTACATCCGGACCGTCCCGCATATGAGGGCAGACTCGGCGAAACAGGTACCAAGTGGTGCGTACAGCCCGGCGCAGCGTCCCGCGCCACCCCACACCTCGACCGGAGACAATGGACCCCGTGCGCTACCGCATTCTCGGCACCACCCAGGCATTTCGCGCCGACGGCACCCCCATCGCCATCGGCGGCACACGGCTGCGCGCTCTCCTGACGATCCTCGCCCTGCGCGCCCCCCGGCCCGTGCCGGCGCCCGTGCTCGTCGACGAGGTGTGGCACGGCGATCCGCCCGCCGACGCGACCGGCGCGCTACAGGCCCTGGTGGGCCGCCTGCGCCGGGCCGTCGGCGCCGGGGCGATCACCTCCACCGACGGCGGCTACCAGCTGTGCGCCACGCCGGACGACATCGACCTGTACCGCTTCGACCGCCTCGCCACTGAGGGGGCGAACGCCCTCGCCGACGGCGACGCCGCCAAGGCCGCGGTGATCCTGGACGACGCGCTGGCCCTCTGGCAGGGCCCCGCGCTCGCCGACCTGCCGGACCGCACGTCGGAGGCGGCCCGGTGGGAGTCCCGCCGCCTCGAAGCCCGCCGCGCCGCTCTCGCCGCGGCGCTCGCCCTCGGCCGTGCCGAGCAGGTGCTTCCCGAGCTCGCCGCCCTGTGCGAGGGGCACCCCCTCGACGAGCCGCTCCAGGCCTTGCGGCTGCGGGCGCTGCGCGACGCGGGCCGCCCCGCGCAGGCCCTCGACGAGTACGAGGGGGTACGCCGCCTCATCGCGGACCGCATCGGAGCCGACCCTGGGCCCGAACTCCGCGCCCTGCACGAGGAGTTGCTGCACGCCGACAGCTCGAAAGGCTCTTACGGTCCCGGCAGCTCCGGCAGCTCCGGCAGCTCCGGAAGCTCCGGAAGCTCGAAGCCGCCGCCCGCCGGGCCCCGCCCGCCACAGAGACCGCAGGGCAACCTGCGGGCCAGGCTCACCTCCTTCGTCGGCCGTGAGGGCGACATCGAGGCCATCCGGGGCGACCTGGCGCGGGCCCGCCTCGTCACGCTCCTCGGACCCGGCGGCGCCGGGAAGACGCGGCTCTCGCAGGAGGCCGCAGAGGCCCACGCCGGTGGCGTCCCCGACGGCGTATGGCTGGCCGAGCTCGCGCCCGTCGAGGATCCGGACGCGGTGCCCGAGGCGGTCCTCACCGCGCTCGGCGCGCGCGAGACGGTGCTGCGCGGCGCGGGCGCCGAAGAACTGCGGGCGGTGTCCGAGTGGCACGGCGACGACCCCGTCGTCCGCCTCACCGAGCACTGCGCCCCACGCAGCATGCTCCTGATCCTCGACAACTGCGAGCACGTCATCGACGCCGCGGCCCGCCTCGCCGACCGGCTGCTCGCGCACTGCCCCGGCCTCACGATCCTCGCCACGAGCCGTGAACCCCTGGGCGTTCCGGGGGAGTTGCTGCACCCGGTGGAGCCGCTGCCGGAGCCGACCGCGCTGCGCCTGCTCGCGGACCGCGGCGCCGCGGCACGGCCCGGCTTCCGCGTCGAGGACGACCGGTCGGCGTCGGCGGAGATCTGCCGGCGTCTCGACGGCCTGCCCCTGGCCATCGAACTGGCCGCGGCCCGCCTGCGCATGCTCACGCCCCGGCAGATCGCCGACCGCCTTGACGACCGCTTCCGCCTCCTGACGAATGGCGCCCGCACGGTCCTGCCCCGCCAGCAGACCCTGCGCGCGGTCGTCGACTGGTCCTGGGACCTCCTGGACACCGCCGAACGCACCGTCCTGCGCCGGCTGGCCGTCTTCGCGGGCGGCTGCGACCTGGCCGCCGCCGAAGCGGTGTGCGGGGCGCCCGACGAGTCGCCCACCGAGTCGCCCGACGTCGCCGACGCGCTCGGCTCGCTCGTCGACAAGTCCCTTGTCGTCGCCGCCCCTTCGTCGCAAGGCGTGATGCGCTACCGGCTGCTCGAAACCGTCGGCGAATACGCGGGGGAGCGGCTCGACGAGGCCGGCGACCGCCCCGCCGCCGAACGGGCCCACCTGGTGTACTTCCGGGAGCTGGCCCGGCTGACCGAACCGCGGCTGCGGGGCGCCGGACAGCGCGAGGCCGTCGAACGGCTCGAGGTCGAGTACGAGAATCTGCGCACCGCCCTGCGGCACGCCGTCGCCGCCGAGCAGGAGCAGGAAGCGCTCTGCCTGGTCCTCTCGCTCTCCTGGTTCTGGACGATCCGCGACCTGCGCATCGAGATCCGCAACTGGTCCCGCGACGTCATCGCCCTCGGCCCCGACCCCTTCGTACGCCCCGTCACCCCGGTGGAACCGCTCTACGAACGCTGCACGGACAACCCGCCGCCCATGCACCCCGAAGTGCTCGAAGAGGCTCGGCGCGGCGTCCATCTCATCCAGCTCTCCTGCATGGACATGAACCTGGAGGCCTGGCAGACACCCGAGGCCGCCGAGAAACTCGCCGGCATCAGGGAGGCGTACCGGCCGGGTCTGCCGCAGACCTGCTGGACGCCGGGGAGCCTGTGGTTCTTCGCGGTGCTGCTCCAGGGGGACATGGACCGGCTGCACGACATCATCGACGCGACCATCGCCACCTGCCGCGAGCGGGGGTACGACTGGGAGCTCGCCGCGTCCTTGCAGCAGCGCGCCAACATCCTCGCCAACCGCGCCGACTCGGCGGGCGACGCCCGCCGTGACGCCGACGAGTCCCTGGAGATCTTCACCCGGCTCGGCGATGTGTGGGGCATGGCCGAGGCGCTCTCCTCGCGCGGCGAGGCCCATGAGCGGCGGGGCCGGTTCGCCCTGGCCGCCGAGGACTTCGGCGCCGCCATCGAGCACGCGGAGCGGGTCGGCGCCCCCGCGCAGGTGAGCGTGCTCACCGCGCGCCTCGGCGCGGTGCTCGCCGAGGCGGGCGAACTGGCCAGGGGCGAGGAGCTGCTCTGGTCGGTCACGGAGCGCGCCGGCACGGCGGCGGCGAACTCCGGCGAGTCCCTGCCCGCCGCCCGCTTCTTCCTCGTCGACCTGCTCGCCCGCACCGGCCGCACCGGCGAGGCGCGCGAACAACTGCGGCTGCTCCAGGAGGAGTTCAAGGCCGTCGACTTCGTCATCTTCGAGGGGTTCATGCTGGGCGCGGAGGCCTGGATCGACACCGTGGAGGGCCGTCATGCCGAGTCCCTCGCCACGTCGCGCGCCGCGCTCGCCAAGTCCCTCGACCCGCTGAGCAAGTTGATGGCCCCGCAGATGACCTCCGTGCACCTCACCACCGCGGCCCGCGCCCTGGCCGCCCTCGACGGCGGCCGGTACGCCCATGACGCGGCGCGGCTGATCGCGGTGGCCGACCGTGAGCTGCCGCCGGGCCACTTCGCGCCCGCCGCCGAGCGCGAGATCCGCACGGCCGCCGTGGAGTCGGCGCGCGGGGCACTGGGTGACACCGCGTACGAGGCCGCGTACGCGGAAGGCGGCGGCCTCTCCATGGAGGAGGCCGCCGCCCTCTGCGACAGGTACATCGGCTAGGCCGCTGCCCGTCGGACCCGCGGTCAGCTCTTCGTGCGGAACTTGTGGATCGCGATCGGCGCCATCACCAGCGTGAGCACCACCGACCAGCCGACCGTCACCCAGACGTCGTGGGCGACCGGGCCGCCCACCATCAGGCCGCGCGCGGAGTCAGCGAGCGAGGACAGCGGGTTGTAGTCGGTGAAGCCCTGGAGCCAGCCCGGCATGGACTGGGTGGGGGCGAAGATCGACGAGCCGAACTGCAGCGGCATCAGGACCAGGAAGCCCATCGCCTGTACGGACTGGGCGCTCTTCATCGTGACGCCGAGCACCAGGAAGATCCACATGATCGACGAGCCGAAGAGCGCGGTGAGGCCCACGGCGGCCAGCAGACCGCCCCAGTTGGTGATGTCGAAGCCCACCAGAACACCGACGATCATCATGATCGTCGTCGCGATGAGCATCCGCATCAGCTCCACCACGATCTTGGCGAAGAGCACCGAACCCTGGCCGATCGGCAGGGTGCGGAAGCGGTCCATGATGCCGTTCTGGAAGTCCTGGTTGAAGCCGGTGCCGACGGCCATGGCGATGTTCATGCTCATCATCGCCATCATGCCGGGCACCACGTACTGCACGTAGGCGTCCTGGCCGCCGCCGAGCGCCTGCCCGATGGAGCCGCCGAAGACGTACACGAAGAGGAGCGTGAAGACGATCGGCATCAGGACCGCGTCGAACATCGACTCCGGGTCCTGGCGGATCCACAGGAGATTGCGGCGGACCAGGGCGCTGGTGTGGCGCACGTGGTCGCGCAGTCCGATACGGGCGTCGGCCTCTCCCTGGTGGAGGGGCGGCGCGAGAGTGGTGGTGCTCATACGGCAACCTCCTCGAGTTCGGGGCGGGCGTCCTGCGGGGCGCTGGCCTTGTGGCCGGTGATGGAGAGGAACACCTCGTCCAGGCTGGGCAGTTCGGTGGCGATCGAGCCTATGGTGATGCCGCGCGCGGTGATCGCGCCGACCACGGCGGTGAGCTGCTCGTCGCTGAGGATCGGCACCAGGACCGTGCCGGACTCGGCGTCCACGGTCGAGGTGGCGAGGCCGGTCAGGCCCATGTCGTCGAGCGCGCCGGCCAGCGGGCGCAGTTCCAGCGGGTCGGCCGGGCGGATGCGCAGGGTGCGGCCGCCGACCTTCGCCTTCAGCTCGTCGATGCCGCCGTTGGCGATGACCTTGCCGCGGTCGATGACCGTCAGCTCGGAGGCGAGCTGCTCGGCCTCCTCCATGTACTGGGTGGTGAGCAGCACGGTGACGCCGTCACCGACCATGCGCTTGACCTCGGCCCACACCTCGTTACGGGTGCGGGGGTCGAGGCCGGTGGTCGGCTCGTCCAGGTAGAGGACCGAGGGGCTGCCGATCATCGACGCCGCGAGGTCGAGGCGGCGGCGCATGCCGCCGGAGTACGTCTTGGCGGGGCGGTTGGCCGCTTCGGTGAGCGAGAACCGCTCCAGCAGGCCGTCGGCCCTGGACCTGGCCTCCTTGCGGGAGAGGTCGAGGAGCCGCCCGATCATGTACAGGTTCTCGCGTCCGGAGAGCTTCTCGTCCACGGATGCGTACTGGCCGGTGAGGCCTATGACCCTGCGGAGCTGGCGGGGCTGCTTCACGACGTCGTACCCGGCCACGAAGGCCGAGCCCGAGTCCGGGACGACGAGGGTGGAGAGGCAGCGGACGAGGGTGGTCTTGCCGGCGCCGTTCGGGCCGAGCACCCCGAGGACGGTGCCTTCGCGTACGTCGAGGTCCACGCCGTCCAGTGCTTTGGTCTCGCCGTAGTGCTTGACCAGTCCCCTCACGGTGACGGCACTTCCGGCGCCGCCGGGGGTGTTGTTGATTCGCGTCATGCCGGAAGAATGTCACCCCCCACCGACAAACCACCGACATCCCACCTACACCTGGCCCGGGGGCGGGGCCGCTGCGGGTGGGGGCCCCGGGGTAATCGGGTGGGTGGGCGGGAAACATCGCCGCGAAGCGGCGGACGAAAGAGCGAAAAAGGGGGCAGCCCGTCGACGGGGGAAGTTCGACGGGCTGCCGGTGGTGCCGCTATGGCTCAGGGGGGCGGGCGCGGGGCCCGGGAGGGGCTAGTGGACGGCGTGTTCCGGGGCGGGGAACGCGCCGCCCACCACGTCCTCCGCGAACGCCTTGGCCGCGCCACTCATCACGCCCCGCAGATCCGCGTACTGCTTCACGAAGCGCGGCATCTTGCCGCCGGTCAGGCCCAGCATGTCCGTCCAGACGAGGACCTGCGCGTCGCACGCGGCGCCCGCACCGATCCCGACCGTCGGGATGTGCAGGGAGCGGGTGACCTCGGCCGCCAGCTCCTCGGGGACCAGTTCGAGGACGACCGCGAACGCGCCCGCGTCCTGCGCTGCCTTGGCGTCGCGCAGCAGCCGGTGCGCCGCCTCGTCGCCCCGGCCCTGGACGCGGTAGCCCATGGTGTTCACGGACTGCGGCGTGAGGCCGAGGTGGGACATGACGGGGATGCCGGAGGAGACGAGCAGCTCGGTCTGGGGGAGCGAGCGCTCGCCGCCCTCCAGCTTCACCGCGCCGACCCCGGCCTCCTTGACCAGGCGGGTGGCCGAGCGCAGGGCCTGCACCGGGCCCTCCTGGTACGAGCCGAAGGGCAGGTCGCCGACGACCAGGGCACGCGACGTGCCCCGTACGACGGCGGCGGACAGCATCGTCATCTCGTCGAGGGTGACGGGCACGGTCGTCTCGTACCCGAGGTGGCAGTTGCCCGCCGAGTCGCCGACCAGCATCACGGGGATGCCGGCTTCGTCGAAGACGGACGCGGTCATCGCGTCGTACGCGGTGAGCATGGGCCACTTCTCGCCCCGCTCCTTGGCGGCGGCGATGTCCCGCACGGTGATGCGGCGGGTGCTCTTGCCTCCGTACAGCGCCTTGCTGCTGTCGGTGGACTGACCGGCGGGGCCCGCGGGCTGGTTCTGGGCAGCCGAAAGTTGCGTCATCGCAACGGCTCCTTCTGTTATCTCGAGGCGCCCTGACGGCGTCCCCGGATCCCCTCCATGGTGGCATCGCGTGCCGCCGTCGGCTAGTGGACCCTTCGGTAAAGTCTTTACAATACGAGACGGTCTCGTATCGGAATGGGCCTAGGCTGGATGCCATGACTACTCCCGCCGTCTCCACCCCACGCATACCGGAAGCCGTCCACCGGCGCCGGTGGGCGATCCTCGGCGCCCTGATGCTGAGCCTGCTCATCGTGGTGCTCGACAACTCGATCCTGAACGTCGCCATCAAGACGATCTCGACCCCGGAGCCCACGGGCCTCGGCGCCACCCAGGGCGACCTGGAGTGGGCCATCAACTCCTACACCCTGGTCTTCGCGGGACTCCTCTTCACGGCGGGCCTGCTCGGCGACCGGCTCGGCCGCAAGAAGATGCTGATCGCGGGCCTCGCCGTCTTCGGCGTCGGCTCCGCACTCGCCGCGGAGTCCGGCTCACCCGTCCAACTCATCATGTTCCGCGCGGTGATGGGCCTCGGCGCCGCCTTCGTGATGCCCGCCACCCTCGCCATCCTGATGAACGTCTTCGAGCGCGAGGAACAGCCCAAGGCCATCGGCATCTGGGCGGGCGGCGTCGGCCTCGCCATCGCGATCGGACCCATCACCGGCGGCGTGCTCCTCGACCACTTCTGGTGGGGCTCGGTCTTCCTGGTGAACGTGCCGATCGTGATCGTCGCGATCGGCCTGATGATCTGGCTCGTGCCCGAGTCGCGCGACCCGAAGCCCGGCCGGATCGACCTGGTGGGCGTGGGCCTGTCCATCGTCGGTCTCGTCCTGCTCGTCTACGGCATCATCAAGGGCGGCCAGCTCGCCGACTTCACCGACCCGGCCGTCCTCGGGACCGTCATCGCGGGCCTCGCCGTCCTCGTCGGCTTCGTGCTGTACGAGAAGCGCAGCGACCATCCGTCCATCGACATCTCGTACTTCAAGAACCGGGTCTTCTCGGCGGCGATCAGCTCCCTCGCGCTCGTCTTCTTCGCGCTGATGGGCGTGACGTTCTTCGCCGTCTTCTACACGCAGAGCGTGCGCGGCTACTCGCCGCTGCAGACCGGCCTCTTGATGCTGCCGCTCGCCGCGGCGCAGCTCATCTTCGCGCCGCGCGCCCGCCTCGTCGTCGACCGCTTCGGCGTCCGCGCCGTGTGCGGGGGCGGGCTGCTGCTCCTGGCCGCGATGCTCGCCGCCTTCACGATCCTGGAGGCCGATACGCCGATCTGGATCCTGGAGGTCATGTTCTTCCTGATGGGCACCGGCATGGCGCACATCATGACGCCCGCGAGCGTCGTCATCATGCAGGCGCTGCCCCGCGAGAAGGCGGGCTCCGCCTCCGCGCTGAGCAACACCTTCCGGCAGGTCGGCGGCGCACTCGGCATCGCGGTGCTCGGCTCCGTCCTCTCCGCGGCCTACCGCAACGGCGTCGAGGACAAGCTCACCCTGCTGCCCGCCGACGTACGGCACACCGCGGGCGAGTCCATCGAGGCCACCCTCGGCGTCGCCGCCAAGCTCGGCCCGCGCGGCGAGCCCCTGGTCACCGCGGCCCACGACTCCTTCCTGCACGCCATGCACATCACGGCCCTCTGCGGCGCGGGCGTCGCCCTGATCGGCGTCGTGGTCGTCGCCCTGTTCCTGCCGGGCCGCACGCCCAAGGAGCCGGAGGCCGAGCAGTCGAAGGCGGACCCCGTGGGCGCGGGGCGCTGACCGGGACAGGGAGAATCGGCGCGGCGGAGTGCCGGACGACGAGAGACGGAGTTGACGTGGGCCACAGCGCCAAAGGCGTCCGGGGGCGCCCCCGCAGCGAGGCCGTGGAGCGGTCGATCGTCGAGGGCGTCCTGAAGCTGATCGAGGACGGCGTGCCGCTCGCCGACCTCTCCATCGAACGGATCGCCCGCACGGCGGGTGTCGGCAAGGCCACCATCTACCGCCGCTGGAGCGGCAAGGAGGAGCTCTTCGTCGAGATCCTGCGCGGCATCGACGACCCCCCTCCCGAGTTGCCCGGGGAGTCCATGCGCGGCGACCTCATCGTCTGCCTGGAACACCTGCGCAGGCGCGGCGTGAACCTGCGCTCCTCCGCGCTGCTGCACAACGTGTTCGCGCAGATGAAGAGCCTGCCGAAGCTGTGGCAGGCGTATCAAGCGACCGTCATCGAACCCCAGCGTCGCGTCCTGCGCGAGGTGCTGCGCCGCGGCATGGAGAACGGCGAACTCCGCACCGACATCGACCTCGTGCTCGCCAACGACCTCTTCGTCGGCCCCATGCTCGTCCGCACCGTGCTGCGCTCCGACGATCCGCTCGACGAGGGCCTCGCCGAGCAGATCGTGGACTCGGTGCTCGCCGGGCTGCGGCCCACGGGGTGAATGTGCGCGTTTCGTCACAGCGGGCCCGTTGTGCGGGGAGATGCGGAACCCGCCGCGCCGCTCCGCTCGTCCTCGTCCCGTACGGCCGTCACGGACGGCGGGGAGGACACCCGATCATCGCCTAGGGTTTCAGGGGCGAGGACGGTTGCACGGCACCAGTGAGGCGACGAGCGTATGGCGCAGGCGTATGTGACGGAGACGGGCAGCGGCGGCTCGGAACCTGACCGCCAGGGGTCTCGGTTCCGGCGCCTGGCCGACGGCTGGCGCGGGGACCGAGGCATCTGGCGGCGCGGACTCGTCACGGCCGGGGTCGCCGTGCTGCTCGCCCTGGTGATGCTCTTCCACGCGCAGATCCCGAACGGCGTCGGTAACCTCGGCAGCCTCATCGAGACGTTCCTGCCCTGGCTCGGTGTCCTGATCCCGGTCCTGCTCATCGTCGGCTTCGTCCGCAGGTCCGCCACCGCGCTGATCGCCGTGCTGCTGCCCGCGGTCATCTGGGTCAGCTCCTTCGGCGGGCTGATCAGCGACAAGTCCGGCGCCGGCGGTGACCTGACGGTGGCCACCCACAACGTGAACGCGGAGAACGCCGACCCCTCGGGCACCGCCCGTGACGTCGCCGCTTCCGGCGCCGACGTCGTGGCCCTGGAGGAACTCACGGCGGACGCCGTCCCGACGTACGAGAAGGCCCTGGCCGGCACGTACAAGTACCACTCGGTGCAGGGCACGGTCGGCCTGTGGAGCAAGTACCCCCTGACCGGCACCGAGCCCGTCGACATCAAGCTGGGCTGGACGCGCGCGATGCGCACGACCGTCAACAGCCCCAAGGGCGAGGTCGCCGTCTACGTCGCCCACCTGCCGTCGGTCCGGGTCAAGCTGGACGCGGGCTTCACCGCCAACCAGCGTGACGACAGCGCCGACGCGCTCGGCGAGGCGATCGCCGACGAGCAGGTCTCCAAGGTCGTGCTGCTCGGTGACCTGAACGGCACGATGAACGACCGGGCTCTGAACGCCGTCACCTCGCAGATGCGCTCCACGCAGGGCGCCGCGGGCGACGGCTTCGGCTTCAGCTGGCCCGCGTCGTTCCCGATGGCGAGGATCGACCAGATCATGGTGAAGGGCGTCGAGCCGCTGTCGTCGTGGACGCTGCCGGAGACGGGCAGCGATCACCTGCCGATCGCCGCGCGCGTGGAGCTGTAGCCTCGGGCGCCACGCGCCGCACACCCGTTTGTCACCTCACGGAATACTGAGCCCGAGAGACTTTGTTCCGTACGTAAACTTACGGAACACCACTCCCTCATGCGCTCCCCCGGAAGGTTCTTCATGCCCCTGGCCCTGCTCGCCCTCGCCGTGGGCGCCTTCGGCATCGGCACGACCGAGTTCGTGATGATGGGCCTGCTGCCCAACGTCGCGGACGACCTGCACATATCCATCCCCACCGCAGGACACCTGGTCTCGGCGTACGCCCTCGGTGTCGTCATCGGCGCCCCGCTGCTCGCCGCGGTCACCGCGCGCATGCCGCGCCGGCGCGTCCTCATCGGTCTGATGGTGCTCTTCGTCGCGGGCAACGCCCTGTCGGCCGCGGCGCCCGACTACCACTGGCTGATGGCCGCCCGCTTCCTCAGCGGCCTGCCGCACGGCGCGTTCTTCGGCGTCGGCGCGGTCGTCGCCACCGGCCTGGTCGCTCCCGAGCGCAAGGCCCGCTCGGTCTCGCTCATGTTCCTCGGCCTGACCGTCGCCAACATCGTGGGCGTGCCCGTCGCCACCGCGATGGGACAGCAGCTCGGCTGGCGCGCGACGTTCCTCGCGGTCAGCGCGATCGGCATCGCCGCCATCGCCGCGCTCGCCCTCCTCGTCCCCGCCGACCACGGCCACGGCGAGAGCGGCGGCCTGCGCGGGGAGCTGCGGGCCCTGCGCAGCGTCCCGGTGTGGCTCGCGCTCGGCACGACCGTGGCGGGCTTCGGCGCGCTGTTCTCCGCGTACAGCTATGTGACGCCGATGCTGACCGACGCCGCGGGCTACGCCGAATCCAGCGTTACGTTGCTTCTGGCGCTGTTCGGTGTCGGCGCCACGGCGGGCAACCTGCTCGGCGGCCGGCTCGCCGACCACTCCCTGCGGGGCACGCTCTTCGGTGGACTCACCGCCCTGGTCGTGGTCCTCGCCCTGTTCCCGGTCCTCATGGGAACGGCGTGGAGCGCGGCGCTCGCGGTGACGCTGCTCGGCATGGCGGCGTTCACCACGGGCTCGCCCCTGCAGCTGATGGTCATGGAGAAGGCCTCGGCGGCCCCGTCCCTCGCCTCCTCCGCCAACCAGGCCGCGTTCAACCTCGCCAACGCGGGAGGCGCGTGGGTCGGCGGCCTCGCGCTTGCCGCGGGCCTCGGGGTCACCTCACCGGCGGTGACGGGCGCGGCCCTCGCCGTGCTGGGCCTCGGAGTGGCGGGCGTGGCGTATCTGGTGGACCTGCGGTCACCCGCGCCCGTGCCCGCGGCGGGCAACGAGCGGCTCGTGGCTTCGGGGGAGCCGGTCCGGGAAGCTTCCCGGAGGTGAGGGTGCGGGAAGCTTCCCGGAGGTGACGGGGGGCGAGGGCGGGGGCTGCTCGCCCCCACCCGGCCGGCACCGTCAGACGGACTTCTCCCGCCACTGATTGGTGATCGGCAGCCGTCGGTCCTTGCCGAACCCCTTCGCGGAGATCTTCGTGCCCGGCGGGTACTGACGCCGCTTGTACTCGGCGGTGTCCACCATCCGCAGCGTCTTCACGACCAGCTCCCGGTCATAACCGGCGGCGACGATCGTGTCCGCGCCCATGTCCCGGTCGACGTACATCTCCAGGATCGCGTCGAGGACCGGATAGTCCGGCAGCGAATCCGTGTCCACCTGGTCGGGCCGCAGCTCCGCGCTCGGCGGCTTGGTGATGGAGTTCTCGGGGATCGGCGGCGTCTGGCCGCGGTCGACGGCGGCGCGGTTGCGCCACTCGGCGAGCCGGAAGATCAGGGACTTGTAGACGTCCTTGATCGGGCCGTACGCCCCGACCGAGTCGCCGTAGAGCGTCGAATACCCCACCGCCAGCTCGGACTTGTTGCCCGGCGCGAGGACGATGTGCCCCTCCTGGTTGGAGAGGGCCATCAGCATCGTGCCGCGCAGCCGCGACTGGAGGTTCTCCTCGGCGAGCCCGGTGAGACCCAGGGACCCCATGTACGCGTCGAACATCGGGGCGATCGGCACGGTACGGAAGTTCAGCCCCGTACGCCGGGCAAGATCCTCCGCGTCACTGATCGAGTGGTCCGATGAGTAACGCGACGGCATGGCGACGCCGTACACGTTCTGCGCGCCGAGCGCGTCGCAGGCGATCGCGGCGGTGAGGGCGGAGTCGATGCCTCCGGAGAGGCCGATCAGGACGCTGCTGAATCCGTTCTTCGCGGTGTAGGCACGCAGCCCGACGACCAGCGCCGAGTACACCTCTTCCTCGTCGTCGAGCCGCTCGGCGTACCCACCGGTGAGTTCCGGCTCATATGCGGCGAGGGGCTCGTCCGAGATGGTGACGTGCTCGATGCGCAGGCCGTCGTCCACGACGCCCGACGGCGGTTCCGGAGCGGCGGCCGGCAGATCGAGATCGAGGACGATGCACCCCTCGGCGAACTGCGGGGCCCGCGCGATGACTTCACCGTCCCGGTCCACGACGACCGAGTCACCGTCGAAGACGATGTCGTCCTGCCCGCCGATCATGGCGAGGTAGGCGGTGGTGCAGCCGGCCTCCTGCGCGCGCTTGCGCACGAGCTCCAGGCGTACGTCGTCCTTGTTCTGCTCGTACGGCGACGCGTTGATGGAGAGCAGCAGACCCGCGCCCGCGGTGCGCGTCGCGGGGACACGGCCGCCGTCCTGCCAGAGGTCCTCGCAGATGGCGAGCGCGACGTCGACGCCGTGCACGCGCAGCATCGGCAGGGTCTCGCCCGGCACGAAGTAGCGGAACTCGTCGAAGACGCCGTAGTTCGGCAGGTGGTGCTTGGAGTACGTGAGGATGGCCTCGCCGCGGTGCAGCACGGCGGCGGCGTCGCGCGGGGCTCCCGCGGGCTGGCCGTACTTGGGCTTGGCCTCCTCGGTACGGTCGAGATAACCGACGACGACCGGCAGCTCGCCGTACCCCTCGTCGTTCAGCCGCGCGGCGAGCGCGCGCAGCGCCTCCCGCGAGGCGTCGACGAAGGACGACCGCAGGGCGAGGTCCTCGACGGGATAGCCGGTCAGCGCCATCTCGGGGAACGCGACCAGGTGCGCTCCCTGCTCGGCGGAGTGCCGGGTCCAATGGACGATCGCCTCGACGTTCCCGGCGAGATCGCCGACGGTCGAGTCGATCTGATTCAGGGCGAGGCGTAGTTGAGGCACGCGGCCCAGTGTAATCGTCAGAGCGACGCGATGCCTTGTGGGGCGGGTGTGGGGCACTCCACTGGGGGTGCCCCACGGGGAGACCGCCGGTCAGCCGCGGTGGCCGAGGGCGGTCAGTTGCGGTAGCCCAGGACCGTCATCATTCCTGCCTCCGAGTGATAGACGTTGTGGCAGTGGATCATCCACAGGCCCGGGTTGTCGGCGTCGAAGTCCACCGCCAGCGTGCCGTTCGGCAACAGGATCGCGGTGTCCTTGCGGGGGCCGTTCGGCGTGTTCGCCAGGGTGAACGTGTGGCCGTGCAGGTGGATCGGGTGCCACATCGTCGTCGAGTTGGCGAAGACCAGGCGGACGCGCTCGCCCGCGCGGACCGGGTGGCGGCGATCGGGGGAGTAGGGCTTCTTGTCGAAGGCCCAGTCGTACTTCGCCATGCCGCCGGTCAGTTGGAGCCTGATCGTACGGTCCGGCTTGCGGGACGGCAGGGCCACCGAGCGGGCCGCACGCAGCTTGTCCGCCGTCAGGAGGCGGCCCTTCAGCTCCCTGGGGCGGGTCGAGGGGGTGGGCGCCGCGCCGCCTCCCGTGCGCAGGACGGCCAGGGCTGCCGCCTTCTTTCCCTCGGCCGCCGCGGTCAGTGGGAACGCGCCGTCCTTGGCGGTGACCAGGACGTCATAGCGCTCGCCCATGCCGAGCAGCAGCGCGTCCGTCTTCGCGTGTTCCACCGGGAAGCCGTCCGTGTGCGTCACCGTCATCTCGTGGCCGCCGAGCGCCACCCGGAAGGCCGTGTCGCCGCCCGCGTTGATGATGCGCAGGCGAATGCGGTCGCCGGGGCGGGCCTTGAAGGAGGAAGGGGCGTCCGCGGTGCGGCCGTTGATCAGATAGTGCGGGTAGGCCACGTCGCCCGCGTCGCCGCCCAGCAGGTCGCTCCTGGCGCCCATCATCATGCGGGAGGGGCCGGGGGCGGCCGGGGTGGGCTTCGGGGACGCGGCTGCCCGCAGCGACATGTTCGACATGTCGTGGCCGCCGTGGTCCATGCCGCCCGAGCCCTCACCCTCGTGGCCGCCCATGCCCTTGCTGAGTTCGGCGAGCACGGAGTCCGGGGTGGAGCCGTCCACCCCGTCGACCCAGTCGTCCAGGACGACGACCCACTCCTTGTCGTACTCCAAGGGCTCCTTGGGGTCATCGACGATCAGTGGGGCGTACAGACCGCGGTCCTGCTGGGTGCCCGAGTGGGGATGGAACCAGTACGTCCCCGGGTGCGGCACCGCGAAGCGGTAGGTGAAGTCGGCGCCCGGCTTGATGCTCTTCTGGGTGAGGCCGGGAACGCCGTCCATGTCGTTGCGCAGGGCGAGGCCGTGCCAGTGCAGGGACGTGGCCTGGGGGAGGTGGTTGGCGAGCGTGAGGGCGAGGGTGTCGCCCGCGGTGACGCGGACTTCCTTGCCGGGGAGCCGGTCGCCGTACGCCCAGGTCTTGACCGTGCGGCCGCCGAGGTCGAGCTCGGCCGTCATGGCGGTGAGCTTCACCGCGCGGACCGAGCCGCCGCCGGCTCGCTTCTTCTCCGCGGCAGCGACTTCCTCGCCGGACGGGTCGACATAGCCCTCGGGGCCGGCCTCGGCTTCTGAGCCGCTGCCGTGGCCGGCGTGACCGGAGGATTTGGAGGAGCCGGAGGAGCCGGAGGAGCCGGAGTCGGAGCCGGCACAGGCCGTCAGGATTCCCGAACCGGCGACGGCGGTCGCGGCGCCGAGCAGCGCGCGGCGCGAAGGGGTGCGCAGGGGTTGAGTGCGCATGGCTGAGTACACCTCGTCGTAGTGGTGCGTGCAGATGGGCGCATCTGCTGCTTCTGATACACCGCTCGGCGCCCGGAGGTTCCCATCGAGGACCAGCCCGTGCGCGGGCAGCGTGAAGCAGCCGGTGCGTCGGCCTAAATGCGCAGCACCGAGAGGTGGGACAGGAGTATGCGGGGCGGCGGCGGATTGGGCCGCAGCCCGTCGAGCAGCCGGGCGGGTGCACGGGCGGGGACGGTGAAGCCGCCGGGCCGCAGCAGGACCGCCTTCAGGAGCAGTACGAGGGTGAGTGCGGCGAGGACGGCCAGGCAGACGGAGAGCGGGTCCATCCCGCCCATGCCGACGCCGGACGACTGGCTTGCCGCGTGATCTGGCGTCGAGTGAACCGTCGCCGAGTGGTTCGTCTTGTGGTGGGTCGTCGTCGGGCGGTCCGTCGCCGAGTGATCCGTCGCAGGGCTCGACGAGTGGTGGCCCGTCGCGGGGCCGGACGGCGAGTGCCCTGTCGGATGGCCCAGCGTATGCATCGTCACGATGCCGAAGAGCAGCGCGGCGAGCAGCAGGAGCTGCCTGCCGCCGAGCGCTGATCTCTTCATGGCCACCACGGGCGAAACCTTACCCCCGGCGGGTATCGCGCGACATGCGGGCCCCCGGCACTGCGCTGATCATGACCTCATGATGAATACGCACAAAACGGTGCGAACCGCTCCACGCGCTGAGCGCGCGCGGCCCTCATCGGGGGACACGCGTGTCGTCGCCGACTAGCGCCGTCCGCCCCGCCGTGCCGACCTCACCACCGACGGCGCCCCGTCCCGCCCGCGCTCGTACCGGCGCCGTCTCGGCCCTCCTGGTACTCGGCGCGCTCGCCTACAGCATGTGGCTCATCGAACCCTTCCTCGGTACGGGGCTCTCGCCGCTGAGTTCGTACGTCAGCGAACTCGCGGCCCGGGACCAGCCGTACGGCACGCTGTTCCGCACGACCGACCTGACCGCCGGGCTCCTGGTCCTCGCGGGCGCGGTGGGCGCGCTGCGGTGGCTGCCGCGTCGGTGGGGCACGGTCGTGGGGTGGGCGGGGCTCGCCCTGTTCGGGGCGGCCACCGCGGTCGACTCCCGGTTGCCGCTGAGCTGCGCGCCGACGGCTGATGCGGCGTGCGTGGCCAGGGAGGGTGCGGGGCTCGTGCCCGCGGCGCACACGGCGCATGCGGTGAGCAGCAGTGTCGCTGTGACGGGGGCGCTGGTGGGGATGGTGGCGCTGACGCTGGCGGCGCGCAGGCACGGTTCCCTGCTCTCCCGCGCATCCTCCTCCACCCTCCTCCTGACCCTCCTCGAACTGGCCGCCACCGCCTGGACCTTGGCCGCCGTCGCCGCCTTTGACGCGGGGCTCGGCACGTGGGGTCTCGGGGTAGGGCAGCGGTTGCAGGTGCTGCTGATCGCGGTGTGGCTCGGGCTGCTCGCGCGTGCGGTGGTGCGGCGCGGATGAGTTTCGTACGGATCGGGGGAGTTCCGCACCACGTGGAGGTGACGGGGAGCGGGCCGGTGTGCGTGCTGAGTGCGGGTCTAGGGCTCGCGTGGTTCGACTGGGACGCGGTGGTGGAGCGCCTCGCCCCGTGGCGCACGGTGGTCCGCTTCGACCGGCCGGGGTCGGGCCTGAGCGGGCACGCGCGCGTGGCGCCCACGCTTGCGGGCGAGGCCGAGCGGATCGCACAACTCCTGGACGCACTCCGCCTCCCCGGCCGTGCCACCGTGGCCGGCCACTCCCTGGCGGGCTTCCACTGCGAGGCGTTCGCCCGCCTCTTCCCGGAGCGCACGGTGGGCCTGGTCCTTGTCGACTCCAGCACCGAGGAGCGACCGAGGGGGAGGGCCCCGCGCGGGGTACGGGTAGGGGCGGCTCGGGCGAGCGGGGCGGTACTGGGCGGGGTGGGGCTGCCGCGGGCGGTGGGGCCCGCGCTGCGGAGGGTGGTGGTGCGGGGCGGCGATGCAGGGGCGGTGAGGCAGGTGTACGGGGCGAGCCGTGTCTGGCAGGGGGCACTACTGGAGTACGCGACGTACACCGACACCGCAAAGGAACTCACCGCCTTCCGGGCGGAGTTTCCCTTGCGGGAGGGCCTCCCGGTGACGGTCCTCGCCGGGTACGTACAGGGCTCGCCGAAGTGGCTCCTGCGTCAGCGGCGGTTGGCCGCCGAGCTCGGGGCGGCGTTCCGTGTGGCCTGCCCTTCGGGGCACCTGGTGATGCGGGACCGTCCCGGTGACGTGGCGGAGGTGTTGCTGGGCACTGCGGGGTGATCGGGTGGGTGGGTGGGAGAGGGCCGCCGCGCAGCGGCGGTTCAGGGGATGCCGCCGGGGCGCTAGGGAGTGGTGGCCCCGCGCTGGCGGAGGCCCCGTACGCTCTCGCGGATCACGATGTGCGTCCCCAGCAGATGCCTCTCCTGGCCAGCCCGAGGCGCCCCCGCCAGAGCGAGGCGGACCGCCGTCCGGCCCATTTCCTCCGCGGGGATGTGCACGGTCGTCAGGCCGGGAGTGATGTCCGCGGCCACCGGGTCGTCGTTGTAGCCGACCACCGAGATGTCATCCGGCACCCGCAGCCCGTACTCCCGCAAAGCGATCACCGTGGCCGCCGCCACCCTGTCGTCACCAGCGAACACCGCCGTGAAGTCCGGCTTACCGTCAGCCTTCTTGAGAAGGTCCATGATCGCCTCGTAACCGTGGTTCTGTCCGAAGCCGATGCCGTGCAGGATCGCCTCCTCGCGGGGCACCCCGTGGTCGGCGAGCGCCCGCAGGTAGCCGGTGACACGGTCCTCGCCCGTGGTGTGGCCCGGCTGGTAGCCGATCAGGGCTATCTTGCGGTGGCCCGCGCCCAGCAGGTGGCTCGTGATCGCGTACGCGCCCGCCTCGTTGTCGTACTCGACGACCAGCGCGGGCACGTCCGGCGCCGGCGCCGGACGCCCGCACAGGACGAGCCGTGAGCCCGCCGCGGCGAGCGCCTGCGCGTACCGCGCCATCCGCTCGCGGTACTCGTCGTCCTCGACGACCCCGCCCACCAACACCACCGCCTCGGCGGCCTGTTCGCGCATCATCTGCACCAGGGCGAGCTCCCGCGCCGGGTCACTGTTCGTCGACGCGACCAGCGTGAGCCTGCCCCGCTGGGCGGCCTCCAGCTCCACGCCCTGCGCGACGTTCGCGTAGAAGGAGCTCACCACGTCGAACATGAGCACAGCGATCGTCTTGCGCCCCGCGCCCGCCAACGCGCGCGCGTGCGCGTTGGCGACGTAGTCGAGGTCCTTGACGGCCCGCAGCACCTTCGCCCGCGACGCCGTCGACGTCGGGTAGTTGCCCGCGAGGACCCGCGAGACGGTCGCGACCGAGACGCCCGCCCGCGCCGCCACATCGCGGATGGTGACCCGTTCGCCCACTGTGTCTCCTCATCTAGCAGTAACCGCACCTGGCAGTATCCGCGTCGGGTAAGCACCGCACGCGTCACGCAGCGCCGCCGGCCTCAAGTAGCGGCGTCCGGGGCGGCGTTGCCCCCACGGCAGCCCCGCCCCGGACCATCATCCCGCGTCCGCCACCGGATCAGTGCGCGGCCTCGTACTCCTTCGCGAACTCCTCGCGTGCCTTCTCGCCGCCCTGTGTCTGCCACTTCTTGTAGACGGCGTCCCAGTCGGACAGCTTCTTGCGGCCGGAGACGATCGCGGTGACACCGTCCTCGATCACCTGCTGCATGGACGCGCCCTGCCGGTTGTACGTGTCCGACATCAGGCCCCAGTGATCGTCACGGACCAGGTGGGGCACCACCGCCTTCTCCCACGTGTGCAGCCGCTTGGTGAGGTCGGGGTAGCCCGGGAAGTACAGCGGCTGCGGCGCGTCCATGAGGTAGGCGAAGGGGAGGTTCGTCTTGTTCTCCACCAGGCCGAGCGAGGTGGGGATCGGGTCGCCGCTCTTGTCGTACTTGAAGTGTGTGCCCTCCACGCCCGAGTGCATCAGCTCGTACTCCTTGGAGCCGAACGGCGACGCCAGCCAGTCCAGGACCCGCAGCATCAGCTTGACGCGGTCCTTGGAGGCCTTCTTGATGACGGTGTAGCCGAAGCAGCCGCGGTTCTGCTGGTAGACGGGCGTCGCGCCCTCGACCACGTACGGCACGGCGGCGTCGAGCGTGAACTCGTTCTTGATGCCCTGTGCGTTGGAGATGACCGCGCCCCAGCCGTCCGTCATCGAGCGGACCGTGCCGTTGTAGAACTGCGTCTTGAGGTCGACCTGGGAGATCGAGGTGGCGTCGGAGTTGTACGAGCCCGCCTTGCGCATCTTGGACATGTACTCCAGGGCGGCCCTGAACTCGTCCGTCCCGAACATGTCGGTGACCTTGCCGTTCTTGATCTGCCACTGGTTCGGCGCACCGTGCCACATGGCGTGGTAGAGGTAACCGAAGAAGCCGACCGACGAGGCGCCGAGCGCCGACTTCTTGTTCCGCGAGGCCTCACGCGCCATCGCCTGGAAGTCGGCCGCCGCCATGCCCGGCTTGTAGCCCGCGTCCGCGAAGGCCTCCTTGTTGATGAACATCGCGCCGTGCACCTTGGCGCGCTCCACCGGCAGGCCGTAGATGCCGCCGGAGACGCGGCCCATGCCCTCCCAGGCGTACGTGGGGATGTTGGCGAGGTTCGGGTAGTCCTTGACCGCGTCTCCGGAGAGGTGCTCCGAGAGGTCGGCGCACCGCGACTTCACGAACTGCGACTCGCGCGGCAGCACATAACCACCACCGAAGTTGATCATGTCGGGCAGGTCGTCGCCGGACATCAGGGTGGACATCTTGGAGCGGAAGTCCGCGTCCGGCACCACGGAGAACTCGACCTCGACACCGAGGGCCTCATTCATGGCCTGCCAGTACTTGTTCGATCCGACCGGCTTCGGCGGGGTGCCGTAGGTGATGGTCATGACCTTGATCTTCTGCTTGCCGGTGCCCGGCTTCTCGGCCGTCGCGGCGACGAGCTTCTGCGGGTACTTGGTGAACCCGGGCTGCACGCCCTCGCTGCTGGGCGCGAGGTCGGGGGTGGGGCCCTTGGCGGGGGTGTACGTGGGCCAGGGCGTCGCCTTCTTGTTGGCGTTGCTGACCGAACCGCCGCCGCTCGAATCGGTGGAGCAGGCGGTGAGCAGGGAGGGGGCGGCGACCGCGGCCCCGCCGACGGCTATGGAGCGCAGCAGCGTACGACGCGACATCGAGGAACCGGACACAGTGTCAACCTTTCGGAGGTGCAGGGAAGTTGGCTCAGCTCTTGATGGCGCCCGTGAGCACGCCCTTGGTGAAGTACTTCTGCAGGAAGGGGTAGACGATCAGGATCGGCACGGTGGCGATCACCAGGACGGCCATCTGCATCGTCTGCGGGGCCGAGACGTTCGCGGCGTCGCTCAGGCCGGTGTCCGCGATCTGCGAGCCGCCCATGACGTACGTACGCAGGACCTGTTGGAGCGGCCAGTGGTCGGAGTTCAGATAGATCGAGGCGTGGAACCAGGCGTTCCAGTAACTCACCGCGTAGAAGAGGCCGACCACCGCGAGGGCCGCCTTGGAGAGCGGCAGTACGACCCGCCACAGGATCTGCCAGTCGTTCGCGCCGTCGAGGCGCGCCGCCTCGTACAGCTCCTCGGGAACGCCCTGGAAGAAGCCGCGCAGGACGACCAGATTGAAGACGTTGATGAGGACGGGCACGATCAGCGCGCTGTAACTCTCCAGCATCCCCATGCCCTTGACGAGCAGGAACGCGGGGATCATGCCGGGCGGGAAAAGGAACGTGAACAGGACGATCAGCAGGATCGGCTTCCCGCCGTACACCTTGGGGCGGCTCAGCGCGTACGCGAGGAACGTCGTGCACGCGAGCGAGGCGAGCGTGCCGATGATCGTGACGCCGGCGCTGACGCCGAGGGCCTTGGTGACGATGCCGCCCGCGAAGACCTGCTCGTAGGCGCGCAGGGTCGGATGCGTGGGCCACAGGACCCAGCCGCCGTTGGCGATGACCTCGCGGTTGGAGGCGAACGACGTCGAGACGATCACCAGGAACGGTACGAAGACCATGACCAGGATGGTGACGATCGCCAGGGCCTTGGCCACCTGGGTGACCGGCTTCGGCTTCTCCATCCAGGAGGGGCGCGGGGGGCGTGCGGGGCGGGCGCGACGCGCAGGCCGCCCGGGGCGTATCGCGGCGGCGGCGGTTTTCGTGCTCGTGCTCACTTGTAGACCCCCTGCTCGCCGAGGCGATGGGCGACCTTGTTGGCCGCGAAGACGAGAATCGCGCCGACCACGCCCTTGAACAGGCCCGCCGCCGCGGCATATCCGGTGTCGCCGCCGACGATGCCCTGCCAGAAGACGAAGGTGTCGAGCACCTCACCGGCCTCGGGTCCCACCGACTGGCGTTGCAGCAGCATCTGTTCGAAGCCGACGGAGAGGATGTCGCCGAGCCGCATGATCAGCAGCAGGATGACGACCGGACGGATCGACGGCAGCGTCACGTGCCAGAAGCGGCGCCAGGGCCCCGCCCCGTCGATGGCGGCGGCCTCGTACTGCTGCTCGTCCACCTGCATCAGCGCGGCGAGGAAGATGATCGTGCCCCAGCCGGCGTCCTTCCAGACGACCTGCGCGACGACGAGCGCCGGGTAGGCGTCCGGGTTGCCGATGATGTCGACGGAGTGCAGACCCGCCTGCCCGAGCACGGAGTTGAGCAGCCCGGTGTCGGCGAGCACCTGCTGGAACAGGGCGACGACGATGACCCACGACAGGAAGTGCGGCAGATAGACCACCGACTGCACGAAGCGCCGCGTCAGGTCCGAGGTCAGGCTGTGCAGGAGCAGGGCCAGGCCGAGCGGGACCGGGAAGAAGAAGACCAACTGGAGCACCGCGAGGAAGAGCGTGTTCCAGGTCGCGTGCCAGAAGTCCGGATCGCCGAACATCCGGTCGAAGTTCTCGAGGCCGACCCAGGGGCTGGCCCAGAGGCCGTCGAAGGGGACGTACTCCTTGAAGGCGACGGCGTTCCCGATGAACGCGCCGTAGTGGAACACCAGGAAGTACGCGACTCCCGGAACCATGAGCAACAGGAGGGTCCGCGAGGAGCGAAACCGTTTCCATCGCTCATCACGCTTGAGTTTGTTGCCATTTGGCCGGTTACTGCGCTCGCCGGGCGGCTTCACCGCCTCGGTTTCCGTCCGTTCCTTCGTCACCGCTGACACGGCAGCCCCTCCGTTGTCGGAACAAGGTGAAACAAGGTGACCGGAATCTAAAGCGGTTACTAACCCCGGTCAACCCCCTTGGCCCCGCGATCTCTTGACCGCCGTCCCGACTTCGGCCTAGCCTCCAGGCGCTGTTGGGTAACCGGTTACTACGAGGGATGGTCACGCGTGGCAGACCAGGCAGAGTTGACAGGCCGGCCGAACGCGGTGCTCGCCATGAGCGCCGACGTGGTGGACCGGGTGTTCGCCCCCGACCTCCGGGAACGGCTCGCCCGGAGCGTGGAGTTGGCGCCCGGCCTGCTCACCGGCTCGCTCACCGGAGCGGACGCGCGCGCGGTGCTCGCCGACACGCAGATCCTGGTCACCGGCTGGAACTGCCCGCCCATCTCGGCGGAGATCCTGGCCCACGCCCCGCGGCTCCGGGCCCTCGTGCATGCGGCCGGATCGGTGAAACCCGTGGTCACGGACGCGCTGTGGGACCGGGGCGTGGTGGTCTCATCGGCGGCCGACGCCAACGCCGGGCCCGTCGTGGCCTACACGCTCGCCGCGATCACCTTCGCGGCGAAGGGCGCGCTGTCGACCGCGGCGGGCTACGCGGCCGGGTGGCCGCCCTTCGCCGAGCGGACGGGCGCCGACGCCCGCACCGTCGGCATCATCGGCGCGTCCCGCATCGGACGGGGGGTCATCGCCGGGCTGCGCGCGTCCGACGCCCGGCTGCGCGTGCTGCTCACCGATCCGTACGTCACGAGGGAGGAGGCGGCCGGGCTCGGAGTGGAGCTCGTCGACCTCTCGGAACTGTGCCGCAGCAGCTCGATCGTCAGCGTCCACGCGCCCCAACTCCCCGAGACGCGGGGCATGGTGAGCGAGGAGATGCTGAAACTGATCCCCGACGGGGGCACCGTCATCAACACCGCGCGCGGCTCACTGGTCGACACGGAGGCGCTGGCCAGGGAGTGCGGGGCGGGGCGCCTCGACGCCTTCCTGGACGTGACGGACCCCGAACCGCTGCCGCCCGGCCACCCCCTGCTCACGCTCCCGAACGTCCTTGTCACCCCGCATGTCGCGGGGGCGCAGGGGAGCGAGGTGCGCAGGCTCGGGGAGTTCGCGGTGGGGGAGGTGGAGAGGTTTCTGGCGGGGGCGCCTTTGCGGGGGCAGCTTCGGCGGGAGGAGTTGTCCCGGCTGGCCTAGGGGCTGCCCCCCCCGGGGCCGGTAGGGCAGGAGATTCGGCAGGGCAGGGGATTCAGCCCGTCCGGCGTTCGAGGAGGAACTCGGCGAAGCCGGTGACGAACGGTGCGCAAGGCTCGCGCGCAGCCGTCACGGCTTGGCGCCTCGCGCCTTCAGCAAGTCCGTCATCAGCTCGATCTCCGACTCCTGCGACTCCACCATCCCCCGCGCGAGCCGCACCTCGGCCCCCACCTCGCACCGGTCGACGCACCCCTCGGCCATATGGACCCCGCCCTTGTGGTGCTTGATCATCAGCTGCAGATAGCGCACCTCAGCAGCCCGCCCCGGCAGCTTTCCGAGCTCCTTGAGCTCGGTGTTCGTCGCCATCCCCGGCATCAGGGCGCCGTCCTCGCCCGGCGGCATGTCGCCCATGCCCATCCACTCCATCGGAGCGCGCTCGGGCACCTTGGGCAGCTCCCACAGGTCGAGCCAGCCGAGCAGCATGCCCCGCTGGTTCGCCTGGGTCTGTGCGATGTCGTACGCGAGGCGGCGGATCTCCTCGTCCTTCGTGCGGTCGCGCACGATGTACGACATCTCCACGGCCTGCTGGTGATGTGTCGCCATGTCCCGGGCGAAGCCCGCGTCGGCCGACTCCGTGGAGGGGGATGACACGGAGGACGAGCCGTCCGACGAGGCGACCGCGACGGTGATCCCGCCGCCGGCCACGACAGCCGTCGCGACGGCCCCGACCACCCAGCAGGTGCGTCGCCTCACTGGGCCTTGCCGCCCGTGCAGGCGGCCCCCGGCTCAGGGGTCTGCTTGCCCTGGACGTACGTGGAGAAGAAGGAGGCGGCCTTCGGGTCGGACGCGCCGGTCACCGTGCGCTGGTGGCCCCAGGCCGTCAGCATGACCGGATCCTTCTGGTCCTTGACCGGACTCATCAGCGAGTACGGCGTCTGCTTGACCTTCTGTTCCAGCTTCTTCAGGTCAGCGGCCTTCGCCTTGTCGTTGTACGTCACCCAGACAGCGCCGTGCTCCAGCGAGTGCACGGCGTGGCGCTCCGGGATCTCGTCCTTGTAGACGTCGCCGTTGCAGTTCATCCACACCTGGTCGTGGTCGCCGCCCACCGGCGGGGTCATCGCGTAACTGACGTCCTTGGTGACGTGCGTACGGCCCAGCTTCTTGGCGTCCCATACCTTCTCGCCGTCCGCGGTCGTCTCGAACTTCGGCGTGGCGTTCCCGTCGGCGGCCGTGCCGGAGTCGTCGTCGGCCTGCTGGAAGAGGACGACACCGCCCACGGCGAGCGCGGCGACCACCACCGCGCTCAGCGTGATCGTGATGACGCGGCCACGGCGGTCGCGTGCGCGCTCCGCCCGGCGCATCTCATCTATCCGGGCCTTGCGGGACGAGCTGCTCGTGTTCTTGGCGGAACCCATGTTGTGTCCTTCGGCGATGCGGAGATACGACGGAAAGGGTGGGACGCGCGGGGCGGAACATGATGGAGCGGTTCGCTGATCGTAATGGGCGAGCGCGGCGGGCTGTAGGGGCAGACCGGGCCGCCCGCTGTTACGGCCGCGCCGATCAGCAGGCACTATGGGCACAGGGCGGCGCATGGCCCGCAACGTGCTCGAAACGGTGTGGTGGGATGCTCAGGTGCCCCGATGCGTCCCCAGGTCTGGGAACAGTGCGGACGCAGACGGCCTGACCAGCAAGGATGGGTGGAAGCGGAAGATGGACAAGCAGCAGGAATTCGTGCTCCGGACACTGGAGGAGCGCGACATCCGGTTCGTACGCCTGTGGTTCACGGATGTCCTCGGCTTCCTGAAATCGGTCGCGGTGGCTCCGGCCGAGCTGGAGCAGGCCTTCGACGAGGGCATCGGCTTCGACGGCTCGGCGATCGAGGGATTCGCCCGGGTGTACGAGTCGGACATGATCGCCAAGCCTGACCCGTCGACGTTCCAGGTCCTGCCCTGGCGCGCGGAGGCCCCCGGCACCGCCCGCATGTTCTGCGACATCCTCATGCCGGACGGCTCCCCGTCCTTCGCGGACCCCCGCTTCGTCCTCAAGCGCGCCCTGGCGAAGACCTCCGACCTCGGGTTCACCTTCTACACCCACCCCGAGATCGAGTTCTTCCTCCTGAAGGACAAGCCGCTTGACGGCTCGCGGCCCACCCCCGCCGACAACTCCGGCTACTTCGACCACACCCCGCAGAACGTCGGGATGGACTTCCGCCGCCAGGCCATCACGATGCTCGAATCGATGGGCATCTCGGTCGAGTTCAGCCACCACGAGGGCGCGCCGGGCCAGCAGGAGATCGACCTGCGGTACGCGGACGCGCTGTCCACGGCCGACAACATCATGACGTTCCGTCTGGTCATGAAGCAGGTCGCGCTGGAGCAGGGGGTCAACGCGACCTTCATGCCGAAACCGTTCTCCGAACACCCGGGCTCGGGCATGCACACGCACCTCTCCCTCTTCGAGGGCGACCGCAACGCCTTCTACGAGTCCGGCTCCGAGTACCAGCTTTCCAAGGTGGGCCGCTCCTTCATCGCCGGCCTCCTGAAGCACGCCGCCGAGATCTCCGCGGTCACCAACCAGTGGGTGAACTCCTACAAGCGCATCTGGGGCGGCTCGGAGCGCACGGCGGGCGCGGGGGGCGAGGCACCCTCGTACATCTGCTGGGGCCACAACAACCGCTCGGCGCTGATCCGTGTCCCGATGTACAAGCCCGGCAAGACCGGCTCGGCGCGGGTGGAGGTCCGCTCGATCGACTCGGGCGCGAACCCGTACCTGACGTACGCGGTCCTGCTCGCCGCGGGCCTCAAGGGCATCGAGGAGGGTTACGAACTCCCGCCGGGCGCCGACGACGACGTCTGGGCCCTCTCGGACGCGGAACGCCGCGCGATGGGCATCGAGCCGCTGCCGCAGAACCTGGGCGAGGCGATTGCTCTGATGGAGCGGTCGGAACTGGTCGCCGAGACGCTCGGCGAGCATGTGTACGACTTCTTCCTGCGCAACAAGAAGCAGGAGTGGGAGGAGTACCGCAGCGAGGTCACGGCCTTCGAGCTGAGGAAGAACCTGCCGGTGCTGTAAAGCGCCCCGTTAGGGGCGCGGGGAACTGCGCGAGCAACCACAAAAGAGCCGCAGTCGCTTCTGCCGAGCAACCCGGCAGACGCGAATGCGGCTCTTCGCGCGCTGAGCGCGCCCCGCGGCGGAGCCGCGAATCGATGCAGCCCCGCGCCCCTAGAGGGCGCTGACGATCGCGTCCCGCAGTGATGTCGTCGCCCGGACGCGATACTCCTGGATGGCCCAGCCATTGCCATCGGGGTCCTTGAAGTACATGAACGTGCCGCCGTCCTGCGGCGCATGCGCCACCGGCTCCGAGACGTCGAGGCCGCGTGCGGTCAGCTCGGCGTGGGCGGTCTTCGCGTCGGCGACGCACAGTTGCAGGCCCTGGTAGGAACCGGGGGCCGGGGTCGGGCCGTCCATCGTGTCCCAGAGGGTGTCGGCGAGGGCGATGGAACAGCCGGACCCCGGCGGGGTCAGCTGGACGATGCGCATGCCCGGCATGACCTCCTGGTCGATGTCCACGTGGAAGCCCAGCTTGTCGCGGTAGAACTCCATGGCCCGGTCGACGTCACTGACGGGGAGCGGGATCACCTCGAGTGTGTATTCCATGGGCCGAGTACATCAGGGCGCGATGGCCCTGTCAGCGCGAACGCCGCACCCCGTGTCACCGCTCCGAAAGCGGACTCGGGGCCTCCTGCACCGCCCAGCCGTTGCCGTCCGGATCCTTGAAGAAGCAGAAGCCGTTCCAGGTTTCACCCGTTCCCTCGGCCCAGCCGTCGGGGCCCACGTGCAGTACGGGCGTCACGTCCACGCCGCGCTCCGCGAGCTCGGCCCGCGCGGCCACGATGTCCGTGACGCACAGCTGCAGGCCGTGCTGCGAGCCCGGTGTCATCTCCGAGGTGCCGGGAGCGGGCGGCATGCCGGTCATCATGGCGAACGAGCAGCGTGAGCCGGGCGGGGTGAACTGGATGATGCGGATGCCGGGGGCGACCGTGCTGTCCAGGTCCGCCTTGAAGCCGCACTTGTGCTCGTAGAAGTCCTTGGCGCGGTCCATGTCGGCGACGGGGATCGTCACCACTTCGAGTGTCCAGTCCATCAGGTGGTCTCCTCGGGGTGTCCGTGTCCGTGTCCGTCTCCGCGGCCGTCTCCGGGTCTCACGTGAAGCGCCAGCGCGTCTGGCTGAACGGCTCGCCCTTGCCGAAGCCGAAGGCGGTGCGGGGTGCCACCTCGAAGACGTACGCGTGGCCCGCCCCGTGGTGGAAGCAGCCGTCCCGCACCTCGTAGTGCCAGAACCTGCCGTACTTCTCCTCCCACGCCGCCGCCAGGCGCCGCAGCCTGTCCTCGTCGGTGATGCGGACCGCGGTGCCCTCGACGACCATGTCGTGCCCCTTGTCCCAGCGGTTGACGCCGGTGGTCAGCACGACCTCGGGGTTGTCCGCCACGTTCCGTGCCTTGCGCTCCTCGGGGCCCGTGCAGAAGTGCAGGGCGCCGTCCAGCCAGACCGCGGGCAGGGGTGTGACGTGCGGGCGTCCGTCGGGGCGTACGGAAGTGATCCAGAAGAGCTCGGCCGCCTTGAGCTGCCGCACGGCGTCCGCCCACGGGGTCGCGGTCGCCCCGGCACTGCTGTACCGGGAATCCAGTTCCGTACGCGGTTCCTTGCTCGGCATGGTCCGCCTCCTGACGCCGACACCAATGCTCCCGTCCAAGGATGGACTCCGCACGCGGGCAGAACTCATCGGTCAGGCCGTAGGCTCGGGCCAGGAGTGATCGAACGGAGGCGCGAGGATGACGGTGCCGCAAGGGCGCAGAAGCAGTACGTTCACGCGGCTGCTGCGGCATGGCTTCACGGATCCGTCCGCCGCCGAGCGGCTCCTGGGCGCCCCTGAGCTGTCAGCGGTGCGGACCGACCCGGTGCTTCTTGACGCCCTCGGCGCCGCCGCCGACCCGGACCTGGCGCTCCTCGGCCTCGTACGCCTGGTCGAGGGGCAGCCCGATGAGAACGGCCGCCGGGAGCTGCTCGACACCCTGGTCAGCGCCAAGCCGCTGCGCGACCGGCTGCTCGGTGTGCTCGGCGCCTCCGAGGCCCTCGCCGACCACCTGGCCCGGCATCCCCGCGACTGGCGGGCCCTGGTCACGTACGAACTGGCCGACCTGCACCCCGGCGTCGAGGAGTTCGAGCGCGGCCTCGCCGACGCCACCGACCCCGTTTCGCTGCGTGTCTCCTACCGCCGCTGCCTGCTCGCCATAGCGGCCAGGGACGTCTGCGGCACGACGGACCTGGCCGAGGCCGCCGCCGAGCTCGCGGACCTGGCGACGGCGACCCTGCGTGCCGCGCTCTCCATGGCCGAGCAGGCGGCGCCCGAGGACGCCGCGCAGTGCAGGCTCGCCGTCATCGCGATGGGCAAGTGCGGTGGCCACGAGCTGAATTACGTGTCGGACGTCGACGTCATCTTCGTGGGCGAGCCCGCGGAGGGTCCGGGTGGCACGGGCACCGCCGACGAGGGCAAGGCGATCCAGGCCGCGACCCGGCTCGCCTCGCACATGATGCGTATCTGCTCGGAGACGACGGTCGAGGGCACGATCTGGCCGGTCGACGCCAATCTCCGCCCCGAGGGCCGCAACGGCCCCCTCGTGCGCACCCTCAGCAGCCACCTCGCCTACTACCAACGCTGGGCCAAGACCTGGGAGTTCCAGGCGCTGCTCAAGGCCCGCCCGGTGGCCGGGGACCTGGACCTCGGCCAGGAGTACGTGGACACTCTCGCGCCCCTCGTCTGGCAGGCAGCCGAGCGCGAGAACTTCGTGCCCGACGTGCAGAAGATGCGCCGCCGCGTCGTGGAGAACATCCCGGCGGGCGAGGTCGACCGCGAGCTGAAGCTGGGGCCAGGCGGGCTGCGGGACGTCGAATTCGCCGTCCAGCTCCTGCAGTTGGTGCACGGGCGCGGCGACACCTCGATCCGCAGCGGTTCGACCCTCGCGGCCCTGGAGGCGCTCGCCGCCGGCGGCTATGTGGGGCGCGTGGACGCGGTACAGCTCGACGACGCCTACCGCTTCCTGCGCTCCCTGGAGCACCGCATCCAGCTGTTCAAGATGCGGCGTACCCACCTGATCCCCGAGGACGACGCCGACCTGCGGCGCATCGGCCGCTCCCTGGGCATGCGCACGGAGCCGATCACCGAGCTGAACCGCGCGCTGAAGCGGCACACCTCGGTCGTGCGCCGCCTGCACGAGAAGCTGTTCTACCGCCCGCTCCTCGATGCCGTGGCTCAACTCGCCCCCGTAGAGACCCGGTTGAGCACGGAGGCCGCGCGTGAACGTCTGGTGGCCCTCGGCTACCACGACCCCGCCGCGGCCCTGCGTCATCTGGAGGCCCTCGCGTCCGGCGTCACCCGCAAGGCGGCCATCCAGCGCACCCTGCTCCCCGTACTCCTGGGCTGGTTCGCGGACTCGGCGGACCCCGACGCGGGCCTCCTGAACTTCCGCAAGGTGTCGGACGCCCTGGGCAAGACCCCCTGGTATCTGAGGCTCCTGCGCGACGAGGGCGCCGCGGCGGAGAATCTCGCCCGCGTCCTGTCCGCCGGGCGCCTGGCCCCCGACCTGCTGCTGCGTGCCCCCGAAGCGGTGGCCCTGCTCGGCGACCAGCGTGGCCTCGAACCGCGCGACCACGCCCACCTGGAGCAGGAGGCTTTGGCCGCGGTGGGCCGCGCGGACGGCGCCGAACAGGCCGTGACGGCGGCGCGAGGCGTCCGCCGCCGCGAGCTGTTCCGCACGACGGCGGCGGACATCATCGGCTCGTACGGCACCGAGGAGAGCCCCGTGGCGGCCGATCCCGGCGCGCTGCTCGACCGGGTGGGCGACGCGGTCTCCGACCTCACGGCGGTCACGATCGCGGGGACGCTGCGCGCGGTGGTCCGCGAGGGCTGGGGCGATACGCTGCCGGTGCGGTTCGCGGTGATCGGCATGGGCCGCTTCGGCGGCCACGAACTGGGCTACGGCTCGGACGCGGACGTCCTCTTCGTCCACGAGCCGCGCGAGGGCGTCGGCGAGCACGAGGCGGCGAAGGCGGCCTCGCAGGTGGTCTCCGAGATGCGCAGGCTCCTCCAACTGCCCAGCTCCGACCCGCCGTTGCTGATCGACGCGGATCTGCGCCCGGAGGGCAAGAGCGGCCCGCTGGTGCGGACCCTCGCCTCGTACGAGGCCTACTACCGCCGCTGGTCACTGGTCTGGGAGTCCCAGGCACTGCTCCGTGCCGAACCGGTCGCCGGGGACGCCGAGTTGGGCCGCGCCTTCATCGACCTCGTCGACCCGCTGCGTTACCCGGCGGAGGGTCTCGGCGACGACGCCGTCCGCGAGATCCGCCGCCTGAAGGCGCGCATGGAGGCGGAACGCATGCCGCGCGGCGCCGACCCCACCCTGCACACCAAGCTGGGGCGCGGCGGTCTCTCGGACGTCGAATGGACCGTCCAGCTCATGCAGTTGACCCATGGGTGGGTCGAACCGGGCCTGCGTACGACCCGCACCCGCGAGGCGCTCGCCGCGGCCTGCGCGGCCGAGCTGATCCCGACCGAGGACGCGGCGATCCTGGACGAGGCGTGGGTCCTGGCCGCGCGGGTGCGCAACGCGGTGATGCTGGTACGCGGCAGGGCGGGGGACACGTTCCCCTCGGATGGCCGTGAACTGGCGGCGGTGGGACGGTACTTGGGCTACGACCCCGGGCACGTGGGGGACATGCTGGACGACTACCGGCGGACCACGCGCAGGGCGCGGGCCGTGATGGAGGAGCGGTTCTACGGGGCGTAGGGCGCCCGGTGGACGAGCAGGGTCCGCGCATGGGCGAGGAACCCCGTGAGCGCCAGCTCGAAGGCACGGTCGGCCCGGCCCGGGGGCGTCGCGTCAAGGGCCCGCGCGAGGGCGGGCGTCGACGCCTCGTCCGGCAGCTCCCACATGGCCTCGGGCGCCGCCAGGTCGAGGGCCGAGCCGAGCACCAGGTTCTCCAGGGCGATGATCACCGGCATGACGTCGGCGAGGCCGAACCCCGCGTCGATCAGGAGCGTCACCGCGCACTCGTACTGCTCGAGCACGCGGGGCGCGCGCACCGGTGAGGTCATCAGGAGCGGGATGACCCTGGGATGGGCCGCGAAGGCGGCGCGGTAGGAGCGCGCCCAGGCGGACATCGACGCGTCCCAGGGGCGTCGCGGGTCAAGGGTGCCGGGGTCGATCGCCTCGCACACGCGCTCGCGCAGCAGTTCCACGATGCCGTCGCGGCCGTCCACGTGGTGGTAGACGGAACCGGTCTGCGCGCCGAGGCGCTTGGCGATCTGCGGGACGCTGAAGTCGCCCTTCTCGTCGACGAGGGCAAGCGCGGTGGTGGTGATGCGCTCCCGGTCGAGCAGGGGTGTGCGCGGCCGTCCCATGATTCCAGTCCCCTCACCAAGTCTCCGGGGAGCCAGGGTCTCCCGGGAGCCAGGGTCTCACCGGAGTCAGGGTCTCACTGGTCCAGGTCTGCCCGGCGTGACGTCGGCTCGGCCCAGGGTCTCACCGACCCAGGTCGGACCGGCGTGAGGTCTGCGCGGCTCCAGGTCTGAGGGCCTCGGGTCTGCCCGGCTCCAGGCCTCCCCGGCCCCAGGTCTGCCCGGCCGCAAACCTCCCCGGCCTCAGGCCCCCCTCGGCTTCAGGCCTCCCCGCACCAGGCCCTTCCCGAAGCCAGGGTCTTCCCGTGTGCCCATGCCGGAGGCTACATTGCGGAAACCGAAAGCCTTTAGGTTTCGGGGTCCGGCGGTTACTACTCCCCACCGCCGTGGTCCCTGCCCCCGCCTGCCCGCCTGCCGCAGAAGGGCTTCTCCTCCGCATGTCCGTGACCACCCCGACCCCGCCCGCCGAAACCGGCCCCACGCTCCGCGGCGGCTCCCTCGGCACCGCCGACATCGCCTTCTTCGTCATCTCCGCCGCCGCCCCACTCACCGTCATGGCGGGCGTCGCCCCCATCGCCATCTCCCTGGGCGGCATCGGCGCGCCCGTCGGCTATCTGCTCGCCGGGATCACGCTCGCCGTGTTCGCCGTCGGGTTCACCGCGATGAGCCGCCACGTCCGCAGCGGCGGCGCCTTCTACGCGTACATCACGCGCGGCCTCGGCCGCCCCGCCGGGATCGCCGCCGCGCTGCTCGCCATGCTGGGCTACAACGGCATGGAGATAGGCGTCTACGGCCTCCTCGGCACCGCCACCCAGGACACCGCCCTCGCCCTGTTCGGCGCGGACATCCCCTGGCTACCGGTGTCCCTCGCCGGGCTGCTCCTGATCTGGTACGCCGGCTACCGCTCGATCGACTTCGGCGCGAAACTGCTCGGCGTGCTCCTCGTCGCCGAGACGGGCATCCTGGTGCTGCTCGCGGCCGGCGTCCTCATCAAGGGAGGCGGCCCGGAAGGGCTGAGCCTGGACGGCTTCGCCCCCGGGAACGTCTTCGTCCCCGGCACGGCCGCCGTCCTGGCCTTCGCCTTCGCCGCGTTCACCGGCTTCGAGTCGACCGTCATCTACCGGCGTGAGGCGCGGAATCCGGACCGTACGGTGCCGCGCGCGACGTACATCGCGGTGGCGTTCCTCGGGCTCTTCTACGCCTTCGTCGTCTGGACCGTGATCCAGGCCTTCGGTGACGAGCGGGTGGTGGAGGCGGCCGGGTCGGACCCGGCGGGCCTCTTCTTCTCCGCCATCACGACGTATGTGGGCGGCTGGGCAGCCGACTTGATGCACGTGCTGATCGTGACGAGCGTGCTGGCCTCGCTCCTCGCCTTCCACAACGCGATCAACCGGTACGGGCTCGGGCTCGCGGAGGAGGGGGTGTTGCCGAAGGTGCTCGGGCGTGTGCACGGGCGGCATCGGTCGCCGTATGTTGCGGGGGCGGCGCAGACGGTCCTTGGGGCGGGGGTGGTGCTCGCCTTCGCTGCGGCGGGCGCGGATCCTTATGATCAGCTGCTGCTGTGGGTCAACACCCCAGGGATGATAGGCCTGTTGGCGCTCCAGCTGATCGCTGCGGTCGCCGTACCCTGCTACTTCCGTCGGATCAGCCATGGGGAGGGTGTGCTGCGGACGGTGGTCGCGCCGGGGGTGGCGACGGTGCTGTTGAGCGTGGCGCTGGTCCTGGTCGCCACGCACATAGACGTCTTCACGGGCGCGAGCTCCTTCGTCAACACCATCCTGGTGGGGGTCGCGCCTGCGGTGTTCGTCCTCGGGCTTGCCCTGGCGCTGTGGCTGCGCCGCCGCCGGCCTGAGGTGTACGAGGGCTTTGCCGACGAGCCGAACTGATCAGTCCCCAACCCCGCCCCTTCCCGGCTGCATCTATTGGCGGCTCCGCCGCGCAGGGGGCTCCGCCCCCAGACCCCCGCTCCTCAAACGCCGGAGGGGCTGAACCAATCAGCCCGTCCGGCGTTTGAGGACGAACTCGGCGAAGCCGGTGATGACGGCAACCAAGGCCCCCGCGCAACACGTTCCTACCCACCCGCACCCGAACGGAGTTCCCCGTGCCCCCCGCCGACCTCATCCTCACCGGCGCCCACATCCGCACCCTCGACCCCACGAACCCCCAAGCCACCGCCCTCGCCGTCCGCGAAGGACACATCGCGGCGGTCGGCGACGAAGCAGACGTACGCGACTGGCAAGGCCCCCGCACCGAAACCGTCCACCTCGGCGGAGCCACCCTCACCCCCGGCCTCGTCGACTCCCACAGTCACCCCGTGTGGGGCTTGGAGATGGCGACCGGGCTCGACCTCTCCGCCGTAGCCGACCTCGACCAGCTCCGCGCCGCCCTGCGCACAGCAGACCGCGTCGACGGGTGGGTCATCGCCTGGGGGCTCGACCACAACGTCTTCGGCGGGCGGCCGGTGCACCGTGAACTCATCGAGGACGCCCTCGACGGCGCACCCGCCTTCATCCGCCTCTACGACGGGCACTCCGCCCTGGCCAACGCCGCCGCCCTCCGCGCCGCGGGCGTCGAAGGGCCCCGCTCCTTCGCCCAGCGCGCCACCGTCGTCTGTGACGACGAAGGGCGCCCCACCGGCCACCTCATCGAGCACGCCGCCATGGACCTCCTCACCCCCGTCTTGCCCCGGCCCTCCCGCGCCCAGCGCCGCACCCGCCTCGTCGAGCTGCTCTCCGCGATGGCGGCCACGGGTCTTACCGGCGCCCATGTCATGGACCTCGGCGGCGACGACGTACCCGGACTGCTCGGCGGGGTCGAGAGCGAGACGCACCTTCCCCTCCGGCTGCGGCTCGCCCCCTGGTGCATGCCCGGCGTCGACGCGGAGGGCCTGGCCGAGCTGATCGCCCTGCAGTCGCGCGCGGGCCGGCACTGGCGGGTCGGCGGGGTCAAGTTCTTCATGGACGGCACCGTCGAGGGCGGCACCGCCTGGCTGGAGCACGCGGACTGCCACGGGCAGGGCACCGACGCCTTCTGGCCGGACCCGGAGGCCTACGCCGACGCCGTGCGGCACCTGCACGCGGCCGGCGTGCGCACGGCGACCCACGCCATCGGGGACGCCGCCGTACGGCACGTGCTCGACACCGTGGCCTCACTGGGCCCCGGAGGCCGTCTGGCGCACCGGATCGAGCACATCGAGACCGTCCCGGACGACACGGTCCCGCGCTTCGCGGAGCTGGGCGTGATCGCCTCGATGCAGCCGCCGCACACCGCGTACACACGCGCCGACCACAGCGACGAGTGGTCCAGGCGGCTGGGGGACGAGCGGGCCGCGCGGGCCTGGCGGACCCGGGATCTGCGGGATGCGGGCGCTGTCGTGGCACTTGGCTCCGACTGGCCCATCGCGCACTACGACGCCCGTGAGGTCCTGGCCACCGCGCGAGCGCCCCGTGGAGCGGCGGGGCAGGCACAGGGGCTGACCGGACTCCAGGCCCTGGAGGGCTGCACCTCGCACGCGGCGATCGCCGCCGGAGACTCCGACGTCGCGGGGCGCATCGCGCCCGGGTTCCGGGCCGACCTCACCGCCTTCGGGCTCGACCCCGTGCAGGCCCCCGCCGACGAGGTGGCGCAGGCGGCGATCCGGCTCACCGTGTCCGGAGGGCACATCACCCACCGTCACCCGTGACAGCCGGCGACCGGGCTCGCCTCAGGCCCTGAACCGCGCCCTGACCTTGGCCGGCAGGAGCGGAGCCCGGTCCTCGCGCGACGCCACCTCACGCGGCAGCCTGTGCGGCATCGTCCCGTACCAGGCCCAGGCCACCGCGAAGCCGAACGCCAGGCAGATCATGCCGCCCACCGCGTCCAGCCAGAAGTGGTTGGCGGTGGCCACGATGACGATCAGGGTCGCCGTGGGGTAGAGCAGGCCGAGCACCTTCACCCACGGCACCGAGGCCAGGGCGAAGATCGTCAGACCGCACCACAGGGACCAGCCGATGTGCATGGACGGCATCGCCGCGTACTGGTTCGACATGTGCTTGAGGTCGCCGGATGCCATCGAGCCCCAGGTCTGGTGGACCAGGACCGTGTCGATGAAATCGTGGCCGTTCATCAGGCGCGGGGGTGCGAGCGGATACAGGTAGTAGCCGAGGAGGGCCACCCCCGTCGTCGCGAAGAGCACCATGCGCGTGGCCGCGTAACGCCCCGGATGCCATCGGAACAGCCAGACCAGGACGCCGAGCGTCACCACGAAGTGCAGCGTCGCGTAGTAGTAGTTCATGCCGACGATGAGCCATGTCACCGAATTCACCGCGTGGTTGACGCTCTCCTCCACGGCGATTCCGAGATGCTGCTCCGCCCGCCAGATCCAGTCGGCGTTGCGCAGGGCCTGCGACTTCTGTTCCGGTACGGCGTTGCGGATCAGGGAGTACGTCCAGTAACTCAACGCGATCAGCAGGATCTCGAACCAGAGCCTGGGACGTCGGGGGGTGCGAAGACGGCGCAGGAAAATCCGCCCATTGCGGTCCTCGTGCTCGCCCGCGATGGGTGATGTGGTGGGCCGCTGCTGGCCTTCCAGTGTCGTCACAGTCATCTCACCCATAGGCACAGAGTCTGCCAGATACCGACCCTCCGACCGATCATCCCAAGGTCTGGTTCAGGTCGCATTCTCTACGCCCTACGGACGAGCGCGTCCCCGAGGGGCAGAAGCCGTTGAACCCCGAACCACCAGCTCCGGCATGAAGACGAATTCGCTGTGCGGGGCGGGGGTGCCGCCGATCTCCTCGAGGAGTGTACGCACCGCCGCCTGCCCCATCGAGGGCACGGGTTTACGCACCGTGGTCAGGGGCGGATCGGTGAACGCGATCAGCGGGGAATCGTCGAATCCCACCACGGAGATGTCGTCCGGGACCTCGAATCCGCGCTGCCGCGCCGTCCGTATCGCCCCCAGGGCCATCATGTCGCTGGCGCACACCACAGCCGTGCAGCCGCGGTCCAGGAGCGCGGACGCCGCGGCCTGCCCGCCCTCCAGCGTGTACAGCGAATGCTGGACGAACTCCGACTCGATCTCCTCGGGGGACAGTGCCAGCTGGTCCTGCACGGTGCGCACGAAGCCCTCGATCTTCCGCTGTACGGGCACGAACCGCTTGGGGCCCAGGGCGAGCCCGATCCGTGTATGACCCAGGGAGACGAGGTGGGTCACCGCGAGGCGCATCGCGGCCCGGTCGTCCGGCGAGATGAAGGGCGCCTGCACCTTGGGGGAGAAGCCGTCGACGAGCACGAACGGCACACCCTGTGCCCGCAGCTGTTCGTAGCGCTGCGTGTCGGCGGAGGTGTCCGCGTGCAGGCCGGAGACGAAGATGATGCCGCTGACGCCGCGGTCCACGAGCATCTCCGTCAGCTCGTCCTCCGTGGAGCCGCCCGGCGTCTGGGTGGCGAGGACGGGCGTGTAGCCCTGCCGGGTCAGGGCCTGGCCGATGACCTGGGCGAGCGCGGGGAATATCGGGTTCTCGAGCTCCGGCGTGATCAGCCCGATGAGGCCGGCGCTGCGTCGGCGCAGCCGCACCGGGCGTTCGTAGCCGAGCACGTCGAGTGCGGCAAGCACTGACTGGCGGGTGGCCCCGGCGACTCCGGGCTTGCCGTTGAGCACCCGGCTGACCGTCGCCTCGCTGACCCCCGCCTGCGCTGCGATGTCGGCCAGTCGCGCGGTCACAGGATTGGACTGTACCGGTCACATCTCAGGCTGCCCACCAGACCGTTGAATCCGCGGGCAGGACCGTCCCGTCCGCGCCGGGCGTCGTGCCGGCGCTCGACAGGAGCACCGTGCCGGGGGAGGGGACCGTGACAGGGGCGGCGGTGAGGTTCACCGTGCAGACCATCGAACCCCCGGGGCTCGTACGGCGGAAGGACAGGACTCCCTCGGGCGCGTCGAGCCACTCCACGTCGCTGCCCGCGCCGAGCGCCGGGTGCTCGCGGCGCACCGCGAGCGCCCTGCGGTAGAACTCCAGGGTCGACGCGGGGTCGCCGTCCTGGGCCTCGACCGTGAGGTCCTTCCAGCCGGCGGGCTGCGGCAGCCAGCTCGGTCCGCCATCGACGGGCCCGAAGCCGAACGGCGCCCGGTCCCCTGACCACGGCAGCGGAACCCGGCAGCCGTCCCGCGTCCCGTCCTGCCCCGTGCTGCGGAAGAACGCCGGGTCCTGGCGCACCTCGTCCGGCAGCTCCGTCACCTCGGGCAGGCCGAGCTCCTCACCCTGGTAGATGTACGCCGAGCCGGGCAGCGCCAGCATCAGGAGCGTGGCCGCCTTCGCCCGGCGCAGGCCGCGCGCCGCGTCGCCTTCGGCGAGGCGGGTGGAGTGGCGTACGACGTCGTGGTTGGAGAGCACCCAGGTGGCGGGCGCCCCCACGGCGTTCATCGCGTCGAGGGAGCGGTCGATGACGGCGCGCAGCGCGGGCGCGTCCCAAGCGGACGTCAGATACTCGAAGTTGAAGGCCTGGTGCAGCTCGCCGGGGCGCAGGTAGCGCGCGCTGCGTTCCACCGTCGGCGTCCACGCCTCGGCGACGGCGATGCGCTCGCCGGGGTACTCCTGGAGGATCCGCCGCCAGCTGCGGTAGATCTCGTGCACGCCGTCCTGGTCGAAGTAGGGGACGGACTGCTTGCCGAGCAGCTTCACCTGCTCCTCGTGGCCGATGTCGGGCAGGCCCGCCGCCTTCACCAGGCCGTGGGCCACGTCGATGCGGAAACCGTCGATGCCGAGGTCGAGCCAGTAGCGCAGGATGGAGCGGAACTCCTCGTGCACCGCCGGGTGGTCCCAGTTGAAGTCGGGCTGCTCGGGCGCGAAGAGATGGAGGTACCACTCGCCGTCCGCGACACGCGTCCAGGCGGGCCCGCCGAAGACGGACTCCCAGTCGTTGGGCGGCAGTTGCCCGTCCTCGCCCTTGCCGGGCCGGAAGTGGAAGCGTTCGCGCACTGGGGAACCCTCGCCCTCGCGCACCGCCTGCTTGAACCACGCGTGCTGGTCCGAGCAGTGGTTGGGCACCAGGTCGACGAGCACCCGCAGCCCGAGCGCGTGCGCTTCCCGTACGAGTGCGTCGGCGTCCGGCAGGGTGCCGAACATGGGGTCGACCGCACGGTAGTCGGCCACGTCGTACCCGGCGTCGGCCTGCGGGGACGCGTAGAAGGGCGAGAGCCAGACGGCGTCGACACCGAGCCGCTTCAGGTAGGGCAGGCGGGCCGTGACGCCGGGCAGGTCGCCCATGCCGTCGCCGTTGCCGTCGGCGAAGCTGCGCGGATACACCTGGTAGATGACGGCGTCGCGCCACCACTCACGGGGAGCGGAGCCGTCGGCCGGTGCGTCTGCGGGAAGGGCGGCGGTGACGTGCTGGGTCATGAAGTCCCTCAGGAGTGCGGGGGTGGGCGGCACTCCCTTGAACGTCCCGCGGAAGGCGAAGGTCACGAGGGTGTCCCCCTCGCTCGGTCCCCGAACAGGACGAAGTCGAAAATTCTACTGTCGGGCTTGTCGCACGTGAGGTGAGTTCGACGACCTCCACCGTTCCGGGCGTCCTGCCGCCGACTTGCCCCCGGGGGGTGTCCCGGCGCGCTAACTTGATGGGGCAGGCACGAGTCGGCCTGCCCCCGTTCTGCGCCGAGGGGCTGTCCCGCGTGAGCGTCAAGGGCAAGGCAGTGAACACAGTCAGCACGGTCCTGATCGTCGACGACGTGCCTGCGAGCAGGTACGCGCTGAGTGCCGTGCTGCGCAGGGACGGCCATCGGGTCCTGCTCGCCGCGAGCGCCAGCGAGGCGCTGATCGAACTCGACGTGCGGATGCGGGCCGGTGACCTGCCGGACGTGGCGCTGGTCGACGTCGGCCTGCCCGACATGAGCGGTTACGAACTCTGCCGCCGCATCAAACAGTTACCGCCCATCGCCAGCCTGCCCGTCATCCACTTCTCTGCGGCGGCCCGCCCGCCCGCCGACCGGTGCAGGGGGCTCGACGCGGGTGGCGAGTCCTATCTGACGGTGCCCGCAGAACCGGAGGAGATCCAGGCGGTCGTACGGGCCGCCGCGCGCGGGGCACGCTCCCGCAGTGACGCCCAACTACGGGCGGGCCGACTCGCGTTGCTCGCCGGGACGATCCTGTCCGTGCAGTCCGCGCGCTGCCTCGGCGAGCTCGCGGACGCGGCGGCCACGGGCACGGAGCGGCTGACCGAGGCCCCTGCGACGGTGTTCGTGCTCGGCGGGGACGGGGAGATCCACCGGGGGCTCTCCCGGCGCAGGGCCGCCGCTTCGCTGCCGGATCCCGGGGCGCACGAGGCGGTGGCCCGCCTGATGCGGCGCGTCATGTCGGGGCGTACGGGCGTGCGGCACACGGTCGTGCCCGCCCCGCTGTGGCCCGCGGGGTTCTTCCGCTCGGTGGGGGGCGCCGGACAGTGGAGCGACGGGACGCCGGAGGAGGCCGACCTCGTCCTGGCGCGCCTGACCGAGGGGCGCACACTGGTGTGCCTCGCGACACCCGCGTACCGCGAGGGCCTCTCCGACGAGACGGGGCACCTCGTCGAGCGGCTCGCCCACGCCACCGCGCTGGCCGCCGAACCGCTCCTGATGTACGAGGAGGAGCGCCATGTCGCGCTGACCCTTCAGCGCAGCTTCCTGCCGTCGAAGCTGCCCGAGCTGCCCGGCGCGGACGTCGTCGTCCGTTACGAACCCGCCTCGCGCCAGACGGAGATCGGCGGGGACTTCTACGCGGCGCTTCCGGTGCCCGGCGGTGTCCTGACCGGCATCGGTGACGTCGTCGGGCACTCGCTGGAGGCGGCCACGGTGATGGTCGAGATCCGGCACGCGCTGCGGGCGTACTGCGTCGAGGACCCCGACCCCGGCGCGCTCGCCGGGCGCCTGGACCGGATGCTGCAGCACTACCACCCGGGCGTGACGGCCACGATGTGCCTGAGCCTGGTCGATCCGGCGACCGGGCACACCCGGATCGCCAACGCGGGGCACATCCCGCCGCTCGTGGTGCGGGACGAGGGCACGGCCGCGTACGTCGACGTGCGGGGGCCGCTCCTCGGTCTCGGCCTCGCCCGGCCGCAGCCGAGTGTGGTGACCCTGGAGCGCAACGAGCGTCTGCTGATGGTCACGGACGGGCTCATCGAGACGCGGGGCATGGACCTCGCGGTGTCGATGGAGCAGCTGCGGATCGCGGCGGCGGGCGCGCCGCGCGGCGTCGCGGACCTGTGCGACACGCTCCTCGCGTGCTTCGGGCACGAACGCGACGACGACATCGCTCTCCTCGCGCTGCGCAGGACGATCTGACCCGCACGCGCGTACCGCTCGAAATCACTGCCGAATTAACCGACGCACGGACCTGTACCCACACGCCTACCCGTCAGTACATTGACGCCATGTCTAATACGCAGAGCCGGGAGCCGAAGCCCGTCGCGTCCGAGCACATACCGCTCAAGGCACGCAAAGTCTCCTTCTCCTGGGAGGACACCCCGCTGCACTGGGTGCCGGGCGATCCCTTCGCCACGCACACGATCAACGTGCTGCATCTGCTTCTCCCGGCGGGCGAACGCTGGTTCGTCCACGTGTACAAGCAGGTCCTGCCGTACATCCGTGACGACCGGCTCCGCGAGGACGTGATCGGCTTCATCGGCCAGGAGGCGATGCACGCGCAGGCCCACGACGAGGTCCTGCCGCACCTCAAGGAGCAGGGACTCGACCCCACGCCCTACACCGCCCAGGTCGACTGGCTCTTCGAGAAGATGCTCGGCGACAGGACGCTGCCGCCGGGCAAGGCCCGCAAGTGGTGGCTGATGGAACGCGTCGCGATGATCGCGGCCATCGAGCACTACACCGCCTTCCTCGGCAACTGGGTCCTGAACGCCGACGAGTTGGACCGCAGGGGCGCCGACCCCACGATGCTGGACCTGCTGCGCTGGCACGGCGCCGAAGAGGTCGAGCACCGCTCCGTCGCCTTCGAGCTCTTCATGCACGTCGACGGCAGCTACCGCCGCCGCGCTCGCACCTGGGCCACGGCGTTCACCGCCCTGGTCTTCCTGTGGCAGCGCGGCGCGCGCTTCTTCATGGAGAACGACCCGACACTCATCGGCGGCAAGGCGTCGTTCAAGGACTTCTACCAAGGCGGCAAGCAGGGCACGCTGCCCACGACGCAGGACATGATCCGCTCCATCCCGCGCTATCTGAGCCGCGCCTACCACCCCTCCCACGAGGGCAGCACCGCCCAGGCCGTCGCCTACCTCGCCTCGTCCCCGGCGGCCACCGCCGCCGAGACCGCGACCCAATCGCTGCCGAAGGGGGCGCGCTGACATGCCCCGCATGCGCACCGTCCTGCTCGTCACGGGGGCCGCCCTGCTCGCCAAGCGGGCCATGCGGCGCCGCATCGACGCCTCCCCGCTCTGGCCGCTGCCCGCCCTGGAGGAGCCGGTCTCGGGCCGCCCGCGCTCCCGGGCGCTGCGCCTCCTCGTCACCCGGCGCGAGACGGTCGCCGAAGGGGTCGTGCAACTGCGCCTCGAAGGTGACCACTTGCCCGTCTGGGAGCCGGGTGCCCACCTGGACCTGGTCCTCCCTTCCGGCCTCGTGCGCCAGTACTCGCTGTGCGGGGACCCGGAGGACACCTCCTCCTACACCGTCGCGACCCGCCTCATCGGTGCGGAACAGGGCGGCCGGGGCGGCTCGCGCGAGGTGCACGAGCAGCTCCGGGAGGGCATGGAGGTCGAGGTGCGCGGCCCGCGCAACCGCTTCCCGCTGGCCGACGCCGACGCGTACGTCTTCGTGGCGGGCGGCATCGGCATCACCCCGATCCTCCCCATGCTGCGGGCAGTTGAGGCCGCCGGCCACACATGGCGGCTCCTGTACGGGGGTCGCTCCCGGGCCTCGATGCCGTTCCTGGAGGACGTGGAGAAACTGGCGGGCACGACGGCGGGCAGGCTCACCGTCGTCGCCGATGACGAGGGCGGCCGCCCCGACCTCGCCGCCTTCCTCACGGACCTGGCGCCCTCCACCGCGGTCCACGTCTGCGGCCCCGAGGGTCTGATGGAGGCGGTGGCGGCGGCGCTCCCGGAAGGGGTCGCGCTGCACCTGGAACGCTTCACGCCGCACACGTCCACACAGGGCAACGGCGCCTTCGAGGTGGAGCTGCGCCGCAGCGGGCGGACCCTCACCGTGGCCGCGGACACCACGGTCCTGACCGCGGTGCGCGCCGAGCTGCCCAACACCGCGTACTCCTGCGAGCAGGGATTCTGCGGAACGTGCCAACAGCGGGTCCTGGAAGGGGAGATCGACCACCGGGACGAACTGCTCGACGACGCCGAGCGGGCCGACTCCATGCTGATCTGTGTGTCGAGGTCGAGTGGTGACCGAATCGTCCTCGACATGTGAGGCCGGAGCGAGAGATGTGAACGGTTCGGGTGGACCGGCCCCTTGGACGGCCGGATCTGCTCGGTAAGGTGTTCGCATGACTACCGGGGTGCGCCGCAGAATGGGTGTCGAGGAGCGGCGGCAGCAGTTGATCGGGGTCGCGCTCGACCTGTTCAGCCACCGCTCGCCCGACGATGTGTCCATCGACGAGATAGCGGCGGCCGCGGGCATCTCGCGACCGCTGGTCTACCACTACTTCCCGGGCAAACTCAGCCTGTACGAAGCGGCGTTGCAGCGGGCTGCGGACGACCTCGCCGAACGCTTCGTGGAACCGAGGGAAGGCCCGCTGGGCGTGCGGCTGCTGCGGGTGATGGGCCGCTTCCTGGACTTCGTGGACGGCCACGGCCCTGGATTCTCGGCGCTGATGCGCGGTGGCCCCGCCGTCGGGTCCTCCACCACCAACGCGCTGATCGACTCGGTGCGGCAGGCGGCGTACATCCAGATCCTCACGCACCTGAACATCACGGACCCGCCCGCCAGGCTGGAGCTGGTGGTGCGCTCCTGGATCTCGCTCGCCGAGTCCACGGCGCTCATCTGGCTCGACGGACGCCGCATCCCGCGCGCGGAGCTCGAACTGCAACTGGTGCACGACTTCGCGGCGCTCGCGGCCGTGAGCGCCGCGTACGACGACGAGATGGCCGCGATCCTGCGCCGCATCCTCGCCGAGGAGCCGCCGGACGGCCCCTTCGCCGAGCTCGTCACCCGCCTGATCGGCCTCGCACCCCAGGAGCAGAACAGTTGACCCACCGCCTCGCAGGCGAAGAGGACATCCCGACCCTCGTCGCCCTCTACGATGCTGCCGCGCACTGGATGCAGGGCCGGGGGATCGACCAGTGGAAGCCGGGCGAGAAGGGCGCGGAGCACTTCCGGGGGCGGATCGCGTCGGACGAGGTCTGGATCGCGTACGACGGTGAGGCGGTCACCGGGGCCTACGAGGTGTGGTGGGCGGATGAGCCCGCCTGGGGTGAACAGCCGCCCGTCGCGGGCTACGTGCACCGCCTGATGACGCGGCGCGGCGCCCCCGCCGGAACGGGCCGCGCGATGCTGGCCCGCGCGGAGCGGCGCATCGCGGCGGCGGGCCGTGGGCGCTGCCGCCTCGACTGCGTGTCGACCAACCCGCGCCTGCGGGAGTACTACGAGGCGGCGGGTTACACGGTCGTGGGGGAGCTGCCGGGGAAGGTGGCGGCGGACGGGAGCACGTACGGCGTGCTGCTCCTGGAGAAGGATCTGCGGGAGCCGCGCCCGTCCGACGCCTGAGGATCAACGCAGGGTCGACACCTTCGAGCCGTCCGCGAGGCGCCCGGTGAGCCCGGTGCGAGTGCCCCGCTGCATGGGCGCGGCCACGGTGTTGCCGGGGGTCTGGGACCCGCCGGACGCCCGGAGCGAGACGACGTCCTTGCTGCCGCCTCCCAGCAGGTACCAGTTCCCGCCCCGGGACTTCCACCGCACCCCCGCGAGCACCGAGGGCTCCCGCGGCCCGCACGCCGCGGAGTCCTGCGCCTTCGCCGCCACGGCCGCCGAACCCGCGGCCTGGAACTGCGCGAGGGCCAGGCCGCCGTCACCCCGCCATGTGTCGGCCCGGGTGCAGAGCCAGGCGGCCGGGCCGTTCGCCTCGGGCAGCGCCTGGCGCGCGTACTGCCAGGAGTTCACCGACCGCACGCCGTTCGAGCGCGCCGCGGCCAGCGAGCAGGCTGCCGACGACCAGTTCGCGGCCGTGGCCTCGCGCGGGGCCTGCGGGCGGCCCGCGGTGAGATGGGCGGGGACGAGTTCGCCGAGGTCGGTGGAGAGACGGTTCACCCCGCTGTCGTCCCGCAGCTGGAGAACGTTCCACGAGGTGCACGCGCGGGCCTGCGCCGGACTCGCGAGCGGCTCCGTGACACCGTCGCCGTCCCGCTTCAGGGCATCGGCGCCTTCCTGGGGCTTCAGCAGATCGCGTACGGCGACGCCGCCCACCCAAGGCGCGGTCAGATAACGGACGTTGCCGTCGACCCGGTTCACCACCAGGGCTCCGGCCTCGGCGCTGGTGGCGCCGTCCACGCGGGCGAAGTCGAGCGCGGCGGCGCTGGTGCCCTCCTTGGGCTCGGCGTACCGCACGACGCGCAGTCCGTCGTACAGCAGCACGACCCGGGCCGCGTCGACCTCTCCGGCGAAGAGCAGCTGCGCGGGGCCGGGAGGCGCCCCTGCCGCGGTGCCCGGGGTGGCGGAGACCTGCACCGACTCACCGGGCCGCGCCCAGACGGCCAGGGCCCGCCGCAGCAGGGCGTCGTCGTCGACGAGCGCGCCCCTGGCGGGCCACACGGAGAAGTCCGCGCGGGCGGACTTCTTCCACGCACCGCCCGCGACCTTCGTCACCTGCCCGGGGTCGAGAGCGGCCTGCCCCGCGGGGTTCTGCGCGTAGGCGGGCGCGGCGGCGCCGTCGGGCCCCCACCCGTCGCCCGGCAGGCCGAGCAGCGCCCCGCACACCAGGGCGGCGGCCAGCGCGACGCCGGCGGCCTTCATGTGCTGCCTGCGGCGCATCAGATCGGTGGGCCGCGCCTGGAGCGAGCAGGGGTCGAACTCGGGTGACCTGAGCAGTTCGTACGCCGCGTCGACGCCGTCCGCCTCCGCGAGCGCGTCCGCCGGCTCTCCGACACCGGCGGCGGCGAGCACCTTGGTGACATCGCCGTCGGCGAGGCGCTCGAGGCCGCGCAGCACGTACGCGGCGCGGGCGGGTCCCGAGAGCGCCGAGAGCCGCTGGTCCAGGGCGAGTTCGTCGGCGCCTCCCGACCGCGGGAAGAGCCTCAGCCCCCAGACGTGCGGCAGCAGCGGCGGCAGCTGGGCGCGCTTGGGCCAGGCCTTGCGCTTGAGCGGAAGTCCCGCGTCGAGGGCGGTGGCGACGACGCGCAGCCGTACGTACGCGTACCCGGGGTCGCCGCCCCGCCCGTCGCCCGAACGCTGCTCCGGGATGACCTCCGCGTCACCCGACCTGCGGCTGCGGGGCAGCGCGCGCTGGGTCAGGGCGTGGGCGGTCAGGACCCGCCGGTTGCGCCCGAGGCTGGGCGGAAGGACCAGGTAGGCGAGCCGTACCAGGCGCGGGTAGTGCTCGACGAGGGCGGCTTCGGCCTGCTCGACATCGACGACGCCGGAGAGTTCATGCGGCGGGGAGGGGGACTTCACATTCGACGACACGTTCAGCAAAACGAGCGAATCGTCGGATGGTCACCTCTCTGTGAGCTGTCGAGCATAGTTGCCCATCGACCGCTGGTAGCGCGGGAGGTGGGGCGCGAGGGCGCCGAGCACCAGGGCCAGGCCTTCTCTCTCCCGCCCGAGACTGGCGAGGCAGAGAGCAAGGGTGGCACGCACGGCATCGTCCAATTCATCGCTCGGGGCATCGAGTTCGGCTTCGAGCAGAGCGACGCCTTCCTCTGCCTTCCCAATGTTCCGCAGAGAGCTGCTGAGTTGAATGAGAGTGCGCCGCCGCCGGTACCCGTCGAGCCCTTTCTCCAGCGCTTCCCTGTACAAGGGCACGGCGCGATCGGAGTGACCGGTGGAGTCGAAGGCGCAGGCCCGTTCGAAGGGCGCGAGGGGACTGCCGTCCGGCAACTCCTCGACGAGGGCGTCAATGATCCCCCGGAACTCCTCGCCCCGTCCGTCGTACGCCTCCACCGAGGCCCAAGCCTCGGCCACACGCCGCTCCCACGCAATATCCATGGCCACACTGTCGCACGCCGCGACGAAGCGGGGCGGGCCCCCCAAACAACCTCTCCCACCCACCCACCCACCCGAACCCCCGCATCCACCTCGCACCGAACAAGCCTTTCCCGCCCACCTGCCCGATTACCCCGCGGTGACGGGGTGGGGAGGGGAGAAGGCGGATGGGTGGGTTAGGGGGACGGCCCGGCGGGGCGAGTGGGGGACATTAGTGGGTGGCGTGGTGGGGCAGTGCCACCCGGCCGCAGTCGGCAGTGAGACGGGAGGGGACGTGTCGGTATGTCTGCCCGGAGCACGGTTCGCGGCGCTCCGGGGCCGAAGCAACCCAGCGCCCACCGGACGATAGCGAGGACGGACATACCGGCGCGGCCCCGCACCCATACACCGGCAGGCTCCGAAGTCCTACGCACCCGGAGTCGGCAGCGCACGGGAGGGGACGTGTCGGTATGTCTGCCCGGAGCACGGTTCGCGGCGCTCCGGAGCCGAAGCAGCCCAACGGCCACCGGACGATAGCGAGGACGGACATACCGGCGCGGCCCCGCACCCATACACGGACAGGATCCGAAGCCGCACGCCCCCGCAGTCGGCAACGCTCGCGAGAGGACGTGCCGGTTTCATACCGGCGGCCCCGCCCCACGAGAGTGCCGCCCCGCCCAGCCCGCAGGGAACCCGCAGACCCCCCTCAAGACACCCCCCACCCGCTGAACTCCACCGTCCCCCGCCCCCCGCCGCCCCCATTGGTCGCGCTCATGAACAGCCCCACATCCTGCGCCGCCGCAACCCCCGCCACCGGCACACTCGCCACCACCCGCCAGTTGGCCCCGGCGTCCGTCGAGAAGGAACCCGTGAGCGTCTCGCCCTCTCGCGTCAGACGCAGCAGCACCGGCGCCTTGATCCCCGTGACGCGCTGGTACGTGTCCAGGGTTCCGTCGCCGTTCGTGTCGTAGGAGAGGACCACCCCGTTCGCCGGGGTGACCGCCAAGTTGACGAAGCCCGGGGAGCCGGCCACCCCCATCGCGTTGCGTGCGACGAGGCCCGCCCTGGCCCAAGGGCCCGTCACCGCCTGGGAATCCACCCCGACCGTCACCGTGACCCCGTCCCGCAGCGCGCCCTCCCGGTACAGCGTGCCGAACTCCGTCGTGCCCTTCCACAGGTCCGCGCCCGCTCCGTTGATCGCGTAGCGGTCGTTCAACTCCCCGAAGACCGCCGCGTTGTTGGTGTAGCGGCGCCAGCCCGCCCCCACCGGACCCGCCTCGAACAGCACCCCCTCGTGCACGGCCTCGATCCTCCGCTCGCCCGCAGGGCCGTACCGCACAGTGATCTCGTACGGAAGCGGCCGCAACGGACGGTCCAGCGGCGTACCCGGCGCGTTCACGCGCCACGCCACCTTCCCCGTGCCCGCCGGAGCGACCCGCGGCAGCGACACCGGGCCGGAAGGCTCCGCGTCGATCCCCGTCAGCCGGAAGTCGACGCGGCCCGTGGCCCGCAGGCCGTTGACGTTGCGGAAGGCCGTCTCCAGGCGCGCGTGCCCGCCGGGCGGCAGCGACGGCGGGTCGGCGACGACCTCCAGAGACCCTTGGTAGGGAGCTCGGGCCAGCACGTCGCGTACCCGTGAAGCCGTGCGGTACGGGTCGCCCGTTCCCCGCAGGGGGTAGTCCTTGCGCTCCCGGGTCCACGGCTCCTCCACCGCGAACCAGTCCACCGCCCGCGGCTCACGCCCCGCGGCCAACGCGTCGGCCAGCTCGTCGAGCCACTTCTGCCAGCGGGGCACGTAGAAGTCGGCCATCAGGCCCGCCCATTCGCGGTTCCCGTACTCGTGCAGCTTGCCGCCGTCGGACGTCGCCCGGTCGCCCCACACCGTGATGAGTACCTTCGCGGTCCGCTCGAACTCCGCCCGTTCGGCATCACTCGTGCCCATCCGTCTGGCCGACTCCACCCAAGGGCCCAGCAGGAACGCGGAGTTGGTGCCCGTCACCTCGTCCGAGAGCCGCATCAACCGCAGCCACAGCGTCGACAGCGCGCGGAACGTGTCCGCGTCCTCCCGCCCGTACGCCGCCCGAAGCTGCGGCAGCAACTGCCGGCTCCGGTGCGCCAGCGCCTGCCGGGCCACGTCCACGAGGTCGTACCGGTACGCGGCGCTGCCCCGCAGCGCCCCACGGACCCCGAGCAGCCCGGCGAACGCCGCGTCGAAGCGGCCAGGGTCGTACGTCAGGGCGCTCGGCGCGTACTCGGCGGCGCGGTTCGCCGCCAAATCGGGGCGGGCCGCGAAGAGTGAGTCGTGCGGGTCGCTCCGCTCGATGGCGGTGTGCCGATAGGCGGTGTCGTGCAACGCCCGCCACGCGCCGCGCGCATCGGCGTCACGGCCGCCGTAGCGAAAGCCCGCGTACCCGTCGAACCACGACTTCAGGTCCAACTTCGAGCCTGACCAGGCGAGTTCGGAGAAGAGCTCGAATGCTGCCGGGTCCCGGTCCGTCGCCTCCGGCATGAAGGCCGTGCCCGCGAGCGCGCTGCCGCCCTTGTCCCGCCATGCGAAGAACTTGTCGTTCCAGATGTGCGCGCGGGCGCCGATCGTCGTACGGCCCCCGAAGTTCGGGATGGTCCCGAACGCGTAAGGCGTGCCGCCCCAGTCCTTCTCGCGGTCGGTGACGCTCGCGTACCGGTCGGATACCCCGTCCACGATCAGCATCCGCCGCCGGTCGATCGCGTCGAGCAGCTCGGGCAGCGGGTTCTCCTGCCAGCCGAGGATCACCCAGGTCGCGCCGGGCCGCGCCGTGCGCAGGGCCGTCTCGACTCCGCGCGCCGCGTCCGGCACCGGGACGTCCCCCGCGGTGCCGCCCTCGTGCAGCAGGTCCATCTTGAAGTGGTCGGCCGCCCCGAAGAGCTGCTCCTGGTGCCGGTAGAAGGAAGCGGCGACCTTCGCGAAGGACGAGGTCCTCGGGTCGAGCCAGTCGGGCCGCTTGAACCCGTGCCAGGTGCCCTGCGGCACCACCCGCGCGTCCCCGCCGTTGCGTGCCACGAACCCGTCGGGGACGTGCCCGTAGTAGCCGGGCAGCACCGGCGCCATCCCCAGCGAACGCAGCCGGCCCACGATTTTGCGCCCCAAGTCAGCCCGGTCCGCGATGACTTCGGGTGACAGTGGGCCCCCGTAACCGGACAGGTTCTGCAGCAGCCACCACGCCTGGTGCGAGGGTGCCGGCAGCCACGCGCGTGCCTCGGCGTCGCTGTAGCCGAAGTCCTGGAGCACCCGGTGGTAGACGGCCTCCGCCCCCGCGATCACGAGGACCTCGTTGCAGCCGTGCAGGGCGAGCACGTCGATCATCCGCTCCCAGTACGCCCAGTCGGCGTACGGCGCGGTGTACCCGTCGTTCGTGTCGTTCAGGGCGAACCGGTGCGGGAGCGAGGTGGAGCGCTCCAGCGGGCGCGAGGGTGCGGGAAGGCGGCGCGGCAGGTCCAACTGGTCGCCGTTCCAGGCGATATGGGCCCCGCAGACGTACTTGAGGTACCAGTGGACCCCGGTGAGCAGCACGGCGGGCGTCGTACCGGACACATCGACACGCCCCGTCGTGCCCGAAACCCGGAAACGGTCCGCGCCGCCCTTCGCGGGGACGAGTCTGAGACGGAACTGTTCCGCGTGATGCGGCAGAAGTCTGTTGAGTGCTGAGCGCGCGGAATCCGTATCGAGGGCGAAGGCGGGGCCCTGGACGGGCCTCTCGGCGGCGTGGGACGGAACCGCCACCCCGCTGACGGCACCGCCGAGGCCGATGGCCCCGGCGGTGCCGAGCACGGAACGTCGGGACGGATCGGTCATGTGTACCCCCTGGGTCGAATGGTGCGGCGCACGGTATCCGCGCGGCGCCCTGCGCTCAACGGTGCGTACGGAGATGGCGAGTTCACCTCGCCCGAAGGGACTGGTGGGACGATGAAGGCAGCGCGAAGGACGCTTGCGGGCATCGGCGCGGGACTGCTGCTGATGCTCGTGGCGTGCGGCTCGGACGGCGACGACGCGGTGCCGGACACGGCGAGCGGCAGCCTGGAGCAGCTGGCGGCCAAGGCGCGATGCGAGCCGGACATCCAGACGGACGCGGCGGAACTGCGGCAGGCCACCTGTGACAAAGGTGCCCGCCGCTACGTCCTGGTGACCTTTACGAACGCCCGTGGCCAGGCCGAATGGTTCGACGAGGCGACCGATTACGGCGGTACGTACCTCGTCGGCAAGAAGTGGATCGCGGTCGGCGACGAGAAAGTGGTCATGCGGCTGCGCGGCCGGCTCGGTGGGACGGTGGAGAAGTCCTCGCACCACTCGGGGAGTAGCGGTGGTGGGGATCACGAGGACAAGAGCCCGGGGCACTCGGGCCACTCCGGTCACCACACGAGCTGACCGCGCAGCGGTACGGGGGGCAGCTCGGCTCAGTTGCAGCGCTGGCCGCTGTTGATGCACTTGGCCATGCGGTTCATCAGCCCTTCGTCGAAGACGTTGATGAAGTCACCGTGGTCGGTGATGGGCTTGTGCAGCTGCTCGGGGAACGAGTCGACGGCGAACCCCGGGCCCGGCGGCACGTCGTACACGATGCGCTGGACCAGCTGCGGGATGGCCTTGAACCCCTGCGGGCAGGCGCCGCTCTCCTCGTCGGCGAAGGCCACGTGCGTACGGTGGTTGGCGCTGTCGGTGTTCTGGCCGTCCCAGCAGCTCTGGAAGTTGAACGTCCGGACGACCTGGCTGCCCTCGGGGCAGATCGGGTACTTGTCCTTCAGCTGGCGGTCCTCGAAGCCGGTGCAGCTCCACGACGCGTTGGCGTTCGCGTCGCCGTTGGTCAGCGACTTGGCGTCACCGGTGATGATGCGCAGGAAGCGCGGCATCGCGACGACCTTGCCCGTCGGGTTACCGGCGAATTTCAGCGTGACCGACGTCGGTGTCTGGATCTGGCCGACGTTCTGGTCCTTGCCGCCGCCGTCCGCTTCGGCGTCGTTCTCGGCTTCCCCGTTCTGCAGCCTCAGGACCGGCCAGTAATAGGTTGACTTGTCCCCCTGATTCCGGCACGTGGTGTCGCCGTTCGCGAGATCGTCGTCACCGGAGAAAGCGTCCGTGGCCTGATTTCCGACGTAATCGTGCATATGGTGTGCGCCATTGCTCACGCCGGGCGCAGCGATGACATTGTCCGGATTGAACTTGCCGTTCTCGTTCGTCCCGCATTTCGTGGTGAAGCTGCCGCGCGAGGCACCGCGCTGTTGGTCGGGGCGGTTGACGTTGGGCTGGACCGAGTTGATGTCCACGAAGTCGGCGGCCTCGGGACCGTTGCCGTTCTGCTGGCCCGGCGGCTGCTCCTGTTCGCCGCCGTCACCCGGGGGCTGCTCCTGGCCGCCGCCGTCCTGCGGAGGCTGCTGCTCGTCGCCGCCGTCGCCCCCGTCCTGTGGAGGCTGCTGCTGGCCGGCCGCGTCGTCGGCCCGCATGGTGCACGGCGCCATGCCGTCGATCCCCTGGGGCGGCTGTCCGCCCGCCTGGTCGATCGACGAGCCGATGCCCTCGATGGTCGGCCGCCGCTGCTGCTCCAAGGGGTCGAGCACGGCCTCGGCCTGCTCGGTGTTCCGCGCGTCGGCGAACTTCTCGTACGCGGCGGTGATCTGGCTGTCCAGCTCCGCGAGCCGCCGGTCCACGTCCTCGCGGGCGCCGTCCGGCACGTCCGAGAGCTGGGTGCCGACGTCCGGGCAGCTGATGGTGGCCATTCCCACCCCCGGACCGCCGCCCTGCTCGCCGGCCTGGGTTCTGGCGGACGGCGAACCGGAGCTTTCCCCGGCGTTCGCGTAGACATTCACCGCGACCATTCCGCCGCCGCCCAGGATTAGCGCCGCCGAGGCGGCGATCGCGCGCCCGGCGAGTTTTGATCGTTTTCGTGATGTGCGTCGTGGTGTGCGTCCCATGAGACTACGTACGCAACAGCAGGCGGCCCCGTTCAAGCACGCGCGGAATTCCTCCCGCGATTTCGCGGGCGATCTTCGGAGTTCCGCTCGGCGCGCTCGATTCAGCGCCCTTGATCCAGATAGGCGAGTACGGCGAGAACGCGCCGGTTGTCGTCGTCCGAGACCGAAAGGTCCAGCTTCCCGAAGATGTTGGACGTGTGCTTGGCGATCGCCCGCTCCGTCACGACGAGTTCCGCGGCGATCGCCGCGTTCGACCGCCCCTGCGCCATGAGTTCGAGCACCTCGCGCTCGCGCGGCGTCAGCTTGCCCAGCGGCTGGTCCGCCGAGCGCCGCGACAGGAGCTGCTGGATCACCTGCGGGTCCATCGCGGTGCCGCCCGCCGCGACCCGGCGTACGGCGTCGATGAACTGGTCGGCGTCGAAGACCCGGTCCTTGAGGAGATAGCCGACTCCGCCGTTCCCGTCGGCGAGCAGCTCGCGCGCGTACAGCTGCTCCACGTGCTGCGAGAGCACGAGCACGGGCAGTCCCGGCCGCGCCCGTCGCGCGGCGAGCGCGCACTGGAGTCCCTCGTCCGTGTGGGACGGCGGAAGCCGGACGTCCACGACGGCGACGTCCGGCTCCAACTCGGCCAGGGCCTTGGTGAGTTCGGGCCCGGTCTCGACCGCGGCGGCGATCTCGAAGTCGAATGCCTCCAGCATCCGGACCAGGCCGTCACGCAGCAGGAAGAGATCTTCGGCTAGGACAACTCGCAAGGGATCTCCATGGTCACCATGGTCGGGCCGCCCGCGGGACTGCTGACGGCCAGTACGCCGTCGAATGTACCGAGTCGGCGTTCGATCCCGCTCAGCCCGGACCCCGCCCCGATGGCCGCGCCGCCCTTGCCGTTGTCGGTGACCGCGATGCGCAGCATGCCCTCCGCGTGGTGGATGTCCACCCAGACGCGGTCCGCGCCCGCGTGCTTGATGGTGTTGGTCAGTGCCTCGCTCACCGCGAAGTACGCCGCCGACTCCACCGGCTCGTCGGCCCGGCCGAACAGCTCCACGTCCACATCGGTCTGCACCGGAAGCCGCAGCGCGAGGGCCTTCACCGCGTCGCCGAGTCCGCGCTCGGCGAGCACCGGCGGGTGGATGCCGCGGACCAGGTCGCGCAGTTCGGTCAGTGCCTCGCCGGAGTTCTGCCGGGCCTTGGCGATCATTTCCTTGGCCTTCGCCGGGTCCTTCTCGATCATCGCCTCGATGGTGCCGAGGTCCATGCCCATCGCGACCAGGCGGGCCTGCGCCCCGTCGTGCAGGTCGCGCTCGATGCGGCGCAGCTCGGCCGCGGACGAGTCCACGGCGTCGTGCCGGGTCTCGGTCAACCGGTCCACGCGCCGGGCCAGTTCACGCTCCCGCATGGAGGAGGTGGGCGCGAGCAGCGTGCGGCTCAGGAGGAAGTGGGCGCGGAGGATGACCGGACTGGTGAGGATGCCGATGACGCCGAGCGCGGTGCCGAGCAGGGCCGCCATGTTGGCGGAGCCCTGCGAGGTGACGTGGATGAAGCCGTACCATTCGCCGCCGCCCGCGTCGTAGATCGGCTTCCAGACGCCGAGCGCGAGGACGTAGCCGTACAGCGGGTAGAGCAGCAGCGCCGGCGCGAAGATCACCGTCACGTACCCGGCCGTCATGTCGACGAGGAGCCACTGCAGATCCCGCCAGGTCGCCGGGTCCTTCAGCATCAGCGAGGTGCGCTCCACCTGCCCGGTGACGCCACCGCGCAGGTTGGTGGGGAGGGGGCGGTAGGGACGCGGGATGTGTACGTCCGACCACGCGCCGGCCTGGGCGCGGCGCAGGTCGGCCCACTTGCGTACGCCGGTCAGTACCAGCGGAGTCGTGAAGACGCCGATCCCCAGCGTGATGAAGGAAATGGACAGGACCGACAGCACGAAGAGGGTGATCGAACCGGCGAGCATGATGACCGACAGGAAGAGCCCACGGGCTCCCGCGATCACGGATTCTCGGACCCTCGTCATTTTCTGTTCCCCATCTCTCCCAGCGGCATGACCACATTCTCGCCGCAGGGATCGGCGCCGGTCATTGGGTCCGGCACCCGAGCCGGGGGTGTACCTGACGACACCCCCGTGCCTCGCCCTGTGCTTCGGACAGTGGGGGCTTCGGCGGCTGGGCGGGCGGGCCCCGGATTTCTAGCGTTGACCACGTCATCAACCGCTTATCCAACGCTTACTTATGGGGGCGAAGCGCCATGAGGCCAAACCTCGCGGCTCGACTCGGGGTGTGGAGCGCACACCATCGCAAGACGGCCATCCTCGGCTGGCTGCTGTTCGTCGTGCTCGCCACGACCATCGGCGGGGCCTCCGGCATGGTCACCGCGTCCGACGACGAGATGGGGGTCGGCGACTCGGGCCGGGCCGCCGCGATCCTCGACGAGGCGGGCGTCGAAGAGCCCGCCGGCGAGCTCGTCATGGTCAGTTCCAGGTCGGCGGACGGCTGGCGGGACGCGGCGAGCGACCTCTCCAAGGCGCTGACCGCGACCGGTGAGACGCGCGGGATGCAGGCGCCGCTGCCCTCCGAGGACGGCAAGGACGCGCTGCTCCGCTTCGAGATGAAGGGCGCGTCCGACGACGCGGCCGACCGGGTTCAGCCGGTGCTCGACGCGGTGCAGAAGGCGAAGGACGCGGGTGCGGGGGAGGGCATCTCCGTCTACCAGTTCGGCGACGCGAGCTCCGAGAAGCACCTCGGCGATCTGCTCTCCGACGACCTCACCAGGGCCGAGTTCACCGCGGTGCCGCTGGCCCTCGGCATTCTCCTGGTCGCCTTCGGCGCCGTGGTCGCGGCGCTCCTTCCGGTGGGGCTCGCGCTGACCGCGTGCGTGGCGGCCTTCGGCCTGCTCTCCCTGGCCAGCCACCAGCTGCACCTCTTCGAGACGACGTACTCGGTGATGTTCCTGATGGGGCTCGCGGTCGGCGTCGACTACTGCCTGTTCTACCTGCGGCGCGAACGGGACGAGCGGGCCGCGGGACGTGACGCGGAGACCGCGCTGCGGATCGCGGCGGCCACCAGCGGGCGGGCCGTCCTTGTCTCGGGCCTCACGGTGATGGTCGCGATGGCGGGCATGTTCCTGTCCGGTCTGCTGCTCTTCAAGGGCTTCGCGGTCGCCACGATCCTGGTGGTGTGCGTGGCGATGCTGGGCTCGGTGACGGTGCTTCCGGCGCTGCTCTCCGCGCTCGGCGACCGGATCAACGCGGGGCGCATCCCGTTCCTGAACCGCAAGGGCAAGAAGGGCGCGCACGCGAGCGGCGGCATCGCGGGCAAGCTCCTGCACCCCGTACTCGCCAAGCCGAAGTTCTTCGCCATCGGCTCCGCGGTCCTGCTCCTCGCGCTCGCGGCGCCCGCGCTCGGCATGAAGACCGAACAGCTGGGCCTGGAGAAGCAGTTCGGCTCCGACGCCGCGCTGTCGGTCTCGTTCCGGGAGATCACCCAGGAGTTCCCGGGTGGCCCCGCGCCGGCCCAGATCGTGGTCAGGACCGCCGACGCGGACGACATCGGGTCGAAGCAGCTGCGGGACGCGCTGGCCGCGGTGGTCAGGGACGCGGGCAAGGGGGCCGAACTCACCGTCCACAAGGGCGCGGGCGTGGCCGAGATCGACGTACCGCTGCCCGGCGACGGCAGTGACGCGGAGTCGAAGAAGGCGCTCGGGGAGCTCAGGGACGACGTGGTGCCCGCGGCCTTCGACGGCCTGGACGCGGAGGCGTACGTCGGCGGTGACCTCGCGTCGTCCGAGGACTTCAGCGACCAGCTCAGCAAGGGCATCCTGCCGGTGTTCGCCTTCATCGCGGCGGTGACGTTCCTGCTGATGCTCTTCAGCTTCCGCTCGGTGGTCATCGCCGTGACGTCCATCGCCCTCAACCTCCTTTCGGTGGGCGCCGCTTACGGCGTGATGACCGCGGTCTTCCAGCACGGCTGGGGCGCGGAACTGATCGGCTCCGAGCAGGTGGGGGCGATCGAGAACTGGATGCCGCTGTTCGTGCTCGTGGTCCTGTTCGGCCTGTCGATGGACTACCACGTGTTCGTGGTCTCGCGGATCCGTGAGGCGCGGGACCGTGGCCTGGACAACCGCGCGGCGATCCGCGAGGGCATCACGCGGACCGCGGGCGCGGTGACCGGCGCGGCCGTGATCATGGTGGCGGTCTTCGCGGTCTTCGGCACGCTGTCCATGCAGGACATGCAGCAGATGGGCGTGGGCCTGGGCGTGGCGGTCCTGCTGGACGCGACGGTCGTACGGATGGTGCTGCTGCCGTCCCTGATGACACTCTTGGGCGAGCGGAACTGGCGGACGCCGCGGTATCTCTCTTGGCTGCCTACGATCTCGCACGGGGCGCCTGTGGCACCTGAACAGCCTGCCACGCGGCCGGTTCCGTCGGCCACGGTGTAGGTGCGGTGTTTTGGCTGCGGGGTGGTGGGGGCTGGTCGCGCAGTTCCCCGCGCCCCTGGTGGGGTGGTGGTCTGGCTGGATCTGCTGGTCGGGCCTCCGCCCTGCTCCCGGGCTGGTTCCGTGGCCGCGGTGTAGATGCTCCGCTGCGGAAGTGCGGTGTTTTGCTGCGGGGTGGTGGGGGCTGGTCGCGCAGTTCCCCGCGCCCCTGACGGGGCGGTGGCTGAGCTGGAACTTCAGCTCAGCCACCGCCCCGTTCCCCCGCTACAGGCCCAGCGCCTTCGCCTCCACCTCTGGGTCCAGTCCCTTCGCCCCCCGTTCGGGCCGTTCGGGGGCCGCTCCGGTGAGGGACTTGAGCCAGGTCCACGTGTCCGCGACCGTGTCCGTCACGGGCCGCGCCCTGAGCCCCGTGGCCACCGCCTTCTCCGTCGACGTGCGGTGCATCGTGTCGTGCAGTTCGCCCGGCGGGAGCCACACCGGGAGCTGCGACCACGGTTCGATGCCGTGCTCCGCGATCACCGAGGGGTCCGTCCACCGCAGCTCTGCGTCAGGCGAGCCCGCCACGGCCACGCACGCCTGGAGGAACTCCTCCATCGTGGTGTGCGCGATGGGCGAGACGATGTTGTACGGGCCGTGCAGACCCGCGACGGCGGCGTCGAGGACCCACTCCGCGAGGTCCCGCACGTCGATGTACTGAAGGTCCAACTCCCTTGGCCCAGGGGCCAGTACGGGTCCGCCCCGCGCGACCCGGTGCAGCCACCACGGCAGCCGCCCGACGTTCTCGTACGGGCCGAGGATCAGGCCGGCGCGGGCCAGCACCGTGCGCTCGGCCCCGAATTCCGCCACGGCCGCGAGCTCCCCGCCCCGCTTGTCCTCGGCGTACGCCACCGCATCCGCGTCGGGATCTCCCTCGACCAGCGGGTAGCTCTCGTCCGAACCCGCCTCGCCCGGATACCGGTACACGGACCCGCTCGACACATACACATAGCGCCCCGCCCGCCCCGCGAGCAGCTTCGCGGACTCCCGGACGACACGCGGCGCCCCCGACCAGGTGTCGACGACGACGTCCCATTCGCCTTCGGCGAGCGCGTCCAAGCCGCCCCGCGCCGTACGGTCACCGAGCAGCGACACCACACCGGCGGGTGCCTCACGGGTCCCGCGATGGAAAACGGTCACCTCCCAGCCCCGCGCCAGCGCCGCCTCGACGACGCCCCGCCCCACGAACTGCGTACCACCCAGCATCAGAAGTCTCATGCCGACGACTCTGCACGCCACGCCCCGCCGGGGGAACCGGGTTCTGCTAGCGGCAGAGCCCGGCCCCGCCCGGGAACCCGGAGGTCAGCGGGGCGCCGGAGGTCAGCGGGACGACGGAGGTGCGTACTTGTAGCCCACCCGCCGCACCGTCTGGATCGTGCGGCGGTGCTCGGCCCCCAGCTTGCGCCTGAGCCGGGCGATGTGGACGTCCACGGTGCGCCCGTCGCCCACGTGCCCGTACCCCCACACCGTCGTCACCAACTGGTCGCGCGTGTGCACCCGGTGGGGATGGGCGACGAGATGCGCGAGCAGCTCGAACTCCAGATACGTGAGGTCCAGCGCGCGACCGGCGACCTGCGCCGCACGCTGCACGGCGTCGATCCGCACGGGCCCGCCGGAGCCCGGCTGAGGGTCCGGCTGCGGCTCGGGTGCGGCGGCGGCCACCGGCTCCTGCCCGGCCGGTACGAGGACCAGGTAGCCGATCATCGGCGGCTGGCCTGGCAGCGCGGGCAGCGTGTGCGGCGGCGCCGGCAGCCAGGTCGCGCCCGGCGGCAGGAAGTCCGTGAGCTGCGCCACCTCGTCGGGGGCGACGGCTCGCAGCCGCCCCCGGCCGGGCATGGCAGGCGGCGCCACGGTGGCGGTGGACGCAGTGGATGCGGTGGAGGCAGAGGATGCCGAGAAGGAACGGGAGTTCGCCATGGAAGTCAGCTCTTTCGCGCGGAGGAGTCGTCAGTCGTCTCGGTCGTCGAGGACGTACGTACGTCGTGCGCGTCAGGCGAAGGCCGGGTGAACGGCTTTAGAGGGCCTGCGCGTTCATCGCGCGGCAACACACCCGGTCGAAGTCATGGTGCTGGCGGGAAGGCCAGAACGGCTCGAGGTCGTGATGACGACCCGTCGCTGTGTTCTCGTTGCTGCCCATGACCATGTCCCCATTGAAGCAGATGGAAGTGACATCCGGGCAGGCAAGCCGAAGGGGGCGCCCACCGGTTCGGCGGGCGCCCCCTTCAGGGACGTGCTGATGCACGGGATCGGACCTGGCCGGCCTTCTAGACCTGGCCGGCCTTCTCCAGGGCGGCGCAGCAGGTGTCGACGATCAGCCGCGTCACGACGTACGGGTCGACGTTCGCGTTCGGGCGGCGGTCCTCGATGTAGCCCTTCTGCTCCACCTCGACCTGCCACGGGATGCGGACCGACGCGCCGCGGTCGGAGACGCCGTAGCTGTACTCGTTCCACGGGGCGGTCTCGTGCAGGCCGGTGAGACGGTCGTCGATGCCCGCGCCGTAGTTCTTGACGTGGTCCATCGGCTTCGAGCCCTCGCCGAGGGACTCGCAGGCGGTGAGGATGGGCGCGTAGCTCTCGCGCATCGTCTTCGTCGAGAAGTTCGTGTGCGCACCGGCGCCGTTCCAGTCGCCCTTGACCGGCTTCGGGTCGAGGGTCGCGGAGACGTTGAAGTCCTCGGCGGTGCGGTAGAGCAGCCAACGGGCGATCCACAGCTGGTCGGAGACCTCGAGCGGCGCGAGCGGGCCGACCTGGAACTCCCACTGGCCCGGCATGACCTCGGCGTTGATGCCGGAGATGCCGAGGCCCGCCTTGAGGCAGTTCTCCAGGTGTGCCTCGACGATGTCACGGCCGAAGATCTCGTCCGCGCCGACGCCGCAGTAGTAGCCGCCCTGCGCCGCGGGGAAACCGCCGACGGGGAAGCCGAGCGGGCGGTCGCCCTCGAAGAAGGTGTACTCCTGCTCGATGCCGAAGATGGGCTCCTGCGAGCCGAAGCGCTCCTCGATCTCGGCGAGCGCGGCACGCGTGTTGGACTCGTGCGGCGTCATGTCCGTGTTGAGGACCTCGCACAGGACGAGTACGTCGTCGCCGCCGCGGATCGGGTCCGGGCAGGTGAAGACCGGCTTGAGGACGCGGTCGGATGCGTGACCCTTGGCCTGGTTGGTGCTGGATCCGTCGAAGCCCCAGTTCGGGAGCTCGGCGCCGTCCGTCATGATCTTCGTCTTCGAACGGAGCTTGGCGGTCGGCTCGGTGCCGTCGATCCAGATGTACTCAGCCTTGAAGGTCACGGGGGCCCATCCTTAAACGCTCGGTACGGCGCAGAACGTGCGGGTGCTGCGGTGCCGTGGTGATGCCGCGAAGCTTGCCAACGTGCGATTTCCCGTCCGTTGCTCGAATGTGAACCCCGTGTTACCTGCGGTGCGTGTGGCCCACTTCATGCTCCGCTCGCCGTCCCGCCTCACTTGATGACGGCGTTGGCGGCCGCGATGAGCAGTCCGATGGTTGCGTCCGCCATGCCGAGCAGCACGGCCGAGCGCCGCCGGTAGCCGGCCCGGAGTGCGGCGAAGGTGCCCCAGCAGAGGAGGAGCGCGGCGTTCAGCAGGAGCGCGGAGTAGGTGACGGGTGCCTCGGGCCAGTCGAAGACCCCGGCGAGCGCGAGCAGCCCCACGGTGGGCCAGCAGGCGACGATCACCGGCCACTCGTCCATGAGCTCCCAGACCAGTTGCCGCCACCGGTGCAGGCCTGAACCCGGCCGGTGCGTGGACATGTGGTGCGCGTATCCGTGCGCGAGAGCGGCCGTGCCCGCGGTCACCATGACCCAGGCGGCGTCGTAGTAGGGCGTGTAGGCCTGCTGCCCCGAGTGCAGCGCCGCGACGAGCGCACTGGCGAGGATGGTGCCGTACACACCTCCGAACATCAGGTTCCGCACAGGGGCACTCCATTCCGGCCGGCGGCAATGTGGAGTGCTCAACGCTATGGAGGCATATGTAACGTTTGACCGGAGATAACCCAACATTCGCCAGTCATCTACTACTACGCCGCGCCCGGCGGTGCCTACCGCGCCATCGCGTCCCGCACGGCCTCCTCGGTACGCCCCACCACGGCGGTGCCGTCGTCGGCGGTGATGATGGGCCGCTGGATGAGCTTGGGGTGCTGGGCGAGCGCGGCGATCCAGCGATCACGACCGGAGGCGTCACGCGGCCAGGCCTCGCGGTCCTTGAGCCCCAGCTCCTTGGCGGCGTCCTCCTGGGTGCGGGTGATGTCCCACGGCTCAAGCCCGAGCCGCTCCAGGACGGCCCGGATCTCATCCTCGGTGGGAACGTCGTCGAGGTAGCGCCGCACGGTGTAGTCGGCGCCCTCCGCATCAAGCAACGTAAGCGCGCTTCGGCACTTGGAACATGCGGGATTGATCCAGATCTCCATACGTCACACGCTACCCGCGCCCACCACCCACACCCCCCTCAAAAGCCCTCTGGCCAGCGAGGATTGCCTGCCGGTAGAAGACCCGCCACTACAAGAACTGACGCCCCTCCGGCTGCGCGACGTCGACCGCGTCGTACTTCGTGCCCGGCTGGTCGAACACCGTGAACAGCAGCATCACGGCCGCGACGACGATCAGGACAATCGCGTACGCACCCAGCCACGGATCACCGGGACCGTCGGACGAGAGCCCCGACCACACGGCCAGGATGACCGTGGCGACCGCGAATGCCACGAAGGTGGCCCAGTCGCCGCGTCTGCCTCGCCGGATGCCTACATACAAGAACGGCACCCATGACAGCAGCCCCAACGTGACGGCCACCAGCAAACTCCACGCGGCCTTCTGTCCCCAGCCGGCTTCCAGTCGTCTGTCCATGACGCCCCCAAGTGGTGGCGCTCCCAGGCCCGTTCGGGAGCGCGGGGCGCCAGGTTAGTCCCGCAGCTGCCCGGGGGTGCTGGGGTTGCGGGGAGTGGCACCCGTACGAGGGACGCGGCCGTTCCCGTGCCGCGGAAGCGGCTGGCCGCCCCGTCCACAGGAATGAGGATGTTCGAATAGTTTGGCGCCCCACGGGTACCTCCCGGAGCTGGCGTGACACGGTGGTAATTACCGTGCTCACCTGGTCATTTGGTGCGCCTTGCGGGCTCCCTGGATGTCAGTGCCGGGCGGTAAACTGTAAGCAGTGTTCGAGGGTTCCCGACGGGGGTTCCTGATCGCGACAGGAGGATGCCTGTGCCCGCTGCCGCACTCACATCTACGTCGAAGAGCAAGGCTTCCCGGCCCGTGTTGATCGACCTGACCTACGCACCACTGGAGAAGCGACCGCTCCCGGCCGGCCGGCCGCGGGAGTGGTACGTCACGCACAACCGGCGCCTGAAGGCCATGCGCCTGGCGATAGCCCTGCTCGACTCGGGTGTCTATCTGCCGAACCAAGCCGACAACACCAGGATCCGGAGCATGGCGGAGGACGTGGGAATCCACCCGCCGTCCGACATCACCTGCCATATGGTGCGCGCCCTGATGCGGTACAGCCGCTGAGCTGTCGCGCGAACGCGAACGCGAACGCGCAAGCGCACGCGTACGGGTGGGGGCCCAGCGGCCTCCGCCCGTACGCGTGCCTCATGCTGGGCGCATGACTCAGCCGGAATCCGCCCCCGCCCAGCAGGAGCCCGCGGACGAGCTGCCGCTGCTCGTCACCGCCCAACTCCCGGACGGGGCGCGGTTTCCCGTCCGCGGGATGAGGGGGAGCGAGGCCTCGCCCCGTCCCGCGCCGGCCGTCCTGATCCTTCCCGCGATGGGCACCCCCGCCCGCTACTACCGCGCGTTCGCGCGCCAGTTGCACGCCGAGGGCCTCACCGCCCTGACCGTGGACATGCGAGGGCAGGGGGAGAGCACCCCGCGGGTGACGGACGCGGATGCCGTCGACCACGGCTACCGCACGATCGTGGAGCAGGATCTCGCCGCCGTCGTCGAGGCGATACGCGCCGAACTGGGCCCGAGCAACCCGCTCTACCTCCTCGGCCACAGCATGGGCGGTCAACTCGGCCTCATACACGCCTCGTTGCCCGTCGGCCCCTGCGTCAGCGGCGCCAACGGCGCCAACGGCGTCGACGGCGTCGTCCTCGTCGCCTCCGGCTCCGTCTGGTACCGAGCGTACGGCCCCCTGCGCGGGCCCCTGCTGCTCATCGGCGAACTGTTCGCCGCGGCCACGTCGACGCTGCTCGGCCGCTGGCCCGGCACCCGGCTCGGCTTCGGCGGTAACCAGCCCAAGGGCGTCATGCGGGACTGGGCACGTCAGGGCCGTAAGGGCCGCTACTCGTCCCCCGGCTCCCCGCACGACTACGAGGCGGCCCTGCGCACCCTCACCCTGCCCGTCCTCGCGGTCTCCGTGGAGGGCGACACCTGGGCCCCGGCAGCCGCCCTCGACCACCTCGTCGGCAAGGTGCCCGCGGCCCGCGTCACCCGCCTGCGGTACTCCGTGCGGGAAGCGGGCGCCCGCCTCGACCACTTCGTGTGGACGCGGGCGGGCGGGGCGCTGGCCAAGAGGGTGGCGGCGTGGGCGGTCGCGGGCGGAAGCTGAGGTCGGGCACACCTCGTGCCGGGCCACCAGGGGGGCACTAGGGGCCCGCCAGGGTCCCCAGGGGGCCACCAGCGTCACCCGTTCGGCGTACCCCGCATGCGTACGCGCCGGTCGCGGCATTGGCTGCTCCTGAGGGGAGGCTGTAGCCGGGGGCCGCCGACGGGCCGACGGAGAGGGGCGAGGGCGATGACCACTCCGGACGAGCGCGCCCGCCAGGGCAGGGCCGCCCGCAAGCGCGCCTCCCGCTCCTCGCACGGCGCGTGGATACCCTCCGCCGACCGCGCCGACCCGGTGGCCGTCCTCGAACGGCAGGGCGCGGACCGCGTCCAGGAGCTGCTGCCCATCCGGTACGCCCGCATGGCAGCCTCACCTCTCGCCTTCCTGCGGGGCGCCGCCGCCGTCATGGCGGGGGACCTCGCCGTCCAGTGGAACACCGGCCTCACCGTCCAACTCTGCGGCGACGCCCACCTGCTGAACTTCGGCCTGTTCGCCTCCCCGGAACGCGCCCTGCTCTTCGACCTCGACGACTTCGACGAGACCTGCCCCGGCCCCTTCGAATGGGACGTCAAACGCCTGGCCGCCAGCATCGCCGTCGCGTCCCGCGACAACGGCCACCCGGGACGCGGCACACGCGAGTCGTGCCTCGCGGCGGTGGCGGCGTACCGCTCGTCGATGAGGCGTCTGGCCGGACTCGGCGAGCTGGCGGTCTGGTACGAACGGACCGACACGCACGACCTGTTGCCCCTCATCCGCGCCACCCGCCGCCGCAAGCGCGCCGCGGCCACCCTGGACCGGGCCCGCCGCCGCACACACCTGCAGGCGCTCGGCAAGCTGACCGAAACCGTGGACGGCGTCCGCCGCATCATCCACGACCCGCCGCTCATCGAACCCGCGGCCGCCCCGGAACTCGCCGCGGTCCGCAAGATCTTCGGCGACTACCGCTCCACGCTCTCCGAGGAACGCCGACTCCTCCTGGACCGCTACCACTTCGTCGACGCGGCCCGCAAAGTCGTGGGAGTGGGCAGCGTCGGCACCCGCTGCTTCATCGTGCTCCTCGCCGGGCGCGACGCCGACGACCCGCTCTTCCTCCAGATCAAGGAGGCGGCCCGCTCGGTCCTGGAGGAGCACCTCCCGCCAGGACCGTACGTCCACCCCGGCCACCGCGTGGTCGCGGGCCAGCGCCTCCTCCAGGCCGCGAGCGACATCTTCCTCGGCTGGATGACGGGTCCCCAGGGCCGCGCCTTCTACTGGCGCCAACTGCGCGACATGAAGGGCTCCGCGGACGTGGAGACCATGTCCCCCGCGCAGCTGCGCTCCTACGCACGCCTCTGCGGCACGGCCCTGGCCCGTGCCCACGCCCGCTCCGGGGACCGCGTGGCCATAGCCGCCTACTTGGGCGGCTCCGACACGTTCGACCGGGCGATCGCGGACTTCGCGCTGCGCTACGCCGCGCAGAACGCCCGGGACCACGCGGCCCTGACCGAGGCGATCTCCTCGGGCCTGGTCGACGCGGCCACCGGGACCGGCTAGCGGATCTCGTCCGGGACCACCGTCAGCCACCGCTTGTCCGCGGTGACCTGCTGGCCGAGCTCCCGCTGCCGGTCGGCGTTCTCGCGCTTCATCCCGTCGAGTTCCTTCATGTAGTCGTCCTTGCGGTTGACCCACACCCGCGCCCCGCCGTGCTTCACGTCCGCCGAGTGGAACAGCATCGGACCGTCGCTCTTCGGGGTGTCGCCCGCCACCAGAACCGGCTTCTTCCACGCGTCGATGTACGTGCTGATGGCCGCGGGCTTGCCCTGGTACCAGGTCAGCGGCGCCCACAGGTTCGGCGTCAGCTCATGCCCCGCGAGCTTCTTCTCGTCGAAGCGGCCCTCCGCGACCTCCTTGCGGGAGCTGGTGACCTCGCCGGTCTTGCGGTCCTTGAGCTGCAGGCCGACACCGATGACGTTCTCGGGCTTCACGTCGTAGCCGTACTTGGGGTCGGACAGGACCATGCGTACGAGGTCCTCGCTGGCCGCGCTGACGACGTAGACCTCGATGCCGTGCCCCCGCAGCGACTTGTAGAGCTCCTGCATGCCGGTGAAGAACTCGGGCGTCTTGACCTCGGTCTTCGTCAGCTTCCCGTCCTCGTAGTACTCGGCGGGGATCGGCTTGTCGTGGGCGAGGAGCTCGTCGACGTACCCCTTGAGCTCCTTCAGCGTGAAGCCGGAGAAGATCTGCGCGGCCCACGGGTAGCAGACCTGGTCGTCGACCTCGCAGAGCCGGTTGTAGTAGCTGTAGAGGCTCTCCTTGTGCTTCGCCGTGTCCTTGAAGGGGATGATCTTCAGCGACGGGTTCATCGACTTGCGGGTCAGCACCCCCTTCATCTCCAGGAAGGGCAGGAGGGACTCCTCCAGGTCGTTGCGGTACGTCGTGTTGTCCGCGTCGAAGACGGCGTACGCGCCCTTGTCCTCGTTCTTCGCGATGACCTTGCCCAGCTTCTTCGCGACCGGCTTGGGCCAGTGCTTCAGCTCGGCCGATGCCTTGGCCGCGGCCTTGGCCGTCGTCGCGGAGGCGTCCGCCGCCGTCGCGTCCGCGTTCGGCCAGAGCGCCGTACCCGCGAGTACGGCCGCGGTGAGCGCGCCCGCCGTGCCGATGACGGCCAGCTTGCCCTTTGCCTTTACTGCCATGGTTCCGTGCCCCCTGAGAGCGGTCTGCGCCCCGTCCGGAGCGGCGGGTCATCGTATGAGGTCAGGCGGCGGATTCCCATGATCGGTATCACTGGGCGGAACGGGCATGGGACGCCCGTGCGCGGGTAGCCGAGTCGGACGTCCGGCAGGGTTCCGGGCCGGACGCCCGGCAGGCTTCCGGGCCTGCTTCGGAGCGAGGCCCATCGCATACTGGGAGGCATGGAGAGCGTCTCCCGGGAGTTCGTCCGGGCCGCCCCGCGGCTCGACGGCATGGTGGTGTCCGCCGTCGGCTACCGCACGCGGGGCGAGCTGCCCGGCCTGCACCGCGGCCTGCCGTCCCCGTACCTGACGCTGATCTTCTCGCTGGACGGCCCCGTCGTCACCGGCCACACCCCCGAACAGGCGGCCGGCCGCCACGCCACCCGCACGGACATCGTCGTCGGCGGCCTGCACCAGTCCCCGGCGTACGTCGTCAGGCCCGAGCACGAGGCGGGCATCCAGCTCGCCGTGCACCCGCTCGCCGCCCGCGCCCTGTTCGGCGTACCGGCCGCGGAACTGGCCGGCGAGCTGGTGACGCCGGGCGCGGAGGTGATGGGGCGCCGCGCCGCCGACGTACGGGAGCTGCTGTGCGAGCAGGGCAGTTGGGAGGAGCGGTTCGCCTCCCTGTCCGGCTACTTGAGGCAGCGCGCGGCCACCGAGGCGTCCGGCGGCTCCGTACGCCCCGAGGTCGCGGAGGCATGGGCCTGGCTCGCCCGGCATCGCGGTGTCGGCACCCTGCGCGGCCTCTCCCGGCACGTCGCGCTCAGCGAACGCCGCCTCACCACGCTCTTCCGCGCCGAGACGGGCCTGAGCCCCAAACAGGCGGGCCGCCTGATGCGCTTCCAGCGCGCACGCAACGCCGTCGTACGCCCGGTCGCGACGGGCGGCGCCCCCGACCTGGCCCGCGTCGCCGCGGACTGCGGGTACTACGACCACTCCCACCTGGTGCGGGACTTCCAGCAGTACACCGGGGTGAGCCCCAGCGGCTGGCTGGCCGAAGAGTGCCGGAATATCCAAGCCGGGAGCCATGGCGGGGGCGAAGGGTAGGGGGCATGAACACCACCGAGAAGCAGAACCAGCAGCCGCAGTCCGCTACCGCGCCCGCATCCGCCGGGCGCGCTCCCAGCGTCTGGCCGTCCCTCCAGGCCCATGACGCCCCCGCCCTGATCGACTTCCTGGTCGGCACGGTCGGCTTCCTGCGCACCGCCGTATACGAGGACGGCGACCGCGTGGCCCACGCCGAGCTCGACTGGCCCGAGGGCGGCGCGATCATGCTCGGCTCGTACGACGAGAAGTCCCAGGAGTGGTGCCTGAAGCCCGGCACCTTCGGCGCGTACGTCGTCACCGACCACGTCGACGACCTCTACCGGCGGCTCACCGCGGCAGGGGTCGAGATCATCCGTGAGATCGAGGACCAGCCGTACGGCAGCAGGGAGTTCGCGATCGCCGACCCCGAGGGCAACAAGTGGTCCTTCGGCACCTACCGCGGCTCGCCGAGGCCCGGGACGGCGGCCTGACCTGGCGGGACGGCAGCCGTTCTGACCTCGCGTGACGGCAGCCGTCCTGACCTCGCGTGATAGCTTGCGAGCGCCAGTCAACCCACACCAGGGCCAGGGAATCCGGTGCGAATCCGGAACTGACGCGCAGCGGTGAGGGGGAACGGGCGGGGCCACGGCCACTGGGCGTCCACGGACGCCTGGGAAGGCGCCCCGCCCGGCCGATCCCCGAGTCCGAAGACCTGCTGGCACCTCCGCCCGCACACCGGGCGGCGGAGGTGACGAAGCAGGCCAGGCTCCGCGTATGAGCCGTGAGACTCAAGGGATCTCGTGTCCTCAACAGCCCGTCGTGTCCGTGTGCCCGTCCGTATGTCTGCCCGTGTGTCCGCCCGCGTGTCCGTCCTCCTCGTCACGGCCGCCGCCGTCACGCTGACCTCGTGCGCGGGCGGCTCCACGGCCACCTCCACCGCGGACGGGAAGGCCGACGGCTACCCACTGACCCTCACCTCCTGCGGCAAGAAGGCGGAGATCAAGGCGCCGCCGCGGCGGGCGGTCTCCCTCGACCAGGGCTCCACGGAGATCCTGCTCTCGCTCGGCCTCGCGGACCGCATGGTGGGCACGGGCACCTGGACCGACCCGGTTCTGAAGGGCCTGGAGAAGGACAACGCGAAGGTCGAGCGGCTCGCCGACAGCTACCCCTCCTTCGAGAAGGTCCTCGCCAAGGAACCGGACTTCGTCACCGCCTCCTTCCAGGCGACGGTCAGCAAGGGCGGCGTCGCCGACCGCGCCAAGTTCGCCGAACTCGGCGTACCTGCCTACGTCTCGCCCTCGGACTGCGCCGGCAAGGACAACAGCGGCGACGGCGACGGCCGCCGCGTCAAGACGCTCACCATGGACACGGTGTACGGCGAAGTCCGTGACCTGGCAAGGGCGTTCGGCGTCGAGAAGCGTGGGGAGCGGCTGGTCGCGGACCTCAAGGGCCGGGTGGCGAAGGCGAGCGGGGCGATCAAGAAGGCCGAGGCGTCCGACACGACACTCCTCTACTGGTTCGCCAACTCCGACTCGCCCTACATCGCGGGCTGTTGCGGAGCCCCGGGCGTCATCACCCGAGAACTCGGCGTGCGGAACGTCTTCGACGACACCCACGAGGAGTGGCCCCAGATCAACTGGGAGACGGTGGCGGACCGCGACCCGGACGTCCTGGTCATCGGCGACCTCACCCGCAAGTCGCAGACGGCCGAGAGCGCGAAGAAGAAGATCGAGTTCCTGGAGTCCAACCCGGTCACCAAGAACCTGACCGCCGTGAAGAAGAAGCGCTATGTGCTGCTGAGCGGCCAGGCCATGAACCCGACGATCCGCACGGTGGACGGCGTGGAGCAAGTCGCGGACGCGTTGCGTGAGTTCGGGCTCGCCAAGTGAGGAAAGCCGCCCCGGGCGGCATACGTTCCGCCCTGCTCTGGACGGCGGGCCTCGCCGCCCTCGCCCTGTCCGTCGCGGTGGCCGTCACCATCGGCCCCGCCGACATCTCCGTACCGGACGTGTGGTCGGCGGTCGCGGCTCACCTCGGCTGGGGAGAGGCGCGGCTCACGCCCATCAGGGACGGCATCGTGTGGAACCTGCGCATGCCGCGCACGCTCCTCGCCGCGGTCTGCGGCGCGGGCCTCGCGGTCTGTGGAACGGTCCTTCAGTCCCTCCTGCGCAACCCGCTCGCCGACCCCTTCGTGCTGGGCGTCTCCTCGGGGGCGTCCACGGGCGCGGTCGCGATCGTCGTCCTGGGGGTCGGCGGGGGAGTGGTGTCGGTTTCGGTGGGCGCCTTCGCCGGGGCCGTCGTCTCGTTCGCGCTGGTCCTGCTGCTGAGCCACAGCCTGGGCGCAAGCGCGGACAGAGTGGTGCTCTCGGGCGTGGCGGCGATGCAGCTCTTCTCCGCCCTCACCTCCTTCGTCATCCTGACCTCGGGCGACGCGGAGACGACGCGAAGTGTCCTGTTCTGGCTGCTTGGTTCGCTGAGCGGAGTGGGCTGGACGGACGTCTGGCTGTGCGCGGCGGTGCTCTTCGTGGCGCTGGCGATCTGCCTGACGCAGGCCCGCACCCTGGACGCGTTCGCCTTCGGCCAGGACGCGGCGGCGACGCTGGGCGTATACGTGGCCCGGGTCCGGCTGCTCCTCCTCTCCACCACCGCCCTGCTGACGGCGGTCCTGGTCAGCAGCGCGGGAGCCATCGGCTTCGTGGGCCTGGTCCTGCCGCACGCGGCCCGCGCCCTCGTGGGCGCCGGGCACGCACGCCTGGTCCCGGTCACGGCGCTCGCGGGCGCGGTGTTCCTGGTGTGGGTGGACACGCTGGCCCGCACGGTCCTGGACCCCCAGGAGGTCCCCGTCGGGGTGGTGACGTCCCTGATCGGAGTTCCGGCGTTCGTCCTGGTCCTCTACCGCACGAGGAGGACGACATGAGCCGGCACACCGAGGACGACATGAGCCAGCACACCGGACCCGGCCTGCGAGCCGACCGAGTGACCCGGGAGGCAGGCGGCCGGCTCATCGTCGACGGAGTGACCCTGACCCCGCCCCCCGGAGCCACGGTCGGCCTGCTGGGCCCGAACGGCTCGGGCAAGTCAACGCTCCTGCGCATCCTGGCGGGCGTCCTGGCCCCGACGTCAGGAGTGGTCACCCTGGACGGCATGCCCCTGCGCGACGCGGGCCGCCGCACGGTGGCACGCAGGGTGGCGGTGGTGGACCAGGACGCCACCACGCAGGTCGAGCTGTCGGTGGAGGAGGTCGTACGCCTGGGCCGCATCCCGCACCGCAGGGCGTGGTCACCGCCGACGCCGGAGGACGAGGAGGCGGTCCGTCAGGCCCTGACCCGCACGGGCCTGACGGACCGAGCCACCCAGTCCTGGCACACGCTTTCCGGCGGGGAACGCCAACGGGCACAGATAGCAAGGGCGTTGGCCCAGACCCCCCAGGAACTCCTCCTGGACGAACCGACCAACCACCTGGACATCCACCACCAACTCGACCTCCTGTCCCTGGTGGCGAACCTCCCCCTGACCAGCGTGATAGCCCTGCACGACCTGAACCTGGCGGCCATGTTCTGCGACCAGATCCTGGTCCTGCGAGAGGGAGTGGCCCACGCGGCAGGCACACCCTCAGAGGTGATCACGGAGGAACTGATCGCGAAGGTGTACGGGGTACGGGCGGAGGTCACCCAACACCCCACGGAACCCCACCCCTCGATCCGCTTCCTGCGCGCCTGAGTCTCCGCCGTCCAGGACGCCGCTTCTCAGGGCCGCGGCTCGTCGAGGTACTGGTCGGCCCAGGCGCTGATGATGTGAGCGGCCCGTTGCGCCTGCCCTCGCGCGGTCAGCAGATGGTCCGCGCCTTCGAGCGAGATGAAGCTGCGGGGGTGGCGTGCCTCCTGGAAGATCTCCGCGGCGTTGGAGATGTCGACGGTGGAGTCGGTGGGCGAATGCGCCACCAGGAGCGGAAGGTCCACCTCGCCGATCCGGTCGCGCAGGTGAGCCCGGCGCACGTCCTCGACGAAGGCGCGCTTGAGAACCAGGGTCCTGCCGCCGACGAACCACTCGTGCGCCCCGTCACTGAGGACGCGATCAAGGACCGAGTCGTACTGCCGCTCGACATGACTGGGGTCGACGGGCGCCGCGATCGTGGCCAGCGCGCGGAGGCCGTCGATCTCGCTCGCGGCTGCGATGGCGGCGGCGCCTCCCCATGAGTGCCCCACCAGCAAATCCACCGGAGTCCCTCGCTCCGCCATGAAGGCCGCGGCACGGACGGTGTCCTGCACCTTGACGGTGAAGGAACCGTCCCCCCAGTCGCCCTCGGAGTCCCCGATCCCGAGATTGTCGAAGCGCAGCATGCCGATCCCCTCGCGCGCCAGCTGCTTGCAGACCCGCGAGGCGGCCGGCGATCCCTTGCCCAGGGTGAACCCATGCGCGAAGAGCCCCCAGCCTCGGACCTCGCCCTCCGGCAGATCGATCGCTCCGGCCAACGCGGGGCCGACGACGCTCGGGAATGTCACTTTTTCGCTCATGTGGGGTGCTCACCTAGGCAGGGACTGATCGTGGGGGAGGGAGAGGAGGGGGACGAGAGCGACACTAGCCGGTGACGGCGCTGGACCGACACGACAGCCCGCCACAACAGTGGGCCGCCTCCCCGTTCCGGGAGACGGCCCACTGTCCATGCTGACGCGGCGTCGGGTCTCGGCTTCACCCGACCCGGCGTTCTAGATGTCGAAATACAGCTCGAACTCGTGCGGGTGCGGGCGCAGCTGGATCGGGGCGATTTCGTTCGTGCGCTTGTAGTCGATCCACGTCTCGATCAGGTCGGAGGTGAAGACACCGCCGGCCAGGAGGTACTCGTGGTCCGCCTCGAGGGCGTCGAGGACGGCCGGGAGGGAGGTCGGGACCTGGGCGACACCCGCGTGCTCCTCGGGGGCGAGCTCGTAGAGGTCCTTGTCGATCGGCTCCGGCGGCTCGATCTTGTTCTTGACGCCGTCCAGGCCGGCCATCAGGAGCGCCGAGAACGCGAGGTACGGGTTCGAGGACGGGTCCGGCGCGCGGAACTCGACGCGCTTGGCCTTCGGGTTCGAGCCCGTGATCGGGATACGCATGGCCGCGGAGCGGTTGCGCTGCGAGTACACCATGTTGACCGGCGCCTCGAAGCCCGGGACCAGGCGGTGGTACGAGTTCACCGTCGGGTTGGTGAAGGCGAGCAGTGACGGGGCGTGCTTGAGGATGCCGCCGATGTAGTAGCGGGCGGTGTCGGACAGGCCCGCGTAGCCCTGCTCGTCGTAGAAGAGCGGGTCGCCGTTGGCCCACAGCGACTGGTGCACGTGCATGCCCGAACCGTTGTCACCGAAGATCGGCTTCGGCATGAAGGTCGCGGTCTTCTGGTTGCGCCAGGCGACGTTCTTCACGATGTACTTGAAGAGCATCAGGTCGTCGGCCGCGGCGAGCAGCGTGTTGAACTTGTAGTTGATCTCCGCCTGGCCGGCCGTGCCGACCTCGTGGTGCTGGCGCTCGACCTGGAGGCCGTTCTTGTCCAGCTCCAGGGAGATCTCCGCGCGGAGGTCCGCGAAGTGGTCGACCGGCGGGGCGGGGAAGTAGCCGCCCTTGTAGCGGACCTTGTAGCCACGGTTGTTCTCGACCGCACCGGTGTTCCAGGCGCCTGCCTCGGAGTCGATGTGGTAGAAGCTCTCGTTCGCCGACGTCTGGAAGCGGACGTTGTCGAAGACGTAGAACTCGGCCTCGGGACCGAAGTACGCGGTGTCCGCGATGCCGGTGGACGCGAGGTAGGCCTCGGCCTTCTTGGCGATGTTCCGCGGGTCACGGCTGTACTGCTCGCCCGTGATCGGGTCGTGGATGAAGAAGTTGATGTTGATGGTCTTGTCGCGGCGGAAGGGGTCGACCCGGGCGGTCGACAGGTCCGCGCGCAGCGCCATGTCGGACTCGTGGATGGCCTGGAAGCCGCGGATCGACGAACCGTCGAAGGCGAGCTCCTCGTTCGGGTCGAACGCCGCTGCCGGGATCGTGAAGTGCTGCATCACTCCGGGCAGGTCGCAGAACCGGACATCTACGAACTTCACGTCCTCGTCCGCGATGAACTTCTTTGCGTCGTCGGCGTTCTGGAACATCCAACTCCTCCTACTCCCGACCCCCAGGCGGGGACGGGGTTGCAGCTCGTTGTGCGGCCAGTGCGGTGGCACACGCTGGGACCCGACCATAGGGACGGGGGATTTCTCAAGCATGACCCATTTGTTTCGCCGAAGTTAACCGAGGCGGGTTCGAGTCAGGTGTCATTCGCCCTACCCCGCCCGTCCTCGGACGAAATCGGGCGCAGTACCGTGGACGGGTGGACAACAGGCAAGCAATCGGATCGTGGCTCTCCGGCCCTCGTGCGGCGGCAGAGGAAGCGGGCGTCGACTTCGGGTACCGCGGCGAGCAGCTCGGCCTGCCGGAGGAGGGGCCGGGATCGATCGCGCGCCCCGGGCGGCGCATGGGCGCCATCGCCGTCGACTGGGGGGTGAGCATGCTCATCGCATACGGCCTGTTCGCTCGCGGTGACCAGCAGGCGATGGGCAACTGGGCGCTCGGCATCTTCTTCGTCATGACCGTCCTGACGGTCGGCACGGTCGGCTGCACCCCCGGCAAGGCCCTCTTCCGGCTGCGCGTCATCGCCGAGGGCGGTGGCAGGCTCGGTATCGGCCGCGTCCTCGTCCGCAGCGTGCTGCTCTGCGTCGCCGTCCCCGCCCTGATCTGGGACCGCGACGGCCGCGGCCTCCACGACCGCCTCGGCCGCGCGGTCCAGGTGCGGATCTGAGATCCCCGCTCTACGTATGGCGAAGGCCCCGGAACCGATCGGTTCCGGGGCCTTCGCCATACGTAGAGACAGGAGAGCAGGAGAGGTGGAAAGAGGCGGAGAGCTACCGCATCTTCGGGCCACCGCGAGGCGTGCGCATGCCCGTCGGCAGCGTTCACGCGTGTTGCCCTTGCGTTTACTCTGCGCATCTAGCTCCTGCCAGGGCAAAACCCTGGTTGGCTTCGAGGGCCGCGCGAGGTTTGAGGGGCCCTGCAGATCTTCGGCGGTGCCCGCCGCCACCTCAGCCTCAGCGAGGTGCGTCGCCGAGAGCTTGCCAGAGAGGCGCAGGAGCGGGGCCATGAGCAGCGCTCGTGATGGGGAGTGGGCTCCTCAGAGGTGCTGTGCCTAGAAGAGTGGCTGTGCTGACTCTCCTGCTCCCGAAACCAATCGCGACTCGGAACCAGAAGCTGATCTCAAGGTCATTTGGAAACCAACGGAGGCTCCGGGGTCAGAGGTGGCGCATCAGAGAATGCTGGAAATCTTGTTTGCACCCCGCCCTGGCGAATAGCGCCCTACAGTTGACGAATCGCATGGGTGACCCCGGCGGTGCGCTAACACCCCGGGGTCTGGCCAGTCTGGGAGGACTGACATGGGTAACTCTGCCATACGCTCAATTCACGTCGCAGCTCAGGCCGTTGATCGTGCCAAGCCCGTGATGCGGGCAGTTGACTACCTGCGGGTGTCCACTGATCAGCAGGTCGACGGTTACGGCATCGCCTACACAGGCGACGAGACGGCCGCGTACATCGCACGCAAGGGCTGGGGTCACGTCGACACCTTCAAGGATGAAGGGGAGTCGGGCACCCTCACATGGGACAAGCGCGAGGGCGCAACTGAAATCATGTCTCTCGCTCAAAAGAAGCCCTGTCCATTCAATATGGTGGTCGTTTACGAGACCCGAGCCGTCGGGCGAAATAATCGCGTCTTCTGGGAATGGGTGTGGAAGCTACAAGATCTCGGCGTGTATGTCGCCATCGTGGATGACGACATAGACAACACGACCGAAGAGGGTGAAGAGCGAATGCGCGATAAGGCGACTGAAGCCTTTAAGGAACTTCTCCGCATTCATAAGAGGACTCAGGGGGGAATTCAGAAGAAGGCTCGCACGGGTGGCTATGCTGGCGGCGCTCCCCGTTACGGTTACCGCATTGAGAACAAAGGGGTGAAGGGGAAGCAGCGTCTCGTGATCGACGTTTGCGATGGGGGTGAAAACTGCTCTCGATCCGAAGTTTGCACGACCGTGCACGAGGCGATGGTATTGCGTAGGGGGCGCATCCTCGTCGTCAAGTTCAAGGGGGTTTGGCGTAAGGTCGTCCGCTCTCTCAATTCTGAGGGGTTAGTGAGTCGTTCGGGTAAGCCTTGGGGTGAGGCGAACTTCCGGTCACGTTTGCTGAATGAGGATCTGCTAGAGGCTCGGTATGTGTTCCGAGGGAAGAACGCAAAGCTTGGCGAGGACGGAACTCCTGTATGGGGAGCGACTAGCGTCATTCCGCTCGATCCGATGTTTACTCCAGAGGAAGTGGCAGAGCTTCGGAGCGCTACGGAAGGACCGCGGCGCCGACCCTCAATCAAAGGGCGGATTTATACGCTGACGGGTCTGATTCAGAGTCAGTGCGGTAAGCGCTACGTGGGTTGCGCTCCGGCGAATGAGGCGGCGCACTACCTCTGTTCGGGGAAGAGGGAGGCATACCCAGGGGCGCCAACGTGCTCGTGCCCGCAGCTCGATGCTCAAGGCGTGGAGGGCTGGGCCTGGGGAAGTGTCTGCGACTTCTTTCGGGATGGGAACAGACTCAAAAGGCTCTCGGGTGAATGGCTGGGGAAGACGAGAGAGCGGCAAGTGGATTTTGCCTCACGTCTGGCCGAACTGGATCGGAGGATCGCAGAGCAAGACAGCACGATCGATACCACTACTGCCGTCGCAGCAGAGCGGGCCGCACGCCGGGGGCTTTCGCAACGCGACGCCAGAGCCGCAGTGAATCGAGCGATCAAGCCGCTTACGGATCGCCTCGAAGAACTGGAGCGGACGCGATCTGAGGTGGCTTCCTGGAGAGAGGCCGCTTCGCAGGAGGACCAGCGGGCGGCGAGTCTCGAAAGGCTCGCGCGTCTCAGTGACCGTTTGGAGGCGCTACCCCGAGAAGAGCAACAGGAATTCTTTGGGCTGGCCAACGTCAAGATCCTCATCACGGGTACCCCGCCACCCATGCATCGGGGGCTTCCCTGCCCCATCGGCGCTTGGTTCCGCACCCGTGAACGGCTGGTGCCGACGCTGTGTGACTGTGCTTGGGAGCGGGTGGTGGAGGTGGAAAAGTTTCCAGGTGGAGGCGTCGTACCTCGACAGAGGGGAGGGCTTGCCCCTCGGACGGTGTTGGAAGCCTTCCTCAAGAAGGCTCGAACCGGGGCCGCTTGGCCAGAGCTGGATGCTGAGTACGGCTCTACGGGCCTCATCGGGCATTGGAGGCGGTGGAGTGCGTCAGGTCGCTGGGAACGAGTAATGGGCGCCTTGGAGGGCGCCCATGGGGGTGTTGAAGTAGCGAGGCCTCACCCTCTCCCGCCTATGGAAATGACGGGAGAGGTAAAGCCAGGAGTCATCCTCGCGGCATACGAGGGGTACGACCGCGTCCCGCACCCTTCGGCATCGGCCCCTTCGGCAGCGGCATGTTGCTCATCAGGTCGCCCATCGCGCGCAGCCGGTCGTTCGTCGTCGTGACCTGCGGGCCCTGGAGGACGCGGGGCAGCTTCAGAAGCGTCGTACGCAGCTTCTTCAGCGGGACCTGGCCCTCGCCGGTGCCGACGATGACGTCATGCACGGGGACGTCCGAGACGACCCGCGCCATCCGCCTCTTCTCGGCGGCCAGCAGGCTCTTCACCCGGTTCGGGTTGCCCTCGGCGACGAGCACGATGCCGGCCTTGCCGACCGTGCGGTGCACGACGTCCTGGCTGCGGTTCATCGCCACCGCCGGAGTCGTCGTCCAGCCGCGGCCGATCTTGTCGAGCACCGCGGCCGCCGCACCGGGCTGGCCCTCCATCTGCCCGAAGGCCGCACGCTCAGCCCTGCGCCCGAAGACGATCGCCATCGCGAGGAAGGCGAGCACAAAGCCGAGAATGCCGAGATAGATCGGGTGACCGATCAAGAAGCCGATCGCGAGGAAGACACCAAAGGTGACGATTCCCACAGCCGCGATGATGAGACCGATCCGCGGATCGGCCCTGCGGGTCATCTTGTAGGTCTGGGCAATCTGCTTGAGTCGCCCGGGGTTCGCGGCGTCCGCCGCGGGTTCCTTCCTCGCCATGCCGTGAAGTCTACGTGTCCCTGGAGGTGACTACGACGTGCGGGTTGTCATCGCCTCTTCGAGCACGCGCAGCGCCTCGGCCCGGTCCTTGGCGCGACGCCGGTCGTCAAGGACGGACGTCCACGCGTTGCGGCGCGCGGTGCGCTGGCCGCTGCTCATGAGAATCGACTCGACGGCACGCAGTGCGTCGGTGACGGACGGGATGGCGGTGGCGCGTACGGGCGCGGCCTGCATGGTGGAGCCCTCCTGAGCGGCTATGGGTAGGGCAGTACGTGGGGTGATTCCAGGGTCACTGATTGGTGTTACCAGGGCGTGACCGACCGGTCAAACACGGATGAAGCCTTGACGCCGACCCGCAAAACATTGACGCGGCCCCTACGTCCCCCTCACCTGCGGGGACCGTGGAGGCCGCGCCATCTCGGCCACTACTCATCAGTAGACACTTGTGCGCCGATTCACACAGCCGAACTCTCGGGGAGAGATCACACCGCCTGCGAGGCGACGTACGCGCCGCGCTTCTCGATCGCCATCTGGTAGAGGCGTCCCGCGCGGTACGAGGAGCGGACCAGCGGCCCGGACATGACGCCGGAGAAGCCGATCTCCTCGGCCTCCTCCTTCAGCTCCACGAACTCCTGCGGCTTGGCCCAGCGCTCCACGGGGTGATGGCGCGGCGTCGGGCGCAGGTACTGCGTGATCGTGATGAGCTCGCAGCCCGCGTCGTGCAACGCGTGCAGCGCCTCGCTGATCTCCTCGCGCTCCTCGCCCATGCCGAGGATGAGGTTCGACTTGGTGACCAGACCGGCCTCGCGGGCACGGGTGATGACCTCGAGCGAGCGCTCGAAACGGAAGCCGGGGCGGATCCGCTTGAAGATGCGCGGCACCGTCTCCACGTTGTGCCCGAGGACCTCGGGGCGCGAGGAGAAGACCTCGGCCAGCTGGTCGGGGTCGGCGTTGAAGTCGGGGATGAGCAGCTCGACCTTGGTCCTGCCCTCCGCGCGCTCCGCCGTCATCGCGTGGATCTGGCGCACGGTCTCCGCATACAGCCAGGCGCCGCCGTCATCCAGGTCGTCGCGGGCGACGCCGGTGATCGTGGCGTAGTTCAGGTCCATCGTCACGACGGACTCACCGACGCGACGCGGCTCGTCGCGGTCGAGGGCCTGCGGCTTGCCCGTGTCGATCTGGCAGAAGTCGCAGCGCCGGGTGCACTGGTCACCGCCGATGAGGAAGGTGGCCTCGCGGTCTTCCCAGCACTCGTAGATGTTGGGACAGCCCGCTTCCTGGCAGACCGTGTGCAGGCCCTCGCTCTTCACGAGGTTCTGCATCTTGGTGTACTCGGGGCCCATTTTCGCCCGGGTCTTGATCCACTCGGGCTTGCGCTCGATCGGGGTCTGGGCGTTCCGGACCTCAAGGCGCAGCATCTTGCGTCCGTCGGGTGCGACTGCGGACACATCGGCTCCCTGTAGCTTCGATTCTTCGGCGCACACCAGGGTACGCCCGTGATGTCGTTGGGCTTACGTTCGGGCAACCTCTGGCCGGCGGGGTGCATTCCCCGAAGCCGTGGCAGGCCCGGACGTACCGGCTCTCTAGGCCGTCGCCTTCTCGTCTTCCGGCTGCTCAACCGTCTGCTCGGCGGCCGTTTCCACCACCCGCGGCTTGAGCTCGGCGTTCTCCAGGACCTCCCGCAGGTGCCGCTCGGCGACGGGCAGGACGTCGGCGATCGTGACCTCGCGGCCCAGCTCGTACGAGAGGGACGTCACGCCCGCGTCGCGGATCCCGCACGGGATGATCTTGTCGAACCAGGTGTTGTCCGGGTTCACGTTCAGCGCGAAGCCGTGCATCGTCACGCCCTTGGCGACCCGGATGCCGATCGCCGCGATCTTGCGGTCCTCGCGGCGCTGGCCCGCGTTGGACGGGGCGTACTCCGGGCCGTTGAACCGGGCGTCGAACTCGTCGTCCTGGGTCCGGGGGTCGAGGTCCAGCGTCAGGCCGCCCAGCGCCGGACGCTCCTGCACGGGGTCACCGAGCACCCATACGCCGCTGCGGCCCTCGACGCGGGACGTCTCCAGGCCGAATTCCGCACACGTACGGATAAGAGCCTCTTCCAGACGACGCACATGTGCTACGACGTCCACCGGGCGCGGCAGCTTCTGGATCGGGTAGCCCACGAGCTGTCCCGGACCGTGCCAGGTGATCTTGCCGCCGCGGTCCACGTCGACGACGGGGGTGCCGTCCAGCGGGCGCTCGCTGTCCTCGGTGCGGCGGCCCGCGGTGTACACCGGCAGGTGCTCGAGCAGCAGACATGTGTCCGGGAGTTCGTCGGCGAAGCGGGCGGCGTGCACGCGGCGCTGCTCGTCCCACGCCTCCTGGTATTCGACCGAATCCGGGCCGAAGCCGAGACGGACGAACTGAAACTCACTCACGGCACGTGCCTCCCTAGAACCTGCACCGGTACCTGCACCGCAGAACCTGCACCTTGCACATATCGCGCCCCCAGCCACTGTACGGGCAGCGGATTCTCGTCAGTCGTCCGGTCAATCCTCACACGATCGGATGAATGCGGGTCGAAGGTCGCGATGAGGGCGGTGAGGGCCGTTACATTCACGCCGTTCACAGAGCCATAAGGGCTGCTCAAGGCAACGCCCGAAAGGCAGGAGACCGCACAGCCGATGACGGAACGACCTCCGCAGCGCACGCCCAACCGCCAGCTAGCCGCGCTCATCTCAGAAGCCGGGTTCTCCAATGCGGGGCTCGCACGCCGCGTCGATCAGCTGGGCCTCGAGCACGGTCTCGATCTGCGGTACGACAAGACATCGGTGACCCGCTGGCTGCGCGGGCAGCAGCCGCGCGGCACCACCCCCGCCCTGATCGCCGAGGTCTTCACCCGGCGGTTAGGCCGGCGCCTGACGGCGCAGGATCTCGGGCTCGACGCGTGCGCGCCGGTGTACGCCGGTCTTGAGTTCGCGGCGAGCCCCGAAGAGGCGATCGACATCGTCGGCGGGCTCTGGCGCAAGGACTCCGGGAGCCACGCCGAGCTCCGGAAGATCGCGTTCACCCCGGCGGGCCTCGTCGTGCCCAGCAGAGACTGGCTGATCGGCCGCGCCGACGACCGGGTGAGCCGCGGCGACTACCCGCCGAGCGGCGCCCGCGTGCCCACGCAGGGCCGGCCGGCCATACCGCGCCAGCGCAAGGAGCCCGAGCGCGGCCTCGGGGCCAAGGTGACCAGCGGCGACATCTCGGCCCTGCGCTCCGTCGGCGAACTCTTCCGCGCCCTCGACCACGCGTACGGCGGCGGGCACGCCCGGCAGGCCCTCGTGCGCTACCTGGAGCACGAGGCCGAGCCGATGCTTCGGGGCACGTACGGCGAACAAGCCGGGCGGCGGCTCTTCGCGGCGGCCGCCGACCTCACCCGGCTCGCGGGCTGGACGTCGTACGACATCGCGGCGCACGGCCTCGCCCAGCGGTACTACGTGCAGGCGCTGCGGCTCTCGCAGGCGGCGGGCGACCGCGCCTACGGCTCGTACGTCCTGGTCACCATGAGCCGCCAGGCCGTCTACCTCGGGCACGGCAGAGAGGCCGTACAGCTGGCGCGGGTGGCCCAGCAGGGGGTCGGGTCGTCGGCACCGCCCGTCGTGCAGGCCCTGCTGCACTCGGTCGAGGCGCGCGGCCACGGTGTGCTCGGCGAGGTGCGGGCGTGCACGGCGTCGATGGTGCGCGCCGAGCGCGCCCTGGAGACGGCACGGCCGGGCGACGAAGTCCCCTACTGGGCGCGGTTCTTCGACGAGGCACAGCTCGCGGACGAGTTCGGGCACTGCCACCGGGACCTTCAGCAGTACCGCGTGGCCGCTCAGCACGCGGAGCGCTCGCTCCAGCTGCGCGCCCCCGGGTACGCCCGCAGTCGCCTGTTCTGCCGGATCGTGCTCGCCTCGTCGCGCCTGGGCCTCGGCGAGCTGGAGCAGGCCTGCCAGCTGGGCGCGGAGGCGGCGCAGGCGGCGGGCGAGATGCGGTCGGTGCGAGCCATTGAGTACGTACGCGAATTCGAGCGGCGGCTCGAGCCGTACCGCGACGCGGCGGCGGTGCGGGGCTACCGCGACCGGGTGGCCGCTCTGGGGTGACCCAGGGGGTGGCTCGTAAGGGGAGGCGCTTGTAAGGGGCGGGGCTGCGCAGCCCCGCCCCTTACACACGCGCCCGACCGGGGCTGGGCTTGGCTGGGCTCAGCGCAGTCGTGCGGCCTTCCCGGGCGACAACGCCTCGTCCCATGTCATGAGGTCGTCGAGATCGCCCCGCAGGCTCGCCTTCTCCGTCCCGATGGACCGCAGCGGCAGCGGGATCGACGCCGCGACGGACCCGACCCGCTTCCCGTCGGCGTACAAGGTGGTGCGTCCCGGAGCCGTCACCCAGGTCAGCCGTGTCCAGCGGTCCAGCGGCAGCGTGAAGTCGAAGCTGTGGTCGGCCTCGCCGTACCGCGTGAAGCCGACCTTCCCGGTGCCGTGCTGCATCAGCTTCAGCGCGCCCGCCTTGGAACTGAGCAGCACCTGGTCCCCGGTCCTCGCCGTCGGGCGGACCCGCACCGAGACCGTCCACGGCTCGGCGACGTCGAGACCGCCGAAGCCCACGCCGTCCCGGTCGGAGTCGAAGCGCCATGCCTGACCGCGCACGCCCTTGACCGGGGTGGGGTTGTCGATGATGTAGGAGGTGCCGGGCAGCCCGCCGGCGACGTCCTCGGCGAAGATCGTGTTGCCGGGGCTGCCCGCGTACGTCCAGCCGCTGGGGTACGACGCGTCGTCGAACGTCCAGTGGTGGCTCGGCCGGCCCTCCACCCTCGGCGGCGCCGGCGCCGGTGTCGTGCCCGGTGGATCGCCGATCCGGGTGGCACGGGCCCGGAAGTCGGTGAGCGTGTCCGGGGTCGCGGACTTGTTCCAGGCGCGGTCGGCGAGGATCGCGCGGGGGCCCGCCATGTGCTGCTCGAAGTAGCCGTCGTCGGCCCAGAAGTTGTAGTCGGCCCAGTTGGTGACGCCGGAGCCGAGCATGTCGGGGTCGGTGTTCGGCGCCCAGTCGTCGTACATCCAGGGCTCGTCCGGATACAGGTGGTGGTAGTTGTTCGGGGTGTCGTAGAAGGGGCCGATGGCGATCTCGTCGTGGCCGGGGATCTCGGGCTCGGCGCCCGTGCCCTCCCAGGTGAGGAAGACGACGGGGGCGTGGACCTTCTGCTGGGGCGCTGCGAGGTGCTCGGAGCCGTTGTAGACGGCCGTGCGCTTGCCGTGCGAAGTGACCACGTCGTCAAGGGTGTTGATGTAGCGGTTGAGGAGATCGCCGAGGGTGGACACGTCGGGCGCGCTCGCCAGGTGGTTCTGCACGCGCGGGCATTCCGCGAGCTGCCCCGGGACCTCTTCCGCGCCGATGGAGAACAGCGGCGCGTCGAACCAGCCCGCGAACTCGTCCACGATCTCCTTGGACTTGGCGATCGCCTTGTCGCTGGTCATGTCGATGATCCAGTCGGGCGTCAGGTGCGAATGCGTGTGCGCGCCCGTGCAGGCGTCGGCGTCGGCGCCGGACCCGAAGCCGATGCCGAAGGCCTCGCTGATCACGGTGGCGTGGCCGGGAAGTTCGAGGCCGGGCATCAACTGGACGTGGTGGCGGGCCGCGAAGGCCTTCAGATGCTCGATGTCGGCGCGGCTGTAGCTGTGGTCGGGGTCCGCGAGGCCCGGGAACTTCGGGCTGTTCAGGCGGAAGCCCTCGGACTCGGAGAGGTGCAGGAAGAGGGTGTTGAGCTTCTGGTCGCCCATCCTGCGGATCAGGTTCTCCAGGTAGGGGATCTTCCAGTACTTGCGCCCCGCGTCGAGGTGGACCATGCGCACGGCCTGCGCGGGGCGGTCCGTGGAGCGCGCTCGGGGGACGGCGCGATGGTCGTCGGCCGTGGAGCGCAGGAGCTGGAGGAGCGTGCGGGTGCCGTAGTAGAGGCCGTGGGTGGAGGCGGCTTCGATGCGGATGGGGCCCGCGCTGTCGAAACCGTAGCCCTCGGGGCCGAGGTTCCCCTCGGTGGTGAGGCCGAGCGTGATGTCGCCGTCGGCGGGTCGGCCGCTGCCGATCCGGGGTGTGATGCCGGTGACCTGCTTGATCTCCGTACGGAGCTGGGTGGCGAGTTCGCGTACGGACTGGTGTGCGGGGCCGGGGAGTTCGCCGCGGCCCGAGGGGAGCGCGGTGGTGGATCCGGCGCGCGGGTCGATCAGGATGCGGGTGCGCTGGGTGAGTTTCGTACGGCCGTCGAGGGCGGTCCAGTGGGTGGGGCGCGGGATGACGGAGGGCACTTCGTCCGCAGTGTCGGCGGGTGTGTCGGCGGCTGTGGCGGTGGCTGTGGGCAAAGACAGACCTCCCATGAATAGGCCGAGGATGAGTGATATCACCGGGATGGTGCGACGCACGTGAGCCTCCCGCAGCTTGACGATCCGGTGGGACCGTAGCCTTGGGGTGCCGGTGTGGCAAGGGGAGTTGCCGGGGTGCGGGAGAATGAGGGGAAGCCCCCGCGTGGGGCACGGGGGCTTCCGGGGGTGACCGCAGAGGTCGGATGGCTGTCAGGCCGCCAACGGGAGCTGCCCCGCCCCGTAGGCGGGAGCCACGCCGAAGTCCGCCAGTGCCGCCCGCGCCGCGCGACGGCCCGAGTGCAGGGCGCCCTGCACCGTGCTGGTCTCCCGGTGGTCCCCGCACACGTAGAGTCCCGCGAGCAGTCGCACCGGGCGGCGCAGATCGTGCGGCGGTGGCATCGCGGGCACCGCCTCGCGGGTGTGGTGGACGGCGAGCGACTCCCACCGGGCGGTCGACGTGCCGTACAGATCGGCGAGATGGGCGAGGACGGCCCGCTCGTCGGGCGGCGGCCCGAGGACCGTCGACGAGATGAGCGCCCGGCCCGCGGGGGCGCGCGAAGGGTCGACGTGGCTGATCACGGCGGTGTGCGCGACCGGACCCGAACGGTCGGCGTCGAGCAGCAGCGCGGGCTCGGCGAGCGGCGCGTCGGGCGCCGCGTGGTGCAGCACCGTCACTTGATGGAAGGACGGCACGCGCAGGCCGGGCAGCAGTTCGGCGGCGGCGCGGGCGTCGGTGGCCAACAGGACGGCGCGACAGCTCACTTCCCCGTGTTCCGCGGTCGTGACGGAGGTCGTGGAGACGCCGGTGACGCGTACGCCGGTGTGGACCGTACCGGGCGGCAGCGCGGCCGACAGGAGCTCCGGCAGTACCTCGGCGCCCCCCTCGGGCAGACACAGGCGGCCGCGTGCGAAGGAGCGCAGGGCGAGGTCGGCGCATCGGCTCGACGTCGTCAGGTCCGGGTCGCAGAGAAGCGCCGAGAGCAGCGGGCGCAGGAAGCCGGTGACGGTGCGCGCGGGCAGGCCCCGGGTGAAGAGGGCTTGCGACGCGGGGAGTTCGGGGCGGGCGATGAGGCGCTCCGGATCCGTCGCCGCGAGCCTGGCGAGCGCCGCGCCGAGGCGGGCCTGGTCGAGCGGGCCGCCGAGTGGGCCGCCGAGTGGGGTGACGCGGGGGGCGCTCGCTAGGGCGCGCGCGGCGGTGAGTGCGCCCCGTGCGCGCCGGGGGCTCGTCGGCTCGACGGCGCGGTGGTGCCGGCCGTCGCTGTGCACCAGGACGCCGGGTACGAAGGGCCGCAGTACGAGGGCGTCGAGCCCCGGCGTGTGGCGTAACTCGGGGTACGACGTGGTGAGCAACTGCCCGATCCTGTCGAGCCGGAACCCGTCCACCTTCTCCGTGGACATGCGCCCGCCGACGTAAGGGGCGGCTTCCAGGACGACGGTCGTTACACCTGCCCTGGTCAGCTGATGGGCGGCCGACAGTCCCGCGACCCCCGCTCCCACGATGACGACATCCGCATGGTGCGCAGGCTCTAGCACGTGCCCCTCCCGGAGGTTGTGCGGCTGCTGGGGACGTCATGCCCTCAACAGGGCTTCGGAATCACCGAGTTCCGCACGAGGGTAGGAGCGCGAACGGTCAGCGGCAGTCGCGCATCGACCGAGCACGGTCGCACGCCGGTCGCACTGTCGGCTCGTTACCGCAGCGCCGCGCGGATCGTCTCCTCGATGCCCGGGAAAGCGAACGAGAATCCCGACTCCAGGAGCCGGGTGGGCAGGACCCGCTGGCTGCCGAGCACGTCACCCGCCATCTCGCCGAGCACGACGCGCAGCGCGGGCTTCGGCGCAGGGAAGAGCGTGGGCCGGTGCAGCACCCGGCCCATCGCGGCCGTCACCTCGCGGTTGGTCAGCGGATCGGGCGCCGTCAGATTGACCGGACCCGCCAGCGAGTCCGTGTCGAGCAGGTGCCGCAGCGCGGCCACCGCGTCGTGCAGCGAGATGTAGCTCCAGTACTGCCTGCCGTCGCCGAGGCGCCCGCCGAGCCCCGCCTTGAAGAGCGGGAACATCCGCTGCCACGCCCCGCCCTCGCGCGCCACCACCAGGCCGTTGCGCGAGAAGACCGTGCGGATGCCCGCCGCGTGCGCCGCGGCGGCAGCACCCTCCCACTCCACGCACAGGGACGGCAGGAAGCCCTCTCCGGAGGGGGCACTTTCGTCCACCGCACGCTGACCGGTGTCTCCGTAGTAGCCGATCGCGCTCGCACACAGGAAGACCCGGGGCGGCTCGTCCAGCGAGGCCACCGCCTCGGCGAGCGTCGCGGTGCCGAGCACCCTGCTGTCGCGGATCTCCCGCTTGTAGGCGGCCGTCCAGCGGTGATCGCCGATCCCGGCCCCCGCCAGGTTGACCAGGGCGTCACAGCCCGTGAGCCCCGCCGTGTCGACGTAACCCTCCTTGGGGTCCCACCGCACCTCGTACTTCGTACGAGGTGCTCGGCGCACCAGCCGCACCACCTCGTGACCGTCGTCGGCGAGGGCGCGCGTCAGCGCCGTTCCGATGAGGCCGGACGCGCCGGCCACGGCGATACGGGACCGCCGCGACGACGGGGCTGACTGCTCGGGCTCGGTGGGCTCCATGCAGCCATCCTGCCCCGGAAACCCGGCAAGAGGCTTCAGGCGTACGTCGTACAGTGACGCCCATGCCGGACACGCACATACGTACCGCCCTGCGGGACGACGAAGAGGTCCTCGCCCGCATCGACCGCGTCACCTGGTCCACCCTGCACGCGGTACAACCGGCTCCGCAGCCTCCGTACCCGCCGTTCTTCAGCGAACGCTTCGGGCCCCACGACCATTTGGTGGCCGAGCTGCACGGCGTGGTCGTCGGCTACATACGGCTCGGTTATCCCACCTCCCTCCTCGCCAACGCCCACGTGCGCCAGATCCTCGGCTTCGCGGTCACGGACGAGGCGCGTGGCAGGGGAGTGGGCCGCGGTCTCGTCAGGGCCGCGGTGGAGGAGGCCCGCCGCCAGGGCGCGCGGCGCGTCACGCTGCGGGTGCTCGGCCACAACACTCCGGCCCGGACGCTCTACGCCTCCGAGGGCTTCGTGGTCGAGGGGGTGCTGCCGGGCGAATTCTTCCTCGACGGCTCGTACGTGGACGATGTGCTGATGGGCCGCGTGCTCTGACACCCCGGGCCCGCAAGGACCCACTCCCGGGTCCGCCACCCGACGGACCGGCCCGGCGTGCGGCGGGCACGCGCGCGTAGGAGCGTGGGGAGGCCGACCGGAAGGAGCGAACCGATGTTCAGGGTCGCTGCTGCCAGCCGGCGGGACAGGGACGAACCCGGCTGGCTGCGCGGTGCGCCGCCGCCCCCCTGGGTGCGCTGGCCCCCGCCCGTGCTCCTCGCCGTGATCTGCGCCATCCAGCTGGCCACTCCGAAGACGGTCGACCTCAGCTTCCTGCTCGCCGCCGTGCCGCCGCTCGCCGCGCTGTCGTACGGCGCATCCGCCACGGCCCTCCTCGGCGGCACCGTGGTGCTGCTGCTCTATCTGCCCGGCTTCGGTCTCGGCCGTCCCGGGGACAGCGATGTGCTGACGGTCGCCTTCGTGGCGCTGCTGAGCATCCTCTTCGCCTGGGTACGCAGCCGGCGTGACACCCAGCTCGTCACGGTCCGAACCGTCGCGGAGGCCGCCCAGTTCGCCGTCCTGCCGCCCCTGCCCGAACGCGTGGGCCCGGTGCGCTGCGCGGGCCTCTACCGCGCCGCACAGGGCGGAACGCTGGTCGGCGGTGACCTCTTCGACGTGCGCAAGGGCCTCAGCGGCGTCCAGGCACTGGTCGGTGACGTGCAGGGGCACGGCCTTGCCGCCGTCGGCACGGTCGCCGCGCTGCTCGGTGCCTTCCGGGAGGCGGTGCTCGACCAGCCCGACCTGGAGGGGGTCGCCGCCCGGCTCGACCGGCGTCTGGTGGTCGACTCCGAGGAGGCCGAGCACGCCGAACTCTTCGCCACCGCCGTGCTCCTGGAATTCCGGGCCGACGCCCCTGAGCTGCGGATCGTCTCCTGCGGTCACCCGCCGCCGCTGCTGGTCCGCGGTGGGGTCGTCGAGGAGCTCGCGGTGGCGCCGGGGGCTCCGCTCGGCCTGGGCATCGCGGGTATTGCCCCGCCCGAAGAGGTGACCCTGAGCGTGAAGCCCGGCGACTGGTTGCTCGTGGTGACCGACGGGGTGACCGAGGCGCGGGACGGCTCCGGCGCCTTCTATCCGCTGGCCGAGCGGCTTTCGGTGCTCTGCGCCGACATGCGGGACGACCCGGCGGCGCTGACGTCGGCGGTCTGGAGAGACCTCATGCGGTTCTCCGGTGGTGTGGGGGACGACGTGGCCCTGCTGGCGCTCTCACTGGACCCGGAGCCGGACGTGCGGCCGGGACCGCGGGGGACTCCGGAGTTGTAGCGGTAGCCGTCATTGTGTGGGGGCGGCCAGGAGCCGCAGGCCGCCCGTCAGTTCGCGCAGGCAGCGCACCGCCAGGGCGGCGGGCGAGCCCGGCCCGTCGGTGGGTGCGTCCGTGGCGGCCCAGGTCTCCAGGGCCAGGCGGATGGCGTCGGTGGCGGCAGCGGCCGCCAGGCGTCACGGAGGTCCGGGTCGACGGCGGCACCCACTTCTGACGCGCGGGCGTGAAGTCTCGGGGATCGGGCTCGTGGTTCCGGCTCAGGGCACCGGCTCAGGGATCCGGAGATTCACCCGAGTGGCGGAGTGTGGATCGCGGGCGGACCGGGCGGGCCGGACAGTCGGACCATGCGTGTCTTCCGTGGGTTGTCCGCGGCACGTGGGTCCATGGTCCGTGCGCCTGCGGTGCATGTGCCGTCGGCGGTGCGTGCGGTGCTGGGCTGTGTGCCCGGGGTCGCCGCCGTGGCCCTTCTGCTGTTGTGCGCCTGGTTCGTGGGGCCCGGGATACCGGGGGAGCCGGGGCGGGCGAGTGACGGTCCGGTGGCGTTCGCCGGGCCCGGGGAGCGGGCAGGGGGCACCGGCCCGGATCCCCGGATGCCGGCGGCCGCGGCGCCGGTGCGCAGGGCGATGGGGCATCCCGCGGCGCAGCCTCACGTGGTGCCGCGCGCCACATGGCTGGCCGGTGCGGCGGACGAGCCGCCGCCGGCCCGGTACGCGAGCCGGGTCGAGGCGGTGTTCGTGCACCACACGGACACGCCGAACGGCTACGACTGCGCCGACGCCCCGCGCACCATCCGCTATCTGTACACCGGCCAGACCGACGGGAGGCAGTGGGACGACATCGGCTACAACTTCCTCGTCGACCGGTGCGGGACCGTCTACGAAGGGCGTGCGGGCGGCATCGAGAGGGCCGTCGTCGGGGCCCACACGCAGGGCTTCAACAAGGGGTCGGTGGGGATAGCGGCGATCGGGACGTTCACGGCGGGGACTCCACTCCCCCGGGCGATGACCGACGCGCTGGCGGCGCTGATCGCGTGGAAGCTCGGGCTCTCGGACGTGGACCCGCGTTCCTCGGTGCGGCTGGTGTCCTCGAACAGCCTCAGCAGATATCCGGCGGGGGCGGTCGAGCGGTTCAGCGCGGTGTCCGGGCACAAGGACGGCTACTCCACGTCCTGCCCCGGGGCGGCGCTGATGGCCGCGCTCCCCGCGATCAGGGAGAGGGCCGCACGGCTGCAGAGCCGGTGAGCGGGTGAGCGGGTGTACTGCTGTCCGGGGAGGCAGGGAAGCCGGGGCTCAGTCGACCTCGCCGAAGCGTTCCCACAGTTTCGGGTAGCGCTGGGCCATCGCCGCCTCGTTCTCGAAGTCGAGTGGTGTTCCCAGCGGCTCCGTGGGGGCGGGGGCGATGCCGAGGTCGGGGGTGACGACGCCGGTGAGCGTCTCGTAGGCCTCGTCGGCGGCGTAGCCGAGCTCCTCGCCGTCACCGTCGATGTCCTCGTCGAAGTCGTCGAGGAGATCCGCGAGGGAGTCCGGGTCGTGCAGCGCCCCCTCGAACACCTCGCGCCCCTGACCGATCAACCAGCAGCGGAAATAGTCGAAGGCGTCGTCGCTGGCGCCGCCGAGGAGGACCCAGGAAGCTCCCCACAGATCCCAGCGGTACGCACGGTTGTAGCGCGCCTCGAAGTGACGGGCGAAGTCGAGCACCATGTCCGGCTCGAGCTCCAGCAGCTTCTCGGTGAGCAGGTCGGCGTGGTCCTCGGGGTCGCCCTCGGCGGCCACGCGGGTGCGGTCCACGATCTCCCAGAACTCCGTCTCGTCCATCACGGGACAAGCATCGGTCCTGGGGGGTGCGTACGCACGCGGAGTGCGGCGGATGCGACTGTGTCGTTATGTGTGCACATGCCCGTGGAAAACCCGACAGCAGGTGTCGGTATTGGGTGGCAGCCTCGAAGCCATGGAGAGCGAAGAGATGGACAGCACACACGCGCCCGCACACCCACTGACCGGAAAGATCGCCCTCGTCGCGGGCGCCACCCGCGGCGCCGGCCGGGCCATGGCCGTGGAGCTCGGCCGCGCGGGGGCCACCGTGTACGCGACGGGGCGTACGACCCGCGAGCACACCAGTGAGGTCGGCCGCACCGCGGAGACCATCGAGCAGACCGCGGAGCTGATCACCGCCGCGGGCCGCGAGGCGGGCGGACCCGGCACCGGCATCGCCGTACCCACCGACCACCTCGAGCCCGAGCAGGTCGAGGCACTCGTCGACCGGATCGACCGTGAGCAGGGCCGCCTCGACATCCTGGTCAACGACATCTGGGGCGGTGACGTCCACGTCGAGTGGGACAAGAAGATGTGGGAGCACGACCTCGACAAGGGGCTGCGCCTGATGCGCCTCGGCATCGAGACCCACATCGTCACCAGCCGGTACGCGCTCCCGCTGCTCATCAAGAACCCCGGCGGCCTGGTCGTCGAGGTCACGGACGGGACCGAGGAGTACAACGGCCCCAACTACCGCAAGCCGTTCTACTACGACCTCGCCAAGGCGGCCCCGCTGCGGATGGCGAAGGGCCTCGCCGAGGAGCTCAAGGAGTACGGCTGCACGGCCCTCTGCCTGACCCCCGGCTGGCTGCGCTCCGAGGCGATGCTCGACACGTACTTCAAGGTGACCGAGGAGAACTGGCTCGACGGCCGCGAGCAGAACCCCCACTTCGCCATCTCCGAGACCCCGACCTTCGTGGGCCGGGCCCTGGTCGCGCTCGCCGCCGACCCCGAGGTGGCCCGCTGGAACGGCGCATCGCTCTCCAGCGGCGGCCTCGCCAAGGAGTACGGCTTCACGGACGTCGACGGTTCGGCGCCGGACGCCTGGCGGTACATCACGGAGGTCGACCAGGAGAGCAAGGAGGCGGACGTCACCGGTTACCGCTAGGGCCTCTCGCCGACGGCATCATGGGGGCATGCGCGCTGCACGCCTCATCAAGATGGTGCTTCTGCTCCAGGCCCGCCCCTCCATGACCGCCGCCGAGCTCGCGGGTGAGCTCGAAGTGTCCGAGCGGACCATCACGCGGGACGCCCAGGCCCTCTCGGAGGCGGGCGTCCCGGTCTACGCGGACCGGGGGCGGGCCGGCGGCTACCGCCTCATCGGCGGCTACCGCACCCGGCTCACCGGGCTCGGGCGCAGCGAGGCGGAGGCGCTGTTCCTGTCCGGAGTGCCGGGCGCGCTGCGGGAGATGGGCCTGGAGGACGCGGCATCGGCGGCCCGCCTGAAGGTGTCGGCGGCGCTGATGCCCTCGCTCCGGGACGCCTCGCAGAACGCCTCGCAGCGGTTCCATCTGGACGCGCCGGGCTGGTTCCAGGAGACGACGGCGCCTGAACTGCTGCCCCCGCTGGCGGACGCGGTGTGGGACGACCGGCGCGTCACCGCCCGCTACCGGCGCCAGGACACCGAGGTGGAGAGGGAGTTGGAGCCCTACGGCCTCGTGCTCAAGGCCGGGGTCTGGTACTTGTGCGCGCGGGTGCCCGACACGGGCTCGTTCCGGGTGTATCGCATCGACCGGTTCACCGCGATCGCCGCGGGCGACGACCGCTTCGTACGCGACGAGGACTTCGATCTGCCGGGCTTCTGGGGGGAACGGGCCGCGCAGTTCGCGCGGGCGATCCTGCACTCCGAGGTCGTGCTCCGGCTCTCCGAGCGGGGCGTACGGCAGCTTCCGTACGCCACCGACTCGGCGTCCACGCGAGAGGCACTGTCGACCGCGAGCCCCCCGGACGACGAGGGCCGGGTGACGCTGACCCTCCGGGTCGAGAACGAGGACGTCGCGTACATCCAGCTCATGGCGCTGGGCCCGGAGGCGGAGATCCTGGAGCCGGTAGCTCTGAGGGAGCGTTTTGCCCAGGCAGCACGGCAGATGGCAGACCGCTACCGGTAAGCCCTCCCACAGCCGACAGCGGGTCCCCACCCCCGGAAGGGGGCAGGGACCCGCATCAAGCCGAAGGCCACAAACCGCTACAGACCGTACTTGGCCCGAGCTTCCTTCACCGCGGAAGCGGGAACCTCACCGCGACGGGCAAGCTGCGCGAGCGAGGCCACGACGATGGACTCCGCGTCGATGCCGAAGTGGCGCCGCGCCGCGTCACGCGTGTCGGAGAGGCCGAAGCCGTCCGCGCCGAGCGACGAGTAGTCCTGCTCGACCCACTGCGCGATCTGGTCGGGAACCTGCCGCATGTAGTCGGAGACTGCGAGCACGGGACCCTGCGCACCCTCAAGTGCCGTACGCACGTAGGGAATTCGCTCCTCGCCGCGCAGGATCGCCTCGTCCGCCTCCAGGGCGTCGCGGCGCAGCTCGGTCCAGGAGGTCGCGGACCACACGTCGGCGGCCACACCCCACTCCTCGGCGAGCATCTTCTGGGCCGCGAGGGTCCAGTGGATGGCCGTACCCGAACCGATCAACTGGATGCGCGAGGCGTTGGCCGCGGCGGAGAGCCCCGCCGTCTCGGCGGTGTTGAAGCGGTACAGGCCCTTCACGATGCCCTCGTCCACACCCGCGGGCTTCGCGGGCTGCGGCATCGGCTCGTTGTAGACGGTGAGGTAGTAGAAGACGTTCTGGTCCTCACCGGGGGCGGCCTCGCCGTACATGCGGCGCAGACCGTCCTTGACGATCGCCGCGACCTCGTAGGCGAAGGCCGGGTCGTACGACATGGCGGCGGGGTTCGTCGCGGCGATCACCGGCGAGTGACCGTCCGCGTGCTGCAGACCCTCGCCCGTCAGCGTCGTACGTCCCGCGGTGGCGCCGACGAGGAAGCCGCGGCCGAGCTGGTCGCCGAGCTGCCACATCTGGTCGGCCGTGCGCTGCCAGCCGAACATCGAGTAGAAGATGTAGAACGGGATCATGGCTTCGCCGTGCGTCGCGTACGACGACGACGCGGCGATGAAGTCAGCCATCGATCCGGCCTCGGTGATCCCCTCGTTGAGGATCTGGCCGTCCTTCGCCTCGCGGTAGTACATGAGCTGGTCGCGGTCGACCGGCTCGTACGTCTGGCCCTTGGGCGAGTAGATGCCGAGCGACGGGAAGAGCGACTCCATGCCGAAGGTGCGCGCCTCGTCGGGGACGATCGGCACCCAGCGCTTGCCGGACTCCTTGTCGCGGATCAGGTCCTTGACCAGGCGTACGAAGGCCATGGTCGTCGCGATCGACTGCGAGCCTGAGCCCTTGTCGAACGAGGCGAACGACTTGTCGGCCGGGGCGGGCAGCGGGGAGAGGGGCTGCGTGCGGCGGGCCGGGGCCGGACCGCCGAGGGCGGCACGGCGCTCCTGGAGGTAGCGGACCTCGGGGGAGTCGGCGCCGGGGTGGCCGTAGGGGACCACGCCGTCGACGAACTGGCTGTCCGAGATCGGCAGCTCCAGGAGGTCGCGCATGTCCTTGAACTCGTCCACCGTGAGCTTCTTCATCTGGTGGTTGGCGTTCTTGGACTCGAAGCCCTTGCCCAGCGTGAAGCCCTTGACCGTCTGCGCGAGGATCACGGTCGGCGCGCCCTTGTGGGTGAGCGCCGCGCGGTAGGCCGCGTAGACCTTGCGGGCCTCGTGGCCGCCGCGTGAGAGGTGGAAGCACTCGCTGATCTTGTCGTCGCTGAGCAGCTTGCCGAGCTCGACGAGCGCGGGCTCGGAGCCGAAGAAGTGCTCGCGGATGTAGGCGGCGTCGCGCGTCGCGTACGTCTGGAACTGGGCGTCCGGTACCTCGCGCAGGCGGCGTACGAGCGCGCCGTTGGTGTCGAGCTTGAACAGCTCGTCCCAGGCGTTGCCCCACAGGACCTTGATGACGTTCCAGCCGGCACCGCGGAACTGGGCCTCCAGCTCCTGGACCACGCGGAAGTTGGCGCGGACCGGGCCGTCGAGACGCTGCAGGTTGCAGTTGATGACGTACGTGAGGTTGTCGAGACCCTCACGTGCGGCGAGCGCGAGGGCTGCCGTCGACTCGGGCTCGTCCATCTCGCCGTCACCGAGGAACGCCCACACGTGCGAGGCGGAGACGTCCTTGATGTTGCGGTTGGTGAGGTAGCGGTTGAAGCGCGCCTGGTAGATCGCCGACAGCGGGCCGAGGCCCATGGAGACGGTCGGGAACTCCCACAGCCAGGGGAGACGGCGGGGGTGCGGGTAGGACGGCAGGCCGTCGCCGCCGGACTCGCGCCGGAAGTTGTCGAGCTGCGCCTCGTTCAGACGGCCGTCGAGGAAGGCGCGGGCGTAGATGCCGGGGGAGGCGTGGCCCTGGATGTAGAGCTGGTCGCCGGAGCCGTCCCCCTCCTTGCCCTTGAAGAAGTGGTTGAAGCCCGTCTCGTACAGCCAGGCGGCGGAGGCGAAGGTGGCGATGTGGCCACCGACGCCGTATTTGCTGCCCCGGGTCACCATCGCGGCCGCGTTCCAACGGTTCCACGCGGCGATCCGCTGCTCCATCGCCTCGTCGCCCTCGATCGCCGGCTCGGCGGAGGTGGGGATGGTGTTGACGTAGTCGGTCTCAAGGAGCTTGGGCAGCGCCAGGCCCGCGCCCTCGGCGCGCTCCAGCGTGCGCCGCATCAGGTATGCGGCTCGGTGCGGCCCGGCCGCCTGGGTAACGGCGTCCAGGGAGGCCTGCCATTCGGCGGTCTCCTCGGGGTCGCGGTCCGGGAGCTGGTCGAGCTCGCTCGGCTGGATTGCGGAGGGGTCGGTCATGTCGCCGCCTTCCTGAGTCGGAGGGGGTCCCCTGTTCGGTAAGGGGTGGGGTGCCCTAGGTCTTTGGCAGGACAGGGCGTAAGGCTCGGGTGGGAGCCCGTCGGAGACTCTAACTCCGTGATCGATGATCGATCAAAGGGTTGAAGGGGAAAACTCCTTCATATTCAGAAAGTAGGCATCCGGTGCCATGAACACGGGCACGCGGTGCCTTTGATTCCAAGGATCCTTGCAGGTGGGGGCACGTTTGAGCACCCCTGTGCTCCTACGTCAGGGACGCGGCGCGCACCCCAGGACGTGGGCCTTCACCAGCTCCGCGATCGCGGGGTCCCGCTGCCGGAAGGCCGTGACGAGGGCCTCGTGCTCCTCCGCGTACGACTGCTGCACCGTCCCGAGCCATCGGATCGAAAGGGCGGTGAAGACCTCGATGCCGAGGCCCTCCCAGGTGTGCAGCAGTACGGAGTTGTTCGCGGCCCGCACCAACTCCCGGTGGAAACCGACCGTGTGCCGCACCTGCGCGGTGCCGTCCGCGGCCCGGTCCGCCTCGTACAGGGCGGCGACATGGGGTTCGAGGGCCGAGCAGTCCTCGGCCAGGCTCCGCGCCGCGAGTTCGGCCGCGATGGCCTCGAGACCCGCACGGACGGGGTAGCTCTCCTCCAGGTCCGCCGCGGTCAAGTTCCGTACGCGCACGCCCTTGTTGGGCGCCGACTCGATGAGCCGCAGCGTCTCCAGCTCGCGCAGGGCTTCCCGTACGGGAGTCTGCGAGACCTCCAGCTCGACGGCGATCCGCCGCTCCACGATCCGCTCGCCCGGCTGCCAGCGCCCGCTGACGATCCCCTCCACGATGTGCTCGCGGATCTGTTCGCGCAGCGAGTGAACAACGGGCGCGGTCATGTGGGCTCCTCCGGCGGGGGCAGCGCCCCAGGGCGTGGTGACCCCTAGACAATACGGCGACGCCCCCGCTCGGAAACCTCCGAACGGGGGCGTACGTGCTGATGAGACGAGTCTTACAGCCCTGAGGGCCGCAGCACCAGCGACAACGACTACAGGCCGAGCTCGACCTCGAACTCGCCGGCCTCAAGGATCGCCTTGACCGTGGTCAGGTAACGGGCGGCGTCCGCGCCGTCCACCAGACGGTGGTCGTAGGAGAGCGAGAGGTACGTCATGTCACGGACAGCGATGGTCTCGCCGAGGTCCGGGTGGTTGATGACGACCGGACGCTTCACCGTGGCACCGATGCCGAGGATCGCGGCCTGGTTCGGCGGCACGATGACCGTGTCGAACAGGGCACCGCGCGAACCGGTGTTGGAGACCGTGAAGGTGGCGCCGGACATGTCGTCCGGGGTGAGGCCACCGCCACGGGCCTTGCCGGCCAGCTCGGCGGTCTTCTTGGAGATACCGGCGATGTTCAGGTCGCCCGCACCCTTGATGACCGGCGTCATCAGACCCTTCTCGGCGTCAACGGCGATGCCGATGTTCTCCGAGTCGAAGTACGTGATGGTGCCTTCGTCGTCGTTGATCCGGGCGTTGACGACCGGGTGGGCCTTCAGCGCCTGGGCGGCGGCCTTGACGAAGAACGGCATCGGGGAGAGCTTGACGCCCTCACGGGCCGCGAACGCGTCCTTCGCCTTGGCGCGCAGCTTCATCAGCTTCGTGATGTCGACCTCGACGACCGAGGTCAGCTGGGCCTGCGAGTGCAGCGCCTTCATCATGTTGTCGCCGATGACCTTGCGCATGCGGGTCATCTTGACGGTCTGGCCGCGGAGGGGAGAGGTCTCCAGGGCCGGAGCCTTCGAGGCGGCCGGGGCGGCGGCGGCCGGAGCCGGAGCCGACTTCTTGGCCTCGGCGGCAGCGATGACGTCCTGCTTGCGGATGCGGCCACCGACGCCGGTGCCCTTGACGTCCCCGAGGCTCACGCCGTGCTCGTTCGCGAGCTTGCGGACCAGCGGCGTGACGTACGCGCCGTCGTCCGACGGGGAAGCCGGGGCGGCCGGAGCGGCGGGCGCGGCCGGAGCAGCCGCGGCGGGCTGGGCCGGAGCCGCGGGCTGAGCGGCCGGGGCGGCGGGCTGCGCCGGGGCGGCGGGCTGAGCGGGGGCGGCAGGCTGCGCGGGAGCCGGGGCGGCCTCCTGCTTGGGAGCCTCCTGCTTCGGGGCCTCCTGCTTCGGCGCCTCCTGCTGCGCGGGGGCGGCCGGGGCCTCCTCCTTGGCGGGGGCCGGAGCGGCACCGGGAGCGCCGATGACGGCGAGCTTGGCGCCGACCTCAGCGGTCTCGTCCTCGCCCACGACGATCTCGAGCAGTACGCCCGCGGCCGGGGAGGGGATCTCGGTGTCGACCTTGTCCGTGGAGACCTCGAGCAGGGGCTCGTCCTCCGCGACCTCCTCGCCGACCTCCTTCAGCCAACGGGTGACGGTGCCCTCGGTGACCGACTCGCCCAGTGCGGGCAGCGTGACGTCGGTGCCCTCGGCGGAGCCGCCGGACGGGGCGGGGGCGGCGGGCGCCTCTGCCTGGGCCGGGGCCTCCTGCTGCGGGGCCTCCTGAGCCGGGGCCTCCTCCTGGGCGGGGGCGGCCGGGGCCTCCTCCTGCGCCGGAGCGGCGGAGCCGCCCGCGTCGCCGGAGCCGTCATCGATGACGGCGAGCTCGGCGCCGACCTCGACGGTCTCGTCCTCGGCGACCTTGATGGAGGCCAGGATGCCCGCGGCCGGGGAGGGGATCTCGGTGTCGACCTTGTCGGTCGAGACCTCGAGCAACGGCTCGTCGGCCTCGACGCGCTCGCCCTCGGCCTTCAGCCAACGGGTGACAGTGCCCTCGGTGACGCTCTCGCCGAGCGCCGGAAGGGATACGGAAACCGCCATGGTTTCAGTTGCTCCTTACGAAATTGCGGAAGTCTGTGGTCGTCGCGCCCGTGTGACTGATGGGTCAGTCGTGGGAGTGGAGAGGCTTGCCCGCGAGGGCCAGGTGAGCCTCGCCCATGGCCTCGTTCTGCGTCGGGTGGGCGTGGATGAGCTGGGCGACCTCGGCCGGCAGCGCTTCCCAGTTGTAGATCAGCTGGGCTTCGCCGACCTGCTCGCCCATGCGGTCGCCGACCATGTGGACGCCGACCACGGCACCGTCCTTGACCTGGACGAGCTTGATCTCGCCCGCGGTCTTGAGGATCTTGCTCTTGCCGTTGCCCGCCAGGCTGTACTTGAGGGCGACGACCTTGTCCGCGCCGTAGATCTCCTTGGCCTTGGCCTCGGTGATGCCCACGGAGGCGACCTCGGGGTGGCAGTACGTCACCTTCGGCACGCCGTCGTAGTCGATCGGGACGGTCTTGAGACCGGCCAGGCGCTCCGCCACCAGGATGCCCTCGGCGAAGCCGACGTGCGCGAGCTGGAGCGTCGGCGCCAGGTCGCCCACGGCCGAGACGGTCGGGACGTTGGTCTGCATGTACTCGTCGACGAGGACGAAGCCGCGCTCCATCGCGATGCCCTGCTCCTCGTAGCCGAGACCGGCGGAGACGGGGCCACGGCCGATGGCGACCAGAAGCACCTCGGCGTCGAAGGTCTTGCCGTCGGCGAGAGTCACGCGGACGCCGTCCTGCGTGTACTCGGCCTTCTCGAAGAAGGTGCCGAGGTTGAACTTGATGCCGCGCTTGCGGAACGCGCGCTCAAGAAGCTTCGAGGAGTTCTCGTCCTCGACCGGCACGAGGTGCTTGAGGCCCTCGACCACGGTGACCTCGGCCCCGAAGGACTTCCACGCCGAGGCGAACTCGACGCCGATGACGCCACCGCCCAGGATGATCGCGGACTTCGGCACGCGGTCCAGCTTGAGGGCGTGGTCCGAGGAGATGATGCGGTCGCCGTCGATCTCCAGGCCCGGCAGCGACTTCGGCACGGAGCCGGTCGCGAGGAGCACGTGGCGGCCCTGGATGCGCTGGCCGTTCACGTCCACCGAGGTCGGGGACGAGAGCTTGCCCTCACCCTCGATGTACGTCAGCTTGCGCGAGGCGATGAGTCCCTGCAGGCCCTTGTAGAGGCCGGAGATCACGTCGTCCTTGTACTTGTGGACGGCCGCCATGTCGATGCCTTCGAAGGTGGCCTTCACGCCGAACTGGCCGGCTTCGCGTGCCTGGTCGGCGATCTCGCCGGCGTGCAGCAGCGCCTTCGTCGGGATGCAGCCGTTGTGCAGGCAGGTGCCGCCGACCTTGCCCTTCTCGATCAGGGCGACGTCCAGGCCCAGCTGCGACGCGCGCAGTGCCGCGGCGTAACCGCCGCTACCGCCGCCGAGGATCACTAGGTCGAAAACGGTGCTGGCGTCGTTCGCCACGTCACGTCCTCCATGCATGTGCGCCGTACGCCGGACCCCTTTGCGCGGGGGACGACCGGTCGGTCGGCTGGTATCGGCCGCTCTTGTTTCGGCCCTGTGGTGGGGGCCCTGTCCTGCCGAGAACCCATCTTCGCACTTGTCGGCGGGAGGTGGGACGGCGGGCCGGGCTGTGAGATGTCTGATTCGCCACGTGAGGGCGCTACTCAGGCGTATGAACGTACGGATTTCGTCGAGGGCGAAATCAGGCAGGGCCCGGACATCTGGACGTCCGGGCCCTGCCTGCGTACGACAGATCAGCCGGTCAGCCGAGGTCGCCCGCCGCCGTGCGCTCGGCCAGGCGGACCAGGGTGCGGACCGCGGTGCCGGTGCCGCCCTTGGGCGTGTAGCCGAACGGGCCGCCCTCGTTGAAGGCCGGGCCCGCGATGTCCAGGTGCGCCCAGGTGATGCCCTCGCCGACGAACTCCTGAAGGAAGAGGCCGGCCACCAGACCGCCGCCCATGCGCTCGCCCATGTTGGCGATGTCGGCGGTGGGGGAGTCCATGCCCTTCTTCAGGTGCTCGGGCAGCGGCATCGGCCAGGACGGCTCGCCCGCCTCCTCGGAGGCGTCGTGGATCGCGGCGCGGAACGCGTCGTCGTTGGCCATGATGCCGAAGGTGCGGCTGCCGAGCGCCATCATCATCGCGCCGGTCAGCGTGGCCACGTCGACGATGGCGTCGGGGGCGTCCTCGGAGGCCTTGGCGATCGCGTCGGCCAGGACCAGGCGGCCCTCGGCGTCGGTGTTGAGCACCTCGACGGTCTTGCCGCTGTACATCCGCAGGACGTCGCCGGGGCGGGTCGCGGAGCCGGAGGGCATGTTCTCGGCGAGCGCCAGCCAGCCGGTGACGTTCACCTCCAGGCCCAGGCGCGCGGCGGAGACGACGGCGGCGAAGACGGCGGCGGCGCCGGCCATGTCGCACTTCATGGTCTCGTTGTGACCGGCGGGCTTCAGCGAGATGCCGCCCGAGTCGTACGTGATGCCCTTGCCGACGAAGGCCAGGTGCTTCTTCGCCTTGGACGACGTGTACGAGAGCTTGACCAGGCGCGGCGGGGCCTCCGAGCCGGCGCCGACGCCGAGGATGCCGCCGTAGCCGCCCTTGGTGAGGGCCTTCTCGTCCAGGACCTGGACCTTGATGCCGTGCTCCTTGGCTGCCGCGGAGGCGACCGCGGCGAAGGCCTCGGGGTTCAGATCGTTCGGCGGGGTGTTGATGAGGTCGCGGGCGCGGTTGAGCTCCTCGGACAGGGCGATGGCGCGCTCCACGGCCGCCTTGTACGCCTTGTCGCGGGGCTTGGCGCCGAGCAGGGCGACCTCGGCGAGCGGACCCTTGGCGTCCTTGCCGTTCTTGCCCTTGGTGGCGGAACCATTTTCCTTGTACGCGTCGAAGGAGTACGCGCCGAGCAGCGCGCCCTCGGCGATCGCGCCGGTGTCCTCGGCGTCCTCGGCGGGCAGCGCGAACGCGGCCTTCTTCGAGCCGGACAGGGCGCGCGCGGCGGTACCGGCGGCGCGGCGCAGGGCGTCGGTGCCGTACGTCTCGTCCTTCTCCGGCACCGTGCCGAGGCCGACCGCGAGGACGACCGGAGCCTTGAAGCCGGAGGGCGCGGGGAGCTTGGTCACCTCGCCCTCGGCGCCCGAGGCACCGAGGGTCTCCAGGACGGACGCGAGCTTGCCGTCGTACGCCTTGTCCACGGCCTCGGCGCCCGGCGCGACGACCGGACCCTTGGCGCCCTTCGCGACGCCGACGACGATCGCGTCGGCACGGAGGCCGGATGCGGCGGCAGTGCTGAGAGTCAGAGCAGTCACGGTGGTGAATTCTCGCTTCCGTTGAGTTCCTTGGCCGATGGGGTGGGTCGACCCGCCCGGCGCCAGCCTAGAACGGGCCGGAAGGGCACCGAACATGAGCCTACGCGCGTCGTGCCCATTCGATCGTGTCGGCGCAGATTCATCCGTACGTGTCGCCGCATTTATGTTTCACGGCCGCGTACGCAGACGTGGTTCAGCCGAGGGCAAGGACGACCAGGGCCGTCGTGGCCGCGGTCTCGGCGAGCGCGCCGAAGACGTCGCCGGTGATGCCGCCGAAGCGGCGGACGCAGTGCCGCAGCAGGAGCTCGGCGGCGCCTATCGCGAGGACGACGGCGGCCGCGTACTGCACGGTCTCGTACGTCCCCAAGGGCGCGGCGGCGATGGCTGCCACCGCCACGACGAGCACCGCCACGAGCAGGGCCGCGCCCTGGGAAACCGTTCCTGCCACCGCCGCGCCGAGCCCTTCGGGGCGGGCCGGCGGGACGCCCTTGCGGGCGGCGAGGGTGAGGGCGAGGCGGGCCGCCGCGGCCGAGACGACCGCGGCGAGTGCGCCCCGGCTCCATGAGGCCTCGTACAGCTGGGCGAGTACGGCCACTTGGGCGAGCAGGGTGAGGAGCAGCGTGATGACGCCGAAGGGGCCGACGTCGGACTGCTTCATGATGCGCAGCGCCTGGTCGGCGGGTTTGGCGCTGCCGAGTCCGTCGGCGGTGTCGGCGAGGCCGTCGAGGTGCAGGCCGCGGGTGAGCGTCGCCGGTACGGCGGCGGTGGCTACGGCTGCCGGCAGCGGGCCCGCCCCGAGGGCCATGAGCGCACCGCCGAGCGCGGCGGCACAGAGCCCGATCACGATCCCGGCGAGCGGCGCACAGAGCATCCCGGAGCGGGCGGCTCCGCGGTCCCACCGGGTGACGGTGACGGGAAGCGCGGTAAGAGTGCCGAAGGCAAAGCGAAGACCGTCGGAGGGGGAGGTTCGGGACACGGCGGAAGGTTACCGGGGGCGGCGCCGGGCCTGAACGGTCCCCCGCATCCGCCTCTGGCCGAACGGACCTCTCCCACCCACCCGCCCGTCACCCGGCATCCGCCCCTGGCCGAACGGGCCTTTCCCACCCACCCGCCCGTCACCCGGCATCCGACCCTGGCCGAACGGGCCTTTCCCACCCACCCGCCCGTCACCCGGCATCCGACCCTGAGCGAACGGGCCTTTCCCACCCGCCCGCCCGTCACCCCGCATCCGACCCCGCCCGTTCCGTGGCGGGAGCAGCTGCGGGGAATCGGGTGGGTGGGTGGGGAAGATTCGCCGCGAAGCGGCGACGCAGGGGTCTAGCGGCGACAGCGGCGAGTGGCGGCGGGCAGCGGCGACGTAGGAAAGCCCCCCGCCCGCCCGCAGCGAATGCGGTGGAGAGGTCCCCGGCCGAGGATGGGCCCATGGGTGGATGGTGGGTGAGGAACATTGTGGAGCCGGGGAAGCTTCCGCTTCTGCTGGCCCTGCTCTCCTTCGTCGGCTGCTTCCTCGTCACGAGGACCATCACCCGCCTCATCCGCGCCGGCAAAGGCCCCTTCCGGAACATCAGCTCGGGAGACGTCCACATCCACCACGTCGTGCCCGGCATCTTCCTCTTGCTGGTGGGGGGATTCTGGGCCGTGGCCGCCGGCAGGCACAGCCTCGCCTCGATGTTCGCGGCCGTCATCTTCGGCATCGGCGCAGGCCTCGTACTGGACGAGTTCGCGCTGATCCTCTACCTCGACGACGTCTACTGGAGCGAGCAGGGCCGTAAGAGCGTCGAGGTCGTCATGCTGACCGCGGCCCTGGTGGTGCTCGTGCTCACCGGTTTCACGCCCTTCGGGGTGAACGACCTGACCCCCGAGGAACGCGGCAACCGCGCGGGCTTCGCCCTGAACATCGCCGTCAACTGTTGCTTCGCCCTGATCGCCCTGGCCAAGGGAAAGCTGCGGACGGCCGTGATCGGCATGGTGATCCCGCTGGTCGCGTTGGTCGGCGCGGTCCGCCTCGCCCGCCCGGGATCGGCATGGGCCAGACGCTTCTACCGCAAACGGCACCGCGCCCGCGCCCGAGCGGGCCTGCGGGCCTACCACCACGACAAACGCTGGGCGGGCCCGCGCCGCAAGGTTCAGGACTGGATCGGCGGCAGGCCGGACCCCGAACTGCCCCGCCCGCCACGCCGCTGAAGCACCTCCGAACAGGCGCACAGCACCAGCACGGCCCCGATGGCCGCCAGATGCTCCTTGCCCGCGAGGTTGTTCTTGACGCACACCTCGGCGATCATCACGGCGGTCACGAGCCCCGCCGTGAACCACGCCCGGTAGCGCCAGCACACGTAGACCGCGAGCCCCACCACGGCCGCGGAGGGCCCGGTGTCGACGACCCGCGCGTCGGACGCGGGGAGCCCCAGCGGGCTGCCGGGACCCCACGCGATGCCCACGCGCGCGTAGAGCGTGCCGGCGAGGGTGGCCGCGTAGCCGATGAGGAGCGTGCGCCACCAGCCGACGCAGATCTCCGCGATGCCGAACACCAGCAGGATCTGCGCGAGCGCACCCCAGACGGGCAGGTCGAGCGCGGGCACGAAGAGCGAGAGCGGGGTGCGCAGCAGGGCCAGCCAGAGCGGGTCCTCGGCCCGTACGGAGCCGACGTTCTGCACGAACTGATAGCCCCAGGGCTGGTTCTGCACGAACTGGCAGAGGGCGGTGAGGCAGACGGCGGCCAGCGTCATGGGCGCCGCCCGCCACCGCCGCTCGGAGACGCCGTCGCGTACCGCCGCGTACAGCGGACCCCATTCGGTGCGCGCCAGACGGGTCAGCCGGCCCGCGGCCACGGAACTCATCGTCGGGACTCCAGGTGCTTGCGGTGCAGCCACTTCGGCAGGCCCGGCGCTTCGAGGAAGCCCTCCGCGCGGGCCGACGCGATGCCGATGCGCGGCAGGTCCGCGCTCTTCTCGAAGAGCAGGAAGCGGGGCTCCCAGATCGGGCGGTACTTCGCGTTGGCTCGGTACAGCGACTCGATCTGCCACCACCGCGAGAAGAAGGTGAGCAGCGAGCGCCACAGCCGCAGGACCGGGCCCGCGCCGAGCCGCGAGCCACGTTCGAAGACCGACCTGAACATCGCGAAGTTCAGCGAGACCTGAGTGATCCTGATCTCGGCGGCCCGCTGGAGCAGTTCGATGACCATGAACTCCATCAGGCCGTTCTCGGCGTCGCGGTCACGCCGCATCAGGTCGAGGGAGAGCCCGCGCGGCCCCCATGGTACGAAGGAGAGCAGCGCTCTCAACTCGCCCTCGCCGTCCGTGCATTCGAGCATCACGCACCGCCCATCGGCCGGGTCGCCGAGCCTGCCGAGCGCCATCGAGAAGCCGCGTTCGGTGGCCCCGTCCCGCCAGTCGTCGGCCCGCTCGATGAGGTACGCCATCTCGTCGGCCGGGATGTCCTCGTGACGGCGGATCCGCACCTCGTAACCGGCCCGCTTGACCCGGTTGTACGCCTGGCGGACCGTCCGCATCGCCCGCCCCTCCAGCGTGAACTCGGCGGTCTCGACGATGGCTTCGTCGCCCAGTTCGAGCGCGTCGAGGCCGTGCCGGGCGTAGATCGTGCCCGCCTCCTCGCTCGCTCCCATCACGGCGGGGATCCAGCCGTGCTCGCGGGCGTCGGCGAGCCACGGCTCGATCGCGCCCGGCCAGGCCTCCGGGTCCCCGATGGGGTCACCGGAGGCCAGCGACACACCCCCGATGACCCGGTAGGCGACCGCCGCCTTGGCGCTCGGCGACCACACGACGCTCTTCTCGCGGCGCAGCGCGAAGTAGCCGAGCGAGTCGCGCTCGCCGTACTTGTCGAGGAGTTCGTGCAGTTTGCGCTCGTCGTCCTCGGCGAGCGGGTCGACCGCCTTGCGCGAGCGGAACGCGGCGTACAGGACGGCCAGGAGGAGCAGCGTGCTGAGCACGTTGATGCCGACGTTGACCCAGCCGGGCGTGGTGATCCCCTCGAACCGCCGGTCGTCGGCGGCCAGCGAGACCAGGCGCATCGTGCCGTAGCGCCAGCGGTCGAGGAACGTCGAACGGCTCTCGTCGTGCGCGTGGTTGGTGACCGTGACCAGGAGCGCGGCGAGCAGCGATGCCGCGAGCAGTCCGCCGACGGCGACGGCCGCGGCGAGCTTCGGATTGGAGCGGTCACCCTTGGCGTAGAACTCCCGCCGCCCGACGATCAGCGAGGCGACGAAGGCCGCGGTGAGGACGAGGGAGATCCAGTTCTGCGCGTATCGGCGGATCTCCGGGAAGGCCATCGCGAACGCGAAGAGCAGCAGAAAGAGCCCGCTGAGTACGAGGTTGAGAATCCACGCGGCGCGTTTGCGGCGGCGCATCGTGATGGCCAGGAACATCGTGAACGCACCGGAGGCGAAGCCCGCGGTGAGCAGATACGGCGTGAAGTAGTTCTCGGTGTTGTGCCGTCGCAGATCCTGCCCGAGGGAGACCCAGACCGCGCTCAGGAAGTTGATGAAGGTGACGGCGCGGAGGTACCAGACGCTGAAGGCCGCGGCGAGACGCTGACGGCGCCCGGCAGCATATTGCTCATCTCCCATGAAAAGGGATCATATGGGGCGTGCCGGGCCGCCTCGGCTGTGACCAGCCGCGCCTTCGGGTGCGGTCTACTTCGCTTCGGTCCGGGGGGCCTCTGCCTCCGGAGCAACCTCCGGCTCCGGCGCAGGCGCGACCTCCGGTTCCGGAGCAACCTCCGGCTCCGGGGCAACCTCCGGCTCCGGCTTCCGCTCGGGCAGCTCCGCGGAGAGCGCCGCCGCGGCCCGCACCAGCGGCAGGGCGAGCAGCGCCCCCACGCCCTCGCCGACCTGCACGCCCTGTTCGAGCACCGGGTCGAGCGCCATCCGGTCAAGGGCCTTGGCCTGCGCGGGCTCCCCGCTGTTGTGCCCCGCCAGCCACCAGTCCGGCGCCCGGAAGGCGACGCGCTGGGCCACGAGGGCCGCGGCCGATGCCACCACGCCGTCCAGGACGACCGGCGTGCGGCGCACCGCGCACTGCAGCAGGAACCCGGTCATGGCGGCGATGTCCGCACCGCCCACCGTCGCGAGCAGCTCCAGCTGATCCCCGAGCACGGGCCGGGCCCGTCGCAGCGAGTCCCGTACGGCTGCGCACTTGCGCATCCACGCGAGGTCGTCGATCGGCGCGCCGCCCCGCCCGGTCACCACGGACGCGTCGGTTCCGCACAGGGCGGCGACCAGCGTCGCCGCGGGCGTCGTACCGCCGACGCTCACATCGCCCAGCACGACCAGATCGGTACCGGAGTCCGCCTCCTCGTCGGCGACGGCCATCCCGGCCCGCACCGCGGCCTCGGCCTCCTCCGACGTCAGCGCGTCCTCGATGTCGACGCGCCCCGAGCCGCGCCGCACCCGGTGCCCCGCCACCTCCGCGGGCAGCTCGGCCGGGTCGCAGTCCAGCGCCATGTCGACGACCCGGACGGGCACGTCGAGGCGGCGCGCGAGGACCGCCACGGGGCTGGCGCCGGAGAGCACGCCACGGACGAGCTCGGCCGCGCCACCCGCGGGCCTGGCGGAAACGTCGAGGCCCGCGACCCCGTGGTCACCGGCGAAGAGGATCACGCGCGGTCGCTCGATCGGCTTGACCGGCACCGAGGACTGGGCGGCGGCGAGCCACTCGGCGAGATCGTCCAGGCGGCCGAGCGCTCCGGGCGGCACGCTCTGCCGTTCCCTGCGCTCCTCGGCGTCGCGGCGCACCCCGCCGTCGGGCCGCTCGATCAGGTCGGTGAAGTCGTCGAGATTCAGCGAGCTCATTCGCCGAACAGTACCGGCAGGGCTTGGCGGCGCATCAGACGGCCCGGCCCTCCACGGTGTCGTTGCGTCGGCGCGAATCAACCCTTACGTACCGTTAAGTACGAATTGTCGATCCGCTCGCATCCGCACCGCCCGACGAAGGAGCCTGCCATGCCCATCGACGCAGCCCAGGCCGCCGCCGCTCAGGCCGAGAAGATCCTCGCAGTCCCGTACTCCGCCCGCCGTCACCGGGCACGGGCCCGTGCGATGGGCCGGTTCATCGAGCCGGAGAGCTGGCTGGACGTCGAGACCGGGCACGGGCACTTCCCCGCCGTCGCACAGCAGGTGCACCCGTACACCTCCTTCGACGGCCTCGACCTCACCGGGCGCGTGGAGGAGGGCCGCAGGGCCGGACGCGTGGAGGAGGCCCATCGCGGGCTCCTGTCCGACCTGGCGCCGAAGCTCGCGGGGCGCTACGACGCGCTGAGCATGTTCCACTACCTGGAGCGCAGCGCCGACCCGCGCATCGAACTCATCGCCGCCCGCACGGTGTTGCGCCCCGGCGGCCATCTGATGATCGAGGTCCCCGCCCCGCGCAGCCGGTACGCCAGGCTCCTCGACAAGGGCTGGCTCAGGCCCGAGCCCTACCACCGCATTCCGCTCGCCACCCTGCGGTCCGAGCTCGAAAGCCTCGGCTACACCGTCGTGGCCACCGACCTGCGCGAGCCGCACATCCCCTTCGACCTGACCGCGCGTCTGGCCATCACTCTCGGCCGCATCCGCGCCGCGGCCCGCATCGCGGTCCCGCTCCTGGCCGCCGCGGCCCTGGCCGACCGGATCCTCGCCCCGCTGGTCAGCCGCACCCGGTTCGCCAACGCCTACCGGGTCATCGCGCGCCGGGGCCCCACCGCCTGAGCGGCCGGTTCAGCCGCGCAGCGTGAGTGCCTGGCCCGCCACGACCAGCAGCACGTGCTCGCACTCGGACGCGAACGCCGCGTTCAGACGGCCCAGTTCATCGCGGTACCGGCGGCCCGAAGCGGTTGCGGGGACGATGCCGGAGCCCACCTCGTTCGACACGGCGACGACCGTGCGCCGGGTCGAGCGCACCGCGTCCGTGAGCTCCGAGACCCGCTTGCGCAGGGCACGCTCGCCACCGCCCGCCCATTCGTCGTCGTCCCACGCGTTCACCTCGTCCATGGCGTACGTCAGCCACAGCGAGAGGCAGTCGATGAGCAGGGGAGGGCCGTTCTCGGCGAGCAGCGGCACGAGGTCGCAGGTCTCGGCGGTGCTCCACGACCCGGGCCGCCGCTCACGGTGGGCGCTCACCCGGTCCGCCCACTCCGAGTCGCCGTTCCTGGTCCCGCCGGTGGCCACGTACAGCACCTCGGGGAAGGCCTCCAGGCGCCGCTCGGCCTCCACCGACTTCCCGGACCGGGCGCCGCCGAGTACGAGGGTGCGGCGCGGCACGTCCGGTACGTCCTCATAGGCGCCGACCACCAGCGTCGACCCGTCCGGCACGGCCCGCGCACCGGCGGCGGCCAGCCTGCGGTTCAGTTCCGCGCCGGGCGGCACCTCGTGGCCCAGATGGACGGCTACGACATCCGTGGTCGGCCCGATCGCCCCCGTGGCCCGCAGCCGCGCGAGCCCGTCCGGCCGCCCGACGACATCGGCGACGACCGTCTCGTACGGGGCCTGCTCGTCCGGCAGCCCGGCGGGCGCACCCCCCGGCGGCAGATACAGCAGCCGCTCGCCGTCGGGGCCCGCGACCTCGTACCCCGTACCCGGGTGGTCCATCGCCACCGCGCGCACCCGGTGCCCGGTGAGCAGCGCGAGCTCCCGCCCGTCGGGCACCCGGCCCGGCTGCGGCAGCCCCGCGGGCACCTCCACCGAGGGGCCGTCGTGCGGGTGGGAGAGCAGGACCTGGCGTACACCTGCGAGCGAGTGCCCGGAGCGGGCGGCCGCGAAGGCGGCGCCAGGGGTGAGGTCGAGCAGCAGGACGCCGTCCACCAGAAGCGCGGTGGCGCCGCGCGCCGCGCCGCCGAGCGCGGTCGCACAGGCCGCGCAGGGACAGCCGGGGCGGGGCAGGCCTTCGGGGGCGCCGGTGCCGAGCAGAGTCAGTTCCACAGGAAGATCCTCCCGCGTCGTCGCGAGCGCCGCTCGCCCGGCTAGGCTTCTAGCGGCTCACACAGCTGTCGGACCATCGGGAGGCTGGCATGGCGGCATGGACGTGGCGGTTCGAGAAGGCGGACGGGACTGAGGTCCAGCCGGCTCTGACGCCCGAGGAGTTCACGACTCAGGGGGACGCGGAGTCGTGGATCGGCGAGTACTGGAAAGAGCTCGCCGAAGGAGGCGCCGACCAGGTGTCGCTCTTCGAGGACGCGAACAAGATCTATGGGCCGATGAGCCTGCACGCGCAGGACGCGGCGCAGGAGTGAGCGACGGCTGAGACGCCGAGGGGGTGGCCGCAGTCGCGGCCACCCCCTCGGCGTCGTACCGCCCCTACATCTCGCCCAGCGTGACGTCGGCGCTCTTCTCGGCGCCGTCCCGTACATACGTCACCTGCGCCTTGTCGCCCGGCTTCTCCCCGGCGAGCGCCTCGGAGAGCGAGGTGATCGTGGTGATGCCGGCGCCGCCCATCTTGGTGATGATGTCGCCGGCCTCGATGCCCGCCTTGGCCGCCGCGCCGTCCTTCTGCGCGTTCACGACGGCGACGCCGGCCGGCTTGTAGTCGTCGCCGAGCACGGTGCGGCCCGTGATGCCGAGCGCGGCCCGGCCGGAGTCGGTGACCTTGCCGTCCTCGATGATCTGGTCGGCGATGGTCTTCACCATCGTGGACGGGATCGCGAAGCCGATGCCGGGCGCCGCGCTGTCGCCCATCTGCGGATCGCTCGCGGCGAGCGTCGGAATGCCGATGACCTCGCTGTCCAGGGTGACCAGGGCGCCGCCGCTGTTGCCCGGGTTGATCGCGGCCGACGTCTGCACCATGTTCGCGATGGTGGCCCCGGAGGCGCCGCCCTCCGTGCGGGGCTCGCTGACGGTGCGTCCGGTGGCGGAGATGATGCCCTGCGTGACGCTGGACGACAGGCCGAGCGGCGAACCCATGGCGAGCACGATCTGCCCGACCTCGGCCTTCGTGGAGTCCCCGAACTTCGCCGCCTTGAGCCCGCTCGGCGGGTTGTCGAGCTTGATGACGGCGAGGTCCTGCTCGGGGTAGGAGGCGACGAGCTTCGCGGTGAGCGCCTGTTCCCCGGTGGCCGTCGTGACCTTGAAGGTCCGTTCCTTGCCCACGACATGGGCGTTGGTGACGATGTGGCCCTTGCTGTCGTGGACGACACCGGAGCCGAGGCTGTTGGAGGCTTCGATCTGCACGACCGACGGCAGGACGTCCTTGATCACCTGCTGGTAGTCGTCCTGCAGATCGCTCGCGGCCACGGGCGCGGCCTGCGTGGTGGACTCACCGGAGTCTCCGGACCCGGGGCTCGAGCAGCCGGCGACAAGGAGGCCTGCGGTGACGGCGGCGGCTGCGGCGAAGTGACAGGTGCGCAAGGCATTCATGCCCCGAGTGTCCCGTTTACGCCGTTCTGTCGCTCTGGATGCGGGGCAATCGGGTGGGTGGGCGGGAAAGCTCCGCCGCGAAGCGGCGGTTCAGTCAGTCCCGCACAGCCCCGCAGGGTCAGTCCCGCACGCCGCAGACGTGCAGCAGAGCCGCGACCCGGCGATACGGGTCGGTCCGCCCGGCCCGCTCCTCGGCGGCGAGCAACGCCGCCAACTCCGCTTCCTCCGGAGGCAGAGCCTCGTCCGACGCCTGGTCGGTGAAGACCCGCACCCCGTACCAGGCATGCAGCGGCGCGGCGATCCCCGCGAGCGAAGCGGAAACGGCACCGAGCCGGTCGGCCCGCGCCTCGATGCCGAGCCGATTGCGGTACACCGTGGATTCGAAGGCGGCCATCGCCCCCGCCCAGTCCCCGGCAAGACCCGGCCGCATGGCCAGCGCGTCGGCGTTCCGTACGAGAAGGGAGAGCAGCCCGCCGGGGGCCAGCATCCGGGCCAGGCCCGCGAGGAGCGCGTCCGGCTCCTCGACGTACATCAGGACGCCGTGGCACAGCACGACGTCGAAGCTGCCCGGCAGGAAATGCACCCCGGTCTCGCGCCCGTCGCCCTCGACGATGCGCACCCGCCCCTGGATGCCCTCCGGCTCGGCGCCCAGCGCGGCACGCGCCGCGGCCACCATCGCCGGATCCTGCTCGACGCCCGTCACCTTGTGCCCGGCACGGGCGAGCCGCAGCGCCTGCGTGCCCTGGCCCATGCCCACGTCGAGCACGCGCAGCCGCTGCCCCACGGGGAAGCGCCCGGCTATCTGCTCGTCGAGCTGCCGGGTCACCAGCTCCTGGCGTACGGCGTTACGAAGGCCGCCCAGCTTCTGAAGCCATGCGGCGGCCCCGCCGGCGAATCCGCTCAGGGCCGTTCTCCGCGCTTGACCTGCGGCTTCGGCAGCCGCAGCCGGCGCATCTGGAGCGTACGCATCAGGGCGTAGGCGACGGCGCCCTTCTTGCTCACGTCCGGGAAGCGCTCGGCGAGACGCTTCTTCAGGCGGAACGCCGTCGTCACCGAGTCCACGATGATCAGGACGATCACGAAGAGCCAGAGCAGCAGCGCGATGTTCTGCAGCTGCGGGATGCGGACCATGCTCAGTACGAGGATGATCACCGCGAGCGGCAGGAAGAACTCGGCGATGCAGAACCGCGAGTCGACGAAGTCACGCGCGAACTTGCGCACGGGCCCCTTGTCGCGGGCGGGCAGATAGCGCTCGTCACCGCTGGCGAGCGCCTGGCGCTGCTTGTCCATCTGGACGCGGCGTTCGTCGCGCTGCCGCTTCGCCGCCTCCTTGCGCGTCACAGGCGTGTTGGCCACGCTGCGGCGCTGGGTCTGGGCCTCACTGCGCTTGGGCGTGGGGCGGCCCTTCGGGGCCTCGGGGTCACGGGGCTGCTGGGAGTCGGTCACCGGGGCCTTGGCTACCGGGGCCTTCTCGTCCTTGGATCGGCTACGGAACACAAAACCCAAGGGTACGGGGTGCGGACGTGTGGACCGCCGCCCTATGGGGAACGATCCGGCAACACCGGGCGTCTTGATTGTGTGGGTAGGGGGACGTTCCGTGTGGTTTACAAGCGGTTTCCGGGCCCTTCCCGGGGGTGCACCTACTCCCTACGCCTGAGCCCGGCCGGGCACAGTCGTCCTTGGGGATGAGCGCATCCGCACGCGAACAGTGCGGTAATGGATGCAGGGCCCGTACTGTGGGTTCTGAGCAGTACCTGGAGCTGGAAGTCCGTCAGAAGGGGGCGCGCGAAGCCCATGAGCGGTGTCATGAAGCGTATGGGGATGATCTTCCGCGCGAAGGCGAACAAGGCCCTTGACCGGGCCGAGGACCCGCGCGAAACCCTCGATTACTCGTACCAGAAGCAGCTCGAGCTGCTGCAGAAGGTGCGCCGCGGTGTCGCCGATGTGGCGACCTCGCGCAAGCGCCTCGAGCTGCAGCTGAGCCAGCTCCAGAAGCAGTCCTCCACCCTCGAGGACCAGGGCCGCAAGGCCCTCGCCCTCGGCCGTGAGGACCTCGCCCGTGAGGCGCTCTCGCGCCGTGCGGCGCTTCAGCAGCAGGTGACCGACCTGGAGACGCAGCACCAGACGCTCCAGGGCGAGGAGGAGAAGCTCACCCTCGCGGCGCAGCGCCTCCAGGCCAAGGTCGACGCCTTCCGCACGAAGAAGGAGACGATCAAGGCCACGTACACCGCAGCCCAGGCGCAGACCCGGATCGGTGAGGCCTTCTCGGGCATCTCCGAGGAGATGGGCGACGTCGGCATGGCCATCCAGCGTGCCGAGGACAAGACCGCGCAGCTCCAGGCGCGGGCGGGTGCGATCGACGAGCTCCTGGCTTCCGGGGCCCTCGACGACTCCTCCGGACTGGCCAAGGACGACATCCAGTCCGAGCTGGATCGCCTCTCCGGTGGTACTGATGTAGAGCTGGAACTGCAGCGGATGAAGGCGGAACTGGCCGGCGGTTCGACGTCGAAGCAGGCCATCGAGCCGGGTCAGGGCCAGCCGCAGACCAAGGAGCCGCAGGACACCCCGCGCTTCGACAAGCAGTAGGGCCCTACACAGCACACCGCTCACGTCCGAGGAGGGCGACATGATCGTACGGATCATGGGGGAGGGGCAGGTGAAGCTGGCCGACAGCCACTTCACCGAACTGAACAAGCTGGACGACGAGTTGCTCGCCGAGATGGAGAGCGGCGACGAGTCCGGCTTCCGCAGGACGCTGGGCGCGTTGCTGGACAAGGTCCGGGAACTGGGCGAGGCCTTGCCGGACGACGCGCTCGAACCCTCGGAACTGATCCTCCCCGCGCCGGACGCGACCCTGGACGAGGTCCGGGAGATGCTGAGCGACGACGGCTTGATCCCTGGTTAGACACTGGATGCGGGGCAATCGGGTGGGTGGGCGGTAAGGATCCGGCGCGAAGCGGCGGGCCAGGACGCCCAAGTAGTCGGAGCTCAGCCATGACAAAGGGCGGGGCAAGGCGTGACCACTCTCGTGCGAGGCCGCTGCTGGGCCAAGGCGCATCCCCTGGCTGTGGACGCCGCCCTCGCGGCAGCCGTCCTCGTGTGCATGGTCATCGGTTCCTTCGTGGAGCCGTACGGCCACGACGGCGGCCCCACGTGGGGCACGCGCTCCCCAGGCACGCTCAGCCTCGTCCTGATGCTGCTCGGCGCCACCGCCCTGGTCTTCCGCCGCCGAGCCCCCTGGGTGGTCCTCGCGGCGACCTGCACCGTCTCCGTGGTCGACCTCATCACCGGAGAGTTCCGCGGCGCCGTCGTGATGAGCGCGGTCATCGCCCTCTACACCGTCGCCGCCACCACGAACCGCCCCACCACCTGGCGCGTCGGCGTCGTCACCATCACCGGCCTCACCGGCGTCGCGATGCTGGCGGGACCGCTGCCCTGGTACGCCCAGGAGAACCTCGGCATCTTCGCCTGGACCGGCATGGCCGCGGCCGCCGGTGACGCCGTCCGCAGCCGCCGCGCCTTCGTGGACGCCATACGCGAGCGCGCCGAACGCGCCGAACGCACCCGCGAGGAGGAGGCCCGGCGCCGTGTCGCCGAGGAGCGGCTGCGTATCGCCCGCGACCTGCACGACGTGGTCGCCCACCACATCGCCCTCGTCAACGTCCAGGCGGGAGTCGCGGCCCACGTCATGGACAAGCGGCCGGACCAGGCCAAGGAAGCCCTCTCCCACGTACGGGACGCCAGCCGCTCCGCGCTCAACGAACTGCGCGCCACCGTAGGCCTGTTGCGGCAGACCGGCGACCCCGAGGCACCCACCGAGCCGGCCCCGGGCCTCGCCCGCCTCGACGACCTCGTCGAGACCTTCCGGCACGCGGGCCTCCCCGTGGAGGTGACTTGCGACGACACGGTCGCCGACCTGCCCGCCGGGGTCGATCTGGCCGCGTACCGCATCATCCAGGAAGCCCTCACGAACGTGCAGAAGCACGCGGGCGTGGGCGCCAAGGCCGAGGTCAGCGTCATCCGCGTGGGGCCGAACGCCGAGGTCACGATCCTGGACGACGGCGGGGGCGAGAAGAAGGAACCGGCCGGCGAGGGCGACGGCGGGGGGCACGGCCTCCTCGGCATGCGCGAGCGCGTCAGCGCCCTGAACGGCCGTTGCACCGCCGGACCCCGCTACGGCGGCGGCTTCCGCGTCCATGCGATCCTGCCGGTCACGGCAACGCCGGTCAGCCCGGCAGAGGGAGGGACCGCGTGACGATCCGGGTGCTGCTCGCCGACGATCAGGCCTTGCTGCGCAGCGCGTTCAAGGTGCTCGTCGACTCCGAGCCCGACATGGAGGTCGTCGCCGAGGCGTCGGACGGCGCCGAGGCCGTCGAGCTCGCCAAGTCGCGGGCGGCCGACGTCGTCCTGATGGACATCCGCATGCCCGGCACGGACGGCCTCGCCGCCACCCGCCTGATCAGCTCCGACCCCGCCCTGGCCCACGTACGCGTGGTCATGCTGACGACCTTCGAGGTCGACGAGTACGTGGTGCAGTCGTTGCGCGCCGGCGCCTCCGGCTTCCTCGGCAAGGGCGCGGAGCCGGACGAACTGCTCGGCGCGATCCGGATCGCGGCCGCGGGCGACGCTCTGCTCTCCCCGGTGGCGACGAAGGGCCTGATCGCCAAGTTCCTCGCGCAGGGCGAGAGTCCGGACGATGACGGCGGGGCGCGCGGCGAGCGGCTCGACGCGCTCACCGGCCGTGAGCGGGAGGTCCTGGTCCAGGTCGCGGGCGGGCACTCGAACGACGAGATCGCCGAGCGCCTGGAAGTCAGCCCGCTCACCGTGAAGACCCACGTGAACCGTGCGATGGCGAAGCTGGGCGCCCGCGACCGGGCACAACTCGTCGTCATTGCCTACGAATCGGGCCTGGTACGTCCAAGGGTGGAGTGATTGCGGAAGCGACGTACTGCACCCGCAGTATGCGCCGCATAAGAACGGGTCCTCGGAGTGACGATTCATGCCCTGGACATGGCAGATCGTGTAGGGGGCACCGGCTGGCCGGTGCCCGTTCCTGCGCAGTACGCCACAGAGAGAGACCACCATGTCCTGGCTGTCCCGGTTCAGCCTCGCCCAACGGGCCCTGATCGGGCTGATATCCATCATCGCGCTGGTCTTCGGCGCGATCGCGATCCCTCAGCTCAAGCAGCAGCTGCTGCCCTCCATCGAACTCCCGATGGTGTCCGTCCTGGCCCCTTACCAGGGCGCGTCCCCCGATGTGGTCGAAAAGCAGGTCGTCGAACCGCTCGAATCCTCCATCGACGCGGTCGACGGCATCACCGGCATCACCTCCACGGCGAGCGAGGGCAACGCCGTGATCATGGCCCAGTTCGACTACGGCAGCGGCTCCAAGCAGCTCGTCGCCGACGTCCAGCAGGCCGTGAACCGCGCCGGGGCCCAGCTCCCCGACGACGTGGACCCGCAGGTCATCGCGGGCTCCACCGACGACATCCCGACCGTGGTCCTCTCCGTCACCTCCGACAAGGACCAGCAGGCGCTCTCCAACCGGCTCGACACCACCGTCGTCCCGGCCCTGGAGGACATCGACGGCGTCGCCCAGGTCACCGTCGACGGCGTGCGCGACCTCCAGGTCGACGTCACCCCCGACGACAGGAAGCTGGCCAAGGCGGGCCTCACCCCGGCCGCGCTCGGCCAGGCGCTCCAGACCGGCGGCGCCACGCTCCCCGCGGGCTCCTTCGACGAGGACGGCAAGAACCGCACCGTCCAGGTCGGCGGCGGCTTCACGTCCCTGAAGCAGATCCAGGACCTGATGGTCACCCCCGAGGCCAAGCCGGGCTCGTCGGCGGGCGCGGGCAAGCCGGTGCGACTCGGCGACCTCGCCACGGTGAAGCAGCAGCCGTCGGACGCCACGTCCATCACCCGCACCAACGGCAAGCCCAGCCTCGCCGTGGCGGTCACGATGGACCAGGACGGCAGCGCCGTCGCCATCTCCGACGCGGTCAAGGACAAGCTCCCCGACCTGCGCAAGGACCTGGGCGCGGGCTCGGACCTGACGGTCGCCAGCGACCAGGGCCCGGCGGTCTCCAAGTCCATCGACGGCCTCACCACCGAGGGCGCCCTCGGCCTGGTTTTCGCGGTCCTGGTCATCCTGGTCTTCCTGGCGTCGATCCGCTCGACGCTGGTCACCGCGGTCTCCATCCCGCTCTCCGTCGTGCTCGCCCTGATCGTGCTGTGGACGCGGGACCTCTCCCTCAACATGCTCACGCTCGGCGCGCTGACCATCGCCATCGGCCGTGTCGTCGACGACTCGATCGTGGTCCTGGAGAACATCAAGCGCCACCTCGGATACGGCGAGGAGCGCGAGGCCGCGATCATCACGGCCGTCAAGGAGGTCGCGGGCGCCGTGACCTCCTCGACCCTGACGACCGTCGCCGTCTTCCTGCCGATCGGCCTGGTCGGCGGCATGGTGGGCGAGCTCTTCGGCTCCTTCTCGCTGACGGTCACGGCGGCGCTCCTGGCCTCCCTGCTCGTCTCGCTGACGGTCGTGCCGGTCCTCTCGTACTGGTTCCTGCGTCCCCCCAAGGACGTCCGCGGCGCCGACCCGGAGGAGGCCCGCCGCAAGGCCGAGGAGAAGGAGGCCAAGAGCAGGCTCCAGCGCTTCTACGTCCCCGTGCTCCGCTTCGCGACCCGGCGCCGCTTCACCAGCCTCGTCATCGCGATCGTGGTCCTCGTGGGCACGTTCGGCATGGCACCGCTGTTGAAGACCAACTTCTTCGACCAGGGCGAGCAGGAAGTCCTGACCATCAAGCAGGAGTTGAAGCCGGGCACCAGCCTGGCCGCGTCCGACGCATCGGCCAAGAAGGTCGAGAAGATGCTGGACGGCCTCGACGAGATCAAGGACTACCAGGTCACGGTCGGTTCCTCCGGTTTCATGGCCGCCTTCGGCGGCTCCACGGACACCAACCAGGCCTCGTACACCCTGACGCTCAAGGACAAGTCCTCGTACGACAAGACGCAGGACAAGGTCGAGGAGGAGCTCGGCAAGCTGTCGGGCATCGGCCAGACGTCCATCGCGGCCGGTGACGGCTTCGGCAGCCAGGACCTGAGCGTGGTCGTCAAGGCCGCCGACGGCGACGTGCTGCGCAAGGCGTCCGACGAGGTGCGTGACGAGGTCGCGAAGATCGACGACGTCACGGACGTCCAGAGCGACCTGTCGCAGAGCATCCCGCGCATCTCGGTCAAGGCCAACGCCAAGGCCGCGGCGGCCGGTTTCAACGACACCACCCTCGGCCAGGCCGTCGCCCAGGCGGTCCGCGGCACCCAGAGCGGCAAGGCGATCCTGGACGACAGCGAGCGCGACGTCGTGGTGAAGTCCGCGAAGCCGGCGAAGACCCTCGCCCAGCTGCGCGCGCTGGACCTCGGCTCCGTGAAGCTCGGCGACATCGCCTCGGTCAAGCTGGTCGACGGCCCGGTCTCCATGACCCGCATCGACGGCGCCCGCGCCGCGACGATCACCGCGAAGCCGACCGGTGAGAACACCGGCGCGGTCAGCGCCGACCTCACCAAGAAGCTCGACGCGCTGAAGCTGCCGGACGGCGCCACGGCGTCCATCGGCGGTGTCTCCGAGGACCAGGACGAGGCGTTCGCCTCGCTGGGCCTCGCGATGCTGGCGGCGATCGCGATCGTCTTCATGCTGCTCGTGGCGACGTTCCGCTCGCTCGTCCAGCCGCTGATCCTGCTGGTCTCGATCCCGTTCGCGGCCACGGGCGCCATCGGCCTCCTCATCGCGACGGACACCCCGATGGGCGTACCGGCGATGATCGGCATGCTGATGCTGATCGGCATCGTGGTGACGAACGCGATCGTCCTGATCGACCTGATCAACCAGTACCGCAGGCAGGGCCACGGCGTGGTCGAGGCAGTCATCGAGGGCGGTCGCCACCGCCTCCGCCCGATCCTGATGACGGCCCTGGCGACGATCTTCGCCCTGCTCCCGATGGCCCTCGGCATCACGGGCGAGGGCGGCTTCATCGCCCAGCCGCTCGCGGTGGTGGTCATCGGCGGCCTGATCACGTCGACGCTCCTGACCCTCCTCCTCGTCCCGACGCTGTACGCGATGGTGGAGCTCCGCAAGGAGAAGAGGCGCGCGAAGCGCGAGGCGAAGCGGGCGAAAAAGGCGGGCGTCCCGCCGCAGGCGGAAGCGGACTCAGGGGATCAGGAGCCCGCGAAGGTCTAGCACCACCCGCAAGGAGCACAGAACGAGGTAAGGGGCACCCGGCAATGCCGGGTGCCCCTTACGCACATGCAGCAGGCCTACGGCAGGGCCAGCATCCGCTCAAGGGCCAGCTTCGCGAACTGCTCCGTCTCGCGGTCGACCTCGATCTGGTTGACCAGCTTGCCGTCGGCCAGGGATTCGAGCGCCCAGACCAGGTGCGGCAGGTCGATGCGGTTCATGGTCGAGCAGAAGCAGACCGTCTTGTCGAGGAAGACGATCTCCTTGTCCTCCGCGGCGAAACGGTTCGCCAGGCGGCGTACGAGGTTCAGCTCGGTCCCGATCGCCCACTTGGAACCGGCGGGAGCCGCCTCCAGAGTCTGGATGATGTGCTCCGTGGAGCCCACGTAGTCCGCGGCGGCGACGACCTCGTGCTTGCACTCGGGGTGCACCAGGACGTTCACGCCGGGAATCCGCGCACGCACGTCCTCCACGGACTCCAGCGAGAAGCGCCCGTGCACCGAGCAGTGCCCGCGCCACAGGATCATCTTCGCGTCCCGCAGCTGCTGAGGCGTCAGGCCGCCGTTCGGCTTGTGCGGGTTGTAGAGCACGCAGTCGTCGAGCGAGAGGCCCATGTCGCGGACCGCGGTGTTCCGGCCGAGGTGCTGGTCGGGCAGGAAAAGCACCTTCTCGCCCTGCTCATAGGCCCACTCCAGGGCCCGCTTGGCGTTGGACGAGGTGCAGATCGTCCCGCCGTGCTTGCCGGTGAAGGCCTTGATGTCGGCCGACGAGTTCATGTACGAGACGGGCACGACCTGCTCGGATATCCCGGCGTCGGCCAGCACGTCCCAGCACTCCGCGACCTGCTCGGCGGTGGCCATGTCGGCCATCGAACAGCCGGCGGCCAGGTCGGGCAGGACGACCTTCTGGTCGTCGGTGGTCAGGATGTCCGCGGACTCGGCCATGAAGTGCACGCCGCAGAAGACGATGTACTCCGCCTCCGGCTTGGCGGCCGCGTCCTTGGCCAGCTTGAAGGAGTCGCCGGTGACATCCGCGAACTGGATGACCTCGTCGCGCTGGTAGTGGTGGCCGAGCACGAAGACCTTGTCGCCGAGCTTCTCCTTGGCGGCGCGTGCGCGCTCCACCAGGTCCGGGTCGGAGGGTGACGGCAGATCGCCGGGGCACTCCACACCGCGCTCGCTCTTGGGGTCGGCCTCGCGGCCGAGCAGCAGGAGGGCGAGCGGTGTGGGCTGTACATCGAGGTCCACGAGGTCCGCGGGGGACTGGGCGGTGGTCACGACACGCACCCTTTCTGAAGGTGATGAGCGCGGCGGCAGCCGCTCCGGTGGAGCCGGTGCTAGCACCGGGGAGCCTTTTCGTCTAATTGACGTTATCTATCATAACCGCTTCACGTCAGTTTGACGATGGCCATAGTGTCGATGTGACGCGTTCGCCTCCGACGGGCCGCTGCCCCTCGCGACGGCATGTGCGAGCATGAAGGGACAGAGCCGAGAGACACAGCACTCGGCCCGGAATGAATCAGCGGCCCCGCCGGTTGCAACCGTCGGCAAGCAGTCTCCGTACAACCCGGGAGAGAAGCAGATGTCCGTATCGGACGAGACCACCACCGTGAGCGACGGCATCCTCCTGTCCGACGCCGCCGCGGGCAAGGTCAAGGGCCTTCTTGAGCAGGAGGGCCGGGACGACCTGGCGCTCCGCGTCGCCGTTCAGCCCGGCGGCTGCTCGGGCCTTCGCTACCAGCTGTTCTTCGACGAGCGTTCGCTCGACGGCGACGTCGTCAAGGACTTCGACGGCGTGAAGGTCGTGACCGACCGGATGAGCGCTCCTTACCTGGGCGGCGCCTCCATCGACTTCGTCGACACCATCGAGAAGCAGGGCTTCACGATCGACAACCCGAACGCCACGGGCTCCTGCGCCTGCGGCGACTCGTTCAGCTAAGCCTGTACGTAGCTGAGCCCGCACGTACGAAGGCGGCGGCCCCCGGAGTATTTCGGGGGCCGCCGCCTTTGTGTCAGCAGGGGGGCTACTTCCGCGGCACCGTCCCGCCGCCCGTCGCGTCCACGACCTTGCGGTCGCGGTCGCCGAGCGGCTCGTCGAGGGTCACGGTCTTGGTGAACTCCTTGGCCATGCTCACGCAGACCTCGCCCTTCTTGTGGGTCTCCGTCACCTTCACGCGCACGCTGTTCTTGCTCTCGTCGGCCGACGCCGAGTAGTCACTGCAGACGCCGCCCCAGAAGTGCACCGTCAGGGACGTGCCGTCCGCGCGGTAGGACTCGACGCGCGTGGCCGAGTCCTGCTTGCCCGCGCCCGGCTTCTCGCTGGGCGTCGCGGTGGGCGACGGCGTGCTCGGCGAGGTGAGGAACTTCGGCGCCACGGCCGGATGCGTCACCGTGAAGCTGTCCTTCGCGCCCTGCGGCCGTACATCGAACAGCCAGGCGGGGACGAGCGTCTGGCGGCCGTCCACGAAGTGCACCGCGAGCCCGAACGTCGCGTCCTTCACCGTGATCGGCCGCGGCTTAGGAGGCGCGGAGGACGGCTCCTCGCACGGCGCCTTCGTCCCCTCCTCGACCGCGGGGCCGCCGCCGTCGGAGCCGGCAGCCGTGTCACCCTTCGCGTGCGGCACCGCCGACGCGCACCCGCCGATGCCGACGCGGCCATCACCGGCGCCCGACTTGTTGAGCTGCTCCAGGGTCTTCCCCGCACTGATCACGGGGTACGTCGCACCCTTCTCCGGTGCCTTCAACTGGCCGCTGCCGCCGACCACTTGGCCGTCCGCGCCGACCTGGATGCCGGTCGACCAGCCGTACGTCGGCAGGCCGCCCACCTTCGGGTCGGCGTTCACCACTCGTACGCCGCCCATGAGTTGACCCGCGTCCAGCTTCGCGTCGTCCTGGCCCACGGCCTTCAGGATCGGCGCCGCGGCCTTCTTCGCCGCGCTCTCGCCGACCGCGTCACCCTCACCGTTGGGCGCGGTGGACGACCCCGACCCATCCGAACAGGGCTTGCCCTTCTGGCAGTTGTCGCTGCCGCCAGTGGCATACCGCGTGAACGTCCAGGTGCCCGGCGCCTCCTTGCCCACCTGGAGCGAGGGCCCCGAACCGTCCTTGGTGGGGCCGATCTTCCAGGCACCGTCCTTCGAGGCCGGCTTGCCCTCGATGCCCAGGGCCCTGGCCAGCTCGGTGACCTGGTCCTGGCTGACCGTGCCGCGCGCGTGGTACACGGCCGCCGAGCCGGGGCCGCCGGGCAGGTTGCCCTCGGCGCGGTAGGCGGCACCGTTCGGGTCGGGCTCTCCCGGGGCGATGCCGCCGGTGTCGCCGGTGCCGCCTTCCTGCCGGTCGCCGTCCGTGTGGCCGTCCAGGGCGAGGGGCGGGGGCGTGCCGCCGTCGCCGGCCGGGGAACTGCCGTTGCCGTCGCTGCCGCCTGAGGCGGTCGCGGCGAAGTAGGCGCCGCCGCCACCGACGAGCAGCACCGTGGCCGCCACCGACGCGACGGCAAGGCGAGAACGCCGCCGGGGCTGCTCGGCCGCGTCATGAACGGATCGGTCGGTGCTCACCGCATCGCTCCTTCGACTGCACTGCTGTCCCTGGAGACCCGTGTGCGGGCCTCGTTCGTACGCCGTCTCCCCTTTACGGGGGACAGCGGTGGGACGCAGCGGGGGAGCGCGCGGTTCCCTCGGCGCGCGCCGTTGCCCCTGCGCCGGTCGCGGACCGGCCCTCGCCTCAGTCGCCGTACTCGGACATGCCGTCGATCAGGCGGGCGGAGGCGGGCGGGACATCGACCCCATGGATCAGCGCGGGCGACACCGGGGCGGCCACGGCGACCGCGGGGGTCGCCCAGTGCGGGGCCATGCGGGCGCAGTCGCCGCGCAAGGTCTCCAGGGTCTCGGAGGGCAGCTCGACGGGACGCGTGGTGACGACATGCTTCGGGATAACGGCCATAACCGCACCGTACGCATCGCACACCTCGCGAAAAAAGCCCTACTAACGGGTAGTTTGGCCTCTTCAGTGACGGTGGCCTCACCCGGTAGCGTGAAGTGTCAACCCCTTGCCCACCCGTCTCCCACCACCGCCCTTGCAAGGTGCGCTTCGCGCGCCCCCCTTGATTCTCCACAGGAGCATGCCGTCGTGCGTATCGCAGTCACCGGCTCCATCGCCACCGACCACCTGATGACCTTCCCCGGCCGCTTCGCCGACCAACTGGTCGCGGATCAGCTGCACACGGTTTCTCTCTCTTTCCTGGTCGACGCCCTAGACGTACGCAGGGGAGGCGTCGCCGCCAACATCAGCTACGGCATGGGCCAGCTCGGAACCAAGCCGATCCTGGTCGGCGCGGCCGGCTCGGACTTCGGCGAGTACCGCGCCTGGCTCGACCGGCACGGCGTGGACACGGCATCGGTCCGCATCTCCGAGACGCTCCACACGGCCCGCTTCGTGTGCACCACGGACGCCGACCACAACCAGATCGGCTCCTTCTACACCGGCGCGATGAGCGAGGCCCGTCTCATCGAACTGAAGAACGTGGCCGACCGCGTGGGCGGCCTCGACCTGGTCCTCATCGGTGCGGACGACCCCGAGGCGATGATGCGCCACACCGAGGAGTGCCGCTCGCGCGAGATCCCCTTCGCCGCCGACTTCTCCCAGCAGATCGCGCGCATGGACGGCGAGGAGATCCGTACCCTCCTCTCCGGCGCCACGTACCTCTTCTCGAACGAGTACGAGAAGGGGCTCATCGAGTCCAAGACCGGCTGGACCGACGCCGAGATCCTCTCGAAGGTCGGCCACCGGGTGACGACCCTCGGCCCGCGCGGCGTGCGCATCGAGTCCCAGGGCCAGGACCCGATCGAGGTCGGCGTCCCCGAGGAGAAGGCGAAGATCGAGCCGACCGGTGTCGGTGACGCCTTCCGTGCGGGCTTCCTCTCGGGCCTGTCCTGGGGCGTCTCCCTGGAGCGCTCGGCGCAGCTCGGCTGCATGCTCGCCACCCTGGTCATCGAGAACGTCGGCACCCAGGAGTACGAGCTGCACCGCAGCGACTTCATGGACCGCTTCACCAAGGCGTACGGCCATGAGGCGGCGTCCGAGGTCCAGGTGCGGCTGGCCTAGTCAGGAGCTCCGGCGGACCACATAGGCAGAGCCGTGGTCCGCCGGCTCCTCGCCCACGTACTCCTGGCCCCGCATCTCGCACCACGCGGGGATGTCGAGCCGCGCGGCCTCGTCGTCGGCGAGGACCGTCACCGTGCCGCCCACCGGCACGTCCCCGATGACCTTCGCGAGTTCGATGACGGGCAGCGGGCAGCGCTTGCCGAGCGCGTCCACGACGAGGGAAGCCGATTCCGTGCGCGAAGCCGGTGCCACCGGGGCGCCCAGCTGCTCGCGTACGCCGGCCACCACCCCCGGCAGCACCTCCAGGAAACGCTCGACGTCAGCTTCCTGGGTCCCCCGTGGGAGTGACACCCGGACGTTCCCCTCGCTCAGCACGCCCATCGCTTTCAGGACATGGCTCGGGGTCAGTGTCGAGCTGGTGCAGGACGAGCCGGAGGAGACCGAGAAGCCGGCCCGGTCCAGCTCGTGCAGCACTGTCTCTCCGTCGACATAGAGACACGAGAAGGTCACCAGGTGGGGGAGGCGCCGCTCCGGATCGCCCACCACCTCCACGTCCGGCACGACACCGGGCACCCGCGCCCTGATCCGCTGCGTCAACTCCCGCAGCCGGGCGCCCTCATCGGCGGCCTCGGCCTGCACGGCACGGAGCGAGGCCGCCGCGGCGACCACGGCCGGAATGTTCTCGAAGCCGGGTGCGCGCCCCGACTCCCGCTCGTCGGCGGGCCCTTGCGCGGCGAACCGCACCCCCTTGCGCACGACGAGCAGCCCCACGCCAGAGGGCCCGCCCCACTTGTGGGCACTCGCGGCGAGCAGCGACCAGTCCCCGCCCACCCGGCCCCACGGAAGGGACTGCGCCGCGTCCACCAGGAGCGGCACCCCGGCGGCGCGACACGCCGAGGCGACATCGGCCACCGGCTGCTCGGTGCCCACCTCGTGGTTGGCGGACTGGAGGCAGGCGAGGGCCGTGTCGGGGCGCAGAGCGGCGGCATACGCGGCCGTGGACACCGCGCCGGACCGCTCCACCGGGATCTCCGTCACCGCGCCCCCGTCGGCTTCGAGGGACGCCGCCGCGTGGAGCACCGAAGAGTGTTCGACCGCCGACACCACCAGATGCCGCCCGACACGCCGACGCCCCGCGAGCGCCCCGGCAATTCCGGAGTGCACGGCCTGCGTACCCGAAGAGGTGAAGGAGAGCTCGTCCGGGCGGCAGCCCACCGCGTCGGCGGCGGCCTCCCGGGCGGCATCGAGCAGCAGCCTGGCCCGCCGCCCCTCGCGATAGAGCCGAGCGGGATCGGCCCACCCCTCGTCGAGCGAGGCCTGCAGCGCCTGGCGGGCCACGGGGTGCAGGGGAGCGGAGGAAGCGACATCGAAGTAGGACACACGGCAACGCTAAAGCGTGCGCCGCGGGGAGCGCCCGTAAGGGGGCGCGGGGAACTGCGCGACAAGCCACGAAGGCCCCGCAGTCGCGGACGAGGCGGTTCCGCGGCCCGGCGGGCGCCCGACCCACCGTCAGAAAGGGGTGAACGGCAGGGGGTCCCCCCCTTCGGAGTGACCCGCGGCGCGTTAGGCACCCTCCCCGCGCGACCCCAAATAGCGTCCAGTAAGGTTTGGCCCGCATAAACATCCAAACCCCTGCCCGCCGCAGGGCGGCGACCGACGACCGAGAAGGCCGCACCCGACCGCGCGGGCCGAGACTCTCGGGAAGGCGCTACGTGAGTCCCAACGGCTCCGACCGCTCGTCGCGGCGCCCGATGCGGCGGAAGCTGCCGCAGGTGCTGACTGCGGGCCTGATCTTGGCAACCGCTACCGGTTGCACATACAAGGACTTTCCCCGCCTTGGTATGCCCACCCCCGTAACGGAAGAGGCTCCCCGGATCCTCTCCCTCTGGCAGGGCTCGTGGGCGGCAGCGCTCGCCACGGGCGTGCTGGTCTGGGGTCTGATCCTGTGGAGTGTGATCTTCCACCGGCGCAGCCGCACCAAGGTGGAGGTACCTCCGCAGACGCGTTACAACATGCCCATCGAGGCGCTCTACACGGTGGTGCCTCTCATCATCGTCTCCGTGCTCTTCTACTTCACGGCACGCGATGAGACGAAGCTCCTCCACCTGGACAAGAAGCCGACTCACACGGTCAACGTGGTCGGCTACCAGTGGAGCTGGGGCTTCAACTACATCGAGGACGTGCCGGGCTCCAACAAGGGTGACGCGAAGACGGCCAAGGAACTGGAGGCCATCCCGGACAAGTTCCGTGATGCGTTCCCGGCCAACGCCGGCGGCGTCTACGACGTCGGTACCCCCGGCCAGCGGAACCCGCAGAACGGCAACCCCGGTCCGACCCTCTGGCTCCCCAAGGGCGAGAAGGTCCGGTTCGTACTGACTTCGCGTGACGTCATCCACTCCTTCTGGGTGGTGCCGTTCCTCATGAAGCAGGACGTGATCCCGGGCCACACGAACGCCTTCGAGGTGACTCCCAACAAGGAGGGCACCTTCATGGGCAAGTGCGCCGAGCTCTGCGGTGTCGACCACTCCCGGATGCTCTTCAACGTCAAGGTCGTTTCCCCCGAGCGCTACCAGAAGCACCTCGAGGACCTGGCGAAGAAGAACCAGACCGGTTACATCCCGGCCGGCATCGAGCAGACGAAGCACGAGAAGAACCGGGAGACGAACAACCTGTGAGCATCCTCAACGAACCTCAGGGTGCCGCGGCAGCAGAAGACTCGTACGAGAACGAGCTGCCGGTACGGCGCAAGCAGCCGGGCAACGTGGTGATCAAGTGGTTGACGACCACCGACCACAAGACGATCGGCACGCTCTACCTGGTCACGTCGTTCGCGTTCTTCTGCATCGGCGGCGTGATGGCGCTCTTCATGCGCGCCGAACTCGCTCGTCCCGGCTCGCAGCTCATGTCGAACGAGCAGTTCAACCAGGCGTTCACGATGCACGGCACGATCATGCTGCTGATGTTCGCGACGCCGCTGTTCGCCGGATTCGCCAACTGGATCATGCCGCTGCAGATCGGCGCGCCCGACGTGGCGTTCCCGCGGCTGAACATGTTCGCGTACTGGCTGTACCTCTTCGGCTCGCTCATCGCGGTGGGCGGCTTCCTCACCCCGCAGGGTGCGGCCGACTTCGGCTGGTTCGCCTACTCCCCGCTGTCGGATGCCGTCCGTTCGCCGGGCATCGGCGCCGACATGTGGATCATGGGTCTGGCCTTCTCCGGCTTCGGCACGATCCTCGGCTCGGTCAACTTCATCACCACGATCATCTGCATGCGCGCACCTGGCATGACGATGTTCCGGATGCCGATCTTCGTGTGGAACGTCCTGCTGACCGCGGTTCTGGTCCTGCTGGCCTTCCCGGTGCTCGCCGCCGCGCTGTTCGCCCTGGAGGCGGACCGTAAATTCGGTGCGCATATCTTCGACGCGTCCAATGGCGGCGCGCTGCTATGGCAACACCTCTTCTGGTTCTTCGGCCATCCAGAGGTGTACATCATCGCGTTGCCATTCTTCGGAATCATTTCCGAGGTCATCCCGGTCTTCTCCCGCAAGCCGATGTTCGGCTACATGGGCCTGATCGGCGCGACGATCGCCATCGCGGGTCTCTCCGTGACCGTGTGGGCGCACCACATGTACGTCACAGGCGGCGTGCTCCTACCGTTCTTCTCCTTCATGACGTTCCTGATCGCCGTGCCAACGGGCGTGAAGTTCTTCAACTGGATCGGAACGATGTGGAAGGGCTCACTGAGTTTCGAGACACCGATGCTCTGGGCCGTCGGCTTCCTGATCACCTTCACCTTCGGTGGTCTGACCGGCGTCATCCTGGCCTCGCCGCCGATGGACTTCCACGTCTCCGACTCGTACTTCGTGGTCGCGCACTTCCACTACGTCGTCTTCGGCACCGTGGTCTTCGCGATGTTCTCCGGCTTCCACTTCTGGTGGCCGAAGTTCACCGGCAAGATGCTGGACGAGCGGCTCGGCAAGATCACGTTCTGGACGCTGTTCATCGGCTTCCACGGCACGTTCCTGGTGCAGCACTGGCTGGGCGCCGAGGGCATGCCGCGTCGTTACGCGGACTACCTCGCCGCCGACGGTTTCACCGCCCTGAACACGATCTCGACGATCTCGTCGTTCCTGCTCGGTCTGTCGATCCTGCCGTTCTTCTACAACATCTGGAAGACGGCCAAGTACGGCAAGAAGATCGAGGTCGACGACCCGTGGGGCTACGGCCGTTCGCTCGAGTGGGCGACGTCCTGCCCGCCGCCGCGGCACAACTTCCTCACCCTGCCGCGGATCCGTTCCGAATCCCCGGCGTTCGACCTGCATCACCCTGAGATCGCGGCTCTCGACCAGCTCGAGAACGCCGGGCAGAAGGACACCGCACTGTTCGGCGGCGACAAGGAGGCCGCGAAGTGAAGATCCAGGGCAAGATGTTCATCTGGCTGAGCGTCTTCGTGCTCGTCATGGCGATCGTCTACGGCTGGTGGTCCAAGGAGCCGGCGGGTACGACCGCGCTGTTCCTGGCGTTCGGCCTGTGCATCATGATCGGCTACTACCTGGCCTTCACGGCCCGGCGTGTCGACGCGGCCGCACAGGACAACAAGGAGGCCGACGTAGCGGACGAGGCCGGCGAGGTGGGCTTCTTCAGCCCGCACAGCTGGCAGCCGCTCTCGCTGGGCATCGGCGGCGCGCTCGCCTTCCTGGGTGTCGTCTTCGGCTGGTGGCTGCTGTACTTCTCGGCCCCCATCCTGATGATCGGCCTCTTCGGCTGGGTCTTCGAGTACTACCGGGGCGAGAACCAGACCCAGTGAGTCTGTGATTCCCCGCTCCACCGAAGGGCCCGGACACTCCGTCAGGAGAGTCCGGGCCCTTCGGCGTGTCACGCTTGACACTCGTACGGGTCACCCGACGCGCCGGAGCCGATGAACCTTCATACCGTGTGTTCATGAGCCACTCACCGCGAATCCGCACGGTACTGAGCTGCACCACGCTGGTGGCCGCCCTCGGGGTGGGAACCACGGCGTGCGGCAGCTCCGACGGCCACCCGCTCTCGGCGAAGCCGTACGACGCGGCGGGCCAGATCGCCTTCAACGGCCCTGTGGGCAGTCAGAAGGCGGATCCGGACAAGCCCCTGGAGGTCACCGCCCAGGGCGAGGACGGGCGCATCACCGATGTGACGGCCACCGACGCGATGGGGCGGTACGTGGCGGGTGAACTCGCCGCCGACGGCGCGCGTTGGCAGAGCACGGCGCCGCTCGCGGCGGGCGCGCACTACACGGTGCGGGTGAGCACCGAGGACGACGAGGGCGCGCCGGGCCGCAAGGTCATGACGTTCGACACGAACACGGCGGAGAAGAAGAAGCGCCTGGACGTCACCTTCGGCCCCGAATCGGGGAAGTACGGCGTGGGCCAGCCGGTCACGGCCAAGCTCAGCGCCAAGGTGAAGGACAAGAAGGCCAGGACCATCGTGGAGCGCTCGCTGAAGGTCGAGTCGCAGCCCGCCACGGAGGGCGTGTGGCACTGGGTGGACAGCGAGACGCTGCACTACCGCCCCAAGGAGTACTGGCCCACGGGCGCGACCATCAACGTCCGGAGCAATCTCGAGGGCATCAAGGTCCGCGACCGGCTCTGGGGCGGCACCGCCAAGCCGCTGAAGCTGACCATCGGTGACCGCATCGAGGCCGTGACGGACGCCGGTTCGCACTACATGACGGTCTACCGCAACGGCGAGGAGATCAACTCCATGCCGGTGACGACGGGCAAGCCCGGCTACTCCACCCGCAACGGCGTCAAGGTCGTGCTGGGCAAGGAGTACTCCGTACGTATGACCAGTGCCAGCATCGGCGCATCGGACTTCTACGACAAGCAGGTCTACTACGCGACCCGGGTCACCGACTCCGGTGAGTACGTGCACGCCGCCCCCTGGTCGGCCGGCTCGCACGGCAACGCGAACACCAGCCACGGCTGCACCGGCATGAGCACCGACAACGCCGCGTGGTTCTTCGAGACCGTCCGGCAGGGCGACATCGTGCGGGTCGTCAACAGCTCCGGCGCCGACATGGACCCGTTCGGCAACGGCTTCGGCGACTGGAACGTCGGGTGGAAGGACTGGCGGGACGGCAGCGCCCTGTTGGGCGGGGTCAAGAAGGGCCCCACGGTCCTCGACGCGGCCCGATTGCGGCCGCAGGTCTGACAGCTCCCCGACCGCTTTGCGGAGAGCACAGAACAGCGCAGAAGGCCCCGCGTGAGGACGCGGGGCCTTCTGCCGTGGCGTCAGGCCTGCACGGCCAGCCTGTCGCGCAGCAGAGCGGCCAGGGAGTCCGCGAACTCGACCGGATCGACCGGAAGGGTCACGGCCGCCTCGGCGCGGCTCCAGGTGGCCAGCCAGGCGTCCTGCGGGCGTCCCATGAGCAGGAGCACGGGCGGGCACCGGAAGATCTCGTCCTTGAGCTGGCGGCAGACTCCCATGCCGCCGATGGGCGTGGCCTCGCCGTCCAGTACGCAGACGTCGACGCCGCCCCGGTCGAGTTCCTTCAGCACGGCGGGCAGCGTCGCGCACTCGATGAACTCGACCGCGGGGACGTCTGCCGCCGGCCTGCGTCCGGTGGCCAACCGGACCTGCTCGCGGGTGCTCGCGTTGTCGCTGTAGACCAGCACCGTGGCGGTCGGCTGCATTGTTCCTCCGCTTCGTTGAGGGGCTCTCGGCCAGGGACCGATGCGCGGATGCTACTCCTCCGGACACCCCGTCAACAGCGGTTCGGACAGCCCTTCGATGGGCCATACGGGCAGGACACACCCCGCAGACACTCCGAACGGCACCCCCCGGGGTGAGGGCGGGATAAGCGACCGACATAATGTCGGTCGTGGCGACAGCAACGACAGTAGATACCGGGCACGCGCACCCGCCGGTCAATCGGCCGAACCTCACCAGCGTCGGAACCATCATTTGGTTGAGTTCCGAGCTGATGTTCTTCGCGGCCCTCTTCGCGATGTACTTCACCCTGCGATCGGTGACAGGTCCTGAGCACTGGAAGGAAATGGCGTCCGCGCTGAACTTCCCGTTCTCGGCGACGAACACCACGATCCTGGTGCTCTCCTCCCTCACCTGTCAGCTCGGCGTCTTCGCCGCCGAGCGCGGTGACGTGAAGAAGCTCCGGATGTGGTTCATCGTCACCTTCATCATGGGTGCCGTCTTTATCGGCGGTCAGGTGTACGAGTACACCGAGCTGGTCAAGCACGAGGGCCTCTCGCTCTCGTCCGACCCGTACGGCTCGGCCTTCTACCTGACCACCGGCTTCCATGGCATGCACGTGACGGGCGGTCTCATCGCCTTCCTGCTGGTCCTCGGCAGGACGTACGCGGCCAAGAGGTTCACCCATGAGCAGGCGACCGCAGCCATCGTCGTGTCCTACTACTGGCACTTCGTCGATGTTGTCTGGATCGGTCTCTTTGCCACGATCTACATGATCAAGTAAACGGGGCCGGGCCCGGACGGGCCCGACGTTCCGACTCATTCCAGAAGCATCGACGCAGAAGATCCTGACACCGGGGTAATCCGTGAAAAAGCTCTCCGCACGACGACGCCACCCGCTGGCGGCGGTCGTCGTACTACTCCTCGCGCTGGCGGCCACCGGGGGGCTGTACGCCGCGTTCGCACCCGCGGACAAGGCGCAGGCCGACGACACCGCCCAGTCCCTCGCCATCGACGAGGGCAAGAAGTTGTACTCCGTGGGCTGCTCAAGCTGCCACGGAACCGGCGGTCAGGGGTCCTCCGACGGTCCTAGCCTGGTGGGCGTCGGCGCAGCCGCCGTCGACTTCCAGGTCAGCACCGGCCGCATGCCGCTCCAGCAGCCGGGCGCCCAGGCGCCGAAGAAGAAGGCCATCTACAACCAGGCCGAGATCGACCAGCTCGCGGCGTACATCGCCTCGTTGGGCGCGGGCCCGACCGTCCCCACCGAGAAGCAGTACAGCCCGGACGGCGCGGACATCGCCAAGGGTGGCGAGCTGTTCCGCACCAACTGCGCGCAGTGCCACAACTTCACCGGTGAGGGCGGCGCGTTGACGAAGGGCAAGTTCGCCCCCACGTTGGAGGATGTCTCCCCGAAGCACATCTACGAGGCCATGCAGACCGGCCCGCAGAACATGCCGTCCTTCCCCGACACGGTGATGCCGGAGAAGAACAAGAAGGACATCATCGCGTACCTCGACGCGGTCAACGGCGAAGAGACCGAGAGCCCTGGCGGTCTCAACCTGGGTGGCCTGGGTCCGGTCAGTGAAGGCCTGTTCGGCTGGATCTTCGGTCTCGGCTCGCTGATCGCGGTCGCCGTGTGGGTCGCCGCTCGGACCGCAAAGGCCAAGAAGTCATGAGTAGCCAAGAGAAATCAGAAGAGAACCTGCCCAGCACGCAGGAGACCGAGCACGGCTCGGTAGCGGTGAAGGACGAGAATCCGTTCGCCGACCCGGGGCTGCCGCCCCATGAGCACCGTGTGCAGGACATCGACGAGCGGGCCGCCAAGCGGTCCGAGCGTGCGGTCGCCTTCCTGTTCACCCTGTCGATGCTCGCCACGATCGGCTTCATCGCCTCGTTCGTGTCGTTCCCCGTCGACAAGAGCTTCTACATCTGGCCGATCGGTCACATCAGCGCGCTGAACTTCGCCCTGGGCATGACCCTGGGTCTGGCGCTCTTCTGCATCGGCGCGGGCGCGGTCCACTGGGCCCGCACCCTGATGTCCGACGTGGAGGTCGCCGACGAACGGCACCCCATCGAGGCCGAGCCCGAGGTCAAGGCCAAGGTCATGGCCGACTTCAAGGCCGGTGCCACGGAGTCGCAGTTCGGCCGGCGCAAGCTGATCCGCAACACGATGTTCGGCGCGCTCGCCATGGTTCCGCTCTCCGGCGTCATCCTGCTGCGCGACCTCGGTCCGCTGCCCGAGGACAAGCTGCGGCACACGCTGTGGGCCAAGGGCAAGCTGCTCGTGAACATGAACACGAACGAGCCGCTGCGCCCGTCGGACGTGGCGGTCGGTTCGCTGACCTTCGCCAAGCCCGAGGGCCTGGAGGAGCACGACCACGACTTCCAGAAGGAGATCGCCAAGGCGGCCCTGATGATCGTCCGGATCCAGCCGGAGAACATCAAGGACAAGCAGGAGCTCGAGTGGTCGCACGACGGTGTCGTCGCGTACTCCAAGATCTGCACCCACGTCGGCTGCCCGATCTCCCTGTACGAGCAGCAGACGCACCACGTCCTCTGCCCGTGCCACCAGTCCACCTTCGACCTCTCCGACGGTGCCCGAGTGATCTTCGGCCCGGCCGGTCACGCGCTGCCGCAGCTGCGCATCGGCGTGAACGAAGAGGGCTACCTCGAGGCGCTCGGCGACTTCGCTGAGCCCGTCGGTCCTGCTTTCTGGGAGCGCGGATGAGCACTACGACGACGGATACGCGTAAGAAGGAGGCGCCCGCAGGTGAGCGGGTCGCCGACTGGGCCGACGGACGACTGGGGATCTACTCCCTGGCCAAGGCCAACATGCGCAAGATCTTCCCGGACCACTGGTCCTTCATGCTCGGTGAGATCTGCCTCTACAGCTTCATCATCATCATCCTCACGGGTGTGTACCTGACCCTGTTCTTCCACCCGTCGATGAACGAGGTGGAGTACCACGGCAGTTACATCCCGCTGCAGGGCCAGCTGATGTCCGAGGCCTTCAACTCGACCATGCACATCAGCTTCGATGTGCGCGGTGGTCTGCTGATCCGGCAGATCCACCACTGGGCGGCGCTGATCTTCCTCGCGGCGATGTTCGTGCACATGATGCGCGTCTTCTTCACGGGTGCCTTCCGCAAGCCCCGCGAGGTCAACTGGGTCTTCGGCTTCCTGCTGTTCGTCCTGGGCATGTTCACCGGCTTCACCGGTTACTCGCTCCCTGACGACCTGCTCTCCGGTACCGGTGTGCGCTTCATGCAGGGCGCGATCCTGTCCGTGCCGATCGTGGGCACGTACCTGTCGATGTTCCTGTTCGGCGGGGAGTTCCCCGGCGGCGACTTCGTGGCCCGGTTCTACTCGGTGCACATCCTGCTGCTGCCGGGCATCATGCTCGGGCTCGTGGTGGCGCACCTGATCCTGGTCTTCTACCACAAGCACACGCAGTTCGCGGGTCCCGGCAAGACGAACAAGAACGTCGTCGGCATGCCGCTGCTGCCCGTCTACATGGCGAAGGCCGGAGGCTTCTTCTTCCTGGTCTTCGGTGTGATCGCGGCCATCTCGGCGATCGCGACGATCAACCCGATCTGGGCGCTCGGTCCCTACCGTCCCGACCAGGTCTCCACCGGAGCCCAGCCCGACTGGTACATGGGCTTCTCCGAGGGTCTGATCCGTGTCATGCCGGGCTGGGAGATCAACCTTTGGGGTCACACGCTCGTCCTGGGTGTGTTCATCCCGCTGATCATCTTCCCGCTGGTCCTGGTCGCGATCGCGGTCTACCCGTTCATCGAGTCCTGGGTCACCGGGGACAAGCGCGAGCACCACATCCTGGACCGCCCGCGCAACGTCCCGACCCGTACGGGCTTCGGCGTCGCGTGGATCACCTGGTACATGGTGCTGCTCGTCGGTGGTGGAAACGACCTCTGGGCCACGCACTTCCACCTGTCGATCAACTCGATCACCTGGTTCGTGCGCATCGCCTTCTTCGTGGCACCGGTCCTCGCCTTCGTCATCACCAAGCGGATCTGCCTGGGTCTGCAGCGGCGTGACAAGGAGAAGGTCCTGCACGGCCGCGAGTCGGGCATCATCAAGCGCCTGCCGCACGGTGAGTTCATCGAGGTCCACGAGCCGCTCAACCAGGAGCAGCTGCACACGCTCACCGCGCACGAGCAGTACGCGCCGCTCGAGATCGGTCCCGCGGTCGACGAGAACGGCGTCGAGCGCAAGGTGTCCGGTTCGCAGAAGCTCCGGGCCAAGCTCAGCAAGGGCTACTACGGGGAGGACAACCAGATCCCCAAGCCCACCACCGAGGAGTACAAGGAGATCACCAGCGGCCACGGCCACCACTGATCACCTGAGACTCTGACAAGGTCGCCACGGCGAGAGCCCCGTCCATGCGTTCCACTGCATGGACGGGGCTCTTTGCCGTCCCCGGGGCTGGATAAGGTGTTCCTGTCCCATGCCTAGACGAACCCAGGAGCGGCAGATGAGCGCTGTGACCCCCGCAGGAGGCAACACCGCGGCGGCCCGTTCCTGGCCGGGTGTGCTGAACGGACTGCTCGAGGGACGTGACCAGAGCACCGATGACACGGCCTGGGCCATGGACCGCATCATGCGCGGCGAGGCGACCGACGCGCAGATCGCGGGCTTCGTCGTCGCCCTGCGGGCCAAGGGCGAGACCGTGGAGGAGATCTCCGGCCTCGTCCGCACGATGTACGAGCACGCCAACGTGATCGAGGTACCCGGGCAGACCGTCGACATCGTCGGCACCGGCGGTGACGGCGCCAAGACCGTCAACATCTCCACGATGTCCGCGATCGTGGCCGCCGGCGCGGGCGCCAAGGTCGTCAAGCACGGCAACCGCGCGGCCTCCAGCGCCTCGGGAGCCTCCGACGTCCTGGAGAAGCTCGGGGTGAACCTGGAGCTGCCGCTGAAGCGGGTCGTCGAGGTGGCCGAGGAAGCCGGGATCACCTTCTGCTTCGCCGTGAAGTTCCACCCGGCGCTGCGGCACGCCGGCGGGGCGCGCAGCCAGCTGGGCATCCGGACCGTCTTCAACGCCCTCGGGCCGCTCACCAACCCGGCCAAGGTGCGGGCCCAGGCGGTCGGGGTCGCCGACCCCCGGATGGCGCCGATCGTGGCCGGGGTCTTCGCAGAGCGCGGGAACTCCTCCCTCGTCTTCCGCGGTGACGACGGCCTCGACGAGCTGACGACCACCTCGACCTCCCGGGTCTGGGTCGTGCGCGACGGCTCCGTGCGCGAGGAGGCCTTCGACCCGCGGGACGTCGGCATCGACCTCGTCCCCGTGGAGGCGCTGCGGGGCGCGGACGCCTCGTACAACGCCGAGGTGGCGCTGCGCCTCCTCGACGGTGAGAAGGGGCCGGTCCGGGACGCCGTACTGCTGAACACGGCGGCCGCCCTGGTGGCGCTGTCGCCGGGCGAGGGGACCCTCGTGGAGCAGATCGGCGCCGGGATCGCGAAGGCGGCGCAGGCCATCGACTCCGGAGCCGCGAAGAAGGCCCTGGAGCTGTGGGTGGCGGCCAGCAACAGGTGAGTGTGGTGCCCACCGCAGTCCGGATGCCGGACTGCGGTGGGCACCGAGAAGATCGTGTGGCAAGATGCTGCGCAGGTCATGAGTGACAGCGATTAGGCCCCGGCTCGCTGTCCGGCAACCCTCCGTCCGTGGCGGGGTGCCCCGGGTGAAGACCAGGCCGTGGACAGCAAGGTCCATGGCAAGCGCGGACCCCTGGACATCGGTGAATGTCCGCCCCTGGGGTCCTGGTCCTCAAGGGAGCAGTCTCGTGAGCAAGCGAATGCGATAGGGCTTTCCGGCCCCTTTTCCGCACCCCCCTTTTTCTTCGTCACTGCAGCGCCTTCCGAGCGCCCTCGCAGTGAACTCGCCTGCCTTCCCACGGGAGTTCGCCATGTCTGTCACCACCGCTGCCGCCGACCGCACCGTCTGTTCCAGCCCGCTTCCCGTCCTCGGCCGTGACGTCACCGTGCCGCTGGTCACCGGCGGCGAGGTGACCTACGCGGCGCTCGACTACGCGGCAAGCGCCCCGGCCCTGCAGCGGGTGTGGGACGACGTGGCCGCGTACGCGCCGTACTACGGCAGCGTGCACCGCGGTGCCGGCTACCTATCGCAGCTCTCCACCGACCTCTTCGAGAACAGCCGGGTCACCGTCGCCGAGTTCCTCGGCTGCCGCGAGGACGACCAGGTCGTCTTCACCCGTTCGACCACCGACTCGCTGAACCTCCTGGCCGCCGCGCTGCCCGCCGACTGCCAGGTCTTCGTCTTCGAGACCGAGCACCACGCTTCGCTGCTGCCCTGGCGCGACGCCCGCGTGACGTACCTGAACGCCCCGCGCACCGCCGACCAGGCCGTCGCCACCCTGGAGCGCGCCCTCGCCGACCGTGACCCCTACGGGCCCGCGCTGGTCTGCGTGACCGGAGCCTCGAACGTCACCGGTGAGCTGTGGCCGGTCAAGGAGCTCGCCGCCGCCGCCCATGCGCACGGCGCCCGTATCGTCCTGGACGCCGCGCAGCTCGCGCCCCACCACCCGGTCTCCATCAGCGAGCTCGACGTCGACTGGGTCGCCTTCTCCGGCCACAAGCTGTACGCGCCCTTCGGCTCGGGCGTCCTCGCGGGCCGCTCCGACTGGCTGCAGGAGGCCGAGCCGTACCTCGCGGGCGGCGGCGCATCGCGGAAGGTCGCGCGGCGTACGGACGGGGGCGTCGACGTCGAGTGGCACGACACCGCAGCGCGGCACGAGGCCGGTTCGCCGAACGTCATCGGCGTGTACTCGATCGCCTCCGCCTGCAAGGCGCTGACCGAGGCGGGCTTCGACGAGCTCGTCGCCCGGGAGCGCCGGCTCATCGCGAAGGTGTGCGAGGGACTCGCCGAGGTGCCGGCCGTGAAGGTGCTCTCGCTCTTCGGTGACGACGCTCCGCGCGTCGGCGTCATCTCCTTCGTCGTGGAGGGCTGGAACAGCTCGCACTTCGCCGCCGCGCTCTCCGCCGAGTACGGCATCGGCGTACGCGACGGTCTCTTCTGCGCCCACCCGCTGGTGCGCACCCTGCTCGGCAGCGACCCGCAGACGCAGGGCGAGTGCGGCGCCCCCGAGGCCGCGCCCGGCGAGAAGTCGCTCAACGCGATCCGCGTCAGCTTCGGCGCGGGCACCCCGGACGAGCACGTGGAGCGTTTCGTGCGCGCCGTGAAGGAGCTCGTGGCGGACGGCGCACGCTGGAACTACCGTACGGAGGACGGGCGTTGCGTGCCGGACACCAACGCCGCCTGAGCCCGGGGACGTCCCTTCAGACGTGACCCCAGAACGATCATCCGCAGGGCACGCTCGGTCGCGTCGGTGAGGAACTCGCCGCCCCGGCCGAGCGCCTCGGTGAGCGAGACCGGCGCCGGCAGGATCGCGCTGTAGGCGTCCACGCCGACCGCCCGCACGTGGTGTGCGCCCTGGCCGATCGTGCCGGCGAGGACTAGGACGGGGCGGCCGAACAGCTTCGCGCGCCGCGCCACTTCGGCAGGGATCTTGCCGCGCGGCGTCTGGTGGTCCAGGGCGCCCTCGGCGGTGACGACGAGGTCGGCGCGGGCCAGCCGCGCGTCCAGGTCCAGATGGTCGAGCAGGACGTCGAAGCGGGGCAGGAGCTGGGCGCCGAGGGCCGCGAGACCGGCACCCAGGCCGCCGGAGGCGCCCGTTCCGGGGCCGAGGGAGAGGTCCGCCGTGCTGTGCAGGTCGCGGGTGAGGATGTGCGCCCAGTGTTCGAGGGCCGCCGCGAGCTGTTCGACCTGCGTGGGCGTCGCGCCCTTCTGGGGGCCGAAGACGCGGGCGACGCCGCACTCACCGGTCAGGACGTTGAAGGGGTTGCAGGCGACGCGGATCTCGGTGTCCTTCAGGCGGGGGTCGAGGCCCGAGGGGTCGATGCGGTTCAGGCGGCTCAACTCCCGTCCGCCGCGCGGCAGTTCCCAGCCGTCCGCGTCCAGGAGCCGGGCGCCGAGCGCCTGCAGAGCCCCCGCACCGCCGTCCGACGTGCCGGAGTCGCCGCAGCCCACCAGGATGCGGCGGGCCCCCGCGTCGAGCGCGGCGCGGATCAGCTCGCCGACGCCGTACGTCGTCGTGGCCCCCGGGTCGCGCAGATCGCGGGGGACCAGGGAGAGCCCGGCCACGGCTGCCATCTCCACGACCGCCGTGCCGTCCGGGAGCAGCGCGAAGTGCGTGCCGAGCCGCTGGCCGACGGGACCGGTGGCGGGCAGCGCGACCAGGCGTCCGCCGCCCGAGGTGGCCAGGGCGCGCGCGGTGCCCTCGCCGCCGTCCACCAGGGGGATCAGGTCGGTCTCGGCGTGCGGGACGGCCCTGCGTACTCCCTCGGCGATGGCCTCGGCCGCGGACTGCGCGGACAGGGACTCCTTGAAGCCGCTGGGGGCGATGGCGAAGTGGGTCAGCATGAGGTCTCCAGTGCGGGCGGGGTCAGCGGACGGGTACGCCGAGCAGCGGCCAGAGCGCCACGGCGAAGAGCAGGACGAGGGTGGCGGTCAGCGGGGCCAGGACCGCGGAGAGGCGCAGCAGGTCGCGGGGGGTGTAGGTGGGGGTGCCCGGGATGTCGGCGAAGAGCGTGACGGGCTTCGCCGAGGCGGGCAGGGTGTGGCAGAAACCGGCGGCCGCCGTGGAGGCGAGCGCGGCGGCGACCGGGTTGACGCCCGCGCCGACGGCAGCCGCGACGACCAGCGGGACCAGGACGGACGAGCGGGCCGAGCGGGACTGCAGGACCAGGTGCGCGGCCGTGCTGACCGCCACCACGAGGGCCAGGAACAGCCAGGGCGAGACGTCCAGGGGAACCCCGCCGACCAGCCACTTCGCCGCCCCCGACTCGGCGAGCGCCACGCCCATCGCCATGGTCGCCGCCATGAAGAGCAGCAGCGACCAAGGCACCGTCTTCAGCGCGTCCTTCAGGCGTACGGTGCCCAGGGCGGGGGACGAGGCGACCACCGCGCCGATCAACGCGACCACGGCGGGCGGCACTTGGTGCAGCGGCTCGCTGCACCAGAGCGCGACGACCGTGGCGAGCAGGAGGGCGCAGCGGGTCTCGGCGGGCTCCCAGGGCCCGGTTACCGGCTGCTCGCTGTGTTCCTGGAGCTGCTCGACGCTGATGTGGACCGGGCCTTTGCGGTCCGCCCGCCGGGTCGTCGTCAACAGGACGGCCTCGGCCGCCAGATGGGACGAGGCGATGGCGAGCGGCAGGCCGAGCAGCAGCCACTGCGTGAAGCCGATCCGCTCTCCGGTGGCCTCCCAGAGGACGGACACCGTGATCAGGTGCGCTCCCGCGCCGATCAGGGTCGCGACCGCGGAGAGCAGGATCACCGTCGGGAACAGCAGGGCGAGCATCACCACCAGGCGTCTGCGGTCGGCGAGGACCTTGGCCAGTGCGAGGAAGACCGGCAGCGCGAGCGCGGCGCGGCCCGACGTGGCGGGCACCGCGAAGGCCGTCACGACCAGGGCGGCGGTCGTCAGATGCGTCAACTGCCGTACGCTGCGCGCCCCGCTGACGAGAAAGGCCGCCGCCCGGCCCGCGAGACCGCTGCGGGCCACCGCGGCCGCGAGCACGAAGGCGCAGATCAGCAGCCAGACCGTCTCGTCACCGAGGGTGCCGAAGAGCGTGTCGCTGCTGATCACCCCGGTCGCGGTGAGCGCGAGCCCGGCGCCGAGCGCGATGTACGTGTCGTCGATCGGCGTACCGATCCACGCGCAGGTCGCCAGGGCGAACACGGCGAGGGTGACCCGCGCGTCGCCGCTCAGGCCGGGGAAGTTGCCGGGCACCACCAGCAGCGCGCACAGGCTCAGCGCGACGCACAGGGTGATGGCTTGGCGGGGATTCAGGGTCACGCGTCGAGCCTCGGGCCCGGCCGTGAGCCCTCAATGAGCCGCGGATGAAAGGAAATTCACCCGCGGGCCCGGATGTCACCCCGGAAGGCGGTACCCCATGCCGCGCACCGTCTCCACCCGCTGGGCACCCAGCTTCTTGCGCAGCGCCCGTACGTACACGTCCACGATGTTGGACCCGGGGTCGAAGTCGTATCCCCACACGTGCGAGAGGATCTGCTCCCGCGAGAGCACCTGCCCCGGGTGGCGCAGGAACAGTTCGAGCAGCACGAACTCACGTGCCGTCAGATCCACCGTCCGTTCGCCCGAACGTGCCCTGCGCGTACGCAGGTCCAGCGTCAGGTCCCCGCCGCGCAGCACCGTCACCTCGGGCGCCCCGGCCGCCGTGCGCAGCCTCAGGCGCACCCGCGCGAGCAGCTCCTCGAAGCGGAACGGCTTGGTCATCCAGTCGTCGGCCCCGCCCTCCAGGCCCGCCACGGTGTCCCGGACCGAGTCACGCGCGGTCAGCACGATGACCGGGGTGGTCACGCGGGCCTCGCGCAGCTGCCGCAGGACCGTGAAGCCGTCCTTGCCGGGCAGGCCGATGTCCAGGACGACCAGGTCGAAGCCGCCGGTCAGGGCGTAGTCGTAGGCCGCTTCTCCGTCGCCGACGACGCTGGTGGTGAAGCCGTTGGAGCGCAGGCCCTTCTCGACGAAGGAGGCGATGCGGTCCTCGTCCTCGACGATGAGAATGCGGTTGTTCATGGCTGTCCAGGTTCCTGTTCTCGCAGGTCGAGTACGAAGGTGGCGCCGCCGCCCGCCGTGGGCCGCAGGTCGACCCGGCCGCCGTGCCCCTCGGCGATGGCCCGCACGATGGCGAGGCCGAGGCCGGCGCCGGTGGCGCGTGAGCCGCGGCGCGCGGTGCCGCGACGGAACCGCTCGAAGATCACTGAGGCGTCCTGGGCCTGGACGCCGGGCCCGCTGTCGGCGACGTACAGCTCGATCCGGCCCGCCGAGCTGCGCGAGCCGATGCCGATGCGCTGGCCGGGGACGGTGTGCTGGACGGCGTTCTGGGCCAGCTGCACCATCGCCTGGGTGATGCGCTGGGGGTCCAGGGCGGCCTCGCCCTCGGCCACTTCGGCCAGCTGCCACTCGCGGTCGCCGAGCGCGCGTGCCTTGACGAAGACGTCGGCGGTGAGCTCGGCGAGCTGTACCGGCTCGGGGGTGACGAAGTCGGGGCGTTCGGACTTGGCGAGGAGGAGGAGGTCCTCGACGATGCGGCTCATCCGGTCGAGCTCCTCCATGACGATCCGCGTCGTCTCCTCGCGCTCGCCCGGGTCGTCGCCCATCAGTTCCAGATGGCCGCGGACGATGGTGATGGGCGTACGCAGCTCGTGGCCGGCGTCGTCCACGAACTCGCGCTGCGCGGCGAAGGCCCGCTCCAGACGGTCGAGCATGCCGTTGAACGTCTCGGCGAGCGCCGCGATGTCGTCCCTGCCCTGCACGGGGATGCGCTGGGTCAGATCCTGTTCGGTGAGCTGAGCGGCGGTCGTGCGCACCAGACGTACGGGCTTGAGGATGCGCCCGGCGACGGCCCAGCCGATGCCGGTCGTCATCAGGAGCGCCACCCCGGAGATGGCGAGCAGCATCGTGAACACGTCGCCCGCCTTGGCCTGTTCGCCCGCCGGATGGAAGGCGACGACGAACGCCGCCGCCGGGTGGCCCGCGCTCGGCGCGATCTCCACCTTCGCCCAGCGGACCTCGCCGTGGTCGCGGTGCAGCGTGCCGGTCGCGTCGGGGGACTCGAAGACCGCTCGCAGCGCCGCGCCGTCCTCGGCGAGCGGATGGCCGATCCGCGGCTCGCGTGACTGCTCCTTCTTCGCGGGCGCCTTGCCGGGGCGGCCGACCAGACCGAGGAGCTCCTCGTCGGGGTCGGCGTACTGCCGGGAGAGGAAGAGCCGCAGCAGGGGGTCCGGAGCGGCGAACTTCTCGCCCGTCTGCGGGTCGACCCCTTCGCGGGCGAGGTTGGTGAACTCCGCGGTCTCCTGGGCGAGCAGCCGGTCGATGCGGTGGTCGACGTCGCGCAGCAGGACGGAGCGGGTGGTGGCCGCGACGGCCGTGAGCGCGACGGTCATCACCACGAGCAGCCAGAGCAGGATCCGGACACGGGCGGATATCCAGCGGTGCGGGCGCTCAGCCGTCGTCACCGGGGCCGTCGTCGTCGTTGTCGCCCTGGCCGCCGCGTCCTTCGTTGCCGTCGTCGTCGTTGTCATCGCCCGAGGAATTCTCGCTCACCGGCGGTGGGGACACCGTCTCGTCGCTCGGCGTCGGCCGGGGAGTGGTGGGCCTGGCTGAGGGTGAGGGGGGCGAGGGCGCCGACGACGACGAGGACGGCGAGCCGCTCTCCAGCTCCACCTTGGGCGGGGACTTGGGCCGCTCGGGGTCGTCGGTCAGGGCGTAGCTGGTCGCGGCGATGCCGAGGGGGATCGCCACGACGGCGGCGAGCGCGGCCATGCGGTGGGTGAAGACCATGACGGTGAGCGTGCCGGGCGCGGTGCGTCAGCAGCATGAGCGGCGGATGAAGAAACCCTCATCCGGCGCCCGGGAAGGGCGAGTCAGGAGTCGAGGCCGATCGCGAACGCCGCTTCGAGGTCGTGCTGCGAGTACGTGCGGAACGCGACGTGCGTGTCCGTCGCCTCCACGCCCGGGATCTTGCTGATCTTGCCGGGGATGACGTCGGCCAGGTCGTCGTGGCGTCCGACGCGCACCATGGCGATCAGGTCGTACGTACCGGTCACGGAGAAGACCTCGCTGACACAGTCGAGGGCGGCGATCGACTCGGCGATCTCCGGGATCCGGTCCACGCTGGTCTTGATGAGCACGATCGCGGTGATCACGGCTGACTGTCTCCCTCGGTAGCCGGTGCTGGCTTCTTCACTCTAGCTGTCCACCTGCAGCGCCCCCACGCGTAGATGAAGCCCAGGGAGAACCCGACCAGGTGCGCCAGATACGCCACCCCCGGCCCTGCCGCGCCCTGCCATGCCGCGAGCCACTGCAGCACCACCCAGAACGGCAGCACCACCCATGCCGGAAACCGCAGCGGCACGAAGAAGAGGAACGGAAAGAGGCTGGTGACCCGCGCCTTGGGGAAGAGTCGGAGAAAGGCACCGAGCACCGCAGAGATCGCTCCCGACGCTCCCACCAGGGTCTGGTGGGAGCCCGCGTGCGCGACCGCGTAGGCGAACAGGGCGAGATAGCCGCAGCCGAGATAGAAGAGCGCGAACTGGAGGTGGCCCATCCGTTGCTCGGCCATCGCCCCGAAGACGAACAGGAACAGCATGTTGCCGATCAGATGCAGCCAGCTGCCGTGCACGAACAGCGCGGTGGCCGGGGCGAGCAGGGGCCGCATCGCCCCGCTGAACAGCTCGGCGGGGATCACGCCCCAGCGCTCGAAGTAGGCCTGCTGGGCGGCGAGCAGCTGGTCGCCGAGCCCGTACGCGGGATTGAGCCCGGACACCGGCGAGATCACGAAGACCAGACAGCAGACGGCGATCAGGCCGTACGTCACCGGGGCGGACTCCTCCTTGAGCATCCGGCCCACCGTCGTACCCCATGTCTTGATCATGGACAGAGCATGACGTAAGGGCGGCAACCCGTACAGACCGCCCCGCCGTGTGGACGGGCGCCGCATCGAGACCCTTACAGGCCTTAGGGTTACGGGCACCACGCACCACGGAATCCCGAAGGAAAGCGAACAGCCACGATGACGGTTCCTCTGCCGACCGACACCACCAGGTGGCGCTGCCAGCTCTGCGGCAACCTCACGCGCTTCGACGTGACCCGCAGTTCGAAGGTCGTCGAATATGTGCACCTCGACCTGGCCGGTGAGTCGAACATCGAGGAACGCGAGGTGGTCAGTGAGACCATTGAGTCGGTGCGCTGTCGCTGGTGCAACGCGGTGGACCAGGTGGAACTCGTGGACAGGCCGGGCGCCGGCTCCTGAGGGAGCGGGCCCCGCACAGGTAGTGGGGTGACGGATGGTGGAGAGCGCGAGCGGGGAGCCGGACGACGGCGCCGCTGAGGTGCTCGACCGCCCGCTGCCCGACGGAGTGCGCCGACGGGTGGTCCAGATCGTCTCGGACGGTTTCGGCGGTCTCACGGTCGGCGAACTCCCCGCACAGCTGCGGCAGTACGCCCGCTTTACACCGAACCGGCGCACGAAGTTCGCGGGCAACGCGATGGCGACCGCACTGGAGGGTGACGCCCTCTTCAGGCAGCGCATCGGCGAACGTCTCAGAGAGGCGCAGCCCGAACTGACCGGCGCCCTGGACGCGGGCTCACCACCCCCGGCCGCGGACCCCCTCGACGTGGCGGCCGCGGCCTATGTGCTGCGTCCCGCCGGCTGGGTGAAGCTGGTGACCGCCGCGGGCGAGGAGGCCCAGCGGGCGGACGCCGAGCGCGTGGACGACGAGACCCGCGCCGAGCTCGAACGGCTGCGCGAGGAACTCTCGGCGGCCCGTGGTCATACGAAGGCCGAGACCGAACGGCTGCGCGCGGAGCTCGAATCGGCGAAGAAGGAAGCCGAATCGATGCATCGCAAGCTGCGCGGCGCCCTCAGCGACGTCAAGCGCGGCGAGGCCGCCCTGCGCAAGGCCGCCGCCGAGTCCGACGCCGCACGCGCCGAGGGCCAGGCGCAGTTGTCCGCCGCCGAGAGCGAGTCCCGGCGGCTCAAGGCCCGGCTCAGCGAGACCGAGGCCGCCCTGGAGGCCAGCCGCAGGGCGGCGCGCGAGGGCCGCAGCGTCGAGGACATGCGGGTGCGGCTGCTGCTCGACACGGTCCTGGAGTCGGCGCAGGGGCTGCGCCGCGAACTGGCCCTGCCGCCCGTCTCCGTGCGGCCGGCCGAGACCGTGGACGCCGTCGAGCCGGGGCGGATGACGCCCAAGGACATCGCCGCCCGCGCGCTCTCCGAGAACGACCCGGCCATCCTCGACCAGCTGCTCGCGCTGCCGCAGGCCCACATGGTCGTGGACGGTTACAACGTCACCAAGACCGGCTATCCGACGATGCCCCTGGAGAAACAGCGGCTGCGGCTGCTCGGCTCGCTCTCGCAGCTGGCCGCCCAGACCGGCGCCGAGATGACCTGCGTCTTCGACGGCGCCGAACTCGCCGCGCCCGTGCTGCTCGCGCCGCCGCGCGGCGTACGGGTGCTGTTCTCCAAGCCGGGCGTCACCGCGGACGAAGTGATCCGCCAACTGGTGCGCGCCGAGCCTCCCGGGCGCCCCGTGGTCGTCGTGTCGACCGACCGCGAAGTGGCCGACGGGATCGCGAAGGCGGGTGCGCGGCCCGTCGCTTCGGCCGTCCTCCTGAAGCGGCTTTCGCGGGGCTAAGGGTGTGCAAGTAACTCCTGTTCCGTATGCCCGAATTGGGGCGGCGGTTGCGCGACGTAGTGTCAATTGATCATTACTGCCTGTGCGTTGTCGGTAAAATATGCCTCTCACGGTCCACTTTTTGCCCGTCAGGATTTGAACTGATCACAAGAAGGTCACTAAGGTCTCGCCTCGAACCTCCGCTCGGTTGATCACCCATCCGGGGTGACAGCGGTGGTACCCGCCGACCGGGTCTCGGTAGGCGGCTGGAGGAAGAAGGAGCCGCCTTCGTGGCGTCCCACCGTCGACCCAAGCAGCCGAGCCGCGCGCGCGTGACCGTGCTCACCGCCACCGCCGCCGCTGCCGTCGCACTCACCTCCCAGGCGGCCAACGCGACGCCGAACGAGAAGCCGAGCAAGGACGAGGTCAAGTCCAAGGTCGACAAGCTCTACGAGGACGCGGGCCGGGCCACCGACCGTTACAACGGCGCCAAGGAGAAGCAGGAGAAGCTCGAGAAGGAGATCGGCGAGCTTCAGGACAAGGTCGCGCGCGGCCAGGAGGACCTCAACGACCTGCGCGGCGGCCTCGGTTCGATGGCCAGCGCGCAGTACCGCTCCGGCGGCATCGACCCCTCCGTCCAGCTCTTCCTCTCCGCCGACCCGGACGACTACCTCGACAAGGCGTCCACCATGGACCAGTTGAGCGGTCAGCAGGTCGAGGCGCTCAAGAAGGTCCAGGAGAAGCAGCGGACCCTCGCGCAGGAGCGCAAGGAGGCTTCCGACAAGCTCAAGGACCTCGCCGACACGCGCAAGGAACTGGGCAAGAAGAAGAAGGAAGTCCAGGGCAAGCTCGGCGAGGCCCAGAAGCTGCTCAACACCCTCACCGCCAAGGAGAAGCAGGAGCTCGCCGCCAAGGAGACGCGTGCCAGCCGCGACGCCGGCGACCGCGTGGACCTCGGCAAGGAGGTCCCGGCCTCGCAGCGCGGCCAGGCCGCCCTGAGCGCCGCCGCGACGCAGATCGGCAAGCCCTACGTCTCCGGTGGCAGTGGCCCCAACTCCTACGACTGCTCCGGCCTCACGCAGTGGGCGTACAACCAGGCCGGTGTGCAGATCACCCGGACCACGTACACCCAGCAGAACGACGGCACGAAGATCGGTCGCGGCGAGCTCAAGCCGGGCGACCTGGTGTTCTTCAACAGCCTGGCGCACGTCGGCTTCTACGCGGGCAACGGGCAGGTCCTGCACGCCCCGAAGCCGGGCGCCGTCGTGCGCTACGAGTCGATGTCCACGATCGGCTCCTTCCAGTTCGGCGTCCGCATCTGAAACGACCGGCATGCCGTCCGAACGGGCGAATTCCGGCAACTCATGCTGACCGCGCGCCCCGTCGGTGACCTGCGTCTCCGGCGGGGCGTCACGTTGTGTGCACGGCCGGGTCTTTGGCCGTGACGTGATCCCACGGCTACTGTCGCGCGCATCCCCCGACGGATCGGGGGGACTTTCCCCCGGTTCGTCCTTCGTCCGGGGGTCCGTCAGCGGAGGGAGAGCGGCTTCCCGTGGGGTCCCATCGTCGTCTCGCGCTGTCCGGCCTGGACCGGAGCACGCGCGTAACCGTCCTGTCAGCCGCCGCGGCAACCGCCGCGGCCGCCTTCGCCGCACCGGCGGGCGCCGCACCGCAGGACACCCCGGCCACCACCAAGGCCAAGGTGGACCGCCTCTTCGAGCAGGCCGAGAAGGCCACGGAGGCGTACAACAAGGCCGACGAGCGCGCGGACACACTGCGCGAGCAGGTCGAGCGGGCCAAGGACAGCGTCGCCCGCGGCCAGGAGCGCATCAACACCATGCGCGGCGCGCTCGGTTCGCTCGCCGGGGCGCAGTACCGCTCGGGCGGCATCGACCCCTCCCTCGCCCTGTTGCTCTCGTCCGACCCGGACGGCTATCTGGACAGCGCGGCGGCGCTCGACCGCGTCAGCGCACGGCAGGCCGGTGAACTGACCGATCTGCAGAAGGCCCAGCGCAGCCTCGCCCAGGAGCGCACGGAGGCGGGGCGCAAGCTCTCCGAGCTGGAGAAGAGCCGCACCGCCGTGGCCCGCCACAAGCGCAGCGTCGAGCACAAGCTCGCCAAGGCGCGTCAGCTGCTCAACTCGCTGTCCTCGCAGGACCGGGAGAAGTACGACCGGGCGTCGCGCTCGGGCCGCGACGAGATGCCGGACCTCGGGAGTGCGGGGCCGTCGTCGTCGCGGGCCGCGGCGGCGATCGCGGCGGCCAGGTCGGCCATCGGCAAGCCCTACGTGTGGGGAGCCAACGGTCCCTCCGGATTCGACTGCTCGGGACTCACCCAGTGGTCGTACGCACAGGCGGGCGTCGGCCTGCCGCGCACCTCGCAGGCCCAGCGGTACGCGGGGCGCCAGGTGCCGCTGGCGCAGGCGCAGCCCGGTGACCTCGTCGCCTACCGCGACGACGCGAGCCACATCGGGATGTACATGGGCAACGGCCAGGTCGTGCACGCGCCCTACCCCGGCGCCCCCGTGCGCTACGACCCGGTCGGCATGATGCCGGTGTCATCGGTGACGCGGATCTGACCGGCCGCCCGCGGCCCGCTGCCCGTACGATCTGAAACGTGGCTGGTCGCGGGCGTGGGTCGTGGGTCATCGGGATGTGTGTCGCCCTGCTCGTCGGGTGCGGCGGTCCCGCGGCGCCCGATGCCGCGCCCGGCGACGTGCGCAGGCTGCTCGACCGGCGTGCCGACGCGCTACTCGACCGGGACGCGTGGGCGTACCGGGCCACGGGCCGGGAAGCCGAGGCCACCGAGGATTTCGACAACCTCCGCGAGGTCCCGCTCCAGTCCTGGCAGTACCGCCTGACCGACTTCCGGCGCAGCGGCACGCGGGCCACGGCGACCGCCGACCTGCGGTACCGGATCAAGGGCTACGACAGCGAACCGCTCACCACCTCGCGCGCGCTCACGCTCCAGGAGCGCGAAGGACGGTGGTACGTCACCGCTGAGGGGCCCGCGAAGAAGGCCACGCAGCAACTCTGGGACCAAGGGCCCGTGACGTCCGTACGGGGCGCTCACAGCCTCGTCCTCGGTGTCGGGCGCGGCGAGAAGGACGAGACGACGCTGCACGAGTACGCGGACCTCGCCGACCGGGCGGTCCCCCTGGTGCGGGACGCCTGGCGGGAGAAGTGGCCACGGCGGGTCGTCGTCATGGTGCCCAAGTCCCTGGAGGGCATGGCGGGGCTGCTCGGGTCGCCCGCTTCCGGGTACCAGGGGATCGCGGCGGTGACCACGGGGGAGACGGGCGGCTCCGGGGCGGCGCCCGCGGACCGGATCATCGTCAACCCCGAGGCGTACGGCGTGCTCGGCGACTTCGGCAAGCAGGTCGTGCTGACCCACGAGACGACCCACGTGGCCACCCGCGCGCACACCTCACCCGCGACCCCCCTGTGGCTCTCCGAAGGGTTCGCCGACTGGGTGGGCTACCGCGGGACGGGCCGCACCGCCGCGCAGGCCGCCCCCGAACTGCGCCGCGCCGTCCAGCGCGATGAACTGCCCGGCACGCTCCCCGATGACGACGCCTTCGGCTTCAGCGGGGACGCGGGCAAGCTGGCACAGGCGTACGAGGGGTCGTGGCTGGCCTGCCGGATGATCGCGGACCAGTGGGGCGAGGAGCCGCTGACGCGCTTCTACGAAGAGGTCGGCACGCACAAGAAGAAGCCGGGCGCCGTGGAGGACGCGCTGCGGGAGGTCCTGGACATCACCCCGCAGGAGTTCACGGAGCGGTGGCGTACGTATCTGCGCGAGGAGCTCGGCTGACCTCTCCGGACGCCGCGGCGCGCTCACGGGCCCGCGGTTCGGACACCGTCTGCCGCCACAGGTTGCGGCAGGCGAGCAGCGCCGCCGCGACGAGCAGGCCGTTGCGCACGAAGAGCAGGGTGATGCCCAGCGGGTCGCTCGCCACCACGTGCGAGAACCAGAGGGGGAACTCCAGGAACGTGACGAACGTGGCCGCGAGCACCAGGCCGGCGGGCAGCGCCATGCGGCTCGCGCGGAACGCCAGGCACACCGCGGCGACGCCGACCAGCCACAGGAGGTACTGCGGGCTGATCACCCGGCTCGTCGCCGTGAACAGCAGTACGGCGACGAAGGCGGCGTCCGCGACCGTGCTCGCCGACCGGACGCGGGCCCGTAGCCGCCACACGACCAGCCAGCAGAGGGCCACCACGGAGAGCCCTTGCGCCACCGTGCTGACCAGCGTGACGTACGGGCCGAGGAACTCCACCGAGCCGTAGTTCAGCTGTACGTCACCCCGCCAGCCGAGGTGGCGTGCGACATGGAAGACGAGCGCGCCGAGCGACTCGACCTCGGTGCCGCGGTCGCGCTGGAAGGTCAGGAAGGCGAGCGCGCCGGGCATCGTCACCAGGAAGGCGAGGGTCATGCCGACCGCGGTGACCACCGCCGCGCCCCAGGAACTCCGGGTGGCACGCGCGCGTGGCATGCCGATGAGCAGCAGGGCGGGCCACACCTTGAGCAGCGCGCCGAACCCCGCGAGCGCCCCCATCGTGCGGGGGTGCCGGGCCCCGGCTAGCAGCGCGGCGACCGCGACGGCCGTCACCATCACGTCGTAACGGGCGTACACGGTCGGCCCGAGCAGCGCCACGCCAACGACCCAGACCCAGGCCCCCCGCGGGGACTTGCCGGGCCGCAGGCCCGCGTACAGGAGCAGCCCGCAGACGAGCGCGTCGGCGAGGAGGGCGAGCACGAAGAACGCCGACGTGTAGTCCATGAAGGGCAGCAGCGCGGGGGAGAGGACCGCGAGGGCGGCGGCCGGAGGGTACTGCCAGGTGACGTCGTCGAGGGGGAAGGTGCCGGTGCGCAGGACCTCGTACCAGCCCTGATAGATGACGGCGACGTCACTGGTGACGTCGGGGCCGGGGACGGTGAGCACCTTGAAGACGCAGAGCAGCAGCACGGTCCTGGTCAGGACCCAGACGGTCAGGATCCGCGCCACGCGCACCACGCCCCTTTTCGGATACTTCATTGTGGTTCGGGGGTCAATGATGCCGCCCGGGGCCGGGGCTGGGCCAAGAGGCGGGGCCGTTCGGGAGGCTGGGCCGTCCCACGTCGCTGCGGGCTTTCGGTACTGTCGGCGACGATGCACAAGACCCTGATCGTCACGAACGACTTCCCGCCCAGGCCCGGTGGCATCCAGGCGTTCCTGCACAACATGGCGTTGCGCCTGGACCCCGAACAGCTCGTCGTCTACGCCTCCACGTGGAAGCGGGGCCGCGAGGGCGCCGACGCGACGGCCGCCTTCGACGCGGAGCAGCCCTTCAAGGTCGTACGCGACCCCACGACGATGCTGCTCCCGACCCCGCGCGTCACGCGGCGCGCGGTCTCGCTGCTGCGGGAACACGGCTGCCAGTCGGTGTGGTTCGGGGCCGCGGCGCCGCTGGGACTGATGGCGCCGGCGCTGCGCAAGGCGGGCGCGCGGCGCCTCGTCGCCACGACGCACGGACACGAGGCGGGGTGGGCGCAGCTGCCCGCGTCACGCCAACTGCTGCGGCGCATCGGTGACTCGACGGACACGGTCACCTATCTGGGTGAGTACACGCGTTCGCGCATCGCCGTGGCGCTTTCGCCCGCGGCGGCCGGGCGGATGGTGCAACTGCCGCCGGGCGTCGACGAGAAGACGTTCCACCCCGGCTCGGGTGGTGACGCTGTGCGGGCCCGCCTCGGCCTGACGGACCGGCCGGTCGTGGTGTGCGTCTCGCGCCTCGTCCCGCGCAAGGGGCAGGACACGCTGATCCTGGCCATGCCACGGATTCTGGCTCAGGAGCCTGAGGCGGTGCTCCTGGTGGTCGGGGGCGGACCCTACGAGAAGGAGCTGCGGAAGCTGGCTGCCGAGACCGGTGTCTCGGACTCCGTGCGGTTCACGGGGGCGGTGCCGTGGGAGGAGCTTCCCGCGCATTACGGCGCGGGCGACGTCTTCGCGATGCCTTGCCGCACCCGGCGGGGCGGGCTCGACGTGGAGGGCCTCGGGATCGTCTACCTGGAGGCTTCGGCGACCGGCCTTCCCGTGGTGGCCGGTGACTCCGGCGGGGCGCCGGACGCGGTGCTCGACGGGGAGACGGGCTGGGTCGTCCGGGGAGACTCCCCGGAGGCGGCCGCCGACCGGATCATCCCCCTGCTCGGCGATGCGGAGCTGCGGGCGCGGATGGGGGAGCGGGGCCGGGAGTGGGTGGAGGAGCGCTGGCGCTGGGATCTCCTGGCGGAACGGCTGCGGGAACTGCTTTGAGCGCCTGAGGGGTTGCCGCGGGTGCCTGTTGCGCGGCTGACCGCCGTCGTGGGCTTGTCGCGCAGTTCCCCGCGCCCCTTACGGGGCCCAGCTGAGCGCCCCTCAAGGGGCGCGGGAACTGCGCGAGCAACCACAAGAGACCTGGAGCCGCGAAGAGACAGGGCCCCCCACGGCGAGTGGGCGGTACCGCCAACGCTACCCGCGGTAAATCGCCTCGATCTCGTCCGCGTAGTCCTTCGCGACAACATTCCGCTTCAGCTTCAGTGACGGAGTCAGATGCCCCGACTCCTCCGTGAACTGCGAACCGAGAACGCGGAACTTACGCACCGACTCCGCCTTGGAGACGGCAGCATTACCGTCGTCCACCGCGCTCTGGATCTCCGCGAGGAAGTCCACGTCGTCCCGCAGGGAGGCCGCCGTGGAGCTCGCCGGCTTCCCGTGGTCCAGGGCCCAGCGGCCCACGAACTCGTCGTCCACCGTGACCAGCGCCCCCACGAAGGGCCGCCCGTCGCCCACGACCATGCACTCCGCGACCAGCGCATGCGCGCGGATGCGGTCCTCGATCACCGCGGGAGCGACGTTCTTGCCGCCCGCCGTCACGATGATCTCCTTCTTGCGGCCGGTGATCCGGAGGTAGCCGTCCTCGTCGAGCGTGCCGATGTCACCGGTGTGGAACCAGCCGTCGGCCAGCGCCTCTTCGGTCGCGCCCTCGTTGTTCCAGTACTCCGTGAACAGGTGCTCGCCGTGCAGCAGCACCTCGCCGTCGTCGGCGATCCGGACGACGGAGCCGGGCAGCGGCTGGCCGACCGTACCGATCTTCTGGCGGTCCCAGGGGTTGAAGGCGGTGGCCGCGCACGACTCGGTGAGGCCGTAGCCCTCGAGGACCGTGAAGCCGATGCCGCGGAAGAAGTGGCCCAGACGCTCGCCGAGCGGCGCGCCGCCCGAGATCGCGTACTCGCCGCGCCCGCCGAGAACGGCCCGCAGCTTGCTGTAGACCAGCTTGTCGAACGTCTTGTACTTGATCTTCAGGCCGAGCGAGGGACCGCCCGGGGTGTCGAGCGCGCGGCTGTACGCGATCGCCGTGTCCGCGGCCTTGTCGAAGATCTTGCCCTTGCCGTCGGCCTGCGCCTTGGCGCGCGCCGAGTTGTAGACCTTCTCGAAGACGCGCGGGACGCCAAGGATCATGGTCGGCCGGAACGAGGCCAGTTCGTCCGTGAGGTTCTTGACGTCGGGCGCGTGGCCCAGCTTGATCGGCGCCATCAGCGCGGCGACCTCGACCAGGCGGCCGAAGACGTGCGCGACGGGAAGGAAGAGGAGCACCGAGCACTCGCCGGTGCGGAAGAGGGGCTTGAGGCGCTCCACCACGTTGCCGCACTCCGCGAAGAAGCTGCGGTGGGTGAGCACGCAGCCCTTGGGGCGGCCCGTGGTGCCCGAGGTGTAGACGATGGTGGCCGGGTCGTCGGCGCCCGCGACCGCACCGCGCTCGTCGACGGTCTCCTCGGAGACGTCGGCGCCCGCGCGGTTCAGCTCGTCGACGCCACCGCGGTCGATCTGCCAGATGTTGACCAGGTCGGGCAGGCGGTCGCGCACCGATTCGACGGCGGCGCTGTGCGCGTCGAGCTCGACGATGATGGCGACGGTGCCGGAGTCGCCCAGGATCCACTGGATCTGCTCGGCGGAACTCGTCTCGTACACCGGCACGGTTACCGCGCCCGCGCTCCAGATCGCGAAGTCGAGGAGCGTCCACTCGTAACGGGTGCGGGACATCAGCGCGACGCGGTCACCGGGGCGCACCCCGGAGGCGATGAGTCCCTTGGCGGCGGCGCGCACCTCGGCGAGGAAGGTCCTGGCGTCGACGTCCTGCCATGTGCCGTTCACCTTGCGGCCGATGACGGCGACATCCGGGTGCTGCGCGGCATTTCTGCGGACGATGTCGGTCAGATTGCCGTCCGCAGGGACCTCGTACAGGGCCGGAAGGCTGAACTCGCGCAAGACTGCTGCTCCTACATAGGGCGCCGGCGCCACGACGTTGTGCGATGCGACGGTGCGGTCCAAGATCGGGCAGGTGCTCCGTGGACATGGGGGGAAAGAAGGCTGGAGCACTACTGGACTGCCCGGACGTTACCCATGGGTATGGCTTGTTCGGTAGGGGGTCCGGGCCAGATGTTCGGTGCGTCACACGTCGTTGTGGTCTGAACCGCACAGTACGCCACGCCATTCCCGACTCGGAAGTAACCGCAGGTCCGCCCCCATCTCACCCCTTCTCCGGGCCTCTACCCACGTTTGCCCGCTCGTTCTAGGGTGATCGGCATGCCAGGTTTCCGGGTCCATGTGGTCAGTGACGTGCACGGCAACACGAAGGACCTCGCCCGCGCGGGCGAGGGCGCCGACGCGCTCGTCTGTCTCGGCGACCTCGTCCTCTTCCTCGACTACGCCGACCACTCGCGCGGCATCTTCCCCGACCTCTTCGGCGAGGAGAACGCCGACCGCCTCGTCGAGCTGCGCACGGCCCGCCGCTTCGACGAGGCCAGGGAGTTGGGCGCACGGCTGTGGGCGGGCATGGACCGCGGGCCCGCCATCGAGAGCGCGGTGCGCAAGCAGTACGCCGAGATGTTCGCCGCCTTCCCCACACCGACGTACGCCACCTACGGCAACGTCGACATACCGGCCCTCTGGCCCGAGTACGCGGGCCCCGGCACCACCGTCCTCGACGGCGGGCGGGCCGAGATCGGCGGCCGGGTCTTCGGGTTCGTCGGCGGCGGCCTGCGCACGCCGATGCGGACGCCGTACGAGATCAGCGACGAGGAGTACGCGGCCAAGATCGAGGCCGTCGGCGAGGTCGACGTGCTCTGCACACACATCCCGCCCGACGTGCCCGAGCTGCTGTACGACACCGTCGCGCGCCGCTTCGAGCGGGGCAGCCGCGCGCTGCTCGCGGCCATTCACAGGACCCGCCCGCGCTACGCACTTTTCGGCCACGTTCACCAGCCGTTGACCCGGCGGATGCGGATCGGGGCGACGGAGTGTGTGAACGTGGGGCACTTCGCGAGCTCCGGCAGGCCGTGGGCCCTGGAGTGGTGATGGTGAGCCACTTCGTGCGCGGTAGCCTTCACGCGTCACACACGTACACACCACCCCCCGTACCGGACCGCATCTGGAGGAGCCACAGAGATGGCGGAACACACCAGCTCGAGCATCACGATCGAGGCGGCACCGGCCGAGGTGATGGGGGTGATCGCCGACTTCGCGCGCTACCCGGACTGGACGGGTGAGGTGAAGGAGGCGGAGGTGCTCGACACCGACGACCAGGGCCGCGCCAAGCAGGTCCGCCTCGTCATGGACGCGGGCGCGATCAAGGACGACCAGACGCTCGGGTACACGTGGACCGGCGAGAACGAGGTCAGCTGGACCCTCGTCAAGTCGCAGATGCTGCGCTCGCTCGACGGCACGTACCTCCTGCGGCCCGTGGGCGCGGGCACCGAGGTCACGTACAAGCTGACCGTCGACGTCAAGATCCCCATGCTCGGGATGATCAAGCGCAAGGCGGAGAAGGTCATCACCGACCGGGCGCTCGCGGGCCTGAAGAAGCGGGTGGAGTCGGGCCCCACGGCCTGAAACCGCGGAGGGCTAACGTTCACCCTTATGCGCACCCTCCTCGTCACCGGCCCCGGCGGCTCCGGCCGAACCACTGTCGCCGCGGCCACCGCGCTCTCCGCCGCCCGCGAGGGCGGCAGAACCCTCCTGATCACCGCCGACCGGGTCGACACCGCGGAAGAGCAAGGCCTCACCGTCCGGCGGCTCGCCCCCGGCGAAGAGTTCCGTGACGACCTCCTGGCCCTGCAGAATCGTGCCGCCTCCGCGCTCGACCTGCTCGGCGCCGGACGCCTCGAAGGCGAGGAGCTCACCCCCCTGCCGGGCAGTGAGGAGCTGGCCCTGCTGCGCGCCCTGCGGGACGCCCGACAGGCCGCGTACGACACCGTGGTCGTGGACCTGCCTCCGGTGCCCCGCGCCCTCAGCGTCCTCGCGCTCCCCGAGCAGCTGCGCCGCTATCTCCGCAGGCTGCTTCCGCCCGAACGGCAGGCGGCCCGCGCCCTGCGGCCCATGCTCGGGCGCATCGCGGGCGTCCCGATGCCCGCCGCCTGGCTGTACGAGACCGCGGCCCGCTGGGACACCGAGCTCGCCGCCGCGCAGGCCGTGATCGAGGCCCCTGACACGACCGTCCGCCTGGTCGCCGAGCCGGGACCCGGTGGCGCCGACGCCGTGCGCGCCGCCGCCACCGGCCTCGCACTGCTCGGCCTGCGCACCGACGCCCTGCACGCCAACCGTGTCCTGCCCGATGACACCGCCGACACCTGGTTCGCCGCGCTCATCGCCCAGCAGCGCAAGACCCTGGACGAGTGGCAGGAGGCGTACGGCGAGCGCCTCATCCCGCTCCCGCACCTGGGCCGCGACCCCCGCGGCGCCGACGACCTGGCCGCTCTTTGCGTGCCCGCTCCAGCCGCAGCCCCGGAGCCCGTGCGGTGGCCCGTGGTGGACGTCCTCGCCGACGAGGGCGTACTGATCTGGCACATCCCGCTCCCCGGCGCCGTACGCGAAGAGCTCGGTCTGATCCGGCGCGGGGACGAACTCGTCGTCACCGCGGGTCCCTTCCGGCGCATGGTGCCCCTGCCGTCCGCCCTGCGCCGCTGCACCGTCGTGGGGGCCGGGCTGCGCGAGGGCGAGCTGCGGGTGCGGTTCGCGCCCGACCCGGATCTGTGGCCGCGCACACGGTGAACGGGCTACCGCCGTTCGGGTAACGTCGAGAGTACGAATGCATAGGCCGCCCTCCGCAGGAGTCTGTCCGTCATGAGCGATGCCACCGAGCGCGAAGTGCCCGAACCCGAAGCGAGCGCCGACGCCGACGCGTGGGAGCAGGCGTGCGCCGAGGACCTCGCCGCGGAGAAGGCCCGGCGCCGTGCCCAGTACGGGACGCAGCCCGGATCGGCGGGCGAGGAGCTGCGCAAGCTCGTCGACGCCGTATCGGAGAAGCTGTCCGGGCTCCAGACGCCGCTGCTCGGCGCGGTCGCGCAGGGCGCCGTCGAGCAGACCGTGCGGCAGGTCGTCCAGCAGGCGAAGGCCGCCGTCGAACCGGTCATCGAGCGCAACCCCGACGTCTTCGACCACCTCGCGGCCGCCGGCGGTGAACTGCTCGCCGCCTACCGCTCCGCGGTCGAGGGCCAGGAAGGCCGCTGGACCCGCGGCGGCGACGCGGCGAAGGGTCCCGACCCGCGGGACGAGGGCCCCGGTCCCGGTGAACACATCGACCTGGACTGACTACCCCTCGGGTACGGTTGCCCATAGCGGGGCTCGACCGAAACTGAGGGACACATGGGACTCACCATCGGCGTCGATATCGGCGGCACGAAGATCGCGGCCGGAGTGGTCGACGAAGAGGGCACCATTCTCGACACGCACAAGGTGCCCACGCCGCCGACCGCCGAAGGCATCGTGGACGCGATCTGTGCCGCCGTGTCCGGGGCCGGCAAGGGGAACGACGTGGAGGCCGTCGGCATCGGCGCCGCCGGTTACGTCGACGACAAGCGCGCCACCGTTCTCTTCGCACCGAACATCGACTGGCGTCACGAGCCGCTGAAGGACAAGGTCGAGCAGCGGGTCGGCCTGCCGGTCGTCGTGGAGAACGACGCGAACGCCGCGGCCTGGGGCGAGTACCGCTTCGGCGCCGGCGCGGGCCACGAGGACGTCATCGTCATCACGCTGGGCACCGGCCTCGGCGGCGGCATCATCATCGGCAACAAACTGCGCCGCGGACGCTTCGGCGTGGCCGCCGAGTTCGGCCACATCCGGGTCGTGCCGGACGGCCTGCTGTGCGGCTGCGGAAGCCAGGGCTGCTGGGAGCAGTACGCATCGGGGCGCGCCCTTCTGCGGTACGGACAGCAGCGCGCCAACGCGACGCCGGAGAACGCGGAGATCCTGCTCGGACTCGGCGACGGCACCGTGGAAGGCATCGAGGGCAAGCACATCAGCGAGGCGGCCCGGCAGGGCGACCCCGTGGCCGTCGACTCCTACCGCGAGCTGGCCCGCTGGGTCGGCGCGGGCCTGGCCGACCTGGCCTCGCTCTTCGACCCCTCCGCCTTCATCGTGGGCGGCGGCCTCTCCGACGAGGGCGAGCTGGTGCTCGACCCGATCCGCAAGTCGTTCCGCCGGTGGCTCATCGGCGGGCAGTGGCGCCCGCACGCGCAGGTGCTCGCCGCGCAGCTCGGCAACAAGGCGGGGCTCGTGGGCGCCGCCGACCTGGCGCGCCAGGGGTGACCTCCGGCTGATCTCGAACGAGGCCCGCTGTTCCCTTCCGGGGGCGGCGGGCCTCGGCGTGGCGGCACCGCGCGGCGCGTATCTTGATCCCCATGGTGACGCTGCCCAACTCCCGGACCGAAGACGACGGTTCAGCCGTGATCCGGGTGCTCAGTTACAACATCCGGTCCATGCGGGACGACACCGACGCGCTGGCCAGGGTCATCGCCGCCTGCGCGCCCGACCTCGTACTCGTCCAGGAGGCGCCCCGGTTCTTCCGGTGGCGCAAGAAGCTGGCGCGCCTCGCACGCGCCGCCGATCTGGTGGTGCTCTCGGGCGGTGCCACCGCGTCCGGGCCCGCGCTGCTCTGCTCGCTGCGGGCCACCGTCGAGCGGACCGAGGACGTGCTGCTCCCGCTGACGCCGGGACTGCACCGGCGGGGCTTCGCCACCGCCGTCGTGCGGTTCGGCGGCGCTCGGCTCGGCGTGCTGAGCTGCCACTTGAGTCTGCAGACCGACGAGCGGTACGAGCAGGGCGGGATGCTGCTCGACCGGCTCGCCGGGATGGGTGTGGAGCACGCGGTCGCGGGCGGCGACCTGAACGACAGGCCCAAGGGGCGTACGTTCCGCAGGCTCGCGTCGGAGCTGCGGGACTGCTGGGAGACCTCGCCCTGGGGCGGCGAGAACACCTCGACGCCCAGGGACCCGCATCAGCGCATCGACGCGATCTTCGCCACCGAGGGGGTCGAAGTCCTCGGCTGCGGTGTGCCGTTGGAGCTCGACGGGGTGCGCGAGGCGGATCTGCGGGCGGCCACCGACCATCTGCCGGTGCTCGCCGCCCTCAGGATTCCCGCGGCCGGGAAGACGGCACGCGCCTAGACGACCGCCCCGCGGCCCGGGTCGTCGCCCTCCTCGTCGTCGTCGCCCTTCATCCGCGACACCAGGGTGGCGAAGCCGCCGAGGAAGCCGCCGATGCTGAGCGTCGCGAGCCACCACGTCATCTGCCAGCCGAGCAGCACGGTGAGCAGGAGCAGCAGCGGGCCGCCGAGCACCGCGAGCCAGGCGAACTTCGCCGTGACGTCCGCGGCGGGCAGCGGCGGCGGCTCCGGCGGGACGAAGTGGCCCTCGTCGTCCGCGCCGAGGTCGTCGTCCGATGCCTCGGGGGCGTCGTAGTCACGCGGGCCGCCGATGCCGGGGGCGAAGGAGACGGAGCCGCCCAGCGTCTTCTTGGACCCGGAGTCGTCCGGGTCCTCGGGCGCCGTCAGGTTCTTGGCGCTCTCGTCGCCCGACCCGGGTGTCCCGTTCGTCTCCGGTTCGAGCAGCGCCAGGTCCTCGATGGACTTGAACGGCTTGGCGCCCGGCGGGTCGGCCGGCTCCTGGCCGTACCCCGCGACGATCGCCTGCCAGGCCGCGTCCTCGTCGATCGGCAGGCCCTTGTCCTCGGAGGGCTCCTGGCGCTTCTCCGGCTCGCGGCTCTCGTCGCCGTCGGGTTCGATTCTGTCCTGCTCAGCCACCGGTGGCCGTCCCTTCCTTACCGACACTGGGGGCGAGCCGGCCGATGAACGCGTAGCTCTCCTCGAAGATCCGGTCCGCATCGTGGTCCAACGTCGCGACGTGGTAGCTCTGTTCCAGGATGGTCTCGGTGACGTCCGTGGAGGACACCTGGCCGAGAATCCTGGCCGAGTCGGCCGGGGGCACCACATGGTCCTGCGGGCTGTGCAGCAGCAGCAACGGCTGCGTCACCTGCGGCAGTTCACGGTCGAGCCGCTGGAAGAACCGGCGCAGCGAGTGGGCGGCGTGCAGCGGCACCCGGGTGTACGCGAGCTCCTCCGAGCCCTCCAGGGCGATGTCGCTGGCGATGCCCGGCGTCGTGGGCACCAGATGCCGGGCGAACGGCAGCGCGTGCGCGGCCAGGCCGTGCACTTTGTTCGCCGGGTTCACCAGGACGAGGCCGCGCACCTCGTCGCCGTGCTTCGATGCGAGCCGCAGCGCCAGCGCGCCACCCATGGACAGACCGAAGACGAAGACCTCCGTGCACCGCTCGAGGAGCCCGCGCAGCTCACGCTCCACCTCCGCGTACCAGTCCTGCCAGCCGGTGACCTGGAGGTCCTCCCAGCGCGTGCCGTGGCCCGGCAGCAGCGGGAGCGAGACGGTCAGACCGCGGCCCGCGAGGTACTCCGCCCAGGGGCGCAGGGACTGCGGGGTTCCGGTGAAGCCGTGACAGAGGAGGACGCCGACCTCGCCGCCCTCGTGGCGGTACGGCTCGGCTCCGGGGAGGACCGGCACTTCGGTCTCCTTCGTGAGATGTGGCTGCGGGGTGGGAGTACTTCACCGTACGCGACCGGACTGACACCGACCAGGGTCGTCGGGCCCTTTGGGCTTACTGCGGGTTAAGGTCTGATCCACACTTAACAGGAGGCACACGGTTTGATCTACGGCGCAATGAAGGTCGCCATCGGAGGGCCGCTGAAGCTCGGCTTCAGGCCCTGGGTGGAAGGCCTTGAGAACGTACCCGCCGATGGACCGGCCATCCTGGCGAGCAACCATCTCTCCTTCTCGGACTCCTTCTTCCTGCCCGCGGTCCTCGACCGCAAGGTCACCTTCATCGCGAAGGCGGAGTACTTCACGTCTCCGGGCGTGAAGGGCAAGCTCACGGCGGCCTTCTTCAAGGGCGTGGGCCAGCTGCCCGTCGACCGCTCCGGCGGCCGCGGCGCGGGCGAGGCGGCCATCAAGAGCGGCATCGAGGTCCTGGAGCGCGGTGAGCTCTTCGGTATCTACCCGGAAGGCACGCGTTCGCCCGACGGGAGGCTCTACCGTGGCAAGCCCGGCGGCCTCGCGCGCGTGGCCCTCGCCACCGGGGCGCCCGTGCTCCCCGTGGCGATGATCGACACGGAGAAGATCCAGCCGCCCGGCAAGGTGATGCCGAAGCTGATGCGGCCGGGCATCAGGATCGGCGAGCCGCTCGACTTCAGCCGGTACCACGGCATGGAGCAGGACCGGTTCGTCCTGCGTGCGGTGACCGACGAGGTCATGTACGAGATCATGAAGCTTTCCGGCCAGGAGTACGTCGACGAGTACGCGACGGCGGCCAAGCGCCGGCTCACGGAGGCGGCGAAGGCCGAGAAGGAAGCGGAGAAGAAGGCGGAGAAGGCGGTCGCGGCGGCCGAGAAGGAACGGTCCGGCACGTAAGCGCGTCGCTGGGAGAGGGAGCCGGGCGCACGGGGAGCCCGCCGGGCTGCCCGAGGGGTGGGGGAGATGACCAAGCGCGTACGCGTCATGAGGATGTCGGTCGAGCAGCCGCTGTGGCGTGCCCTGACCGGCTACCGCGTACTGACGATGCTGTACGCGATCGGCCTCTTCGTGGCCGCGCACGAGAAGTTCGACCGCCCCTGGGTGGCCGTCGCGTACTACGTGGTGCTCGCGGGATGGACCTTCGGCACGCTGCCGAAGGTCGCGAACGCGGCCAGCTGCACCAAGCGGTTCCTGATCACCGACCTGACCATCGCGCTGGTCGGCATCCTGCTCACGCCGGTCGCCGACTCGCACCAGCGGATCGTCCACGACGGCCCGACGCTGCCGTCGATATGGACGGCCGGCGCGGTGCTCGCCTTCGCGATCAAGGGCGGCTGGCGGTGGGCGGCGTTCGCGTCGGCCCTCGTCGGCGTCGCCAACATCGCGCAGCGCGGCAGGCCCACCCAGGACACGCTCCACAACGTCCTGCTCGTGTGCATCGCCTCCATCGCCATCGGATACGTCGTCGAGGTGGCCCGCGCCTCCGAGCGCACCCTCGCCCGCGCCCTGGAGATCGAGGCCGCGACCCGCGAGCGTGAGCGTCTGGCCCGGGACATTCACGACAGCGTGCTCCAGGTCCTCGCGATGGTGCAGCGGCGCGGCAGCGCGATCGGCGGCGAGGCGGCGGAGCTCGGCAGGATGGCGGGGGAGCAGGAGGTCGCGCTGCGCACGCTGGTGGCGGGCGGCCTGGTCCGCACGTCGCACGAGTCGGAGGACGCCTCGATGGGGGCCGTCGTCCGCGCGGTGGAAGAGCCGGACGACGACACCGATGACGCAGACGTCTGCGACCTGCGGTCCCTGCTCTTCCCGTACGCGGGCGCCCGGGTGACCGTCTCGGAGCCGGGCGCTCCGGTCGCCCTGGAGCCGAAGGCGGCCAGGGAGCTGGCCGCCGCCGTCGGCGCTGCCCTGGACAACGTCCACCGGCACGCGGGCGAGGACGCCGGAGCCTGGATCCTGGTCGAGGACGAGCCGGACGCCGTGATCGTGACGGTGCGGGACGACGGCCCCGGCATCCCCGAGGGCCGTCTCGCCGAGGCCGAGGGCGAGGGGCGGCTCGGTGTCGCCCTGTCGATCCGGGGCCGGCTGCGGGACATCGGCGGCACGGCCGAGCTGATCTCGGTGCCGGGCCAGGGCACGGAAGTAGAACTGAGAGTCCCACGGGGGAAGGCAGGAAAGGAACGATGAACGAGCAACGACAGCAGGACGGCGCCGTCAGGGTCATGGTGGTCGACGACCACCCGATGTGGCGGGACGCGGTCGCCCGCGACCTCGCGGAGGCCGGGTTCGACGTCGTCGCCACGGCGGGCGACGGCGACCAGGCCGTGCGCCGCGCGCAGGCCGCCGCGCCCGACGTCCTCGTACTCGACCTGAACCTGCCCCTGAAGCCGGGCGTCCAGGTCTGCAAGGAACTCGTCGGCGCCAACCCCGCCCTGCGCGTCCTCGTCCTGTCGGCGAGCGGCGAGCACGCGGACGTCCTGGAGGCGGTCAAGTCCGGCGCCACCGGCTACCTCCTGAAGTCGGCCTCCACCGCCGAGCTGACCGACGCGGTGCGCCGCACGGCCGTCGGCGACACGGTGTTCACGCCGGGCCTCGCGGGCCTCGTCCTCGGCGAGTACCGCCGCCTGGCATCCGATCCGGCGCCCGGCACCCCGGACGAGCCGAAGGCGCCGCAGCTGACCGACCGCGAGACCGAGGTGCTGCGCCTGGTCGCCAAGGGACTGAGCTACAAACAGATCGCCGAGCGCCTCGTCATCTCGCACCGCACCGTGCAGAACCACGTGCAGAACACCCTGGGCAAGCTCCAGTTGCACAACCGCGTAGAACTCGTGCGGTACGCGATCGAGCGGGGTCTCGACGACGCGTGATCCCTCGGGCGACCCCTCGGGCGACCCCTCATAAGGGTGAACTCGCGTGATCAACTCCCCTGTAACGGACAGGAATTGACCATCCGGACCGTCCCTGAGTGACCTGTATCACCATTAGCGTGACTCGCATACAGGTCACTGAGGCGAAGGGACGTTTCCATGGCGGCCAAGAAAATCGGAGTACTGACCGGAGGCGGCGACTGCCCCGGGCTCAACGCCGTCATCCGGGGCGTCGTCCGCAAGGGCGTGCAGGAGTACGGCTACGACTTCGTCGGCTTCCGGGACGGCTGGCGCGGTCCGCTGGAGGGCGACACCGTCCCGCTCGACATCCCGGCCGTGCGCGGCATCCTGCCCCGGGGCGGCACCATCCTCGGCTCCTCGCGCACCAACCCGCTCAAGGCGGAGAACGGCATCCGCCGGATCAAGGAGAACCTCGCCAAGTACGAGGTCGAGTCCCTCATCGCGATCGGCGGCGAGGACACCCTCGGCGTCGCCGCGCGGCTCACCGACGAGTACGGCATCAACGTCGTCGGCGTACCGAAGACCATCGACAACGACCTGTCCGCCACGGACTACACCTTCGGTTTCGACACCGCGGTGGGCATCGCCACCGAGGCGATCGACCGGCTGCACACCACCGCCGAGTCGCACATGCGGGTCCTGGTGGTCGAGGTCATGGGGCGGCACGCGGGCTGGATCGCGCTGCACTCGGGGCTCGCGGGCGGCGCGAACGTCATCCTCATCCCGGAGCAGCGCTTCGACGTCGACCAGGTGTGTGCCTGGGTGACCTCGCGGTTCAAGGCGTCGTACGCGCCGATCGTCGTCGTCGCGGAAGGGGCCATGCCCAAGGACGGCGAGATGGTCCTCAAGGACGGCACGCAGGACTCCTTCGGGCATGTGCGGCTCTCGGGCGTGGGGGAGTGGCTGGCCAAGGAGATCGAAGGGAGGACCGGCAAGGAGGCGAGGACCACCGTCCTCGGGCACGTCCAGCGCGGCGGGACGCCCAGCGCCTTCGACCGCTGGCTGGCCACGCGCTTCGGGCTGCACGCGATCGAGGCCGTGCGGGACGGCGACTTCGGGAAGATGGTCGCGCTGCGGGGCACGGACATCGTGCGAGTGCCTATCGCTGACGCTACGTCGAAGCTGAAGACTGTTGACCCGGAGCTCTACTCCGAGGTGGGCGTTTTCTTCGGCTGATCTTCGGCTGGTCTTCGGCTGATCCCGGTGGGCGGGTGCCCTGTGTCGCCGCTTCGCGGCGGATTTCTCCCACCCGCCCACCCGTTTCCCCGCAATGCCGATCCACCCCGTCGTACCTACACTCGGCCCCATGGAGATCCTCGCCTTCGGCGTGCAGGCCGACGAGAAGCCGCTGGTCGAGAAGGCCTTCGCCGCGCACCACGACGTGCGCTGTCTGGACGTCTTCCTCACCGAGGACACCGCCCCCATCGCCGCCGGCTACGAGATCGTCTCGACCAGCGTCAACGCCGATCTCGGCAACCGTGTCCTGCAGACCCTCGCGGCGGGCGGGACGCAGATGATCGCCCAGCGTTCGACCGGGTTCAACAACATCGATCTCCAGGTGGCCGAGCGCCTCGGTCTCACCATCGCCCGCGTCTCGTACTACTCGCCGTACTCCGTCGCCGAGTTCGCCTGGACCCTCGCGATGGCCGTCAACCGCCGCATCGTCCGCGCCAGCAACCGCACCCGCGACTTCGACTTCAGGCTGGACGGGCTGATGGGCCGCGACCTGCGGGGCCGCACGGTGGGCGTGCTCGGCACCGGGAAGATCGGCGAGGCGTTCACCCGGATCGCGCACGGCTTCGGGATGCGGCTGCTCGGCTGGGACGTCGCCGAGAACCCCGCGTGCGTGGAACTCGGCATGAAGTACGTCGCGAAGGAGGAGCTCTTCGCGGAGGCCGACCTGATCAGCCTGCACGTACCGCTGCTCCCCGCGACACAGCACATCATCGGCGCCGACGCGCTGCGGACGATGAAGGACGACGCGATCCTGGTGAACTCCAGCCGCGGCGGCCTGATCGACACCGACGCCCTGGTCTCGGAGCTGCGGAGGGGGCGCTTCGCGGGCGTCGGGCTCGATGTGTACGAGGCGGAGGCCGGGCTCTTCTTCCTCGACAAGTCCCTGGAGGCCATCGAGGACGACACCCTGGCCCGCCTGGTGACGTTCCCGAACGTCGTGGTCACCTCGCACCAGGCGTACTACACCGTGGACGCGGTCGGCCAGATCATCGACACCACGCTGCAGAACGTCCTGGACTACAAGGAGGGCCGCCGCAGCGAGAACGTGCTGGTCCCGGCGGCCCCCGCCTCCTAGCCCGGTCCTAGACCAGCACCCCGGACAGCAGCTCCCGCACGATCGCCGTCCCGCGCAGCGAGAGCACCGACTCCGGGTGGAACTGCACGCCCGCGAAGCCGGGCCCCCGCAGCGCGTGCACCTCCCCGGTGCCCGTGTCCCTGCTGACCTCGATGCCGTGCGCGGCAAGTTCCAGCGCCGTCTCCTCGTCGCAGCGGGCCACGAAGCTGTTGTAGAAGCCGACCGTCTCCGGCCGTCCGAACAGGTCGATCCGCGTCTGGGCGCCCTGGTACGGGACTTCCTTGCGGACGATCTCCAGGCCCAGTTCGGCGGCCAGGAGCTCATGGCCGAGGCAGACGCCGAGGACGCCGTGGCGGTGACCGCTGATCACCTCGGCGGTCAGGGAGCGCAGGAAGGTCATCTTCGGGTCGGTGGGGTCCGACGGATCACCGGGTCCTGGCCCGATGACCAGCGGACCCTCGTGCGCCAGGGCCGCCTCCCGCAGACCCGGCTCGTCGTAGCGGCGTACGGAGACCGTGAGGCCCGACGAGCGGAGCAGATGCGCCAGCATCGCCGTGAACGTGTCCTCGCCGTCGATCACCAGGGCGTGCCCGGACAGCTCCGCCATCTGCTCCTGCATCCGCAGCCAGAACGGCGCGAGCCCGGCCCGCCGGCTGTCCAGGGCCGTTCGCACCCGCGGGTCGTCGGCCAGAGCGGGGCGTACGCCCTCGTCGCGGGGCCTGCCGGGACGCACCCCGAGGGCGGCGAGGACACCCGCCGCCTTCGCGTGCGTCTCGGCCACCTCGCCCGCCGGGTCCGAGCCCCGCACGAGCGTCGCGCCGACCGGGACCCGGAGCTTTCCGTCCGCGGAGATGTCGGCGGTGCGGATCAGGATGGGGGAGTCCAGGGTCTGGGCGCCGCCCGCGTCGCGGCCGATGAGGGCGAGGGCTCCGGCGTAGTAGCCACGCCCGCCCTCCTCATGCCGCTCGATGACGCGGCAGGCGTTCTGCACGGGCGAGCCGGTGACGGTCGCCGCGAACATCGTCTCCTTCAGGACCTCGCGCGCGTCGAGGGACGACTTGCCCCGCAACTCGTACTCGGTGTGGGCGAGATGGGCCATCTCCTTGAGCCGCGGCCCGACCACGACACCGCCCATGTCGCCGACGGTGCACATCATCTTGAGCTCCTCGTCGACGACCATCGACAGCTCCTCGGTCTCCTTGCCGTCGGCCAGGAAGCCGAGCAGGTCGTCCGCCGTGGGGCCTTCGGCCGGGTAGCGGTAGGTCCCGCTGATCGGGTTCATGACGACCGTCCCGCCGGACATCCGCACATGCACCTCGGGGCTCGCCCCGACCAGCGTCCGCTCCCCGGTGTGCACGACGTACGTCCAGTAGGCGCCCCGCTCGCCCACGAGCAGCCTGCGGAAGAGAGCCAGGGCGTCCGCCCTGCCGAATCCGGGGATCTCACCCTCGTACGTGCGCCGGATGACGAAGTTGGCGCCCTCGCCCCGCCCGATCTCCTCGCGAAGCACCCGCCCGACGATCTCCCCGTACGCGGCGTCGTCGACGTCGAAGGCCCCGCCCTTGACGCGCACGTCATGAGTGGGCAGCGCCGTCAGGGCTTCGGGGAGCGGGAGTTCGTAGGTCTCGTCGGGGGTCAGGACCGTGAGCGGCGTGCCGTCGTCGCGTACGTCGAATCCGCGCTCCCTGATCTGCCGGAAGGGGATCAGGGCGAGGCCCTCGTCGGGGATGTCGGCGAGCCGGTCGTACGAGGCGACCGCGCCGATCAAAACCTCGACCGTGTCGTGGTCATGGCCGGGCGTGCGGCGGCGGAGCACGGCGAACGGACGGTCGTCCGTCAGCAGCCCCGCGAGCGGGTTCGGGATGTCCATCGGGTCTTCCATCGGGTTTGTTCCTTCTCACTCGGAGAGGAACGGCCCGCCCCGGAGAACCCGCTCCGGAAAACACTGAAGGCCGCCCCTCGGGCGGCCTTCGCGAGTCTCGATACGCGCAGAATCAGTGGGCCGCCGGATGAGCGGGCCACCACCAGTTACGAGTCGTCGTCTGCGCGTGCATGGTCCGCACCCTAGCGCATCATCAGGATGTCCAGGGCCTCGTCCAGATAGGCGCCGAACTCGTCGACGGTGGGCAGCGCCGACGGCACCGCGTGCCCGAGCTGTACGTGCCCCAGATAGACCGTGTACGCGAGCAGCCCGCGGCGCCGGGCCTCCGGCTCGGGGAAGCCGAGCCCGGCGAAGAGCTCGGCGACGTACGCCACCCGGCGCTCGGTCACGCGGCGCAGGGCCGCGGCGACCTGGGGGTGCCCGGCCGTCGCGAGGAGGGCCACCTCCAGTGAGCCGGAGGTGGCCGACGCGATGGCCTCGCCGAAGAGGAGACGGACGCGCCGCCGGGGGTCGGGCTCGGCCTCGACCTCCTGGATCATCTCCTCGGTGCTGGTCTCCGCCCAGCGGTCCAGGGCGGCCTCGATGAGGGCGTCACGGTTGGCGAAGTGCCAGTAGAAGCTCCCCTTGGTGGTGCCGAGCCGGACGGCGAGGGGCTCCACCGCGACGGCGGCGATACCGCCCTCGCCGATCGCGGTGAGGGCGGCGTCCGCCCAGTCCTGAGCGGTGAGCCGGGGCTTCGTCGCGGGCTTCTTCTGCTGCCGTTGCGCCATGACCGTACGGTACCGTATGGTCGACCATACGCCAGCGTATGGAGGTTCGTGATGAGCGCGGTAGTCAATGAACACGAGCGCGTGATCAAGGCTCCGGCGGAGGTCGTGGGCGCCCTGCTCGACCGGCTCTCCGCCGACGACGACCCCCTCTTCCCGACGCCGGCCTGGGCGGCGATGGCCTTCGACCGCCCGCTCGGCGTGGGTGCGACCGGCGGCCACGGCCCGGTCCGCTACAGCGTCACGGAGTATGAGCCGGGGCGCCGTGTGCGCTTCGCCTTCACGCCGCCGGACAACGGCTTCCACGAAATGACCGTCGAGCCGATGGGGGAGGGGCGCTGCCGCGTTCGCCATGTCCTGGAGACCGAACTCCTCGGCAGGAACCGCCTGTTGTGGCCCGCCGTCGTCCGGCCCCTGCACGACACGGTCATCGAAGAGGTCTTCGACAACGTCGAGCGGGCCGCGGCGGGCGGCTGCGCCCGCCCCGTCCGGTGGTCGCCCAGGGTGCGGCTCTACAACCGGCTCATGTGGAGCCGCCCCGAGACGGTCGGTATCCCGGAGGCCGCCCAGCTGATCCGTACCGCCGTGGACCGCCCCGGCTACGAGGACGCGTATCGCATGGAGCTGCTCCCGGGGCAGCTGCGCGACCCTGAGGCCTGGACCGGCATCCTGCGCGACGCCTTCCCGGTCATCGCCCGCGAGGGCGACGAGCTGCTCCTCGAAGTGGAGGTCCGGGGCCTGACGGCGCGCGCCTCGATCCTGGTCGACGAGCGGTACGTCACCCTGAGCTCCACCGTGCGGACCGACACCCTGCGCGGACGGATCTACTGGGCTGTGGTGAAGCAGGCCCACCCCTTCATGGCCCGTCTGATGCTGCGCCGCACGCACCGCAAGCTCGCCCTGGCGACACCGGCCGCCGGTGAGCGGGATCTCGAGCGCCGGCGCTCGGCTGTGTCGGGTCCGTCTCACTTGGTGAGCGGGTGAATGGACGGCGGACATCACCCCGTAATGTTGTGAGGGTGACCGTGAACGCTAAGACCACCCCTAACGGTGGCAACACCTGGCGAGACCTTCCCGCGGCGCAGCAGCCTGAGTACCCCGATGCCGAGGCTCTGCGCGATGTGATCGCGGACCTCGAGTCGTATCCGCCGCTCGTCTTCGCGGGCGAGTGCGACCAGCTGCGCGCCCGACTGGCCTCCGTCGCCAAGGGAGAGGCGTTCCTGCTTCAGGGCGGCGACTGCGCCGAGGCCTTCGACGCCGTGTCGGCCGACCACATCCGAAACAAGCTGAAGACGCTGCTCCAGATGGGCGCCGTCCTGACGTACGCGGCCTCCGTGCCCGTCGTGAAGGTCGGCCGCATCGCGGGGCAGTACTCCAAGCCGCGCTCCAAGGGCACCGAGACCCGCGACGGCGTGACCCTGCCGACGTACCGCGGCGACTCGGTCAACGGCTTCGACTTCGACGAGAAGTCCCGCGTCCCGGACCCCGAGCGCCTCAAGCGGATGTACAACGCCTCCGCCTCGACGCTCAACCTCGTGCGCGCCTTCACCACCGGCGGTTACGCCGACCTGCGCCAGGTGCACGCCTGGAACCAGGACTTCGTGAAGTCGTCCCCGTCGGGTCAGCGGTACGAGCAGCTGGCGCGCGAGATCGACAACGCGCTCAACTTCATGCGCGCCTGCGGGACGGACCCGGAGGAGTTCAAGACCGTCGAGTTCTACGCCTCGCACGAGGCGCTGCTCCTCGACTACGAGTCGGCGCTCACCCGCGTGGACTCGCGCACCGGGCGTCTTTACGACACCTCGGGCCACATGGTCTGGATCGGTGAGCGCACCCGTCAACTGGACGGCGCGCACATCGAGTTCGCCTCCAAGGTGCGCAACCCGATCGGCATCAAGCTCGGCCCGACGACGACCTCGGAAGAGGCGCTGCAGTACATCGAGCGCCTCGACCCGGACCGTGAGCCCGGCCGCCTGACCTTCATCGTCCGCATGGGCGCGGACAAGGTCAGGGACAAGCTCCCGGAGCTGGTCGAGAAGGTCACCGCCTCCGGCGCGACCGTCGCCTGGATCACCGACCCGATGCACGGCAACACCTACGAGGCGGCCTCCGGCCACAAGACGCGCCGCTTCGACGACGTGCTGGACGAGGTCAAGGGCTTCTTCGAGGTCCACAAGGCGCTCGGCACCCACCCGGGTGGCATCCACGTCGAGCTCACCGGTGACGACGTCACCGAGTGCGTGGGCGGCGGCGACGAGATCTTCGTCGACGACCTCCACCAGCGCTACGAGACGGCCTGCGACCCGCGCCTGAACCGCAGCCAATCCCTGGACCTGGCGTTCCTGGTGGCGGAGATGTACCGCGACCAGTAGGTATCGGTAGGTATTCCCGCACGACGCGGCGGTGGGGCACGGATCCATGTGATCCGTGCCCCACCGGCGTATCAGGGCTTTTGTGGACCTCGGGGCGTGGGTAAGGTTAGGTTAGCCTCACCGTTCATCGGGACGGCGCCGCCGATGAATCCTGCCCGGGAGGTGAACCGCGTGTACGTCTGCAACTGCTTCGGAGTCACCGAGGCGCAGGTGAAGCAGCACGCGGCCGACGGCGCCTGCACGCCCCGCCAGATAGCGTCCGCCAGCAAGGCGGGCACCGACTGCGGTTCGTGCGTACGGAGCATCCAGGCACTCCTGGGCCGGGGCGCGTGCCCCCGCAGGCAGCTTGCCGACCAGGGCGAGCCCGTCCTCACCGGCCTGGACGCGACCCTGGACACCGGCCGTGACACCGGCCTGGACGAGGCCGCCTAGCTCGCCGCAGGGTGTCTAGCTCTCCGGCTGCTCGATGAGCTGCGCGATGTAGAGCGGCTCGCCCAGCTTCTCGACCAGTTCGAGCTGGGTGTCGAGATAGTCGATGTGGTGCTCCTCGTCCTCGAGGATCGACTCGAAGATGTTCGCGGAAGTGATGTCCCCCTTGCCGCGCATCACCTCGATGCCGCGCTTGAGGCGGTCGATCGCCTCCGCCTCGATCTGCCGGTCCGCCTGGAACATCTCCGTGACGGTCTGACCCACGCGTACGTGGAAGAGCCGCTGGTAGTTGGGCAGGCCGTCGAGGAACAGAATCCGGTCGGTCAGGATCTCCGCGTGCTTCATCTCGTCGATCGACTCGGACCGGGTGTACTTGGCGAGCTTGGGCCAGCCGAAGTTCTCCTGCATCTTGGCGTGGAGAAAGTACTGGTTGATCGCCGTGAGCTCGGCGCTCAGCTGCTCGTTGAGAAATTCGATGACCTCGGGGTCGCCCTGCATCGCAGAGGCTCCTTCCACGTGGTAACTGGGCAGGTTCCGCGCATCCTTGCACCGGTGCGAGAGGCCGTCCAGTAAGTGCACGCTTAGTAGGAGTTGCCCCAATCAGCGTCCGGGCGGCCTCCATCGGCGGCCTCCTGGTCACGTCCACCTACCCGGGTCTGTCAGGATGGACACATGGGTCAGTCGGCGGATCGCGCATCTCGGGAAGCAGTGGAGCCGGAGCTCCCACCGGGGCAGCGACTTCAGCGGGGCTGGCCGGTCACCCACTACGGTCCGGTGCCGAAGTTCCGCCCGGAGCGCTGGGAGTTCAGGGTCTTCGGGGCCACCGCCGACGGTGCCAAGCACTGCTGGACGCACGAGGAGTTCTCGGCTCTTCCGTACGCCACCGTGGTCGGCGATCTGCACTGCGTCACGAAGTTCAGCATGCTCGGCGCCGAATGGGGCGGTGTCCCCGCGCGGGCGCTGGTCGAGATCGCCCCGCCGGCGCCGGACGCCACCCACGTGATGGTCTGGGCCGAGTACGGCTTCAGCTCGAATCTGCGCATGGACGACTTCCTGGACGAGCGCACGATCTTCGCCACCCACAAAGGGGGCGAACTGCTGACCGCGGAGCACGGATTCCCCCTGCGGCTCGTGGTGCCCCATCTGTACGCGTGGAAGGGACCCAAGTGGGTCCGCGGCGTCGAGTACATGACCGCCGACCGCCGCGGCTTCTGGGAGGAGCGCGGCTACCACAACGTGGGCGACCCCTGGACCGAGCAGCGCTACTCCTACCAGGAAGAGCCCGGGGACGGCCCCGAGCTCTAGTCGTGGCTCTTGTCAGTGGTGGTACTGATGCACCACCGCGTGGCCCTTGCCGCGGCCGATCATCCACTTGTTGACCGGGACGGTGATCACGAAGGCGGCGGCCAGCGCGATCGCGAGGATGTACCAGAACATCGGGTCCGCCGGGTGGGCGTCCATCGCCCCCGGCCAGAGCGCGATCACGCCGTTGTCGATGAGCTCCATCACTGCGATGGACAGGGTGTCCGCGGCGAGCGCTACCCGGAACGCCGTCCTGAAGTCGACGCCCGCCTTGAGGATGCCGCGCAGCGTCAGGGCGTAGCCGAAGAAGAAGGCCAGGGTGATCGCGAGGATCATCGTCTGTACGTTCCCCCAGCCGAGCGCGGTGCCGATGACCATGCCGAGGATCTCGCCGATGGCGCACCCGGTGAGGCAGTGGAGGGTGGCCTGCGCCGCCATGCGCCAGCTGACCTTGCCCATGCCGTGCGTGTGACCGTCGTGCGCGTGCTCGTGGTGCGCGTGCTCGGCGTGCGTGTCGTGACCGTGCTGCATGAGAATCCCCCGACGTCGGACAACGGTTCCTGCCGCCTGGCAGGAACCGTATACCCCTGGGGGGTATTCCTCAAGGGATCTCAGAGGCTTCTGGGGCTGCTAGACGCTCCGGAGCTCCTTCAGCCGTGCCACGTCCGTCGCGTGCCCCTCCTTGCCGCCCGGGGTCTCGATGATCAGTGGCACGTTCTCGGTCGCCGCGTGTGTCATCAGCTCGCGGAAGGGCTCCTCGCCGATGTGACCGGTGCCGATGTTCTCGTGGCGGTCCTTGTGGGCGCCGGCCACGTCCTTGGAGTCGTTGGCGTGCACCAGCTTCAGGCGGCCCTCGCCGACGGTGTCGACCAGGAGGTCCAGCGTCTGCTTCATGCCGCTGGGGCCGGTCAGATCGTGGCCCGCCGCGAAGATGTGGCAGGTGTCGAGGCAGACGCCCAGCTTCGGGTGGGCGTCGAGGGCGTCGAAGTAGGGGCCGAAGTCCCAGGTGCGGGAGCAGAGCGAGAAGCCCTGGCCCGCGGTCGACTCCAGGAGGAGATAGGGGTCGTCGTCGTGCGTCAGCTCGTCCAACAGCGGCAGCATCCGGTCGCGCACCTGCCGCAGCGCGACGGCGCGGTCCCGGCCGCCGGTCGCGGAGCCGGTGTGCACGACGACCCCCAGCGCGCCGATGGCGCGGGCCCGGCGCAGCGAGTGGCGCAGCGACTCCACGGACTTCTCTACGGTCGCCTCGGTGTGCGACCCGAAGTTGATGAGGTAGGGCGCGTGGACGTACGCGGGTATTCCCTCGGCGGCGCAGGCCGCGCGGAACTCCTCGTCCTGCTTCGGGTTGCCGGGCGGAGTGGCCCAGCCGCGAGGATTGGCCACGAAGACCTGGACGGCCTCGGCTCCCAGGTCACGGGCGTACGAAAGCCCCACGGACGCGAGACCGCCGGCCACGGGGACATGGCTGCCGACGGGGTTGCGTGACGAGGCGCTGAAGGAATCGGTGCTGGGGGAGTCGATGCTGCTCACGCGCTCAAGGGTGGCATGAGCGCGTGAGTCTCCCGTCAGCGGATCAACGGATCAGCGGATCTCGATGGTGATCGTGGAGCCCTTGGGTGCCTCTTCGCCGCCCTCCACGGACTGGCTCTTCACCGTGTCCCCGAAGAGGCCGAGCAGGCCGCGGTCCTCCTCGACCTCGAACTTGGCGTCCTTCAGCTCCTGCTTGGCGTCGTCGACGCTCATGCCCTCGACGTCCGGGACCTCGATCATCTCGGGGCCCTTGGACAGCGTCAGCGTGACCGTGTCGCCCTCGGCGAGCCGCTTCTGGCCCTCCCTGGGTGACTGGTCGACGACTGTGCCCTTGTCCTCGTCGGAGTAGACCCGCTCCGTCTCGATCTCAACCTTCAGGCCCAGGTCCTCCAGCTCGGAGGTCGCGTCGGCCTGGGAATCGCCGGTCACGTCCGGGACCTCGACCTCAGGACCCTTGCTGACGGTGATCGCGATGGCCGAGCCCGCCTTGCGCTTGGTGCCCGCCTTCGGGTCCGTGCTGATCACGGAGCCCTTGCGGACGTCTTCGCTGAAGGCCCTCTTCGTCATCCCGGGAGCGAACCCGGCGTCCTTGAGCTCGTCCTTCGCCTTGGCCAGCGGAGTGTCCGCGAGGCTCGGCACCTTCACGATCTCGGGACCCTTCGAGATGGTCAGCGTCACTCCGTCGTTGTCACGGATGCGCTCGCCCGCCTCGGGGTCGGTGGCCATGACCGTGCCGCGCTTGTCGGTGTCGCTGTAGGCGCGCTTGACGTCGTTGACCTCGAGCCCCTCTTCGCCGAGGCGTTTCTTGGCCGCCGACTCGGTCTTCGCCAGGAGCGGCGGGACCTTCGTGAACTGGCCGGAGTTGATGTACCAGACCCCGGCGCCGAGGCCGAGCGCCAGCAGGACGGCGGCGACCACCGCGAACGTGCGGCGGCGCGGAGCGGGGCGCCTGCGGCTAGGCGCGGCCGGTGGAGCGGGCGGCGGGGACGCGAGGACGCTCGTGCGGTTGAGCTGGTCCTGCCGGTCCTCGTCACCGTCCGTCGGAAGCGGCAGCTGTACGGAGCGTGCCGCGCGCGGGATCACGCTCGTACGGTCGTCGGAGTTGTCATGGCCGGGGTCCGCCGCCAGTGCCTGCGGCGGCACCGCGTCCAGCTGCTCCACGGAGAGCGCGGCCCGCGCCAGCCTGGCCTGCCCGAGCAGCGCCACCGCGTCGTGCGGGCGTACGTCGGGGGTGCGGGCGGTGGCGGAGGCCACCAGGTCGTCCAGCTCGACGGCGAGCCCCGGGACGGCCGCCGAGGGGGGCGGCACATCCTCGTGGAGGTGTTGGTAGAGCACCTGGGCGGGGGTCTCACCGGAGTGCGGCTTGGCGCCGGTCAGCATTTCGTAGAGCACGACGCCGCACGCGTACACATCCACGCGTGTGTCGGCCGTGCCGTGCTCTATCTGCTCGGGAGCGAGGTAGGAGACGGTGCCGAGGACCGTGCCGGTCGTGTTCGTGACGGTGTCCACCGCGCGCACGAGTCCGAAGTCGGCGACCTTGACCCGGCCGTCGTCCCCTATGAGGACGTTCTCCGGCTTCATGTCGCGGTGCACGAAGCCCGCGCGGTGCGCGGCGCCCAGCGCGGCGAGGACCGGCTCCAGGATGTCGAGGGCGGCGCGCGGCTGCAGGGCGCCGCGCTCGCGGAGCACGTCACGCAGGGTGCAACCGGCGATGTACTCCATCGCGAGATAGACGTAAGCCCCGTCGGCGCCCTGGTCGTACACCCCCACCACGTTCGGGTGCGAGAGCCGGGCGACCGACTTCGCCTCGCGGATGAAGCGGTCGACGAAAGAGACGTCGGCGGCCAGCGTCGGGTGCATCACCTTGAGCGCGAGCACGCGGTCGAGGCGGGTGTCCACGGCCCGGTAGACCGTGGCCATCCCGCCGACCGCGATCCGCCCGTCCACGCGATAGCGGCCGTCGAGCACCTGCCCGACGAGCGGGTCCTGAAGGGTCGTGTCCACGCAGGGAGTCTACGAGCCACCGCTGACAGGGTTGCCCGCCCGGGTTGGCTCGGGCCCCGACTGCAGCCGAGCTGTGACAGGCACGCGACGCTCAGAACGCGGGCCGCTCCGGATCGAGCCTGGCCATACCCGCCACGGGCGAGGACGCCTCGGCGAAGTGCCGCCGGGGAATGCGCCCTGCCCGGTACGCGAGCCGCCCCGCCTCGACCCCGTGCCGCATGCCCTCGGCCATGAGGACCGGCTCCTGCGCCCGCGTCACGGCCGAGGCGAGCATCACACCCGCGCACCCCAGCTCCATGGCGAGCGCCGCGTCGGACGCCGTTCCCGCGCCCGCGTCCAGGATCACCGGCACGCGCGCGTGCTCGACGATCAGCTGGAAGTTGTGCGGGTTGCGGATGCCGAGCCCGGAGCCGATGGGGGAGCCGAGCGGCATGATCGCCGCGCAGCCCACGTCCTCCAGCTTCCGGGCGAGGACTGGGTCGTCGTTCGTGTACGGAAGGACCGTGAAGCCGTCGTCGACGAGGGTCTCGGCGGCGTCGATGAGCTCGATCGGGTCAGGAAGCAGCGTGCGCTCGTCCGCGATGACCTCCAGCTTCACCAGGTCGGTGCCGAGCGCCTCCCGAGCGAGCCGGGCGGTCAGGACGGCCTCTCCCGCGGTGAAGCAGCCCGCCGTGTTCGGCAGGACGCGGATGCCGAGCCGGTCGAGGACGGAGAGCACCGAGCCCTGCACACCGGGATCGAGGCGGCGCATCGCGACGGTCGTCAGCTCCGTCCCGGAGGCGATCAGGGACCGCTCCAGGACGTCCAGGCTCGGCGCACCGCCCGTACCCATGATCAGGCGCGAGGAGAGGGTGAGCCCGCCGATGACGAAGGGGTCGTCTGCCATGTCGGTTCAGCCTCCTTGGACGGCGGTGAGGACCTCGACGCGGTCCCCGTCGGTGAGCGGGGTGGTGGACCAGCGCGTACGCGGGACCACGGTTTCGTTGAGCGCGGCGGCGACGCCGGACGGGGCCGCGGTGAGGGTCGCGACGAGGGCTTCGAGCGTGGTGCCCGTGGCCACGTCGCGCGCCTCTCCGTTCACGGAGACGGCGGTGACGGCTGTGTCGGACGGGAGAGTCATGCGGGCTGCTCCATGTGGTGCTGTGCTCGGGGGGTGCCGGCGAAGCGCAGGGGAGTGAACCCCCGTGCCTCGTCGGGCAGTTCACCGGTGGTCAGGGCGTGCGCCATCACGTCGCCGGTCACGGGCGTCAGGAGTACGCCGTTGCGGTAGTGCCCGGTGGCCAGCTGGAGGCCGGGCAGCGCGGTCGGGCCGAGCATCGGGGCGTTGTCGGGGGAGCCGGGGCGCAGGCCCGCGCGGGTCTCCGTCAGCGGCAGTTCCGTGATGCCCGGTACGAGCTCATGGGCGTCCCGGAGCAGCTCGTACACGCCGCCGGCCGTGACCGTCGTGTCCCAGCCGAGCTCCTCGCTGGTCGCGCCGACGACGAGTTCGCCGTTCTCGCGCGGCACCAGGTAGACGTGGCTGCCGCGCACGACGGCGCGCACGGTGCGGCTCAGGAACGGCGCGTACCGCTGCGGCACGGTGAGCCGCAGCACCTGCCCCTTCACCGGGCGCACGGGCGGCAGTACGCCCTCCGGGACCCCGTCGAGGCGCCCGCTGAGGCTGCCCCCGGCGAGCACGGTGTCACCGGCCTCCAGAGCGGTGCCGTCGGCGAGGACGACTCCGGTGGCCCGGTCGGCCACCACCGCAAGGCGCTCCGCCCACGCGTGGTGGAAGATCACGCCCGCCCGCTCGCAGGCCACGAGGAGCGCCGCGGAGAGCCTGCGGGGGTCGATCTGGTGATCGCCGTCGACCCGCAGCCCGCCCCGGACGCCGGGCGCGAGCATCGGTTCCAGACGGCGGCACTCGCGCCCGCTCAGCCACTCCGACGTGAGCCCCGACCGCTGCTGAAGGGCGTGCAGCTCCCGCAGGTGGGCACGGTCGTCGGAGTCGAGGGCGACGGCGAGCGTGCCGCTCGCGCGGTAGCCGAGATCGAGGCCGCTCGCCTCCGTCAGCTCGGCGGCGAAGTCGGGATAGCGCTGCGCGGATGCCACGTTCAGGGCGAGCAGCGTCTGCTCCCCGTAGTGCAGCTCGGTGACGGCGGCCAGCATGCCCGCGGCCACCTGCGCCGCGCCGCCGCCGGGCTCGGGGTCCACGACCGCCGTGGACAGGCCGCGCTGCGCCGCCCGCCAGGCCGTGACCAGGCCGATGATGCCGCCCCCGACGACCAGGACGTCGGTCGTGCTCGTGCTCGTCGTGTGGAGTGGTGTCCGTGGATGCATGGGTGTCCAGCCCCTCCCTTCGCCGGCATGACCCGGATCAGGTTCGTACGGTCGGAGGCCGTCCAGCCTCCCTCTCAGCCCGGTGCGTCCGGGCTCCCGCGAGTGCTCTGCACGGCAACCTTAGCCTTTGGCGTCCCGGCGCAGTAGGGCAGCTGTGCGGTCAGGGGCGGTGACGGTGTGTCAGAGATCTCCTCGCCGCGCCCTGAGGCGCGCGCCACCCGCCGTCCTACAGTGATCGGGTGAGTGAGCAGCGGAGGCAGGAAGAGCGCCGGGTCGTCATCGCGGGCGCGGGGATGGCCGGCGTGCAGACCGCCGTGGCCCTGCGCGAGCAGGGGTTCACCGGCGCGGTCACCCTGATCGGCGCGGAACCCCACCAGCCGTACGACAGGCCGCCGCTGTCCAAGGCCGTGCTGCTCGGCAAGGCGGAGGGCTCCGCCTTCGACATCGACTTCGAGGCCCTCGGCATCGAGCTGAGCCTGGGCCACGAGGTCACGGGCCTGCGCCCCGCGGAGCACGAACTGGACACCGAGCGTGGCCCGGTCCCGTACGACGCCCTGGTCATCGCCACCGGCGCCGAGCCGATCCTGCTGCCCGGCGCATCCGGAGTCCCCGGTGTCCATCTGCTGCGGACCCTGGACGACGCCGAGCGGCTGCGGCCCGTGCTCGCCGAACAGCACCGCATCGTGGTCGTCGGCGCGGGCTGGATCGGCGCCGAGTTCGCGACCGCCGCGCGTGAGGCGGGCTGCGCGGTCACCGTCGTCGAGGCCGCGGACCGACCGCTGGCCGGGGCCCTGCCCGCGGAGGTCGCGGCGCCCATGACGGCTTGGTACGCCGACTCCGGCGCCGAACTGCGCACCCACGCGCGCGTGGACCGCGTCGAACCCGGCAGCGTCTTCCTGACCGACGGCACCCGGCTGCCCGCGGACGCGGTGGTCGTCGGCATCGGCGCACGCCCCGCCACGGCCTGGCTCGCGGACTCCGGCATCGCCCTGGGCGCCCACCGGGAGGTCCTCGCCGACGACCACCTGCGGACCTCGGAGCCCGACGTGTACGCGGTCGGCGACTGCTCCTCCTTCCCTTCGGGAAGGTATGGCGAGCGCCTCCTCGTGCACCACTGGGACAACGCCCTGCAGGGCCCGCGCACGGTGGCGGCGAACATCATCGGCGATACCCCTTCGGCGTACGACCCCGTCCCGTACTTCTGGTCCGAGCAGTTCGGCCGCTTCGTCCAGTACGCCGGGCACCACGCCTCCGCCGACGAGCTGGTGTGGCGCGGCGACCCCTCGGGCGTCGCCTGGACCGTGTGCTGGCTGCGCGGGGGAGTTCTGGTGGCCGTACTCGCGGTGGGCCGCCCCAGGGACCTGGCGCAGGGCCGCAAGCTGATCGAGGCGGGTGCCTACCTCGCCGCCGAACTGGCCTCGGACCCCGCGGTACCCCTGAAGAAGGCCGTGCTGCCGTAGCGGTTGCGTCATCCCCGGGGGCCGCTGCCCGGCCGCTGTCGGTGGCCGGAGATACGCTTGACCCCGTGACCGAGATTGACGCAAAGACTGATGCTCTCGTCCCTGAGTGGCTCCACCTCCCCGACATCGCGGAAATGCTCGACGTCGAGGTGACGCGTGTGCGCCAGCTGGTCAAGGAGGGCCAGCTGATCGCCGTACGCCGTGGTGAGAACCGCGCGCTCCAGGTGCCGGCCGCCTTCATCGACGGCGACAAGATCGTCAAGGGCCTCACCGGCACCCTGACGCTCCTGAGGGACGACGGCTTCAACGACGAAGAGATGCTGGAGTGGCTCTTCACTCCCGACCCGACCCTGCCCGGCACGCCCGCGCAGGCCCTGAGCGAGAATCGCGGCACGGAGGTGAAGCGTCGCGCCCAGGCGCTCGCCGTCTGACCGACACGGAAAACCGTTGCGTACGGGCCGTGTGCCCCCCCGGGACACACGGCCCGTAGGCCACCGACGACCCGGGGGGACCTCTTCATGGCCACCAAGCCTGCCCGCGAGCAGCTCGCCGACGCCCGCCTCTACCTCTGCGTGGACGCCCGCAAGCGCCAGGGAGACCTCCCCGAGTTCCTCGACGCCGTCCTCGGCGGCGGCGTCGACATCGTGCAGCTGCGGGACAAGGGCATGGAGGCGGCCGAGGAGCTCGAACACCTCCAGGTCTTCGCCGACGCCGCCCGCAGGCACGGCAAGCTCCTCGCGGTGAACGACCGCGCGGACATCGCGCACGCCATCGGCGCCGACGTGCTGCACCTGGGCCAGGGCGACCTGCCGGTGCCCGCGGCCCGCGCGATCCTCGGCGGCCCTGACGACGTCCTCGTCGGCCGCTCCACGCATGCCGAGTCCGAGGCCGCCGCCGCGGCGACGCAGGACGGCGTGGACTACTTCTGCACGGGTCCCTGCTGGCCGACCCCCACCAAGCCGGGCCGGTACGCCCCCGGGCTCGACCTCGTCCGGTACACCGCCTCGCTCAACACGGACCGCCCGTGGTTCGCCATCGGCGGCATCGACGCGGGCAACCTCGACGAAGTACTCGAAGCGGGCGCCCGCCGCGTCGTCGTCGTACGGGCGATCACGGAGGCGGACGATCCGGGGGCCGCAGCGGCCGACGTCGCGAAGCGGCTGCGTACGGCCTGATCGGCGATCTTCGGCCAACTTCCGGGGATGCTGTCCGCAGGATGGACGGGGATTGGCCGGTGGCGGTGGACCGTGGCTAACCTGCCCGTATGGCCCTAGGCACTGCTTCCACCAGAACTGATCGCGCACGGACCGTGCGCGACATGCTCGCGACCGGCAAGACGACGTACTCCTTCGAGTTCTCGGCGCCGAAGACCGCGAAGGGTGAGCGGAACCTGTGGAACGCCCTGCGCCGGGTCGAGGCGGTGGCCCCCAGCTTCGTCTCCGTGACGTACGGAGCGGGCGGTTCGACGCGGGCGGGCACGGTCAAGGAGACGCAGCAGATCGTCGCCGACTCGACGCTCACGCCGGTCGCGCACCTGACCGCGGTCGACCACTCGGTGGCCGAACTGCGCAACATCATCGGGCAGTACGCGGACGCCGGCATCAGGAACATGCTCGCGGTCCGCGGCGACCCGCCCGGCGACCCGCTCGCCGACTGGGTCAAGCACCCCGAGGGCCTCACGTACGCCGCCGAACTGGTCCAGCTGATCAAGGAGTCGGGCGACTTCTGCGTCGGCGTCGCGGCCTTCCCCGCGATGCATCCGCGCTCGGAGGAGTGGGACACCGACGTCCGGCACTTCGTCGACAAGTGCCGGGCCGGCGCCGACTACGCGATCACACAGATGTTCTTCTATCCGGAGGAGTATCTGCGCCTTCGCGATCGGGTCGAGGCGGCGGGCTGTTCGACGCCGATCATCCCGGAGATCATGCCGGTCACGAGTGTGCGCATGCTGGAGCGGCTGCCGCAGCTCAGCAACGCGACCATCCCGCCTGAGCTCAAAGAGCGCATCCTCACAGCCAAAGACGATCCGGCGGCTGTACGCTCCATTGGCATCGAGTTCGCGACGGAGTTCTGCGCGCGTCTCCTTGCCGAGGGTGTGCCGGGGCTGCACTTCATCACGCTCAACAACTCCACGGCGACGCTGGAAATCTACGAGAATCTGGGTCTGCATCACCCGCAGGCCTGACCGGCTGTACCCCTCGGGCGGCGGCCGGGGGGAGAGGGGCGTACATGGGCTGGACGGTCCTCTACATCGCGTTCGGATGCGTCGCGCTGTGGCTGCTCGGCGAAGTGCTGTTGCAGTACAAGGCGCGGCTGCGCTGGCGGCTGCTCGCCTTCGGCGGCTTCCTCGCCGTGGTCATCGGCGTGCTGCTGCCGTCGGTGATCGTCATCGGTGCGGGCGCGATCGCCTTCGCCACCGGCCAGACGTACGTGACGCTGTCCTTCCGCCGTGGCTTCTCGACCGGCTGGGCGCTCGGCGGCCAGCCCGGCCTGAGCAAGCGCCGCAAGACGACACCGCGCGGCGCCGAGGCATCCCAGGACCCGACGCTCCAGGTCTCCGACCTCGAGTACGAGGACGCGGGTCCGGCAGGGCCGCCGCCCGAGACCCCGCCCGGCACCGGGGTCTACGCGCCTGAGCCGCTGCCCGACGACACCGGGCAGTACGGCATCTACAGCGACGCGGCGTACGCACAGCAGCAGTCGGCCCCCGAGGACAGCGGCTACGGCTACGACACCTACGCCGCCGCGGGCTACGACCCCCAGCAGCCGTACGCCTACGGCGAGACGGGGCAGCAGCAGTACGCCGCCTACTCCGACCCGTACATCGGGACGCAGACGTACGGCGGCCAGCAGAGCTACGACACGTACGGCGACCAGCAGCAGTACGCGCCCTATCCCGCCGCCGATCCCTACGGCAGCGGGGACGGGACGTACAACGAGACGCCGCCCGGCGGGGTCTGGGTGCCCCAGCAGCGCAGCGCCGACGACCCCTACGGGCAGTACGGCGGCGAACTCCCACCGGAGCAGCCGTACCCCTACCAGGGCGAGCAGGCCCAGGGGCATGGGTACGACGCGGGGTACAACGAGCAGTACCGCTACTGACCCGGCGGCTCGCTCACTGCGAGCCCCGGAACTCCGGTCCCTCCACGATCAGTCCGGCGACCAGCGTGCCGGACATGCCCGCGTGCGGAAGGCCGCCGCCGGGATGCGACCAGCCGCCGACCGCGAAGAGCCCCGGCAGCCGTGTGCTGTTGGCCGGGTGGAGCAGACGGCCCTCTCCCGCGGCGAGGGACGGGGGCGGGACCGCGCCGCCGTCCGCGCCGGTGGCCTCCGCGATGTCGGCGGGGGTGCGGACCTCGTGCCACAGGAGGCGGTCCCGCAGGCCGGGCACCACGGCCTCGGCACGGCCCAGCAACCGCTCCACGTCCGCTTCGGTGACCTCCGTGTGCGCGGGCACGGTCACCGTCAGCGTGACCGCCTCGTGCCCGGCGTCGGGGGTGAGCGCGGGGTCGTCGGGGCGCAGCACCGTGAGGGTGGGCGCGGCGGGCAGCCCGGGGCGGTCTCCGAAGAGGCGGTCGAGCTCCTCCTGGCGGTCGGGGGTGTGCAGCACCGTCCGGTGGGGTGTCCCGTCGGGCCGCGCGCCGCTCAGGGCGAGGAAGACCGTCAGACGGCTCGGCAGTCCTGATCGGGGCCGCACCTCACCCTCCGACCGTATGTTCACACCGGATTCGCCGGGCAAGGCGGATACACCGGACAGCAAGCCGTCCAGTGCGCCGGGCGCAACACCCGCGACCACGAAGTCCGCCTCTTCCGCCGTCCCGTCCGCGAGTTCGACACCTGCCGCGCGGCCGTCCTTCTCGATGATCCGGGCGACGGGGGAGTCGAACGCGAATTCGACGCGGCGGGCGAGGCACCGCTCGTACACGGCCCGTGCGAGCGCGCGCATCCCGCCGCGCACGGACCAGGCGCCGAAGGTGTGTTCCAAGTAAGGCAGGACGGCCGCGCTCGCCGGGGTCGACCGGGGGTCGAGGCCCTGCGCGAGGGCGTACTGCTCGAGGAGCGCCAAGAGGCGTGCGTCGCCGCCCAGTTCCAGTTCACCGACTTCGGTGAGGGTTCTCGCGCGCCGCTCGCGCCGCAGGAGGCGCTTGTGCGGCACCGAGGGGTAGGGCTCGCGCTCGGCGAGAACCTGCCAGTTCGGCCACAGCGGCTCTTCCAGGAGGGGACGCCGGGTGCGGTCCCAGGCCTCACGGGCGCGGTTCATGTACGCCGACCAGAGGGCGCCGGCGCCGCTACCCAGCGCTGCGTCGAGGGCATCGCCGACGCCGGCGCGCGAGGCGTTCGGCAGATCGGCGGTCGTGCCGTCCGCGAAGACGTGCCGCACGGCGGGCTCCACCTGGCAGAGATCGACGCACTTCTCCAGCGGTTCCTTGCCCGTCTTGACGAACAGGTCGCGATAGACGGCGGGGAGCTGGAGGAGGGCCGGGCCCGTGTCGAAGGCGAAGCCGTCCCGCTCGACGCTGCCGAGCGCGCCGCCGTACGTCCCCGAACGCTCGTGGACCACCACCCGGTGGCCCGCGACGGCCAGCCGGGCCCCGGCCGCCATCGCGCCCATCCCGGCGCCGATCACCACAATCCGTGCCATGCCAGGGACTTTATCGGCCACCACTGACAGTCACGCCGGGAGCCCTCAGTCCGGCGGCCGCCCCGCGTGCGCCGCCAGCCGCTTCTCCTCGCGCCGCTGCGCCCTGCGCCGCAGGAACCGTCTGATCCGCGAGACGAGGAAGAACACCAGGATCAGGCCGAGGACCAGCAGCACGGCCGCGATGATCGCCGCCGCCTCCGGGTAGAACATCGCGAAGGTGACGATCCCGCCCACCCCGAGATCCTCCGCCGTGCTCACGATGACGTTGCTGAACGGCTCCGGCGAGGTGTTGATCGCCATCCGCGTCCCGGCCTTCACGAAGTGGCTCGCCAGCGCCGTGGAGCCGCCCACGGCGCCCGCCGCCAGGTCGGACAGCGAACCGCTCTGCCCGGCGAGCAGCGCGCCCACCACCGCGCCGGACACCGGCCGGATCACGGTGTGCGCCGTGTCCCACACCGAGTCGAGGTAAGGGATCTTGTCGGCGACGGCTTCACAGGCGAAGAGGATCCCGGCGGCGATCAGCACATCAGGACGTTGCAGCGCCTCGGGCACCTCGTCGGAGATCCCGGTCGCGCCGAAGACACCGAGCAGCAGGACAACGGCGTACGCGTTGATCCCGCTCGCCCAGCCGCTGGTGAAGACCAGGGGGAGTACGGACACGGACGCGATCGTAACCAGTCGGGAACCGCTCGGCCTGGGGATGAGCACCCAGGACTGAGTATCCGTACCTAGTGCTGGAGATGAGTACCAGCGCGGATGGGTCCCGACCTGCGAAGAAGGAAGAGTGAGGGACACGGAGAAGGGCGCAGCGCCCGTACCGCCGACACGGGGCGGCGGAACGGCGCGGCGCCCTTGGCCGCTCCTCCCACCCCGCCGAAGGTGGGAGCGAGACACGGGGGAGACGGGCGGCCGCTCGGCGATGACCGGCCGGGGGGCCGAACGGGGGACTGCGGGGGAACACGGGGGAACGCAGGAAGCGCCGGGCCGGTGCCATCTGGAGAACAGGTGGCACCGGCCCGGCGCTTTTGTGCATGCCGCTCAAGGGGTGCTGAGGGCCTGCTCAGGAGCTGCTCAGCGCCCGCCGCTCACCCGGCCCTGGAGCAGGCGTGAGAGCGCCGAGTGCACGTCGTCGAGGGAGCGCTCCGGCTGGAAGGCCTGCCAGTCCAGGGCCGCCACCAGGACCATGCCGACGAGCGCGGCCGCCGTCAGGGGGATGTCGATCTCCTCGCTGAGCTCGCCGTTCTCGACGCCCGCGCGCAGGACGTCCTCGACGACGGCCACCGCCTGCTGCCTGACCACCATCAGGGTGGACTGCCAGGCGCGGTTGGTGCGCCACAGCTCGGCTACGTACAGCTGGGTGAAGGCCGGATAGCGGTCGATGAAGACCAGGCCCGCGCGGATCATCGCGTCCAGCGCGTCGACCTGGCTGCCGCCGCTCCCCGCCGCCTTCTCGGCCGCCTCCTTCAGGGAGGCGGTGAGCAGGCCGACGCCGTGCCGCAGCAGCTCTTCGAAGAGGACCGACTTGCTCGCGAAGTTGTAGTAGACCGTGCCCTTCGCGACCCCGGCCCGCTCGGCGATCTCGTCGACCGTCGTGGCCGAGAAGCCCTGCTCCGCGATGAGGGTGACGGCCGCCTCGTAGAGCTTCTGCCGGGTGGCCTCACGCCGGGTGCTGGTTGCGCTGCTGTCCATGGGCCCGATTCTCACAGGTCCTGGCGCCCGCACAGGCGCGGTTCCGGGGCTCACAGGGTCAGCTCCGGGTGCAGGCGCTCCAGGGTCCACACCTGCTTCTTGCGCGCGGAGAGCGCGGTGAGCGCCAGTGCGCCCGCCGTGAAGGCCGTCAGGACCACGCAGGCCTGCCATACGGGACCGAGGCCGCCGCCCGTGATGAGCCTCCTCAGGGCGTCGACGACGTAACTCATCGGCAAGAAGGGGTGGATCCAGCTGAAGAAGGACGGACTCGTCTGGACGGGGTAGGTGCCGCCGGCCGAGGTCAGCTGGAGCATCAGGGCCGCGAGCACGAGGATGCGTCCCGCCGCCCCGAAGCGCGCGTTGAGCCACTGCACGATCGCCGCGAAGCAGCACGTCACCAGGCAGAGGAAGCCGACCGTCCCTGCGGCCCGCGCCATCTGCAGGCCAAGTCCCCAGTGCAGGACCGACATCAGGGCCGCCGTCTGGAGCACACCGAGGGCGGCGACCGGCAGCCAGCCCGCGAAGGCGATCCGCCAGGAGGAGGCGCCCGCGGCGAGGGCGCGCCGGTTGAGCGGCTGGATCAGCATGTACGCCACCATCGCGCCCACCCACAGGGAGAGCGGGATGAAGTACGGGGCGAAGCCCGTGCCGTAGTTGGGCGCCTCGTGCATCGACCGGGAGGCGAGCTGCACCGGGTCGGCCATGACGTCGGTGCGCTGGTCGCGGTCCTTCTTGTCGTAGTCGGGGATCTTCTTGACGCCGTCGTGCAGCCCGCCGGACAGCTTCTCGGAGCCGTCGGCCAGCTTGAACATGCCGCCCTTGAGGTCGCTCGCGCCCGTCTCCAGCTTGCCGATGCCCGTGTCGAGGTCCGTGGCGCCGGTATGGGCGGTGCCGAGGCCCGTGTGCAGCTTCTTGGCACCCTTGGCGACCTTCCCCGCGCCCGCGTTGAGGTCGTTGATCTGGGTGACGGCCTTGTCCAGGTCCTCGTCGAGGTGCGGTGCGCGCTCGGCGAGTGCCTCGGACTTCTTCTGCAGCGTGGCGAGGTGCTTGTCGAGCTTCTTGACGTCGCTGTTCTGGTCCTTGACCACGGTGTTCATGTCGTCCGCGATGGTCGACACGTTCTCCGCTGCCGTCTTGGCCTTCTTGAGCCGCGGGCAGGCCGGGTCCGGTACCGGGAGGTTCTCGCAGCGCTCCGTGTAGAGGCCGCCGATGGTCTCGGAGCCCTTCTTGGCGCCGTCGGCCGCCACGGGGGCGAGCTCGACCCAGGTGTCGAGGTTGCCGCGCAGGGCCTTGGAGGAGTCGGCGACGAGCCGGGCCGTGTCCCCGATGGTCTTGCCGTTGTCCTTGAGGAAGGGCCGCACTTGGTCCGCTGTGCCGTTGACCTTGTCGGCCAGCTTCTGGGTGCCGTCCGAGACCTTCTTCGAGCCGGTCTCCAGCTTGCCGGCGCCCTTGTCGAGTTTCTTGATGCCCCCGGCCAGGTCACTGCTGCCGTTCTTGGCGTCCTTGAGTCCTGTCGCGAGCTTCTTCGAGCCCTTCTTGGCCTCACCGATGCCGCTGTCGAGCTTGTCGGCGCCCTTGGCGGCCTTCTCGGTCTCCCCGTGGATGTCGGAGAACGAGATGAAGATCTTGTCGAGGAAGGTGCGCGAGGCCTTGGTGGAGGCCGCCGTGCGCACCTCGGAGAAGACCGTCCGGGAGATCTGCCCGACGATGTAGTTGTTGGCGTCGTTCGTGCGGACCTGGAGAGCGCCGGTCTCCGGGGAGTCACCCGAACTCGACGCGACGCGCTTGCTGAAGTCGGAAGGCATCCTCAGGGAGAGGTAGTACGTCCCGTCCTCGACGCCCTCGCGCGCCTCGGCGGAGCTCACCTCGTGCCAGTCGAAGGTCTTGCTGTCCTGAAGCCCGTCGACGATGCCGTCGCCCACCGCGAGCTTCTTGCCCGAGGCCGTCGCGCCCTTGTCGTCGTTGACGAGCGCCACGGGTATGCGGTCGAGACGGCCGTACGGGTCCCAGAACGAGCAGAGGTACAGCGCGCCGTACAGCAGGGGCAGCAGCAGGAGCGCGACCAGCGCCATGCGCGGAAGTTTCCCCCTGCCGAAGCGCCTGAGCTCAAGCGCGGCCAGCTTCGGCGAGCGCATCCGCCGTCTCCTTGTCGTCGTCGTTGCGTCGGTCGGTGGACACGGCGATCGCATCCTCGGGGGCTTCGTTGCACACGGCGACGACGGTGATGCCGCTCTCCGTGAGGGACCTCAACAGGGCCCAGGCCTCACCGCGTTCGGCGTCCGACAGCTTGAGGTCGACGTCGTCCACGGCGAGCAGCCGGGGCCGCCCGATCAGGGCCAGGGCCACGGAGAGCCGCAGCACTTCGAGGCGCTCCAGGTCGCGTACGGAGGTCCGCCGTCCCTTGGGCAGTGACTCCGTGTCCAGCCCGGCCGCGGCCAGCGCCGTGTCGATCCGCAGCCGCGCCTCGGCCGCCCGCTCGGCGCGCGGCCTCAGCAGGGTCCGCAGCGAACCACCGAACCGCCGCTCCAGCAGCGCCCGTTCGTGCAGCTGCTCGGCCACGGTCAGCGCCGGATCGAGGTCCGTCACGCCGGGCACGGGCCCGAGCGCACTGATCCGGCGGACCGCGGCGAGCTGCTTGGGCAGCCGGAAGCCCCCCACGGTGGCCTCACCCTCCGTGGGGCGCATCCGCCCGGTGAGTGCGAGCAGCAGACAGGTACGGCCCGACCCCGAAGCCCCCTCGATCGCGATCAGCGACCCCGGCCCGGCCTCGACCCCGACCCCGCGAAAGGCCCAGCCCCGCGGCCCCTTGAGCCCGAACTCCCGCGCTGTGACGGCGGCTCCCCGTGCGCCGTCGTTCGACCCGTCCACAGTTCCCCCTCGCACCCTCTTTTTTGAACTGACTGGTCAGTGCAAAAACTAACGCGAACCGGCGAGCGAGGCAAAACCGCAGGTCAGGGCCGATTGTCAGTGGCGTACTACACGATGTGCACATACGGCCACATAGCCGTTACGCGACGACAGGAGGTTCGTCATGGCCCGCACTTCCGCAGCAGCCGCACGTCGGCACCGCCCCGTCGGCCCTGCCCCCGTAGCGACCGGCCCCGCGAGCGACGTGCACCCCGTCCTGCGCCGGGCCACGGCCCCGCCCGCCGCACTCGAACTGCTCGCCCAGGCCCGCGCCGGCATCGACGAGGCCGCGCACCTGGAGACTCCGAACGAGCGCTACTCCACCGCCCACCTCGCCGCCCTGCGCACCGCGGCCGCCGTCCTCGCCGCCCGCGGACGGCCCGAGACGACCCCCCGGCGCAGGCAGCGGATCCGGAGCGCCTGGGAAGTGCTCCCCGAGATAGCGCCCGAACTGACCGAATGGAGCGCCCTGTTCGCCTCCGGCGCGGCACGCAGGGCGCGCGCTGAGGCAGGCATACAGGGCGCGGCCACCATCCGGGACGCGGACGACCTGCTGCGTGACGTGGCGATGTTCTTACGCCTCGTCGAGCGGATGCTGGTGCTCCAGCCCGTGCTGCCCCAACCCAGGCAGGAGCCGCCGGACACCGACCGGGACGGGTGACGGGGCAGTCCTGGACGGGTGACGGGGCAGTCGGCCGAAGGCAATAGGGTGGGAGCGCCCGCACCCTCCCGACTGCCGCACGAGCAGCGGAGGGAACCCCCTAGCTCCGCCGCGGACCTGCGGTGGACGCGCCGAGGAGTCAACTGCCGTGTCGGACCCGATGCGCCCCCGCGCTTCTCTCCGTACCGCCGTGGTCTGGGAGGTCCTCAAGGACGCTCTCGACCGCCGGGTCAAGGCCACGGGCCGGGAGTCACACTCCCTCGACGTGCTCGACACCGGAGGCGGCAGCGGAAACTTCGCCGTGCCCGTCGCCCGGCTCGGTCACCGCGTCACCGTCGTCGACCCCAGCCCGAACGCCCTCTTCGCGCTGGAGCGCCGGGCCGCCGAGGCGGGCGTGGCCGACCGGGTGCGCGGCGTCCAGGGCGACGTACACGGCCTCTTCGACGTCGTGGAGCGCGCCGGCTTCGACGCCGTCCTGTGCCACGGCGTCCTGGAGTACGTGGACGACCCCGCCGAGGGCGTACGCAACGCGGTCGGCGCGCTGCGGCCCTCCGGCACCCTCAGCCTGCTCGCCGCGGGACTCGGCGGAGCCGTGCTCGCCAGGGCGCTCGCCGGGCACTTCACCGAGGCCAGGCAGGCGCTCGGCGACCCGGCAGGACGCTGGGGCGACGGCGACCCCGTGCCCCGGCGCTTCACCGCCGAGCAGCTCACCGAGCTGGTCGAGGGCGCGGGCGTCAAGGTCGACGCCGTGCACGGGGTGCGGGTCTTCGCCGACCTGGTTCCCGGCGTTCTGGTGGACACCGAGCCCGGCGCCCTCGAAGCCCTCCTCAAGCTGGAAGCGGCCGCCGCGGAGCTCGCCGCCTTCCACTCCGTGGCCACCCAGCTGCACGTGCTCGGTGAGACCCGGGATGCCGACGAGGCCTGAGGTCCGGCCCGGCTGCCCGCTGATCAGCGACGCAGCCGCACATGGAGTACGGCACACACCCCCCGAACGGGCTACGGGCGCCGTATGATCGAGGCAGACCGTCCGGCATGCCGGGTCGGCCGCTGGGGAATGCACGCTTCAGCGAGCCGGAGCGGCAGGGTGGTCCGGTTTGGCGAAGTTGGCGCAGAGGGGCGGGTTTCACGGGGGCGATTCCCTGCCTATCCTGAAGGGGACCCCCGGTCGCCCCGGCGACTGCACGATGAGGAGGACTCCGTGCCGCTCTCGGAGCACGAGCAGCGCATGCTCGAGCAGATGGAGCGAGCGCTGTACGCCGAAGATCCCAAGTTCGCGACAGCGCTCGAGGGAAGCGGGCTGCGTACGTACACCCGGCGACGGGTCTACCAAGCGGTCGCGGGCTTCCTTGTGGGTATCGCCCTTCTCATGGCCGGAATGGTCGCCCAGCAGATCTGGGTGAGCGTGGTGGGATTCCTCGTCATGCTGGGATGTGCGGTGCTCGCCGTCACCGGATGGCGCAAAGCGCCCAAGCCAGGTGAACAGCCGGCCGCCGGCACGCCCACGGCACCGGGCGGCGCCCCGGCTCGTCGGCAGGCCCGGCAGCGAAAGTCGATGATGGACCGCATCGAGCAGCGGTGGCAGCGCCGCCGCGACGAACAGGGCCAGTGAGTTCTTAGCTTTTCAGCAATGCGTAAGGGGTGACCGCCAAGGCGGTCACCCCTTGCGCATGTTCTCCAGCCCAGCTGCCGCCCCGCCGGCCGCTAGCCCTGCTGCTGCGAAGGCCTCCGCAGCGCCGTCCACCGCTTGGTGATCCGCTCGGACCACCGCTCCTTGACCGCCGTCCAGCGGTCGGAGAGCGCCCACACCACTCGTGCGGCGGAACGCGGCGCGAGTATCGCCCGCAGCCGGGCCGGGCGGCTCGCCGTGGCCCGCAGCCCGTCGGACACCCGGTGTACGTCGTCGGCGAGGCCGGCCACCGGCTGCGGCCGTGGCGCGTACAGCACCTGCTCGACCGCGGCCGCCAGACGATGGACGGACTCCGCGGGCGCCGCGGCGAGCTCCCCGATGCGTACGATCCGGGCCGCCGCCTTGCGCGGGGTCTGCGAATCGTCCGGCGTGATCCCGTGGTCCCAGGCCGTGTCGGTCACCTCGAGCCACGCGGCGAGCGTCCGCGCGGCCGCGTCCGCCTCCGTACGGCCCGTCGAGCCGAGGCGGACCGCCCGGATCCGCTTGCGCCACAGCATCGGCAGCAAGGGCAGGCCGATGACCGCAAGCACTCCGAGAGAGATGAGCACGATCATGTCGATCGGCGGTCCGTCGCCGCCCGAACCGCCCGCGATCGCGGGGGCGGTGCTCGCGCAGCCGCCCTGCTTCTGCTGGTCGGGCGGGCAGCTCGCGGAGGCCGACGGCTCGTCGGACGGCGCCGACGACGCACTCGGCTCGGGCACCGCCGGGTCGCTCGCGCCGTCGGACGGGGTGTCCGGGCGCGTGTAGTCCGGCACCGTGCCGCGGTTCGGGGTCGGCTCGAAGCGGGTCCAGCCCACGCCCTCGAAGTACAGCTCCGGCCAGGCGTGCGCGTCCCGCAGACCGACCGACATCGAGCCGTCCCCCTGCGCGGCACCCGGCGTGAAGCCCACCGCGACGCGTGCCGGGATGTCCAGCGTCCGCGCCATCGAGGCCATCGCGAACGAGAAGTGGACGCAGAAGCCTTCCTTCTGCTCCAGGAAACGGGCGATCGCCGCGGGACCACTGCCCGCCCGCACCTGCGTGTTGTACGTGAAGCCGCCCTCCGACGCGAACCAGTCCTGGAGCTTGACCGCCTTCTCGTAGTCGTTCGACGCGCCCTTGGTGATCTTGCGGGCCTCGGAGGCCACCACGGGCGGCAGGGAGCCGGGCACCTTGGTGAACTCGTCCGTGATCTGCTGGGGCGGCTCGGAGGCGTTCGCCAGCTGCTCGGCGGTCGGCTCCACGACGAGGCTCTTGACCTCGTACTGCGCGCCGCGTGTCGTCTGCCCGCGGTCACCCACCAGGGCGCGCCCCACCGGCTCGTACCGCCAGCGGCCGTTGATCTTCACCTCGCTCGCCGGGTAGGGCATCGGCAGCCAGTTCTGCGCGTAGCGGTCGGCGGCCGAGATGTTCGTCTGGATCTCGCTCCTGCGGACGTCGGGGTAGAGCCCCGGCGGGTCCTCCAGACGCGGCGGTACGTCTTCGATGCTCCGGACGGTGGTCTTCCAGGTGGTGCCGTCGAACTGGTCGAGGGAGACGATCCGCAAGTAGAGGTTCTCGGTCTCCTTGGCGTTCGTCTTGTACGAGATGACCTCGCGGTCGTCCGGTTCGTTCAGGCTGTCCTGGAGCGCGACCAGCGGATTCACCGCGGAGATCGTGCCGCCACCGCCGGTACCGGAGCCTCCGCCTCCGCCGGTTCCGTCCAGGAGCCCGCCGTCGAGGGCGGGGAGCGCGAGCGGCACTACGAGGGCGATGCCCAGGGCCACCGCGCCGATGCGCCGTCCCGTGCGGACCGGCGCGATCGCACCGCTGTCGGTCTCCAGGCCCCCGGAGACGCGGCCGGGAGCGCGCGCCGCGCCCCCGAAGACCCGCCCCCACTGGGAGAGCCGGTCCCGGCCCTCCGCGAGGAGCAGCAGCAGATACCCGGCGGCCGCCAGCAGGAACCACAGCCACCCGGCGCCGTCCCCGGAGAGCCCCGCGGCCACCGAGTACAGCGCGAGCAGCGGCAGTCCCGCGGGCGCCGCCGTACGGAACGTCACCGCGAGGGCGTCCACCGCGAGGCCGATCACCAGGACGCCGCCGACCAGCATCAGCCGGATGCCGTCACTGAGCGGCGCCGGGATCGCGTACTGCCCGACGTCGTTGCCGCCCGCTTCGAGCAGCATCCCGAACGCCCGGAACACGTCGGGGCCCGGAAGCACCCCGCCGATCGCCTGCTCACGGGCGAACACCAGCGTCAGCAACAGCAGCGTCACCAGGGCCTGCACGGCGACCGTGACCGGCCGGGCCAGCGGGACCCGCCGGGTGAGCGCGCCCACGCCGCTCTGCAGCGCGAGCAGGATCGCCGCCTGGACGAACCACGTCGCCGGATCGACGAGCGGCAGCAGCGCCCCCGATGCCATCAGCGTGGCCGCCGTGGCACAGAGCGCGAGTCGCGCGCGCCCACTCATGTACGTCCCCCTGTTGTCGTGCCTGTGGTCCTGCCGGACGGGCCACCGCTCGCCCCCGGCGCCCGGTTCATCCCCAGCCCCCGGTGGTCGTCCCCGCGGCGGGAGCCGGGCCCGTGCTCGCCCGCAGATGGTCCGCCTGGCGCCAGAGGTCCACCAGAGCGACCCCGGGGGGCACGGCCACGGCCGTCCAGCCCGCCTCGCGCAGCATCCGGATCCGCTCGTCGCCGGGGCCCGCGGGAGCGCCGCCGGGGCCCTGGGCCCAGACCGTGCTGTCCAGGACGAAGGCGACCGCGGCGCCGCTGCGCTGCCGCATCTTGGCGGCCACCGTCGCCTGCTCCTGGTCGAGGTCGCCGAAGAAGGCGATCAGCAGGCCTTCGTTGCCCCCGCGCAGCACGTCGTACGCGGGCGAGAGTCCCGTGCCGTCCGAGTGGTCGATCACCGCGAGGGTGTCCATCATCAGGCCCGCCGCGTCCGCCGACTCCTGGCTCGCGCCCGCGAAACCGTCCGAGCCCTCACCGGGGACGGAGTTCCCGGTGTCCGTCAACAGCCGTACCGAAAAACCCCGTTCGAGCATGTGCACCAGAGTGGAGGCCGTGCCCGACACCGCCCATTCGAAGGCCGATTCGGGCCCCGCGCCCCGGAAGGCGTGCCCCCGGGTGTCGAGGAGCACCGTGCAGCGGGCCCGCTGCGGCTGCTCCTCGCGGCGCACCATCAGTTCGCCGTAGCGGGCCGTGGAGCGCCAGTGGACGCGGCGCAGGTCGTCGCCGTGGCGGTAGCCCCGCGGGATCACGTCGTCCTCGCCGGCCAGCGCCAGCGAGCGGTTGCGCCCGTCGCCGTACCCCTTGGCCTCGCCGGTGAGCCGCACCGGAGGCAGCGCCTCCACCCGCGGGATCACCGTCAGGGTGTCGTACGTCGAGAAGGAGCGGGTCAGTTCACACATCCCGAACGGGTCCGTCAGACGCAGCTGCAGCGGCCCCAGCGGATAGCGCCCCCGCAGGTCCGAGCGGACGCGGTAGGACACCTCACGGCGGCCGCCCGCCTCCACCCGGTCGAGCACGAACCGGGGCCGCGGCCCCAGGACGTAGGGCACCCGGTCCTGGAGCATCAGGAGACCCGTGGGCAACCTGGAGACATTGTCCATCCGCAGGTGGACCCGCGCCTCCGAACTGGCGGGCACGCGCGCGGGGGAGAGCCTGCGGCTGCCCGCGACGCGGTAACGGGTGCGGTAGAGCACCGTCGCGCACACCAGCGGGAGCACGGCGAGCAGCAGCCCGACCCGGAGCAGATCACTCTGCCCGAGGACATACGCGCAGATGGCGGCGGCGACCCCGGCCGCCAGGAACGAACGCCCGCGCGTGGTCAGTCCCGCGAGCGCGGTCCGCAGCCCGCCCTTGCCCTCCTCGGCCTGCGCCGGCTGCGGCCCCCCGGCCGCCATCACAGCCTCCGGGCGCCGGGCGGCTGCTGGTTGAAGTAGCCGCTGTTCGGCTGGGCGGCGGCGGGCACGGGCGTGCGCTGGAGGATCTCCAGGACGACCGATTCGGCCGTACGCCGGTTCAACTGGGCCTGCGCCGTGGGCAGCAGCCGGTGCGCGAGCACCGCCACGGCGAGAGCCTGGACGTCGTCCGGCAGGGCGAACTCCCGGCCGCTGAGCGCGGCGGACGCCTTGGCCGCACGCAGCAGGTGCAGCGTCGCGCGGGGCGACGCACCGAGTCTCAGGTCCGGGTGGTTGCGGGTCGCTCCCACCAGATCCACGGCGTACCGCCGTACGGCGTCGGCGACGTGGACCGTGCGGACCGCGTCGATGAGCTTCACGATGTCGTGCGCGTGCGCCACCGGCTGGAGGTCGTCCAGCGGTGAGACGCCGCCGTGCACGTCCAGCATCTGCAGCTCGGCCTCCGCGTTCGGGTAGCCGATCGAGACGCGCGCCATGAAGCGGTCGCGCTGCGCCTCGGGCAGGGGATAGGTCCCCTCCATCTCCACGGGGTTCTGCGTCGCCACCACCATGAAGGGGCTCGGCAGTTCGTACGTCTGCCCGTCGATGGTGACCTGGCGCTCCTCCATGGACTCCAGGAGCGCCGACTGCGTCTTGGGGGACGCGCGGTTGATCTCGTCGCCGATCACGATCTGCGCGAAGATCGCGCCGGGCTTGAACTCGAAGTCCCGGCGCTGCTGGTCGAAAATGGACACACCAGTGATGTCCGACGGCAGCAGGTCGGGCGTGAACTGGATGCGCCGCACGGAGCAGTCGATGGACCGCGCCAGCGCCTTGGCCAGCATGGTCTTGCCCACGCCCGGCACATCCTCGATCAGCAGATGCCCCTCGGCGAGGAGCACGGTCAGCGAAAGCCGTACGACCTCTGGCTTGCCCTCGATCACACCCTCGACCGACCCGCGGACACGCTCCGCTGTGGCGGTCAGATCTGTGAGGCTCGCTCGATCGTCATAGGTCGTCACCCGGCCCTCCTCGGACACGTTCTCCGGGCCGACGCGTTTGTGTGCGGCCCGGCCCACCCCGAATCACGGACACCACGCGTGAATGGTTCAGCGTGATGCCCCACTGCGCATTCTTGTTGGGCATACCGGGTTGTGTCACTCGCCCGTGGATAACTGGCGGCGATATGTCGGGTCTTACGGCCTTTTGGCAGCCGAGTCGGTCCGGAAAGGGCCGGTCCGGACTCCGTCACGCAGGGTCGATCTCCCGCAGCAGACCTGTGGTCACATCGAAGACGAATCCCCGCACATCGTCGGTGTGCAGCAGGAACGGCGAGGTCCGCACCCGCTGCATCGACTGCCGTACGTCCTGATCGACGTCGCGGAAGGACTCCACCGCCCAGGCGGGCCGCTGGCCGACCTCGAGCTCCAGCTCGTGCCGGAACTCCTCGGTGAGGCTCTCCAGACCGCAGCTGGTGTGGTGGATCAGTACGACGCTGCGGGTGCCGAGGGCGCGCTGGCTGATCGTCAGGGAACGCATGACGTCGTCGGTGACCACGCCGCCCGCGTTGCGGATGGTGTGACAGTCGCCCAGTTCGAGGCCGAGCGCGGCGTGCAGGTCGATACGGGCGTCCATGCAGGCGACCACGGCCACATTGAGGACGGGGCGTGCGTCCATGCCCGGATCGGTGAAGGCCTTCGCGTACCGCTTGTTCGCCTCGACGAGGCGATCGGTGACGGTGCCGGCGGCGGTTATCCCACCGTTCGGCTCTGCGGGGGAGTGGCCCGTGGAGGATGCGGAAGTCGACATGGCTATGACGTTAGTCGTCACTGATCGCTCGGGCCCGCTGTGAGAAGGGACAAAGAACGTCAACGAGTCTTGTTGTGAGCTAACCCACAGGGGTGGAGCGCATGCCCCCGAACGGGTGACGGGGCGCTGTCCGAGGCTCGCCGATGACCCGTCCGCGACGCGCAGGCCAGTTGATTGACCGGGCGACGGGGTGGACTAAAGTGACGCGAAGTGGGAGGGCCGTGACCTGCTCCCCGCTGGAATGTTCACCCCGGGGATTGACCTGAATCCCCCCGCGTGCGCGGCGCGTACGTACGGCTCGGCCTCCTCCCGCTCCCGGTCGGCTGACGCCACTTCCCCGGCGCCAGCAGGTCATTCCCCTTCTGGAGCGGGCGGGGACCCGGCCGTGCGCACGTCTCGCCGCGCCGGATCTGAGAGGGCCCCTTGAGCCAGACCCGACACGTCCCGGTGATGCTCCAGCGATGCCTGGACCTGTTGGCCCCCGCGCTCGCCCAGCCGGGCGCGGTCGTCGTCGACTGCACCCTTGGACTCGGCGGCCACAGCGAGGCGCTCCTGTCGACCTTCCCGTCGGCCCGCCTCATCGGCCTCGACCGCGACAAGGAAGCGCTGCGGCTCTCCGGGGAGCGGCTCGCCCCCTTCGGCGACCGGGCCGAACTCGTCCACGCGGTCTACGACGAACTGCCCGACGTGCTCGACCGGCTCGGCATCGCGAAGGTTCAGGGCGTCCTCTTCGACCTCGGCGTCTCCTCGATGCAACTCGACGAGGCGGACCGCGGCTTCGCCTACGCGCAGGACGCGCCCCTGGACATGCGCATGGACCAGACGACCGGCATGAGCGCCGCCGAGGTCCTCAACACGTACGCACCGGGCGAACTGGTGCGGATCCTGCGCCAGTACGGCGAGGAGAAGCAGGCCAAGCGGATCGTGAGCGCCGTGGTCCGTGAGCGCGAGAAGGAGCCGTTCAGCAACAGCGCGCGGCTCGTCGAGCTGATCCGTGACTCCCTGCCGCAGGCCGCCAAGCGCACCGGCGGCAACCCCGCCAAGCGCACCTTCCAGGCCCTGCGCATCGAGGTCAACGGCGAGCTGAGCGTCCTGGAGGCGGCCATCCCGGCCGCCGTGAAGGCCCTCGCCGTGGACGGCCGCATCGCCGTCCTGTCGTACCACTCGCTGGAGGACCGGCTGGTCAAGCAGGTGTTCGCGGCCGGCGCCGCGACGACCGCGCCCGCCGGCCTGCCCGTCGTCCCCGAGCGCTACCAGCCCCGGCTCAAGCTGCTCACGCGCGGCGCCGAACTCCCCACCGAGGAAGAGATCGCCGAGAACCGCCGGGCGGCCCCGGCACGGCTGCGGGGTGCGCAGCGCATCCGCGAGGAGACTCCGTGAAGCGTGCCCGCCGGGAGGACCCGTGAACGGCGTCCCTGAGGAGGCCCCATGAGCAAGAAGCCCGAGCTGCGGGGGAGGGCCGCCCGGCTCGCGCGGCTGCTGCCTTCGGGGCAGAACCAGGCCGCGCGCACGCCGTTCGTGCTGCTCGTCGTGGTGTTGCTCGGCGGCGGTCTGATCGCCCTGCTCATCCTGAACTCCTCGCTCAACGAAGGCTCGTTCCAGCTGAGCGAGCTCAAGAAGCAGACGACGGAGCTCACCGACCAGGAGCAGGAGCTCCAGCGGGACGTGGATGCCTACGCCGCCCCCGACGCCCTCCAGCGCCGCGCCCGTGAACTCGGCATGGTGCCGGGCGGCGACCCGGCCTTCCTGAACCCGGACGGCACCGTGCGCGGCGTTCCCGGCGCCGCCGAGCAGTCCGCCCTTGAGCCCGACCCGCGCCCCCAGGAGGTGGCCTCCCCGGCGCCCTCCGTCTCGATCCCGGCGCTGCTGCCACCCACGGAGCCCGTGGAGCCCGCAGAACCCGCACTGCCCCAGGCATCCCCGGCGCCCTCCGCCACGGCCTCGGAAGCCCCGCCCACGCCCGACCTCCCCGCGACGCCCGGCCCCACGACCTCCGGCAGGTGACGTAAGTGACGGACCGCCAACCCCCGCGACGCAGGGTCCCGGGTCCCGCGCGGCCCTCGCGCCCCGCCCGCCCCGGCGAACAGCGCCGCCCCGGCGGGCCTCGCCCCGCCCCCCGCCGGCCACGCCCCGCCACCAAGGCCCGCACGATCCGGCTCGGCAGCCCGCGGCCCCGGCTTCGCATGGTGAGCCTCGGCCTGACCCTGGTGATGCTCGCCTTTGTCGTACGCCTGCTCCAGGTGCAGGCGGTCGACGCGAGCGTGTACACCTCCAAGGCCGAGAAGAACCGCTACTTCAGCCATGTCCTGACCGCCGAGCGCGGCGGCATCACCGACCGCCGCGGCGTCGAACTGGCCGCCAGCGTGGACGCGTACGACATCACGGCCGACCCCACGATGTTCACCGCGAAGGAGATGGGCATCAAGGACGCGCCCGAGCAGGCCGCGGCCCTCCTCGCCCCGATCCTCGACAAGGACGTCGACCGGCTCACCGAGCAGCTGAAGACCCCCAAGACGCGCTACGTCCTGCTCGCCCGCCGGCAGACCCCGCAGGTCTGGAAGCAGATCAAGGACCTGCGCGGCGCGCTCGACGAGAAGGCACGCACCGACAAGAAGAGCGCCAACGTCCTGGCGGGAGTCTTCCAGGACCCCAGCAGCAAGCGCGTGTACCCGAACGACGACCTGGCCGCCGGGATACTGGGCTGGGTCAACGCCGAGGGCAAGGGCGCGGGCGGCCTCGAGCAGCAGCTCAACAAGGAACTCGCGGGCAAGGACGGCAAGATCAGGTACGCCCAGTCCGGCGGCCACCAGGTGCCGACCGCCGGCAGCACGGAGACGCCCGCCGTGCCCGGCTCCGACGTCGAGCTCACCATCGACCGCGACATCCAGTGGGCGGCGCAGAGCGCCATCACCCGGCAGGTGGAGAAGTCGCAGGCGGACCGCGGCTACGTGATAGTGCAGGACACCAGGACCGGCGAGATCCTCGCGATGGCCAACTCCCCGGGCTTCGACCCGAACGACCTCTCGCAGGCCGACGGGACGGCCCTGGGCAACGCCTCGCTCCAGGACGCCTTCGAGCCCGGTTCCACCGCCAAGGTCATGTCGATGGCCGCCGTCCTGGAGGAGAACGCGGCCACGCCCGCCACCCGCGTGACGGTCCCCAACCGGCTGCACCGCGGCGACCGGCTCTTCCAGGACGACATCGACCACCCGACCTGGCACCTCACGCTCAACGGCGTGCTCGCCAAGTCCTCCAACATCGGCACGATCCTGGCCACCGGCGAACTGGGCAAGACCCAGAAGGAGGCCAACCGGTCGCTCTACTCGTACCTGCGCAAGTTCGGCATCGGCAGGGAGACCGGGCTCGGCTTCCCCGGCGAGACGTCCGGCATCTTCGCGCCCGCCTACAAGTGGTCCACCTCGCAGCAGTACACGATCCCCTTCGGCCAGGGCTTCTCGATCAACGCGATGCAGGCGACCTCCGTCTACTCGACCATCGCCAACGACGGCGTACGCGTCGAGCCCTCACTGGTGCGCGGCACCAAGGGGCCCGACGGCCGCTTCACGCCCGCGTCGAAGCCCAAGAAGACCCGTGTGGTGAGCGCGAAGACCGCCAAGACGGTGTCGCACATGCTCGAATCGGTCGTCGACGACGAAGAGGGCACGGGAACCAAGGCCCGCATCCCCGGCTACCGGGTCGCGGGCAAGACGGGTACGGCCAACCGGGTCGATCCCGAGACCGGCAGGTACAAGGGCTACACCTCGTCGTTCGCCGGTTTCGCGCCCGCCGACAAGCCGCGCGTCACCGTCTACTGCGCGATCCAGAACGCCACCAAGGGCAGCTACTTCGGCGGCCAGATCTGCGGTCCCATCTACAAGGAAGTCATGCAGTTCGCCCTCAAGACGCTCCAGGTCCCGCCCACCGGCAAGGGCGCGGCCCGGCTCCCCGTCACCTTCGAACCCTGAGCCCCCTACCAGGACATTCCCGTGACAACGATCACTACGGGGCCGGGGAACCAGCCCTCGCCACACCGCCCGCTTGGCTCTGAGCCCGGTGCGCCCGGTACGCTCACCGCCGTGCCACACGCTGATCAGTCCCAAACCACCCAGAAGGGCGTTCCCGTGACATATCCGGGACCGCCGCGGCCGGTCCAGGTCTCCGCGACGCCGCTCGCCAGGATCGCCGATCAGCTGGGCGTCGCCGCCCCGGGCACGGGGGAGGTCAGCGGCATCACGCACGACTCCCGCGCGGTCCGCCCCGGCGACATCTACGCCGCCCTGCCCGGCGCCCGGCTGCACGGCGCCGACTTCGTCGCCCAGGCCGCCGACCTCGGCGCCGCCGCGATCCTCACAGATCCGACGGGCGCCGAACGCGCGGCCGTCACGGGCCTGCCGGTCCTGGTCGTCGACGACCCGCGCGGCTCCATGGGGGAGCTCGCGGCCACGGTGTACGGCCATCCGGGCCGCGATCTGCTGCAGATCGGCATCACCGGTACGTCCGGCAAGACCACCACGGCGTACCTCGTCGAGGGCGGCCTCAAGGGCATCAAGTCGACCGGCCTCATCGGCACGGTCGAGATGCGCATCGGCGAGGAGCGGATCAAGTCCGAACGCACGACCCCTGAAGCGACCGACCTGCAGGCGCTGTTCGCGGTGATGCGCGAGCGCGGCGTCGAGGCCGTCGCCATGGAGGTCTCGTCCCACGCCCTCGTGCTCGGCCGGGTGGACGGCTGCGTCTTCGACGTCGCCGTCTTCAACAACCTCAGCCCGGAGCACATGGAGTTCCACTCCGACATGGAGGACTACTTCCAGGCCAAGGCGCAGCTGTTCAGCAAACAGCGCTCCAAGGTCGGAGTGGTGAACTTCGACGACGAGTACGGGCGCCGGCTCATCACCGAGTCCGAGGTCCCGGTCACCACCTTCTCCGCCGAGGGCCACCCCGACGCCGACTGGCGCGCGGAGGACGTCGACGTCCGGCTCTTCGACTCCACGTTCGTCGCGGTCGGCCCCCAGGGGGAGCGGATCACCGCGAAGTCCCCGCTGGCCGGTCCTTTCAACGTCGCCAACACGCTCGCGGCGATCGTCTCGCTCGCCGTAGCCGGTATCGACCCGCAGCAGGCCGCCGACGGCGTCGCGGCGGTCCCCGGCGTCCCCGGCCGCCTGGAGCGCATCGACGAGGGCCAGCCCTACCTCGCGGTCGTCGACTACGCCCACAAGACGGACGCTGTCGAATCGGTCCTGCGCGCCCTGCGCAAGGTCACCGAGAACAAGCTGCACATCGTCCTCGGCTGCGGCGGCGACCGGGACAAGACCAAGCGGATGCCGATGGGCGCCGCGGCGGCCCGGCTCTCCGACACCGCCGTACTGACCTCCGACAACCCCCGTGGCGAGGACCCCCTCGCGATCCTCGCCACGATGCTCGCGGGCGCCGCCGACGTGCCGTCCCACGAACGCGGCGACGTCGCCGTCTTCGAGGACCGGGCAGCCGCCATCCGCGCGGCCGTCGCCCGTGCCGAGCCGGGCGACACGGTGCTCGTCGCGGGCAAGGGCCACGAGCAGGGACAGGACATCGCCGGGGTGGTGCGTCCCTTCGACGACCGCCAGGTACTTCGCGAAGCAATCCAGCAAACCCAGGGATGAATCTGTGATCGCCCTCTCCCTCGCCGAGATCGCCACTGTCGTCGGCGGGCAGACGCACGACATACCGGATCCGTCCGTCCAGGTCACCGGACCGGTCGTCAGGGACTCCCGTGAAGTGGAGCCAGGCAGCCTCTTCGTCGCCTTCGCCGGCGAGCGCGTCGACGGCCACGACTATGCGTCCGCCGTGGTCGAGGCGGGCGCCGCCGCGGTCCTCGCCTCGCGCCCCGTCGGCGTGCCCGCCATCGTCGTCGACGACGTACAGGCGGCGCTCGGCGCCCTCGCGCGGCACGTCGTGGAGCGGCTCGGCGCGACGCTCGTGGCGCTCACCGGCTCCGTCGGCAAGACGAGCTCCAAGGACCTGCTCGCCCAGGTCCTGCGGAGCAAGGCGCCCACGGTCTTCACGCCCGGCTCGCTCAACAACGAGATCGGCCTGCCGCTCACCGCCCTCAGCGCCACCGACGAGACGCGGTTCCTCGTCCTGGAGATGGGCGCGCGCGGCATCGGCCACATCCGCTACCTCACCGGCCTCACCCCGCCGAGGATCGGCCTCGTGCTCAACGTCGGCACCGCCCACATCGGCGAGTTCGGCGGACGCGAGCAGATCGCAGTGGCGAAGGGTGAACTCGTCGAGAGCCTGCCCGCCGACGGCACCGCCGTCCTCAACGCCGACGACCCCCTCGTCCGCGCCATGGCTTCGCGCACGAAGGCGCGCGTCCTGCTCTTCGGAGAGGCCGCCGACGCCGACGTACGTGCCGAGAATGTCCGGCTCACAGACGTCGGACAGCCTGCCTTTACGCTGCACACACCCTCCGGGTGCAGCGACGTGACCTTGCGGCTGTACGGTGAGCACCACGTGTCGAACGCGCTTGCCGCGGCCGCCGTCGCCCATGAGCTGGGCATGTCCGCAGACGAGATCGCCCGCGCGCTCTCCGAGGCGGGCACGCTGTCCCGCTGGCGGATGGAGGTCACCGAGCGCCCGGACGGCGTGACGGTCGTCAACGACGCCTACAACGCGAACCCCGAGTCCATGCGAGCCGCCCTGCGCGCGCTCGCGGCCATGGCCAAGGGACGTCGTACGTGGGCGGTGCTCGGTCACATGGCCGAGCTCGGTGACGAGGGGCTCGCCGAACACGACGCGGTCGGACGGCTCGCTGTCCGGCTGAACGTGAGCAAGCTCGTGGCAGTCGGGGGCAGGGAAGCGTCCTGGCTCCAACTGGGCGCATACAACGAGGGTTCGTGGGGTGAGGAGTCGGTGCACGTGTCCGACGCACAGGCGGCGATCGACCTGCTGCGCAGCGAGCTGCGCCCGGGAGACGTCGTGCTGGTGAAGGCTTCCAGATCGGTCGGTCTCGAGCGGGTCGCCACGGCGCTGCTCGATGACTCCGCGTCGTCCGAGGGGCAGGTCGCCGGCCGATGAGGCAGATCCTCTTCGCGGGTGTGATCGGGCTCTTCCTGACCCTGGTCGGAACCCCGCTCCTTATCAAGTTCCTTGCCCGCAAGGGCTATGGGCAGTTCATCCGGGACGACGGCCCGCGCGAGCACCACAGCAAGCGCGGTACGCCGACCATGGGTGGCATCGCCTTCATCCTCGCCACGCTCATCGCGTACTTCCTCACGAAGATCATCACGGGCACGGAGACCACGCTCTCCGGCCTCCTCGTGCTCTTCCTGATGGCGGGCATGGGCCTCGTCGGCTTCCTCGACGACTACATCAAGATCGTCAAGCAGCGCTCGCTCGGTCTGCGCGCCAAGGCGAAGATGGCCGGACAGCTGATCGTCGGCATCGGCTTCGCCGTGCTCGCGCTGAACTGGCCCGACAACCGCAACCAGACCCCGGCCTCCACCAAGCTGTCGTTCGTCACGGACTTCGGCTGGTCGATCGGCCCGGTGCTCTTCGTGGTCTGGGCGCTGTTCATGATCCTCGCGATGTCGAACGGCGTGAACCTCACCGACGGCCTCGACGGCCTCGCCACCGGCGCATCGGTGATGGTCTTCGGCGCGTACACCTTCATCGGTGTCTGGCAGTACCAGGAGTCCTGCGCCAACGCGGTCACGCTGACCAACCCACAGGCGTGTTTCGAGGTCAGAGACCCACTCGACCTCGCGGTGGTGGCCTCCGCGCTGATGGGCGCCTGCTTCGGCTTCCTGTGGTGGAACACCTCGCCCGCCAAGATCTTCATGGGTGACACCGGCTCGCTCGCCCTCGGTGGCGCGCTCGCCGGACTCGCGATCTGCTCGCGCACCGAGATGCTCCTCGCCCTGCTCGGCGGCCTCTTCGTCCTGATCACGATGTCGGTCGTCATCCAGGTCGGCTCCTTCCGCATGACTGGCAAGCGCGTCTTCCGCATGGCGCCACTGCAGCACCACTTCGAACTCAAGGGGTGGTCCGAAGTCCTTGTGGTGGTCCGCTTCTGGATCATCCAGGGCATGTGCGTGATCGTCGGACTCGGCCTCTTCTACGCAGGATGGGCAGCCAAGAAGTGACCAGCTGGCAGGGGAAGAACGTCACCGTCGCCGGGCTCGGCGTCTCCGGTATCCCGGCGGCCCGCGTGCTGCACGGCCTGGGCGCGGCCGTCACGGTCGTCAACGACGGCGACGACGAGCGCTCCCGTACGCAGGCCGAGGAGCTGAGGTCGGAGGGCATCAGCGTCCGCCTCGGCGACGGGGCCACCCTGCCCGAAGGCACCGAACTCGTCGTCACCACACCCGGCTGGCAGCCGGACAAGCCGCTCTTCGCGGCAGCAGCCGCCGCCGGCGTCGAGGTGTGGGGCGACGTCGAACTGGCCTGGCGCCTGCGCGGCCCGGATGCCGCCCCCTGGCTCGCGGTCACCGGCACGAACGGCAAGACCACGACCGTGCGCATGCTCGCCTCGATCCTGGAGGCAGCCGGTCTGCGCACCGCCGCCGTCGGCAACATCGGGGTCTCACTCCTCGACGTCGTCACCGGCGACGAGCCGTACGACGTACTCGCCGTCGAGCTGTCCTCGTACCAGCTGCACTGGGCGCCCTCGCTGCGCGCCCACTCCGCGACCGTCCTGAACCTCGCGCCCGACCACCTGGACTGGCACGGCTCCATGGAGGCGTACGCCGCCGACAAGGGCCGGATCTACGAGGGCAATCAGGTCGCCTGCGTCTACAACGTCGCCGACAAGGCGACGGAGGACCTCGTCCGCGAGGCCGACGTCGAAGAGGGCTGCCGCGCCATCGGTTTCACGCTGAACGCGCCCGCGCCCTCGCAACTGGGCGTCGTGGACGGCATTCTGGTCGACCGTGCCTTCGTGCCGGACCGCCAGAAGCAGGCGCAGGAGCTCGCCGAGATCTCCGACGTGCAGCCGCCCGCGCCGCACAACATTGCCAACGCCCTGGCCGCGGCGGCTCTCGCACGCGCCTACGGCGTCCCGGCGACGGCCGTACGCGACGGTCTGCGCGCCTTCCGTCCCGACGCCCACCGCATCGAACACGTCGCCGACGTGGCCGAAGTGGCGTACGTCGACGACTCCAAGGCCACCAACACCCACGCCGCGGAAGCCTCGTTGGCCGCGTACGAATCGATCGTCTGGATCGCGGGCGGGCTCGCCAAGGGCGCCACCTTCGACGAGCTTGTCACCAAGTCGGCCAAGCGGCTGCGGGGTGTTGTCCTGATCGGCGCCGACCGCGCGCTGATCCGCGAAGCCCTGGCGCGACACGCCCCCGAGGTCCCGGTGGTCGACCTCGACCGGACCGACACTGGGGCGATGTCCGAGGCGGTACGGCAGGCGGCACGGCTCGCCGAGCCGGGGGACACCGTACTGATGGCTCCGGCCTGTGCGTCGATGGACATGTTCACCAACTACAACAAGCGTGGTGACGCGTTCGCGGACGCGGTCCGCGAACTCGGCGCGAGCGCCTGACGCGGACCCCGGTGGTCCGGGGGCGCCCGGCACCCTTAGGAGGGCACGTGGCAGCGTCGTGGTGGCCGGTCGGGGGCACTGATGGCCGGCAGTAGCGGGCGCGCGCCCACGCGCCTCGCCAAGAGGCCCGCACCGATCCGTTCCGCGGGCGCACCCCGCCCCCCGCGGGAGAACCCGGTACGGCGGTCCTACACCCGCGCCAAGCGGGCCTGGGACCGGCCGCTGACCGCGTACTACCTCATCTTCGGCAGCAGCCTGCTGATCACCGTGCTCGGCCTGGTGATGGTCTACTCCGCGTCGATGATCCAGGCGCTGCAGCTGGACCTGCCCGCCGCGTACTTCTTCCGCAAGCAGTTCGTCGCGGCCGTACTGGGCTCGATCCTGCTGCTCGTGGCCATGCGGATGCCCATCAAGCTGCACCGGGCGCTCGCCTATCCCATCCTCGCGGTGACCGTCTTCCTGATGGTGCTCGTGCAGATCCCGGGGATAGGGCGCAGCGTCAACGGCAACCAGAACTGGATCTATCTGGGCGGCCCGTTCCAGCTCCAGCCCAGTGAGTTCGCCAAGCTCGCCCTCGTCCTGTGGGGCGCCGACCTGCTGGCCCGCAAACACGACAAGCGCCTGCTCACCCAGTGGAAGCACATGCTGGTGCCGCTCGTCCCGGTCGCCTTCATGCTGCTCGGCCTGATCATGCTGGGCGGCGACATGGGCACGGCGATCATTCTCACGGCGATCCTTTTCGGCCTGCTCTGGCTCGCGGGGGCGCCCACGCGGCTCTTCGCGGGGGTGCTCTCGATCGCGGCCCTGCTCGGCGTGATCCTCATCAAGACCAGCCCCAACCGCATGGCGCGGCTCGCCTGCATCGGCGCCACGGACCCCGGCCCCGGCGACCAGTGCTGGCAGGCCGTGCACGGGATCTACGCCCTGGCCTCCGGCGGATTCTTCGGTTCCGGCCTCGGTGCGAGTGTGGAAAAATGGGGTCAACTGCCGGAACCGCACACCGACTTCATCTTCGCCATCACCGGGGAGGAACTCGGCCTTGCGGGGACACTGTCGGTGCTCGCCCTGTTCGCGGCTCTAGGCTATGCGGGTATCCGCGTGGCCGGACGCACGGAGGACCCCTTCGTGAGGTATGCCGCGGGAGGCGTGACCACCTGGATCACGGCGCAGGCCGTGATCAACGTCGGTGCGGTGCTCGGTCTGCTGCCGATCGCCGGTGTCCCGCTCCCGCTGTTCTCCTACGGGGGTTCGGCCCTGCTGCCGACCATGTTCGCCATCGGACTCCTCATCGCCTTCGCGCGGGAGGAACCGGCGGCAAAGGCGGCCCTGGCCATGCGGCAACCTCGGGTGAGATGGAACACGATGAGACGGCGCGTCAAGGCGCGTTCGTCCGGAGAGCGGTGAATTTCGGTGCATGTCGTACTCGCCGGTGGGGGGACCGCCGGCCACATCGAGCCCGCGCTCGCCCTCGCGGACGCCCTGCGGAGGCAGGACCCGACCGTGGGCATCACGGCCCTGGGCACGGAGCGCGGACTCGAAACGCGGCTGGTACCCGAGCGGGGCTACGAACTCGCGCTGATCCCGGCCGTACCGCTGCCGCGCAAGCCCACCCCTGAGCTGATCACCGTCCCGGGGCGGCTGCGCGGCACGATCAAGGCGGCCGAGCAGATCCTGGAGCGGACGAAGGCGGACTGCGTGGTCGGCTTCGGCGGCTATGTCGCGCTGCCGGGCTACCTCGCCGCCAAGCGGACCGGGACGCCGATCGTCGTGCACGAGGCCAACGCGCGCCCCGGCCTCGCCAACAAGATCGGTTCGCGGTATGCCGCCGGGGTGGCCGTCGCCACGCCCGACAGCAAGCTGCGCAACTCCCGCTACATCGGCATCCCGCTGCGCCACACCATCGCCACGCTCGACCGGGCCCGGGTCCGCCCGGAGGCGCGTGCCGCCTTCGGCCTCGACCCCAACCTGCCGACGCTGCTCGTCTCCGGCGGTTCACAGGGCGCACGGCGGCTCAACGAAGTCGTCCAGCAGGTGGCTCCGGTCCTCCAGCGCGCCGGGATCCAGATCCTGCACGCGGTCGGCCCGAAGAACGAAATGCCGTACGTCGAGAACATGCCCGGTATGCCGCCCTACATCCCGGTACCGTACGTGGACCGGATGGACCTCGCGTACGCCGCGGCGGACATGATGCTCTGCCGTGCGGGCGCGATGACCGTCGCCGAACTCTCCGCCGTCGGGCTTCCGGCCGCCTACGTACCGCTGCCCATCGGCAACGGCGAACAGCGGCTGAACGCCCAGCCGGTGGTCAAGGCGGGCGGTGGACTCCTCGTGGACGACGCCGAACTGACGCCCGAGTGGGTGCAGGGGAACGTACTCCCGGTGCTCGCCGATCCGCACCGGCTGTACGAGATGTCCCGCGCCGCATCGGAGTTCGGCCGCAGGGATGCCGATGACCTCCTCGTCGGCATGGTGTACGAGGCGATCGCCTCACGCCGCAACGCGTGAGACGGCACTAAAAGGCACACAGAAGGCAGGGACCGTGGCCGGACCGACCACCGCCGAACGGCAGAAGCTCGCCTCCGGCCCGCCCCGCCCCCCGCGCCGCCGCGCACTCAAGCCGCGGGCGCGCAACTTGATCCTCTCGCTGATCGCGCTCGTCCTGCTCGGCGCGGGCGGAGTCTGGCTGCTCTACGGCTCACCGTGGCTGCGCGTGGAGCGTGTGACGACTTCCGGGACGCGGATTCTGACACCCGAAGCGGTGCGCGAAGCAGCCGCGGCCCCGATCGGTGCGCCCCTGATTTCGGTCGACACCGGCGCTCTTGAGGACCGGCTGCGCAAGAAACTGCCGCGTATCGACTCGGTCGACGTCGTCCGTTCCTGGCCGCACGGAATCGGTCTGAATGTGACCGAACGCAAGCCGGTTCTCCTTATCGAAAAGGGCGGAAAGTTCGTCGAAGTGGACGCGAAGGGAGTGCGATTCGCCACGGTCGGACACGCGCAGAAGGGCGTTCCGCTCCTGGAATTGAGGCCGGATCAGGAGAACGCGGCGGCGAGTCTGCGCCGTTTCGACTCTCATCGACTGCGGCGCGAGGCGGTACAGGTCGCGGGCGCGCTGCCCGCCGCCGTGGCGCGCGATACACGGGCCGTCAAGGTCCGTTCGTACGACTCGATCTCGCTGGAGTTGAACGGCGGACGCACCGTAGCGTGGGGCAGCAGCGAGAGGGGTTCTACGAAGGCAAGCACACTCACCGCCCTGATGAAAGCCGCCCCCAAGGCACGGCACTTCGATGTGAGTGTCCCCACCGCCCCTGCATCGTCGGCGAGTTGACGCATATCGTCGCAGGCCAGCACCCTGGTTCGGCAGCGCTACGGCTGATCACATAGGGTGAAAAGAAAAACGGGAGGTTCGGCGTGTTCGTTGAACGTGCGCCACTTGTCGACTTAGTGTCCTGTTCGGAGAGTCCAAGGAACAGACACACTGGTAACCCTAAACTTCAACGTTAGGGTTCGGGTCGGCGTTCGGACCGTCCCATTCGGCATCAGTCGTCGCGGCGCTTGACCGCGAGGCGGCGACACGTAACTCGAGGCGAGAGGCCTTCGACGTGGCAGCACCGCAGAACTACCTCGCAGTCATCAAAGTCATCGGTGTCGGCGGCGGTGGTGTCAATGCCATCAACCGGATGATCGAGGTCGGTCTCAAGGGCGTCGAGTTCATCGCCATCAACACCGACGCGCAAGCCCTGTTGATGAGCGACGCCGACGTCAAGCTCGACGTCGGCCGTGAACTCACCCGCGGCCTCGGCGCCGGAGCCAACCCGGCAGTCGGCCGCAAGGCGGCGGAGGACCACCGCGAGGAGATCGAGGAGGTCCTCAAGGGGGCCGACATGGTCTTCGTCACCGCCGGCGAAGGCGGTGGCACCGGCACGGGCGGCGCACCTGTCGTCGCCAACATCGCCCGCTCCCTGGGCGCCCTGACCATCGGCGTCGTGACCCGGCCGTTCACCTTCGAGGGCCGTCGTCGCGCCAACCAGGCCGAGGACGGGATCGCGGAGCTGCGCGAAGAGGTCGACACCCTCATCGTCATCCCCAACGACCGGCTCCTGTCCATCTCGGACCGCCAGGTCAGCGTTCTGGACGCCTTCAAGTCGGCGGACCAGGTCCTGCTCTCCGGTGTCCAGGGCATCACCGACCTCATCACGACCCCGGGTCTGATCAACCTCGACTTCGCCGACGTCAAGTCGGTCATGTCCGAGGCCGGTTCGGCTCTCATGGGCATCGGCTCGGCGCGCGGCGACGACCGCGCGGTGGCCGCCGCGGAGATGGCGATCTCCTCGCCGCTCCTCGAGGCGTCCATCGACGGAGCGCGGGGCGTCCTGCTCTCCATCTCCGGCGGCTCCGACCTCGGGCTCTTCGAGATCAACGAAGCGGCCCAACTGGTCAGCGAGGCGGCCCACCCCGAGGCCAACATCATCTTCGGCGCCGTCATCGACGACGCCCTGGGCGACGAGGTCAGGGTCACCGTCATCGCGGCGGGCTTCGACGGCGGTCAGCCGCCGTCCAAGCGCGACACCGTCCTCGGCTCCGCCTCGCCGTCCAAGCAGCGTGACGAGCAGCCGTCGGCCACGAGCCGCCCCGCCGAGTCCCGTTCGCCGTACGGCGGCCTCGGCAGCGTCACGTCGCACGAGGAGAAGCCGGCCCCGGAGCCGGTCGAGGTGACTCCGGTCAACGAGACCCCGTCCGCGCCCGTGGCCCCGCCGCAGGTTCCGCCGGCCCGTCCGTACTCGGACAGCCAGGCCGAAGAGCTGGACGTGCCGGACTTCCTGAAGTGATAAGCCAGCACAGCACTGTGAGCGGCGCGCACTTCGCCTTCACCGACAGGTGGGGCGGGGTGAGCGCCGTTCCGTACGAAGAGCTCAACCTCGGCGGCGCGGTCGGCGACGACCCCGAGGCCGTGCGCACGAACCGTGCGCTGGCCGCCACGTCGCTCGGCATCACACCCGAGCGGGTCGTCTGGATGAACCAGGTCCACGGCCCCGACGTCGCCGTGGTCGACGGACCCTGGGCCGCCGAGACGGAGATCCCGGCGGTCGACGCCGTGGTGACCGCACGCCGTGGCCTCGCCCTGGCGGTCCTGACCGCGGACTGCACGCCCGTCCTGCTCGCCGACCCGGTCGCCAAGGTCGCGGCGGCGGCTCACGCGGGGCGGCCCGGCATGCTGGCGGGGGTCGTACCCGCCGCCGTCGAGGCGATGGTGAAGCTGGGCGCCGACCCGGCCCGCGTCGTCGCCCGCACCGGGCCCGCCGTCTGCGGCCGCTGCTACGAGGTTCCGGAGGCCATGCGCGCGGACGCCGCCGCGATCGAGCCCGCGGCGTACGCCGAGACGAGCTGGGGTACGCCGGCGGTCGACGTGACCGCGGGGGTGCACGCCCAGCTGGAGCGGCTCGGGGTGCACGACCGCGAGCAGTCGCCGGTGTGCACCCGGGAATCCGGTGACCACTTCTCGTACCGCCGCGACCGGACCACCGGTCGTCTGGCGGGCTATGTCTGGCTGGACTGATAGGGCATGACGGACCGTAAGTCTCAACTCGCCGCAAATCTGGCGCAGGTCGAGGAGCGCATCGCCGCGGCGTGCGCGGCGGCCGGGCGCAAGCGAGAAGAGGTGACCCTGATCGTGGTCACCAAGACCTATCCCGCGAGCGATGTGCGGATCCTCTCGGAGCTCGGGGTGCGCCATGTCGCCGAGAACCGTGACCAGGACGCGGCCCCCAAGGCCGCCGACTGCTCGGACCTTCCCCTGGCTTGGCACTTTGTCGGTCAGTTGCAGACCAACAAGGTCCGTTCCGTGGTCAGTTATGCCGATGTGGTCCAGTCCGTGGACCGCCCCAAGCTCGTCACGGCACTGTCGGCCGGCGCCGTGCGCGCGGAGCGGGAGCTCGGCTGTCTGATCCAGGTCGCCCTCGACGCCGAGGAGAACGGGCGGGGCGAGCGCGGGGGTGTGGGCCCCGGTGGCATCGAGGAGTTGGCCGGACTCGTGGCAGGGGCTCCGGGGCTGCGTCTCGACGGTCTGATGACCGTGGCACCGCTCACCGGTCCTTACGCGGGGCGGCAACAGGCGGCGTTCGAGCGGCTGATGGAATTCTCAACCCTCATGCGCGCGGCTCATCCGGCTGCGAACATGGTGTCGGCAGGGATGAGTGCGGACCTCGAACAGGCCGTGGCGGCCGGAGCGACACATGTGCGCGTCGGTACGGCGGTACTCGGAGTCCGACCCGGGCTCGGGTAACGTCGCCAAGAAGTCGGACCACAGCAGAAAATATGGTCATTCTCGCTGTTGGGCGGGGAGACCTCGTGGATCGCGGGCAGTTGGTGACGACAGCCGATCCACCACAGAGCGGAGGACTCAGAGCATGGCCGGCGCGATGCGCAAGATGGCGGTCTACCTCGGCCTCGTGGAGGACGATGGGTACGACGGTCCGGGGTTCGACCCCGACGACGAGTTCGAACCCGAGCCGGAGCCCGAGCGGGACCGCAGGCGGCATGAACCGCCACACCAGTCGCACCAGTCCCGTCAGGCACATGTGTCCGATCGGGACGAATCGGTACGAGTGGTACAGCCCCCCGCACAGCGTGAGCCGGTCGCCCATTCCGCTTCGCTAGCCGCGGAATCCGGACGTCCGGCACGAATCGCCCCCGTGGCATCCATCACACCTGAACGCCAGAGCCTGGAGAAGAACGCACCGGTGATCATGCCCAAGGTCGTGTCCGAGCGGGAGCCCTACCGCATCACCACGCTGCACCCGCGGACGTACAACGAGGCCCGTACCATCGGGGAACACTTCCGCGAGGGCACCCCGGTGATCATGAATCTGACCGAGATGGACGACACGGATGCGAAGCGACTTGTCGACTTTGCCGCCGGTCTGGTCTTCGGCCTCCATGGCAGCATTGAACGAGTGACGCAGAAGGTGTTCCTGTTGTCGCCTGCTAACGTCGATGTAACGGCGGAGGACAAGGCTCGCATCGCAGAGGGCGGGTTCTTCAACCAGAGCTGAGACGTAAGTGAAGCAGTAACGCAGAACCGGCAAACGCAGCACGAGTAACAGGGGAGAGGGAACCGCGAACATGAGCGTGGTCTGGCAGGTGCTTTACATCGCGCTGATGTGCTTCCTCATCGTGCTGATCTTCCGGTTGGTCATGGACTACGTCTTCCAGTTCGCCCGCTCATGGCAACCCGGCAAGGCGATGGTGGTCATTTTGGAGGCCACCTACACTGTCACTGATCCACCGCTCAAGCTTCTGCGGCGGTTCATTCCGCCGCTGCGTCTCGGGGGCGTGGCGCTCGACCTGTCCTTCTTCGTACTGATGATCATCGTCTACATCCTGATCACCGTCGTCAGGTCGGTGTCTGTGTGAACGATACGGTCTTGCCGAATGCCGACGACTACGTTGAGGTGAAGAGATGCCGTTGACCCCCGAGGACGTGCGGAACAAGCAGTTCACGACCGTCCGCCTCCGAGAAGGCTATGACGAGGACGAGGTCGATGCCTTCCTCGATGAGGTCGAAGCCGAACTGACTCGCTTGCTCCGCGAGAACGAGGACTTGCGCGCCAAACTGGCCGCTGCCACCCGCGCCGCCGCGCAGAACCAGCAACAGGGCGGTATGCGCAAGCCTCCGGAACCGCAGGACCAGCGCGGTCCGGGCGCCCCGGTGCCCGCCGCAATATCGGGTCCGCAGCCGGTGCCGCCGCAGCAGCAGCACCCGCAGCACCAGCAGATGGGCGGCCCGCCGCAGCTGCCCGGTGGTGCGCCGCAGCTGCCCGCAGGCCCCAGTGGCCACGGCCCGCAGGGCGGTCCGCAGGGTCCCGGCCCGATGGGCCAGGGCGGTCCGATGGGCGGCCCCATGGGTGGTCCCATGGGCGGCCACGGTCCGCAGATGCCCCAGCCCGGTCAGGGCCCCGGCGGCGACAGCGCCGCGCGTGTGCTCTCGCTTGCCCAGCAGACCGCTGACCAGGCGATCGCGGAGGCCCGTTCCGAGGCCAACAAGATCGTCGGCGAGGCCCGCTCGCGCGCCGAGGGCCTCGAGCGTGACGCCCGTGCCAAGGCCGACGCCCTGGAGCGGGACGCGCAGGAGAAGCACCGCGTCGCGATGGGCTCCCTGGAGTCCGCCCGCGCGACGCTGGAGCGCAAGGTCGAGGACCTGCGTGGCTTCGAGCGCGAGTACCGCACGCGTCTGAAGTCCTACCTGGAGTCGCAGCTCCGTCAGCTGGAGACCCAGGCCGACGACTCGCTGGCCCCGCCGCGGACCCCGGCGACGGCTTCCCTTCCGCCGTCCCCGGCGCCTTCCATGGCACCGGCCGGCGCGGGCGCCCCGTCGTACGGCGGTCAGCAGTCCATGGGCAACCAGCAGAACGCCGGTCCGTCCTACGGCGGCCAGCAGCAGATGTCGCCGGCGATGACCCAGCCGATGGCGCCGGTGCGGCCGCAGGCCCCGCAGCCCATGCAGCAGGCCCCGTCGCCGATGCGTGGCTTCCTCATCGACGAGGACGACAACTGACGGCCGTTTCCACGCCTTAGGCGTCGGCAGCGTTCAGGGCGAGGCCCCCAGTTCTTCTGGGGGCCTCGCCCTTTTGTGCGTGAGCACACCTTTGTGCGTGAGCACGCAAAGCCGAAGGCCCGGTCCCGCCAAGATCTTGGCGGGATCGGGCCTTCGGGTTTCTGGGCGGCTACGCCTTGCGGAGGCGGAACGTGAGCGCCAGGGATTCGTCCGTGAACGTCTCGCCGTACGCGTCGTCGGCCTCGCCCTGGGAGAAGTCCGTGGCGAGGACCTCGTCCGCGATGAGGCCGGCGTGGTCGGACAGGGCCGTGATCACGGCCGGGTCCGTGGAGGTCCAGCGCAGGGCGATCCGGTCCGCGACGTCCAGGCCGCTGTTCTTGCGGGCCTCCTGGATCAGGCGGATCGCGTCACGGGCAAGGCCTGCCCGGCGCAGCTCCTCAGTGATCTCCAGGTCGAGGGCGACCGTGGCGCCGGAGTCGGAGGCCACCGACCAGCCCTCGCGGGGGGTCTCCGTGATGATGACCTCGTCCGGGGCCAGCGTCACCTTCTCGCCGTCGACCTCGACCGAGGCCGTGCCCTCGCGCAGGGCCAGGGACAGGGCGGCCGCGTCGGCGTCGGCGACGGCCTTGGCGACCGCCTGGACGCCCTTGCCGAACCGCTTGCCCAGCGCGCGGAAGTTGGCCTTCGCGGTCGTGTCGACCAGTGAGCCGCCGACCTCGGAGAGCGACGCGAGCGAGGAGACATTGAGCTCCTCCGTGATCTGCGCGTGCAGCTCCGGGTTGAGTGTCTCGAAGCCCGTGGCGGCGATCAGCGCGCGCGACAGCGGCTGGCGGGTCTTGACGCCGGACTCCGCGCGCGTGGCGCGGCCCAGCTCCACCAGGCGACGTACGAGGACCATCTGCTTCGAGAGGTCCGGGTCGATCGCCGACAGGTCGGGCTCGGGCCAGGATGTCAGGTGGACCGACTCCGGGGCGTCCGGGGTGACCGGCACCACCAAGTCCTGCCAGACGCGCTCCGCGATGAACGGCGTCAGCGGGGCCATGAGACGCGTGACCGTCTCCAGGACCTCGTGCAGGGTGCGCAGGGCCGCCTTGTCGCCCTGCCAGAAGCGGCGGCGGGAACGGCGTACGTACCAGTTCGAGAGGTTGTCGACGAACGTGGACAGGAGCTTGCCGGCGCGCTGGGTGTCGTAGCCCTCCAAAGACTGCGTGACCTGGTCGGTGAGCGCGTGCAGCTCGCTGAGCAGCCAGCGGTCGAGGAGCGGGCGGTCGGCGGGCGCCGGGTCGGCGTCGCTGGGGGCCCACTTCGACGTGCGGGCGTACAGGGCCTGGAAGGCGACCGTGTTCCAGTACGTGAGGAGCGTCTTGCGGACGACCTCCTGGATGGTGCCGTGGCCCACGCGGCGTGCCGCCCACGGGGAACCGCCGGCCGCCATGAACCAGCGCACCGCGTCGGCGCCGTGCTGGTCCATCAGCTGGATCGGCTCCAGGGTGTTGCCCAGGTGCTTGGACATCTTGCGGCCGTCCTCGGCGAGGATGTGGCCGAGGCAGACGACGTTCTCGTAACTCGACTTGTCGAAGACCAGGGTGCCGACGGCCATCAGCGTGTAGAACCAGCCGCGGGTCTGGTCGATGGCCTCCGAGATGAACTGCGCGGGGTAGCGGCTCTCGAAGAGCTCCTTGTTCTTGTGGGGGTATCCCCACTGCGCGAACGGCATCGAACCGGAGTCGTACCAGGCGTCGATGACCTCGGGGACGCGGGTGGCGGTCTCCTGGCAGGTCGGGCAGGGGAAGGTGACCGCGTCGATGTACGGGCGGTGCGGGTCGAGCTCCGACTGATCGGTGCCCGTCAGGTCGGAGAGCTCGGCGCGCGAGCCGACGCACGTCAAGTGGCCTGCCTCGCAACGCCAGATGGGCAGCGGGGTGCCCCAGTAGCGGTTGCGGGACAGCGCCCAGTCGACGTTGTTGGTGAGCCAGTCGCCGAAGCGGCCGTTCTTGACCGAGTCGGGGAACCAGTTGGTCTTCTCGTTCTCCTGGAGGAGGCGGTCCTTGATGGCCGTCGTGCGGATGTACCAGGACGGCTGCGCGTAGTAGAGGAGCGCCGTGTGGCAGCGCCAGCAGTGCGGGTAGCTGTGCTCGTACGGGATGTGCTGGAAGAGCAGGCCGCGGTCCTGGAGGTCCTCGGTGAGCTTTTCGTCGGCCTTCTTGAAGAAGACACCGCCTACCAGCGGGAGGTCCTCCTCGAAGGTGCCGTCGGGACGCACCGGGTTCACGACCGGGAGGCCGTAAGCGCGGCACACCTTGAGGTCGTCCTCACCGAAGGCGGGGGACTGGTGGACCAGACCGGTGCCGTCCTCGGTGGTGACGTAGTCGGCGTTGACCACGTAGTGCGCGGGGGCCGGGAACTCCACCAGCTCGAAGGGACGCTGATAGGTCCAGCGCTCCATCTCGGCGCCGGTGAAGGTCTGCCCCGTGGTCTCCCAGCCCTCGCCGAGGGCCTTCTCGACGAGCGGCTCGGCGACGACGAGCTTCTCCTCACCGTTCGTCGCGACGACGTACGTGACGTCGGGGTGCGCGGCGACCGCGGTGTTGGAGACGAGGGTCCAGGGAGTGGTCGTCCACACCAGGAGGGCCGCCTCGCCGGCCAGCGGGCCGCCGGTGAGCGGGAAGCGGACGAAGACGGAGGGGTCGACGACCGTCTCGTAACCCTGCGCCAGCTCGTGGTCGGACAGGCCCGTGCCGCAGCGCGGGCACCAGGGGGCGACGCGGTGGTCCTGGACCAGGAGGTCCTTGTTGAAGATCTCCTTCAGGGACCACCAGACGGAGTCGACGTACTCCGGGTTCATGGTGCGGTACGCGTCGTCGAGGTCGACCCAGTAACCCATGCGGTTCGTGAGGTCGGTGAAGGCGTCGGTGTGCCGGGTCACGGACTCACGGCACTTGGCGTTGAACTCGGCGATGCCGTACGCCTCGATGTCCTTCTTGCCGTTGAACCCGAGCTCCTTCTCGACCGCGAGCTCGACCGGCAGGCCGTGGCAGTCCCAGCCGGCCTTGCGGGCGACGTGATAGCCCCGCATGGTGCGAAAGCGCGGGAAGACGTCCTTGAAGACGCGGGCCTCGATGTGGTGGGCGCCCGGCATGCCGTTGGCGGTGGGCGGACCTTCGTAGAACACCCACTCGGGGCGGCCCTCGGACTGCTCCAGGCTCTTGGCGAAGATCTTCTGCTCGCGCCAGAAGTCGAGCACGGCGTGCTCAAGGGCGGGCAGGTCGACCTGGGCGGGCACCTGGCGGTACTGCGGCTGCGTATGCAACGGCTGCGTGTTCAACGCGCTTCCTCCGGCGGACGATTCCGTTCCGTCGGAGGGACGAGAGCCGCTTGTCGCGCTCCCGCGGTACCACCCTCCTTGGCCCTCCGCGCGCGTGTGGCGCGCGGGAAAGCCCCCTCATTGGGGTCGCGATGCCGGGTCTACCGGCCGCTGCCTGGGCTGCGGCTTTCTTCCGGCGGCTCCGGGGTGATCTTCGCGTCGTGCCTGCCCCCGGGCTCACACCGTCCCCGGGTCGCTCATGGCCGCGTACGCCGCTACTCGTCCCCATCCACGCTTCTCGCTGTGCCCAGTGTACGGGGCCGGGGCGGGCGGGGCCGACCGGTTTTCGGGGCGGCGGGCGGGGGCCTCAGGCGTGCTGGGGGACCTCGTCACGAAGGGAGTCGCGGACCATCTTCCGCAGCTCCGCGCTGTCGGTGTGACCGTGGACCGACACGGCGTGCTCGCTGGCGGCGCGGACCACTTCCTCCTCCTCGCCGGAGATGGCGAGGGTGCAGTTGGTCTCGCTCGGGAATTCTCGGCAGTCGGCTGTCTTGCGCATGACGCACCTTCTCTGGTCAGGCACCAGTTTATGCCCGTTTGGGGCCTGGATACGGGCTCGGGCCCGGAGCCGTCGAGGCCGCCGGGGCTGACCCGAATGGCGACATGCGCGGCGCCCGTCTCCCGGCCCGTCATGGCGGGCGGATTACCGGGCTGGGAGCTGGGCACAACGCATGCATGCTCGCCGCGCGGCACCCGTGGGGCGGGCGTATCGAGCGGCGTGCCCCGTTGCCGCGGACCCTGAGTCGATTTATCGTCCCAGCACGATCGCGCGTGCAAGATCACAAAATGTGAAGGGGCCGCGGCCATGGTGGCGAAGAAGACCGCCGTACAGCATTCGGCGTCAGGCAGATCCACGGGCGCGGCCACCAAGAAGACGGCTGCGAAGAAGACGGCTGCGAAGAAGACGGCTGCGAAGAAGACCGCGGCCAAGAAGACGGCCGCCAAGAAGGCCGTGGCGAAGAAGGCAGCCGTCAAGAAGGCTGTCGCCAAGAAGGCGGTCGCCAAGGTCGCCGACATCGGCAAGAAGACGGAGGCCGGGGCCGCGGACGACGCGACCCACGAAGCCCCCGCCGCGAAGAAGGCTCCTGCGGCCAAGAAGGCCCCCGCGGCCAAGAAGACAGTCGCCAAGAAGGCGGCTGCCAAGAAGAGCACGGCCAAGAAGACGGCTGCGACAGCGGCCGAGGGTGCGGCTCAGGCCGCGGAGACGACGGGAGCCACGACAGTGGTCACGAAGAAGACTCCGGGCACGGCGACGGCGGCCAAGAAGCCGACGGCGGTGCCCAAGGCGCGTGTCGCGGCGGCGGAGCCCGGTGAGCTCGCGGTCCGCCCCGGCGAGGACCCCTGGACCCCGGAGGAGGTCGAGGAGGCCCGCGCGGAGCTCCAGAGCGAGGCGCTGCGGCTCGGCAGCGAGATCACGTCCTCCGAGGACGCCCTGGCCGGCCTGATGCGCGACTCCGGGGACGGCGCCGGCGACGACGACGCGGACACCGGCACGAAGAACATCACCCGGGAACACGAGATGTCGCTGGCCGCCAACGCGCGCGAGATGCTCGAACAGACCGAGCGCGCCCTGGAGCGGCTCGACGCAGGGACGTACGGCATCTGCGAGAACTGCGGCAATCCCGTCGGCAAGGCGCGGATGCAGGCCTTCCCCCGGGCGACCCTGTGCATGGACTGCAAGCAGAAGCAGGAACGGCGCTACTGAACACGGCCTGACCACCTGGTGCCGTACGTGTGTGCCGTACCCTCGTCCCCAGTCAGGTACCTAGGTCGAGGGACTCACGTGGCAGAGGCGGAGCGCATCATCGGTACGCCGGACAACCCTGAGGCGGCTGGGGCCGAGCCGGAGCACTCCGCCTCGGGCTCCGGCGACGCGGCGGGGCAGGACGAGCAGGTGTCGCCGGACGAGCAGCGGCCCAAGGGCAAGCGCAAGCTCCTGGCCCTGTTCGCGGTGGCCGCGCTCGCGTATGCCCTGGACCTCGTCAGCAAGATGATCGTCGTCGCCAAGCTCGAGCACCACGAGCCGATCGAGGTCATCGGGGACCTGCTGCAGTTCAACGCCATCCGGAACGCGGGCGCGGCCTTCGGCATGGGCGAGGCGTTCACCGTGATCTTCACCTTCATCGCGGCCGCGGTGATCGTGGTGATCGCCCGGCTGGCCCGCAAGCTCTACAGCCTGCCGTGGGCGATCGCGCTCGGCATGCTGCTCGGCGGCGCCCTAGGGAACCTCACCGACCGGATCTTCCGTGCCCCCGGAGTGTTCGAGGGAGCGGTGGTCGACTTCATCGCGCCGAAGGGCTTCGCGGTGTTCAACCTCGCGGACTCGGCGATCGTGTGCGGCGGCTTCCTGATCGTGATCCTGTCCTTCCGCGGCCTGGACCCGGACGGGACCGTCCACAAGGACTGAGGTCCCGCGTCCCGCGAGGCCCTGCGGGGTCCTGCGGTGCGGGAGTGTCAGTGCGCTCCTGCATACTCAATGGGTGAGCACGATTCCCGAGATCCGTACCCTGCCCGTGCCGGACGGCCTGGAGGGCGAGCGCGTCGACGCCGCCATCTCCCGCATGTTCGGTTTTTCCCGCACGAAGGCCGCCGAGCTGGCGGCGGCAGGCAAGGTGATGGTCGACGGCAGCGTGGTCGGCAAGTCCGAGCGTGTGCACGGCGGCGCCTGGCTGGAGGTGGAGATGCCGCAGGCGCCCGCTCCGGTGCAGATCGTCGCCGAGCCCGTCGAGGGCATGGAGATCATCCATGACGACGACGACATCCTCGTGATCGTCAAGCCGGTGGGCGTGGCCGCGCACCCGAGCCCCGGCTGGAGTGGCACCACGGTGATCGGCGGCCTCGCGGCCGCCGGGTATCGCATCTCGACCTCCGGTGCCGCCGAGCGCCAGGGCATCGTGCACCGCCTCGATGTGGGCACCTCCGGGCTGATGGTGGTCGCCAAGTCGGAGCGCGCGTACACCTCCCTGAAGCGGCAGTTCAAGGAGCGCACGGTCGACAAGCGTTACAACGCGCTGGTGCAGGGCCACCCCGACCCGATGAGCGGCACGATCGACGCCCCCATCGGCCGCCACCCGAACCACGACTACAAGTGGGCGGTCACGGCCGAGGGAAAGCCCTCCGTCACGCACTACGACCTCATCGAGGCGTTCCGGGCGGCCTCGCTGCTCGACATCAAGCTGGAGACGGGCCGCACGCACCAGATCCGCGTGCACATGGCGGCCCACCGCCACCCGTGCGTGGGCGACCTGACGTACGGCGCGGACCCGACCCTCGGCAAGCGCCTCGGTCTCACGCGCCAGTGGCTGCACGCCGTGCGACTCGGCTTCGAGCACCCCGGGGACGGCCAGTGGGTGGAGTTCGAGAGCACCTACCCCGACGACCTCCAGCAGGCGCTGGACCGGGTGCGGGCGGAGAGCTCATGAGCGCCGAGGTCACCTGCCGGGTCGCGGTGGAGCCCGACGACCTGGAGGCCTGCTTCGCGGTCCGCAAGGAAGTCTTCGTCGTGGAGCAGCAGGTCCCCGAGGACCTCGAGTACGACGCGTACGACGCCGACGCGGTGCACGTCATCGCGGTCCGCGACGACGGTCTTCCGCTGGGCACGGGCCGGCTGCTCACCGGCGAGGCGGCCGCGGACAAGAACGGCGGCGACGCCGAGGTGGGCGCGCTCGGCCGGCTCGCGGTGGCCAAGGCCGCGCGCGGCCTCGGTGTGGGAGCCGCCCTGGTGCGGGCGATAGAGGACGCGGCACGCGCGCGTGGCCTCACCGCCGTGGACCTGCACGCGCAGACGCATGCCCTCGGGTTCTACGAACGTCTGGGGTACGAGGCGTACGGCCCCGAGTTCCCGGACGCGGGCATCCCGCACCGCGCGATGCGCAAGGCGCTGGGCTAGCGGCGCCACCGGCATTGAGCCGGTTCGGGGGGAACGCGTGGCAGGGTTGAGGTCTTGATCGTCCGAGTCTCGGACACCTTCGACCCGAACTCCTTCGAACCGCCTCGAAACCGCCGGAGGGCGCACCGTGGACCAGCTGGCGCTGCTGCTCATTCTGTTGCTCGGGGCCGTGGTGACGGTGCCGCTCGGGGAGCGGCTCGGACTGCCCGCGCCCGTCCTCATGACGCTGGCCGGGATCGCACTCGCCTTCGTCAGCTGGGTGCCGAACATCGAGATCCCGCCGGACTACATCCTCCCGCTGGTGCTTCCGCCCTTGCTGTACGCGGCCGTCCAGCGCACCTCCTGGCGGCAGTTCACGGCCAACAGACGCCCCATCTTCCTGCTCGCCGTGGCCCTGGTCTTCGTGACCACCGCGGCGGTCGCCGCCATCGCCAACTCGGTCGTCCCGGGCCTTCCGATCGCCGCCGCCGTGGCGCTGGGCGCGCTCGTGGCGCCGCCCGACCCGGTCGCCGCGACGGCCGTCGCCGGGTCGCTCGGGCTGCCGCGGCGCCTCGTGTCGATCCTGGAGGGCGAGGGGCTCTTCAACGACGTCACGGCGATCGTGCTCTACCACGTGGCGATCGCGGCGGCGATCAGCGGGACGTTCTCGTGGCCGTCCGCTGTGGGGCAGCTGGTGCTCTCCGGAGTGGTCGCCGTCGCCGTGGGGTTCGCGCTCGGCTGGGTCACCAACAAGCTCATGGGGCTGCTCGGCGAGGCCACCCTGCAGACCGGCCTGACGCTGCTCGTGCCCTTCGTGAGCTACGTGCTGGCCGAGGAGCTGCTCGGCTCCGGCGTGCTCGCCGTACTGACCACCGCGCTCTATCTGGCGGAGCACAGCGCGGACGCCGACGACGTGCTCGGGCGGATCACCGGGCAGACGTTCTGGCAGATCGTCGACACCCTGGTCACCGGTGTCGCCTTCGGGCTCATCGGGCTCGAACTGCACAACGTCTTCGGCACGGCGAGCGGCCGTGAGATGCAGATGCTCGGCTGGGGCGCGGCGGTCGTCGCGGTCGTGGTCGGCGTACGACTGTTGTGGCTGCTGCCCGCGACCTGGCTCGCCAAGCGGCTGCACAAGCTGCGGGACGTCGACGAGGAGATCCCGACGACCTGGCGCGAGACCGTCGTCATGTGGTGGTCCGGGATGCGCGGTGTGGCGTCCGTGGCCCTCGCCCTGGCCATTCCGCTCAAGACGGAGAACGGCGACCCCTTCCCGGCCCGCGACGAGATCATCTTCATCGCCTTCTGCGTGATCATGGCCACCCTCGTCGTCCAGGGGCTCACCCTGCCCTGGCTGGTGAAGAAGCTCGGGGTGCGCGCGGACACCGACGCCGAGCGGGCCGTCGAGCGGGACCTCGCCATCCGGGCGGCCAAGGCGGCCAAGCGCCGCCTCAAGGAGATCGAGGAGGTCGAGGAGCTGCCGGAGGACCTCTCCGAGCGGCTGCTGCGCGGGGCCTTCGACATCGGGGCCAGGATCAGCCCCGACATCGTCGACGACGAGCGGCGCGAGCGGTACTCCAAGCGCGCCGACCGGCTCAAGGCGGTCCAGCGCATCCAGCGCGACATGATGTCGGCCGCCCGCCACGAGATCCTCGCCGCGCGCAGCGAACCCGGCGCCGATCCGGAGATCGTCGACCGGGTCCTGCACCAGCTCGACGTACGCAGCCTGCGGTCCTGAGGCGGTCCGCCCCGAGGCCGGGCTCAGCCCCGGCCCGTGCGCGGCACGATCGGCGGCGGCGGATGCGGACGGTCGCCGTCCGGCGGCGGTTCGGCCCAGGCCGTGTTGACCCGCGGCAGCGCGTACGCGTGGTGGTCGGTCAGCCAGCGGACCAGATGCTCGCGCACCGTCACCCGCACCGTCCAGATGTCGTCCGCGTCCTTGGCGGTGACCAGGGCGCGGACCTGGATCGTGTTCGGCGTCGTGTCCGTGACCGCGAGGCCCCAGTCCCTGCCGTCCCAGGCCGCGCACTCGCGCAGGATGTCCTGGAGCTTCTCGCGCATCTCGGTGATGGGCGCGGAGTGGTCCAGCTGGAAGAAGACCGTGCCGGTCATCTGGGAGCCGCCGCGCGACCAGTTCTCGAAGGGCTTCGACACGAAGTACGACACCGGCATCGTGATCCGGCGCTCGTCCCAGGTCCGTACGGCCAGGAAGGTCAGCGTGATCTCGTCGATCGTGCCCCACTCGCCGTCCACGACGACCGTGTCGCCGATCCGCACCATGTCGCCGAAGGCGATCTGCAGCCCCGCGAAGAGATTGGCGAGGGTGGACTGGGCCGCGACGCCCGCGACGATGCCGAGGACGCCGGCCGACGCGAGCAGGGACGTCCCGGCCGCCTGCATGGCGGGGAACGTGAGCAGCATCGCACCGACGGCCACCACACCGACGATCGCGGTGACCACCCGCTGGATGAGCGTGACCTGCGTACGCACCCTGCGGACGCGGGCCGGATCGCGGTGGGCGTTGGCGTACTGGGCGTAGGTGGCCTCGACGATGGCGGTCGCGATGCGGACCAGGAGCCAGGCCACCGAGCCGATGAGCACGAGGGTCAGGGTCTGGCCGATGCCCGCCGAATGATCCTCGGCGATCTTGGCCTGCCCGAAGGAGCCGCGCAACAAGGTGGCGCACATGACGAGTTGGAGCGGCAGCCTGCAGCGGCGCAGCAGGCCCCACAGGGGGTTGTCGGGGTGACGGTCGTCGGCCCGGCGTAGCAGCACATCGGCCAGCCATCCCACGGCCAGCGTGAGCACGACCGAGCCGCCGACCACGATCAACGGACGCAGTACGTTCTCCATGCCCCCGAGGGTAGGTGGCACGATGGCCTCATGAACATCATGCTTTTCCACTCGACGTACGGGCTGCGGCCCGCGGTGCACGCGGCGGCCGACCGGCTGCGCGCGGAAGGACACGAGGTGTGGACGCCCGACCTCTTCGACGGGCGCACCTTCGACACCGTCGAGGAAGGCATGGCCTTCAAGGACGAGCTCGGCAAGGAGGAGCTCCTGAAGCGGGCGATTCTGGCCTCCGCGCCCTACTCCGAGCGGGGTCTGGTCTATGCCGGGTTCTCGCTCGGCGCCGCCACCGCGCAGACCCTCGCCCTCGGCGACGCCAAGGCGCGTGGGCTGCTTCTCCTGCACGGCACGTCCGACATCGCGGAGAACACGACGGCGGACGAGCTGCCGGTGCAGCTGCACGTCGCCGAGCCGGACCCGTTCGAGACGGACGACTGGCTGAGCGCGTGGTACCTCCAGATGGGGCGCGCGGGCGCCGACGTCGAGGTCTACCGCTACGCCGGAGCCGGTCACCTCTACACCGACCCCGACCTGGACGACTACGACGCCGAGGCTGCCGAGGCGACGTGGCGGACGGCGATCGGCTTCCTGGAATCCCTCTGACCGGTCACCCGGTGCCCCTCACGCGCGCGTGCAGCGGCCTACCGGTGCGCTCGCGGGCGGCTTGCACATCAGGCCGAAGTCGGCGCTGCTGGAGCTGAGATACCGCCCGGCGCACTCCTTGTCGGTGGTCCTGCCGCGCTCGGCGCAGAACCGCAGCGCGGCCCGGCCGTCCGCGAAGGGTCCGGGAGCGTAGATCACCCAGTAGCCCGGTCGCAGCGACGCGTAGTCGTCACTGCGCAGATACTGCGCTTCCGGCACGTCCTTGCGCACGGTGGCGAGCCTGCGGTCGCGGGCGTCCGTGCCCGTGCCGACGGGCTCGGAGTGGAGCTGGGCGATCCAGCTGCCCGCAGCGGGCGGGACGCCGGGCGATGACTCGGGCGCCGTGGTCGGGCTCTTGCCCGGGTCCGGATTCTTGCCCGGGTCCGAGCTCCTGCCCGTCTCAGGGCTCTTGGACGCCTTGACGGGTTCCGACGAAGCCTTGGACGAAGCCCCCGCGGAGGCGCCGCCCTTGCCCCCGGCCCCGCCCGTGCCCGACCCGTCCCGCAGGGCCAGCACCAGCGCGGCGCCGGCCACCAGGGCGAGCGCCACCGCGACCGCCGCGAGGAGCACCGGCGTACGGCGTCGGGGCTCGGCGGGCGGCGGCTCCACCGGGAGCGCCGGCCGGTCGGAGATCTCCGTCGGCTGCCAGGAGACGTCGCTCGCCACCGCGGCGAGCATCGCGTCCAGGCGCTCCGCGTCCGGGCGCAGCGCCGGGTCGCGCACCAGAAGGGCGTTCAGGACCGGGGTGAGCGCCCCCGAGCGCGTCGGCGTCGGCACGGGCTCGTCGAGCACGGCGGCGAGTGTGGCGAGCGTCGTGGCGCGGCGCAGCGGGCTGACGCCCTCCACGGCCAGGTACAGGACGAGGCCGAGCGACCAGAGGTCGGCCGCCGGGCCCTGGTCCGTGCCGCGGATGCGCTCGGGCGCCATGTACTCGGGCGAGCCGATCAGGTCGCCGGTCGCGGTGAGTTGCGTGGAGCCGACCAGCGTGGCGATGCCGAAGTCCGTGAGGACCACGGAGGGGCCTTGGCCGCCGGAGGTCTCGCCCCGCAGCAGGACGTTGGCGGGCTTCACGTCCCGGTGCAGGATGCCCGCCGCGTGGGCGACGCGCAGCGCCGAGAGCAGCTCGCGGCCGATGCGTGCCGCCTCCCGCGGCGTCAACGTGCCCTGCTCCAGGAGATCTTGGAGCGTGCGCCCCGGCAGCAGCTCCATCACCAGCCAGGGGTGCGGGCCCGTGTCCACGATGTGGTGGATCGTCACCACATGCGGGTGGTTGAGGCGGGCGAGCGCCCTGGCCTCGCGCAACACGCGCTCCCGCAGGACGCGTGACTGCTCGCCCGTCAGCTCCCGTGCTGCGGGCCGCACCTCCTTGATGGCCACCTCGCGGTGCAGCACGGTGTCGCGCGCTCGCCACACCGTGCCCATACCGCCGCTGCCGAGCCGCTCCAGCAGCTCGAAGCGCCCGTCCACCACGTCCCCCTGGCCACTCATGTCGTTAGGGTAAGGGGCGTCGGCGACGGGCGTGACCCGGGTCAGCGCACCGGGGAGTACGTCCGCTCGACCCGCTGGGTGCCGGTGAGGGTGCGGTAGGACCGGGCCCACGTGGACGTCGCATCGGGGACCTTGCGGTCGGACAGGACGTAGTAGTCCATCTGGGAGCGCTCGGCGGTGACGTCGAGGACGCCGTAACCGTGCGAGTCCATGTCCAGCCACTTCACGTGGCGGTTGGCCGCCTTCACCGCGCCCACCGCGACCAGCGAGAGGGTGTGCGGGGCGACGTGCAGCATGTCGTCCACGTTGTCGGAGGTCACGGACGTGACCACGAACTCCGTGGCCGCGGAGGGCGACGCGGGGTACGTGGCGGCCCTGACCGGCACGTCGTTCGCCCACGCCATGTGGATGTCCCCGGTGAGGAAGACCGTGTTCCGGACTGCCTTGTCGACCAGGTGGGAGATGAGCTCCTTGCGGTCGTCCGTGTAGCCGTCCCACTGGTCGCCGTTGACGGCGAGACCTTCCTTGGGCAGGCCGAGCAACTCCGCGATGGGTTCGAGCAGATGGGCGGGCACGGAACCGAAGGCGACCGGCGAGATCATCACCGAGGTGCCGACCAGCTTCCAGGACGCGTCCGACGAGGCGAGACCCGCCTTCAGCCAGTCGAGCTGGGCGCGGCCCGTGATCGTACGGTCCGGGTCGTCCACGTCGCCGCTGCCGAATCCCGCCTGTTCGGAGCGGAAGGAGCGCAGGTCGAGCAGGTGCAGATCGGCCAGCTTGCCGAAGCGCAGCCGACGGTAGACCGTGCCTTCAGTAGAAGGGCGTACGGGCATCCACTCGAAGTACGCCTGTTTCGCGGCCGCCATGCGCTGCGCCCAGCCGCCCTCGGACTCCGGGGAGTGGTTCACCGCGCCGCCCGACCAGGTGTTGTCGGCGAACTCGTGGTCGTCCCAGATCGCGATCAGGGGGTGCGTCGCGTGCATCGCCTGTGCGTCCGGGTCGGTCTTGTGGGCGCCGTGCCGGGTGCGGTAGTCGGCGAGGCTGACGATCTCGTGCCGCGGCTCGTGCTGACGCACCCCGTACTCGGCGGCGGGGTACTCGCCGCTCTGGTACTCGTAGATGTAGTCGCCGATGTGCAGCACCGCGTCGAGCTCCGTGCGGGCCGCGAGATGGCGGTACGCGGAGAAGTAGCCGGCCTCCCAGTTGGCGCAGGACACCACGCCGAACCGGACGCCGGGGGCCGCCGCTGCGTGCGCGGGGGTGGTGCGGGTGCGGCCCACGGGGGAGTGCACCGGGGTGCCGCCGTCGCCGGAGCCGCCCACGGAGAAGCGGAAGTAATAGGTGGTGGCAGGGCTCAAGCCCCTTACGTCGGCCTTGACCGTGTGGTCGCCGGTGGCCCGCGCGGTCGTGCTTCCGTGGCCGACGACCTGGGTGAAACCCTTGTCCTTGGCCAGCTGCCAACTCACCTCGGTGTCGGGCCCCTTGCCGGAGCCCGGCGTGGCCTCGGGTGTCGGCGTCACGCGGGTCCACAGCAGAACACCGTCGGGCAGGGGGTCGCCGGACGCGACTCCGTGGTGGAACGCGGGCCCTTCGGCGGCGTGGGCGAGGGGGGCCGCGGCGAGCGGCGCGACGGCCGCGGTGGCGGCGGCGGCCTTGACGACCGTACGGCGGCTCGGGGCCGCGGAGTTGAGCGGCCTCGCCGGAGAGTTGAGCGGTCTGTGGGCGCTGTTTCGACTGGTCACAGGCGATCACCTTACTGATCGGTAATCGCCAAGAGCGGGCGAACGACGAAACGTTCGCCCGCTCTTTGGTCAAGTGCCGCTCAACGAGCGGCTCTTGAGGCCGTTCAGGCCTTGAGGGCCGCGTCGATGGCCTTCTGGTAGTCCTCGACCGTCGACGGAGCGTTCTTCTTGTCGGGGCCGGTCAGCTTCTTGCCGTCCATGACGAAGGAGGGTGTGCCGTCCACGCCGTCCTTGTTGTCGTCGAACTTCTTCGACATCTCAAGGGCCCAGCGGTCGTACGTGCCGTCCTTGACGTCCTTGGCGAAGGTCTTGCTCTTCTTGAGCTCGGGGACCTCGTTCGCGATCTTGGTGAGGAACGCGTCGTCCTTGAACTTGTCCTCGGTCTCGGTGGGGTGGTTCTCCTTGGAGAACATGGCCTTCTTGTAGTCGAGGAAGGCCTGGTCGCTCACGTTCAGGGCGGCGCCGAGCGCGCTGAGCGCGTTCTTGGAGCCCTCACCCGTGAGGTTGCGGTCGAGGAACGAGGCGCCGATGAACTGGATCTTGTACTTGCCGTCCTTCAGGTCCTTCTCGACCGTCGGGCCGACCGCCTGCTCGAAGCTGGCGCAGACCGGGCAGCGCGGGTCCTCGTAGACCTTGAGGGTCTTCTTGGCGCTGTCCTTGCCGAGGACGACGGTCGTGCCGTCCGTGCCCGAGGAGTTCGCGGGCTTGACCAGCTTCTCGTCCTTGGCGGCTTCCCAGTGGCCGGGCTTGTTGGCCTGCATGACGGCGTAACCGACGCCGCCGGCGATCGCCAGGACCGCGACGACGGAGACGCCGACGATCATCGTCCGCTTCCGCTTCTGGCGCTTGCGCTCGGCTTCCTGCTGGGCGCGGATCCGCTCGCGGGCCGCCGACTTGGCCGCCTGGCTGTTGCGCTTGCTCATGATGATGTTCTCCGTAGGGGTGACATGCGTGGGGACGGTGATGCTCAGGCGAAGACGGCCGAGCACGGCGGTCCACGCCGTCCCACGAAGTGCACGAGAAGGCGCGTGCGCGCGGTCCGCGCCCGGCTCGCGGGGCGCGGACCGCGCCGCACGGGCCGCGGGCGGACGCCCACCGCGGCGACCGCGATGAGCAGCGGCCGGAAGGTGGCGGCGGTCACCGCGCGCAGCACCTGGGCCAGGGCGCGCTCGCCGCGCCGCAGCCAGGCCGCCGCGAGCAGCCCCACCGCGATGTGCGCGCCGAGCAGCAGCCAGGCGGCGGCCGGGTCGGCGTCGGCGAACAGCACGGCGCCGCGGTGTCCGTCGCCGCCGGTCATCCGGGCCAGCGGGGTGCCGACACTGGCGCCACCGCACAGCACGTCGAAGCCGACGGAGCGCAGCGGGCCCGCGACGGGGCCGCCCGCCTGGCCGTAACAGACGTGCTGCCCGGTGGTGAACACCGTGTCGGCGGCCAGTTCGAGCGGGATCAGCAGGGCGGCGATGCGGCCGTAACCACGCTCGCGCCCCGCCAGGGCGTACGCGATGACGAAGACCGCGGTGGCGATCACGGCGACGGTGGTCAGCGGCAGCGGGGCGCGGGAGAGCAGCACGTGCGACGCGGCGGAGAGCGTCACGACGAGCGCCGTGAAGAGCGCCGCGCGCACGGTTCTGAGCTGGGTCCCGGATATGTCCATCGCGATGCCGAGTGTGCCATGTGCTTCCGTAAGGCAGCCCTAAAGGGTGCCTATGAGTCGCACGATGCCGTCTTCGTGCCTACAGACCCGGAATCCGGCCGTTACGGAACAGGTCGACGAAGATCTGGTGGTCCCTGCGGGCCCGCGCGCCGTACTCGTGCGCGAAGTCCACGAGCAGGTCACCGAAGCCTTCCTCGTCCGCCGCGATGGCGGCGTCGATGGCACGCTCCGTGGAGAACGGCACCAGGTCCGAGTGGCCGCTCTCGTCGTCAGCGGCGGAGTGCATCGTGGCGGTGGCGCGGCCCAGGTCGGCGATCACCGCGGCGATCTCGTCCCAGTCGTCGATGTCCGACCAGTCCAGGTCCACCGCGTACGGAGAGACCTCGGCGACCAGCTGTCCGGCGCCGTCCAGCTCGGTCCAGCCCAGCCACGGGTCGGCGTGCGCCTGGAGCGCGCGCTGCGAGATGACCGTGCGGTGGCCTTCGTGCTGGAAGTAGTCACGGACCGCGCCGTCGGTGATGTGCCGCGAGACCGCCGGGGTCTGCGCCTGCTTGAGGTAGATCACGACGTCGTTCTCCAGGGCGTCGCTGTTGCCCTCGAGAAGGATGTTGTACGACGGCAGGCCCGCGGAGCCGATGCCGATGCCGCGGCGCCCGACGACGTCCTTCACGCGGTACGAGTCGGGGCGGGTGAGCGAGGACTCGGGCAGCGTCTCCAGATAGCCGTCGAAGGCGGCGAGCACCTTGTACCGCGTGGCCGCGTCGAGCTCGATGGAGCCGCCGCCCGGGGCGAAGCGGCGCTCGAAGTCGCGGATCTCCGTCATGGAGTCCAGGAGGCCGAAGCGGGTCAGGGAGCGAGCGTCGCGCAGCGCGTCCAGGAGCGGGCCCTGGGCGGTGTCCAGGGTGAAGGGCGGCACCTCGTCGCTCTTGGCGCCGGTCGACAGGTCGTGGATCCGCTCGCGGTACGCCGCCGCGTAGATCCGGACCAGGTCGGTGATCTGTTCGTCGCTGAGCGCCTTCGTGTACCCGATCAGGGCCACGGAGGCGGCGAAGCGCTTCAGGTCCCAGGTGAAGGGGCCCACGTACGCCTCGTCGAAGTCGTTCACGTTGAAGATCAGGCGGCCCTGGGCGTCCATGTACGTGCCGAAGTTCTCCGCGTGCAGGTCGCCGTGGATCCACACCCGCCCCGTGCGCTCGTCCAGGTAGGGACCGCCGTGCTGCTCGCGCTCCAGGTCCCCGTAGAAGAGGCAGGCCGTGCCGCGGTAGAACGCGAAGGCGGAGCCGGCCATCTTCCGGAACTTCACCCGGAACGCGGCGGGGTCCGCGGCGAGGAGCTCACCGAAAGCGGTGTCGAACACGGAGAGGATCTGCTCGCCGCGCTGCTCAGCGGTGGGCTGCGGGTCCGACATCGCGGGGTGCCTCCAGGTAACGGGTGGTGCCAGGTCGTGCATGACATTTTGGACAGGCCTTCCGACCTGTCCAACGCACGACGGTACCCCCGAGTGCCCGCCGCTTGTCAGTGCTCCGGATTAGACTTCCACGCTGTCCCCCCAGACTGCCCGCAGCCTGTCGCCAAGAGTTCCCCGGAGGCCTCCCGCCGTGACCAAGCCGCCCTTTACGCACCTCCACGTTCACACCCAGTACTCGCTGCTGGACGGTGCCGCGCGGCTCAAGGACATGTTCAACGCCTGTAATGAGATGGGCATGACGCATGTCGCCATGTCCGACCACGGCAACCTCCACGGGGCGTACGACTTCTTCCACTCGGCGCAGAAGGCGGGCGTGACGCCGATCATCGGCATCGAGGCGTATGTGGCGCCGGAGTCCCGCCGTAACAAGCGGAAGATCAAGTGGGGTCAGCCGCACCAGAAGCGCGACGACGTGTCCGGTTCGGGTGGTTACACCCACAAGACGATCTGGGCGGCGAACAGCACCGGCCTGCACAACCTCTTCCGGCTGTCCTCGGACGCGTACGCCGAGGGCTGGCTCCAGAAGTGGCCGCGTATGGACAAGGAGACGATCTCCCAGTGGTCGGAGGGTCTCATCGCCTCCACCGGCTGCCCCTCAGGAGAGCTCCAGACCCGGCTGCGCCTCGGCCAGTTCGACGAGGCGGTGAAGGCCGCCGCCGAGTACCAGGACATCTTCGGCAAGGACCGGTACTTCCTGGAGCTGATGGACCACGGCATCGACATCGAGCGCCGGGTCCGCGACGACCTGCTCCGGGTCGGCAAGAAGCTCGGCATCCCGCCCCTGGTGACGAACGACTCGCACTACACGTACGCGCACGAGTCCGTCGCCCACGACGCCCTGCTCTGCATCCAGACCGGCAAGAACCTCTCGGACCCCGACCGCTTCCGCTTCGACGGCACCGGCTACTACCTGAAGTCCACGGACGAGATGTACGCCATCGACTCCTCGGACGCCTGGCAGGAAGGCTGCCGCAACACGCTCCTGGTGGCCGAGCAGATCGACACCACCGGCATGTTCGAGAAGCGCGACCTGATGCCGAAGTTTGACATCCCGGAGGGCTTCACCGAGGTCACCTGGTTCCAGGAGGAGGTCCGGGTCGGCATGAACCGCCGCTACCCGGGCGGTGTCCCCGAGGACCGGCAGCAGCAGGCCGAGTACGAGATGGACATCATCATCCAGATGGGCTTCCCGGGGTACTTCCTCGTGGTCGCCGACTTCATCATGTGGGCCAAGAACAACGGCATCGCGGTCGGCCCCGGCCGTGGCTCCGCGGCAGGCTCGATCGTCGCGTACGCCATGGGCATCACCGACCTCGACCCCATCACGCACGGCCTGATCTTCGAGCGGTTCCTCAACCCCGAGCGCGTCTCCATGCCCGATGTCGACATCGACTTCGACGAGCGCAGGCGCGTCGAGGTGATCCGGTACGTGACCGAGAAGTACGGCGCCGACAAGGTCGCCATGATCGGCACGTACGGAAAGATCAAGGCGAAGAACGCCATCAAGGACTCCGCGCGCGTGCTCGGATATCCGTACGCGATGGGCGACCGCCTCACCAAGGCCATGCCCGCCGACGTCCTCGGCAAGGGCATCGACCTCTCCGGCATCACGGACCCCAAGCACCCGCGCTACAGCGAGGCGGGCGAGATCCGGGGGATGTACGAGAACGAACCGGACGTCAAGAAGGTCATCGACACCGCCAAGGGCGTCGAGGGCCTGGTCCGGCAGATGGGCGTGCACGCGGCCGGCGTCATCATGTCCAGCGAGCCGATCGTGGACCACGCGCCGATCTGGGTGCGGCACACGGACGGCGTGACGATCACGCAGTGGGACTACCCCCAGTGCGAGTCGCTCGGCCTGCTCAAGATGGACTTCCTGGGCCTGCGAAACCTCACCATCATGGACGACGCCGTCAAGATGGTGCGGAACGACAAGGGCGTCGACCTGGAGATGCTCTCGCTCCCGCTCGACGACCCGAAGACCTTCGAACTGCTCTGCCGCGGTGACACGCTCGGCGTCTTCCAGTTCGACGGCGGACCGATGCGTTCGCTCCTTCGCCAGATGCAGCCCGACAACTTCGAGGACATTTCCGCCGTCTCGGCCCTGTACCGGCCGGGCCCGATGGGCATGAACTCGCACATCAACTACGCGGAGCGCAAGAACGGCCGCCAGGAGATCACGCCGATCCACCCGGAGCTCGAAGAGCCCCTGAAGGAGACGCTCGGTCTGACCTACGGCCTCATCGTGTACCAGGAGCAGGTGCAGAAGGCCGCGCAGATCATCGCCGGCTACTCCCTCGGCGAAGCCGACATCCTGCGCCGCGTGATGGGCAAGAAGAAGCCCGACGAGCTGGCGAAGAACTTCGTCCTCTTCCAGGAGGGGGCGAAGAAGAACGGCTACTCGGACGCCGCGATCCAGGCCCTGTGGGACGTCCTGGTCCCCTTCGCCGGCTACGCCTTCAACAAGGCGCACTCCTCCGCGTACGGCCTCGTCACGTACTGGACCGCCTACCTCAAGGCGAACTACCCCGCCGAGTACATGGCGGCGCTGCTCACCTCGGTGAAGGACGACAAGGACAAGTCGGCCATCTACCTCAACGAGTGCCGGCGCATGGGCATCAAGGTCCTGCCGCCCAACGTGAACGAGTCCGTGCACAACTTCGCCGCCCAGGGCGACGACGTGATCCTCTTCGGTCTGGAGGCCGTCCGGAACGTCGGTACGAACGTGGTCGAGTCGATCGTCCGCTCCCGCAAGGCCAAGGGGAAGTTCGCCTCCTTCCCCGACTACCTCGACAAGGTCGAGGCCGCCGCCTGCAACAAGCGGACCACGGAGTCACTGATCAAGGCGGGCGCCTTCGACACCATGGGGCACACCCGCAAGGGCCTGACCGCGCAGTACGAGCCCATGATCGACAACGTCGTGCAGGTCAAGCGCAAGGAGGCGGAAGGGCAGTTCGACCTCTTCGGAGGGGGCGAGGAGACCGGCGGCGAGCCGGGCTTCGGGCTCGACGTGGAGTTCTCCACCGACGAGTGGGAGAAGACGTATCTCCTCGCCCAGGAGCGGGAGATGCTCGGTCTGTACGTCTCCGACCACCCGCTGTTCGGCCTGGAGCACGTCCTGTCCGACAAGGCCGACGCCGGCATCGGACAGCTCACCGGCGGCGACTACTCGGACGGTTCGATCGTCACCATCGGCGGCATCATCTCCGGCCTCCAGCGCAAGATGACCAAGCAGGGCAACGCCTGGGCGATCGCGACCGTCGAGGACCTCGCGGGCTCCATCGAGTGCATGTTCTTCCCGGCGACGTATCAGCTCGTCTCGACGCAACTCGTCGAGGACGCCGTGGTGTTCGTCAAGGGCCGCCTCGACAAGCGCGAGGACGTGCCGCGCCTCGTCGCGATGGAGCTCCAGGTCCCCGACCTGTCGAACGCGGGCACCAACGCGCCCGTCCTGATCACCATCCCGACGGTGAAGGTGACCCCGCCGATGGTCAGCCGCCTCGGCGAGATCCTCAGTCACCACCGCGGCAACAGCGAGGTGCGGATCAAGCTCCAGGGGGCGCAGAAGACGACGGTGCTGCGGCTCGACCGCCACCGGGTACAGCCGGATCCCGCCCTTTTCGGTGACCTGAAGGTGCTGCTCGGCCCGTCCTGTCTCGCCGGCTAGGCCGAACCGCCGCACACGCAGAAGGGGCGCGCCCGGAATTCCGGGCGCGCCCCTTCGCGCATATACGCCTGCGTGGGCGTCAGTTGAGGCGTCAGTTGTGGCCGAAGCGACGCTGGTGCTTGCGGGCGACCTCGGCCGGGCTGCCCTGCGACTGCACGGCGTCCTTCATCCTCGACTCGGCCTGCTCCGCCGACGACTTGGCCTGCTCCTGCGCCTGCTCCGCGGCGGAAGCACGGTTCTGATCGCCACCCTGCTTGCGGTTCTTGTTCTTGCCCATGGTGATCTTCCTCCTGAGGGGGATCTGGGGGCCAGGACGCGACCAGATTCACATATGGCGACAAGCTGCGCATTTCAGAGAATTACCGTGCGTAATAAGCCCTGTCGGAGAGTGAAGTCGACATACGCCACGCCGAAGATCGAGTTCCGGCCGTTAACCTCCGCAGGGTCGGGCAGACTCGAAGGAAACCCGAACCATTACTTCCAGGGAATCTCCAGGGAAAGAGGGTGGATCGCGTGGACCGCTGCATCGTCCTGGTGGACGCCGGGTATCTGCTGGGTGCCGCCGCGAGTCTCCTCGCGGGCGAGCCGTCCCGGTCCCGGATCACCGTCGATCACACCGCCCTGATCCAGGGCATCCGTGAGCGCGCCGAATCCGACACCGAGCGCCCCCTCCTGCGGATCTACTGGTTCGACGGAGCCCCCGACCGCGTACCGCAGCCCGAGCACCGCAGGCTGCGCGTCATGCCGCGCGTGACGGTCCGGCTCGGCGCGCTCACCCGCAGTGACGGACGGTGGGCCCAGAAGGGCGTCGACGCCGCCATGCACGCCGAGCTGACGGAGCTGGCCCGCAACCGCGCCTGCTCGGACATCGTGCTCATCACCGGCGACGGGGATCTGCTGCCCGGCATGATGGCCGCCAAGGAGCACGGCGTCGCCGTCCACCTGTGGGCCGTCCAGGCCGCCGACGGGGACTACAACCAGTCCGAGGACCTGGTGGCCGAGGCCGACGAGCGCCGCGTCCTGGACCGGGCCTGGATCACCAAGGCCGTACGCCCCAAGGAGCTCACCGGCGTCTGCGCGCCCCCTCCCGTCCCGCGCCCCGAGATCGCCGCCATCCTCTCCGCGCCCCTGCCGGAGTCCGCGCTCGCGGCCAGCGCCCAGCGGGCCGCCGACGAGGCCGCGGGGGTCCAGCACGGCCAGCAGCACGGTGAGCACGCCGAAGCCGGGGCCAACGGCGACAGCGGCGGCCCGCACCACATCCCGCCGGGCAAGGGCGTGCCCACCCCCAAGGACCTGGCCGCCCTGCGCGGCCCCGGCACGCAGGCCGCACAGCACCCCACCAACGCCACGCTGCGCTGGTCGTCCGACAAGGGGTGGGTCGAGCGGCCCGGCGGCGCCGCGGAGAGCCCGGAGGCCGCCGCCCTGCCGACGCTCGCCCAGCTGACGACCGCCGAGCAGCGCTGGGCCGACCGCGAGGAGGACATCACCACCGTCGGCGGTGACCCCTTCGAGGTCGGGCAGGTCTTCGCGCGCCGCTGGATGGCCCGCCTGCCGGAACAGCACAACCTCCACAAGCTCTCGACGATGTACCCGCGCATCCCGCACCGCGTCGACGGCGAGCTCCTGCGGTACGCGGCCCGCTTCGGACTGCTCGCCCACAAGGACGACCAGATCGACGAACACGACCGGTACGCGATCCGGGCGGGCTTCTGGCGCGAGATCGACGTCCACACAGCGGTGGAGCATGCACCGGTGGGCGACCGCTCCGGCGAGTGACCGAACAGCCACGCGAACGGGTGAAGGACACGTCCGCAGATGAGTGACCGAACACGTCCACGGATGACCGATACGGGGCGTACGGGGCGCCCCGGGCGTCGCGGCGGGCACGGGACCCCGTACGCTCGTCCCTCGTGAGTACGCGCTCGGCACAGGCAGTCCGACAAGGGCTCCGACAGGGTCACGGCAGTGATGCCGTCTGCGCGGTGCGCGACCTCGTCAAGACGTATCCCGCCGCCCGTGGCAGGCGCGGCACGCCCGCGACACCCGAGGTGCGCGCCACCGACGGCATCAGCCTGGAGGTCAGGCGCGGCGAGATCTTCGGCCTCCTCGGGCCCAACGGCGCGGGCAAGTCCACCCTCGTACGCCAGCTGACCGGCCTGATGCGGCCCGACAGCGGGAGCGTCGAGATCCTCGGGCACGACATCCTGCGCCACCCCGAGCGGGCCGCGCGGATCCTCGCGTACCTGGGGCAGGAGTCCACCGCGCTCGACGAGCTGACCGTCTCGCTCGCCGTGGAGACGACCGCGCGGCTGCGCGGCCTCGACGTCCGCGCGGCGCGGGCCGAGCGGGACGGCGTACTCGACGAACTCGCGCTGACCGGCCTCGCCTCGCGTCCCCTCAAGAAGCTCTCCGGGGGGCAGCGCAGGCTCGCCTGCTTCGCCACCGCCCTGGTGGGGCAGCGGCCGTTGCTCGTCCTCGACGAGCCGACGACCGGCATGGACCCCATCGCGCGGCGCGCGGTGTGGGGCGCGGTCGACCGGCGCAGGGCCGAGCGCGGCACGACGGTGCTGCTCGTCACCCACAACGTCATCGAGGCCGAGACGGTCCTGGACCGGGTCGCCGTCCTCGACCACGGCAAGGTCATCGCCTGCGACAGCCCGGTGGGCCTGAAGGAACAGGTCGCGGGCGAGGTGCGGGTGGAGCTCGTCTGGCGGGAGCGGGCGCCGCTGGACGTCCCCGAGGTCTTGGCGCTTCGCTCGTCCGCGGTCGAGTCGGGGCGCCGTTGGTCCCTGCGGCTCGCGCCCGACGAGGCTCGGGCCGCTGTCGCCGCGGTCACCGGCGGGGACGCCTTCGCCTCGCTGGACGATTTCACCTTGGCCACGCCGAGCCTGGAGGACGTGTATCTCGCCCTGGGCGGGAACGGGGAGGGGCTGGTCAAGGCATGACCTCCGCCGGGCGGATGAACAGCGACAGGAAGGTTGTTCGGTGAGTGCCGTTCCCCTGGAAGCGGCCGTGCGGGCCGACGACCGCGAGTGGCAGGCCGACGCCGCCGAACCCCTGGGGCCCCGCGCGCGGTTCTTCCCCGCGCTCGCTGCCGTCTACCGGGCGCAGCTGTCGCGGGCGCGGGTCGCCCGCATCCCGCTGCTCTTCGTGGCGACCTTCCAGTCCGTCGGGATCATGATCCTGATGCGGGGCGTCGTCGACGGGGGAGACGAGGCGCGTGCCGTCGTCGCCGGGTCATCCGTGCTCGTCGTCGCCTTCGTCGCGCTCAACCTCCTCGCGCAGTACTTCGGACAGCTGCGGGCCGACGGCGGCCTCGACCACTACGCCACGCTGCCCGTGCCGCCCGCCTCGGTGGTCCTCGGCGCCGCGGCGGCCTACGCCTCGTTCACCGTGCCCGGCACGCTCGTCACCGCGGTCGTCGGATGCGGCCTCTTCGGGCTTCCGCTGGCCCACCTGTGGGTGCTCGCCGCGGTGATCCCGCTGGCCGGCGCCGCGCTCGCCGGCCTCGGCGCCGCCCTCGGGCTGCTCGCGCCCCGGCCCGAACTGGCCACACTGCTCGGTCAGTTGGGCATGTCCGCTGCGCTGCTCCTCGGTGTGCTCCCGGCCGAGCGGATGCCTGGCTTCCTGCAGTACGCCCGTGACCTGCTGCCTTCCACGTACGGGGTCGAGGCGTTCGCCCGCACCTTCGGGCCGCATCCCGACTGGGCGGCGGTCGCCCTCGACCTCGCGGTCTGCGCGGGCGTCGGCGTCGCCTCGCTGGCGATCGCCACCTGGGCCTACCGCCGTGCGGCCGTGCGCTGACGCGGTCCTCGCCGTGGTCCACGGGGTCCCCGCTGTGCGGTGAAGCGGTCACCGGGCAGTACTGGCACCATGTGTGGGTGACTGCACCGCTGACGCCCTCCCAGCCGCCCCACGACCAGCCCCCGCACGACCCCTGGCAGCAAGCCGCTCAGCCGTCGGGAGCCGTTCCCTCCTCGGCGTACGAGGAGGACGGTCCTGATATGAAGACCGAAGTGCGGCAGGCCGCCGTGATCGCGGTCGCGCTGGCGGTGTGCGGCGTCCTGCTCGGGCTGCTGTGGCTGTGGCTCGCCCCCCGCGTCCCGTTGATCGCGGACAGCGAGGCGGTGTTCCTCAAGGACACCGAGGGCGAGCAGGCGATCGGGGTCGACGGAACGTTCACTCTGCTCGCACTCGCGTTCGGTGCGGTGAGCGGCGCCGTGGTGTTCCTGCTGCGCAGGCGGGGCGGCATTCCGCTGGTCGTCGGGCTGACGGCCGGGAGCCTGCTGGGGGCCGTGATCGCCTGGCGCCTCGGCATCTTCCTGGGGCCCGAGACGGATGTCGTCGCGCACGCGAAGTCGGTGGGCAAGGGCGTCGCCTTCGACGCCCCCATGGAGCTCAAGGCCAAGGGCGCGCTGCTCGCCTGGCCCGTCGCCGCGCTGCTCGTGCACCTGGGGCTCACGGGCCTCTTCGGGCCGCGCGACCCTGAGCCGTACCCCATGGCGTACGGCGACGACCCAGGGCGCACCGACGGCAACCCTGCCTGAGAGAGCTCAGGCAGGACGCCTGCCGTGATTCGCCTTGCCTTTGCGGACCCGCCACTTCCTCTTGCGCGTCTTCTTCGACATGAGAGTGGTACTAGTCGAGCCCGCGGCCCCCGTCGAGGCCCTATTCACGCCCGATCGGGGCCAATACCGCGCCCGTGAGCCGCGCCAGGTCGCCGGGGGCCAGTTCCACTTCCAGGCCCCTGCGGCCCGCCGAGACGCAGATCGTGGCGTGCCCCGACGCCGAGTCGTCGAGAACCGTGCGGAGCTTCTTGCGCTGGCCGAGCGGCGAGATGCCACCGCGCACGTACCCGGTGGTGCGTTCCGCGGCAGCGGGGTCCGCCATCACCGCGCGCTTGCCGGAGACCGCCGTGGCCAGGGCCTTGAGGTCCAGGGTGCCCGCCACGGGGACCACGGCCACCGTCAGCTCGCCGTCGATGTCCGCGACCAGGGTCTTGAAGACCCGGTCGGGGGAGACGCCCATGGCCTGGGCGGCCTCTTCGCCGTACGAGGGGTGCGCGGGGTCGTGTTCGTAGGCGTGGACCGTGTAGGGGGCGCCCGCAGCGGTGAGGGCCACCGTCGCCGGGGTGCCGCCCGCGCCCGACTGCTGCTTCTTCTGCTTCTTCGCCAAAGCGCTCGCGCCTTACGTCAGTTGCGGCTCGTGTCAGTTGAGGCTCGTGGTGCCGCGCGTGAGGTCCGTCGCGGGCAACGACGGCAGATTACGGATGATCGCGGTCTCGGCGCGAAGGACTTTCAGTTCGTCGTGCAGGCGCGATGCCGTGTCCGGCGCCTCCAGGAGCCGCTGCTTGGTGGGGGTGTCCAGGACGGCGGCCGCCGCGACCAGATACGACACCACGGACGGGTCGTCCGGCAGCTCGGCGCCCGTGGACAGGGACCGCTCGCGCGCCCCGGCGAGCCGCTTCTGGTAGGAGCGAAAGGCCCGCAGGACCCCCTCGGCGAGCGCGCCCGCCTCCTCGCCGGGTTCCTCCGGCAGCTCCTCGACCTCCGCGGTCAAGAACGCGCCCGACGCGTCGACCGAGTGCAGGCGCACCCGTGAGGTACCGGTGGCGAGGACCTCGAAGCCGCCGTCGGCGCGCTCCCTGATCGTCGCCGCGTCCGCGATGCAGCCCACCGCATGGAAGGCCTTGAGCGGGTCGTCGCCGAAGCCGGCGGTCGGGCCCTGCTCGGGCTGCGACGTGGGGTCCGGGAGGCCCGGGGCGCTCGGCGCGACCTCGAGCCCGTCGCGGATCGCGACGACCGCGAAGAGGCGCGGCTCCTCGTCGGGGGTCTTGAGCAGGTCGCGCATCATGGCGCGATAACGCTCCTCGAACACGTTCAGCGGGAGCACGAGCCCCGGGAACAGCACCGAGTTGAGCGGGAAGAGCGGAAGCCGGACGGTGGTCACGAGCCGAAAGCCTAATGGTCGCCGGAGCCCGTACGTCCGCCGCCGGTGCGCAGCGGGGTCCCGGAGGCCACCTCGATGCGTATGCCGTCGCGCAGTTCCAGGAACTGGCCGAGCGGATCGTCGGCCATGCGGTCCCAGGGGAAGGACGTCGCATAGGGCCCGATGAGGCGCAGCTGTTCGAGGGCGTCGCTCCACCGCTCGAGCCGTACGAGGACGAACGCGAGGACGTTGCGGACCTCCGCGGGCCAGAGGTCCCCGGCCTCGTACTCCTGAGAGACGGCGATCCCGAGGTCGGCCGCGGCGTCCAGGCGCTCCCGCGGCACACTCCCCGAAGCGCTGGTGAGATAGGCGAACGCGGCGCGCGCGGGCAGCGCCTGGATCAGCGATCCCGGCAGTGCGTCCCGCGCGGCACGCTCGGCGAAGTCGAAGCACTGGCGGTGCGAGCCGTACCAGGCGGCCGAGAGGTACTGGAGGGCCGAGGCGTGGCAGCCGTAGTGGTGCGAGGAGCGGTGCACCGCCTCGGCCCGGAGCGCGTCGAAGACCGACTGCGGGGCGTGGGTGCCGCGGGCGTGGTCCAGGGCGATCCGCCACGGCACGGGATCGCGCGGGTCGGCCTCGGCGGCCGCGGTGATCAGGGGCGCCGTCTCGCGCAGCAGCTCGGCCCTGGCGGGCGACTCCCAGCCGCGGACGACCGCGAGCTCGGCCTTGACGAGCAGCACGTCCGGGTCGTGCGGGGCCGCCGCCCGCCAGTCGTCGAACCACTCGGAGCGGGAGCGGGCGAAGGCGGCCAGACGCGTCGTGTAGCGGTCGCGGTTCTCCCACTCGTTGCCCTCGCGCGTCATGGCGAGCAGCTTGGCGGCAGGGCCGTGGTCGCCCCGGCCGGCGGCGACGAGCGCGGGGCCGAGGCGGTCGTCGGGTGCGTCGAGGAGCACCTCGTCGTCGGGGGTCAGACCGGCGGCGAGGAGCGGGGTGTGCCTGACCATGCGGGCGGTACGGATCAGGGCGCGCAGGAATGCCATCGTGTGGGTATTGAAAGCCGCAGGTCGGGGCTGTGCCAGGGGGTGGCCGGTGAAGCTTTCGCATCGGTCGTTCGGTTGCCTGACACATGGTCAAGGAAGGGCAAAATATCTGCCCCCTCCGGCCACCCGAGGCCCGCTCAGTTCCTCCGCAGCAGCCGTGTCGCCCCCGCAGCGACCGTCGTCGCGAGCACCCAGCCGAGCAGGATCAGGATCGCCGCGAACCACTGCCAGCCGCCGCGCAATTGCCAGTAGCCGTCCTGGCCGAGGTTGATGACCGGCAGCAGCAGATCGAGGGAGTACAGCGCGGGGTTCCAGTTCGGATGCTCTCCGTCCTTGATCGCCGGGTGGTCGGCGCGCGAGAAGGCCACCGCGCTCACCGCCCAGAGCACCGCCATCCACAGGGCGGCGCGTCCCGGCCGGTAGCCGTAGGCCACCGTCCAGTCCTGGGCGAAGCCCCAGAGCTTCGCCGCGAGCGGCAGGGTCTCGCGGCGTCTGCGCTGCTTGGCGAGGAGGACCTCACGGGCATCGGCGTCCTCGCCGCCGTTGCGCAGGACGGTGGCCAGCTTCTCGTACGGCTCGGGGTTGTACTCGGCGGTCGCGGCCGCCACCCAGCTCAGCCGCCGGGAGAGCGGGAAGCTGCCCTGCGGGACGAGGCTCTCGTAACTGAAGCCGCCCATCTGGAGGCCGCCGGGGCCCGGCCAGCTGATCGACTTGTCGATGAGCGTGACGACCTTGGCGCCGGACAGGATGATCTTGCCGCGTTGCGGGGCCTCGCTGAGGAAGCGCAGCTCGGGGGTCTGGACGCGGCGCAGCGAGACCTCCTGGTCGTTCTCCAGGGTGAAGCGCGCCTGGGCGAGGTCGACGGCGTCCCCGAAGCGGCCGTCGTCGAGCCGGATGCCGCCCTGACACTCGAAACGCTGGATGCGGGTGCCGCGCGGGGGTGTGGTGCCGCTGGTCACGGGGGGATCGCCGAGTGCGGCGGGCGTCATGTACAGCGTGCGTTCCACGGTCATCTGCGGGGCGTTGAGCGCCCGCTGGCCGTACGGATTGGCGAGCTTGCTGCCGCGCAGGCTAAAGGAGACGCCCACTTTCGCGCCCCGCAGGCTCAGCTGACCGTGCGACTCCATCATCTCGGCCTGGAGGTCCTGCCCGACCGAGAGCCCGTCGCCCATGATCGAGTTGCCGCGCCGGTCGCGGTAGATCACGGCCTGGTTGATCAGCAGGTCGGTGCCGATCTGGGCGTCCGTGAGCCGCATGCCGTTGTGGATCCGGCAGCGCGGCAGATGCAGGTCGCCCTCCGTGTGCACGCGGGCCGCCTCCACGCGCGGGATCGAGCAGTTGACGAGCCGCAGCGTGGTGAACTTGGCCTCGGGGACGAGCACTTCCTTCTCGAAGCGGCAGTGCTTGAGCTCGGCGTAGGGCAGGATCTCGCCGCCCGCCAGGTCGAGTACGTCCGTGATCTGCAGACCCGAGAGCTTCAGCGAGGAGACCCGGCCGGAGAGCGCGGGCGGCCCGTCGAGGAGCAGCCAGCACACGATGCGCGCGCGCACGCTGCGCTCCGGACCCCAGGGGTGGCCGCCGTGCGGATCGTCCGCCATCGAGTCCCCGGACCGGAGGTCATAGACGCTGCCGTTGCGGAAGGCCTGCCACATGCCGATCTCGGCGGCGGTCAGTCCGTCCGGCGGGTCCCCGGTGCCGGTGTCGTCGACCACTGCTGTTGTCCTCCCCGTACCGCGATACGCCTCTGTCTCGTACACCTGTTTCATGCCCGCTCGGTGACGGGCTGAACGCTAGTGGTGAACGTCGTCTCCCGGGATCTATATCAGCCAGTGATACGGCGTCCGGACCGGAATCAGGGTCTGAGAGAATTGGCCATGTGATCTCCCGAATCGATCTGCGCGGCGACGCCCTCCCCGAGGGCCCCGCCCTGCGCGCCCTGCTGCCCCGTGCCGACTTCGACGTCGCGGCCGCCCTGGAGAAGGTGCGGCCCATCTGCGAGGACGTGCATCATCGTGGCGACGCGGCGCTGATCGAATACGCGGAGAAGTTCGACGGAGTACGCCTGAAGCAGGTCCGCGTCCCGGCGGCCGCCATCGCCGACGCCCTGGAAGGCCTCGACCCGCTCGTGCGCGAGGCGCTCGAGGAGTCGATCCGCCGCGCCCGCATCGTGCACCGCGAGCAGCGCCGCGCCCCGCACACCACCCAGGTCGTCCCCGGCGGCTCGGTCACCGAGAAGTGGGTGCCGGTCGAGCGCGTCGGCCTGTACGCGCCCGGCGGCCGCTCGGTCTACCCCTCCTCCGTGATCATGAACGCCATCCCGGCGCAGGAGGCGGGCGTCGAGTCGATGGCGCTCGCGTCCCCGCCACAGAGCGACTTTGACGGCCTTCCGCACCCGACGATCCTCGCGGCCTGCGCCCTGCTCGGCATCGACGAGGTCTACGCGGTCGGCGGCGCCCAGGCCGTCGCCATGTTCGCGTACGGCACCGAGACCTGCGCCCCGGCCAACATGGTCACCGGGCCCGGCAACATCTGGGTCGCCGCCGCCAAGCGTTACTTCACCGGACGCATCGGCATCGACACCGAAGCGGGCCCGACCGAGATCGCGGTCCTCGCCGACGACACGGCCGACGCCGTGCACGTCGCGTCCGACCTGATCAGCCAGGCCGAGCACGACCCGCTCGCCGCCGCCGTCCTGGTCACCGACTCCGTGGCCCTGGCCGACGCGGTCGCCAAGGAGCTGGAACCGCAGGTCGCGGCGACCAAGCACGTCGAGGACCGGATCGCCCCCGCCCTGGCGGGCAGGCAGTCCGCGATCGTCCTGGTCGACGGCCTGAAGGAGGGCCTGCGCGTCGTCGACGCGTACGGCGCAGAGCACCTGGAGATCCAGACCGCGGACGCCGCCGCCGTCGCGGACCGCGTCAAGAACGCGGGCGCGATCTTCGTCGGCCCCTGGGCGCCCGTCTCCCTCGGCGACTACTGCGCGGGCTCCAACCACGTCCTGCCCACCGGCGGCTGCGCCTGCCACTCCTCGGGGCTCAGCGTCCAGTCGTTCCTGCGCGGCATCCACATCGTCGACTACACCCGCGACGCGCTCGCCGACGTCGCCCAGCACGTGGTGACGCTCGCCGAGGCCGAGGACCTGCCGGCGCACGGTGCGGCTGTGAAGGCCCGCTTCGGATGGAAGGTGCCGACCAAGTGACCGTCCGAATCGACGACCTTCCCGTACGCGACGAACTGCGCGGCAAGTCCCCCTACGGCGCCCCCCAGCTCGACGTACCCGTACGCCTGAACACGAACGAGAACCCCTACCCGCTGCCCGAGCCGCTCGTCGAGCGCATCGCCGAGCGCGTCCGCGAGGCGGCACGCGACCTCAACCGCTACCCCGACCGCGACGCGGTCGAGCTGCGCACCGAGCTCGCCCGCTACCTCACGGACACCGGCGGCCACGAGGTCACCCTGGCCAACGTCTGGGCGGCCAACGGCTCGAACGAAGTCATCCAGCAGCTCCTGCAGACCTTCGGCGGGCCCGGCCGCACCGCCATCGGCTTCGAGCCCTCGTACTCGATGCACGGCCTCATCGCGCGCGGCACCGGCACCGGCTGGATCTCGGGCCCCCGCACGGACGACTTCACGATCGACGTCGAAGCGGCGAAGAGGACCATCGCCGAGAACCAGCCCGACGTCGTCTTCATCACCACGCCCAACAACCCCACGGGCAACGCCGTCCCGGCCGACACGGTCCTCGCGCTCTACGAAGCCGCGCAGTCCGCGAAGCCCTCGATGGTCGTGGTCGACGAGGCGTACGTGGAGTTCAGCCACGGCGGCTCGCTGCTGCCGCTGCTCGCGGGGCGGCCGAACCTCGTCATCTCGCGCACGATGTCCAAGGCCTTCGGAGCGGCGGGACTGCGCCTCGGCTACCTCGCCGCCGACCCGGCGGTCGTCGACGCCGTACAGCTCGTACGGCTGCCGTACCACCTGTCGGCCGTCACGCAGGCCACCGCGCTCGCCGCCCTGGAGCACACCGACACGCTCCTGAAGTACGTCGAGCAGCTGAAGCAGGAGCGCGACCGGCTGGTGAGCGAGCTGCGTGCGATCGGCTATGAAGTGACCGACTCCGACGCCAACTTCGTCCAGTTCGGGCGATTCGACGGCGAAGGGGGCGCCCACGCGGTCTGGCAGCGCATCCTCGACCGGGGCGTCCTGGTCAGGGACAACGGAGTACCGGGCCGGCTGCGGGTCAGCGCCGGAACGCCGGAAGAGAACGACGCGTTCCTCGATGCGGTACGCGAACTGAAGAAGGAGCAGCTGGCATGAGTCGCGTTGGACGGGTCGAACGCACCACGAAGGAGACGTCGGTCCTCGTCGAGATCGATCTCGACGGCACCGGCAAGGTCGAGGTTTCGACGGGCGTCGGTTTCTACGACCACATGCTCGACCAGCTCGGCCGCCACGGCCTCTTCGACCTCACGGTCAAGACCGAGGGCGACCTGCACATCGACACCCACCACACGATCGAGGACACCGCCCTCGCCCTGGGCGCCGCCTTCAAGCAGGCACTCGGCGACAAGGTCGGCATCTACCGCTTCGGCAACTGCACGGTCCCGCTCGACGAGTCCCTCGCCCAGGTGACGGTCGACCTGAGCGGCCGCCCGTACCTCGTGCACACCGAGCCCGAGACCATGGCGCCGATGATCGGCACGTACGACACGACGATGACCCGGCACATCCTGGAGTCCTTCGTCGCGCAGGCCCAGATCGCCCTGCACGTCCACGTGCCCTACGGCCGCAACGCCCACCACATCGTGGAGTGCCAGTTCAAGGCCCTCGCCCGCGCGCTGCGTTACGCATCGGAGCGCGACCCGCGCGCCGCCGGGATCCTCCCCTCCACGAAGGGCGCGCTGTAAAGCCATGACCGGCCTCACCACCATCCTCATCGTCGTCGGCCTCTTCCTGATCGGCGGCATCATCTCCTTCGTCAAGCAGGGGATGCCCAAGGGCCTGATCACGCTGCTCTCCATCGCCGCGGCCATGTGCCTCACCGCGGGGATCATGCGGCTCGACTACTGGAACTGAGGGGAGCTGATCCACGTATGACCGCTCCCAAGAAGGTCGTCGTCTTCGACTACGGCTTCGGGAACGTCCGTTCCGCCGAGCGCGCCCTCGCGCGCGCCGGTGCGGACGTCGAGATCACCCGTGACTACGACAAGGCCATGGCCGCCGACGGTCTCCTCGTCCCCGGTGTGGGCGCCTTCGCCGCCTGCATGCAGGGGCTCAAGGAGGCGCGCGGCGACTGGATCGTGGGCCGCAGGCTCGCGGGCGGCCGCCCCGTGATGGGCATCTGCGTGGGCATGCAGATCCTCTTCGCGCGCGGCATCGAGCACGACGTGGAGGCCGAGGGCCTCGACGAGTGGCCCGGCACCGTCGAGCCGCTGAAGGCGGACATCGTGCCGCACATGGGCTGGAACACGGTCGACGCGCCCGAGGGCTCGCAGCTGTTCGCCGGTCTCGACGCCGAGTCCCGCTTCTACTTCGTGCACTCGTACGCCGTGCACCACTGGGACTTCGAGGTCGGCAACCCCGCCTTCCGTGCGCCCAAGGTCGCCTGGACCACGCACGGCGAGCCCTTCGTGGCCGCCGTCGAGAACGGCGCGCTGTGGGCCACGCAGTTCCACCCCGAGAAGTCCGGCGACGCCGGCGCCCAGCTCCTCACCAACTGGATCGGAACCCTCTAGGAATGTCAGGGACCTCTGTGAGCAAGCTCGAACTCCTCCCCGCCGTCGACGTCCGCGACGGCCAGGCCGTACGCCTCGTCCATGGCGAGTCCGGATCGGAGACCTCCTACGGCTCCCCGCTGGAGGCCGCCCTCTCCTGGCAGCGGTCGGGCGCCGAGTGGCTGCACCTGGTCGACCTGGACGCCGCGTTCGGCACCGGCGACAACCGCGCGCTCATCGCCGAGGTCGCGGGCGCCATGGACATCAAGGTCGAGCTGTCCGGCGGCATCCGCGACGACGCGTCCCTGGAGGCAGCGCTCGCCACCGGCTGCACCCGCGTGAACCTCGGCACGGCGGCCCTGGAGACCCCGGAGTGGGTCGCCAAGGTCATCGCGTCGCACGGCGACAAGATCGCGGTCGGTCTCGATGTCCGCGGCACGACGCTGCGCGGCCGTGGCTGGACCCGCGACGGCGGCGACCTCTACGAGACCCTGGAGCGCCTCAACTCCGAGGGCTGTGCACGCTACGTCGTCACCGACATTGCCAAGGACGGCACGCTGCAGGGCCCGAACCTGGAGCTTCTGCGGGGCGTCTGCGCGGCGACGGACCGTCCGGTGGTCGCGTCGGGCGGCGTCTCGTCCCTGGACGACCTGCGTGCGATCGCCGAACTGGTCCCGCTGGGCGTCGAGGGCTCGATCGTCGGCAAGGCGCTGTACGCGAAGGCCTTCACGCTCGAAGAGGCCCTCGCGGCGGTGGCGTCGTGAGTGACATCGTCCGCAGGGTGAGCTCGGGCGGTCCGTGGGAGGAGGCCATCGGCTACTCCCGCGCGGTCGAGCTGCCGAACGGGCTCGTCCTGGTGTCGGGCTGCACGTCGGTGGTGGACGGCGCCATAGAGGCCGGTACTCCCTACGAGCAGGCGGCCAACGCCTTCCACGTCGCCGTCGAGTCCCTGAAGCAGCTGGGCCTCGGCCGGGAGCACGTCGTACGCACCCGCATGTATCTGACCCACGCGCGGGACGTGGAGGAGGTCGGCCGGGCCCACAAGGAGCTCTTCGACGACGTCCGCCCCGCCGCTTCGATGATCATCGTCTCCGGCTTCGTCGACCCGAGTCTGGTCGTCGAGGTCGAGGTGGAGGCGTACCGGCCCGGGGCGGGTGCGCGATGACGCTCTCCGTGCGAGTCATCCCCTGCCTGGACGTGGACAACGGCCGGGTCGTCAAGGGCGTCAACTTCCAGAATTTGCGCGACGCGGGCGACCCCGTCGAGATGGCCAAGGTGTACGACGCCGAGGGCGCCGACGAACTCACCTTCCTGGACATCACGGCGTCGTCGGGCAATCGCGAGACGACGTACGACGTGGTCCGCCGCACCGCCGAGCAGGTCTTCATCCCCCTCACGGTGGGCGGCGGCGTCCGTACCGCCGAGGACGTCGACAAGCTCCTGCGGGCCGGCGCGGACAAGGTGGGCGTGAACACGGCCGCCATCGCACGCCCTGAGCTGATCCGCGAGATCGCGGAGCGGTTCGGGCGGCAGGTGCTCGTCCTGTCGGTGGACGCGAGGCGGACCGCGTCCGGGAGCTTCGAGGTGACGACCCACGGCGGCCGCGAGTCCGCCGGGATCGACGCCGTCGAGTGGGCGCACCGGGCGGCGGAGCTCGGCGCGGGGGAGATCCTGCTCAACTCGATGGACGCGGACGGCACGAAGGACGGCTACGACATCGAGATGATCGCGGCGGTACGACGCCACGTCACCGTCCCGGTCATCGCGTCCGGCGGCGCGGGCCGCCTCGACCACTTCCCGCCGGCGATCGAGGCGGGCGCGGACGCGGTGCTCGCCGCGTCGGTCTTCCACTTCGGGGATCTGCGGATCGGCGAGGTGAAGGACACGCTGCGGGGGGCGGGGCAGCCGGTTCGCTGAGGGGTTCCGTCTACGTCGTGCGTTGAGCCCCGGTCGTTTGGTGGCCGGGGCTTCTCGCTGTCCAGATGGGAAAGAAAAGTTGCGCAGTTTATATTGCGCAACTTTTCTTTCGTATCTACGGTCGAGGCATGGACGACCAGCAGAAGTCAGACGGCGATCAGCAGAAGCCGGGCGAGACCCGCCGGATCACCGACCTCGGCACGCTCAAGGCCCTGGGGCATCCGTTGCGCCTGCGGGTCTACGGCGCTCTGCGGGTCTCGGGCCCCTCGACGGCGTCCCAGCTCGCCTCCCAGGTCGACGAGGCGGTCTCGCTGGTCAGCTACCACCTGCGCAAGCTCGCCGAGCACGGCCTCATCCAGGAGGCCGACGTGCAGAGCGAGGACGCGCGGGAGCGGTGGTGGCAGGCGGCGCAGGACACCCTGAGCTTCCGGCACGAGGACTTCAAGGACTCGCCGGAGGGGGCGGCCACGCATGTGGCCGTCGTGCGGAGCCTGATCTCGTATCGCCAGGAGCAGTACGAGACCTACCTCGCCCAGCAGGCCGCGTGGGGCGCCGAGTGGCGCATGGCGGCCGACCAGTCGGACTTTCTCGCCCGCCTGAACCCCGCGGAACTCACCCGCCTCAACGCCGAGATCCACGCCCTGGTCAAGACGTACGAGGCGCGGGGCAAGGCCGCGGAGGCGGCGGGCGACAGCGAGGGGCGCGAGAACGTCGCCGTACACCTGGCCAGCTTCCCTTTCCGGCTCTGAGAGGCCTGCTCCCATGACCACCACCGGCATACGTACGGTTCCGGCTCCTGCCCCCGAGGAGCCCGCGCATCGGGACGGCAACGTCCTGCGCTGGCTCGGTGCGTACAGCGCGTCCGCGGTCGGCGACAACGTCTACTTCCTCGCCCTGTCCTGGGCCGCCGTCCAGTCCGGGGGCCCCGCGCAGGCAGGCCTGGTGATGGCCGTGAGCGCGGTGCCGCGTGCGCTGCTGATGCTGGGCGGGGGAGTCGTCGCCGACCGCTTCGGCCCGCGCAGGGTGGTCATCAGCAGCGACGCGGCGCGGTGCGCGGCGGTGTTCGCGGTGGCGGGACTGCTGGTCGTGGCGAGCCCCGGGGTGTGGCTGCTCGCCGTGCTCGGGGTGGTGTTCGGGACGGTCGACGCGCTGTTCATGCCCGCCGTCGGGGCGCTGCCCGCTCGCATCACGGGCCGGGGCCAGCTGGCGAGGGTGCAGGGGATGCGGGGTCTGGTGGTCCGCCTCGCCCACGTCGTGGGCGCCCCGCTGGGGGGTCTCGGGGTCGCGCTCGGCGGCTCCGCGGCCGCGTTCGGCATCGCGGGGGCGCTGTTCGCGGTGTCGCTGCCGCTGCTGATCTCCCTGCGGGTGGGGGAGCTGCCGGCCGACGACACCGCGGGCGGGCGGACCGCGTGGGGCGACCTCGGCGACGGGCTGCGGTACATCCGCGGGCACCGCGTGCTCGCACCCCTGACGCTGGTCGTCGCCCTGGCGGACCTGGGGTTCGTCGGGCCGCTGAACATCGGGCTCACCATGCTGGCCGACGAGCGTGGGTGGGGCGCGTCGGGGATGGGCCTGGTGCTCGCCGGGTTCGGGACGGGCGCCGGGGTGTCGGCGCTGTTCCTGACGGTGCGGGGGCGGGTGCCGAGGGCCGGCCTCGTGCTGTCGCTGACGTGCCTGACCGGAGCGGTGGGCGTGGGCACCATCGCGTACGTGCCCGGCCTCTGGACCGCCATGGGGGTGGCGCTACTGGTGGGGCTGCTGATCGGCCTGACAGGAGCGTTGACTGCGGCGCTTGCGCAGACGGAGTCCGCCCCGGCGTACGTGGGCCGCGTGACCTCGGCGTTCAGCGTCTTCAGCCTGGGGGTTGCCCCGCTGACGTATCCGCTGACGGGCGTGGCGGTAGGGGCGTGGGGGACGGCCCCGGTCTTCACCGCAAGCGCGACAGCATGCGCCTTGGCCGGCGCCTACGGCCTCTGCTCCCGAAGCCTCCGAGCAGCGGAACTACCTCGCTGAGCCGCTTGGGCTCGACTGCCGGGGGCCCTGGGCTCGGATGCCCGCGGCGCCCCGCATTGCCCCGAAGGCCGCCGCCCCTCCCGGCTGCGGGCAGCCGTTCGGGGCAGGGGATGGGCGCCGCCGCGCGCCACCGATCCCGGTGTCCGCGGCCAGTGCAGCCGCGAGCGTGGCACCCCCGCGCTCGGCGCGCGTCGAGCCGGAGCCCTGCGGCAAGTGCAGGCGCAAGCCCGGCTGACGGGCCCCGGGCCCCAGCGTCCGCTGCGGTGAGGTGGGGGGGGGGGGAGCTACCCGCTTGCCTGGATGAGCTGCACCCCGATTCCCCGCCGTTTCCTCCAGCACCCGCACCGCCGCGCTCGGCGGACGTCGAGCCGGAGCGCTGCCGCGAGCGCAGGCGCAAGCCCGGCTGACGGGGTCCCGGGGTCAGCCCTCGCCGCGGTGAGGCGGGGGAAGCTACCCGCTCGGTTGCATCAGTTGCACCAGGTTTCCCACCGTGTCGTCAAGGACCGCGGTGATCACCGGGCCCTGTTTCTCGGGGCCGTGGGCGAACCGCACTCCCAGGCCGACGAGGCGCTCGTGTTCCGCGCGGATGTCGTCCACCCCGAGCACGATGCACGGGATGCCCGCCTCGTGCAGGGCCTTGTGATAGGGCTCCGCGATGGGGCCCTCGCCCGGTTCGAGGAGCAGCTCCACGTCACCGTGGCCGCCCGCCGCCCCGACCGTGACGAAGGGCGTCCCGCCGGTCGGCACCACGTGATGCCGGGTCTCGAAGCCCAGTACGTCCGTGTAGAAGGCGTGCGCCCTCGCCACATCGTCCACGTACACCCCGGCCATCGAGACCCTGATCATCAGATGCCCAGTTGCTTCGTCTCGTGCAGTCGGGCGATCGCGTCCTTGTCACCGTCCAGTTCGACGTTGGCCGCGTCCTGCCGGCCGTGCGCGAACATCACCAGTTCGGACGGCTCTCCCGTCACCGTCACCACGGGAGTGCCGCGATGGGCCACCGCCGTCTGGCCGTCCGGGCGGCGTAGGACCACACCCACCGGCGCCTTGCGGCCCACCAGGCGGGCCATCCGCTCCAGGCGTGACCACAGGGTGTCCGAGAAGACCGGATCGAGCTCGCGTGGCGTCCAGTCGGGCCGGGCACGGCGCACGTCCTCGGTGTGGACATAGAACTCGACGGCGTTCGAAGCCTCGTCGATCTGCTTGAGGGAGAAGGGGGAGAAGCGCGGCGGACCCGTCCTGATCAGCTGGATCAGTTCCTCGTACGGCTTCGCGGCGAACTCCGCCTGCACACGCTCCAGGCGCGAGGCCAGCTGCTTGATCAGCAGCCCGCCCGCGGCATCGGCCCGGCGCTCGCGGACCACCACGTGGGCCGCGAGATCTCGGGTGTTCCAGCCCTCGCAGAGAGTGGGGGCGTCGGGGCCCTCCGCCTCCAACAGATCGGCGAGGAGAAGTCGTTCACGCTTGGCATGGGTCGACATGCCACCAGCCTACGACTCGGTACAGGGTCCGCCCAGTGGACGCGGCCCGGCGAGGCCCCGGAGCGCGGCACAATGGCCCCATGACCGCCACGCCCCCGCCCAGCAGCCTGGACCCAGAGATCGCCGCCCGCCTCAAGCGCGGCACGGACGGCCTGGTCCCCGCCATCGCCCAGCAGTACGACACCGGCGAGGTGCTGATGCTGGGCTGGATGGACGACGAGGCCCTGCACCGCACGCTCACCACGGGACGCTGCACGTACTGGTCGCGCAGCCGTCAGGAGTACTGGGTCAAGGGCGACACGTCGGGCCACTTCCAGTACGTGAAGTCCGTGGCCCTGGACTGCGACGCGGACACCGTCCTGGTCCAGGTCGACCAGATCGGCGCCGCCTGCCACACCGGCACCCGCACGTGCTTTGACGCCGACTCCCTGCCGGTCACCTTCACCGGCACCGAAGCGTGATCGTCTCGCCGTCCCGCAGCACGATGCGGGACGGGTCACCGGCCCAGGAGCGCCCGGCGACATCCGCGCGGCACTTCTCGCGTACGCCGCTCACGCCCCACTCGGTCATGAACTGACCCAGGGTGAAGTCCCGCCACTCCTCCGACTCCACATGCAGGGTGCCGGTGGTGTCGTGCGTGTGCAGCGGGCTGTAGCGGGGCTTCGGCCCCGAGCGGTCGATGCCGATGTCCGCCGGGACCGTGACGGGGCTGCCCCCGGACGTCACCTTCAGGGTGGTGTGGATGTGCATGTCCATCGCCTCGGAGTCGAGCATCTCCAGGCCCGCGGCCCGGACCCGCTCCGGTACGTCCTTGGGGGCGGGCCACACGACGGGCCCGGGGGCGGCCGCCGCGAACGCGGTCGAGGCGAGGAGGAGGGCGAAGGCGGGCAGCATACGGCGGTTGGTCATCCTCCCGTTCTAGTGGCAGGCACCGTGCCCGTCGGCCCGCGACACCGGCCGCCACCCGCACGGCCGTAAGCTCCTCCCATGGATCTCGAGACCTTCCGCAAGCTCGCGAGCGACCGCCGAGTGATCCCCGTCAGCCGCAGGCTCCTCGCGGACGGCGACACTCCGGTCGGGCTCTACCGCAAGCTCGCCGCCGAGCGGCCCGGCACGTTCCTCCTGGAGTCCGCGGAGAACGGCCGGGCTGCGTTCTCGTGGTCCCGCTACTCCTTCGTCGGCGTCCGCAGCGCCGCCACCCTCACCACCCGCGACGGAGCGGCCCACTGGCTGGGCACCCCACCCGTCGGCGTCCCCACCTCCGGTGACCCCCTCGACGCCCTGCGCGCCACCGTCGAGGCCCTGCACACCCCGCGCGACCTCGCCTCCGGGATGCCGCCGTTCACCGGCGGGATGGTCGGCTACCTCGGCTACGACATCGTGCGGCGCCTGGAGAAGATCGGACCCGGCGAGCGGGACGACCTCAAGCTGCCCGAGCTGACGATGCTGCTCACCAGCGACCTCGCCGTCCTCGACCACTGGGACGGATCCGTGCTCCTGATCGCCAACGCGATCAACCACAACGACCTGCAGACGGGCGTCGACGAGGCGTACGCCGACGCCGTGGCCCGCCTCGACGCCATGGAGGCCGACCTCTCCCGGGCCGTCTCCCAGCCCCCGGCCGCCCTGCCGCCCTCCGAGCTGCCCGAATACACCGCGCTGTGGGGCGGCGAGCAGTACCAAGAAGCCGTCGAGGACATCAAGGAACGCATCCGCGCGGGCGAGGCCTTCCAGGTCGTGCCCTCGCAGCGCTTCGAAACCCCTTGTGACGCAAGCGCGTTGGACGTCTACCGCGTGCTGCGGGCCACCAACCCCTCGCCGTACATGTACCTCTTCCGCTTCGACGGCTTCGACGTCGTCGGCTCGTCGCCCGAGGCCCTCGTCAAGGTCGAGGACGGACGCGCCATGGTGCACCCCATCGCCGGCACCCGGCCGCGCGGCGCCACCCCGCAGGAGGACCAGGGCCTCGCCGACGAGCTGCTCGCCGACCCCAAGGAGCGTGCCGAGCACCTGATGCTCGTCGACCTGGGCCGCAACGACCTGGGGCGCGTCTGCGAGCCCGGCTCGGTCGAGGTCGTCGACTTCATGTCCATCGAGCGGTACTCCCACGTCATGCACATCGTGTCGACGGTCACCGGCCAGGTCGCCGAAGGCCGCAGCGCCTTCGACGTCCTCACCGCCTGCTTCCCCGCCGGCACCCTCTCCGGCGCCCCCAAGCCGCGCGCGATGCAGATCATCGACGAGCTGGAGCCCTCCCGGCGCGGCCTGTACGGCGGCTGTGTCGGATATCTCGACTTCGCCGGCGACTCCGACACCGCCATCGCCATCCGCACCGCGCTCCTGCGCGAGGGCACGGCATACGTGCAGGCCGGAGCGGGCGTCGTCGCCGACTCCGACCCGGTCGCCGAGGACACCGAGTGCCGCAACAAGGCGGCGGCGGTCCTGCGGGCCATCCACACGGCGAACCGGCTGCGGCGCCCCGATGGACGTGAGGGATAGTGGACGGGTGACTTCTGCCGTACCTCCGCCCCGCACCCAGGCCGCCGACGCCGCCGAGGCCGACGCCGAGCCCGAGACCCGGGCCCAGCGCAGCGGCCGGCGCAGCATCGCCGTCGCTCTGCTGTTCGGCGCGGTCGGCGCTGCCCTCGCACTGCTCGCCTCCCGCCAGACCTGGGCGAAGGGCACCGCTTCGGTCGCGGGCGGCGAACTGCCGCTGAGCGCCACGGGCAGCGACGTCACGGGCGTGCCCGCGGCCCTCGCGATAGTGGGTCTTGCCGCGCTCGTCGCCGTCTTCGCCGTCCGCAAGGCCGGGCGGATGCTCGTCTCGCTGCTGCTCGCGCTGAGCGGCGCGGGCACGGTGGCCGCCGCCCTCCTCGCCGCGAACGACAGCGGCGCCCTCGACGAGAAGGCCGCCGAGGCCTCCGGCGACACCGCCGCCACGATCGGTGATCTCAGCCACACGGCCTGGCCGTACGCCGCAGCGGCCGCGGGCGCGCTGATCCTGCTCGCCGGTCTCCTCGCCCTGACGTACGGCAGGTCCTGGCCCGCGATGTCCGGACGCTACGAACGCGACGGCGCACCCCGCCCCCGCAAGGCGCCGCCGAAGGTCGACCCGGACCGGCCCGAGGACCTCTGGAAGGCCCTCGACCGCGGCGAGGACCCGACGCGCGAGGCATGACCCCGCGCTCAGGGCACCTGCCCGCGTACGGGACAATGGAGCGGTGAGCGTCTCGCTCACCCCACGCATCACCACCACGCATACAGCAACGAGGAGCAAGTCATGGCGGGCAGCAGCCACGGACACACCCCGGCCGCCTGGACCGGTGTCACCATCGCCTTCATCGGTTTCTGCGTATCGGGTGCCTTCATGGTGTTGGCCAACCCGCTGGGCTTCTGGGCCGGCATGGTCATCATCGCCGTCGGCGGCGTCGTGGGCATGGCCATGCGTGCCGCGGGCCTCGGCGCGAAGCCCCGGCAGTCGCAGCCGCAGGGACAGCTCGCGCACTCCGAGGGCTGAGCTTCACCGACGTACGTGGGAGGCGGTCCCGGCAGGTGCCGGGGCGGCCTCCTTTCGCGTTTCCCTGCCGGGCACGGGCCGCCGCCGAAGGGCACAATGCGTCGGGTGAACGCTGAACCCGAGAGCGCGGCACCACCCGTCGGCCCCGCACTGCGGCGCCTCGCCGTGCCCGTCGGCGTGCTCGGCTCGGTGATCGCCGCCTTCGCCTACGTGGGGACGGTCGACCCGAACGAGCCCGGCCACTACCCCGCCTGCCCGTTGCTGCGGCTCACCGGGGTGTTCTGCCCCGGCTGCGGCGGACTGCGCAGCGCCTACGCCGTCGTCCACGGAGACTTCACGACGGCACTCGGCGCCAATGCCCTCGCCGTCGTCGGGTTCGGTGTCTTCGCGCTCCTGTGGACCCTCTGGGCGGTCCGTGCGGCGCGCGGACGACGGCTGCGGATCGAGTTGGGGTCCGTACATCTGTACGGGATCGGGGTGCTGGTCGCGGTTTTCACCCTCGTACGCAATCTGCCGTTCGGGGCATGGCTGCATCCCTGAATGCCGAGAAAGACCAGGTGGCCGGGGTATGAGGTGTCCAGGTCGTGGGACTGGCGTCAACCGGATGCGGGGCCTTCGCCCTCCTGCGGATACCATCGCAGTGACCATCGGAAATGCCTGATGAGGCAGCCGAACAGCTTGAGGTTCAAACAGCAGCTTCACCGTCAGGGAAGGGGGCCGCTCGCGTGAGTGTGCTCGACGAGATCATCGACGGAGTCCGTGCCGACCTCGCGGAACGGCAGGCGCGCGTCAGCCTCGACGAGCTCAAGGAGCGCGCGGCCAAGGCTCCTGCGGCCAAGGACGGGGTCGCCGCACTGCGCGGCGACGGCGTCAAGGTCATCTGCGAGGTCAAGCGCTCGAGCCCGTCCAAGGGTGCGCTCGCCGCGATCGCCGACCCGGCCGGGCTCGCCGCCGACTACGAGGCGGGCGGCGCCGCCGTCATCTCCGTGCTCACCGAGGAGCGCCGCTTCGGCGGATCGCTCGCCGACCTGGAGGCCGTCCGCGCCAAGGTCGACATCCCGGTGCTGCGCAAGGACTTCATCGTCACCTCGTACCAGCTGTGGGAGGCGCGGGCGTACGGCGCCGACCTCGTCCTGCTGATCGTGGCCGCCCTGGAGCAGCCCGCCCTGGAGTCGCTCATCGAGCGCGCCCACTCGATCGGCCTCACGCCGATCGTCGAGGTGCACGACGAGGACGAGGCCGAGCGGGCCGTGGACGCGGGCGCGCGGATCATCGGTGTCAACAACCGCGACCTCAAGACCCTGAAGGTCGACCGCTCCACCTTCGAGCGCGTCGCGCCCGAGCTGCCGGACGACGTCGTCAAGATCGCCGAGTCCGGTGTGCGCGGCCCGCACGACCTCATCGCGTTCGCCAACGCGGGCGCCGACGCGGTGCTGGTGGGCGAGTCCCTGGTGACGGGCCGCGACCCGAAGGGCGCGGTCTCCGACCTGGTCGCCGCGGGTGCGCACCCGGCCCTCCGGCACGGGCGGAGCTGACCCTCCCATGTCCATCGCCGTCCGCCTAGCCCCCGGTTGCCGCCCTCGCGGCTGCCGGGCGCCGGCGCGGCGTGTGCGGGGCCGCAGGGTGCGGTACGTCATCGGAGATGAACCGGGTCAGGTGAACGGGATGCGATGGCCGAGCGCCCCGTCAGGGGCGCGGGGAACTGCGCGACCAGCCACGGCGTCGCGTCGGCCGGACGAATCGTCTGCCCTTCACGGCGCGTAGCCGTCCTCACCCCGGTGGGGCTTGCTCGCGCAGTTCCCCGCGCCCCTGGCGGGGGCGATCGCATCGCAGATCACCCATTCCCGCCATGTGAGGTAGAGGCATGTCCAGCGAGTACTTCCACCCCGACCCGGAGGGTCAGGTCCCCAGCGCCGAAGGCTACTTCGGCGCCTTCGGCGGCAAATTCATCCCGGAGGCCCTCGTCGCCGCCGTGGACGAGGTCGCCGTCGAGTACGACAAGGCCAAGAACGACCCCGAGTTCGCCCGCGAGCTCGACGACCTCCTGGTCAACTACACCGGCCGCCCCAGCAGCCTCACCGAGGTGCCCCGGTTCGCCGAACACGCCGGTGGCGCGCGGGTCTTCCTCAAGCGCGAGGACCTGAACCACACCGGCTCGCACAAGATCAACAACGTGCTCGGCCAGGCCCTGCTCACCAAGCGCATGGGCAAGACCCGCGTCATCGCGGAGACCGGCGCCGGCCAGCACGGCGTCGCCACCGCCACCGCGTGCGCGCTCTTCGGCCTCGAATGCACCATCTACATGGGCGAGATCGACACCGAGCGCCAGGCCCTGAACGTGGCCCGCATGCGCATGCTCGGCGCCGAGGTCATCGCCGTGAAGTCCGGCAGCAGGACCCTGAAGGACGCCATCAACGAGGCGTTCCGCGACTGGGTCGCCAACGTCGACCGCACGCACTACCTCTTCGGGACCGTGGCGGGCCCGCACCCCTTCCCCGCCATGGTGCGCGACTTCCACCGCGTCATCGGGGTGGAAGCTCGGCGCCAGATCCTGGAGCGCGCGGGGCGTCTCCCCGACGCCGCCGTGGCCTGCGTGGGCGGTGGCTCGAACGCCATCGGCCTCTTCCACGCCTTCATCCCGGACGCGGATGTGCGGCTCATCGGCTGCGAGCCCGCAGGGCACGGCGTCGAGACCGGCGAGCACGCGGCCACGCTGACCGCCGGGGAGCCGGGCATCCTGCACGGCTCGCGGTCGTACGTCCTCCAGGACGAGGAAGGGCAGATCACCGAGCCCTACTCGATCTCCGCCGGACTCGACTACCCGGGCATCGGCCCCGAGCACGCCTACCTCAAGGACAGCGGCCGCGGCGAGTACCGCGCGGTCACCGACGACGCGGCCATGCAGGCACTGCGCCTCCTGTCGCGCACCGAGGGCATCATCCCGGCCATCGAGAGCGCCCACGCGCTCGCCGGGGCCCTCGAGGTCGGCAAGGAGCTCGGCAATGACGGGCTGATCATCATCAACCTGTCCGGCCGCGGCGACAAGGACATGGACACGGCCGCCCGCTACTTCGGCCTGTACGACACGGACGCCGCCGTCGAGGCGGACGCGGGCAACGGTGCCGCGGAGATCGAGGGGGACGCCAAGTGAGCGGCAACATCAGTCTGCTGGACGACACCCTCGCGGCCGCCAAGGCCGAGGGGCGCTCCGCCCTCATCGCCTACCTCCCGGCCGGGTTCCCGACCGTGGACGGCGGCATCGCGGCCATCAAGGCGGTCTTCGACGGCGGCGCCGACGTCGTGGAGGTCGGCCTCCCGCACAGCGACCCGGTCCTCGACGGCCCCGTCATCCAGACCGCCGACGACATCGCGCTCAAGGCGGGCCTGAAGATCGCCGACGTGATGCGCACGGTCCGCGAGGCGTACGAGGCGACCGGCAAGCCGGTGCTCGTCATGACGTACTGGAACCCCATCGACCGCTACGGCGTCGAGCGCTTCACCGCCGAACTCGCCGAGGCGGGCGGCGCGGGCTGCATCCTCCCCGACCTGCCCGTCCAGGAGTCGGGCCTGTGGAGGGAGCACGCCGAGAAGCACGGCCTGGCGACGGTCTTCGTCGTCGCGCCGAGCAGCAAGGACGAGCGGCTCGCCACCATCACCGCGGCCGGCTCCGGCTTCGTGTACGCGGCGTCCCTGATGGGCGTCACGGGCACCCGGGAGTCCGTGGGCGAGCAGGCGCAGGAACTGGTGCGGCGCACCAAGGCCACCACCGACCTGCCGGTCTGCGTCGGCCTCGGCGTCTCCAACGCCCGCCAGGCCGCCGAGGTCGCCGGCTTCGCCGACGGCGTGATCGTCGGCTCGGCGTTCGTGCAGCGGATGCTGGACGCCGAGGACGAGGCGGCAGGACTGGACGCCGTACGCACGCTCGCGAGTGATCTCGCCCAGGGGGTTCGCGGCAACGCGTAACTCGTACGGGTGGACCTGGGACCGGGGAGGCATGCTCGTGCCTCCCCGGTTCGTTGGCGGGGTGTGAGCGAGAAGAACCGTGAGGGAAAGCGCGCGGCCCGCGACCGGCTGGCGGAAGAGCGAGAGCGGCAGAAGTCGCGGGACAAGCAGCGCAGGGTGTTGATCGTGAGCGCCGCCGTCGTGGGCGTCCTCGCGCTCGCCGCCGTGGCCGGTCTGGTCGCTGCCAACTCGGGCGACGACAAGGACACTTCGGGCCCCTTGTCGGTCCCCAAGGGGGCGACCGGTGAGGATCAGCTCGCCATCCCCGTCGGCAAGGACAGCGCCAAGTCCACCCTCACCATCTGGGAGGACTTCCGCTGCCCCGCCTGCAAGCAGTTCGAGGAGATGTACCGCAAGACGATCCATGAGCTCACCGGCAAGGGCCAGCTCAAGGTCGAGTATCACCTGGCGACGATCATCGACGGGAACATGGGCGGCAGCGGCTCCCTGCGCGCGGCGAACGCCGCGGCCTGCGCCCAGGACGCCGGGAAGTTCACGCCGTACCACGACGTGCTGTTCACGAACCAACCCCCGGAGACGGACGACGCGTTCAGCAAGAACAGCAAGCTGATCGAGCTCGCGGGCAAGGTGGACGGGCTCGTGAACGACACCTTCAAGAAGTGCGTGGACGACGGCAAGCACGACAGCTGGGCCCAGAAGTCGAACAAGGCCTTCCAGGAGGCGGGCCTGCAGGGCACGCCGAGCGTGCTGCTCGACGGCAAGAACATCTTCGCCGACCAGAAGAACCCGCTGACTCCGGCGAAGCTGAAGGCGAAGGTCGAGGAAGCCAACAGGGGCTAGCGGTGAGGTCCTGTTATGGAGACGTAGCCGGGCTGGTTGCCTCGGGCACCACCCGGCACGGTAGCGTCGGACCTGCCATGGACCTTGCCTTCATTCCCAGCCCGTCGCGCGGTGTGGTCGAACTCGGACCCATTCCGCTGCGCGGCTACGCGTTCTGCATCATCATCGGCGTCTTCGTCGCCGTCTGGCTCGGCAACAAGCGGTGGATCGCTCGCGGGGGCCGCCCAGGCACCGTGGCCGACATCTCCGTCTGGGCCGTGCCGTTCGGCCTCGTCGGCGGGCGTCTCTACCACGTGATCACGGACTACCAGCTGTACTTCAGCGACGGCCGTGACTGGGTGGACGCCTTCAAGATCTGGGAGGGCGGCCTCGGTATCTGGGGCGCGATCGCGTTCGGCGCGGTCGGCGCCTGGATCGGCTGTCGCCGGCGCGGCATCCCGCTGCCCGCCTGGGCCGACGCCCTCGCCCCCGGCATCGCCTTCGCCCAGGCGATCGGCCGCTGGGGCAACTGGTTCAACCAGGAGCTGTACGGCAAGGCCACGGATCTGCCGTGGGCCCTGAAGATCACGTCGGCGGAGGACGGCCGGGTACCCGGCACGTACCACCCGACGTTCCTCTACGAGTCCCTCTGGTGCATCGGCGTCGGCTTCCTGGTCATCTGGGCCGACCGCCGCTTCAAGCTGGGACACGGCCGGGCGTTCGCCCTGTACGTCGCCTCGTACTGCGCAGGACGCGGCTGGATCGAGTACATGCGGGTCGACGACGCGCACCACGTGCTCGGACTGCGTCTGAACGTCTGGACCGCCATCGCGGTGTTCGTGCTCGCCGTCGTGTACTTCGTGCTCTCCGCGAAGAAGCGCCCCGGGCGCGAGGAGATCGTCGAGCCCGCGCCGGACGGCGAGGACGACTCGCCGGGCGAGTCGCCCAAGGACGAGGACAAGGCGAAGACCGACCTGTCCAAGGACGCCGAAACGGACTCGGTCTCGGACAAGGTCAGGGACGAGGACGGCGACAAGGGCAAGGACGGAGCCGGAGCCGAGTCCGCCAAGAAGGGCTGACGCGCTCTCTGCCGTTGCGTACGTCGATGGGGCCACCGGATCACGGATCTGGTGGCCCCATCGCTATGGGCGCCGCCGCGCCAGGTCGAGCACCCGCCGCGCCCCCTCCACCACGGCCTTGTCCACGAAGGTGCCGTCCGGCAGCGCCAGGGCGCCCTCCTCCGTCGTCGATGCCTTGACGATCTGCTCGGCGTGGTCGATCTCCTCCGGGGTGGGGAGGTAGGCGCGTTCGATGGCCGGGAGCTGGCGGGGGTGGATCGCCGCGCGGCCGAGGAAGCCCAGGGAACGGCCGTGCGCGCAGGACGCCGCCAGGCCCTCGATGTCACGGATGTCGGCGTACACCGACTGCGCGGGCGGTGCGAGGCCCGCGGCTCGGGCGGCCACCACCACGCGCGCACGGGACCAGTCGAGGCCCGCGTCGTCGCGTACCCCCAGGTCCGCGCGGAGGTCCGCCTCGCCGATGGAGACGCCGCGCAGGGCCGGGTGGGCGGTGGCGATGGCGAAGGCGTGCTCCAGGCCCACGGCCGACTCGATCAGGGCGTGCAGGGCGGGGGCGCCGCCGTCCGCGGGGGCGGAGCGCTCCGCGACGCGTACGACGTCGGCGGGGCAGGTCACCTTGGGCAGACGGAGACCGGACACCCCGGGGAGATGCGCGATCGCCCCGAGGTCGGCCTCGGCGAGCGGACTGTCCAGGGCGTTCACGCGGACGTGGACCGGGACGGCGGGAGTCTCGCCGAGCAGCTCGGCCGTCGCCGCGCGCGCGTACTCCTTGCGGTCGGGCCCCACCGCGTCCTCCAGATCGACGATGACGGCGTCGGCGCCCGCGAGCAGCGCCTTCGCCACGACGGACGGCCGGTCTCCGGGCGCGTACAGCCAGGTCAGAGGTGTTTCCTTCACAGGGCGCCCTCCTTGCGCAGCCCGGCGATCTCCCCTTCCGTCAGGCCCAGTTCGGTCAGGACCTCCGCCGTGTCCGCTCCATGGGGGCGGCCTGCCCACCCGATCGAGCCCGGCGTCTCGGAGAGGCGGAAGAGGACGTTCTGCATGCGCAGCGGGCCGAGCTCCGGGTCGTCGACGGTGGTGACGGTGTCCAGCGCCGCGTACTGGGGATCGGTCATCACGTCGCGTACGTCCTGGATGGGAGCGACCGCCGCCTCCGCCTTCTCGAAGGCCTCGATCACCTCGGCGCGGGTGTGCAGGGCGATCCAGGCGCCGACCGCCCCGTCGAGCACGTCCGCGTGGGCCGCGCGGTCCGCGCCCTTCGCGAACCAGGGCTCGGAGATCAGTTCCGGGCGGCCCACCAGGCGCATCACGCGCTCCGCGATCGACTGGGCGGACGTGGAGACCGCGACCCAACTGCCGTCCGCCGTACGGTAGGTGTTGCGGGGCGCGTTGTTGGTGGAGCGGTTGCCGGTGCGGGGCTGGACGTGGCCGAGCTGGTCGTACCAGAGCGGCTGCGGGCCGAGGACCGTGAGGATCGGCTCGATGATCGCCATGTCCACCACCTGGCCCTTGCCCGTCCGGTCGCGGGCCGCCAGCGCCGTCATCACCGCGTACGCCGTCGCGAGCCCCGCGATGGAGTCGGCGAGCCCGAAGGGCGGCAGGGTCGGCGGCCCGTCCGGCTCACCGGTGATCGCCGCGAAACCGCTCATCGCCTCCGCGAGGGTGCCGAAGCCGGGGCGGCGGGAGTACGGGCCGAACTGGCCGAAGCCCGTGACGCGGGTCAGGACGAGACGGGGGTTCACCCCGCTCAGCTCCTCCCAGCCGAGGTCCCACTTCTCCAGGGTCCCCGGGCGGAAGTTCTCGACGATGACGTCCGCCGTCGCGGCGAGCCGCAGCAGGGTCTCGCGGCCACCGGGCGTGGAGAGATCGAGGGTCATCGTGCGCTTGTTGCGGCCCAGGATCTTCCACCAGAGGCCGACGCCGTCCTTCGACGGGCCGTGCCCACGGGAGGGGTCGGGCTTTCGCGGATGCTCGACCTTGATGACCTCCGCGCCGAAGTCGCCGAGCATCGTGGCGGCGAGCGGGCCCGCGAAGAGCGTCGCCAGGTCGAGGACGCGGAGGCCGCTGAGGGGAGCTGTCATGACGCGGTGCCGTTCGCCTGGGTGTCGATCTCGGAGCGGAACGGCATGGACGACGACGCCCCCGGGCGCTGGACGGAGAGCGCTGCGGCCGACGACGCCCACGTGAGCGCGTCCGCCACGGAGCCCCCTTCGGCCAGCGCTACCGCGAGGGTGCCGACGAAGGTGTCGCCCGCGCCGGTCGTGTCGACGGCGGTGACGTGCGGGGCCGGGACCATGACCGGCTCGGCGTCCCTCGTCGCGTACAGGCTGCCGCGTGAGCCGAGCGTGATGACGACCTCGGGGACCTGGGAGAGGAGCGCGCGGGCGGTTTCGTGCGGATCGGTCAGGCCGGTGAGGGTGGCCGCCTCGTACTCGTTGGGCACCAACAGGTCGATGGAATCGAGGAGTTCGGGAGACAGTGGCTGAGCGGGTGCCGGCGTGAGAATGGTGCGAACACCGTGCCTTCTGGCGGCCTGCGCGGCGGCGAGTACCCCCTCCACGGGGATCTCCAGCTGGAGCAGGAGGGCGTCGGCGGAGGCGATCAGACCCTCGTCGCCCGGGGCGAGTGCGGTGAGCGTTCCGTTGGCGCCGGGGATGACGACGATCGCGTTGCCGCCCTCGTCGTCGACCACGATGTGCGCGGTCCCGGTGGCCGCGGTGTCGACGGTGCGCAGCAGGTCGGTGTCGACACCGGAGTGTTCCAGCGCGGCGCGCAGCTGGGTGCCGAAGGCGTCGGCGCCGACCGCGCCGATCATCGACACGGCGTCGGCGCCCGCGCGGGCCGCGGCGACGGCCTGGTTGGCGCCCTTGCCGCCGGGGAGCGTACGGAACTCGCGCCCGGTGACGGTCTCCCCGAGCTGCGGTGCCTTGCTGACGTACGCGACGAGGTCCATGTTCGTGCTGCCGAGCACGGCGATGTGGGTCATGGGTGCGGTCTCTCCTGGGCGAGTTCGGTGGTGAGGTCGGCGAGGGTGTCGAAACCGATGCCGTCGAAGCCGGGGACGGAGCTGGCAAGGCGGTTCTTGAGCGGGGACGTCCAGCGGTCGGGCAGCGCGCCCGGGTGGCCCGCGAGCAGGCCCGCGATCGAGCCCGCGGTCGCGCCGTTCGAGTCGGTGTCCCAGCCGCCGGACACCGCACGGGTGATGGAGCCGGTGAAGTCGCCGTCGGCGTGGGTGAGGGCGGCGGACAGGAGGGCGGCGTTGGGGATGACGTGTACCCAGTGGTGGTGGCCGTAGGTGGCGTGCAGGTCGTCCACCACGTGGTCGAAGTCCGCTTGTTCGTGGGCGAGTTGAATGCCGTGGCGGATCGCGTGGGCGAGGCGTGAGTCCTGCGGTACGACGGTCAGGCCCGCGCGGAGGCAGTGGTGCACGTCTCCGGTGCCTGCCGCCGCCTCGGCGATGGTGGCCGCCGCGAACATCGCGCCGTACACGCCGTTGGCGGTGTGGCTGAGGCTCGCGTCGCGGCGGGCCTGGCCGGCGGCGGCCGTGGGTGCGCCCGGGTTCGTCCAGCCGTGGACGTCGGCGCGGATCAGGGCGCCGATCCATTCGCGGAACGGGTTGTGGTGGGTGGCGGTGTGCGGGGGCTCGATGCCGGTGAGGAGGTTGCGGTAGGCGATGCGTTCGGCGGTGAAGGTGCGGGCCGCGGGGAGCTCGTCCAGCCAGAGCCTTGCCACGTCCGTGGTGGTGAAGTCCTTGCCGTGGCGTTGGAGCAGGCGGAGGTTGAGGAGGGGGTAGTTGAGGTCGTCGTCCTCCGGCATGCCGTCGATGTTCTCGGCGAGGGAGGTGTGCGCGGAGCGCTTGTTCCAGGGGTGGGTGTTCTTGAGCTCCTGGGGGAGGCCCTTCTCCGTGAACCAGGTGCATAGGGGCCAGTTGCCTGTTGCTTTGGCGAGGCTGCGGATGGCTTCAAGGGGGAGTTTTTCTACCGGCTTGCCCAGGAGGCAGCCGGCTGCTCTGCCTAGCCAGGCGGCGTGTAGGCGGTGGCGTAGGGCGGTGTTGAGCCCACCCTCCCCCACTCTCAACTCCGTTCGAGCGGGGGGACCCCCATCGCCCTGCGGAACGCCTGCCCACAACACGGGCGGCTGCGACAGTTCGGTCAGGAGTTCCTCCGCCAGAGCCCGCAGGTGGGGAGCGGGGGGTGTCGGGGACGCGCCTGCTCTTGGTGGGGCCAGGTGGCCGCCTGCCTTCAGCCAGCGGGACCGGATCGCCTCGACGTCCTTGCCCTCCTCCTCCGACTGGCGGAGTTCGTGGCCCACCAGGTCCTCCGGCTGGACCCAGGTGAGGCGGATCATGGGGTGGCCGTCAGGGCCGCGTAGGCCGACTCGTGGGCTCGGCGGCGTCGTACGTCGCGGGTGAAGATCTCCCGGGTGACCTCCGCGAGCGTCGCCGCGGGTGCGTGCAGGTCGAGGCGGCTCGCCTCCGCGACCGTCTTGGACCACTCGGGCGGGGCCTCCGAGCCGAGGGCGCCCGCGATCGCGCCGCTCATGGTCGCGATGGAGTCGCAGTCACGGCCGTAGTTGACCGAGCCGAGCACCGTGTGGCGGTAGTCGCCGTCGCCCACCAGGAGCATGCCGAGCGCGATCGGGAGTTCCTCGATGGAGTGCAGGCGGGAGGGACGGCGGGCCCCCAGGGATGGGGCGCGGTAGTCAGGGCCGACCGTGTCGAAGGGGATGACGGCGGTGCGCAGCGGGTCGAGCGCCGACTCGAAGTCCCGGTGGTGGGAGGCGACTTCGACCGCCGACTCGATCGCTGCCCGCGTTCCGTCCTTCGCGAGGGAGAGGGCGGTGTCGATCACCGAAGTCGGCGTCGCGCCCGGCGCGCAGGCCGCCGCCACCGCCGCGGCGAAGACCGCGGCCGCCTCACGTCCGTACGAGGACTGGTGCGCGCCCGCGATGTCGAGGGCCTCGGCATACGCGCCCTCCGGGTTCGCCGCGTTGACCAGGCCGACCGGTGCCATGTACATCGCCGCACCGCAGTTGACGATGTTTCCGGTGCCCGCCTCGCGCGGGTCGACGTGGCCGTAGTGGATGCGGGCGACGATCCACTTCTCGGCGAGGAAGACGCGGTGGAGCGGGATGGTCTCCGTCTCCATCTCCGGGATCCAGCGGGGGTTCGTCATGAGGTCCGGGACCAGGTGATCGGCCACCGCGTAGGCGTCCAGGTGGTCGCGGACGGTGGCGTACACGCGGATGAGCGCGTGCGTCATCAAGGTGTCGTCGGTGATGTGTCCATCACCCTTGTGGTACGGCGCGATGGGGCGGGCGGTACGCCATTGGTCGCCGTTCCAGGGGCCGACGATGCCGTGTACGCGACCGCCGTGCCGTTCGACGATCTGCTCGGGGGAGTAGCCCTCGACGGGACCGCCGATGGCGTCGCCGACCGCCGCGCCCACCAGGCAGGCGGTGATGCGGTCAGGGAGATCCGGGCCCGTTGGGTCCATTGATGCCTTCATGCCGGAATTGTCCTCCCGGAGCGGTCGGTTCCGTGGCTGCCAGGTGCCCGGCGAGTTCCACCAGGTCGGTGCCCGCGAGGCGGGGGAGCGCGCAGCCGGAGAGGGTGCGGCAGGCGTCGCGCCAGGAGTCGGGGACGGCGGTGGCCGTGCCGAGCACGCCGGTCAGCGCGCCGGCCAGGGCGGGGGCGGAGTCCGCGACACGGGAGAGGCAGGCCGCGGCGGGCACCGCGTCGCGGATGCGGCCGCGGGCCGCGGTGGTCAGGGCCAGGGCGACCGGGACGGTCTCGGCGGCGGCGATGCCGTAGCTGTAGACGTGGTCGACGATCTGGTGCTCCAGGAGCGGGACGAGACCGAAGGCTCCGTCCTCGGTCGTCTGGGTGCGGGCGAGCTTCACGGCGTGCCAGGCGTTGCGGCCGATCTCGGTGTGCTCAGGGAGCTGGGCGAGGGCGGCGTCCACGGTCGCCTCGACGTCGGCGCCGCCGAGCGCCGCCGCGATCGCCGCGGCCATGGCGCGGGCGCCGTGCACGCCGTCGCCGTCCTGGGTGTAGCGGGCGTCGAACTCGGCCAGCGCGGCGGCCTGTTCGGGGTCGCCCGGGTGGACGAGGGCGAGGACGCAGGCGCGTACGCAGGCGGCGTCGTCGAAGAAGTGGGGGTTGTCGTGGCCGGTGGCGGGCGGGCGCAGGCCGGTGGCGAGATTGCCGAGGCCCGCGCGTACGGAGATGCGGGCGCGCAGGGGGAGCACAGCGGACTCGACCTCGGGGGCGCGGGCCGCCGCCGCGGCGATTTCGCTGGCAAGGGTGTTCCAGGCCAGGTCGAGGGCCGCGCGGACCCGGCGGTCCCGCGACAGCTGGGGGTCGAGCGTCCCGTCCGCCGCGCGGAGCAGTGACTCGGCGGCGAAGGCCGCCCATTCGGCGTCGTCCGAAGGGCCGAGGCGGAGGGGTTCCGGGGGTTGGTTGAGCGCGATGGGGACGGGGAGGGTGGTCGTCGCGTTCTGCTCGGCGAAGGTGTCCAGTTCGCGGGTGAGTCTTCGTGTCCACTCGGGCATGCGGGCTGCGCGGTGCCTGGCCGCGGGCCAACCGGCGGCGTCGCCCGCCGCGAGGCCCAGGAGCAAGCCCTCGATGTGGCTTGCGGATGCCGCGCTTTGCTGGACGCCTCGGTGATCCGCACCCGGCGGTGTGGGCACAGCAGGGACGGCTGCGGGGTAGACGGGTGGGTGGGTGGGGGAGATCCGCCGCGAAGCGGCGGGCTTGTCGGCGGTCACGAGACCCCCAGGTCAGAAACAAGCAACTCCGCCACGTCCAGCACGTGGTGGCCCCGCATCGAGGGAAGGCAACTGCCCCGCGCCGGGGCGATCGCGGCCGCCCATGGCGGTGGGATCGCGGAGGCGCCGCATGTCGCCCCCGCCAGGGCGCCCGCCACCGCCGCGGTGGTGTCCGCGTCCCGCCCCATGTTGACCGCGGTCAACACCGCATCCGGGAAGTGGCCCAAGGCCGCCGCGTACGCCCCGAAGGCGAGCCCCACCGCCTCGGGGGCGAGGTCGGTCCAGGGGTAGCCGCCGATCACCACCGCGGAGCGGACCGCGCGTTCGCCGCGAGGAGCCGCCGCCACCGCGCGCCGCAGCGAGCGGGACGTCCAGCAGTCCTCCGGGATGACGGACAGAGCCGCGGCCACCACGGAATCCACCGGCGCCCCGCCCATCGCCGCCGCGACCCCCGCGGCCACCGCCTGCCCGCCGTAGATGCCCTCACCGTCATGGCTGACCGAGCCGTCGATCGCGACGAGCCGGGCGGCTTCGGCGGGCTCGCCCGCGGCGAAGACCCCGAACGGCGCGGCCCGCATCGCGAGGCCGTCGCTCCACGCGTGCCGGTGCTGCGCCGAGATGGGCGCCGCGAGGCCTCGGCGCAGGTTCTCCAGCGTGCCGCGTTCGCTGAAGCCCGCGCCACGGAAGGGCCCCTCGTCGAGGTCCGCGATCCACTCGTGCCAGGCGGCCTCGACATGCGCGACGGTGAGCTCCGAGCCGTGCCGGGCCAGGAGGAGCCCGGAGAAGATCGCGTACTCCGTGTCGTCCGTGCCGCAGGGATGCTCGGCGACGTAACCGGTGATGCGTCCCCAGCGGCGGCGGATCTCGGAGGGCTTCATGTTCTCGGCGGGCGCGCCCAGCGCGTCGCCGACCGCGAGGCCGAGAAGCGCGCCGCGCGCCCGCTCTCTCAGGCCGGTCACTCCGGTCGCTCGTGTCACACCGGTCGTCATGCTGTGCCTCCCTGGTGCCGAGACGTGTGTTTTTATCCCTGCCACGCGCCGCCCCCGACGCGAGCACCGCAGCACCGACGTCACCCCTCCGCCCCATGCGCTCACCGGTTCGATGAACCCGCGTTCACATGCGCACAAGCGCAGGTAAGTACGGCCTTCCTTGCTGGCGAGAGCGATTTTTCGCGCGTACTTTCGAGATCGTCCAAGCACTGAGGGGGCTCACCATGGCGATCATCGAGACCGAAGCGGTACTGCACGAGGCACACCGCGACAACCACACCCACCGCGACGTCAACGGCGGCTGGCTGCGGCCCGCCGTCTTCGGCGCGATGGACGGCCTGGTGTCCAACCTGGCCCTGATGACCGGTGTCGCGGGCGGTGCCGTCTCGCAGCAGACCATCGTCGTCACGGGGTTGGTCGGTCTCGCCGCTGGCGCCTTCTCCATGGCGGCCGGCGAATATACCTCCGTCGCCTCGCAGCGTGAGCTCGTCCAGGCCGAACTCGACGTGGAGCGGCGGGAGTTGCGCAAGCACCCGGCGGACGAGGAGCGGGAGCTCGCCGCGCTCTACGTCTCGCGTGGCGTCGAGCCGGGCCTGGCCCGTGAGGTCGCCAGGCAGCTGTCCACGGATCCCGAGCAGGCCCTGGAGATCCACGCGCGCGAGGAGCTGGGCATCGACCCCGGCGATCTGCCCTCGCCGGCCGTCGCCGCGGTCTCCTCCTTCGGCGCCTTCGCGCTCGGCGCCCTGCTTCCCGTACTGCCGTATCTGCTCGGCGCCGACACGTTCTGGCCCGCGCTGGTGCTCGCGCTCATCGGGCTCTTCGCCTGCGGTGCAGTTGTGGCCAAGGTGACCGCGCGATCCTGGTGGTTCAGCGGACTTCGGCAGCTCGCGCTCGGCGGAGCGGCGGCCGGTGTGACGTACGCCCTGGGCAGCCTGTTCGGTACCGCCGTAGGATGAACCCTCGCAGTCCTATGCGGGACCCTGCATAAGTAGTCGTTACTCGGCGGTTTCGAATCCTTAACCACCGGGCATGAGCCGTAAGCGCTGCGGGCAATGAGGCCTGTGCCGCTCTCGGGCCTACGGTCATCGATCTGTCCGCACGGGGTCCCCCACCGCTCTTCACGCCTCTGGGCGGTGTCCACATGGTGGAATGAGCTATCCGCTTTTCGAGAAGCGTTCCATCATGTAACCTGCTCGAAATTTTGCCTGGGCCAACGTCGTCCCACGCTTATTGCATATGCCACGACGACGACGGGAGAGCCAATGCGTACGCACGCCTGGTCGCCCATGGACGGTCGCCCCGCCCCTCAGGGCATGTACGACCCCCGTAACGAGCACGACGCCTGTGGTGTCGGGTTCGTGGCCACCCTCACCGGTGTAGCCAGCCATGAGCTGGTCGAACAGGCGCTGACCGTACTGCGCAATCTCGAACACCGTGGCGCCACCGGCTCCGAGCCGGACTCCGGTGACGGCGCCGGAATCCTGCTCCAGGTGCCGGACGCCTTCCTGCGCGAGGTCGCCGGATTCGCGCTCCCCGAGGCCGGCGCGTACGCCGTCGGCATCGCCTTCCTGCCGGTCGACACCGCGGGCACGACCGACGGTGCCGTCTCACAGATCGAGACGATCGCTTCCGAGGAAGGCCTGACGGTCCTCGGCTGGCGCGACGTTCCCGTCGCCCCCGAGCTGCTCGGCTCCACCGCTCGCTCGACGATGCCGGTCTTCCGGCAGATCTTCGTGGCCGACGGTGAGAGCACCGGCGTCGCGCTCGACCGCAAGGCCTTCGTCCTGCGCAAGCGCGCCGAGCGTGAGGCAGCGACGTACTTCCCCTCGCTCTCCGCCCGGACCATCGTCTACAAGGGCATGCTGACCACCGGCCAGCTGGAGCCGTTCTTCCCCGACCTGTCCGACCGCCGTTTCGCCACGGCCGTCGCGCTCGTCCACTCGCGCTTCTCCACGAACACGTTCCCGAGCTGGCCGCTCGCACACCCCTACCGCTTCGTCGCGCACAACGGCGAGATCAACACGGTCAAGGGCAACCGCAACTGGATGCGGGCGCGTGAGTCGCAGCTCGCCTCCGACCTGTTCGCCTCCGCCGGTGAGGCGAGCACCGACAAGCTCGACCGCGTCTTCCCGATCTGTACGCCGGACGCCTCGGACTCCGCGTCCTTCGACGAGGTGCTCGAACTCCTCCACCTCGGCGGCCGTTCGCTTCCGCACTCGGTCCTGATGATGATCCCCGAGGCGTGGGAGAACCACGGCTCGATGGACCCGGCCCGCCGCGCCTTCTACCAGTACCACTCCACGCTGATGGAGCCCTGGGACGGCCCGGCCTGTGTCACCTTCACCGACGGCACCCAGGTCGGCGCGGTCCTCGACCGCAACGGCCTGCGCCCCGGCCGCTACTGGGTCACCGACGACGGCCTCGTCGTCCTCGGCTCCGAGGTCGGCGTGCTCGACATCGACCCCGCGAAGGTCGTCCGCAAGGGCCGCCTGCAGCCGGGCCGGATGTTCCTCGTCGACACCGCCGAGCACCGCATCGTCGAGGACGACGAGATCAAGGCCGCCCTCGCCGCCGAGAACCCGTACCAGGAGTGGCTGGAAGCAGGCGAGATCGAGCTCTCGGACCTGCCCGAGCGCGAGCACATCGTGCACACGCACGCCTCCGTCACGCGCCGCCAGCAGACCTTCGGCTACACCGAGGAAGAGCTGCGCATCATCCTCGCGCCGATGGCCAAGACCGGCGGCGAGCCGCTCGGCTCCATGGGCACCGACACCCCGATCGCCGCGCTCTCCGAGCGCCCGCGGCTGATCTTCGACTACTTCACGCAGCTGTTCGCGCAGGTCACGAACCCGCCGCTGGACGCCATCCGTGAAGAGCTCGTCACCTCGCTGCACTCCTCGCTCGGCCCGCAGGGCAACATCCTGGAGCCGACCGCCGCGACCTGTCGCAGCGTCACGCTGCCCTTCCCGGTGATCGACAACGACGAGCTCGCCAAGCTCATCCACATCAACGCCGACGGCGACATGCCCGGCATGACCGCCGCGACCCTCTCCGGTCTCTACCGCGTCGGCGGCGGCGGCGACGCGCTCGCCGCCCGCATCGAGGAGATCTGCACCGAGGCCGACGCCGCCATAGAGGCCGGCGCCCGCCTGATCGTGCTCTCCGACCGGCACTCCGACGCCGAGCACGCGCCGATCCCCTCGCTCCTTCTCACCGCGGCCGTCCACCACCACCTCATCCGCACGAAGCAGCGCACCCAGGTGGGTCTGCTCGTCGAGGCGGGCGACGTCCGCGAGGTCCACCACGTGGCCCTCCTCATCGGCTACGGCGCCGCGGCCGTCAACCCGTACCTCGCGATGGAGTCCGTCGAGGACCTCGTCCGCGCCGGCACGTTCCTGCCCGCCGACGAGGACGGTGGCGCCGAGACGGCCATCCGGAACCTGATCTACGCGCTCGGCAAGGGCGTCCTGAAGGTCATGTCCAAGATGGGCATCTCGACCGTCGCCTCCTACCGCGGCGCACAGGTCTTCGAGGCTGTCGGTCTCCAGGAGAACTTCGTCGCGAAGTACTTCGTCGGCACGACCTCCAAGATCGGCGGAGTCGGCATCGACGTCATCGCGCAGGAGGTCGCCGCCCGGCACGCCAAGGCGTACCCGAGCTCGGGCATCGCCTCCGCGCACCGAGCGCTCGACATAGGTGGTGAGTACCAGTGGCGCCGCGAGGGCGAGCCGCACCTCTTCGACCCGGAGACGGTCTTCCGCCTGCAGCACTCCACGCGCAACCGCCGCTACGACATCTTCAAGAAGTACACGGACCGCGTGAACGAGCAGTCCGAGCGCCTCATGACGCTGCGCGGCCTGTTCAACCTCAAGTCGGACCGCCCCTCGATCTCCATCGACGAGGTCGAGTCGGCCGCCGACATCGTCAAGCGGTTCTCGACCGGCGCCATGTCGTACGGCTCGATCTCCCGCGAGGCGCACGAGACCCTCGCCATCGCCATGAACCAGCTGGGCGGCAAGTCCAACACCGGTGAGGGCGGCGAGGACCCGGACCGCCTGTACGATCCGGCCCGCCGGTCCAGCATCAAGCAGGTCGCCTCCGGCCGCTTCGGTGTGACCTCCGAGTACCTGGTGAACGCGGACGACATCCAGATCAAGATGGCGCAGGGCGCCAAGCCCGGCGAGGGCGGCCAGCTGCCCGGCCACAAGGTCTACCCGTGGGTCGCCAAGACGCGTCACTCGACGCCGGGCGTGGGCCTGATCTCCCCGCCGCCGCACCACGACATCTACTCCATCGAGGACCTCGCCCAGCTGATCCACGACCTGAAGAACGCGAACCCGCAGGCGCGGATTCACGTGAAGCTGGTCTCCGAGGTCGGCGTCGGCACGGTCGCCGCGGGTGTCTCCAAGGCCCACGCGGACGTCGTCCTGATCTCCGGCCACGACGGCGGTACGGGCGCGTCCCCGCTCACCTCGCTCAAGCACGCGGGCGGCCCCTGGGAGCTCGGCCTCGCCGAGACCCAGCAGACGCTCCTGCTCAACGGCCTGCGCGACCGCATCGTGGTCCAGACCGACGGTCAGCTCAAGACCGGCCGTGACGTCGTCATCGCCGCGCTGCTCGGCGCCGAGGAGTTCGGTTTCGCGACCGCGCCGCTCGTCGTCTCCGGCTGCGTCATGATGCGCGTCTGCCACCTGGACACCTGCCCGGTCGGTATCGCCACGCAGAACCCGGCGCTGCGCGAGCGGTTCTCCGGCAAGGCCGAGTACATCGTCAACTTCTTCGAGTTCATCGCCGAAGAGGTCCGCGAGATCCTCGCCGAGCTGGGCTTCCGCACCATCGAGGAGGCCGTCGGCCACGCCGAGCTCCTCGACACCGAGCGCGCCGTCAAGCACTGGAAGGCGCAGGGCCTGGACCTGGAGCCCCTCTTCCACGTGCCGTCGCTGCCCGGCGGCGCCGTGCGCCACCAGATCGCCGCCCAGGACCACGGCCTGGAGAAGGCGCTCGACAACGAGCTGATCAAGCTCGCCTCCGACGCGCTCTCCGCCGCCGGGGCGACCGACGCCCAGCCGGTCCGCGCGCAGGTCGCGATCCGCAACATCAACCGCACGGTCGGCACCATGCTCGGCCACGAGGTGACGAAGAAGTTCGGTGGCGCGGGCCTGCCCGACGACACCATCGACATCACCTTCACCGGCTCGGCGGGCCAGTCGTTCGGCGCGTTCGTGCCGCGCGGCGTGACCCTCCGCCTTGAGGGCGACGCCAACGACTACGTCGGCAAGGGCCTCTCCGGCGGCCGCGTCATCGTCCGCCCGGACCGCGGCGCCGACCACCTCGCCGAGTACTCGACGATCGCCGGCAACACCATCGCGTACGGCGCGACGGGCGGCGAGCTGTTCCTCCGTGGCCGCACGGGCGAGCGGTTCTGCGTCCGCAACTCCGGTGCGACGGTCGTGTCCGAGGGCGTGGGCGACCACGGCTGCGAGTACATGACCGGCGGCCACGCGGTGGTCATCGGCGAGACGGGCCGCAACTTCGCGGCCGGTATGTCGGGCGGCATCGCGTACGTCATCGACCTCGACCGGGACAACGTCAACCCCGGCAACCTCGGTGCCGTGGAGGCCCTGGACGACTCCGACAAGAAGTGGCTGCACGACGTCGTGCGCCGCCACCAGGAGGAGACCGGGTCGACCGTCGCCGAGAAGCTGCTCGCCGAGTGGGACACCGCCGTGGAGCGCTTCAGCAGGATCATCCCCAGCACGTACAAGGCAGTGCTCGCCGCCAAGGACGCCGCCGAGCGAGCCGGTCTCTCCGAGACCGAGATCACCGAGAAGATGATGGAGGCGGCGACCAATGGCTGATCCCAAGGGCTTTTTGAACCATGGCCGCGAGGTCGCGCAGACCCGCCCGGTCGGCGAGCGCGTCCAGGACTGGAACGAGGTCTACGTTCCCGGCTCCCTCCTCCCGATCATCTCCAAGCAGGCGTCGCGCTGCATGGACTGCGGTATCCCGTTCTGCCACCAGGGCTGCCCGCTGGGCAACCTGATCCCCGAGTGGAACGACTTCGCGTACCGCGAGGACTGGTCGGCCGCCTCCGAGCGGCTGCACGCCACGAACAACTTCCCGGAGTTCACGGGCCGCCTGTGCCCGGCGCCGTGTGAGTCGGCGTGCGTTCTCGGCATCAACCAGCCTGCCGTCACCATCAAGAACGTCGAAGTCTCGATCATCGACAAGGCGTGGGACGCGAACGACGTCAAGCCGCAGGCGCCCGACCGGCTCTCCGGCAAGACCGTCGCCGTCATCGGTTCGGGCCCGGCGGGCCTGGCCGCGGCCCAGCAGCTGACGCGGGCGGGCCACACGGTCGCCGTGTACGAGCGCGCGGACCGCATCGGCGGCCTGCTGCGCTACGGCATCCCCGAGTTCAAGATGGAGAAGCGCCACATCAACCGCCGCATCGAGCAGATGCGCGCGGAGGGCACCAAGTTCCGTACGGGTGTGGAGATCGGCCGCGACATCGACGCGGCGAAGCTGCGCAAGCGCTACGACGCGGTGGTCATCGCCGCGGGCGCCACGATGGCACGTGATCTCCCGGTCCCCGGCCGTGAGCTCAAGGGTGTCTACCAGGCGATGGAGTACCTGCCCCTGGCCAACAAGGTCCAGGAGGGCGACTACGTCACCACGCCCGTCTCCGCCGAGGGCAAGCACGTGGTCGTCATCGGCGGCGGCGACACCGGCGCGGACTGCGTGGGCACGGCGCACCGCCAGGGCGCGGCGTCCGTGACGCAGCTGGAGATCATGCCGAAGCCGGGCGAGGACCGTGCCCCGCACCAGCCGTGGCCGACCTTCCCCATGCTCTACAAGGTGACCTCCGCGCACGAGGAGGGCGGCGAGCGGGTCTACGCCGTCTCGACCACGCACTTCGAGGGCGACGAGGACGGGAACGTGCAGTTCCTGCACCTCACCGAGGTGGAGTTCATCGACGGCAAGCTGACGCCGAAGGCGGGCACGGAGCGCAAGATCCCCGCCCAGCTGGTCACGCTCGCGATGGGCTTCACCGGTACGGACCGCGAGAACGGCCTGGTGGACCAGTTCTCCCTGGAGCTGGACGAGCGCGGGAATGTCGCCCGCGACGCGGAGTTCCACACGAACGTGCCGGGTGTCTTCGTGGCCGGTGACGCGGGCCGAGGCCAGTCGCTCATCGTATGGGCGATCGCGGAGGGCCGCTCGGCGGCTCGTGGCGTGGACCGTTTCCTGACCGGGGCGAGCGACTTGCCGTCACCGATCCGCCCGACGGACCGTTCCCTGATGGTCTAGTACCTGCGGCACAACCCCATATACGTCCCGTACAACGGCGTACGGAACTGAGCGACGCCCGCCTTGTCCCCGACCGGACTTGGGCGGGCGTCGTGGCGTTCCGAGACCGCAGCTCACGGTGGCCGCACCACCAAGCCGCCGCTGCGCGGCGAATCTCCCCCACCCCCGCCAAGCGCAGCGCAAGTGCACCCCGTGCAACGACCATTGCTTGCAACGCAAATCACGTTTCGGCCCCGCTAGCCGAATGGGTCTAGACCGCGCGCTGAGCGTGCGACCACAATCGCTCCCACAACGGAACGGCGCAGTTACAGCACGTACCCATGAGGGGGCCGGTATGAAGCGACGGGTCATCGCGGCAGGTATCGCCATGACGCTCGGACTGACCGCGACGGCATGCGGCAGCGATGACGGGAGCGACAGCGGCGACAAGGCGACCGACGGCAAGGGCAAGACCCTCACCGTGTGGATCATGGAGGGGACGAACCCCGACGCCAGGCCCTTCTTCAAGGAGGCCGAGAAGGCGTTCCAGAAGAAGACCGGCGCCAAGATCCACGTCGAGTACCAGCAGTGGGCCACCGCGCAGAAGAAGTTCACCACCGCCATCGAGGGCGGCGAGGACCAAGTCCCGGACGTGGCCGAGGTCGGCACGACCTGGGTGCCGCAGTTCGCCGAGACCGGCGCCCTCGTCGACGTGACCGACGACGTCAAGAAGTCGGGCCTGAACGACGACCTCGTCGAGGGCCTCGCGGACGCGGGCACACTCGACGGCAAGCAGTACGGCATGCCCTGGTACGCGGGCGTCCGCAGCATCGTCTACCGCAAGGACGTCTTCGAGAAGCACAAGCTGAAGGCCCCGACCACCTGGAAGGAGCTCCAGTCCGCGGCGAAAACGCTGAAGGACAAGGAGCCCGGGATGATCCCCTTCCCGGTCGCGGGCGGCGCCGAGATGTTCGCCACCCCCTTCATCTGGGGCGCCGGAGGCGAACTCGCCACCGAGCAGGGCGGCAAGTGGAAGTCCGGCATCAACTCGCCCGAGGCCGTGAAGGGCATCGAGTTCTACACGGGCCTGGCGACGAAGGACAAGGTCTCTCCGGCCAAGGTGAACACCTGGACGGAGAAGGAGGTCGGCGACGCCTGGGGCAAGGGCCAGGTCGCGATGTCCGTCAACGGCAACTGGACCCCGAAGGCCATCGTCGAGGCCAACCCCGACCTCAAGGGCAAGCTGGGCGCCGTGCCGATCCCCGGCCAGGACGGCGGCATGAGCAAGTCCTTCCTCGGCGGCTCCTACCTGTCCACGTTCAACACGGACAAGAAGGACCTCGCCTGGGAGTTCGTGAAGATGCTGACCACCGGTGACTTCGCCGCCAAGTGGGCCGCGGAGACCAACTACTTCCCGGGTCAGAACTCCGAGCTGAAGAAGATCGAGGCGAAGAAGGACCCGCTGGTCGAGCCGTTCGCCAAGCAGATGCTGGAGGCCGGCGCGACCGTCCCCAAGACCAAGGCGTACGGCGAGATCCAGGCATCGAAGGTCATCCCCGGCATGGTGCAGTCCATCCTGACCGGCAAGTCCTCCGTCCAGGAGGCGGCGGACAAGGCCGCCAAGGACATGGACGCGATCTTCGCCAAGGACAAGTAGGCAAGGTCGAGTCGGCACCGTGAAAGTGAAAGACACGCTCGTCGGCGACGGGCCCCGGATCCCCGGGGCCCGTCGCCCCGCCGCCCCCCGCCCGGAACACGAAGCGGCCCTCCGCAAGAAGAGGCTCGTCGGCCTCACCCGCCCGTGGCTGCTCCTCACCCCCGCCCTCCTGGTCCTCGCGGGCCTGCTGCTCTGGCCGCTGATCCAGGTCGGCAAGCTCTCGATGCAGGACTACGCCGTCAAGTTCGGCGGCGGAGTGGGCACGTACACCGGCTTCGACCACTACGCCGACCTGCTCAGCAGCGAGCTCCTGTGGAAGACGGTCCTGCCCAACACGGCGTTCTTCGCGATCGCCTGCGTCGGCCTCACCGTCGTGCTCGGCACGCTCGTCGCGCTGCTCCTCAACCGCCTCGGCCCGACCTGGCGGCTGATCTGCTCCATCGCGATCCTCGCGGCCTGGGCGATGCCCGCCGTCACCGGCACATACGTCTGGGTCTGGCTCTTCCAGCCGCAGGACGGCATGGTCAGCCAGATCGCGGGCTCGATCGGGCTCATCGATCCCGAGACGACCAACTGGTTCACCGAGCGCGGGCCGTTCTACGCGATCGCGACCGTGAACGTCGTGCACCACGGCTTCCCGTTCGTCGCCATCACCGTCCTCGCGGGCCTGATGACGATCCCCAAGGAGCTCTACGAAGCGGGGGAGCTGGACGGCGCCAACGCCTGGCAGCGGTTCTGGAAGATCACGCTGCCGACGATTCGGCCCGTCTTCCTCGTGGTGACCATCCTCTCCACCATCTGGGACTTCAAGGTCTTCACCCAGATCTATCTGATGCCGGGAGGCGACGGCGCCAACGAAGAGGTCTACAACCTCGGCGTCTTCTCCTACATCCAGGCGTTCGCCAAGAACGACTACGGTGCGGGAGCGGCGGCAGCGGTCCTGCTCACACTCCTGCTGCTCGCCATCACGATCGTCTACATCCGCACGCTGTTCCGGCAGGGAGAGGAGGACCTGTGAGCGTCCGTCGCGCCTCACTCGCCGCACGCATCGGCCTGCCCGTCGCGGTCGCAGCGCTGCTGCTCTTCGCGCTCTTCCCTGTGTACTGGATGATCTCCACGGCACTGGACCCGAAGGCGATCACCCGCGGCTCGGACGTGCTGCCGAGCGGCATCAGCTTCGAGCACTTCACCTACGTGTTCGAGAAGGGCAACTTCGGCACCTACCTGCTGAACTCGGCGCTGGTGGGCTTCGGCACGATCCTGGCCGCCGGAGTGCTCGCGCTCTTCGCGGCCATCGCGGTGGCCCGCTTCAAGTTCCGGTTCCGCACCTCCGTACTGATCATGGTGCTGATCGTGCAGATGGTGCCGCTGGAGGCGCTCGTCATCCCGCTGTTCATCCAGATGCGGGACTACGAACTCCTGAACTCGCTGCTCGGCCTGACGATCGTCTACATCGCGCTCTCGCTCCCCTTCGCGATCTGGACCCTGCGCGGGTTCGTCCAGACCGTGCCCAAGGAGGTCGAGGAGGCGGCGTACATCGACGGTGCCTCGTGGTTCCGGATGTTCCGGTCGGTGCTGCTGCCGCTGGTGGCGCCCGGACTCGTCGCGACCTCGATCTTCGCCTTCATCACGGCGTGGAACGAGTTCGTCTTCGCGTACACCTTCATGAAGGGCAGCGACAAGTACACGGCCGCCGTCGGCATCTACCAGTTCTTCGGTGAGAACTCCACGGCCTGGGGCCCGGTCATGGCCAGCTCCACGCTCATCACGGTGCCGGTGATGATCTTCTTCGTGATCGTGCACCGGAAGCTCGGCTCGGGCCTAGCGGCGGGAGCGGTGAAGGGCTGAGCGACTGAGGGATCGGGGGGCGTTCAGGGTTACGGGACCTTGAACGTCTCCCCGTACACCTTCCAGGTCAGTGGTGTCTTCAGGCCCAGATTGCCGTCGTAGAGGAACTGGCGCTGGGCCGTCTCGACGCGGGTCGTGTCGCGGTGGGCCTTCTTCTCCTTCATCGCCTGGGTGCGGATGTCGAGGAAGATGTCCAGGTACGCCTTCTCCTTGCCGCCCTGGGCCGGCGTGTTCGCCTCCTTGAGCGCCGCCTCGCGCAGGCCGTAGAAACCGCGGGCGCCCGTGCCGGGGCCGTGCAGGACCATCGCGTCGTAGTAGATGAACTGGCCGAGCGTGCCGAGCCCGTCGAGCTTGGCCAGGCGCACCGCCGGGTCGAAGTACACGCGGTCGCGCGTCCTGTCCTGCGCCTTGCGGAACGCGGGCTTCGCCGCCTCCGCCTTCCACGCCTCGGTGAAACCGGGGTCCAGGCCCTCGTGCGAGTCGGTGCCGTCGACCTTGCGCAGGGCGGGCAGATAGCGGGCGAGGCCGTTGTCCGGGTCGTCCTTGGTGTACTGCTCGACGAGGGTCAGCAGGTCGTTGGTGCCGGTGCAGAAGCCGATGATGCCCGCGGTGTAGCCGTTCCCGTCGCCGATGTCCTCGATGTAGCCGTACTGGCCGCGCCAGTTCAGCGTGGAGTTCTCCGCGCTGGTCACGAGCTTCTGGGCCAGCTCCTTCTTGGCGGGCGTCGCGAGGCCCGGGGGCAGCTGGGCGATCAGCTTGTCGTCGGCCTCGATCTCGGACGCCGACTTGTCCTTGTCGTACGGACGCTGGCTGCCGGGCCCGCTCTGACCCGCGGCGGCATCGCTGTCCGAGTCCCCGCCCGCGAGGTAGACGGCGACCGTGGCGAGCGGGGCGACGGCGAGAAGGAGGAGGCCTGCACGTTTCATTCGCACAAGAGTACGTGCGGTTTCGCGGTAGCGCGCCTTCCGGATCTCGGATCCCTACCCCGCCGTAGACCCCCCGTCCACCGCGAACTCCGCCCCCGTGATGTACGAGGACGCCTCCGACGCGAGGAAGAGGATCAGTTCCCCGACCTCCTCGGGGCGGCCCATCCGGCCCAGCGGCAGGTGGGACCAGTCCCGGTCGGCCGAGGCGGAGGCGATCATGGGGGTGTCGATCGCCCCCGGGTGAACGGAGTTGACCCGCACCCCGTACCCCGCGAGGTCCAGCGCGGAGGAACGAGTCAGCCCCCGCAGCCCGAACTTCGTGGAGCCGTAGGCCGCGTGCCCCCGTATCCCCACGAGCCCCGCGGTCGACGAGACGTTCACGATCGAGCCGCCGCCGGCATCCCGCAGCGCGGGCAGCACCGCCTGGATGCCGAGGAACGGGCCGAGGAGATTGACCCGGAGCAGGGTCTCGAAGTTCTCGTACGTCTCCTTCTCCACGGACGCCGTCCGCCACAGCGCCGCGTTGTTCACGAGCGCGTCCAGTCGCCCGAAGGCCTGGACCCCGGCCGCCACGGCCGACGCCCAGCTCTCCGCGTCCGTGACGTCATGGCGTACGTAAAGGCCCTGCTCGCCAAGGGACTCGGCGACCTCCCGGCCCTCCTCCTCGCGGATGTCCGTCACCACGACCCGCGCCCCCGCCTCCGCGAAGAGCCGCGCCTCTGCGGCCCCCTGTCCACGGCCCGCACCGGTGATCAGTACCGTCTTGCCCTCAAGGCCGTAAGAGATCACGTGACCGCCAAGAGCGGACAGGAGCCAGGGGAATGGGGCCGCGCATGGGACCGGCGATCAGCCTGAGCAAGGTGGAGGAGGCGGCACCCGCCCTCGTGAGCCTCTACAAGACCGCGGGGGTCAGCCTGCGCAAGCACGGCCTGGACGGCCAACGCGCCGCCGTCTACCTCGTCGTCGACTACTCCGGCTCCATGAAGCCGTACTACAAGGACGGCACCGTCCAGGCCCTTGCCGACCGCGTCCTCGGTCTGTCCGCGCACTTCGACGACGACGGCACCGTGCCCACGGTCTTCTTCTCCACGGATGTCGACGCCGTCACGGAGATCGCCCTCGACCGTCACCACGGGCGGATCGACGAGATCGTCGCCAGGCTCGGCCACATGGGCAAGACCAGTTACCACCTGGCGATGGACGCCGTGATCGACCACTACATGGACAGCGGTTCCACGGCGCCCGCCCTTGTCGTCTTCCAGACCGACGGCGGCCCCATCAACAAGCTCGCCGCCGAGCGGTATCTGTGCAAGGCGTCGAAGCTGCCGCTGTTCTGGCAGTTCATCGGCTTCGGCGACGCGAAGAGCAAGCAGTTCGACTACCTCCGCAAGCTCGACGAACTCGCCGTCCCCGCCAAGCGCGCCGTCGACAACGCGGGCTTCTTCCACGCGGGCCACGACCCCCGGACCGTCCCGGACGACCGTCTGTACGACCAGTTGGTGGGGGAGTTCCCGGCCTGGCTCGCGGCGGCGCGGGCGCAGGGGATCGTGACCGCCTGACCCCCGTGGCACCCGCCCGCCGGGTCGCCTAGCCGACCATCCGCTCCCGCAGCGCGAGAATCGTCCGCGTATCAAGCCCGAGTCCCTTCCTCAGATAGTTGGCGAAGCTTCCGTACTGTTGCGTCACCTCGGTCAGCGCCGCCTCCAGATAGCCGGTGCGGACCTCCTGGAGCGGGATGAGCAGATCGGGGTTCTGCATCAGACCGCTCTGCTTCAAGCCCTCGCGCACCTTCGCGTCGTACGCGGCCCGGTAGGTGTTGGACGCCAGGAAGTCGCCGACGGCGGTGCGCTCGGGGACGCCGACGGCGCGCAGGAGCAGATAGCTGGTCCAGCCGGTGCGGTCCTTGCCCGCCGTGCAGTGGTAGAGCAGCGGTGCGGCCTTGCTGCCCCGGGCGATGTCGCGCAGGGTGGCCGCGAACTGCGTGCGGTTGGGTCCGTCGGTGATGAAGCTGCGGTACACGTCGCGCATGAAGGCGTCCGCCTTGCCGTTGCCCAGCATCTCCTCCTGCTTGACCGGGTCCCTGGAGCCGATCACGGTCATCAGCGTCGCGAAGAGGCCGTTGTCGCTGATGGGCCGGGCCGTGGGCGTGAGCCCGGCGGGCAGCCGGTCGGCTCCGTCGTACTGGACTTCGGCGGGCACCCGGAAGTCGACGACCTTCTTCAGGCGGAGCCCGGCGAGGGTGGCGACATCGGCGTCGGTGAGCTTCGCGAGCGCGTCGGCGCGGAAGACCTGGCCGTAGCGGACACGCTCGCCGTCGTAGGTGCGGTAGCCGCCCAAGTCCCTTACGTTGACGGCGCCTTGGAGAGGTATCTGGCGTACGCCGTCGGATGCGGGGCGGGGGTGCAGCGGGGCGTGCCGGGCCGTGCCGCGCTCGGGTCCGGCGGCTCCGGCGGGTTCGGCGTGGGCCGCCCCGGCGGGCAGGGTGCCCAGGGCGAGCGCGGAGAGCGCCACTCCGACTGCTGTACGGGTCCGGGTGATGCGCATTGGGCCGCCTTCCTCGGTAGCGGTCGCCATGGCCACTCGTCGCTCAACCAAGCGATTGTTTGGTTGAAGGTAGCGGGGTGCCCTGACAGGAGGAAGGTGTGTGCGGCAGGTATCTGCGGGGCGATGCGGAGGGTGCCGTGCCGCCTGGTGGCAGCCCCGAGGTGGGCGGGTCCCTCGTCCGTGTTAGGCTTATGCGTCGCAGTTTTGGTACCCATGAACTTTATGTGCGCCTGACGGGAATGCTCCGAGGGCGCATTATTGTTTTTCTCCGGTCTCTCCGGGATGGGGGTCATTGCAGCGCTTGGAATCCACAATTCCGTGGTTTTCCTTACTCTGCCCCTGTTATAGGAGATTGACATGGCAACTGGCACCGTTAAGTGGTTCAACTCGGAAAAGGGCTTCGGCTTCATCGAGCAGGACGGCGGCGGCCCCGACGTCTTCGCCCACTACTCGAACATCGCGTCCTCGGGCTTCCGTGAGCTCCTCGAGGGCCAGAAGGTCTCCTTCGACGTCACGCAGGGCCAGAAGGGCCTGCAGGCCGAGAACATCGTTCCCGCCTGAACGTCGTAGCACGCGAACCTCATAGCCGGGGCCCGCACCGGAAAGGTGCGGGTCCCGGCTTGTGCTGTCACCAGGTCCAGGAAGGCATTTCCGTATGAATCGCTCCGAACGCCCTGCGCGTCCTGCCCGCAGGCGCTCCACGAACGCACGCGGAAAGGCCCCGGTGGCCGGCGGCGGCCAGGCGAAGGGCGCCGCGAAGAAGCCGGGCCGCGCCAAGCCGAGGCCCGTCGGCGGTGAATTCGCGCTGCCCGAGAGCATCGAACCCGCGCTGCCCGCGGTCGAGGCGTTCGCCGACCTGGACATGCCCGAGGCCCTCCTGAAGACGCTGGCCGCACAGGGCGTGACCGAGCCCTTCCCGATCCAGGCAGCCACCCTCCCCAACTCCCTCGCGGGCCGCGACATCCTCGGCCGCGGCCGCACCGGCTCCGGCAAGACCCTGGCCTTCGGCCTCGCGCTCCTCGCCCGCACCGCGGGCCGCCGCGCCGAGCCGCGCTCGCCCCTCGCCCTGGTCCTGGTCCCCACGCGTGAGCTCGCGCAGCAGGTGACGGACGCCCTGACGCCGTACGCGACGTCCGTGAACCTGCGCATGTCGACGGTCGTCGGCGGCCTGTCCATCACCAAGCAGGCGGGGACGCTGCGCCGTGGCGCCGAGATCATGGTGGCGACGCCGGGCCGTCTCAAGGACCTGATCGAGCGCGGCGACGCGGACCTCTCGCAGGTGCGGACGACCGTCCTCGACGAGGCCGACCAGATGGCCGACATGGGCTTCATGCCGCAGGTCACCGCGCTCCTGAAGCAGGTGGAGCAGGGCGGCCAGACCATGCTCTTCTCCGCCACGCTCGACAAGAACATCGACCGCCTGGTCCGGATGTTCCTCACCGACCCGGTGGTGCACTCGGTCGACCCGTCGGCCGGCGCGGTCACGACGATGGAACACCACGTCCTGTACGTGCAGGACGAGACCGACAAGAAGGCCGTCGCCCTGCGGATCGCCGCCCGCGAGGGCCGGGTGATCATGTTCCTGGACACCAAGCGCGCCGTCGACCGCTTCACCAAGCGGCTGCTCGCCAACGGTGTACGGGCCTCCGGGCTGCACGGCGGCCGTTCGCAGCCGCAGCGCAACCGCACCCTGGACCAGTTCAAGACCGGGCAGGTCACCGCGCTCGTCGCCACGAACGTGGCGGCCCGTGGCATCCACGTCGACGACCTCGACCTCGTCGTGAACGTCGACCCGCCCACCGACCACAAGGACTACCTCCACCGTGGTGGGCGTACGGCGCGTGCCGGTGAGTCCGGCAGTGTCGTCACCCTCGTCCTGCCCGACGAGAAGCGGGAGATGACGCGTCTGATGTCCGACGCGGAGATCAACCCGAAGACGGCGCGCGTGAAGTCCACGGACGAGGAGCTCTCCCGCATCACCGGTGCGCGTGAGCCGTCCGGGGTGCCGGTGGTCATCGAGGTTCCGCAACAGCAGCAGGCCTCGCCGCAGCGGGCGCGGCGGGGGCGTCCCGCCGGGCAGGGTGGCGGGCGTCCCGCCGGGCAGGGGTCCGGCCAGCGTCGGGCTCGCCCCCAGGGGCAGTCGCAGGGCGGTAAGCCTTCCGCCGGTGGCGGGACTGGTGGGGGTCGGCCTTCCGCCGGTGGCGGGGCCGGTGGGGGTCGCGCCCGGCGTGGTGGCCGCCCCTCCGGGGGTGCGGGGCGTAAGGCGGCGTAGTACTCGTGCCCGGCGGCGGGGTTTGTGCCCCGCTGCCGGGGGCGCCGAACAGGCCTTTCCCACCCACCCGCCCGTTTGCCCCGCAGCACCGGTGAGCGCCCGAGGAGGCCCCGATGGCTGAGAAGCGTGAGCGTCAACTGCTGCCCCTCGCAGAGGGCGTCGGCCAGCAGGACCTGCGTGCCGACTGCGGGAGTTGCTTCGGGCTCTGCTGCGTGGCCCTCACCTTCGCCAAGTCCTCGGACTTCCCCGTCGACAAGGCGGCCGGCACCCCCTGCACCAACCTCCAGCAGGACTTCCGCTGCGGCATCCACCAGAAGCTGCGGCAGACGGGCTTCTCGGGGTGCACGGTCTACGACTGCTTCGGCGCCGGTCAGCGGGTCTCCCAGGCAACGTACGGCGGTATCGACTGGCGCCAGGATCCCGACTCCGCCCGCCAGATGTTCGACGTCTTCCCCGTCATGCGCCAACTGCACGAACTGCTCTGGTACTTGACCGAGGCGCTCGCCCTGCCCCAGACCCGGCCGATCACCGCGGAACTGCGGCGGGCCCTGGACGAGACCGAACAGCTCGCCCAGGGCGCCCCCGCCGCCGTGGCCGAGACGGACGTGGCCGCGCACCGTGCGGACGTGAACGTCCTCCTCCTGCGCACCAGCGATCTCGTGCGCGCGAACATCCACCGGAAGAAGAAGGACCGCCGAGGGGCCGACCTCTTCGGCGCCCGCCTCCGCGGCGCCGACCTCCGAGGTGTCTCCCTCCGCGGCGCCTGCCTCATCGCCGCCGACCTCACCGGCGCGGACCTCCGCCAGGCCGACCTGATCGGCGCGGACTTCCGGGACGCGGATCTGCGGGGCGCCGACCTCACCGGCAGCATCTTCCTGACGCAGTCGCAGGTGAACGCGGCCAAGGGAGACGACGGGACGAAGCTGCCGCCCGCCCTGGCCCGCCCGGCACACTGGAGCTAGGTCCGGCCCTGGCCCGCCCGGCGCACTGGAGCTAGGTCCGGCCCCGGACCCGGCTCGGGGGCTTCACGTGTCGCACTCCAGCACCGTCCGGCACAGCGTGCACCGCGCCCGCACCCGCCCCCGGGCAGGCAGCCGGATCCGCTGCCGGCAGGTGGGACAGGGGAACGACACCCGCAGCGGCTCGGCGGCCCCGCCCGACCCGCGGGAGAACGAGTACTCCCCGCCCCCGGCCGATGCTCCCGCCCCGCCGGAGCCCCGCTCCAGCGCCTGCCGCCGGTCCTTCGCGTACCGCCGCCGGCCCGCCCAGCCCGCAGCCGTCAGCGGAGGCTGCTGCTCGTCGCGGCGGGCCTGGGCGAGACCCTTCGTATAGGCGGTGTATGCCTGCGGGCTGGTGAACCACGTCTCCGGCGCCTCACCGAAGGCGATGGCCCGCTTGGCCAGTACGTACCCGAACTCCTCCGGCGTGAGATACCCGAGCTTCTGCGACGAGGCGCTGTCCTCGCGGTAGGCGTCCAGGAGGAGCCATCCCGCGCCCAGATACGTGGTGGCGGTGTCCGTGAGGATCTCGTTGTCGCGCGTGCCGGGGAACACGAGATCAAGCCGGTGCAGATACACGTGCATGACCTCGTGGGCGAGCGCCGCGCCGATGTCCCTGCGGTGCGTACGGAACCGGTCGTTGAGTTCGATGAAGTACTCGGGCCCCGCGGTGAGTTCGACGTTCGCCGCGTGTTCCATCGCGCGGAAGCCGACGATCATGCGGGCGTCCGGGAGGCGGAGATGGCGGACCATCTCGCGGGCCACGCGCTGCACGCCCAGATGCAGGTCGTCCTGGTCGGAGAACGCGACGTCGGCGGGGGCGATGCTGGTGTCGAAGGTGTGGACGCCGTCGTACGACAGGCGTTTGTAGAGCGCGGTGATCGCCGAGCGCACCGTCTCCAGGTGGGGGTAGCCGTGCACCACCGGCCCGCCGTCCGCCATGCCGGCACCCCCTGGAGACGTTCCTGACCGGCCTCCACTGTAAGGCGGTGTCCGTCGGCAGGACCGGGCCATGCGGCGGGTGTTGGCCGAAAACCGCCCCTTGCTCTATGCGGACACCGATCTCCATAATCCGACCCAACGCTTTGGCGGGCTCATGCCATTCTCGCGTTCGTCGTGGGGTGGTGTGGGTCCCGCTGTCGCGTGCAACCCCCCACGAACCCCCCACGAAGGGAAGCCCGTTGAACACCAAGCCGCGTGGAGTCAAGAGAGCCGCCACCCTCGGTGCCATCGCCCTCGCCGCCGTCAGTCTCCAGCCCGTCGCCGCGTCCGCGGCCCCGCACCCCGGCCCCACCCCGGGTGAGCGCGTGGTCGGCGGCACCCCCGCCGAGCAGGGTGAATTCCCGTTCATGGTCCGTCTGTCGATGGGCTGTGGCGGTTCGCTGTACGCCAAGGACATCGTGCTGACCGCCGCCCACTGTGTGGACGGTTCGGGCGACAACACGAGCATCACCGCCACCGGTGGTGTCGTGGACCTGGAGAGCCCGGACGCGATAAAGGTGAAGTCCACGAAGGTCTTGCAGGCGCCGGGCTACAACGGCAAGGGCAAGGACTGGGCGCTCATCAAGCTGGCCAAGCCGATCGACCAGCCCACGCTGAAGATAGCCAAGGACACCAAGTACAACGAGGGCGAGTTCGACATCGCCGGCTGGGGTGCCGACAAGGAGGGTGGCGCGCAGCAGCGTTACCTCCTCAAGGCGAAGGTGCCCTTCGTGAGCGACGCGGACTGCGAGGCCGCGTACGGCGCCGACCTCACGCCCGGCGAGGAGCTCTGCGCCGGGAAGCTGGCGGAGGGCGGCGTGGACACCTGCCAGGGTGACTCCGGTGGGCCCATGTTCCGCAAGGACGAGGCCGGGGAGTACATCCAGGTGGGCATCGTCAGCTGGGGCAATGGCTGTGCACAGCCGAAGTTCCCCGGGGTCTACACCGAGGTGTCGACGTTCGCGGGTGACATAGAGAAGGCGGCTTCGGAACTCTGAGGGTCCGCTGGACGCGGGGTCTGACCAGTGCGGTCGGGCCCCGCGTTTTGTTTGTGCCGCGGATTGCGTTCGTGGGTGGGTGCGGGGCCGCGCCGGTATGTCCGTCCTCGCTATCGTCCGGTGGCTGATCGATGGTCGCTGCGGGGCAATCGGGTGGGTGGGCGGGAAAGGCTTGTTCGGTCAGGGTGGATGCGGGGTGATGGGCGGGTGGGTGGGAGAGGCCTGTTCGCGCAGCGGGCTGCCGGGCGCCGTTAGTCCAAGTCCTGGCCCCCCTTTGTCCATGGGCCCGCACCGCCCTCCCGGCGCAGGGTGACCGCACCGAGATCCGTCCCACGGAGGGGTGCCATGCAGCCGTCAGACACGTCCGGTCCAAGCCGCAGAGCCGTAGTCGCCACGGGCGCGCTCGCCGGGGTCGGCGCCGCCGTCGGCCTCGGAGGCGTCGCGACCGCCGCGCCGGGCGAAGCCGTCCTCCGCTCGGCCGAGCTGGAGGTGCGGGTCGCCACCGACTTCCCCCGCATCGTCTCGTACACGGACCGCGCCTCCAAAGCGGTCCTGCACGCACAGCCGGAGGCCGTCACCACGCTCCTGGTGGACGACGTCACGCACACCCCGACGGTCACCACCAAGAGGCGCGGCGGTGATCGGATCGAGTACGTGCTCGGGCTCGCCGGCGGCAGGACCACCCTCACCGTCGAGATCGCCGTCGAGGGGCGCCAAGTCCGTTGGCGGGTGAGCGAGATCGCTGATTCCGACGCCCTGCGCGTCGGCACGCTCCGCATCCCCGGCCTCGCCCTCCTCGCCGTACGCAGCGATCAGCCGGGCGCCACCCTCCTCGCCGCGAAGGTCCAGCTCGACAAGGCCAAGAGCGGTGACACCGAGGTCAAGCCGGCCCCGGACACCGCCGCGGAAGCGGCCACCGGATGCGCATACGCCGTCGTCGCACACGACACGCTGGGCGGCGCCGTCGAGACCAACACCGTCTACGACAAGCCCACCACCGAGGCCGGAACCACCTGGGACAACGGCCGGCTGTGGCGGGAGACCGTCAGGAGGGGCGGGCACGTCGAGGCCCGGCTGACCCCGGGGGAGTGGACCTACCGCGCCGCCACCGCCGCCGTCGGCGACACCGAGCCCCTGCCGTACGCCACCGTCGTCATCACCGGCGACCGCAACGGCGACGGCAAGGTCGACTGGCAGGACGCCGCCATCGCGTTCCGCGACATCATGGTGAAGCCGCTCGGCGCGGACGAGCAGCATCTGCGGGTCGTCCCGCACATCCCGTTCAACTTCGCGTCCCAGGCGACGAATCCGTTCCTGGCGACCCTCGACAACGTGAAGCGGATCCACCTGGCCACGGACGGACTGCGGCAGTACACACTGCTCAAGGGATATCAGTCCGAGGGACATGACTCCGCGCACCCCGACTACGCGGGCAACTACAACACGCGGGCGGGCGGCCTCGACGACCTCAACACCCTGGTCAGGGAAGGCAAGAAGTGGAACAGCGACTTCAGCGTGCATGTGAATGCCACGGAGTCCTATCCGGTCGCGCACGCGTTCTCCGAGAAGCTCGTCGACAAGGCCGATGAGCAGTGGGACTGGCTCGATCAGAGTTACCGCATCGATCAGCGCCGTGACCTGGTGTCCGGTGACATCGTCAAGCGGTTCGGCGATCTGCGGGGCGAAGCCGACGGCGCGCTCAACGCCCTCTACATCGACGTGTTCCGTGAGTCAGGGTGGACCTCCGACCGGCTGCAGCGCGCCCTGCGCGAGCAGGGCTGGATCGTCACCAGCGAGTGGGGTCACGGCTTCGAGCGCTCGTCCGTCTGGTCGCACTGGGCGACGGAACCGGATTACGGCCCTGACACCTCCCGGGGCATCAACTCCCGGCTGATCCGCTTCATCCGGAACCACCAGAAGGACGTATTCGCCGACAAATGGCCGACTCTTCTGGGCATTGCCCGCATGGGCAATTTCGAGGGGTGGGTCGGGAAGACCGACTGGGCCTACTTCTACGACCTGATCTGGACCGACTCGCTTCCCGCCAAATATCTCCAGGCCTATCCCATCAAGTCCTGGGGCGAGCACGAGATCAGCTTCTTCGGGGGGACGGAGACGATCGTCTCCGATGCCGACGGGGGCCGTCGGATCGTGACCGACGGCCGGGTCGTCTACGACAAGGGGAGCTATCTGCTGCCCTGGGAGCCCCGTAAGGCAACCGATCCCGTCAAGCTCTACCACTACAACACGGCGGGTGGTAAGGGCAGTTGGACGCTACCCCGCGGCTGGTCCGGCCTCTCCAAGGTCGCGTTGTACCGGCTCACCGACCAAGGGCGGGTCTTCGTCGCCGATGTCCCGGTGCGCGGCGGCAAGGTCACCCTCGACGCCGAGGCCAAGCAGCCCTACGTCCTCTACCGCAGGCGCGCCGCCGCGCTGCCCGACCCCGGCTGGGGGCAGGCCACCCCACTGCACGACCCCGGGTTCAACTCCGGTTCGCTGCGGGGGTGGAAGGTCTCCGGTCCCGCCTCCGTCGAACTCAGCAAGCTCGGTGACTACGAACTGGTCATCGGCTCGGGCGGCAAGGCCGCCGTCGGGCAGCGGCTGCACCGTCTGAAGGCTGGGGCCTACATCGCCTCCGTGCAGGTCGAGGTCGGGGAGAAGGCCGGGGACGAGCGCAAGGCCACTCTGGAGGTGCGCACCGCCGACGGCGTCACCGCCGCCAATTGGACGCGTACCTCAACGGCCGGCAACTACGTGGCGGCCGACCGCAAGCACGACACCCGCTTCCAGCGCATGTTCGTCCCCTTCACCGTCCCCGACGGTGGCGGTTCGGCCGAGCTGACGCTGCGGGCCGACGCGGGCCACGCGCGCGTGCGCTTCGACAACGTACGCATCGTCCCCACCACGCGGGGCGGCGCCCCCGGAGAGGGCAGGCTCGTCTCCGAGGACTTCGAGCATGTCCCGCAGGGCTGGGGGCCGTTCGTGAAGGGTGACGCGGGGGATGTCACCGACCCGCGCACCCACATCGCGCAACGGCACGCCCCGTACACGCAGCGCGGCTGGAACGGCAAGGCCATCGATGACGTCATCGACGGCTCGCAGTCCCTCAAGTCCCGCGGCGAGAACGCCGGGCTCGTCTACCGCACCGTCCCGCACACCGCCCGCTTCGAGGCGGGCAAGCGCTACCGCGTCACCTTCCGCTACGAGAACGAGAAGGCGGGCCAGTACGCATGGATCACCGCCGTGGACGAACCCGCGGCCCGTGAGATCGACCGCAAGGAGCTGCCCGTCGCGACCGAACTCACCGTTCTGACCTACGAGTTCACCGTCCCGGCCAAGGGCGAGGCGTGGGTCGGGCTGCGCAAGAGCGGGGACGACGGGACCGCCGAGTTCGCCCTGGACGCCTTCGAGGTACGAGAGGTCTGAGGTTCCGTCGGACGGGCTGATCCCCCTTTCAGCCCGTCCGGCGTCCTCAGCCGGCCGGGACCGGGGAAAGAGAAACCGCGCCCGCCGCCCCGGACGCTCCCGCCAGTTCGAGCACCCACACCTCGTTCTCCCCCTCCCGGAGCACCGCCCCGGGAACGTACAGGGAGGACTGCGGCCCCACCTCCCAGTACCGCCCCAGATTGAACCCGTTCACCCACACGAACCCCCGCACCCAGCCGGGCAGTTCGAGCACCGCGTCACCCGCGCCACGGACGACGACCGAGCCCCGGTACAGCCCCCGCCGCCCACCCTCGGCCTCAGTGGCGGGCACCCTCCTGACGGCCTCCGCCGAGGAGAACGCATCCAGCCGCAGCCCCCTCGCCCCCACACCGTGCAGGTACTGCCGCTCATGCAGCACCCCGCCCGTGATGCCCTTCGCCTCCCCGGTCCGCGGCCCGTAGTTGACCCTCCCCAGGGACTCCACCCACAGCTCCACGCGCGCGTGCCCCGCGACGGGCTCCGGCAGAGCCGGTTCCTCCTCGGTCAGGACACCCGCCCGCACCCCGTCCACGTACACCACGGCCAGGTCCCGCAGCCCCCGTACGCGCAGCGGGTACGGCTGCCGCGGGCCCGGCACGGTCAGCGTGTACTGGACCAGGCCGCGGTCGACGTCGAGCTCTTCGAAGGTGGGCGGTACGGCGTACTCCGCCACGGGACCGCCGAGCGACTCCATGACGGTGGACAGGGGTGACCAGTGCGTGAGGTCGGCCGAAGCGCGCTCCCCGAGCGGGGGCAGCGGCGCGGGCGGCTCCGGCAGCGGGCCCCGCGCGTACGGGGCGAGCACCTCACGGAAGCGCCAGAACTTCTCCGTGGGGCGCCCGAACTCGTCGATCGGCGCGTCATAGTCGTACGAGGTGACGTCCGGCTCCAGGGCCCCGTCATGCAGGGCGCCACCACCACGGTTCGCCCCCGCCCACCCGGCGAAGTTCGTGCCACCGTGCGCCATGTAGAGGTTGACCGAGGCCCCGCACTCCAGGATCTCGCGCAACGCCTCCGCCGCGTCGGCGGCGTCCCGTACGACATGCTCCGCGCCCCAGTGGTCGAACCAGCCGCACCAGAACTCCATGCACATCAACGGCCCCTTGGGACGGTGCCCCCGCAGCGCCCCGAAGCCCGCGCGGGCCTGCGAGCCGAAGTTGACCGTCGCCAGGACACCGGGGACGGACCCGCCGGTGAGCATGTGGTCCTCGGGCCCGTCGGAGGTGAACAGCGGCACGGTCACACCCTCGGCGCGCAGCAGATCCGCGAGATGACGCAGGTAGACCTGGTCCGAGCCGTAACTGCCGTACTCGTTCTCCACCTGCACCATGATCACTGGACCGCCCCGGTCGTGCTGGCGCGGCACGACCTCCCTCAGGAGACGGCCGAACCAGCGGTCCACATGCCCCAGATACTCCGCGTCGCGCGTACGCGCGCGTGCACCCACCGCGCCCGTCAGCCAGTGCGGAAGACCGCCGTTCTCCCACTCGGCGCAGATGTACGGACCGGGCCGCACGATCGCCCACAGCCCCGCCTCCCGCGCGGCGTCCAGGAAACGGCCGAGCGCCTCGACGTCGCCGAACTCCCCGGGACGCGGCTCGTGCAGGTTCCACGGGACGTACGTCTCCACACAGTTGAGCCCCATCGCGCGCAGCATCGCGAGACGGTGCCCCCACTGCGCCTCGTGCACCCGGAAGTAGTGCAGCGCCCCGGAAAGCAGCCGTACGTGCCGCCCGTCCAGTTCGAAATCGTCCTCGCCCACCCTGAAGCCGTTCATCGTGTCCTCTCGCTCACGTACTGCTCCGTCACGATCACCTCTGGCGGGCGGCAGGGTCCATGGACAAAGATCTAGGCGGGTTGGACGCAGCGAGCGGGCCGCGGCCCGGATGAGAGGGGCACCAGCGGATGTACCACACATGGATGCGGTTCTTCACGCCCGCCCCGGCCCACCACCGCCTCGGCCTCGCCTGCCTCGGCGTCGGCCTGCAGCACGGCCTCCTGCCGACCGTGGGCCCACGCACCCTCGACCACCACGTCGCCGTCGTCGTGACCGCGGGCGGCGGCTGGTTCCAGGGACCCGACGGCAGGCGTACGACGGTGACGGCGCCCGCGCTGATCTGGCTCACCCCCGGCGTGCGCCACCACTACGGGCCCGACCCGGAGACCGGCTGGGACGAGTGCTTCGTCGACTTCACCGGGCCCGCCACGGCGACGTACACCGAACTCGGCTACATAGAACCCACCCGGCCCGTCGTGCCGCTCTCCGACGCCACCGGCGCGCGGGCCGCCGTCGGGCGCATCGCGCGCGCCGCACGGCGCGGCAACCCGCTCCTTGAGGTCGAGACGGGCGCCGCCGTCCACGAACTCCTCGTCGCGCTGCGCAGGGCCCGCGCCGACATCGCCCCCGACGGCGACCCCGTCCTCCAGGCGCTGGCCCGCGACGCCTTCCAGCCGCACTCCGTCGCCGAGCACGCCGCACGCCACGGCATGACCCCCGCGGAGCTGCGCACGGCGGTGCGCAGGGGCGCCGGCTGCAGCCCCAAGGACTACCTCCTGGGCATCCGCCTGGGGCGCGCCAAGGAGCTGCTCGCCGCCACCGAGCTGCCGGTGGCGGCCGTCGCCCGCCGCGTCGGCTACGACGACCCCGCCTACTTCTCGCGTCTGTTCACGCGCCGCGTGGGCATGGCACCCGTACGCTTCCGTGAGCAGCAGGGACGCGCGGTCCCCGGCGGCTGGTCGCAACAGATTCCCGACCCGGACCACCCGCCGATCCTGCGCTCTTCCGCCGTCGGCGGCGAAGGCGCGGCAACGTAGGCTCGTGGACCATGACCACCAGCCACACAAGTGACGCGAACGGCGCCGGGGCCAGGGACACCACGGACGCAGCCGTGCGCGCCGAGCTGTCCCGCCTGCGCGACAGCATCGACAACATCGACGCCGCCGTCGTCCACATGCTCGCCGAACGCTTCAAGTGCACCCAGCAGGTCGGCCATCTCAAGGCCAACCACCACCTGCCGCCCGCCGACCCGGACCGCGAGGCCCGGCAGATCGCCCGGCTGCGCGAGCTCGCCGAGAACGCGAAACTGGATCCGGCGTTCGCCGAGAAGCTCCTCAACTTCATCATCGCGGAGGTCATCCGCCACCACGAGACGATCGCCAAGTCGTCGTGACGGGGAGCGGCGGGGCCGCTTGTCAGTGACATCAGGCAGCATGGACGCATGCCCGTACTGACGCGCGACGAAGCGCAGACCCGAGCCCGGCTCATCGACGTCCAGCGGTACACGGTCGAGCTCGACCTCAGCCGCGGAGCCGAGACCTTCGACTCCCGTACCGTCATCCGGTTCACGGCGCTCGGGGAGCCCGCGGCCGGTCGTGCGGCCACGGTGGACACCTTCGTCGAGCTCAAGCCGGCCGAGCTGCGCTCCGTCACCCTCGACGGGAAGGCGCTCGACCCGCGGGGCCTCGTCGAGAACCGGCTCGCGCTCACCGGGCTCACCGCGGGCGAGCACGAACTGCGCGTCGACGCGGCCATGCGCTACTCGCACACCGGCGAGGGCATGCACCGCTTCACCGACCCCACGGACGGCGAGACGTACACGTACACGCAGCTGTTCATGGAGGACGTGCAGCGCGTCTTCGCCGCCTTCGACCAGCCCGACCTGAAGTCCGTCTTCGAGCTGACCGTCACCGCCCCCGAAGGCTGGACGGTCCTCGCGAACGGCGTCACCGAGCACGTCGGCGGCGGCACATGGCGGGCCGCGGCCACCCCGCCGATCTCCACCTACCTCGTCGCTGTCGCCGCGGGCCCCTGGCACTCGGTCCGCACCGAACACCGCGGGCTGCCCTTCGGTATCCACTGCCGCCGCTCCCTGGCCCCCTTCCTCGACGCCGACGCCGACGAGATCCTCGACGTCACGCGCGCGTGCTACGACCGGTACCACGAAAAATTCGACGAGCCCTACCCCTTCGACTCCTACGACCAGGCGTTCGTCCCCGAGTTCAACGCGGGCGCCATGGAGAACCCCGGACTCGTCACCTTCCGCGACGAGTTCATCTACCGCTCCGCCGTCACCGAGACCGAGCGGCAGACCCGCGCCATGGTCATCGCCCACGAGATGGCCCACATGTGGTTCGGCGACCTCGTCACCCTGCGCTGGTGGGACGACATCTGGCTGAACGAGTCCTTCGCCGAGTACATGGGCTTCCAGACCACCGCCGAAGCCACCCGCTTCACCCACACCTGGACCGACTTCGGCGTCGCCCGCAAGTCCTGGGGGTACGACGCCGACCAGCGCCCCTCCACCCACCCCGTCGCCCCCGACCCGGACGCCGTGCCCGACACCGCGTCCGCCATGCTCAACTTCGACGGCATCTCGTACGCCAAGGGCGCATCCGCCCTGCGCCAACTCGTCGCCTGGCTCGGCGAGAAGGACTTCCTCGCCGGCATCAACACCCACATCGCCCGGCACAAGTTCGCCAACGCCACCCTCGCCGACTTCATCGAATCCCTCGCCCACGCCACCGACCGCGACGTACACGGCTGGGCCGACGCCTGGCTGCGCACCACCGGCGTCGACACGCTCACCTCGAACGTCACGCACGACGCCCGGGAGTGGACACTCGACATCGACCGCGAAGGCAGCCGTCCCCACCGCATCGCCGTCGGGGTGTACGACCGCGACCTCACCGACAGCCAGGGCCTGGTCCTGCGCGAGCGCCACGAGCGGGACGTCCCCCACTCCGGTGTCCCGGCGCCGCGCGACGGCGGCCGCCCCGCCCTGATCGTCCCCAACGACCAGGACCTGACCTACGCCAAGGTCCGCCTGGACGAGGTCTCCATGGAGACGGCCCTGCGCAGCCTCTCCCGCGTGCCCGACGCGCTCACCCGCGCCGTCCTGTGGAACAGCCTGCGCGACATGGTCCGCGACGGCGAACTCGACGGCATGACCTACCTGGAGACGGCCCGCGCGCATCTGCCCGCCGAGACCGACCTCGCCCTCGTCCAGGGCGTCCTCGCCTTCGCCACCACCCACATCGCGGGCCGCTACCTGCCGCCGCCGCTGCGAGGCGTCGCCCTCACCACCCTCACCGAGCTGTGCCGCGACCTGATCAGGCGCACGGAGGACGGCTCCCACGCGGGCCTGCGGCTCACCGCCGTGCGCGGCTTCATCGACGTGGCGACTCGCCCCGACCCGCTCCAGGAGTGGCTCACCGAAGGCACCGTGCCCGGCGGCACCGAGCTCGACCCGGAGCTGCGCTGGCGCGTCCTGACCCGCCTCGCGGTCCTCGGCGCGGCCGACGAGTCCGCGATCGCCGCCGAGCTGGAGCGCGACCCCAGCGCCACCGGGCAGGAGGGTGCCGCCCGCTGCCGTGCCGCGCTGCCCGACCCGGAGGCCAAACGCCGCGCGTGGGAGGCGATGTTCGCCTCCGACGACCTCTCCAACTACCTCTTCACCGCCACCGCCCAGGGCTTCTGGCAGCCCGAACAGGCCGACCTCGTACGGGAGTACATCCCCCGCTACTACGAGGACGCGGTAGCCGTAGCGGCCCGCCGAGGCCCCGCCATCGCCGACGTCGCCGGCCGCTGGGCCTTCCCCGCCTCCTCGGTGGACACCGAAACACTCCACCTGGGCAAGCAATGCCTGCACAACGCCAACCTCACCCCCGCCCTACGCCGCAAACTCACCGACCAACTGGACGACTTGGCAAGGGCATTGCGAGTCCGAGAGACGAGGACCGCCTAGCGCCCCGTAGGGGGCGCGGGGAACGGCGCGAGCAACGACGACGGACCCGCAGACGACCCGCGACGGGGGCGCCCCGCAGGGGCGCGAGGAACGGCGCGAGCAACGACGACGGACCCGCAGGGATTCCACGGCGGGTTGCGCCCCGTAGGGGCGCGAGGAACGGCGCGAGCAACCAGAGCGGACCCGCAGGCAATCCACGACGGGGGCGCCCGGAAGGGGCGCGGGGAACGGCGCGCCCAGCCACGGCGGACCCGCAGCCGAATTCCGCCTATCAGGCCCCGCCGCACCCCGCGCCTTCTCCACGCGGCAGTACCACTTTCGGGTTCGGATCGTTGAGCTCTCCGGGCGTGCCGTCCACTCGGCGGACAGGCTGGTCGTCCCCGCCCACGCGCACCCGAAGGACGTCGCCATGAGCACTCCGCCACCCCTCGCCGGAGGAGCCCAAGGACCCGACGCGCTACCCCCCTTGCTCACCGCCACCCTCGACGCCCTGCGCACCGGAACAACCGCCCGCGGCGGACCGCTCCCCGCGGGCGGCCCCACCGCGGTCGCCGCCCGGGTCCGCGAGGCCACCGGCGACGTACTGCCCGCCAGAGGCGAAGGCGCCGAAGCGGCCCTGCGCACCCTGGTCCACGCGCTGGCGGAAGGCGCCGCCGACCCCGCGGACGCCCTCTGCGCCGCCCACCTGCACTGCCCACCCCTCGCCCTGGCCGTCGCCGCCGACCTGGCCGCCTCCGCACTCAACCCCTCCATGGACTCCTGGGACCAGGCCCCCGCGGCCTCGGAGATCGAAACCCTGGTCACCCGCGCCCTCGCGACCGAGGCGTACGGACCCGGCAGGGCGGACGCCCTCGTCACCACCGGCGGCACGGAGTCCAACCAGCTCGCCCTGCTCCTCGCCCGCGAGCGCACCGCCGCGCACGGCCCCGTCCAGCTCATCACCGGCGCGAACGCCCACCACTCCCTCGGCCGCGCGGCCTGGCTCCTCGGCATGCCGGAACCGGTCACCATCCCCGCGCCCGCAGGCGTACTCGACCCGGCCGCACTCGACGAGGCCCTGGCCGAACTCAACGGCCCACCCGGCACCTTCCTCGTCGCCGCCACCGCAGGCACCACCGACGCCGGACTCATCGACCCCATCGACCAGATCGCCGGCCTCTGCGCGGACCACGGCGCCCGCCTGCACATCGACGCCGCGTACGGCGGCCCGCTGCTCTTCAGCGACGTGCGAAGAGACCTCCTGCACGGCATGGAACGCGCCGACAGCATCACCTTCGACCTGCACAAGCTCGGCTGGCAACCCGTCGCCGCCGGCCTGCTCCTGGTCCGTGACGGCCACGACCTCACCGCGCTCGGCCACCACGCCGACTACCTCAACGCGGGCGACGACACCGAAGCAGGCCTCCCCGACCTCCTCGGCCGCTCCCTGCGCACCACACGCCGGCCCGACGCACTCAAGATCGCCGTCACCCTCAAGGCCCTCGGCCGCGAAGGGATCGGCGCGCTCGTCGACCAAGTCTGCGACCAAGCACAGGAGTTCGCCGCACTCGTCGCCGCGCACCCCGGCTTCGAGCTGTACGACCTGCCCGTCATCAGCACCGTCCTGTTCAGGCCCGTCGACGCCGACGACGACCACATCGCCTACGTCAGGCGGGAACTGCTCGCCCAAGGCCGAGCCGTGCTCGGCCGGGCCACGATCAGCGGACGCCGCTGGCTCAAGGCCACCCTGCTCAACCCGCACACCCGGCCCGGCGACCTCGCCGAGCTCCTGAAGCTCGTGGAAGGAACCACCCCCCGATGACCGGCCAGAACGACAAGCCCGCCCCGCCGCTCACCACCCCCGAGGACCCCCGGGACCTGGTCGGCATCGGCATCGGCCCCTCCAACCTCTCCCTCGCCGCCCTCGCCCAGCCCCTGACCGGCCTCGACACCGCCTTCTACGAACAGCGGCCGGGCTTCCACTGGCACCCCGGGCTCCTCATCGACGGCGCGAGCCTCCAAGTGCCCTTCCTCGCGGACCTGGTGACCCTCGCCGACCCGGCGAGCCCCTGGTCCTTCCTCAACTACCTCAAGACCCGAGAGCGGCTCTTCCCCTTCTACTTCGCCGAGCGATTCCACATCCAGCGCGCCGAATACGACGCGTACTGCCGCTGGGTCAGCGAGAACCTGCCCGCCCTGCACTTCGGGCACCAGGTCGACGCCGTCCGCTGGAACCCCGAACGGGACCTCTTCGAAGTCGACTTCACCCAACTCGACGCCGAAGGCGAAGCCGAAGCGCTCGGCCGCACGTACACGAAGAACATCGCCGTGGGCGTCGGCACCGCACCCCACATCCCCGACCCCCTGAAGCCCCTCGCCGAAGCCCCCGCCGTCCCCGTGATCCACTCCGCGGACTACCTCCTGCACCGCGACCGGCTCCTGGCCGCCGACCACGTCACCGTCATCGGCTCGGGCCAGTCCGGCGCCGAGGTCTTCCTCGACCTGCTCAAGCACCGCCCGGTGGGCGCCGAGAAGATCCACTGGCTCGCCCGCACCGAGGCCTTCGCACCCATGGAGTACTCCAAGCTCGGCCTGGAACACTTCACCCCCGACTACACCCGCTACTTCCACTCCCTGCCCGAAGCCGTGCGCGACGGCCTCGTCCCCCACCAGTGGCAGCTCCACAAGGGCATCGACGCCGACACCATCGCCGCCATCCACGACGAGCTCTACCAGCGCACCCTCCACGGCGGCTGGCCCGACGCCGTCCTCACCCCGGGCGTCTGCGTACGCACCGCGGGCCGCGTCGCCACCACCCGCGTGGAACTCCACCTCGAACACCTCCAGCAGGGCACCCGCTCCCGCCTCACCACGGACGCCGTCGTCCTCGCCACCGGCTACCGCGAGCGCCCCCTCGACCAACTCCTCGCCGGCCTCGACCCCTACATGCGCCGGGACTCCTCGGAACGCCCCCGCATCGACGAGGAGTACCGCCTCGTCCTCGACCCCTCCATCACCGCCACCGGCAACCACATCTACGTACAGAACGCCGAACGCCACACCCACGGCGTCGGCGCCCCCGACCTCGGCCTCGCCGCCTGGCGCAGCGCCACCATCCTCAACTCCCTCACGGACACACCCCCTTACCCGCTCCCGCAACGCACCGCGTTCACCAGCTTCGGCCTCCAGGAAACCCCGGCTCGCCGCCCCACGGGCCTGATCGGCGAACAACGCGGCAGCAACCTCGTACGCCTCAAGAACTGACCGAGCGGCGATGGGGGGTATTGTCCGCCCCCAAGCGCCGCCACACCGCCGAATATTCCCGCACGAAATACGCCGCCCAGCGAAATACTGGCCCCGCCGACCCTGTTCAGCCGATCATGACCACAGACCTCAAGGCCTCCTGGACCGCCGCCTTCCGTTCCGCCGTCGTCAGCCCCCACGAACACATCGACCTCTTCGAACTCCGGGGCTTCGCCGGCCAGACCGTACGCCAGATACTCCGCCTCGACGGCGGCGGCGAAGCCGTGCGCGTCCGGCTCACCAACCGCTACGGCACAGAGCCCCTCCACATCGGCGGCGCCCGCCTCGCCCGACGCACCGAAGGCAGCGGCATCGAGTCCGGCAGCGATGTCCCGGTGCGCTTCGGCGGCGCCGAGGACTTCACCGTCCCGGCCGGGGAGGAGATCGTGAGCGACCCCGTCGAGGGCACCGTCGCCGCCGGAGACGAATTGGCCCTCAGCCTCTGGCTGCCCGATGACACCGGCCTGTCCACCTACTCGGCCGTGCCCCTGCGCACCGGCTACGCCGTGCCCGGCAACGCCCTCACCGCGCCGACCCTGGACGGCATCGAAGGCCTTGAGGAGCTGGCGACACGCCACTTCATCACCGGCATCGACGTGCTCGCCCCACCCGCGACCCCCGTCGCCGTGGCCTTCGGTGACTCCTGGTTCGAGGGCGCAGGCACCACCCCCGACACCGACCACCGCTTCCCCGACCTCCTGAACGAACGCCTGCGCGCCGCCGGACACACCGGATGGGTGGTGAACCAGGGCATCTCCGCGAACCGGCTGCTCACCGACGAGATCGGCGAACATGGCCTGGCCCGCCTCGACCGCGACGCCCTGGACGTGCCCGGCGTCACCCACGTCCTGGTCCACTTCGGCCTCAACGACCTCGGCGTCCCCGGCCAGGAGGCATACCCGCAGGCCGCGCCCATCCCCTCCGCCGAGGACCTCATCGCGGGCTTCACCGCCCTCGCCGACCGGATCCACGCGGCGGGACTGACCGCCGTCGCCACCACCGTCGGCCCGTTCAAGGACACCATCTTCGAGGGCTACTCCACCCCCGAGGGCGTCGCCGTCGCCCGCCAGGTCAACGACTGGATACGAGGCGCCGACAGCCCCTACGACGCCTACGCCGACCTCGCCGCCGCCGTCGCGGACCCCGCCGACCCCGACCGGATCCACGATGCCTACGACAGCGGCGACGGCCTGCACGTCAACGACGCAGGCGCGCAGGCCCTCGCCGACGCCGTCGACCTCGCGGCCCTGAAGGCCTGACCGAACACGGTCAGAACACCGGCGTACCGTCCCGGGTCAGCTTCCAGTCCACCGACGCGAACTGGGCCGGGTCCACCGTCCCCTTCGCCTGCACCCACTGAATGATCGTGTTGCGGATCTCGTCCGAGTTCGCCCACAGCTGCTTGGCGGCGGCCACATGCGGGAAGTTGCCGCCGCCGCTCGCACGGTAGTTGTTCACCGCCAGCACGAACTCGGCCTTCGGGTCGATCTCCTTGCCGTCGAAGCTGAGCTTCGCGATCCGGGAACCCGCGGGCTTGGCGATGTCGATCTCGTACGTCACGCCGTAGAGCGCGTCGTAGTTGTAGTCCGGGATGTTGTCCGCGTTCGTCAGCTTCGCCGGGTCCACGGGGGCGCCGGCCGCCGTCCGCACGTAGTAGCGCGCCGAGAACTCCAGATACTCCTTGAGCTGCGCACCCGTGACGAGCCGCGCCTCAAGGGTGTTCTCGAACGGGTAGAGACCCGCCGCGTCCTTGATCGTCACCTCGCCCGCCGGGATACCCGCCGTACGCGAGAAGCACGAAGCCTGCGACAGCACGGGCAGCGCCGCGTACTGGCCGCCCTTGAGTGCCTCCTTGACCGTCTCAGCCTGGACATGGCTGATCAGGTCGATGATCGCGACATCCTTGTACGGGCCTTCGGCCGTGCTCATCGCCTGCGTCGACGTACCGATGACCTGGTTGACGTAACCGACGACCTTCTTGTGCTCGTCGGCCAGCAGCCGCGTGATCTTCCTGTCCTCCGCCGCCGCATTGGAGTTGAGGACCTGCGCGCCGACCTTCTCCACCGTCCAGCGGCCCTTGGACCACACCAGATCGAAGTCGAACAGCGTCAGGCGCTGGCCCCACTTCAACGGCTCGGACAGGACGACCTTCTTGCCGGTCTCTTTGTTCTCCACGAAGTACTCGGCGATCTCCGTGTGCGCGTGCCCGACCAGAATCGCGTCGATACCGGGTACCTGCTCGGCCACCAGACCCGCCGCGTTCTCGATGTGCGGGAGCTGATCACCGTACGAGGACGTTCCGCTGGAACCGGAGTGCGCCGAGACGATCACCACGTCCGCGCCCATGGAACGCAGCTTCGGCACCCACTTCGCCGCCTGCTCCTCAAGGCCCGGGAACGTCATCTTGCCCTGCACGTTCGCCTTGTCCCAGATCGCGATACCGGGGTTCGTCAGGCCGAGGACCGCCACCTTCACGTCACGCCCGTGCGGAGTACGAAGGCGCTTCATGAAGTACGGCGGGAAAGCGGGCCGCTGCGTCTTCGCGTCAAGGGCGTTGGCGCCGAGCAGCGGAAAGTCACACTGCTCCTCGAACTTCCGCAGCACGGGAATGCCGTAATTGAACTCGTGGTTCCCGAGCGCCGCCGCGTCATAGCCGATGCTGTTCATCGCCTGCGCCATCGGGTGGACCGGGCCCCGCTTCGCCGTGATCGGATCGATCTTGGCGTAGTAATAAGAGAGTTGGGTGCCCTGAATGGTGTCGCCCGCGTCGATCAGGAGCGTGTTGCGGCGGCCTCTCTCCTCACGGATCTCGTCCACGAGAGTGGAAATCTTCGCCAGGCCCACGTCGTTGTGGTCCTTGTCGTCGAACTCCTTGTCCGTGAAGTAGTCCCAGTTGAAGACATTGCCGTGCAGATCCGTCGTGCCCATGACGGTGAACGAATACCGCTTCTTCCGCCGGGCGGGCTTCGCGGCTGCCTGCGCCGACACGGCGGGCGCGACGGCCACGCCGCCCGCGAGCGCCACACCCGTGGCGACGGCGGACTTGCCCAGGAACTTCCGGCGGTTCAGCGGCATTTCATACTCCCCTTGGACCTCAGGTCGACCGACGTAACGCGCGTAGATGACGCGCGTAGATTCTGACCCCGACCGGCCCACCGGCAACAGACCCCGCAGGTTTCGATCCGATGACTGTCCGGTGCCGCCCCCCAGTGCAAGAGTGGCCGCATGGACGACACCACCCCCACCCCGGCCCCCTACGGCACCCCCGGCGCCCCCCGCCTGGCCGTGAAGGGCGAAGCCCACCTCGAAGTCGACCCCGAGATCGCCCGCATCGGCATCACCGTCAGCGCACGCGGCACCGACCGACGCGACGCCCTGAACGACCTCACGCGCCGCAACGCAGGCGTCATCGACCTCGTGAAAACCTACGGCGAATCCGTCGAGACCCTGGAGACCGGCGCCTTCTCCATCAGCCCCGAACTGACCAAACACGGCCGCGGCGAACGCATCCGCGCCTACCACGGCCGCGTCCACATCACCGCCGAACTCACCGACTTCACCGCACTCGGCGAACTCACCACCCGCCTCGCCGACCTCGAACTGACCCACGTCGACGGCCCCTACTGGGCTCTGCGCCCCGACTCACCCACCCACCGCGACGCCCGACAGCAGGCCGTCAGGGAAGCAGTGCAGCGGGGCAGGGAGTACGCGGACGCGCTCGGAACCACCCTCGCCGCCCTCGTCGAACTCGCCGACATCGGCGCCGAGAACGCCCAGCCCTACGGCTACGGCGGCCCCACCCCCACCATGCGCACCGTCGCCTACGGCGGCGCCGCCGACATGGGCCAGGAAGCCGCACCCCTCGACCTCGAACCCCAGCGACAACACGTCTACGCACAAGTCAACGCGCGCTTCACGATGACACCACCACAGCTGTAGACACGGAGAGACTCCGTAGCCACGAAGGGACTTCACGTCGCGGGGCGGACCGTACATCGCTCATCAGAGCAGCGCCCCGCACAATTCAACACTTGTCAATAACCTTTCATGCAAAGGTTGTTGAGTAGTCATGCCCAACCAATTCGCTACCGGCCGGTAAGGCCTAGGCTCGAAGCATGCGCCGAGCAAAAATCGTCTGCACCCTGGGCCCCGCCACCGACTCGTACGACCAGATCAAGGCACTGGTCGAAGCCGGAATGGACGTAGCCCGCTTCAACCTCAGCCACGGCACGTACGCCGAGCACGAGGAGCGCTACCAGCGCGTACGCAAGGCATCCGACGAGACCGGCCGCAGCGTCGGCATCCTCGCCGACCTTCAAGGCCCGAAGATCCGCCTCGGCCGCTTCAGCGAAGGACCCGTACTCCTCGAACGCGGCGACGAGTTCACCATCACCGTCGAAGACGGCGTCGAAGGCGACCGACAGACCTGCGGCACCACCTACGACGGCCTCGCCGAAGACGTCACCCCCGGCGAACGCATCCTCGTCGACGATGGCAAAGTGACCCTCGAGGTCACCGCGGTCGACGGGCCCCGCGTCACCACCACCGTCGTCGAAGGCGGCATGGTCTCCGACCACAAGGGACTCAACCTCCCCGGCGTCGCCGTCTCCGTCCCCGCCCTCTCCGACAAGGACGAGGCCGACCTGCGCTGGGCCCTGCGTTCAGGATTCGACGTCATCGCCCTCTCCTTCGTACGCAGCGGACGCGACATCGAGGCCGTACACCGCATCATGGACGAGGAAGGCCGCCGCCTCCCCGTCATCGCCAAGATCGAGAAGCCGCAGGCCGTCGAGAACATCGACGACATCGTCGCCGCCTTCGACGCCATCATGGTCGCCCGCGGCGACCTCGGCGTCGAAATGCCCCTCGAACAGGTGCCGATCGTCCAGAAGCGAGCCATCAAACTCGCCAAGCGCAACGCCAAACCCGTCATCGTCGCCACCCAGATGCTCGACTCGATGATCGACAACTCCCGCCCCACAAGGGCCGAGGCAAGCGACGTCGCCAACGCCGTCATCGACGGCACCGACGCCGTCATGCTCTCCGGCGAGACCAGCGTCGGCAAATACCCCATCGAGACCGTCCGCACCATGGGCCGCATCGTCGAAGCCGCCGAGGAAGACATCCTCGCCAAGGGCCTCCCGCCGCTCACCGAGCGGAACAAGCCCCGCACCCAGGGCGGTGCCGTAGCCCGCGCCGCCGCCGAAATGGGCGACTTCCTCGGCGCCAAATTCCTCGTCGCCTTCACCCAGTCCGGCGACACCGTCCGCCGCCTCTCGCGCTACCGCTCGCCCATCCCACTCCTCGCCTTCACCCCCGACCGATCCACCCGCTCACAACTCAACCTCACCTGGGGAGTGGAAACCTTCCTCGGCCCACACGTCGACTCCACCGACGCCATGGTCCGCCAGGTCGACGAACTCCTCCTCAAGTACGGCCGCTGCGAAAAAGGCGACGTCGTCGTCATCACCGCAGGCTCCCCACCCGGAGTCGCCGGCTCCACCAACCTCGTACGCATCCACCACATCGGCGAGGACGACAGCCCCCAGTAGGAGGACTGTCCACAGGGACCGAGGGGCCGCTCCCGGGGAGCGGCCCCTCGCGCGTATGAGGGGCCGCCTAGGGCGTCACGATGGCGAACCCCGGATCAGGCTTCTCCACCACGCCCAGCAGATCGGTGAGAAGCGAGACGTCACCCTCCACCTTGATGTCACCAAGCCCCTTACCCCCCAGCATCGCCAGCAACTGCGGCTTGGTCATCGTCAACGTAACCCCCGCACCCGGGTCCTTCGCCGCATCGCTGCGATACGTCAACACCCCATGCCGCAACGTCAGATGCCACACCTTGCCGAGCGCCGGAAGACTCCAGTCCATCCGCAGCTCCAACTCCCACGCCTTCGGACCATTCACACGAATCGCCACGGAGTCGATCAACTGATCCACGGAGAGCGCCATCAACATGTCAGCGCTCACCACAGAGGTGGGGGAGCCCTGCACACCCTCACGCAACTCCTGAGCACCCATCAGATAGAAGTTCCGCCACACGGCATTCTCCGAAGCCTGACCCAACTCCACGTACAGCCGGGCAAGTTCGGACTTGGCGGCCTTGTGGTGGGGGTCCGCGAACACCACATGATTGAGCAAAGTCACCGCGAACCGCAGATCGCCGCCCTTCGCGAACACCCTGGCTTTGGCGACCGTAGCCGTACGACCCCCCATCGCCTTGACGTACCGCTTGGCCTCCTCGATAGGAGGGTGCTCCCACAGGTGCGCTGGGTTGCCGTCGAACCACCCCATGTACCGCTGATAAATGCCCTTCACGTTATGACTCAGCGACCCGTAATACCCACGATTCGCCCACACCCCCGCAAGCGCCGGCGGCAACTCGATCTCCTCGGCGATCTCCCGCCCCGTCATCCCCGCATTGATCATCCGCAACGTCTGATCATGCATGTACGCATACAGATCCCGCTGCTGCTCAAGCAGCTCCACAATCGTGTCCCCACCCCACGTAGGCCAATGATGCGAGGCGAAGGCGACATCGACCCGCCCATCGAAGAGCACGACAGACTCATTCAGATAATGCGCCCACTGCCGGGCATCCCGCACCTGCGCGCCACGCAACGTAATGATGTTGTGCATCGTGTGCGTCGCGTTCTCCGCCATACAGACCGCACGCAAGTCCGGCAGCACGAAATTCATCTCGGCCGGCGCCTCGGTCCCCGGCGTCATCTGAAACTCGAACCGCACCCCGTCGACCGTCTCCACCTGACCGGTCTCGGTGACGTCCTTGGTCGGCGGAATCAACCCGATCGACCCCACGGAAACGGACTGCCCCAGCCCACAACCAATCTGCCCAGCAGGCGACTTGGGCAGCAACGCACCGTACATGTACCCGGAGCGCCGCTGCATGGCAGTCCCGGCATACACATTCTCCGAGACGGCATGCTCCATGAAACCGTCAGGAGCGAGGATCGGCACCTCACCGGCCCCATCCGGCAGCACGCCACGGCAGCCGCCGAAGTGATCGACGTGCGGATGGGTGTAGATGAGCCCGGTGACCTTCTTGTCACCGCGGTGCGCGCGGTACAGCTTGAGCGCGGCGGCAGCGGTCTCCGCCGAGATCAGCGGATCGATCACGACGACACCGGTGTCACCCTCGATGAGGGTCATGTTCGACAGATCGAGGCCACGCACCTGATACACACGGTCGGTGACCTTGTAGAGCCCCTGCTTCGACACCAGCCGCGACTGCCGCCACAGGCTCTTGTGCGCGGTCTTGGGCGCGTCCTTCTTGAGGAAGTCGTACGCGTCGCCATCCCAGACGACCTGGCCCTTGGCGTTCTTCACAACACCCGGGGTGAGGGCCGCGATGAACCCCTTGTCGGCATCGGCGAAGTCGTCCCCGCCCTTGCGTGTGCCCTCACGGTCGACGGCGGATGCGGTCTGCGGATTCATGGCCACGGCTGCCGCGGCGGCACCTGCGGCGGCGACGAAGGTACGCCGGTTCAAGGGAGTCATGCGGCCGAAGATCGCAGCGGGGTGCGGGGCGGGGCAAGGGTTTCCGGGGGATTTGGGGCAGCTCCCAGGGAGGGCGGGGGAGGGGAGTGACGCGTCATATTGCGTGGGTGGGGGTGGGGCGGTACTTCGGGCGGTATCGCGGTCAGTACTTGGGGCCTACGTGGGCGTCCATGAGGGCTACTGATGCCCTTCGGGCGACGGAGACGTTGTACGGGCTGCCGTTACGGGTGCAGTTCCTCCACTCGACGCCGAGCTTGTCGAGGGTGTCGGTGTAGAGCTTCCGGATGTCGTCGGAGACGTTGGTGAACCAGTACCTCGGATACTCGTAGCGTTTGCGCTCGCCACCGACCAGACGGGTCGTCCAGTTGATGTTCCTGCAGCCGTCGGAGTGGATGAGGCCGCGGACAAAGTCCCAGGGATGGGCGTCGACGATGTCCTGTTGCCAGGGTTCGAGGGCGATCCGGCGCTCGTGCTTCTTACCGGGCCCGTGCTGGGGAAACATGCAGGTCCAGTGCTTGCTGTAGGACTTCACTTCGGTACACCCCGATCGACTGCGCGGCTTGACGCTGGGGAGTGGCATGACCCGGCGCATGGCTTCTGCAGCGGCTGAGACCAGGCCGGTTTGCTCCGCGTTGCAGAAGATCGACAAGTGGTGCTGCCTGGGTTTCGAGATGATGTGGCCGTCTCCCAGGTAGAGGCCCAGAAGATAGGCGTACGCGATTTCGTCGAACCCGCGGCCGGTGCACCGCGGGCAGTCCGTCGGTTGCCTGTACTTCTCGCCGTGTGCTCGCCGATCTTCACTGCGCCACCATCCGATCGTCCCCCGCGGAACACCGAGACGATCGGCGACGATGCGGTTGGGGATGCCCAGACGCATCGAACTGACGGCCAGGACGCGAATGGCAGTGCTGTGTTGTTCCATGCAGCTACTCTGCGTGAGGCACCGCTGCTCCGGGCAGGAAAAAGCGGACATTCACGAGAACGTGAACATCCGCTTTCTTCGGGTGCCGGGTGCGGGATTCGAACCCGCAAGCCCTTTCAGGCAGAGGTGTTTGAGACCTCCGTGTATACCGTTCCACCAACCCGGCCAGCCACTGCCGGAACTATACCGGGTCACCGTGGCGCGCTGCAGCTAGGTAGGCTGGCGAGGCAGCAATACCTGCCCGGCCCGCACCTAGGAGCCCCCGTGACTTCCCCCGAGTCGCCCCAGCCCGTAGCCGATGACGACGACAAGTCGCACGTGCCTCCGCTGACGACCCGTGTCGTCATCGCCGAGGACGAGGCTCTCATCCGGCTCGACCTCAAGGAGATGCTCGAGGAAGAGGGTTACACCGTCGTCGGTGAGGCCGGTGACGGGGAGAAAGCCGTCGAGCTGGCCCGCGAGCACCAGCCGGACCTGGTGATCCTTGACGTGAAGATGCCCGTCATGGACGGCATCTCGGCGGCCGAGAAGATCGCCGAGGAAAGCATTGCCCCGGTGCTCATGCTGACCGCGTTCTCGCAGCGTGACCTGGTGGAGCGGGCCAGGGACGCGGGCGCGATGGCGTACCTGGTGAAGCCGTTCAGCAAGACCGACGTCGTGCCCGCGATCGAGATGGCTGTCTCGCGCTTCGCTGAGCTGAAGACGCTGGAGAGTGAGGTCGCGGACCTCACCTTGCGGCTGGAGACGCGGAAGCTGGTGGACCGTGCGAAGTCGATTCTTCAGACGGAGTACGGCTTGACGGAGCCCGCCGCGTTTCGCTGGATCCAGAAGACGTCGATGGACCGGCGGCTTTCGATGCAGCAGGTCGCGGAGGCTGTCATTGAGGATGCCGACGAGAAGAAGGCGGCCAAGGGGCAGTAGCCCCCCGGTCCTCAGGACGCGTACGAGAAGGGCCCGCACCCCGAAGCCGGGGTGCGGGCCCTTTCCGTATGCCGGGACGGAGTCCTAGTCCTCGCCGAGGTACGCCTTGCGCACGGATTCGTCGTGCAGCAGGTGGTTGCCGGTTCCGGAGAGGACGATCTTGCCGACCTCCATGACGTGACCGTGGTCGGCGAGCGAGAGCGCCGCCTGGGCGTTCTGCTCGACGAGGAGAATGGTCGTGCCCTGGGATTTGAGTTCGGCGATGGTCGCCATGATCTTCTGCATCATGATCGGTGACAGGCCCATGGAGGGTTCGTCGAGCATGAGCAGTTTGGGCTGGGACATGAGGGCGCGGCCCATGGCGAGCATTTGTTGTTCGCCGCCGGAGAGTGTGCCCGCTGCTTGCTTTCTGCGTTCTCCGAGGATGGGGAAGAGTTCGTAGGCGCGCGCGATGTCCTTTTCGATGGCGGCTTTGTCGCTGCGCAGATATGCGCCGAGTCGCAGATTGTTCTCGATCGTCATGCGGGGGAAGATGTGCCGGCCCTCGGGAGAGTGGGCGAGGCCGAGCGAGACGATCTGGTCGGCGCGGTATTTCCGCAGTGCTTTCCCGTTGAATTTGATGGAGCCGCCGACCGGCTTGAGCAGTCCGGACAGGGTGCGCAGCGTGGTGGTCTTGCCTGCGCCGTTGGTGCCGATCAGGGTGACGACCTCGCCGGCCTCGACCTTGAAGGAGATGCCTTTGACGGCTTCGATCTTGCCGTAGGCGACCTTGAGGTCCTCGACTTCGAGCAGTGCGGTCATCGGTTGTTCTCCTCGTTGCCCGTGGCGTCGGCTTCTGTGCTGCCGGGGGCTCCTTCGAAGGGTTCGCCCAGGTAGGCGGCGATGACGCGGTCGTCCTGTTGGACGGTTTCGCTGCTGCCCTCGACGAGTTTTTCGCCTTGGACGAGTACGGCTACGCGGTCGCACAGGTTGAAGATGAAGCGCATGTCGTGCTCGATGACGAGGACGGCGATGCCCATGTCCCGGATGGCGAGGACGAGTTCTTCGGTGGCGCGGGTTTCTTGGGGGTTCATGCCGGCGGTGGGCTCGTCCAGGAGGAGGAGGCCGGGTTCGCTTGCCAGTGCGCGGGCGATTTCCAGCTTGCGTTGTTCGCCGTAGGGGAGGTTGCGGGAGAGGTGTTCGGCCTTGTCGGCGAGGCCGACGAACTCGAGGAGTTCCAGGGCGCGTTCCCTGGACTTGGCCTCGGCCTTGTGGAAGCCGGGTCCGCGCAGGAGGGCTGACCAGAGGCCTTCTTTGGTGCGTGTGTGGCGGCCGACGAGGACGTTTTCCAGGACGGTCATGTTGGCGAACAGACGGATGTTCTGGAAGGTGCGGGCCACGCCGGCCGCGGTGACCTTGAAGGATTTGCTGGGCAGGACCTTGTCCTTGTACCGGACTTCGCCCTCGGTGGGGATGTAGAGGCCGGTGAGGCAGTTGAAGAAGGTGGTTTTGCCGGCGCCGTTGGGTCCGATGAGGCCGACGATTTCGCCGCTGTTGACGGTGAGGTCGACGGAGCGTACGGCGGTGAGGCCGCCGAATCGCATCGTGACGCCGCGGGCGTCCAGGACGGTCTGCCCGGCCGGTGTCGCGGCGGGGTTGTCCTTGCTGGTGGTGGTGTCGGTGGTCATGGCTCAGGCCCCTGTCTTGCTGAGGACTGTGGGTGGCGGCGTGTCGCCGGGGGCCAGGTCGGCTTCGTGGAATTCGAGCTGGCGGCGGCGGTTGGGGATGAGGCCTTCGGGGCGGAAGCGCATGAGGAGTGCGAGTGCGAGGCCGAAGGCGAAGAGCTGGTAGTCGCCCAGGAACGAGAGTTTGCTGGGGATGAGGTAGAGCAGTGCCGCGCCGACGAGGGGGCCGCTGATGGTGCCCATGCCGCCGAGGACGACCGCGGCGAGCAGGAACGCGGAGTTCGGCGGGACCGTGTTGGCGAACTGGTATTGCTCGGGTGTCACGGTGTAGGTGACGTGGGCCTGTACGGTGCCGGCGAGTCCGGCGAGGGTGGCGCCGAGCGCGAAGGCGATGAGCTTCACGCGGAAGCCGTTGATGCCCATGGCGAGTGCGGCGGTCTCGTCTTCGCGGATGGCGACCCAGGCGCGTCCGATGCGGGAGTCGCCGCTGCGCCGGAAGACGAGGACGACGACGAGGGTGATGAGCAGCATCAGGAAGAAGTAGTTCGCGAATCGGCCGATGGTGACGCCGAAGATGCTGTGCTCGATGCCGAAGTCGAAGCCGAAGATCTTGAGGTTCGGGATCGAGGAGATGCCGTTCGAGCCGTTGGTGATGTCGGGGCCCGATGTGCCGTCGGAGTTCATCGCGACGAGTCGGAAGATCTCTCCGAAGCCGAGGGTGACGATGGCGAGGTAGTCGCCGCGCAGTCGCAGGGTCGGGGCGCCGATGAGTACGCCGAAGACGAGTGATGCGCTCGCGCCGACGAGGATGGCGCCCCAGAACGGCAGGTGGACGTCGAAGGGTGAGGACGGGGATCCGGAGACCATGGATGCCGCGTAGGCGCCGACGCCGAGGAAGGCGACGTATCCGAGGTCGAGGAGTCCGGCGAGGCCGACGACGATGTTCAGGCCGAGTGCGACGGTGGCGAAGATGAGGATGTAGACGCCGATGGTGGCGTACTGGTCGTCGCTCTGGGTGAACGGGAAGGCCGCTGCGGCGGCGAAGGCGCCGCCGAGTGTGATGTTGCGGTGCCGTGCGGTGTAGGTGGAGACCTGGGCGACGAGTCCGGCCTTGGACAGTGCGGCGAAGCTGAACGCGACGGTGATCAGGAAGCCGACGAAGAGTTCGTCGTATTCGGTGCCGATGCCGTAGGTGAAGACGAGGAGGCCGACGGCGAGTGCGGCGACGATGATGAGGATTTCGACGTAGCTGGGGAGCTTGCGCGGCGTGGGGGGTGCTTCGGCGGCGAAGGCGCCCTTGAAGACGGTCATCGCGTTGCGCATGCGGTGTTTGAACTGTTCGCCGCTGGTGTCTTCGGGGTCGACCGGGTAGGTGTGCGGTCGTGTGAAGGGCAGGGCGAGGGCGCCGGTGAAGGCGGCGAGGGTGGCGAGGGCTGCGACCCAGCCGCCGGGGTCGAGGTTGGCGAGGCCGCCGAGTTGGTAGCTGATCGAGATGATCGTGTACCAGGTGGTGGCGAAGGCGGCGAGTGCCGCGTATTTGAGGGCTGCGTCGGCGCCGCCGGGGGCGAGGGCGCGTACGCCCTTGATGCCGTAGGAGGCGAGGCCGTAGAGCGTCGTCAGGAGTCCGGCGATCAGGACGAGGACCTGGAGGCCGCCGGGGTAGCCGTAGACGGTGAGGTCGCCGGGGAATTTCGCGGTCCAGGTCCATGCCATGAACGTGGAGATGACGGTGAGGATGCCGCCGCCGGTGGCCAGTGCGCGGGCGGGGCCCACGGGGATGGCGATGAGTCCGGTGGCGGTGTGGTCCTGCTTGGGGGTGGGCGCGTCGGCCGCGGTGGTCTGTGTGGTCATGGTGGTCACGCCCTGTCCGCGACGCGCTCGCCAAGGAGGCCTTGTGGCCTGACGAGGAGTACGACGATGAGGAGTACGAAGGCCCAGACGTCGGCCCAGGACTGCCCGCCGAGCTGGCTCATGCCGGGGATGTCGTTCATGTAGGCGGTGGCCATGGCTTCGGCGATGCCGAGGACGAGGCCGCCGATCATGGCGCCGTAGATGTTGCCGATGCCTCCGAGTACGGCGGCGGTGAAGGCTTTGAGGCCCCAGAGGAAGCCCATGCGGAACTGGACTTCTCCGTAGCGGAATCCGTAGGCGACGGCGGCGATGCCGGCGAAGGCGGCGCCGATCGCGAAGGCGACGACGATGACGCGGTCGGTGTTGACGCCCATGAGTTTGGCGGTGTCGGGGTCCTGTGCGGTGGCTTGCATGCCGCGTCCGACGCGGGTCTTCATCACGAAGTAGCCGAGGGCGAACATGCAGATCGGGGCGGTGATCAGCAGGAAGATGTCGCCGGGCTGGATGGTGACGGAGCCCATGTGGATGGAGTCGCCGGGCATCTCGGGGAAGGTGCGGGACGACTTCGCGTTGGGGTACCAGGCCCAGACGGCCTGCTGCAGTGCGAGGGAGAGGCCGATGGCGGTGATGAGGGGTGCGAGGCGGGGTGCGCCGCGCAGGGGGCGGTAGGCGAAGCGTTCGGCTCCGACCGCTATGAGGGTGGAGACGATGACGGCGCCTATGAGCATGAGCGGCAGGGCGAGCCACATGCTGGTGCCGCCCGGGAGCCACAGCCAGACGGTGAGGGCGCCGAAGCCGCCGACCATGAAGATCTCGCCGTGGGCGAAGTTGATGAGCTGGACGATGCCGTAGACCATTGTGTAGCCGATGGCGATCAGGCCGTACATGGATCCCAGTAGCAGGCCGTTGACCAGCTGTTGCGGCAGTTCGTGCACCGCAGGTCCTCCGAGTCTTTCGGTGTCGTTCGGCCTGCGGGCGGTGGCGGTGGGCCTGGCAGGACGGACGGCTTAGGTGACGGATGCGACGCCGCGCGGGGCGCTGTCTGAGGCAGCGCCCCGCGCGGTGGTGTCGTGCTGCGGGGTGGTTCAGCCGGTGAAGGTGCCGGACTTGACCGGCTTCCAGCCCTTGGTCGGGTCCTCGGTGGACTTCACCTGGTACACGGTGAGTTGCTTGTTGGTGGCGTCGCCGTATTCGTCGAAGGAGACCTTGCCGGTCACGCCGTCGAAGGAGACGTCCTGCATGGCTTCGACGATCTTGGCGCGGGCGTCGTCGGGCAGCTTGCCGTCGTTGTCGTCGACGACCTTCTTGACTGCTTCGATGATCGCCCAGGCGGAGTCGTAGGAGTAGCCGCCGTAGGCCTCGTAGGCCTCCTTGTAGCCGGCCTTCTTGTAGTTGGCGATGAACTCCTTGGCGGAGGGCAGTTCTTCGACGGGCTGGCCGACGGAGGTGGCGTAGTCGCCCTTGCCTTCCTTGCCTGCGAGCTTGACGAAGTCGGCGCTGTAGATGCCGTCACCGCCGACGAGCGGGATCTTGGCTCCGGCCTTCTTCATCTGCTTGCTGAGCGGGCCTGCGGCGGGGTACTCGCCGCCGTAGTAGACGACGTCCGCGTCAGAGTTCTTGATCTTGGTGGCGACGGCGCCGAAGTCCTTGGTGTCCGGGTTCACGTGCTCGGTGCCGGCGACCTTGCCGCCGAGCTTCTTGAACTCGTCCGTGAAGGTGGCGGCCAGTCCCGCGCCGTAGGTCTTCTTGTCGTCGACGACGAAGACCTTCTTCTTCTTGGCCTCGTTGTAGAGGTACTGCGCGGCGAACGGGCCCTGGATGGCGTCCGTGGTGGCCGTGCGGAAGTAGGCCTTGTAGGGGCGGACCTTCTTGCCGCCGTTCCAGTCCTGGCCCTGGGTCATGGCCGGGTTGGTGTTGGCGGGGGAGACCTGGACGAGCTTCGCGTCGTCGAAGACCTTCTGCATCGACTCGCCGACGGAGGAGTTCAGGGGGCCGACGGCGCCGAGGATGTCCTTGTTGGCGACGAACTTGGTCGCGTTGGTCTGGCCCGAGGCGGGCTGCCCCTGGTCGTCGGCGGACTCCACCTTGAAGGTGATGCCGTCGACGTGCTTCGTCTCGTTGGCCTGTTTGGCGGCGAGTTGCACGGAGTTGCGGATACCGAGGCCCAGCGCGGACAAGTCGCCGGTCAGCGGCGCGTCGACGCCGATGACCACGGTGGTGCCGCCGCCCGCGGAGTCTTCCTTGTCCTTGTCGTCGCGTGAGCCACAGGCGGTGAGGGTGAGTGCCCCCGCGGTGAGTGCAGCGGTGATGGCTATGAGCGAACGTTGACGCACGATCAGTCCTTTCCCCTGGCACGGCCGTCCCCTGTTGGGTGGCCGAGTCGAGCGCGGAACCGAACTGACAGGAATCCGGTGGGCGCGGTGACTGGCCGTGACTCTAAGGGCCGCTTTGTACCTGGTGGAGTGGTCAGGCCAAAGGTGTGACGCTCTTGTTATGCCACGGAGTATTCCGGGCTGGAACTCAGGGGGTGGTTGGGGCGGAATAAGCCACCTTCGGTGCATCCCGCATGCTGAGAACTTGCAGGACTGTCAGGGTGTTTTACTCATGACATCAGTGTTCGGGGGGCATGCGGCTGTCAGGGCCCCTGAAAGATCTTTTGCGTACCTCTCGCCGAGGATGAAGCTCTGTAACTGCATTGCCCGCACATTACGCAGTGTTACGACCAGGAAAGGGAGTCCGGCATTCCGTTGCACCTTTCCGCATTCGCGAATGTGCATCGTGATCTGTGCCGTCCTAGGGCTTCCCGTTTTTACGGTGAATGGGGTATAGGGGGCGACAGTGACCGACAGCCCTTCCGACGTCTGGGTGATCCGCCTGACGGAAACCGGCGGCCCCGAGTTCTGACTGAGGCGGACGGTGAACCTGAACGTGCGCTCGCCCGTCCTCGGGTGCGTCATGTCGCCCCGGTAGGTCACCGACACGGTCTGCGACGGATAGAGCGGGGGCGGCGGCGCAGGGGGCTGTGGACGGGTCAGGTAGAGGGTGAGCCCGGCCGCCCCGACGATCACGGCGGTGGCGATGGCCAGGGCGGTGCGACGGCGCCGGGTGAGCGGCGGGCGGGGCCGCGGGGGGCGCACGGCGGCCTGGTCCGTGGCGGCGGCGCGGCCGGCCCGGGTCTCGCCGTCGGCCCGGGTCTCGTAGGTGTCGTCGCCGGGCTCGATGGGGCCGATGGCGTTCACACCCACGGCCCGTCGCTCGGCTCCCCGTGGAGGTAGCGCTCCTCGCACCGCTCGCGGGCCTCACGGGCGATCAACTCCCGCCCGGCGTCCGCCCCGTGGCGCCCCCGTTCGGTGCGGGCCAGGTCGAGGGTTTCCCTGAGGATCGTGTACTGGCCGTTGGAGAGGCCCATCGACTGGTAGTCGCCGTAGGTCTCCTTGCCCGAGTCGTAGATCTGCCGCCCCCACTTGGTGATCAGGGCTGTGCAGAGGTCCTGGGGAGGGGTGGTGGTGGGGGAGGGCTCGGGGGTCTTGCTGTGGGCGTCTTCGGCAGGAGAGAGATCCTTGCAGCCGGTGACGCCGGGGGCGGCGGCCAGGAGGGCGGCGAGGGCGAGCGCACAGAGCTGTTTCCGGTGCCTCATGCGCAGACGCTAGACCGGGGCCGCACGCTCCGACAATGCGTGGGGCGCGCCTGTTCCGGCAGGAGGCGCGCCCGCCCTCAACCGCCTCAGCCGGCGGAGCCGTTGGGCGTCACGTCACGCAGCAGGCAGGTCAGCCGCGCGGTGCACACCCGCTTGTCCTGCTCGTCGGTGATCACGATCTCGTACGTCGCCGTGGAGCGGCCCCGGTGCACGGGCGTCGCCACGCCGGTGACCAGGCCCGAACGCGCGCCGCGGTGGTGCGTGCAGTTCAGGTCGACGCCGACGGCGAGCTTCTTGCTGCCGCCGTGCAGCATCGAGCCGACCGAGCCGAGGGTCTCGGCGAGGACGGCGGACGCACCGCCGTGCAGCAGGCCGTACGGCTGGGTGTTGCCCTCGACGGGCATGGTGCCCACGACGCGGTCGGCGGAGGCCTCGACGATCTCGACGCCCATCCGGGTGCCCAGGTCGCCCGCGGAGAAGAGGGCGGGCAGGTCCACGCCCAGCGCGGCGTACTCGTCGATGACCTCTTGCGGGAACTTCACGCTGTGCTGCTCACCCATCGGGCCCGGCTCCGTTCGTCGTCCTCACCAGTCGCTGAGCGAACGCTCAGTCGGTCCCTGATTGTTCCAGGCGCACGACGACGGACTTGCTGGCGGGGGTGTTGCTGGTGTCGGCGGTCGCATCCAGCGGGACCAGGACGTTCGTCTCGGGGTAGTACGCCGCCGCGCAGCCCCGGGCCGTCGGATAGTGCACGATCCTGAAACCGGGCGCGCGCCGCTCGACGCCGTCCTTCCACTCGCTGACGAGGTCGGCGTACGACCCGTCGGCGAGGCTCAGCTCACGGGCGTCCTCGGGGTTGACCAGGACGACACGGCGGCCGTTCTTGATGCCCCTGTAGCGGTCGTCGAGGCCGTAGATCGTGGTGTTGTACTGGTCGTGCGAGCGCAGCGTCTGGAGCAGCAGGCGGCCCTTGGGCAGGTCGGGGAACTCGACGGGCGCCGCGGTGAAGTTGGCCTTGCCGGTGGCCGTGGGGAAGCGGCGCTCGTCGCGCGGGGCGTGCGGCAGGGCGAAGCCGGCGGGGTCGGCCACGCGTGCGTTGAAGTCCTCGAAGCCGGGGATCACGCGCGCGATGCGGTCGCGCACCGTGGCGTAGTCCTTCTCGAACTCCTCCCAGGGCGTGGCCGATTCGGGGCCGAGGACGCGGCGGGCGAGGCGGCACACGATGGCCGGCTCGGAGAGCAGATGCGGGCTCGCGGGCTCCAGGCGGCCGCGCGAGGCGTGCACCATGCCCATGGAGTCCTCGACGGTCACGAACTGCTCGCCACCACCCTGGACGTCCCGCTCGGTGCGGCCGAGCGTCGGCAGGATCAGGGCGCGCGCGCCCGTGACGGCATGCGAGCGGTTCAGCTTCGTCGACACGTGGACGGTCAGGCGGGCCTTGCGCATCGCCGCCTCCGTCACCTCCGTGTCGGGCGACGCCGCCACGAAGTTGCCGCCCATCGCGAAGAACACCTTCGCCTCGCCGTCCCGCAGCGCCCTGATCGCGCGGACGACGTCCAGGCCGTGCTCGCGCGGCGGCGCGAAGCCGAACTCCTTCTCCAGGGCGTCGAGGAAGGCCGGGGCGGGCCGCTCGAAGATGCCCATCGTGCGGTCGCCCTGCACGTTCGAGTGGCCGCGCACCGGGCACACGCCCGCTCCCGGACGGCCGATGTTGCCGCGCAGCAGCAGGAAGTTGACGACCTCGCGGATCGTCGGCACGGAGTGCTTGTGCTGGGTCAGGCCCATCGCCCAGCACACGACGGTGCGCTTCGATGCGAGGACCATGGCGAGGGCCTCCTCGATGCGCTCGCGCGTGAGGCCGGTCGCGGCGAGGGTCTCGTCCCAGTCGGCGCCGCGCGCCGCCTCGGTGAACTCCTCGTACCCGTGGGTGTGTTCGCGGACGAACTCCTCGTCGACCGCTCCCTCGGTGTCGAGGATGAGCTTGTTCAGGAGGCGGAACAGGGCCTGGTCGCCGCCGAGGCGGATCTGCAGGAAGAGATCGGTGAGGGCGGTGCCCTTGAGCATGCCCTGCGGGGTCTGCGGGTTCTTGAAGCGCTCCAGGCCGGCCTCGGGCAGCGGATTGACCGTGATGATCTTCGCGCCGTTGTTCTTCGCCTTCTCCAGGGCGGAGAGCATGCGCGGATGGTTCGTGCCCGGGTTCTGCCCGGCGACGATGATCAGATCCGACTTGTAGAGGTCTTCGAGCAGGACGCTGCCCTTGCCGATGCCGATGGTCTCCGTGAGGGCGGAGCCGGAGGACTCATGGCACATGTTCGAGCAGTCGGGCAGGTTGTTCGTGCCCAGCTCGCGGGCGAACAACTGGTACAGGAACGCCGCTTCGTTGCTGGTGCGGCCCGAGGTGTAGTAGACGGACTCGTCCGGGCTTTCCAGGGCGGCGAGCTCCTCGCCGATGATGTCGAAGGCCCGCTCCCAGGAAACGGGCTCGTAGCGCTCGGCGCCCTCGGCCAGATACATGGGGTGGGTGAGGCGGCCCTGCTGGCCCAGCCAGTACCCACTGCGGGTGGCGAGGTCGGTCACGGGGTGCGCGGCGAAGAAGTCGGGGGTGACGCGGCGCAGCGTGGCCTCCTCGGCGACCGCCTTCGCGCCGTTCTCGCAGAACTCCGCCGCGTGCCGGTGCTCCGGCTCGGGCCAGGCGCAGCCGGGGCAGTCGAAGCCGTCCTTCTGATTGACCCGCAGGAGCGTCAGCGCCGTGCGGCGCACCCCCATCTGCTGCTGGGCCATGCGCAACGAGTGACCGATGGCGGGAAGGCCCGCCGCGGCGTGCTGCGCCTGCGCGACCTGCGGCGCGTCCTGGACCGGATCACCCTTGGGCGACTTCCTTGCCATGGTCGGCTCCCCTTCGAGCACGTGCGTGAGCTACGTCTTCGATCCTCCCACGCGCCGCTGACAGCGCGGTCGCGGGTGAGGGTTGGACCGGACTGTCAGTGGGGCGTGGCAGGATCGGGGACGTGGCAGAAAAAGCAGCGAAGAAGAAGTCCGAGACCGCGACGAAGCCGAGTGGCGAGCAGCGTCCGCGCCTGCTCCTCATGGACGGGCACTCCCTGGCCTACCGGGCGTTCTTCGCGCTGCCCGCGGAGAACTTCACGACCGCGACGGGCCAGCCGACGAACGCGATCTACGGCTTCGCGTCGATGCTGGCGAACACCCTGCGCGACGAGGCGCCCACGCACTTCGCGGTGGCCTTCGACGTTTCGCGCAAGACGTGGCGCTCCACGGAGTTCCCCGAGTACAAGGCGAACCGCTCCAAGACCCCGGACGAGTTCAAGGGGCAGGTCGAGCTGATCGGCGAGGTCCTCGACGCGATGAACGCCGTGCGGTTCGCGGTGGACGGCTTCGAGGCGGACGACGTCATCGCCACCCTCGCCACCCAGGCCGAGGCGGCCGGCTTCGACGTCCTGATCGTCACCGGTGACCGCGACTCCTTCCAGCTGATCACCGACCACGTGACCGTGCTGTACCCGACCAAGGGCGTATCGGAGCTGACGCGCTTCACCCCGGAGAAGGTCGAGGAGAAGTACGGCCTCACGCCCAGCCAGTATCCGGACTTCGCGGCCCTGCGCGGCGACCCGTCCGACAATCTCCCCGGTATCCCCGGTGTGGGCGAGAAGACCGCCGCGAAGTGGATCAACCAGTTCGGTTCCTTCGCCGACCTCGTCGAGCGTGCCGAAGAGGTCAAGGGCAAGGCCGGACAGAACTTCCGCGACCACCTGGACGCGGTGAAGCTGAACCGCGTCCTCACGGAGATGGTCCGCGACGTCGAGCTCCCCAAGCAGGTCACCGACCTGGAGCGCGCTCCGTACGACCGCACGGCCCTCGCCATGGTCCTGGACACCCTGGAGATCCGTAACCCCTCGCTGCGCGAGCGACTGCTGGCCGTGGACCCCGGCGCCGAGGTGGCCGATCAGACCCCGGCCGAGCCCGGCGTGGAGCTGGACGGCACGGTGATCGGCACGGGTGAGCTCGCCCCGTGGCTCACCGAGCACGGCAACGCGGTCCTCGGCATGGCCACGGTCGACACCTGGCAGCTCGGCACGGGCTCGGTGACCGAGGTCGCCCTCGCGGCGGCCGGGGGAGCGGCGGCCTGGTTCGACCCCTCCCACTTGGACGAGGCCGACGAGAAGGCCTTCGCCGCCTGGATCGCCGACCCGAAGAAGCCCAAGGTCCTGCACAACGCCAAGGCCACGATGCGGGTCTTCCCCGAGCACGGCTGGACGGTGGACGGCGTCTCCATGGACACGGCGCTCGCCGCGTACCTGGTCAAGCCCGGCCGTCGCTCCTTCGCCCTGGACGCCCTTTCCCTGGAGTATCTGGGCCGGGAGCTCGCGCCCGCGTCGGCGGCCGAAGGCCAGCTCGCCTTCGGTACGGAGGAGGACGACCGTGCCGAGGCCGACGCACTGATGTCGCAGGCCCGCACGATCCTCGACCTGGGCACTGCCTTCGGCGAGAAGCTCCCGGAGGTGGGCGCGGGCAACCTCCTCACCGACATCGAGCTGCCGACGTCCACCCTCCTGGCCCGCCTTGAGCGGCACGGCATCGCGGCCGACCGCGCCCATCTGGAGGCGATGGAGCAGCAGTTCGCGGGCGCGGTGCAGCAAGCGGTGAAGGAGGCGCACGCGGCGGCGGGCCACGAGTTCAACCTCGGCTCGCCCAAGCAGCTCCAGGAAGTCCTCTTCGGCGAGCTGAACCTCCCCAAGACGAAGAAGACCAAGACCGGGTACACCACGGACGCGGACGCCCTGGCCTGGCTCGCGGCCCAGACCGAGAACGAACTGCCGGTCATCATGCTCCGCCACCGCGAGCAGGCGAAGCTCCGCGTCACGGTCGAGGGCCTCATCAAGTCGATCGCCGCGGACGGCCGCATCCACACGACGTTCAACCAGACGGTCGCGGCCACGGGCCGCCTGTCCTCGACGGAACCGAACCTGCAGAACATCCCGGTCCGCACCGACGAGGGCCGGGCGATCCGGCGCGGCTTCGTGGTCGGCGAGGGCTTCGAGTCCCTGATGACCGCGGACTACAGCCAGATCGAGCTGCGCGTGATGGCCCACCTCTCCGAGGACGAGGGCCTCCTGGAGGCGTTCAGCTCCGGCGAGGACCTGCACACCACGGTCGCCTCGCAGGTCTTCTCCGTCGAGGGCACCGCCGTCGACGCCGAGATGCGCCGCAAGATCAAGGCCATGTCGTACGGCTTGGCGTACGGCCTCTCCGCGTTCGGTCTCTCCCAGCAGCTGAACATCGAGGCGGGCGAGGCCCGCGCGCTGATGGACACCTACTTCGAGCGGTTCGGCGGCGTCCGGGACTATCTGCGCCGGGCCGTCGACGAGGCCCGCGCGACGGGCTACACGGAGACGATGCTGGGCCGCCGCCGGTATCTCCCCGACCTCAACAGCGACAACCGCCAGCGCCGCGAGATGGCCGAGCGGATGGCCCTGAACGCGCCCATCCAGGGCACGGCGGCGGACATCGTCAAGATCGCCATGCTGAACGTGCACCGCGCCCTGACGGAGGCGAAGCTCGACTCCCGCATGCTGCTCCAGGTGCACGACGAAATCGTCCTGGAGATCGCGCCGGGCGAGCGCGCCGAGGTCGAGAAGCTCGTCCGCCGCGAAATGGCGGGCGCGGCGTCGCTGCGGGCCCCGCTCGACGTGTCGGTGGGCGTGGGAGCGGACTGGGAGTCCGCCGCGCACTGAGGGCCGCGCCGGGCTTGAGCGGGGTGTCCCTGGCGCACCGCGAAGCACCGGCCTCGCCGGATTCGTTCTCGATCGCCGCACGGGCTGGGAATCCCAGCCCGTGCGGCGATTCAGGACATTTTGTACAGAATCTTGGCCTCACCCTAGTGGCCCCCGCCCCCGGGCCCCGCAGAGGCGCCCCGGCCACGATGACCGCATGGCCCTTCACCTGCGAAGCTGCCGGGCGGTCATAGCCACGGCCCTAGCCACAGCCCTCGTCCCCCCGATACCCGCGAGCGCCGCCCGAGCCAGCGCAGCGCAACGCGCGGCCTCCCGCACCGCCCGCAGCGACCCCACCTTCGCCGCCCAGCTCACCCGCGACATCCGCGCCGCCCTGGTCGCCCGGCGGAGCACCGTGTCCGTCGCCCTCCACGACCCCGCCACGGGCCTCAGCTGCGCCCTCGGCAGCAGCCGCCGCTACGACACCGCGAGCGTCGCCAAGATCATGATCATGGAGGCGGCCCTCCGTCGTGCCCAGGCCTGGGGCCGCGGCCTCTCGCACGACCACCCCACGACGAAGTACGCGGCCCGTACCATCGAGCGTGTATCGCGGGCCGTGCACCGCGCACTCAACAAGGGCCGCGCGAGCGGGCAGGAGCTCACCTCGTAGAACGAGGCGCGCTGCGACGCCCGGCCGACCCTCCACCCGAACAGGACGCGGCCAACCGGTGAAAAGCGGGCGCGAACGGGTGCCTGGGCGCTGGAAGTTGTCGTAGTGTCGCCTGAGTCGGCCCGCTGGGGAGCACAACGGGGAACACAGCAGAGTGGGCGGCGGCACGCACAGTCGTCAAGGGGAGGGGTCTACGGTCATGGCGGCGGTATTCGGCAGGCGGTTGCGCAGGGGAGCGGTGACCACGGCGGTGGCCGCGGCGGCGGTGGCCGCACTCGCGGCGTCCCAGGCCCCGGGCGTGACGGACGTCCCGCGCGACGAGCGGGCGGGGGCATCAGGCGCCACGCCGCCGGCCGAGGACTCCGCGACCGGTAACTCCCCCTATTACACCGATCTTCCGGAGCTGAAAAGCCCGGTCCCGCCGACCGGACCGCCCGACGGCGGCACCGGCGACGCCGAAACCGACTCGGAGATCCCGGCCACCGTCCTCGACGCGTACAAGAAGGCCGAGGCGTCCCTGGCCACGTCCAAGCCGGGCTGCAACCTCCCCTGGGAGCTGCTCGCCGCGATAGGCAAGGTCGAGTCAGGGCAGGCGCGTGGCGGCCGCGTGGACGCGAACGGCACCACCGTCGGAGACATCCTCGGCCCGCCCCTCAACGGCAACGGCTTCGCGAAGATCACCGACACCGACAACGGCGCGTACGACGGCGACAGGACGCACGACCGTGCCGTCGGCCCCATGCAGTTCATCCCCTCGACGTGGGACACCTGGGGTCAGGACGGCAACGCGGACGGCAAGACGGACCCGAACAACATCTACGACGCCGCGCTCGCCGCCGGTAGTTACCTCTGCGCGAACGACCGCGATCTGTCCGTCGAGGCCGATCTGCACAAGGCGATCCTCAGCTACAACCACTCGACGGAGTACCTGAACACGGTCCTGACGTGGCTGGCGCACTACCGCGACGGCATCCGCGAGATCCCCGACGGCTCGGGCGTCCTGCCGGGCGACCGCAGCGACAACAACAGCCCCGGCACGAGCCCCACGCCCACGCCCCCGGTATCCGGTTCGCCCTCGCCGAAGCCACCCAAGTCCGGCGACGACAAGCCCGGTGGCGACAAGCCCTCCGAGCCCGGCAACGGCGGCGGCAGCCCGACCACCCCGCCGACCGGCGGCGGCTCCGAGACCCCGAAGCCCCCCTCGCCCACCGAGCGGGTCGCGAGCCTGGAGGACGCCGGCACCGGCAAGCTCGCCGCGACCGCCGGGGACGCCTTCGCCGAACGCGTCGAGGTGCGCACGGAGTCCAGGTCGGGCTCCGCGGTGGCCAAGGTCAAGGTGCGGTTCGCGATCGTCGGCGACACCGACGCGCGCTTCCCCGGCGGCGCCACCAGCGCGACCGTCACCACGAGCGCGTCGGGCAAGGCGACCGCCCCCGTCGTCAAGGCGGGCGAGAAGACCGGTGAGTTCAAGGTCAGGGCCACGGTCGTCGGCCGCTCGCTGCCCGCCCTCGCCTACACGGCGACGGTCACCGCGCGGCAGGCCGACGCCCTGGTCAGGACCAGCGACAAGGCACTGATCTGCGAGCCCGGCAAGGAGTTCGCCGACCAGGTCGAGATCAAGGCCACGTACAAGGGGGAGACAGCCGACCGCGTGGCGGCCACCGCCACCATGGTCAAGTCGGCTGCCGACGCCACGGCCAACGACAAGGGCCCGTACTTCAAGGACGCCGACGGCAAGCCGGTCCGCGCCCTCAAGGCCCTGAAGACGGACGCCAACGGCGTGCTCAAGCTCCCCAAGATGTACGCCGACGACGCCGCGGGCACGTTCCTGCTGCGGGTCACCACCGCGGGCGGCGCGACGCTCACGGTCGAACTGAAGGTGGCGGCGCCCGCGGCCTAGCCCCGGACCCCGTACGCACTCCCGCACACAACGCCCCTGCGCCCGCCCGGCGCAGGGGCGTTCGTCTGTGTGCAACGTGTTCTCATCTGGCCGCCGCGTTGCTACGGTGCCCCAGCCCTGACGCCCTGTCAGTTCAGGGCCGGCGTCCTGGACGCCGTCAGTTTTCCCGCCTCGGGAGGCTCCGCATGCGCGCTCTCATCGCCGCCGCGACCGGTCTTGCCGTCGCCCTCGCCCTGGTCCTGACCATCACCGCGATGGGGGCCCCGCCCGGCGAGACCTCGCCGGAGCCGCTGCTCACCACCGTCCCCAAGCACCCCTGACTCCGTAGGGAGGGCCGCCGCGATGCGCCGTAAGGCCAGCCTGATCCTGCTCGCCTTCGCCGTGTTCTGCACGGCGATGTCCCCGCTCATGCGCTGGTACGCCTTCCCGCGCCTCGCCAAGATCCCGCCGAGCCAGTACCAGGAGGCGGTCCTGGAGGCGAAGAACCCGACGCTCATCGACTACGGCTCGATGCGGGCCAAGAAGGTCGACAAGGTCACCATCGTGCAGACCCTCAAGGGCAACGTGGAGGCCTCGGAGAAGATCGAGAAGAGCGCGGACCGCGACGTCGTCGTCTGGGACGCCCTCTCCTACGTCCAGGACGCCGACGGCAAGATGGTCTCCAAGGTCCCCGAGCGCTACATCTTCGACGCGCACAGCCAGGAACCGGTGCACGCCACGGGCGAGATGGTCGACGGCGACGCGGTCAAGCGCGAGGGCATCGAGTTCAAGTGGCCCTTCCTGACCGAGAAGCGGGACTACGAGTACTTCGACGCCCAGGCCCGCGTCACCAAGCCCATCCACTACAAGGGCACACAGACCTTCCGCGGCGTGGATGTCTACTACTTCGAGCAGACCATCCCCTGGACCAAGGTGCCCTTCCCCAAGACCATGCCGGTCAAGGGCATCACCCCGGAGTCCCTCGCCAAGACCGGGACCACGCGCTGGTACACCACGGTCCGCAAGTTCTGGGTCGACCCCACCACGGGGGCGCCCGTCTACGGCGAGGAGATCCAGAAGAACGAGCTGCGCGGCGGCACCCTCCTCGGCGACCGCGACAAGGTCACCGTCTTCGCGGGCCACGTGAAGATGCGCGAGGACTACATCCAGAACACGGTCGACCTGGTGAAGTCCCAGCGCGTCCTGGTCCTCCTCCTCACGTCCTATCTCCCCTGGGGCTTCCTGGGCCTCGGTCTGCTCCTGCTCGCCCTGTCCCTCTGGCTGGAGGCCCGCAGCCGCAGGCCCGGCGAACCGGAGGCGACGGCCGCGCCCGAACCGGAACCCGTCAACGCCTGAGCCGGGCGTTGGTGAACCGCGTCGCCTCGGCGGCCGCAGGATCCTCCGGCCACGGATGCTTCGGATACCGCCCGCGGAGCTCGGCCCGCACGGCCCGATAGCCGTCCCGCCAGAAAGAGGCAAGATCGGCGGTGACGGCGGCGGGGCGGCCCGCGGGGGACAGCAGATGCACGAGGACGGGCACGCCGCCGTCCGCGACGCGCGGGGTCTCGGCCAGCCCGAACATCTCCTGCAACTTCACCGCAAGGACGGGCTGTTCGGGATCGGAGTAGTCGACGCGGATCCTGGACCCGCTGGGCACGGCCACCCGCTCCGGGGCGAGCGCGTCGAGACGCGTCGCCTCGCCGCTCGCCCAGGGCAGAAGCCGGTTCAGGGCCTGCCCCGCGTCGATGCGCCGCAGGTCGGCCCGGCGCCGCGCCTTCGACAGCTCGGGCTCCAACCACTCGTCCACGCGCGCGTGCAGGGCGCTTTCGGAGACGTCGGGCCAGGGCGCTCCGAGATGCCGGTGCAGGAACGCGAGGCGCTCCCGCAGCTCCCGCGCTCCTTGGGACCAGTTCAGGAGCGAGGTCCCTTCTTCCCTGAGCCCGGCGAGCAGCCCTTCTCGTACGAGTCCGGGGGCGGGCTTCTTCAGGGGCCGCACCACCAGTTCCACGGCGCCGAGCCGCTCGACGTGCCGCGCGACGAGATCCCCTTCGGCCCAGGCCACCTCGTCCCCCTCGCTGTGGAGGGGCGCGGCCGCGCTGCGGGCGACGTCCTCGTCGATGTGGCCGCCGAGCAGCACGCGCGCGTGACCGGCGCCCACCGGCCGGTCCGCCACGGCGACGGCGATCCACTCCGCGCCGGTCAGCGCGGACCCGGACCGCACCTCGGCGCGGGTCCCGTTCGCCATGAGATACGTGCCGTCGCCGCGCCCCTGGGCCACGCGCTCGGGAAAGGCAAGAGCGGCGACGAGCCCGGCGACGCGCTCGTCGCTCCAGAGATCCTGAGGCTTCCTGCCTGCCCGCCCGGCTGCTCCGGGGTGCCGGGTGGGTGGGTGGGAAAGGTCTTGCGCCGAAGCTGCCGGTTGCGGCGTACCAGCTTCCGGCGGCGACGCCCCAGCCCCCGCGGCAGCGGTGAGCCGCCGCACCTCCGTGCGCCAACGCGCCGCGTACCCGTCACCGCCCCGCCGGGCCGCGCGCCAGGCCGCCGCGACGTCATCCCCGTACTCACGCGGCGGCTCCTCGCTCAGGAGGGCCACCACCTCGGCCGCACGGCGCGCACCCACGAGGGGTGCCGCGTCCAACAGGGCGCGCGCCAGGCGGGGATGCAGCCCGACCCGCGCCATCCGCGTGCCCCGCTCCGTGACCCGCCCCGACTCCGGGGACACCGCACCGACCGCGGTCAGCACGGCTCGGGCCGCCGCCATCGCGCCACCCGGCGGTGGATCGAGCAGGGCGAGACCGGAGGCGTCCGGGTCCCCCCAGCACGCCGTCTGCAAGGCGAAAGCGGCAAGGTCCGCCAGCTTGATCTCCGGCGCCGGAAAGCGCGGCAGACGGGCGTCCTCCGCCTCCGCCCAGCACCGGTACACGGCCCCCGGCGCCTCACGCCCGGCGCGACCGGCCCGCTGCCGCCCCGCCGCCTGCGAAGCCCGTACCGTCGCCAGCGCGCTCAGCCCGCGCGCATGATCCACGCGCGGCTCACGCGCAAGCCCCGAGTCGACGACCACCCGCACCCCGGGCACCGTCAGGGACGACTCGGCCACGGACGTCGCGAGCACCACCCGCCGGGCGCCTGGTGACGAGCCCGCAAGCACCGCGTCCTGCACGTCGGCGGAGGCCCGCCCGTGCACCTGCAAGACGTCAGCGGGCACGTCGCCCAACTGCCCCGCCACCCGCGCGATCTCGCCGACCCCGGGCAGGAAGCACAGAACGTCCCCCTCCCGCTCGGCGAGCGCACGCCGCACGACCGACGCCACATGTGTGAGCAGCGCCGGATCCACCCGCATCCCGTGCGGCGGCCGCACCGCCCGCGCGGGCGGCGCCCAGAGGACCTCCACCGGATGCGAGGTGCCCCGCGCCTCCACCACGGGGGCATCCCCGAGGACCCGCGCCCACCCTTCCGCGTCCGTCGTCGCCGACGCCGCCACCAGACGCAGCTCGGGCCGCAGCGCCACCCGCACGTCGACCAAAAACGCCGCCACGGTGTCGGCGTCCAGATGCCGCTCGTGGCACTCGTCGATGATCACCACGTCGACGCCGCTCAACTCCTGGTCCCGCTGCAACCGCTGCAACAGGACACCTGTCGTGACGACCTCCACGCGCGCGCGTGGCCCGACCACACGCTCACCGCGCACCGTGTAACCGACGCTCTCCCCGACCTTCTCGCCGAGGAGCCACGCCATCCGCCGCGCGGCGGCCCGAGCGGCGATGCGCCGCGGCTCGGCGACCACCACACGTCGTACGGGAGCGCCGTCCCCGAGAAGCCCCGCGAGGGCCAGCGGCACCAGCGTCGTCTTGCCCGTGCCGGGAGGAGCGCACAGCACGGCGCTGCCCGGCCCCTCCAGAGCGGAACGCAGCGCGGGCAGCGCACTGCGGACGGGCAGGTCCAGGGCTTCGTTACGGAGACGACTCACGCACTCAGTCTCGTACGCAGACGTAGATCGCCGTCCCCGGGATCAGGTTCCCGCGCAACGGGGACCAGCCGCCCCACTCCTGTGTGTTCCACGCCGGCCACTCCGGCTCCACCACGTCGACCAGCCGGAGACCGGCGGCCACGATGTCCCGCACCCGGTCGCCGAGCGTGCGGTGGTGCTCCACATAGACGGCGTTCCCGTTCTCGTCCTGCTCCACATAAGGGGTGCGGTCGAAGTAGGAGGCCGACACGGAGAGCCCCTCGGGACCCGGCTCGTCCGGGAACGCCCAGCGGATGGGGTGCGTCGCGGAGAAGACGAGCCGGCCCCCGGGGCGCAGGACGCGCCGCGCCTCCTTGAGGACCATCACGGGGTCGGCGACGAAAGGCAGCACCCCGTAGGCGGAGCAGACGAGGTCGAAGGCGCCGTCCTTGAAGGGCAGCACCCCGGCATCGGCCTGGACCAGCGGAACGCTCCCGCCGATCCGCAGCGCGTGCTGCAACTGCCGGTGGGAGAGATCGAGGGCGACCGGACGCGCGCCCTGCGCGGCGAGCCAGCGTGAGCACTGCGCCGCACCCGCGCCGATCTCCAGGACATCCTTGCCCTTCAGCTCCTCGGGCGGGCCGAGGAGTTCGGCCTCCACCTCGTCGAGCCCTTCAGGACCCCAGACGAAGCGGTCGTCACCGAGGAAGGTGCCGTGCTCGATCTGGTAGTCGTCCGCGTTCCGGTCCCACCAGCCGCGGTTGGCGCGGCTGCTCTCCGTGACATCGGCGTCACGGCGGGTGGCTTCCGGTTCGGGCGTCTCGGGCAGCTCGGACTCTTGGATGATCGGCTCCATCGTCGTACTCTTCCGTCTGGCTTCGTCGAGGCTCGTCGCGGTGAGGGTGGCCGCGGGGCGCCGGAAAGGCGTCGCGCCAGGGCGCTGTGCGGCCCGTGTGGCCTCACGCGACAGCATTTGTGCCGGGTATGCGGCGTTCCGCCCCGGGTGTGCGCCTTCGCGCATTGACCCTGTCCGGCTGCCCCCGTATGCTACAAGTTGCGCTGCGAGCCTGCCGTCCTCAGACCTAGCGGGATGCGCTCGCATCTGTTGCATGTCCCCTCGGTTGTCGAGGCGCCTTCCGTTTCTTCGGAAACAGGAATCGGCGCTTCCCAGGCTGTCCGGCTTCTTCAGAGCGAAATCGGTTCCGGCGCTAGCAGTACCTACGACTCACTGTCCGTACCGGAGCCCTTACCCACATGACGAGCAGCACCGAGACCACCGCCACCACTCCGCAGGTAGCGGTCAACGACATCGGTAACGAGGAAGCCTTCCTCGCCGCGATCGACGAGACGATCAAGTACTTCAACGACGGCGACATCGTCGACGGCGTCATCGTGAAGGTCGACCGGGACGAGGTCCTGCTCGACATCGGTTACAAGACCGAAGGCGTCATCCCGAGCCGCGAGCTCTCCATCAAGCACGACGTCGACCCGAACGAGGTCGTCGCGGTTGGTGACGAGATCGAGGCCCTGGTTCTCCAGAAGGAGGACAAGGAAGGCCGTCTGATCCTGTCCAAGAAGCGCGCTCAGTACGAGCGTGCCTGGGGCACGATCGAGAAGATCAAGGAAGAAGACGGCATCGTCACCGGTACCGTCATCGAGGTCGTCAAGGGTGGTCTCATCCTCGACATCGGCCTCCGTGGCTTCCTGCCGGCCTCCCTCGTCGAGATGCGCCGCGTCCGCGACCTCCAGCCTTACGTGGGCAAGGAGCTCGAGGCCAAGATCATCGAGCTGGACAAGAACCGCAACAACGTGGTCCTGTCCCGCCGTGCCTGGCTCGAGCAGACCCAGAGCGAGGTCCGTCAGACCTTCCTCACGACCCTGCAGAAGGGTCAGGTCCGCTCCGGCGTCGTTTCCTCGATCGTCAACTTCGGTGCGTTCGTGGACCTCGGCGGCGTCGACGGTCTCGTGCACGTCTCCGAGCTTTCCTGGAAGCACATCGACCACCCCTCCGAGGTTGTCGAGGTCGGCCAGGAAGTCACCGTCGAGGTTCTCGACGTGGACATGGACCGCGAGCGCGTGTCCCTGTCGCTCAAGGCGACGCAGGAAGACCCGTGGCAGCAGTTCGCCCGCACGCACCAGATCGGGCAGGTTGTTCCCGGTAAGGTCACCAAGCTCGTTCCGTTCGGTGCGTTCGTGCGCGTCGACGAGGGCATCGAGGGCCTGGTCCACATCTCCGAGCTGGCCGAGCGCCACGTGGAGATCCCGGAGCAGGTCGTCCAGGTCAACGACGAGATCTTCGTCAAGGTCATCGACATCGACCTCGAGCGTCGCCGGATCTCGCTGAGCCTCAAGCAGGCCAACGAGTCCTTCGGTGCCGACCCGTCGGCCGTCGAGTTCGACCCGACCCTGTACGGCATGGCCGCGTCCTACGACGACCAGGGCAACTACATCTACCCCGAGGGCTTCGACCCCGAGACGAACGACTGGCTCGAGGGCTTCGAGACCCAGCGCGAGGCTTGGGAGGGCCAGTACGCCGAGGCGCAGCAGCGCTTCGAGCAGCACCAGGCCCAGGTCATCAAGTCCCGCGAGGCGGACGCCCAGGCCGAGGCCGAGGGTGCTGCGGCTCCCGCGTCCTCGACCGGCGCCCCGGCTGCCGGTGGCAGCGGTGGCGGCGGCGGCGGTTCGTACTCCTCGGAGTCGGACGACAACTCCGGCGCCCTGGCGTCGGACGAGGCGCTCGCCGCCCTTCGCGAGAAGCTTGCCGGCGGTCAGAGCTGAGGCTCGCCCCTAGGCAGTAGCTGAACGCTGCGGGCCCGCATCCCTTCGGGGGTGCGGGCCCGTTGTTCTGTTCGGGTGCGGGTCCGGTGGGGGCTGGGCGCGCAGTCCCCGCGCCCCTTCAGGGCGCTACGGCGTCACCGGGATGTTCGTCAGGCCCTTGCCGCCCGTCACCGTGTTGCTGCTGTAGACCGTCGTTTTACAACTGCCGCTGTGGTTGGTCACGTTGATGGCCAGCTGCTTGTCGCCCGTCGCGCCGGTCAGGTTGGACTTGTTGCCGCGGAACACCGTGCCGCAGCCCCAGCCCGACTGCTGGCTGTGGGTCTCGTAGCCGTTGTTCGTGGTGTTCTTGCCGGTGTTGTTCTCGATGACGTAGTTGTTGCCCTTCACGTCGATCCACGAGTCGTCGTAGTTGTTGCCGGTCAGGCCCTTGCCGTCGAAGGTGTTGCCGGTGACCTTGCCCCCGGTGGTGCCTTCCTTGAGGTCGACCGCCTCGCCGCCGACGTCCGGGCCGATGGTGTTCCCGATGATCTGTACGTTGTCGCTCTGATCGGAGAGCGTGTTGGCGCTGCCCACATAGACGCCCTCTCCCATCCCGCGGCCGTCGTTCCCGGTGTCGTAGATCCGCGAATTCTTGATGACGCCGTCGGTGCTCGACTTCCGGAAGTGGACGCCCTCCATGTCGAGGCCGTGGACCGTGACCGTGTCGACGGTGACGCCCTTCGCGGAGTCGATCATGATGCCCTTCTGGCCGCCCGTGACGGTGATGCCCCGCACGGTCCAGTAGGAGGCGCCGTTCAGATGCAGGCCGTACCCGCCGCCCGCCGTGAGCACCGCCTTCGAGGAGCCGGTCAGGGTGATGCGGGCGCCGGAGCTCGCGGCCGTGCTCGTCTTGAAGTTTCCGGTGTACGTGCCGTCGGCGAGGTGGATCGTGTCGCCCGGGGAGGCGCCGGTGAGCGCGGACTTGAGCTCGGCGGCCGTGGAGACCTCGATGGTCTCGGCGGCCGTGGAGGCGGGGGAGGCGGTGGCCGAGACGGTCAGGCCTCCGGCGAGAGCTGTCGTGGTGAGCGTGGTGAGCGCCGAGATGAGCAGGGTGCGTCGGGTGCGCATGTGGGGTGACCCTCCGGTTCTCGTACATGAACGCTGGGTGTGCACATGAACGTAGAGGCGGGTCATGTTCGCGTCAAGGTCTGGACCAGGTCGGTTGGCCGCCCAGGAGGGAATGCCCCTGGCCTGACGGGTGTTCTGCTGTACGAGTCACGACGAAGAGGGCGAGGAGCGGTCACAGTGCTTGATCCGCAGGGTTTGTACGCATGGGAGCCGAAGGGCCTCGCGGTCGTCGACATGGCGCTCGCCCAGGAGTCGGCCGGACTGGTCATGCTCTACCACTTCGACGGCTACATCGACGCGGGCGAGACCGGCGATCAGATCGTCGAACGCCTCACGGAGAGCCTGCCGGGCCAGGTGGTGGCGCGCTTCGACCACGACCGGCTCGTCGACTACCGCGCGCGCCGTCCGCTTCTCACGTTCCGGCGCGACCGCTGGACCGACTACGAGGAGCCCACGCTCGACGTGCGGCTGCTCCAGGACGCCACGGGTGCGCCCTTCCTGCTGCTCTCCGGGCCCGAACCCGACATCGAGTGGGAGCGCTTCGCGGCGGCGGTCGGGCAGATCGTGGAGCGGCTCGGTGTGCGCCTCTCGGTGAATTTCCACGGCATCCCGATGGGCGTGCCGCACACCCGCCCCGTGGGCCTCACACCGCACGGCAACCGCACCGACCTGGTGCCGGGACACCGGAGCCCCTTCGACGAGGCGCAGGTGCCGGGCAGCGCGGCGTCGCTCGTCGAGTACCGCCTCCTGGAGGCGGGCCACGACGTGCTCGGTGTCGCCGCGCACGTCCCGCACTACATCGCGCGCTCCGCGTACCCGGACGCCGCCCTCACGGTCCTGGAGGCGATCACCGCCGCGACCGGCCTCGTGCTGCCGAGCGTCGCGCACGGCCTGCGCACCGAGGCGCACCGCACCCAGACCGAGATCGACCGGCAGATCCAGGAGGGCGACGAGGAACTGGTCTCCCTCGTGCAGGGACTTGAGCACCAGTACGACGCGGCGGCCGGCGGCGACGCGCGCGGCAACATGCTGGCGGAGCCCATGGACATCCCGTCGGCCGACGAGATCGGCAAGGAATTCGAGCGTTTCCTCGCCGAGCGCGAGGGCGACGCGTAGACGATGCCCGGCCGAGGGGGCGGAGAGTAAGGCCAACCCCTAAGCTGCCGGTCATGCTGAAGGTGGGCCTGACCGGCGGTATCGGCGCCGGCAAGAGTGAAGTATCGCGTCTGCTCGTCGCGTCCGGAGCCGTGCTGATCGACGCCGACAAGATCGCGCGGGAAGTCGTGGAGCCCGGAACTCCGGGTCTGGAGAAGGTCGTTGAGGCCTTCGGCCGGGAGATCCTCGCTCCGGACGGCACCCTCGACCGGCCGAGGCTCGGCTCGATCGTCTTCGCCGACCCCGAGAAGCTGGCCGTCCTGAACTCGATCGTCCACCCCCTCGTCGGCGCCCGCTCCGCCGAGCTGGAGGGCGCGGCGTCCGAGGACGCCGTGGTCGTCCATGACGTGCCGCTGCTCGCGGAGAACGGCCTGGCACCTCTGTACGACCTCGTGGTCGTCGTCGACGCGAGCCCCGAGACCCAGCTGGACCGTCTCGTGCGGCTGCGCGGCATGAGCGAGGAGGACGCCCGCGCGCGGATGGCGGCCCAGGCGACGCGCGACAAGCGCCTGGAGATCGCCGACATCGTGATCGACAACGACGGCCCGCTGGAAGGCCTCGAACAGCGCGTCGCCGCCGTGTGGGCGGACCTCGCGCGGCGGGCGCGGGCGGCTTAGAAGGAGGCGGGGGAGTGGTCGTACTGGCGGTGTTCACCGCCCTGGGCGGCCTGGTCGCGCTCCTGGCAGGCGCCTACGGCCTGCGGCGGACCCGGCGCATCACGGCGGCGGGCGAGGTCGCGCAGGCCCTGGTCAAAGCCGTGCCGCCGGGGGCCGAGCGGCCGGTGCTGCAGTTCGAGACGGGGGACGGCCGTGTCGTCGAGGTGGTGTCGCCGGTGCCGCCGAGCCGCAGGCACCCGCTCGCCGCGGGTGACCGGGTGCGCATCGCGTACGACAGTGACGACCCCCGGGAGACCGTCGTCATCGGCCACGAGCGCAGGGGCATCGACCGGGGATTCGTGGTGGCGGGGGCGGCGGTTCTGGCGCTGGGTCTTGTGCTCACGGTCCTTGCGCTGTGAGGCTCCGGGCGCCCGATGGGGAGCGGCGGAATAGGCGTCGGCGTAGCGGGCGTTGACACAGTGCAGCGAGGGAAGGAGTCACGCGTGCCCGAAATTACCCCGGAGACCCATGTCATCGACTTCCGTGCGGCGGAGCAGCTCCTTGCCGCCCGGGACCCCAGAGGCGCCGTGAAGCTGCTCGACACGGTCATCGCGGCCCACCCCGAGAACACGGCGGCGCGGCTGCTGCGGGCCCGTGCGTTCTTCGCCGCCGCTCAACTGCGCGCCGCCGAGCTGGAGTTCAGCATCGTCCTGGAGCGTGAGCCGGACAACGCCTTCGCCCACTTCGCACTCGCCCGTACCTACGAACGTGCGGCGCGGCCCGACCAGGCCCGGCGCCACTTCCGCCTCGCCGCGGCGCTCGATCCGCAGCCGGAGTATCTGGCGGCGGCACGCTTCGACGACGCCGCCGAGGGCTGAGGCGGGCTAACGGGCCCTCGGGGGGTCGTACGGCGGGATGTCGCGGCCCGGCTGGAAGTGCGGGCCCTGATGGATGTGGCGCAGGATCATCGCCATGTCGGCGGTGACGATCAGCCACAGCACGCCGCAGGCCACGGCCCACTCGGGGCGTCCCGCGAGTGCGAAGGCGACGGTGCCGAACGTGGCCCAGACCAGGCCCCACACGCTGAACCACAAGCGCATGCGCAGGGGACTGCGCGCGGTCACCGGTTCACTGCCTGTGCGCATCATGAGAGGTCATCTCCTCCCTCTCCGCCTTCTCCGCCGTGCTGCCGGGCGTGCCCTCCTTCCAGGATCCACCCGTGGGCGGTGGACCGGAAGGGCGGGAGGCTTCAAGATCGTAAGAGTGTCGATCGGGGACGGGACTGTGCTGGATGTACTGAGGGACCGGGCGAGGACGGACGAGCGCCTCGCCGCGTGGCTGAAGGATCTTGAGGACGCGCCGGAGCCGCGGGCGGAGGCGGTGCTGCCCCCGGCCGACGAGCTGCCGGATGTACTGCTCGACCTGGCCGTGCCCCACGAGGACATCAATGACCTGGTGGCCCTGCGCCGCCGGCTGACGGGCGACCCGGGGGCGCGATGGCTGCTCGACCGCAGCGTCGACGGGACGGTGCGGGACATGGGGAAGGCCGGGGCGGGCCCGCAATACCCGCCACTGCCCGCCGAGTTGGGCGGGCTCGGGGCCTTCTTCTACGTCTACGTGTTCGTGGCGGCGCTGCCCTACGTACGCGCCTATCACCGGAGCCGCGGCATCCCGGACGACATCTCACGGCGTACGCTCGCGGACCTCGGCCGGCACATGGCGGTGCACCGCCGGGCGCGCGGTGGTCCCGGGCTGCTGCATCCGGAATGGAACTCCCTGCATTTCCGGGGCGAGCTCTACCAACTGGGCCGGTTGCAGTTCCAGCGCGCCGTCCTGGGGGAGCGGATGGGCGGGGAGGTGGCCGCGGCGGGGCATTCCGCGGGCCGGGGCGAGCCCTGTCTGAACCTCCACATCACCGACTTCCGGGGGCCGCTGTCCCCGGAAGCCTGCGACCGGTCGATGGCTCACGCGCGGGAGTTCTTCGCGCGGCACTTCCCGGAGGAACGATATGAGACAGCCGTGTGCCACTCCTGGCTGCTCGACCCACAGCTGAAGCGGTATCTGCCGTCCGACTCGAACATCGTCCGCTTCCAGGAGCGTTTCCACCCGGCGGCCGGATACGAGCAGGAGCCGGACGACTCCACCCCCGTCGCCTTCGTCTTCGGTGACCAGGGCCTTCCCGTGGCCGAACTGCCAAGGCGCACAAGGGTGGAGCGGGCCGTGGGCGACCACTTGCGGGCGGGCGGTCACTGGTACGGGGGGCATGGCTGGTTTCCGCTGTAGACCGTGGGGCCGCGGGGAGAGGTGGGAACGGGCCCTCGGAGCGCTTCGTTGAGGTGGCATGAATGTCGAGATGCGTGAGGGATACGAGGGGACGGGCCCCGGAGCGATCACGCCGGACGGCTGCGCGGTGGAGCTGTACGCGCGCCTGTCCGCCGGGGACGAGCCCGATGTCATCGCCGGTGCGGTGCCGGCCGGGGCGCACATTCTGGAGCTGGGCAGCGGCGCGGGGCGGGTGACGCGCCCCCTCCTGGAGCGCGGCTTCAGGGTCACGGCGGTGGACGAGTCCGCCGAGATGCTTCAGAAGGTGGCCGCGCTCGACGGGAGGGTGCGCACGATCCGGAGTCCGATCGAGGAGCTGGACCTGGGGGAGCGGTTCGAGGTGGTGACGCTCGCGTCGTTCCTCGTGCACACCGGCGACCTGGCGGTCCGGCGCGGGATGCTGCGGGCCTGCCGGAGCCATGTGACGGACGACGGCTGTGTGCTGATCCAGCGGGAGGGCGCTGACTACCACACGAACCTGCCGAGGGAGCGGGCCGACCCGGGCGGTTACACGGTGCGGATCGTGTCGGCGAAGCCGGTGGGCGACGGGGTGAACGAGGTGCACGCGCAGTACGTCTTCCCGGACGCCGTGTGGACCCAGACCTTCCGCGCCCGGCCGCTCACGACGGAACAGTTCGAGAGGGCGCTTGAGGAAGCGGGGCTCAGGGTCGACAAGTACCTGACGGATGACGGGATATGGGTGCGGGCCGTGCCGGTCCGCTGAGGCGGAGGCCCTGTGCGGGGATGGCTCGCCGACCGGCGATGAGTTCCGCGGGGCGGCCCGGTCTATCACGGTGACAGCACAACAGCCCCTGCTCACCGAGGAGATCACCATGACCACGGCCGCCTCCGCCATCCCCGCCACTACCACGGGCACCCCCGCCACCACCGGCCGCCGCTCCACCCGTATCGCGCTGCGCACGGTCCAGGTGGTGCTCGCCCTGTTCTTCGTCATCGCCAGCGGGGTGCCGAAACTGGTCGCGCACCCCTCGGCGGTCGAGGTCTTCGAGAGACTCGGATGGGGCGATCCGGGGATGTACACGATCGGTGCGCTGGAGGTGCTCGGCGGGATCGCGCTGCTGGTTCCGGTGCTCGGCTCCGTCGGCGCGACGGCCCTCATCGGGCTGATGACCGGCGCGTTCATCGCGAGCGTGACCGCGCTCGGCGGGGAGAACGCCGCCACCCCGCTCATCCTGATCCTGCCGCTCGCGTGGATCGCCTGGGCCCGGCGCGGGCGGACGACGGAGCTCGTGCGTCTCCTCGTGCGACGCGGGGGCGTGAGAAGCGGGGATTGAGAAGCGGGGAGTGAGAAGCGGCTTACGGGGCCGGGGCGGGTGTCCGGCCGGGACCGGCTCAGCCCTCGAAGCCGCGCAGCCGTTCCATCTCCCGGCGGTCGCGCTTGGTGGGGCGCCCCGTACCCCGGTCCCGCACGCCGGCGGGCGCCACGGCCTCGCGGGGCGGCGGGGGAGGGCTGTTGTCGACGTAACACTCGACGGCCACCGGCGGGCCGACGCGCTTGCGGATGAGGCGTTTGACGACGACGACGCGTTCATGGCCGTCGGCATGCCGAAGACGCACTTCGTCGCCGACGTGCACCCCGTAAGCAGGCTTCACCCGCTCGCCGTTGACCCGCACATGGCCGCCCTTGCAGGCCGCGGCCCCCATGGGGCGGGTCTTCACCAGACGTACGGCCCAGATCCAGGCGTCGACGCGCACGGAAGCCCCGCCCGCGACACCGCCCGCGCTCGCCCCACCGCCTGAAGTCTCCGTAGCCATACCCCGACTTTAGTGCCTGCCCGGCGGCTCGGGCCGGGGGCCGGGACGCACAAGCACGGCGCGACAGCGGTGCGGCAGCAGTGCGGCATCCCCTCCCGCACGGCGAGCCGTGCGGAAACCGTTCCCCTCGGAGTCCGATAATTCGGGCTATTCGTCGCAAAGCAGGACGCAGACCGAGGGGTGCCGCCCATGAAGCTCGAAGCCACCGTCGATGACCTGATGGATTCGTTGCGCGCCGACCTCGAACGGCTCGCGGCGATCCCGTCGATCGCCTTCCCGGGCTTCCCGACAGCACCGGTGCACGAGGCGCACGATCTGCTCGTCGAGCTGCTGCGGGAAGCGGGCGTGCCGAGCGTCGAGCGGCTCGACCTGCCGGACACCGCGCCCGTGATCTACGGGCAGATCCCGCCACCGACTCCCGACGCCCCGACGGTGCTGCTCTACGGCCACTACGACGTCCAGCCGCCCGGCGACGAGAGCCTGTGGAAGTCACCCCCCTTCGAGCCGACCCCGATCGAGGGGGGCCTGCGCGCCCGTGGCATCGCCGACGACAAGTCCAATGTGATCGCGCACCTGGGGATGCTGCGGGCCTACGGTGGCCGCCCGCCCGTCGGGATCAAGATCGTCATCGAGGGGCAGGAGGAGTACGGCAGCGCCTTCGACGACTATCCCCCCACCGACCCGGAGCGGTTCGCCTGCGATGCCATGGTGGTCGCCGACCTCGGCAACCTGAGGCCGGGCACCCCCACCCTCACCACCGCCCTGCGCGGCGCGTCCGAAGTGGTCGTGGAGGTCCGCACCCTCGACGAGCCGCGCCACAGCGGGGAGTTCGGGGGCGCGGCGCCCGACGCGCTGCTCGTACTTCTCAAAGCCCTTGCCACCCTCCACGACGTACACGGGGACGTGGCAGTGGAGGGCCTTCGGCGCGAGGACTGGAGTGGCACGAGCTACACCGAGGACGAGTTCCGCGAGCTGGCCGGAGTGGTGGACGGGGCGCCGCTCATCGGCAGCGGCAGCCTCGGCGAGCGGCTGTGGAGCGGCCCCGCGATCACCGTCATCGGCCTGGACGCGCCCACCGTCGAGCACGCGGCGTCGGCGGTCGTGCCGTACGCGCGCGCCAAGTTGAACCTCCGCTTCCACCCCCGTCAGGACCCGGAGGAAGCGCAGGGGAAGCTGGTCGACCACCTGCGCTCGCTCAGGCCCTTCGGCGTCCCCCTCACCGTCACGCCCGGCGACACGGGCCCCGGTTACGAGGCCGCCACCGGCGGACCCGCCTACCGTGCGGCCCGCGCCGCGCTGAAGGAGGCCTGGGGTGAGGACGCCTCGTTCGTGGCGACCGGCGGTTCGATCCCGCTGGTCAACGGTCTCGCGAAGGCGGCGCCCGGCGCCGAGGTCCTGCTCTTCGGCGCCCAGGACAGCATGTGCAATCTGCACGCCCCGAACGAACGCGTCCTCTTCTCCGAGCTGCGCAACACGGTCGTCGCCATGACGGCCTTCGTGCGCGAGTACGCCGCCGACTTCGGCGGATCGGACCCAGGCTCTGGTTCCGGTCCTGACGGCGCCGCGCGGAGCCGCGCATGAGCACCACCGCGACCGACCCCGGCACCGAAGAGCCGCGGCACAAACGGAAGTTCACCTTCCCCAGCGCCCTGACCATCCTCGCGATCGTCACCGTGGCCGTCTGGCTGCTCGCCTTCCTCATCCCGTCCGGCGCCTACGACCGCAACGACAAGGGCGCCCCCGTCCAGGGCAGCTACCACCGCGTCGACTCCGGCCAGACGTTCGTCGACCGGCTGAACGATCTCTTCCTTGCCCCGGTCAACGGCCTGTACGGCATCCAGGACGAGAAGTCGGGTGTCGTCGGGCCCGACCTGGCAGGTGAGCTGTACGGCAGCGCGGGCGTGTTCCTGTTCGTGCTCGCCATCGGCGCGTTCATCACCGTCGTCTTCGCCACCGGCGCCCTCGACCGTGGCATCGGCCGCCTCGCCCACCGGCTGCGCGAGCGCGGCGCGATGCTGATCGCGGGCGTGATGCTCGTCTTCTCCGTCCTCGGCACGGTCGAGGGCTTCGCGGAGGAGACGCTCGGCTTCTACGGCCTGATCGTGCCGCTGATGCTCGCCCTCGGCTACGACCGGATGGTCGCCGTCGGCGCGATCATCCTGGGCGCCGGGGTCGGCGTGCTCTGCTCGACCGTCAACCCGTTCGCGACCGGAGTCGCCTCCTCCGCGGCGGACATCTCACTGGGCGACGGCATCGTGCTGCGGTTCGCGATGTGGATCGTCCTGACCGCGGTCACCATCGCCTACGTCATCCGCTACGCGAAGCGCGTACGGAAGGACCCCGAACGCTCACTCTCCGGCTTCCTGCCCGGCGACCGCGAGCAGACCGCCGCCGACGCGGGCGAGGTGCCGGAGCTGACGCGGCTGTACAAGGCCGTGCTCGTCCTGGTCGCGCTCGTCTTCGCCTTCATGATCTTCTCGGTGGTGCCCTGGTCGAGCGCGCTCACCGGCGACGCGGACGCGAAGCCGTACGGCTTCGAACTGGGCTGGTCCTTCCCGCAGTTGGCGGCGCTCTTCCTCTGCGCGGCGGTGCTCGTCGGGTGCGTGGCACGCATGGGCGAGCAGAAGCTCAGCTCCACGATCACCCAGGGCGCGGCCGACTTCATCTCACCCGCCCTCGTCATCGTCCTCGCACGCGGGGTCACGGTGATCATGAACAACTCGAAGGTCACGGACACCGTCCTGCACTCCATCGAGGGCGTGGTGAAGGGCACGTCCTCCGGCCTCTTCGCGATCATCGTCTTCGTCGTGAACCTGCCGCTGGCCTTCCTGATCCCGTCCACCTCCGGCCACGCGACCCTCGCCATGCCGATCCTCGCCCCGCTCGCCGACTTCGCCGGGGTCTCACGCTCCGTCGTCGTCACGGCCTGGCAGGCGGCGAGCGGCTGGATGAACCTCTGGGTGCCGACGACCGCCGTGACCATCGGCGGCGTCGCGCTCGCGAAGGTCGGCTACGACAAATACCTGCGGTTCGTCTGGCCGCTGTTGGCCATCCTCTTCGTACTGATCTGCGCCTTCGTGGCGCTAGGAGCGGCGCTCACATGACAACAAACTCATCGGCAACCCCCTCGGCGAACCCGCCGGCGAACACCTCCGCCGCCCCGGCTCGTCCCTCGGCCGCCGCCTACCGCAACCTCGCCGTGGCCACGGTCGGGTTCACGCTCACCTTCTGGGCATGGGACCTGATCGCACCGCTCGGCAGCGACTTCGGGGAGCGGCTCGGGCTCTCCTCGTTCGCGCAGTCCCTGCTGGTGGCGGTGCCGGTCATCGTCGGCTCGCTCGGCCGTGTCCCGGTCGGTGCGCTCACCGACCGCTACGGCGCCAAGCGGATGTTCCCGCTGATCTCGGCGCTCACGATCATCCCGGTGCTGCTGATCATCCCGGCCAGGGACAACTACGTCGCGATGCTCGCGGTCGGCTTCCTCCTCGGCCTCGGCGGCACCACGTTCGCGATCGGCATCCCGCTGGTCAACTCCTGGTTCCCGCCCGCCCACCGGGGCTTCGCGCTCGGTGTCTTCGGCATGGGCATGGGCGGCGTGGCCCTCTCCGGGTACTTCACGCCCCGCATCGCCAAGCACGGCGACAACCTGCCGTTCCTCGTCGTGGCGATCGCGCTCGCGGCGTACGCGGTCCTCGCGGCCCTCCTGATCACCGACCGCCCCGACCGGCCGGTGCCCACGAGCCCCCTCGCGACCCGGCTCGGCGAGGCGGGCAAGCTGCGGGTGACGTGGGAGCTGTCCGCGCTGTACGCGATCGGCTTCGGCGGCATCGTCGCCTTCGGGGTCTATCTGCCCACGTATCTGAAGACCTGGTACGACCTCTCGCCCACGGACGCGGGCACCAAGGCCGCCGGGTTCGCGCTGGTCACCGTCATCTTCCGGCCCGTCGGCGGCTGGCTCTCCGACCGGATCCACCCGGCGACGGTCACCTCCTTCGCGCTGGCCGTCGTCGCCCTCTTCGCCATCGTGCAGGCCTTCGAACCGGGCCTGAACCCCGGCGGCACGATCTGCTTCCTGGCCATGGCGGCGGGCCTCGGCACGGCGAGCGGCAGCGTCTTCGCGCTCGTCTCGCAGGTGACACCACAGGCGCAGGTCGGGTCCGTCACGGGCATCGTGGGCGCGGTGGGCGGCCTCGGCGGCTTCGTCCCGCCGCTGGTCATGGGCGCGATCTACAGCGCCAAGGACTCGTACTCGATCGGCTTCATGCTGCTCTCGGACCTGGCGCTCGCGGGCTGCGTGTACGCGTACGGGCGGATGCGGGGGCTGCGGGCCGGGTAACCGCTGAGGCACGTGGTGCGCGCCGTACGCGAGTTATCGTCGGCCGATGGGCCTTTATCCGGAGATCGAGCCGTACGACCACGGCATGCTCGAAGTCGGCGACGGCAACCGCGTGTACTGGGAGGTCTGCGGAAATCCGCAGGGGAAGCCGGCGGTCGTGCTGCACGGTGGGCCGGGGTCGGGGTGCACGCCGTTCTTCCGGCGGTACTTCGACCCCGACGCGTACCGCGTGGTGCTCCTCGACCAGCGAGGGTGCGGCCGTTCGACGCCGCCCGCCAGTGATCCCCGTACCGACATGAGCGTCAACACGACCGGGCATCTGCTCGCCGACCTCGAGCTGCTGCGGCGGCATCTGGGGATCGAGCGGTGGCTGGTGTGGGGCGGCTCCTGGGGGTCGGTGCTGGGCCTTCGGTACGCGCAGACGTACCCCGACCGGGTGACCGAGCTCGTCCTCACCGGGCTCGCCACGGGAAGCCGGGCCGAGGTCGAACTCATGACCAGGGGCCTCGGGCAGTTCTTCCCCGAGGCGTGGGAGGCGTTCCGGGACGGGGTCCCGGCGGGGGAGCGGGACGGGGATCTCGCCGCCGCCTACAACCGGCTCCTGGAGTCCCCCGACGCGCAGGTCCGGGCCGCCGCCGCGCGGGCATGGACCGACTGGGAGACGGCCTTCGCCTCGCAGCCGCCGCGGTCCGTTCCCCGGTACGAGGACGAGACCTTCCGGGCGGGGTTCGCCCGGACCGTCACGCACTACTTCGCCCACGACCACTGGCTCGGCGGTGACGAGGTCGTCCTGCGGGACGCGGGGGCGCTGGCCGGAATCCCGGGAACGCTGGTGCAGGGGAGTCTCGACTTCGGAAACCTGGTGGGCATCCCCTGGCGGCTTCAAATGGCTTGGCCCAACGCCGAGTTGATCCTTGTCGGTGCTGCGGGGCATGACGCGGGGGCACGGGGGATCGCGGATGAGTTGGTGGCGGCGACGGATCGGTATCGGGCGGGGTAGGACGCCCGCATGAGGTGAGCGCGTCCGGCGTTCGAGGACGAGGGGGGCGGGCTCGGGGATCAACCAGGGATCAACCAGGGGCCAACCCCTTCCTCCTCGCCTCCTCGCCGAAGAGCGACCACGAGCCGCGCCGGCGGCACCATCAAACCTCCCCCGAACATCAAACCTCCACCGAAGGCCCGCACTTGAGCGCCGCCGTCGGAGTGATTCTTCGGGTGAACTGTCGCCCGACCGGCGGTGTACGGGGCATGAGCGGGGCCGGGCGACCGCAGACTCCGGAGAACGCGCCGGGCCGGACCGGCGTCGAGTCACTGGAGGTGCCCGGTGTCGCAGCCGCCCTTCCGACCACCCGTCCGATCCCGCCCCCGCCTCACCCGGCTGCTGGCCACCGTGCTTCTGCTGGGCGCGGCGGCGTCCGGCGGGGCTGAGGCGTCCGGCGGGGTGGTGTCCGCTGCGGCGGCGGTGGGAGCGGGCGGGGGTGGTGATGCCGGCTTGCGTGATGGCGCAAGTGCGCGTGCTGGTGCCGCTCCCGCTCCCAACGGCGCGGGGAGGCGTGCCGGGGCTGACGGCGTGAATGAAGGCGTGAACGACGGCGTCGGCTCGCGTGGTGGTCTCGGGTCCGTGCCTGCCGCTGCTCGGACTGGTGACGCCTCCGTCTCGGCTGCGCCGGTGGGCGTTGCCTCCGTCTCCGCGCCGGTGGGCGGCGGCTCCGCCTTCGCGCCGGTGGGCGGCGGCTCCGCTCTGGCGGGCAATGCCTCCGCCTCCGCCCTGGCGCGGAATGCGCCTGCCTCCGCCGTTCAAGCGGGCGGCGCCTCCGCATCGCCTGTGCCCGGCCCCGTTCCTACCTTGACGGGCAACGCCTCCGCAGCTACGTCGCCGGAGCCCACCCCCGCCCCGACGGGCACCGCCACCCCCACCCCCACGGGCAACGCCGCCCCCGGCCCCACCTTCTGGGTCGATCCGAACAGTGCCGCTGCCCGGCAGGTCGTCGCATGGCGCAGCCAAGGGCGGGCGGGCGATGCTCAGCTCATTCAGCGCATCGCGGGGCGTCCGCAAGCCGTCTGGTTGCACAGCTCGGGGCCGGAAGCCGTGGTTCGTGCAGCCACGGAAGCGGCCGCCGCCGAGGGGCGCACCCCGGTGCTCGTCGCCTACTTCATCCCGCACCGCGACTGCGGCGACTACTCCGACGGCGGGGCGGGGGACGCGGCGGAGTACCGGCAGTGGGTCGACGAATTCGCCGCGGGCATCGGGGACCGCGCCGCGTACGTCATCGTCGAACCGGACGCCGTCGCCCACGAGATCTCGGGCTGCGCGAAGGCTGACGCCGCCGAGCGGTACGGCCTGCTCGCCTACGCCGTCGACCGCCTCAAGGCACGCCCGCACACCAGGGTCTACCTGGACGCGGGCAACTCCAGCTGGATCCCCGACGAGCAGCGACTGCTCGCCCCGCTGCGGCAGGCAGGGATCGCGAAGGCCGACGGCTTCGCCCTCAACGTGTCCAACTACCGTACGAACGAGGAGAGTCTGGCCTACGGACGCCGCATCGCCGCAGCGCTCGGCGGCGACAAGCACTTCGTCGTGGACAGCAGCCGCAACGGCAACGGCCCCTACACCGGCGGCGACGACGAGCCCTGGTGCAACCCGCCCGGCCGAGCCCTCGGTACCCCGCCCACCTCCGCCACCGGCGACCCCGCCCTCGACGCCTACCTGTGGATCAAACGCCCCGGCGAGTCCGACGGAACCTGCCGGGGCGGGCCGAGAGCGGGGCAGTGGTGGCCGGAGTACGCACTCGGGCTCGCGAGCAGGGCGCGGGGCTAGAGCTGGTGCCGGCGCGGGGGCCGGGGCTGGGCCTGGGCCTGGGCCTCAGGTGGTCTCGGGTACGACCGCCGTCGCCGTGATCTCGACCAGCTGGCCGGTGTAGCCGAGGCACGTCGTGCCGAGCAGCGTCGAGGTGTGCGGGCCCTTCGCGAGCAGGTCGGAGGCGCGGACGACCTCCCATGCCTCGCTCAGCGGGCCCGGCTCGTCGCTCACGACGTACACGGTGCTGGCCACCACCTGCGTCAGATCGCTGCCGATCGCACGCAGGGCTTCGTCGAGATTGGCGATGACCTGTTCGGTCTGGCGCGTCACGTCCCCCTCCCCGACGAGGGTCCCCTCGGGGTCGAGCGGCACCGACCCCGCCATGAAGGCGAGTGCGGTGCCGGCCTCGACGACGGCGGCGTGGGCGTATCCGGGCGGCGGGAAGAGGGTGGGCACGACGGTGCGGCGCGTGGTGGTCATGGGCCCGATCCTGCGGGAGCGGGCCGCTGCCGCGCACCCGAATTCCCTCGGACTATGCGGGGTCCGCGACTCCGGTGGCCACCAGGACGCCACAGATCAGCATGAAGCATCCGACGACGACCGGGCCGAGGCGAGCCGCCGGTTCTCCCGAGGACGCGTTCGACCGGCCGAAGACATTCCGCTGGTTCACCGCCCGCTGTGCGAACTTCTTCCTCATCGCTATCAAAGCTATTCCCGCGATGATGGCGAAAGCCGCGACGAATGCCCTCATGTGTCTCCCCCTGGTTCCGTACCGAGGTAGGGAGTTACAAGTGCCCCTCAGATCCTGGTTGAAGCCCGCGCCCGCGCCCGCGCCCGCGATCCGTGGCCGACGCCGGATTACTGTCAGTAAGGCTTCCTGACAGCGCTCGCCTCAGGGCGGCTGGCCTAGGCTGGCGTGCGGGAATGCCGTACGAGGTAGTGATGGTGAGCGAGGTGGTGAACGTGATGGCGGGGGTTGCCGCGACCACGGGTGCCACCGCTGCCGTGCCTTCCGCGGAGGGGCGGCGGTTCGCGGAGCTCGTACGGTCCTGTGCTGCCGTTTTTCTTCCGGCCGAGGTGCCCAGGGAGGGGCGGATCGCGTTCTGGGCGCCTGAGGGGAGGCTGCCCGCGGGGCTTGCGGGTGCCGGGCCTGACGCGGAGCGGCTGTCCGGTGAGAGCGGGCTGCCCGGCGAGGGAGATCACGGCGGCGAGAGGGATCACCACGGCGAGGCGGATCACGGCGGCGAGGGTCGCAGCCCCGGTGCCGTCGAGGGCGAGATCGCCGTCGTACGCCCCCACGGCAAGGGCGTCCGCACCCGTACCGTCCCCGCCCTGATCCTGCCCGTGGCGCAAGCCCTCCCGCTCCTCCTGCTCGCCGCCCCCGCGCACCCCGCGGTGGCCTGCTGGGCCGCCGCGGCCCGGCACGCCCTGCACCTGGCCGCGCGAGGCAGGCTGCTGCCCGGCCTGACCGGCGGTGACCTCGACGCGTGGCGCGCCGGGCCGCTGGACGCCGCCGACGTCATGCAGCTGCGGGCGATCGCCGTAGCCATGCCCGCCGAAGCGCACGCCGTACCGCTGCCCGGCAGCAAGCCCCTCCTGCTCCCCGAGCCGTTCGCCCTCGTCAGAGCCTTCGTCGACGCCGTGGTGGACACCCTGCCGCGTACGCCCGCCGCGGCACACGCGGTCGGCGCGCCCTTCGCGGCACGGGAGCCGCAGCGGCTGCCGGGCGCGCGGGAGTGGGCCGCGGAGGTGGCGGCCGGGATGGACGCCGGGGTGCGGGTGTCGCTGCGGCTCGATCTGCAAGCGCATGAGGTGTTCGACCTGGAAGCGCACGAAGGGTTCGACGGAGCGCCGGTCGACGTACCCGACGGCGGACGGCCGGTGGACGACGTACCTGATGGCGGACGGCCGGCGGACGAGGGCGAGATCGCGCCCGGCCCTCGCGAGAGCGCGCCCGCCCCTCACGAGCGCGCGCCCAGCCCCCACGAACGCGCCCCCGGCCCCGAAGCCGGCCCCCGTGACGGCGTGGCCAGCCCCGCGGCAGCCGTCGTGCAGGTGCACAGCCTCGCCGATCCCACCCTCGTGGCGGACGCGGCCCAACTCTGGTCCGGTGTCGACCACTTCGGCCCCCGAGCCCGCGTGGACACACTGCTCGCGGTGCGGCGCGCGGCCCGCGTGTGGCCGCCGCTGGCCCGCCTGCTGGAGCGGCCCCGCCCCGACGTACTCCCGCTGACCGAAGGCGAGTTGTACGAACTGCTCGGCGCGGCGGCGACCAGGCTCGGTGCGGCGGGGGTGGCCGTGCACTGGCCCCGCGAGCTGACGCGCGGCCTGACGGCGACCGCTGTCGTGCGCCCCGCTCCCGGCACGGCGGCCGACAACTTCGACTTCTTCAAGACCGAGCAACTGCTGGAATTCCGGTGGCAGTTGGCCCTGGGCCCCGACGGCGGGGAAGGCGAAGGGGGAGAAGGCGGGGGACCCCTGACCGAGGTGGAGATGGACATCCTCGCGGAGGCGCACCGCCCGGTCGTACGCCTGCGTGACCAGTGGGTCCTGGTCGACCCCGAACTCGTACGCAAGGCACGCAAGCGGGATCTGGGCCTCCTGGACCCGGTGGACGCGCTGTCCGTCGCGCTGACGGGAGCTGCGGAGGTGGAGGGCGAGCGCGTCGAGGCGGTTCCGATCGGAGCCCTGGCGCGGCTGCGGGAACGCCTGACCGACGACCTGCGCCCCATCACTCCGCCGCCCGCGCTCTCCGCCACCCTCCGCGACTATCAACTCCGTGGCCTGGCCTGGCTGGACCGGATGACGTCGCTCGGCCTCGGCGGCTGCCTCGCCGACGACATGGGACTCGGCAAGACGGTCACGCTGATCGCCCTCCACCTGCACCGGGCACGCCCGGAGCCGACGCTGGTGGTCTGTCCGGCGTCGCTGCTCGGCAACTGGCAACGGGAGATCGAGAGATTCGCGCCGGGGGTGCCGGTGCACCGCTTCCACGGAGCGGGCCGCAGCCTGGCCGGTGACCTGGAGGGCGGCTTCGTCCTGACGACGTACGGGACGATGCGTACGAGCGCACCCGAACTGGCCGCCCAGGCTTGGGGATTGGTGGTGGCGGACGAGGCGCAGCACGTCAAGAACCCGCACGCGGCGACGGCGAAGGCGCTGCGCACGATTCCGTCGGCGGCGCGGGTGGCTCTCACCGGCACTCCGGTGGAGAACAACCTCTCCGAACTCTGGGCGCTGCTCGACTGGACGACGCCCGGCCTCCTCGGCCCGCTCAAGGCGTTCCGGGCCCGCCACGCCCGCCTGGCGGAGGGCGGCGAGTTCGCCGAGAACGACGAGGCGATGGCCCGCCTCGCCCGCCTGGTGCGCCCCTTCCTCCTGCGCCGCAAGAAGTCCGACCCGGGCATCGCCCCGGAGCTGCCGCCCAAGACGGAGACGGACCACCCGGTGACGCTCACCCGCGAACAGGCGTCGCTCTACGAGGCGGTCGTACGCGAGACGCTGGCGCGCATCGAGGCGTCCGAGGGCATCGCGCGGCGGGGCCTGGTGATGAAGCTCCTGATGGCGCTGAAGCAGATCTGCAACCACCCGGCGCAGTACCTGAAGGACGGCGAGCTCGCGACACGCGGGGGCCGTCCGCGCTCGGGAAAGCTGGAACTCCTGGACGAACTCCTCGACACGATCCTGTCGGAGGACGGCGCGGTCCTCATCTTCACGCAGTACGTGGAGATGGCGCGCCTCCTCGAATCGCACCTGGCGCGGCGCGGTATCGGCACGCAACTCCTGCACGGGGGTACGCCCGTGGCGCGGCGGGAGGAGATGGTGGACCGCTTCCAGTCGGGCGAGGCCCCGGTGTTCCTCCTCTCCCTCAAGGCGGCGGGCACGGGCCTGAACCTCACCCGGGCGGGCCACGTCATCCACTACGACCGCTGGTGGAACCCGGCGGTGGAGGAACAGGCCACGGACCGCGCCTACCGCATCGGCCAGACCCAGCCGGTCCAGGTGCACCGCCTGATCACGGAGGGCACGGTGGAGGACCGCATCGCCGAACTCCTCGCAGCGAAACAGGCGTTGGCGGACGCGGTACTGGGCGAGGGCGGCGAGTCGGCACTCACGGAACTGTCGGACGCGGACCTGGCGGACCTGGTGTCGCTGCGGAGGGCGTCATGAGGGGCGGGCGACGCGGCGCGATGACCCCCGCCAGTCGCGCAACCGGCGCCAGCCGCGTGTTCCCCCCGCTCCCACAACACCCCGATCCTCAGGCTCCGTTCGCCACCTCCTGGTGGGGCAACGCCTGGATCGGCGCGTTGGAGGAGACATCGCTCGACGCGGGTCGTCTCGCCCGGGGGAGGGCGTACGCGCGTGAGGGGCACGTGGATACGATCACCGTCGCGCCCGGCCGCATCGTGGCGTACGTACACGGCAGTCGCCCCCGCCCCTACCGCGCCGAGATCCGCATGCGCACCCTCGCGCCCGAGGACTGGGACGGGTTCCTGGACGCGGTGGCCACGGAACCCGCGCACATCGCGGCGCTCCTGGACAAGGACATGCCGCACGCCCTGGTGGACGCGGCGCAACGGGCAGGCGTGCAACACCTCCCGGGCCCGGGTGACTTGGTCCCGTCCTGCACCTGCCCGGATCACGGGCGCCCCTGCAAGCACGCGGCGGCCCTCACCTACCAGACGGCCCGACTGCTGGACGCCGACCCCTTCGTGCTCCTCCTCCTGAGAGGCGGAGACGAACAGGCGCTCCTGGACGAACTGGCCCAGCGCAACGCGCACCAGGCGGCGCGCGAACAATCCGCGACGGCCGAGCAGAACGCGACCGGCGGCATCTCCCTCCCCGGAACCCTGGCCCGGGACATCCTGGCGACGGACTACCGGCCCCCACTCCCGGCCCCGCTACCACCCCCGCCCCACCTGGGCGAACCCCCACTCCTCCCCTCGCTCCCCGGCGCCCCCAGCCCCACATCCCTGGAGTTCCTGGCCACGGACGCGGCATCGCGGGCCCACGCACATCTGACCACCGGCGCGGACCCGTTCCCCGCGGCCGACCCCTGGCACGACGCGGTACGCCTGGCTGCCTCCCACCCCGGCCTGACGGGCCGCCGCACGTTCAGCCGCCAATTCACCGAACTGGCAAGGGCGGTGAACCACACCCCAGCAGACCTCGCCCGAGCCGCGGCGGCCTGGCGCCAAGGCGGCGAGGACGGCCTGTCGGTCCTGGAATCCCCGTGGGACCCCCCGGCGGGTCCCTTCGACCGAGCAAGGGGCGCACTGATCGCGGCGGACCTCCCCCGCATGACGATCCGCAGAAACCAACTCACGGACGCAAAGGGCACATTGCAACTCCGCTTCGGCCAAGACGCCCGCTGGTACCCCTACCGGAGCGAGCCGGGCAGGGACGACTGGTGGCCGGAGGGAGAGGCGGACGCGGATCCGGTGGGAGCGCTGAGCGCGGCGATCGGCCCGTAAGAGGCATGCAAATGCGCCGGACGGGCGGCCGCCACCTCACGCGCGCAGGTGAGCCAGCAGGGCGTCGGGCGTGGGGTAGGGCCGTTCCGCGGGAAGCAAAGCCCCCGCCGATTCCAGGTCCTGGGCGCGTACCCGCTCGTGAAGGGCGCGGGCACGTTCGGTGACGTCCGTGATCGAGACCGTCCACTCGTCCGCGTAACGGCGCGCCGCGTCTCCCGCCAGGCCCAGCTGGAGGGAGCGGTGCGGCAGCGGATTGAGCTGAAGATCGCGCTCCGGGTCCCACTGGACCCGGGTCGGCGAACGCCTCAACTCCCGCTTCCAGGCGGCCTGGTCGGGGTGGACGTCGCGCGCGTAATGCGAAAGGCAAGCGTGACGAAGAGCCCACTCGAAGCCCTCGCGGGTGATCTCCACCGCGAGGACGGTCCCCTGGCCTTCCTTCGTGCCCCAGCCGCAGCGATACATCATCCACAGGAAGGACGGCTTGATCCATGTCATGCGGTCGCGTTTCCAGGCGGCGGGAAAGCGGCCGGTGCGGGCCGCGGGCTCACCGATCTCGGAGGCGTACGCCTGGTAGACGGTGACCGTCGATTCCGTGTGCAGGGCGCGGATCTGGTGGGTGGGCGGTGCGGCAATGGCGGTGGCGGAGTCGTCGGCGGTGGTGCGGTTCATGGGGCAAGCCTGCGGTCCTTGGGCCTCCGCCCGCCAGCGAATTGTCGGGCGGGGTGGGCCGGCCGTGCAGCTTCTACGACGCGATCGGTTACGAGGAGCAGACGGGCACGGAAGCGGGCATCGACGTCTCCTGGCACGAGCCCAGGAAGCGGCCGGTACCGTCCGCGTTGTAGCCGAACTCCGTGCCTCACCCTCGGCTCGGCAGACCGCGGATTTCGTCACCCAGTTCCGGCACGGAAATCTCATGGCCCCGGCTGAAGCTCTTGACCGTCGCGTGGCTTTCCCGCTTCTTCGGGACGCGCGAGGCGTAGCAAATCTCCATCTGCCTGCATTGCGGGCAGAACGTATAGGTGACGAAGGGGGAGAGTGGCACCGGCCCTTCCGGCGTGAGCACGTAGAAGGCCTCGCTGGCCACGGGCTCGTCCCACTCGTACGTCTGGCGTTCGAATTCTGGGTGATCGCCCGTGGCGTTCCGCGCCACGACCTGGAAGGTGCGCGCTCTCTGCCGGTAGTCGCACGACGCGATGCGGAGCCAGCGCAATTCCTCCAGGAACTCGGCTGTGGAGAGGGCGTGTTCGAGAAAATCTTTGCACTCTGCCACGCGCAGGGCGGACTCGGGCTGACTGAGTGGCTTGTCACCATGAGCGGTGCGATTGCGTTCGTTCTTCAGGGACTTGAGATCGTCGAGCATGCCGGCCACACCTGAGGAGAATTCCGCGGAGAGCAGTCGAGGATGCTCCGTAGTGACGTAGTGGACCCGGTCGAGGCCGACCGCCCAGGTACCGAACATGGCTCCGGACCTGAGGTAGGCCCTCCTCAGCTCGGACAGGACATCGAGCCCTGAGTCCGTCCCCGGCTTGTGCAGCAGCGCTGCCGCCGTGACGCAAACGGTGAGGGCAAGGCTTTCGGCGGCATCGAGCATCGCTTCGTACTGGTCTCGAGGGGTGTCCGCCTGCTGAAACGCGCGGACGGCACGGGCGACCGGGTGCGGCAAGGTCTGACGCGCGTGTGTCAGCACCCGTGACGCGTCCACAGGGTCCATGCCGGTCCTCCGGGGCGTTGATGCCGGTGCCGTTTCTGGTGTGGGTGTGGGTGTGGGTGTGGGTTTCGGTGCCGGTGCCGGTGCCGGTGCCGGTGCGGGGGTGGACGGGTGGGTCTCTGCGCGGACCTTGACGTCCACCAGCTGCGCGGGACGCGGCATTTCCTGAACCGGCGGTGGCGAGGCCGGCGGCAGAGACTCGAACGGGAACGAGGGGTCTGGATGTCCGTCAGCGAACCCATTGACGGGAGGACTGTTGTGCGTGCGCCATCTTCTGCGTCTGATCAAAAGACGAACCCACGCCGGTAACACGCCGAACAGCACAGTGAACGTGATGGTTGCGAGCAAGGTGTCCAGCCATGCGGGCATGCCTCGCGGATCATCGCTCGTCCCGATGGCGAATGCCGTCATCACCACCATGAAGGCGGTCGTCCAGGCCGCCCAGTCCCGGTAAAGCGGCGCGTCGTAAAGCCTGAACACCGTGTTGCGTCGCCTCACGGGTGGCATGGGGGGAGGTGATGGTGGTGGCATGCTTCCGGCGCCGCTGCTCATGTAAGCATGGTGCCCGGGGATATGACGGGCAACTAGGCTCTGGCGCGGACCAGTTGAGATCCTTTGACGGTCTGCCGTCATCCGTGTGGACAATCGGATGACGTTCGGTGCGCGCCATCCGGATATCCCCCTAGCCGGGCGTCCCCCCCGTCCAGTGTCCGCGAACCATCACATCGATGAAACGCGCCCGTTGCATTTTCTCCGGAATCAACTTTTACGGTTGATCGCAAGCCAAGGCCAACGTCGTCCGGTGGCGCCCCTCGATGCCCGCCCCCCGATGACGACAGGAGCCCGGTGATCCCGCGAGTAGCCTCCCCGCGCGTAGCCCTCCCGCGTGTGACTTCCCTTCCGCCCTGGCTCGGTCATGCCCTGCGTACGCAGCGTGGGCCCGTGCCGTGGCATGCCGTTCTGCGGGGTGCGTTGGCCGCGGGGCCGTTGCTGGGGGTGGGTGTGGTCTCCGGGCGGGTTTCCGTGGGGGTGGTCGCCGCGCTCGGGGCGATGCTGGCCGGGATCAACGACCGGCCCGGGAGTCGGCGCGCAGCCGTGCGGCGGCTGGGGGTGCCGGCGCTCGCGGGGGCCGGTGGGCTCGTCTTCGGGGCTTACGTCGGGGCACGGGGTGGCGGGTCGTACCTGCCGCTGCCGCTGCTGTTCGCCGTCCTCGGGCTTCTCGCCGGGGCCTTCAGCGCCGTCGGGCCCGTCGCATCGGCCAGTGGCACGCAGCTTCTTGTCGCCGCCGCCATCGGGGCGGGGATGCCGTTGCCCGAGTCCGGCCCGCAGCGTGCGCTGTTCTTTCTCGCCGGGGCCGCCTGGCTGATCGTGCTGCGGCTCACCCTGCCTTCGCCCGACGGTCGTAGGGGGCGTAGGAGTTGTGGGAGTCGTAAGGGGGGTGCTGGGGCTTACCGCCTTGACGGCGAACGCGCCGCCGTAGCCGGCGTCTACGAAGCCGTCGCCGCGCTCCTCGACGCCGTCGGAACTCCCCACTCCACCGCCCGCCGCGCCGCCCTCACCGCCGCGCTCGACCAGGCCCAGGACGCCCTCTCCGGGCCGCGCCTGCGCAGGCACGCCAGTTCGGCTGCCGAGCGGCGGCTGCACGCGCAGTATCTCGCCGCGCTGCCGCTCGGCGAGGCGGCGACCGCGCTCGCCTGGGCCGGTGAACCGCTCCCTGCGCGTACCGGAGTGGGGCCGAGGCGTCTCGCCGCCGCCGTCCGCGACGGCGCCCCCGGCGGACCGCTGCCCGCGCCCGCCCGCTCCGGCGCCGGGCTCCGCGCCCTCGACGACGCTCTGCTGCGCGCCGCCGAAGCCTTCGACAGCGGCAACGCCCGTCCTCCGCGCGGCCGCAGGCGTGGCCCCCTCGACGTGCTGCGCTCCGCTGCCGGTCCCGGCGGGCGTGAATACGGCCTGCGCGTCGCGCTCTGCTTCGGGGCGAGCGCCGCCGTCGCGCAGTCCCTGCACCACCCCCACTGGTACTGGCTGCCCGCCACGGCCGTCTTCCTGGTCAAGCCCGACCTCGGGCCGCTGGTCTCACGCGTCCTGTGCCGGGCCGCAGGCACCGTCATCGGCGCCGTCCTCTTCGCGGCACTCGCTGCCCTGCTGCCGCGGCCCGCCGGGCTCGTCGCCGTCGTCGCCGTGTGCGGTGCGCTGGTCCCCGTGGCCACCCGGCACTTCGCCGCCCAGACCGCCGTCGTCACCGTCCTCGTCCTCGCCCTCGTCATGGTGGGCGGGGAGCCGCAGGCCTCCTGGGGGCGGATCGGTGAGACCCTGCTCGCCTGCGGGATCGTCCTGCTCGTCGGGCATCTGCCTTGGCCGGTGCAGCGCGGCGGTCGCGTACAGGACCGGCTCTCGGCCGCCCGCGCGTCAGCGCACGCGTACCTGCGCCACGTCCTGAGCGGCGTCCCGAGCGGAGCTTCCGAGGACGGTGACCCAGAGGACGGTGACCATGCGAGCACCGGCCGCCGCTCCGGCCACCACACCGACCACCGCGCCGCCCGCTGGGCCCTGCGGCGCGAGGCGTACCGGACGCTGGCCGAGGCGCGCGCCGCGATCGACCTGGCGGCCGCCGAACTTCCCGCCCTTGCGAAGCACTCCGAAGGGTCGGAGCGGGTGGCGGCCACGCTCGAACGCCTCGTCGACACCACGACTGCCTGCGCGGTGCACGTCGACGACACGGGACGCCTGCCGCGGCGGCACGCGCAGCGCATCGACGAGCTGCTCGTGGAACTCACCGCGGTGGCGTGAGCACGCCGGGTCCAGGGCCCGGCGCGCGCACCTCAGAAGTCCACACGCAGCCGATCGTCGAGCCGCGCCACCGAATCCTGGTCGTACCTCTTCACGTAGTCCTCGCGGATGTCCTCGATGTCGTCGTCGAGCTTGTGTGCCTGCGACGTGCGGTACAGCAGGATCAGCTCGTACGAACGCTCACGCTCGACCCTGCCGTTCGAGTCCCGCCACTGGCCCCGGCCGTCCTGCACGGTGAGTCCGTCGGGGAACGACGGCGTGACCTCGACGTCGATGAACCTCATGAACTGCTTGTCCGTCACATCGGGTCCGCCGTCCGGGCGTTCGGTCCCGAAGAAGAGGCGGGTCTCGGTGTACGCCTTGCCGCGGGCCACCTGCGACGTGGTGGTCGCGCCGGGCTCGCGCGCGTCCGTGTCGAACGAGGCGTACGCGGCGGGCGCAGCGACCGCGAGGACCACGGCGACGGCCGCGGTCACGGCGAGGCGGGTGCGGGAGATGTGGGAGAGGGCGAGAGGCATGGGGGGTCCCTTTCTCTGCGTGGCTTGATCCACGACGTGATCCACAAGGAGGTGCATGACGTGGTCCAAACTTGATCCATATCGGGCACAGACGGTAGTCGACACGACACACCCCGTGCCCCCTCCCGTACGGCCGTACGGCTGGATATCTCTCCCCTCTCCTCTCCCCTCCCGTAAGTCGCCGTCTTCCCATACGACACACAACTCCCATACGTTTCCCCAGACTTGACCGAATTGGTGGAGGGGATGGCCGGCATGAAGGCACGTACTGGGACCATGAAGGCACGGACAGGGACAGGTCTCGCCATGGCGGTCGTGGCGGCGGGCGCACTGGCGTTCGGCGCCGCGGGGCCCGCGAGCGGGAACGTCGGTGCCGCCGCAGTCGCCGACGATCCGGCGCCGCAGTCGCCGTACGCGGCCACCACCGGCGTCGGCGTCCACAACGCCTACGAGAAGACGAAGTACCCGTACTTCGCCGACGCGCTCGATTCCGGCGCGGGGATGCTCGAACTCGACGTGTGGACCAACGTGTTCGGCAGTGGCTGGCGGGTCTCGCACAGCAACCCGGTCGGGAACGACAACAACTGCGAGAACGCCGCGACCCCGGCCGAACTGCGCACCAAGCCGCGCAACCAGACCCTCGCCGGATGCCTCACGGACATGAAGAGCTGGCACGACGTCCACCCCGGCCACCGCCCCATCCTGCTGAAGCTGGAGCTGAAGGACGGCTTCCAGGGGAGGAACGGCCGCGGGCCCGCCGACCTCGACGCCCTCCTCAAGAGCAAGCTCGGCGACGCCGTCTACCGCCCCGGCCAGCTCACCGGAGGGCATGCCACCCTCGACGACGCCGTACGGAGTGACGGCTGGCCCCGGCGGAGCGACCTCGCGGGCAAGTTCATCGTCGAGCTCATCCCCGGCACCGTCGAACAGGGCAACCCGGCCGACACCCTGTGGACCGACCGCGAGTACGCCACCCACCTGCGCGACCTCGCGGCGGCCGGGCGCCTCGATGAGGCCGCCGCCTTCCCCGCCGTGCTCGGTGCCGAGGCCGGTGACCCGCGCGGACGGTACACGGACGCGGCGATCCGGCCCTGGTTCGTGCTGTTCGACGGCGATGCCTCCGCCTACGCGGGCGGCACCATCGACACCAAGTGGTACGCCGACCGGCGCTATCTGGTCGTCATGTCAGACGCCCACAACGTCGCCCCGGCCATCGACTCCGTGAACCCCACCGAGGCCCAGGCCCGTGACCGCGTGGCCCTGCTGGCGCGGGGGCACGCCAGCATCGTGTCGTCGGACTGGTACCCGCTGCCGGGCGTCCTGTCGACGGTGGTCCCGCGCGGCTAGGCGGGTGCGAGGCGCGGCGGCCCCGGCCCTAGCGTTCGATCCGTATCCACACCGGCGCGTGGTCGGAGCCGCTCGCGTTCCTCCGTTCCGCCGGATCCCCGTCCCGCACCGACGGCAGCGCGGTGGCCGTCGAGCCCGGCACGCCCGTACCCGCCGCCGTGACCAGGTCCAAGAGGCCGCGGCTCACCAGGACGTGGTCGATCAGCTCACGGCGCCCCGCGTGGATACGGGAGAAACGCTGCTCGGCGGGGATGCGCGGGGCCACGTTCCACAGGCGTTGCGCGTCGCCCTTGTCCGGCTTGTCGAACCCGGGGGTGCCGATCTCGGAGCCGGGCGGGCCGAGCAGGATCTGGGTCGTCGCCGCGGACACCTCGTCGTTCAGGTCGCCGAGCACCACGACGTCGTGCTGACGGCCGTCGCCCTTCAGAAGACGCCCCGCCAGGGACCGCACCAGCGTGGCCTCGGCCGAGCGCCGGTACAGCGCGTACGCCCCGAAGCGGGCCCGCTCGCCCTCGTCCCGCGGCTGGAACCGGCCACCGCCGAACGACAGCAGCTTCGACTTCAGATGGCACACCACCGCGTCGAAGAAGAAGGCGCGCGTCGACACGGTCACCGCGAGCACTCCGCGGCCCGCCCGCGCCACCGGCTTGCCCGAGTCGCTGATCTGCACCGGGCCGAGCGGCCCGGGGAAACGGTCCTCGTCGGCCGTGACCGACACCGGCAGCTGACTGAGGAAGCCGACGCGGGTGCCGCGCTCGTCCGTGTGCTCCGAGAGCGTGGTGTGCCAGGTGCCCTCCAGCATCCCGGCCAGATCCGTGAGGGCCTCCGGGTCGCCGACCTCCTGCACCCCGAGCACGCTCGGGTTCAGTGCCCTGATCGTCGCCGCGAGCGAGGCCAGCTTGGCCTCGTACGCGGCCTTGTCCTTGGGCCCGTACGTGCCGCCGGGCCGGTAGAGGTTCTCCAGGTTCCACGTGCCGACGAGCATGGCGGGCTCCAACTTTTCTCGCGTGGTGGGTGGGTCGACGGGGCTGTCGTCAGCGTGCTCGCGAAACCGGCGACGCGACAGGGCACGGGATGCGCACTCCCCGTACCTTGAAGAGATGACGCCGCCTCCCGCGCACGGCCCCGCCGATCTCGTCATCACGGGCTGCACGGCCCTCGTCCACGACACCGAAGGCCAGGTCGGATTCCTCGACGACGCGGCCATCGTCGTGCGCGACGGCCGCATCGACGCCGTCACCACCACCCCCGAGACCGCCGGACTCCGGGCCGCCGAGCACATCGACGCACGCGGTCAGGCGGCCCTGCCCGGACTGATCAACTGCCATACGCACACGCCGATGGTGGCTCTGCGCGGCATCGCGGAGGATCTGCCGGCGCACGAGTGGTTCAACGACTGGATCTGGCCCATCGAGTCCAACCTCACCGAGCGCGTCGTCGGCCTGGGCGCCCGGCTCGCGTGCGCGGAGATGATCCGGGGCGGCGTGACGACCTTCGCCGACCACTACTTCGCGATGGACACCGTCGCCGATGTCGTCGCCGAGAGCGGCCTGCGCGCCAATCTGGGCGCGGCCTTCTTCTCCTCGCAGGGGCCCGACGGCCGCGCGGCGTCGCTGGAGTTCGCGCTGCGGCAGCGTGGCGCCGCCGACGGCCGCATCACCACATCGCTCGCCCCGCACGCCCCGTATACCGTCGATGACGCGGACCTCGCCGCGACCGCCGAACTCGCCCGCGAGCACGGCCTCATGGTCCACCTGCACGCCGCCGAGGACCGCGCCCAGACCGACAACAGCCTGGAGCGGCACGGCCTGACCCCCATCGAGATCCTGCACCGCACCGGCCTGCTCGACGTCGACGTCCTCATCGCGCACGGCACGGGCATTCTCGACCGTGACCTGCCCGTGCTGCGGCAGGCGGCGGGACGCGTCGCGGTGGCGTCCGCTCCGCGCGGCTACCTCAAGTTCGGCTGGGACACCACGCCCGTGCGCGCCCTGCGCGAGATCGGCGTCCCCGTCGGCCTCGCCACCGACGGAGCCGCGTCGAACAACACCCTGGACGTCTGGGAGTCCATGACACTCACCGCCCTCGTGCAGAAATCCACCGAGCGCGACCCCACCTGGCTGACCGCGCGCCAGGCGCTCGACCACGCCACCTTGCAGAGCGCGCGAGCCGTCGGCCTGGGCGAGGAAATCGGCAGCCTCGCGCCCGGCCGCCGCGCCGACATCATCCTCGTCGGCCTCGACGGTCCGCACACCCAGCCCGTCCACGACCTCGCGGCCACGCTCGTGCACAGCGCACGCGCGTCGGACGTCACCACGACGATCGTCGACGGACGAATCCTGATGCGCGACCGACGCCTTCTGACCCTGGATGTGCCGTCCACCGTCGCGGAGTTGGGCGCCGAGCTGCCCGCATTGATCGACCGCAGCCACGGGAAGCGGATCCAGGACTACGAGGGTTGAGAGCCGGGGGCGGAAGGCGGGCTCGGGGGAGCGGCTGCCCAGGGGCCATGACCTGGCGGCCACGCTCGTGCACAGCGCACTCGCGTCGGACGTGACCACGACGATTGTCGACGGTCGGACCCTGATGCGTGACCGGCGCCTTCTGACCCTGGATGTGCCGTCCGCCGTCGCGGAGTTGGGCGCCGAGCTGCCCGCTTTGATCGACCGCAGCCACGCACTCGCGTCGGACGTCACCACGACGATTGCCGGCGGTCGGACCCTGATGCGTGACCGGCGCCTCTAGCCACGGCAAGCGGATCCAGGACTACGGGGGCGGAACGCAGGGCCGGGGGAGTGGCTGCCTAGGGTGGGGCCATGTCGCATGCCCCGCAGCCGGACCCCGCCGACGGCCTCATCGACGACCCCTACGCCGTCTATGCGCGGCTGCGCGACACCGCGCCCGTGCACCGGGTGGCGGGACCTGACGGCAGCCCGGCCTGGCTGGTCACGCGGTACGACGACGTACGCGCCGCGCTCGCCGACCCGCGGCTCTCGCTCGACAAGAGCCGTGCGCTGCCCGGCAGTTACCGGGGCTTCGCGCTGCCGCCGGCCCTCGACGCGAACCTGCTCAACATGGACCCCCCGGACCACACCCGCATCCGGCGCCTGGTCGGCAAGGCCTTCACGTCGCGCCGGGTGGAGAGCCTGCGTGCGCCGATCCGACGTACCGCCGACGAACTCCTCGACGCCGTCGAGCCATTGGGCCGCGCCGATCTCGTCGCCGCGTACGCCGCCCCGCTCCCGATCACCGTCATCTGCGACCTTCTCGGGGTGCCGGCCGGACACCGTCCGGACTTCCGGGTCTGGACCGACGCGCTCGTCGCGCCCGACCCCGCGCGTCCGCAGGCCGCGAAGGAGGCCGTCGTCGCGATGCTCGGTTTCTTCACGCAACTCCTCGCGGAGAAGCGCAAGGAGCCCGCCGAAGACCTACTCTCGGACCTCATCGCCGTACGGGACGAGGGTGAGGGAGGCCGGGCTGGAGAGGACCGGCTGAGCGAGGACGAGTTGATGTCGCTCGCCTTCCTGATCCTCTTGGGCGGATACGAGAACACCGTCCAGCTCATCGGCAACGCGGTCCTCGCCCTCCTCCGCCACCCCGACCAGCTCGCGGCCCTGCGTGCGGATGCCTCTCAACTCCCTGCGGCTGTAGAGGAATTCATGCGCTACGACGGGCCCGTCCTGCTCGCCATCCGCCGCTTCCCCCTCGAAGACGTCACCATCGGCGGCGTCACCGTCCCGGCGGGCGAGACCGTGCTGCTCTCCCCGTCGGCCGCCGACCGCGACCCGCGCCGCTACCCCGACGCCGACCGCCTGGACATCACCCGCGACGCCTCGGGCCACCTCGCCCTCGGCCACGGCATCCACCACTGCGTCGGCGCACCCCTCGCCCGCCTGGAGACGGCCACCGCGCTCGCCGCCCTCCTCGAACGCTTCCCCCGCCTCGCGCTCGCGGTACCGCCCGGGGACTTGCGGTGGCGTCCCTCGATGCGGGCCCGCGGACTGCTCGCGCTCCCGGTGACGTTCTAGCCTCCCGAGCTTCTACGGCGTGCAAGGCTTCTCGGGCTCCCTTCAGGATTCCTCGAAGTTTCTTCGCCGCGACCGATGAGTTCCCGCGGCCCCGCAAGTCACCCCTCGGAGAAGTACGGATCCGAGGGGCGGGTCCGCAGGAGGGGCTGAGGGACCATGGGACTTCCGGACATCGTCACGCGCGAGGAGTGGCTCACCGCGCGCCAGGAACTGCTCGCCAAGGAGAAGGCGGAGACACGGGCGCGTGACGCGCTCAACGCCGAGCGGCGGCGGCTTCCGATGGTCGAGATCGGCAAGGAGTACCTCTTCGACGGCTGCGACGGCAAGGCGACGCTGTTCGACCTCTTCGACGGGAACGCCCAACTCATCATCTACCACTTCATGTTCGCCCCGGAGTGGGACGCGGGCTGCCGCAGCTGCTCGGCGTTCCTCGACCAGATCGGACACCTGGCCCATCTGCGGGCCCGCGGCACGAACTTCATCGCCGTATCCCGCGCGCCCTTCACCAAGATCCTGCCCTTCAAGGCGCGGATGGGCTGGACAGTGCCGTGGTACTCCTCCCACGGCAGCGACTTCAACCACGACTTCGACGCCACCGTCGGCGAGGGCGACGCGTCCTACGAACAGCCGGGCCTCAGCTGCTTCCTGCGGGACGGCGACCGCGTCTTCCACACGTACTCGACGTACGACCGCGGCACGGACTGGGTCGCCTCCTATTCGAGCCTCCTCGACCTCACCGCCCTCGGCCGGCAGGAGGACTGGGAGGAGCCGAAGGGCCGGGCGACGGGGCTCGGGGCCCCCGCGGGCAGCAGCCGGCTCAAGTATCACGACGAGTACGAGATGTGACGGGCCGACACAACCAGGTGTCAAGTCCGTCACGGTGCGAGTCCTTTCACCCCCTCGGCGCGTTCTACTCCACAAGGGTCCGCCAGGACTGCCGACGGGGGAGCAGAAGGACGATGATGAACAGCCGAGTGGTACTTGAACGTTTTCCGGCCGGTGGGCCGCGCGGCTCGTGGCCCGCGGAGGAGTTCGCGCGGGCCCGCCGCATGGAGGGACAACGGGCGGAGGTCGTCATGGACCTCGCCTCCGACGCCTTCCTCGTGATCGTGCGCCAGAGCGAGGCCCCCGAGGTGGCGGCCGCCGCCTGAGAGTCAGCGCCGGGGGCGTCCGTCGGGCGAGGGGATCTTCGCCGTGAACTGGTCGGCCTGCAGCGCGTACAGCTCCGCGTAGACCCCACCTGTCCGCAGGAGTTCGTCCGGCGTGCCCGACTCCACCAGGCGCCCGCCGTCCAGGACATGGACCAGGTCCGCGTGGCGCACCGACGCGAGCCGGTGGGTGATGAGGATGACGGTCTGGCCCGTCCCGGCAAGGGCTCTGATCTTCTCGAAGACCTCCAGCTCCGCGCGGGCGTCGAGCGCCGCCGTCGGCTCGTCCACGATGAGGATGCTGCCGCGCCGGTACGCGGCTCGCGCGATGCCGAGCCGCTGCCACTGGCCGCCCGACAACTCGTGCCCGCCGGTGAACGCACGGGCAAGGAGCGTGTCGAGCCCGCGCGGCAGATCGGCCACGACGTCCCCGGCGCCGGCCTCGCCGACCGAGGCGTCGAGCCGGTCGTCCGTGAGCGGCACGGACGACCGGCCGACCGCGATGTTCACGCGCGCCGTGAACGGCCAGCGCTTGAAGTCCTGCGCCACCATCGCGATCCGTTCCGCCAGTTGATGCCGGTCGGCGGTCGCCGCGTCGACGCTGTCCCACATGATGCGGCCGTTCTTCGGCGCGTACAGACCCGCGAGCAGCTTCACCAAGGTGGTCTTGCCGGAGCCGTTCTCGCCCACGAGGGCGACGATCTTCCCGGTGGGCAGGGTGAGGGAGACGTCGCTGAGCGCGTCCTTGCCCGAGGCCCCCGGGTAGCGGAAGGTGACGTTCTCGAACCGTATCTCCCTTGGCTCTGGCGGTAGTTCGGCGCCGCCGACCGGGATCGCACGCTGCGCCGCCTCCACGAAGAGCCGCTCCAGGTCGCCGACGAACAGGGCGTCCTCGTGCAGGGAGTTGATCTCCAGGACGAGTGTGTCGAGGTTGGACGCGCCGGTGCGGATCGCGATGACGGCGGTGCCCGCGACGGACAGTGCCATCGCCCCGGCGAGCAGCAGCCCGCCGAGCGTCGCGTACGTCGCCGCCGTGGCGACGCCCGTCCAGGCCGCCGCGATCAGGCCCGTACGTGCCGCAAGCCGCGCGAGGCGCGCCTGTTCCTCCTCGGCCGCCTCCGACATGGACCGGAAGTGCCGCAGCAGGAAGGGCCCCACGCCGTGCACCCGGATCTCCGGGGCCGCCCGCGCCTCCGTGAGCAGGCTGCCGATGAGGCGTCCCGCGCGGGCGTGCTGCACCCACGCGTGGAAGGAGACATAGCGGCGCCGGGCGATCGTCAGGGCGCTCCACGCGCTCGGCAGGGTCATCGTCACCAGGAGCGGAAGCAGCACCGGGTGCAGGACGGTCAGCACGCTCGCCGCCGCGATCAGCGAGATCATCGCGTTCACCACACGCGTGGCGGTGCCGATCATGCGGCGGGCGGACGCCGCACCGTACTGCGCCGTGTCGAGCAGCTTGTGGAAGGCGTCGTCCTCGATCGCCGACAGTTCCACCGACGCGGCGCGCTCCAAGTACTGCTCGGTGGCGACGCGTTCGACCTTCGGCTCAAGGCGTCCTGTCGCGTACGTCGAAGCGGCGCGCAACAGCGCGGCGACGAACAGCACGGACGCCATCGTCACCAGGGCGGGCATCGCGCCGCGCATCCGGTCGGCGATCGGGGCCTCCGTCATCAGGCGCCCGAGGACGCTGTTGACCGCGAGGAGGCTCACCGCCTGGGCGAGTCCGCGGCCGAGCTCGGCGCCGATGACGATGCGCGCCGCCTGCCGGTCGGCCTGCCAGGCGAGCCGGAGGCTGGCGGCCAGGAGCGCGGGAAGCCGCTTCAGCATGGAACGGAACCCCAGCTGGAGGAAGGCCTCCTCGTGCTGCGCCCAGCCGGTGTCGTAGCGCAGAGGGCCGCCGAAGAGCAGCGCCTCCGACTCCGAAGTGCCGCCCTGTTTACGCGAGTTGCTCTGCTCCCGTGAGCTGTTCTGTCTCCGGGAGTTGTCCTCTTTGCCGTTCGTCTGCTTCTCCCTCTGCCGTGTGCGTACGTCCTGCCCGGGGTTGCAACCCCGGGCAGGACGTTGCCGGTTCACCCGGGCGGCAGTGCCATACCCCATGCGGACGACTCCGCACCCGCGCAGGCATAGGAGTTCGGCGCACGACGGGGGCGTGTCACGGCAGAGAGGGGTCCACGCACATCACAGACATCGCCAGGGGCATGACAACAGCGACGCGGAGGGGGCGGTGCCCGCCGGAGGCTACGCCCGCACGGGACGGGACCACGCCGGGGTGGTCCCCGTCGCGCTGCACCACGCCAGATACAGCGGAATCGGCGGCGTATAGGGCACCTCGCCCCCGGAGGGGCTGTGGATCAGGGAGGGAGCGTGCCGGGCGCCCGGCACCACGGCCCCCGCGGCGTAATAAGCGGGGGAGGGCCACTCCAGCGCGACGTCGGAATCCGCCGGCACGATCCACCACCACCGTGCCGCTTCCGCGTCCTCGTACACACATCCGACACGAGGTAGCCGCGCCATCAGGCGCGGCCCGAAGCGCGCGGGCACCGAGACGGCGTCGCAGCCCAGCGGCTGCGTCATCCCGGCCGGGACGGCGAGCCGCGTCGGCGCCGGTGGAGAGGCGACGGCGGACCGCCTCCGTTCGAGGCGGACCAGCGTGTCCAGATCCAACAGCCGCCGCACCGTCACCGTGCTCACACGCCCCCTGCCCACGTCGTCCTCACGCCCGCACCCTTACTCACGTCAAGCCCGCAGTTCCGCCCATACGGTGAGGCCCGCACCGGGACCCTCGTCCCGCACACCCCACGCGTTGCTCACCGCCTCGACGAGAAGCAGTCCCCTCCCGTGCTCCTCGTCGGCGTCGGGCCCTTCCTGGGCGGGCCGCGGGACACCCGATCCGTATCCGTCGTCACGCACAGCTATGCGCAGTGACCCGGGTTTGGTGCAGAGCTCGCAGACGATCCGGTGACTCGCGGTGTGCACGATCGCGTTCGTGACCAGCTCGGACACCACGAGGGCCGCGGCGTCGCGGGCATCCTCGGCTATCTCCCAGCCCAGGAGCTGGGCGTTCGCGAGCCGTCTGGCCTGTGATGCGGAGCCCGGCCGTGGCACCAGCGCGAAGCTGACGCAGAGCTCGGAGCCGCTGTCGGCCCACGCGTCGGCGGACATGCCAACAGGGGCCTCGGCGGCAGCGGTGTGTAACGGCGCGGGCGGAGTCACGCCATCCACTATCGCCCCGCCGGGAACACCTTGGCAAGACCCACTCTGAAAAGTGCACAGTGGCGTGTTCCTTCGCGACGGCACATGGCACACTGCTCGCAACGGCTCCAGGTGCGGAGTGAATTGGCATGACATGGAGTACGTGGAGGTAGGACGTGAGCGAACCGCGGTCCGCGCCGACCGTCGGCCAGGTCGTCCTAGGCCGTCGCTTGCAGGACCTGCGTGAGCGCGCAGGCCTCAAGCGGGAGGAGGCCGCGCGGATTCTCCGCGTGGCCCCCGCCACGGTCCGCCGCATGGAGATGGCCGAGGTCGCACTCAAGATCCCGTATCTCCAGCTCCTCCTGAAGTCCTACGGCGTCGCGGACGAAGAGGCGGACGCCTTCGTGACGCTCGCCGAAGAGGCGAACAAGCCGGGCTGGTGGCAGCGGTTCCACGACATCCTGCCGGGCTGGTTCAGCATGTACGTCAGCCTGGAGGGGGCGGCCAGCCTCATCAGGTCCTACGAACCGCACTTCGTGCCCGGTCTGCTGCAGACCGAGGAGTACGCGCGAGGTGTGATGCGCTCGGGGGCGATCGGCCAGACCCGCCCCGAGGACATCGAGCGGTATGTGGCGCTGCGCATGGAGCGCCAGTCGCTGCTCACCCGCGAGGACGCGCCACGGGTCTGGATCGTGATGGACGAGACCGCCCTGCGCAGACCTGTGGGCGGTCCCGATGTGATGCGCGAGCAGATCGACAAGCTGCTCGAAGCCGTCGAACTCCCTCAGGTGACGCTGCAGATCGCGCCGTTCGCGGCGGGCCCGCACCCGGGCACGTACGGACCGTTCGTGCTCTTCCGCTTCGCCATGGCGGAGCTGCCGGACATGGTCTACAGCGAGTACCTCACCGGTGCCGTCTATCTGGACGCACGCACCGAGGTGGCGACTCACCTCGAGGTCATGGACCGCATGGCGGCGCAGGCCGCGACGGCACATCGCACGAAGGAGATCCTCCGGGACCTCCGCAAGGAGCTGTGAATGGATCGACACCGAGCCGGAACGCGCCCCGGGTCCAAACCCGGAGCCGGGTCCCGCCCCGAGTCCCGGGACGACTCCCGGATCTACAACGGCATGCCTGCCCGTGAGCTCGGCAGCGAGGGCTGGCACAAGCCGTGGAGCGGCGGCAACGGCGGCAACTGTCTGGAGGCCATGAAGCTGGCCGACGGCAGGGTGGCGGTCCGTCAGTCGGCGGATCCGGACGGCCCGGCGCTGATCTACACGCACGGCGAGATCAACGCGTTCATCCAGGGGGCGAAGGCGGGGGAGGCCGACTTCCTGCTGTCGTGAGCTGATCCGGTCCTTCGCGGCCGGGCCGGCGGTCTCAGGCTGTCATCGGCCGGTCGTACGGCCCGACCGGCGCATCGAGCTGGGTCGCGCCCGTCAGCCACCGGTCCACCGCGGCGGCGGTGGCACGGCCCTCGGCGATGGCCCAGACGACCAGGGACTGACCGCGGGCCGCGTCGCCGGTCGCGAAGACACCCGGCACGTTGGTCGCGAAGTCCGCGTCGCGGGCGAGGGTTCCACGCTCACCGACATCCAGGCCGAGCTGGTCGATCAGACCGCCCGCGGTCCGCTCGGGCCCGGTGAAGCCGAGCGCGAGCAGCACCAGGTCCGCCGGGAGCTCACGAGTGGTGCCGGGGCGGGGGCGGCGGTCCGCGTCGACCTCGGTCAGGTGCAGGGCGCGCACCCGGCCCGCCGCGTCGCCGGTGAAGCGGAGGGTGGACGCCGCGAACAGCCGCGCGTCCACGTCGGCCGCGGGGGCGGTGCGCAGCTCGCCCGCCTCCTCGTGCGCGGGGGAGAGGCGGTAGACCTTCGGGTACGTCGGCCAAGGCTCGGCCAGTTCGTCGCGTAGGTCGCCGGGACGCTCGTAGACGTCCAGCTGCGTGACGGACGCGGCCCCTTCACGTATCGCCGTGCCCAGGCAGTCCGCCCCGGTGTCCCCGCCGCCGACGATCACGACGTGCTTTCCCGCAGCGGTCAGCGGGGAGGCGTCGAGGTCCCCCTCGCACACGTGGTTGGAGAGCGGGAGATACTCCATGGCTTGGTGGACGCCGTTCAACTCCCTTCCGGGCACGTCGAGTTCACGCCACGCGGTGGCGCCGGTGGCGAGCACCACCGCGTCATGCCTGGTCCGCAGCTCGGCGGCGCCGATGTCCTGCCCGATCGCGACGGACGTACGGAAGACGGTGCCCTCGTCCCGCATCTGCGCGAGGCGCCGCTCCACGTGGTGCTTCTCCATCTTGAACGCCGGGATCCCGTACCGCAGGAGCCCGCCCGCGCGGTCGTCGCGCTCGTACACGACGACGGTGTGCCCGGCGCGCGTCAGCTGCTGCGCGGCGGCGAGCCCGGCCGGTCCCGAGCCGACGACGGCGACCGTCCTGCCGGAGTGCCGGTCCGGGGCGCGGGGCGTATTGAGTCCGTCGGTCCATGACCGGTCGGCGATGGCCGCCTCGATGTTCTTGATGGTCACCGCGGGCTGATTGATCGCGAGGACGCAGCCCGCCTCGCAGGGGGCGGGGCAGAGGCGGCCGGTGAACTCGGGGAAGTTGTTCGTGGCGTGCAGCCGGTCCGCCGCGGCGTGCCAGTCGGCGCGTGACACGAGGTCGTTCCACTCGGGGATCAGGTTGCCCAGCGGGCAGGCGTCGTGGCAGAAGGGGACGCCGCAGTCCATGCAGCGGTCGGCCTGCGGCTCGACGATGGGCAGCAGCGCGCCGGGGACGTACACCTCGTCCCAGTCCTCGACCCGTTCGCCGACGGGCCGGCGCGGCCATTCCTGGCGGGGGGTGGTGAGGAAGCCTTTGGGGTCGGCCATGGCCGTCTCCCTCGCGTGCCTCGTCGCATGCTCGTCGCGTGGTTTCGCGGGCTTTCGGCCACTGTACGACGGGTGGGCGGGCGCGGCATGCGCGCGGGGCGGGGTGGGCCTGGCCCGGCGGGAGGCTAGGTCAGGGCGAGGATGAAGGACGCGGACGCGGCCAGCGATGCGCCGACCCGGATGTGGTTCCACATGGTCCATTCACGGACGTACGTGCGCCAGCGGTCCGCGTTCTCCGGTGCCTGCGCGTCGAGCTTGGCGAGGGCGTCGTTGCGGGGGACGTTCGCGGCGATGGTGACCCCGAACGACCCGAACAGGTACAGCGCGCTGCCGAGCAGCAGCTCGACGGTGCCGTGGTCGGGCCAGAGCACGAAGGTGACGACGGCGACGACCGCGCTGAGGCCGGCGGCGCCCATGAACACGGTCATGAACCCGGCGGTGACGGCCTTGACGTTGATCGACTGCATGGCTGCGATGCCTTGCGCCGGGGGCAGCGCGGCCAGGCCCCGCATCACGAAGGTCGAGAACGCGACGAACGCTCCGGCGACCAGGCCACAGGCGAGCGCTCCCAGCACGACGAGCACGAAATACGGTCCCTCGATCATGGCAACTCCCGCGTTGTGTAAGGCAGCCGTCAGGTGAGCGAGCCGCAGTGATCCTCCATGGCGCGGCCCCTCACCACAAGTGAATTGCCCGAGCCGGGTGCGTGGCCATGCGTGGGGCGCGCGGGGGCATGCGCGGGCGTCTGGCCGGGGGCCTCGGGGCGCCTGCCGCGAGCCACGGGCCCGCCCCGATCGCCGCAGGCTTCCGGGCTTCGGGCCGCTTTCCCGCCCGCTTTGCGGCGGTTGTCTCCCGCTCTCCCGCCCGATTGCCCGGTGTCGAAGCGCGGACGAACGAGCGGGTGGCCTCCACCGGGGTGGGATCTTCCCGCCGCTCAGCGGCGGGCCGCTGCGACCCGCCGGCCCGTCGCGCAGCCCGCACCACCCCCACCCGCCGGTTTGCTCCCCGCCGCCCGCCTGTCCGCCTCCGTCCGCCCACCCGAATGTCCCGCCGGGTAATCGGTTGGGTAGGCGGGTCAGGGACGTGCGACGCAAGGCGAGCAAGCAGACCGCAGCCCACCACGCGCGGTCAGGGCGAGGCCCCAGAGCCCCGGGGATCAGACCGCCAGGTCATTTCGACGCTCAGGTCCCTGCCAGGCCCGAAGCACCGCCTCCACCGCCGGAGCGATCCGGCGGCGCGCCTCGCCCCGGGGGACGCCGCTCATGAGGAGGCGGTCGTACGGCGTCTCCGTGTGCCGGACGGCAGCCACCACCGCCACAGTCACCGCGACAGCGGACAGCGCCCGGCCCGCCGCGCTCCGCCCCACCCGCCCACTGCCCCGCACGGACGCGTGCTCGGCGATCGCCAGGGCCCGCTCATCAGGGCACCCCGGGAAGAGCCGCCGTACCTCTTCCGCGAAGGCGGCGGTGAAGCGCACGTCCTCCATGGCCCGCCGCGCGGCGTCCCGCTCCCGGCGGCGCGCCCGCGCCTCCGCGTCCGCGAGGCACTGCTCCTCGGCCCGTGCGAGCGCCGCCTCCTCGACGAGAACACCCTGCCGCTCGTACCGTCCCTGACGCCGGTTGAGGCGGACCACCACCGCCGAGAGACCGCTCCCCTCGCGGGCCCGACGCGTCAGCGCGGTGTCGCCGCGCGGCAGAAAGACGAGATGCCCCAGGTCGGCGCAGTCCAGGCAGCGCGGCTCGGAGTCCTCGACGACCAGAAGCGTGAGCGGGCCGCCGCGGCACTCCGCGCAGTGGCGGCGCTTGAGGGGCTGGATGGCGAGAAGTGTTTTCCGGGCGAGGGGAGTTGGTGCCATGAAGGATTCATTCCCCGGTGGGAGGGTGCGTACCGCAGCGAGGGCGGGGCGGGCGGCCCCGGTGGCACGGCGGGGGAGGGCCCGGCAACGCGGCGGGGCGAGCCCGGCATCATGGGACGGGTGCGACTCGAAGCGATCACCTGGGACCGGCTCACGGACACTCTCGCCGACCGGCTGCTCGACCTGAGGACGGCGGACGCGAGCCCCTGGCCACGCGTCGCCTTCGACGGCGCCCCGGCGGGCAGGCCCGGCGAGCTGGCCCGGAGTGTGGCCGAGGCGCTGCGGGTGCGCGGGCGCTCCGCGCTCGTCGTCGGCACGGAAGGCTTCCTGCGCCCCGCTTCCCTCCGCCTCGAATACGGGCGCGAGGACGTGGAGGCGTACTACAGCGGTTGGTTCGACACCGGCGCACTCTGGCGCGAGGTCTTCGGGCCGCTGGACCCGGGCGGCACGGGACGCGTACTGCCCGACCTGTGGGACGCGCACGCGGACCGCGCCACACGCAGCCCGTACGTCCAACTCCAGCCCGGAAACCTGCTGTTGCTGCACGGACCGCTGCTGCTCGGCCACTGGTTCCCCTTCGACCTGACGGTCCACACGAGCCTCTCACCGGGCGCCCTGCGACGACGTACGACGGAGAGCGAACGGTGGACCCTGCCCGCTTTCGAACGCTACGAGGCGGAGACGGACCCCGGTGCGGTGGCGGACGTGGTCGTACGCGCGGACGACCCACGACACCCGGCGTGGAGCGGCTGACGGCGTCGGCTTCTCGGTCCGAGGCCCTGTCCCGCCAGGGCCGACCGGCTTCGGAGTGCGAGCCTCCGGTGGCCCGGCGAGAATGAGGGGCGCCGGGACTAGCGGTGCCTCCGCGCCGCGCCGGCCGTCCGGCACCGGGAGGTACCTCATGACCACCGCCGGAGACATCATGCACCGCGGCGCCCAGTGGATCCCCGCACACGAGACCCTGGACCGCGCAGCCCAGCTGATGCGTCAGCTCGACGTGGGCGCGCTGCCCATCAGCGACGAGAACGAGCGGCTCTGCGGCATCCTCACCGACCGCGACATCGTCGTCGGCTGCGTGGCGATGGGGCACGACCCGGCCCGGGTGACCGCGGGCGACCTGGCCAAGGGCACGCCGCGCTGGATCGACTCGGGCGCCGGCGTCGACGAGGTCCTCCAGGAGATGAAGGGCAGCCAGATCCGCAGGCTGCCGGTCATCGAGAACAAGCGCCTCGTCGGCATGATCAGCGAGGCCGACCTCGCCACGCACCTCGACGACAACCAGCTCGCGAGCTGGGTCGAGAGCGTATACGCGAAGAGCTGACCCCGCGGCCCCCGCCCGTCGGGCCTGGACGCCCGCCCCCGCCCGTCGGGCCTGGACGCCCGCCCGCGCCCGTCGGGCCTAGAGCCAGCCGTTGCGCCGGAAGCCGCGGTAGAGCGCGAAACAGGTGGCGGCGATCAAGCCGACCACCATTCCATAGCCGTACTTCCAGTGCAGTTCGGGCATGTGGTCGAAGTTCATCCCGTACATGCCGCAGACCATCGTCGGCACGGCGATCACGGCGGCCCAGGCGGTGATCTTCCGCATGTCCTCGTTCTGCGCGACCGTCACCTGTGCGAGATGGGCCTGGAGGATGGAGTTCAAAAGCTCGTCGAAGGCGGCGATCTGCTCCGTGACCCGCTTGAGGTGGTCGTCGACGTCCCGGAAGTAGGCCTGTATCTCCGGGGCGATCACCCGCATCGGCTGGGTGGAGAGGGTCTGTAGAGGACGGCCCAGCGGCACCACGGCCCGCTTCAGTTCGAGGAGTTCACGCTTGAGCTGATAGATGCGGCCGGGATCGGCGCGCTCCCCCTCCTTGGAGAACACGTCCATCTCCACCTGGTCTATGTCGGCCTGCACCGCGTCCGTCACGTCGAGGTAGTCGTCCACGACGTGGTCGGCGAGCGCGTGCAGGACCGCCGCGGGTCCCTGCGCGAGCTGCTCGGGCGCCGATTCGAGCTCCTCGCGCAGCGGGCCGAGCGAGCCGTGGCGGCCGTGCCGCACGGTGATCACGAACTCCTTGCCGACGAAGACCATGATCTCGCCGGTGTCCACCACCTCGCTGGTCGCGGTGAGTTCGGCATGCTCCACGTAGCAAACGGTCTTGAACACGGCGAACAGCGTCTCGTCGTACCGCTCCACCTTCGGCCGCTGGTGAGCGTGGACCGCGTCCTCCACGGCGAGCGGGTGAAGGTCGAAGAGTTCGGCGATGCCCGCGAACTCCTCCTCCGTCGGCTCGTGCAACCCGAGCCAGACGAACCCGTCACCGCTCTTGCGGACGCGCTCGACCTCCTCGACGAGGTCGCGGCCGCCCTCCTGGCGCACGCCCTTCCGGTACGTCACGCACTTCACCACCGCCGAGCCCAGGGGGGAGCGGGCGGGGTGGCTCAGGTCGACACGCTTGTGGTTGCGCACGAACTGGGCGACCCGCGCGACTTTCCGCAGGCCGCCTACCTTGCGGAGGTTTCCTACCTTTCGCAGGTTGCCTGCCATCGACATGCCTGGCTCCTCGTTCTGGTTACGTGACGTGCCAGTGTGCCAGTACGTCCTGGCCACGTGGCTGGAGCCTGGGGGAACGGAAGACTCCGCTCCGGGTGATCGGAGCCGCCTCCCGGGAGCAAGCGGGACAATCGCGATAATCGACGCATGACGCTCATTGACGGCTATCTGACCGGCAACCGGAATCGGCAGGCCGAGGGGGCGGGTGCGGGTCTGCGCTCCGAGGCCTTCTGCACGCTCTTCGACCCCACGACCTTCCGGCACATCGAGCGGCTCGGCATCGGGCCGGGGTGGCGCTGCTGGGAGGTCGGCGCGGGCGGCACCTCCGTCGTCTCCTGGCTCGCGAAGCGCGTCGGTCCGACGGGGCGGGTCCTTGCGACCGACGCGGACATCTCCTGGCATACGTCGGCCGCTCGACCGCCGGTCGAGGTACGCATCCATGACGTGGGGGCGGAGGGGCCGCCCGGCGGGGGCTTTGACCTTGTCCACGCGCGGCTCGTCCTCGGGCGGGTGGCGGACCGGGAGCTGGCGCTGGGCTCCATGATCCGGGCTCTGCGGCCCGGGGGGCGCCTGCTGATCGAGGAGACGGACCCTGCGCTGCAGCCGCTGGCCTGTCCCGACGAGCACGGGCCCGCGCAGCAGCTGGCGAACCGTCTGCGGGCCGCGCTGCTCACCCAGCGCGGGGCCGACCTCGCGTACGGGCGCGGGCTGCCCCGGCTGCTGCGCGCGGCGGGCCTGCGGCAGGTGGAGGCCGACGCGTACTTTCCCCTGACCTCGCCCGCCTGCGTGGCCCTGGAGACGGCCACGGTCCAGCAGTTCCGCGGGGCTCTGACGTCCGCGGGCATGGTCACGGAGGCGGAGGTCGCCGAGCACCTGTCGAACATCGCCGCGGAGCCGATGGACCTCGCGACGCCCCCGTTGATCTCGTCCTGGGCCCGCAAGCAGTAGCCCTCCCGGGGTGGGAAACCGAACCCCTCAGGGGCGGGGAACGAACCCCTCCCCACCCACCCACCCGTCACCCCGCATCCACCCCTGCCCGAACAGACCTTTCCCGCCCACCCACCCGATTGCCCCGGGGCGCGAAATGGTCGGCACAAGCACCCAGACACTCCCGCAGTCGGCGGTGACACGGGAGGGGACGTGTCGGTATGTCTGCCCGGAGCACGGTTTGCAGGACTCGTTCGCCGAAGTGGCCGGGGGTTAGGACCGTGATGGCGAGGACGGACATACCGGCGCGGCCCCGTCCCCACGGGCGGCCCGCCCCGTAGCCCACGCGCTCCCGCAGTCGGCGGTGACACGGGAGGGGACGTGTCGGTATGTCTGCCCGGAGCACGGTTCGCGGGACTCGTTCGCCGAAGTGGCCGGGGGTTAGGACCGTGATGGCGAGGACGGACATACCGGCGCGGCCCCGCCCCCAGGGGCGGTCGGCCCCGTGGCCCGCGCGCTCCTGCAGTCGGCAACAAACATCCCCGCCCCCGCCCCCGCACCCGAGCCCGCCCCCTAAACGGGTGGCCTGCCCCCCACCAGTTCGACGGCCCTCGCCCCCGCCCTGCACCCCTCCGCCAAAGCCTCGCAGAGCCCCGCGCCGTACAGGCGCGACGCAAGGAACGCCCCCGTGAACGCGTCCCCCGCCCCCGTCGAGTCCCGCGCCGCGGCAGGCAGCGCGGGGACCTCGGCCCGCACCTCACCGTCCCGGGCGGCCAACGCCCCCGCAGCGCCCCGCTTGACCACCACCACCGGAAACTGACGGCTCAACTTCGCGGCAGCCTCCGCCAAGCCCCCCGCATCCGCTACCTCCGCCAGGCCCCCCGCCCCCGCCAGCAACCGCAACTCCCCCTCACTCGGCAGCAACACATCCACCCCATCCACCGCCGCCAGAAACCGCTCCACCCCCAGCTCCGCCAGGAACCCCGCCGACGCCGGATCCACACTCACCGGCACTCCACGCGCGCGTGCCGCCGCCAGTGCCGCCTCGGCCACCGCCCTGCTCGGCCTCGCGAAGAACAAGTAACCCGACAGGTGCAGCCACCCCACCCCATCCAGAAGCGCCGGCGACCAGTCCGCGACCGACAGCCGCAACGACGCCCCACTGTCCGTCAGGAATGTCCGCTCCGCCCCGCCTCCGTCACCCCCGTCGACCACGCAGATCACGGTCCCCGTAGGCGCCTCGGGGTCGACGACGAGCCGCGGCCGCACCCCCGCACGCGTGAGCGCCTCCTCGTGCCACGCCGCCGAGTCCGCACCGACCCGCCCCAGGAACCGCACATCGCGGCAGCCCCAAGAAGCAGCCCAGCACGCCACGTTGGCACCCGCGCCGCCAGGGACGGTGCGGATCGCGGCAGTCGTGTCCGTGCCGGGGACCAGGGGCGTCCCGTGTCGCGCGACTATGTCGGTGATGGCATCGCCCACGACCAACAGCGCCCCACCCCGCCCCGAAGTCACGACTTCACCCACGGAACCACCCCACCCCCGCCGGAGTCCGTGCACCCGCCCGGAACCGCCGTCGTTCGATGCCCCGCGCCGTTGCCGATAACGAAATCGCCCACGACAAGCACCACGCCACCCCACCCCACCCCACCCCGCCCCACCCCGAAGTCACCGCCGCACCCACGCGACCACCTGGCCCGCACCCGAGCACCCGAGCCCCCGCCCCACCCCCAAGTCACTTCTCCACCCAAGCCACCGCGACCCGCCCCGCCAGCCGTACGTTCCCCCGTACCGCCGCGAGGTTGGCGCTGAGTGACGCGCCGTCCGTGCGTCGTACCAACTGGTCCAGGAGGAACGGCGTGACCGCCTGGCCCGTGATGCCTTGTTCCGTGCACGCCTCCAACGACTCGGCCAGCACGCGCGCGTGGAGCGCGGGATCGAGTTGGGCCGTTTCCGGGACCGGGTTCGCCACGAGCAGCGCGGACTCCGGGCCGCCGACCGCGTCCTGCGCCCGCATCACCGCCGCGACCTCCGCGGGCGTCCGCAGCGTCCAGTCCACCGGATGCCCGGAGTCGGTGAGATAGAAGCCGGGGAAGCGGTCCGTCCCGTACCCCGCGACCGCCACGCCCAGCGTCTCCAGGCGCTGCAACGTCGCCGCCACGTCCAGGATCGACTTCACCCCCGCGCAGACCACCGTGATGCGCGTCCGGGCGAGCAGCCCCAGGTCGGCGGACTCGTCCTGGGTCACCGCCCACTCCCGGTGCACCCCGCCGAGCCCACCCGTGGCGAACACCCGTACGCCCGCCCGCGCGGCCAGCAGCGCCGTCGCGGACACCGTCGTCGCCCCGCTCGCGCCCGCCGCGACCGCGAGGGCCAGGTCGCGGTGGCCCAGCTTGCGGATGCCGTCCTCGTTCGCGACACGTTCCAACTGCCGCTTGTCCAGGCCGACATGGGGCCGCCCGTCCAGGACGGCGATCGTCGCGGGGACGGCGCCCTCCTCCCGTACGACCTCTTCGAGTTCACGCGCGACCTGGAGATTGCGCGGGCGCGGCAGCCCGTGCGCGATGATCGTGGACTCCAGGGCGACGACAGGCCGCTGGTTCACCACAGCCGCCTGCACCTCGTCGGACACCACCACGCCGGGCACCACCTCGTCGGGCGCCATCACACCGGGCACCACCACACCGGACGCCACCTCGTCGGACATCAGCACCACGGGCCTGCCTCCTGGCTGTCGGGTCTCCCCTCATCCCTGGCGGTCGGCGCGCCCCGTCAAACACTTGCGACGCCGGGGGCGGGACAGCAGCCTGTCGGCATGACGGACAACACGACACGGCTCGACCACGTCGTCCTGTGGGTGCGCGACCCCGCGGCGGCAGCCGGCTTCTACGAGAAGGTGCTCGGTCTCGAACCCCTGCGCGTCGCCGAGTTCACGGCGGGCACCATCTCCTTCCCCTCCGTACGGCTCAACGAAGAGACCATCTTCGACCTCGCCCCGCTCACCCTCGCCGAGCGCATGAACGTCGTGCCGGACGCGGACAAGAGCGCGGGCCACCCGGTCAACCACGTCTGCCTCGCCCTGCCGGAGACCGACTTCGAGGCGTTGCGCGCCCGCCTGGAGGAGCATGGGACGCCGGTGTCGGACATCGGACGCGACGCGTTCGGCGCCCGCGGCAAGGCTCGCCGCAGCTTCTACTTCCGCGACCCGGACGGGAACATCTTCGAAGCGCGCCATTACGGAGAGGAGCGGCGGGGCGCCGCAGTAGACGCTGCAGTACCGGAGAGCTGACCCCCGCCGGACGGCCGCGCCGCGCCCCGCTAAGGTGACCGGCCATGACCACGAATGATCAAGCCGTCGCCTCCTTTGCCGTGCACATTCCGGATGTCGACCTGGAGGTGGAGCCCCTGGACCTCGAGCAGATCGTCTCCGGCACCCCGGAGGTCACCGGCAAGGTCCTGTGGGAGTCCGCCGACGGCAAGCAGCTGCGCGGCATCTGGCAGATCACGCCCGGCGTGGTCACCGACACCGAGGCGAACGAGCTCTTCGTCGTCGTCAGTGGCCGCGCCACCATCAAGGTGGAGGGCGGCGACGTGATCGAGGTCGGCCCCGGCGACGCGGCCGTCCTGCGCGAAGGCGACCGTACGACATGGACCGTGCACGAGACGCTGCGCAAGGCGTACCACATCACGCTCGCCTGACCCCTTGTCGTCGGTCAGGTGGTCGCCGGTGGGGCCTTCTTGACCGCCCGGCGCAGCGCCAGTGCCGCCATCGGCAGCAGTACGCAGACGCCGATGAGGTTGAGCCAGCCGTAGCTCGCTTGCGCGACGATCAGGCCGGCCGCCGCGCCGCCGATGCCCGCCGCCGTGTTCATGGTCAGGTCCGAGAGGCCCTGTACGGCGGCGCGGGCGGGCTGCGGCACCGAGTCGGTGAGCAGCGCGGAGCCCGAGACAAGACCCGCGGACCAGCCGAGGCCGAGTACGAAGAGACCGGCGGCGGTCTGGCCGTGGCTGGGGCCCGCCGTGCCGGCAAGCAGCGCGGCGCAGCACAGCAGCCCGACCGCGAGGCCGATCACGGAGAGCCGCCCGAACCGGTCGGAGAGCCAGCCCATCACCGGCGACAGCGCGTACATGCCGGCGATGTGGCCGCTGATGACCAGGCCGACCAGCTGCAGACTCGCCCCGTGGTGCCCCAGGTCGACCGGGGTCATGACCATGATCGAGACCATCACCGTGTGCGACGCGGCCACCGTCACCAGCGCGAGCCGGGCCATCGGCGAAGCGGCCACCGCCGCGACACCGGCCCGCAGCGAGCGGCTCTGCGCGGAGTGGTTCTCCTGCGGGGCGAGCGCGCGGGCGGTCAGCAGCGGGTCGGGACGCAGCAGTACCGCCACCACGAGACCGGCGACCGCGAAGATCCCGGCGGCGAAGAGGAAGGGACCCGCCGACTCGGGTATGGAGGTGCCGGAGAAGGCGCGGCTCGTGGGCGCCGCGATGTTCGGTCCGAGGACCGAGCCGATCGTGGTGGCCCAGATGACGAGGGAGATGGCGCGGCCGCGCCGGTCGGGCTCCGCGAGGTCGGCCGCCGCGAAACGGGCCTGCAGATTGGCCGACGAGCCCGCCCCGAAGCCGGCCATGCCGAGCAGCAGCAGGGGGAAACTCTCGATGACGGCGGCGAGGACCACGAGTCCCGCTCCCAGGGCGCCGATCAGATACGCGAGGACGAGGCCGGGCCGCCGTCCGCGCGATGTCATCAGGGCGGCGAGCGGCAGCGAGAGCAGCGCCGTACCGGCCACGGACGCGGTGGGCGCGAGGCCGGACAGCGCCTCCGTGCCGCTGACCTCGGTCGCGAGCATGGGGGCGAGCGCGATGCCGATGGGTACCCCGAGCCCGCCCAGTATCTGACTGGAGACCAGCACCGCGGTGGTACGGCGGCGCAGCGCGGGCAGTGCTTCTGGCGTGGGTATGTCAGGAGCGTCGAGGGTCGAAGTCACTGACGCAGTGTGCCAGGGCGTCCGTGCGCGGGAAACAGGGATTGCACGGCCCGCCGGGGGAGGAGCGTCAGAACAGCGGCTCCGGCAGCACTCCCTCCAGGGCGAGGAGCCGGCGCTTGGTCTCCACGCCGCCGCCGAACCCGCCGATGCCGCCGTCCCTCTCGACGACCCGGTGGCAGGGCACCACGACCGGCAGTGGATTGGCGCCCATCGCCATGCCGACCGCCTGGGCCGCGCCGGGCTGGCCGACGCGGCGGGCCAGGTCTCCGTACCCCACGACGGCGCCGTACGGAACGGCGGTCAGTTCGTGCAGGACCTGGCGGTTGAACCCGGAGATCAGCGACCAGTCGAGCGGCAGCTCGAAGGCGTGCCGCTCGCCCGTGAAGTAGGCGGCGAGCTGGCGTATGGGCTCGGCGAGGAGCGGGGAGCCGGGTGCCTCGACCGGCTCGGTCCCCAGCCGGGAGCCGAGCCGCTCGAGCGCCTTGTCGCGCACCGCGTCCGTGGCGTGGAAGACGACGGTGACCAGCCCCTCGTCGGTCGCGGCGAGCAGCAGTGGGCCGATGTCGCTCGCGACGACGGCCCACACCACCTGCCGCGGGTCGTCGTGACCCGCCAGGTCCTGCTCGTGCTGCCCTGTGGCGTTCATGGGGACCACCGTACGACCGGGCACTGACAACGCCGCCGCGAGCACGTACCGAGGTGACCGGACCACCGCCGGCCAGGCCTCAGCCGGAGACTGCCTTGCGCACGACATCGGGGGTGTTCGTGATGATGCCGTCCACCTTGAAGCCCGCCACACGCTGCGCGGCCGCCGCGTCGTTCACGGTCCAGGTGAAGATCTCCAGGCGCTTGCGGTGTGGCCCCTTCTGCGCGTGGATCGCGGCGACGTACTCACGGGAGATGGAGCCGTGCGTCGAGTTGATCTGGTCGGAGAACTTCGCGTACGCGGGCAGATCGGCGACCGCGGGCGTGCCGAGGAAGCCGGTCTTGATGTCGGGCCGCAGCTTGTGGACCGTCTTGACGCTGTCCGCGCTGAAGCTCTGGATGACGAGCTTGCTCTTCACGTGGTGCTTGTCCAGCCAGCCCGTCCTGCGCAGGACGGCGAGGCCCTGCTTCTCGATGCCCGGGTACAGCTCGGGCTTCTTGAACTCGAAGACGAGACTCTGGTGGTTGCGCGAGACGCGGTTCATGTACTGCTTCAGCGTGGGCACCCGCTGACCCGCGTACTTCGGGCTGAACCAGCTGCCCGCGTCCAGCTTGGCGATCTCCGCCGCGGTGAAGTCCGCGACCTTCCACGGCGCGCGGTCGGGGAAGAGCTGCTCGACGTTCGTCGTCCGCTTCAGGGTGTCGTCGTGCATGATCACGAGCTCGCCGTCCTTGGTGCGCTGGACGTCGTTCTCGACCCAGCGGAACCCCATGTCAGCAGCCTTGTCGATGGCTGCGAAAGTGTTCTCGGGCGCATAGGCGGAAGCGCCTCGGTGCGCGACGACCAGTGGCCTGTCGTGCGAGAGGGACGTCTGCGTGGACGTCCGTGAGGACGTCGGCGCCGACTTCTGGTCGGCGGCGTGAGCGGTGGCGGAGGGGAGAGCTAGTGCGCCGGCTCCAAGAAGAGCGGCGGTGGTGGCAGCGGCAACGCGTGCGTACAACGGTGACTCCTCGCGATGTTTTGGGCACGGACCGGATGAGAGTGACAGTCCACGGCCAACGCGAGACAGGTGCAGGATGGCCACAGGTTGAACGGAGACAGCCGGGTTTCTTTCCCGGAAAATCGTTCGCAAGTTCCGGAGTGAGCTTTACTCTCTGCTTCAGCCCATGGCCTGTCAGGTGACGGTCGGCTGGGGCCACTTGGGGGCAATCCCGGGCATTTGGATACAACAGGCGGAGGGGCTACCGCTCATGCAGGGCACGGTCGACGGTTTCAGCTATGGATGGGTCACGCCGGTAGCGGCGTATCTCATGGCGTGTCTCGGCGGTGCGCTCGGCCTGCGCTGCACCACCAGGTCGCTCCTTGTCGCCCACTCCTGGCGGCCCGGCTGGCTCGCCCTGGGGTCGGCGGCGATCGGGTCCGGCATCTGGACCATGCACTTCATCGCGATGATGGGCTTCTCCGTCGAGGAAGCCCCGATCCACTACGACAAGGCGCTGACCTTCGCGAGTCTCGCCGTCGCCATCGTCATGGTCGGTGTCGGGATCTTCATCGTCGGTTACCGCGGCGCGACCGGGACGGCGCTGTTCACCGGAGGAACGATCACCGGTCTGGGCGTCGCCTCGATGCACTACCTGGGAATGGCCGGTATGCGTCTGCGCGGGACGCTGGAGTACAACACCCTCACCGTCTCCGCGTCCGTCGTGATCGCCGTCGTCGCCGCCACCGCGGCCCTATGGGCGGCCGCGCAGGTCAGAGGGTTCCTCTGGAGTCTGGGCGCGAGCCTCGTCATGGGCCTCGCCGTCAGCGGCATGCACTACACCGGGATGGCCGCCCTCAGGGTCCATCTGCACGGCTCGCCCGGTGCCCCGACCGGGGGAGACTCGGCCGCCGAGATCCTCGCGCCCATGATGATCGGCCCGCTCGCCTTCCTGCTGCTCGCGGGAGTGATCGTGATGTTCGACCCGCTGATGGTGATGGGCAAGGCCGACCTCCAGAGCGCCGCCCAGCGGCAGCACGCCCCCTACCCCGTGCCCCGCTCGGGTGACCGGCACGACCCGCGGGCGGCCCGCAGGCCCCCGCAGCGCCCCGGCCCCAGGACCCCGCAGAGCTGGTGATCCGACCCCGTTGTCAGTGGGGAGTCGTACGGTTGGTTCCATGCGGCCCGTATCCAAGATCGAACGCACGGTGGCACCTTTCGAGGTCGTCAGCAACTACCAGCCAAGCGGCGACCAGCCGGCGGCCATCGCCGACCTGGAGCGGCGCGTCACCGCAGGTGAGAAGGATGTCGTCCTGCTCGGCGCGACCGGCACCGGCAAGTCGGCCACCACCGCGTGGATGATCGAGAAGCTCCAGCGCCCCACCCTGGTGATGGCGCCGAACAAGACGCTGGCCGCCCAGCTGGCCAACGAGTTCCGAGAGCTCCTGCCGAACAACGCGGTGGAGTACTTCGTCTCGTACTACGACTACTACCAGCCCGAGGCGTACGTCCCTCAGTCGGACACGTACATCGAGAAGGACTCCTCGATCAACGAGGAAGTCGAGCGCCTGCGCCACTCCGCGACGAACTCGCTGCTCACCCGGCGTGACGTGATCGTGGTCGCCTCCGTCTCCTGCATCTACGGCCTCGGCACCCCGCAGGAGTACGTCGACCGGATGGTCTCGCTCAAGGTCGGCGACGAGATCGACCGCGACCAGCTCCTGCGCCGCTTCGTCGACATCCAGTACACGCGCAACGACATGGCCTTCGCCCGCGGCACCTTCCGGGTCCGCGGCGACACCATCGAGATCTTCCCGGTCTACGAAGAGCTGGCCGTGCGCATCGAGATGTTCGGCGACGAGATCGAGGCGCTCTCCACGCTGCACCCCCTCACCGGCGAGGTCATCAGCGACGACGACCACCTGTACGTCTTCCCGGCCTCGCACTACGTGGCGGGCCCGGAGCGCCTGGAGAAGGCCGTCACCGGCATCGAGAAGGAGCTCGCCGAGCGCCTCGCCGAGCTGGAGAAGCAGGGCAAGATGCTGGAGGCCCAGCGCCTTCGCATGCGCACGACGTACGACCTGGAGATGCTCCGCCAGATCGGCTCCTGCTCCGGCATCGAGAACTACTCGATGCACTTCGACGACCGAGAGCAGGGCTCGGCGCCGAACACCCTCATCGACTACTTCCCCGAGGACTTCCTCCTCGTCATCGACGAGTCGCACGTCACGGTCCCGCAGATCGGCGCGATGTACGAGGGGGACGCGTCCCGCAAGCGCACCCTGGTGGACCACGGCTTCCGGCTGCCGTCCGCGCTGGACAACCGCCCGCTGAAGTGGGAGGAGTTCCTCGGCCGCATCGGCCAGACCGTCTACCTCTCGGCCACCCCCGGGAAGTACGAGCTCTCGCGCGGTGACGGCTTCGTCGAGCAGATCATCCGCCCCACCGGCCTCATCGACCCGGAAGTCGTGGTCAAGCCCACCGAGGGGCAGATCGACGACCTGGTGCACGAGATCCGCACGCGCACCGAGAAGGACGAGCGCGTCCTGGTCACCACACTCACCAAGAAGATGGCCGAGGACCTCACCGACTACTTCCTCGAACTGGGCATCCAGGTCCGCTATCTGCACAGCGACGTCGACACCCTGCGCCGCGTCGAGCTCCTGCGCGAACTGCGCGCCGGTGAGTACGACGTCCTGGTCGGCATCAACCTCCTGCGTGAGGGGCTCGACCTGCCCGAGGTCTCCCTGGTGTCGATCCTCGACGCCGACAAGCAGGGCTTCCTGCGTTCCGGTACCTCACTGATCCAGACCATCGGCCGCGCGGCGCGAAACGTCTCCGGTCAGGTCCATATGTACGCGGACAAGGTCACCCCGGCGATGGAGCAGGCCATCGAGGAGACCAACCGCCGCCGCGAGAAGCAGATCGCGTACAACAAGGAGAAGGGGATCGACCCGCAGCCGCTGCGCAAGAAGATCAACGACATCGTGTCGGCGATCGCGCGCGAGGAGGTCGACACGGAGCAGCTCCTCGGCACGGACTACCGCAAGGCGAAGGAAGCCAAGGCGCCGGTGCCCGCGCTCGGCGGAAAGGCGGAGACGGCGCAGAAGGCGGGCAAGGCGGCCAAGGGCAAGGCGGCCGAGAAGGTGCCCACCGACCGCCCCGCGGCCGAACTGGCCGAGCAGATCGAGGAGATGACCGCGCGGATGCGCGCGGCCGCCGCGGATCTCCAGTTCGAGATCGCCGCACGGCTGCGTGACGAGGTGTCAGAGATGAAGAAGGAGCTCAGGCAGATGCGAGAGGCGGGGCAGGCGTAGGCGTACTGCCTGGTGTGTTGCAAGACCGACACAAAGTGCTGCCCGCACTGCGGCACTGTCAGTGCCTCTGCATAGGGTGCTGGGCAACCGCACAGACCGGCGGTTGCCAGGACAGTTGGAGAGGGGACAGCGCGTGACGGTCAACATGACCAAGGGTCAGGCCATCAGTCTGCAGAAGGACGACGGGGGCGCCCTGTCCGCGGTGCGCATGGGGCTCGGCTGGCAGGCGGCCCCGAGGCGGGGCCTGTTCGGCACGCGCACGCGTGAGGTCGACCTGGACGCGTCGGCGGTCCTGTTCGCCGACAAGCAGCCGGTGGACGTCGTGTTCTTCCGTCACCTCGTCAGCGACGACGGTTCCGTGCGGCACACCGGTGACAACTTGGTCGGCGGGGTCGGCCAGGGCGGGGACGACGAGGCGATCCTTGTCGACCTGCAGCGGATCCCGGTCCACATCGACCAGATCGTCTTCACGGTGAACTCCTTCACGGGCCAGACGTTCCAGGAAGTGCAGAACGCGTTCTGCCGGCTGGTCGACGAGACCAACGGCCAGGAACTCGCCCGATACACACTCGACGGCGGCGGTCAGTACACCGCGCAGATCATGGCGAAGGTCCACCGCGCGGGCGCGGGCTGGCAGATGACGGCCATCGGCAATCCCGCCAACGGCCGCACGTTCCAGGACCTGATGCCGTCGATCCTGCCGCACCTGTAAGCACGCGGCAGAAACAAGCGGCGCTACGCGCGGCACCCACAAGTGACGCGCGGCACCTATAAGTACAGAGGGCACGAGGGGGACGAAGGCGATGACGGCCGAGCTGGTCCGGGGGCAGAACCACCCGCTTCCCGAGACCCGTCTGGAGATCCGGGTCTCGGTCGGCAAGCCGATCGTGGCGGGGGTCACGCTCAGCGACGACCAGGGCAAGGTGCGCGGCACGGACTGGGTGGCCCACCCCGGGTCGCCCACCCTGCCGGGGCTCGAAGTGCCCCGGCAGGCAGCCGCCGACCACCGCCTCGCGGTGGACCTCGGCGCCGTCCCGGAAGCGGTCCACCGGGTCAACGTCCTCCTCGCGCTGCCCGTCGGCGCCGGGCGGCCGGTCAGCTTCGGCTCCCTCGCCGCCCCCTTCGTCGCCGTCACCGCTCTCGACGGCTCCGAGGTCGCCAGCTACACCATCACCGATCTGGACGCCGAGTCAGCCGTCGTCGCCCTGGAGCTCTACCGCAGGCAGGACGCCTGGAAGGTGCGCGCCGTCGGGCAGGGATACGCGGGCGGCCTCGCCGACATGCTCACCGACCAGGGCCTGCCGCAGGCCCACGAACTGGCGGGCTCGATCAACGAAGCCGTGGCCCAGGGCCTGGCCCGCTCGGTGGCCGCGCCCCCGCCCCGCCCCTCGGACGAGACCCGCGTGCGGATGACGGGGCAGCCGGCCGCCCCCGGCCCGGGAGCGCCGGGCCCGGACAGCGCCGCCGGACCCCAGCCGAGCCCCCAGCCCGCCCCGGCGCCGCGCCGGCCGGGCGACGGGGCCCCCGGCACGGGCGGCCCCGTCAACTACACCCACCCCGGCCGCCAGACCAGCGCACCGCCGCCGCCCCCGCCGTCCGCCGCCCCGGCCGAACCGGGCAAGGCCGCGCAGCCCGTGGCGGGCGACGCCACCGGCTGGTCCATGGAGGAGCGCCTCTACAACCAGGTGTGGGGCATGTTCGAGGACCTCGCCCGCACCACGGCCGCGTACCGCAGCGCCGTCGACTTCGCCGACTCGCGCATGGACCAGGAGCTCGACAAGGTCCTGTCCGACCCGCGCAGCCGCATCGGCAACACCGGTGACGTCGCGCGCGAGGCCGCCCGCGCCAAACACGGCCTCCTCGTCGACCGGGCCAGGGCCGCCCTCGACCGTGACCTGGGCCAGCTCGCCGCCGAGTCCCAGGTCGTCGAGCCCGCCCTGCCCCTGGCGTACGCGGGCTGGGACAGTCCGGTGTGGCACGCCTACCGCACCCCGATGGAGATCCCCATGGCGCTGCGCCTCGGCGACCTCCATCTGCCCGAGCGCCCCGACCTGCACATCCCGATGCTGGTCAGGCTGCCCCTGGAGCGCGGCCTGTGGATCGACAGCGGCCGTTCCTCGGGCACGGACTCCCTGGCCGACACGGACCAGCTGCGCCGCCTCGCCATGGACAGCGCGGTCGCGCACGCCGCACGGCTGCTCGCGGTCTACCCCGCGGGTGAGTTCACGGTGCACGTCATCGACGCGGCGGGCTCCGCGGCCGGCGCGCTCACCCCGCTGACGGCGGCCGGAGTGCTCGCCGAGCCGCCGGCCGCCGGCGCGGCAGGAGTCTCCGCCGTGCTCGCCCAGCTGACCCAGCGCGTGGACCTGGTGCAGATGGCGATCCGCGCGGGCGCCGCCGACGCGCTGCCGCCGGATCTGGACACCGCCGAGCAGCTCCTGATCGTCAACGACTTCCCGCACGGCTTCGACGACCGCGCCGTCACCCAGCTCCGCTACCTCGCGGACGAGGGCCCCGCGGTCGGCGTGCACCTGATGATGGTCGCCGACCGCGAGGACGCCGCCGAGTACGGCCCGCTGCTGGACCCGCTCTGGCGCGCGCTCCTGCGGCTGACCCCGGTGGCCGACGACCACCTCGCCGACCCCTGGGTCGGGCATGCGTGGACGTACGAACCGCCGATGGTGCCGCCCGGCAGCCGGGTCCTCGAGCAGGTCCTCGGCCGGGTGGCGCACGCCCGGCGCACCGGCGGTCGCTGACGCCTCGCCGGGCTCGCACAGCACTTGGGCCACTGCCGGTAAAGCGACTTTCGGACCGCGCTGACCTGGTCTTTTAGCTCTGGCTTGGATTCTCCTTTACCAACCCTTGGTGTTTCGCGTACTCTTCTTGTCAGCGGAGGGGAGTACTCCCGAACGCGACGTGCCCGTCAATACGGACCGCCATCGGTCCCGGGGCGTCGGCCCGTGGGGCGGTGAGCCGCCTCGGGTGGAAGAGACCTCCGGCAGCGACGACGCTGATCAGTAGCCGTACGACGCCGGAGGCGCAGTGGACGTTTCAATGACCCTTTGGGTGCTGACCATTCTTGGTCTGGTCGCCCTGATCGCGGTCGACTTCTTCATCGGCCGCAAGCCGCACGATGTATCGATCAAGGAAGCCGGAATCTGGACGGTCGTCTGGATCGTGCTGGCCGGGCTCTTCGGAGTGGGCCTGGTGATCTGGGGCGGCGGTCAGGCCGGCGGTGAGTTCTTCGCGGGCTTCATCACCGAGAAGTCACTCAGCGTCGACAACCTCTTCGTCTTCATCTTGATCATGGCGAAGTTCTCGGTGCCCAGCCATCTCCAGCAGCGGGTGCTGCTGTTCGGTGTGCTGATCGCGCTCGTACTGCGAGCGATCTTCATCGCGGCCGGCGCCGCGGTCATCGCCAACTTCTCGTGGGTCTTCTACATCTTCGGCGCCTTCCTGATCTACACCGCCTGGAAGCTCATCCAGGAGGCACGGGCCGGCGACGAGGAAGAGGACTGGGAGGAGAACCGCCTCCTGAAGGCCGCCGAGAAGAAGTTCGGCGTCGCCGACCGGTACCACGGCACCAAGCTGTTCATCCAGAAGAACGGCAAGAAGATCATGACGCCGCTCATGGTCGTCATGCTCGCCATCGGTACGACCGACCTGCTCTTCGCGATGGACTCGATCCCCGCGATCTTCGGCCTCACCCAGGACCCGTACATCGTCTTCACCGCGAACGCCTTCGCGCTGATGGGTCTGCGCCAGCTGTACTTCCTCATCGGCGGACTGCTCAAGAAGCTGGTCCACCTCAGCTACGGCCTCTCGGTGATCCTGGGCTTCATCGGCGTGAAGCTGGTCCTGCACGCCCTGCACGAGAACGGGGTGCACGTCCCCGAGATCTCCATCCCGGTCTCGCTCGGCGTCATCTGCGGTGTCCTGGTCATCACGACGATCACCAGCCTCATCGCCTCCAAGAAGCAGGCGCAGAAGGAGGCCGCGGAGACCGCGGCCGACGAGACCCCGAAGGACAGCATCGAGGCCTGACGGCATCGGACTCCAGCGGTCGTACTCAAGCGGTCGGACTCGGGAGTCACCAGCACGGCCAGTGGCCCGCGGCGATCCGCCGCGGGCCACTGGCCGTGCCGCGCCCGCCCAGTCGCGTGCCCGGTGCGGCCGGGGCAGCATCGAAGGCATGATCACTCGGCTCCGGGCACTCGTCACTCAGTGGACCGCGGCCGTGCCGGTCCTCGCCGCCGTCCTGCTCGCCCTCACCTGGGGACGCGATCTGCCGGGCGTGGGCGTGGCCGTGGTGACGCTCGTACTCGCCGGCGCCGTCCTCGCCGCCGTGCACCACGCGGAGGTGATCGCGCACCGCGTCGGCGAACCCTTCGGCTCGCTCGTCCTCGCGGTCGCCGTGACGATCATCGAGGTCGCGCTGATCGTCACACTCATGGCCGATGGCGGCGCCAAGAGCTCCACGCTGGCCCGCGACACCGTGTTCGCCGCCGTGATGATCACCTGCAACGGCATCATCGGCCTGTGTCTGCTGGTGGGCGCCCTGCGCCACCGCGTCGTCATCTTCCAGTCCGAGGGCACCGGCGCGGCCCTGGCGACCGTCGCCACGCTCGCCACCCTCAGCCTGGTCCTGCCGACCTTCACCACGACCAAGCAGGGCCCGGAGTTCTCCACGGCGCAGCTCATCTTCGCCGCTCTCGCCTCGCTCGTCCTGTACGGCCTGTTCGTGACCACGCAGACCGTGCGCCACCGGGAGTACTTCCTGCCGATCACGCGCAAGGGCGAGGTGATCGACTCCGAGGACGCGGGCGGGCCGTCGAGCCGCGCCGCCGTGATCAGCCTGGCCCTGCTCGCCCTCGCCCTGATCGGCGTGGTCGGCCTCGCCAAGGGGGTCTCGCCGACCATCGAGTCCGGAGTGGAGAGCGCCGGCATGCCGCACGCCGTGGTCGGCGTGATCATCGCGCTGCTCGTGCTGCTCCCGGAGACCATCGCCGCCGTGCGCGCCACCCGCCGCGACCGGGTGCAGACCAGCCTCAACCTCGCCCTCGGGTCCGCGATGGCCAGCATCGGTCTGACCATTCCGGCCGTCGCGGTCGCCTCCGTCTGGCTCTCCGGGCCGCTGGTGCTCGGACTGGGCCCGACCCACATGGTGCTGCTCGCGCTCACCGTCATCGTCGGCACGCTCACGGTGGTGCCGGGGCGCGCCACGCTGCTGCAGGGCGGGGTCCATCTGGTGCTGTTCGCGGCGTACTTGGAGCTCGCGGTCACGCCTTGACGGGGCGGCTTCACGCCTTGACGGGGGCGGCTTCACGCCGTGACGGGGGCGGGTTCCGGCACGGGCCGCGTCTCGGGCAGCAGGGCGAAGCAGCCGAGGCTCAGCAGGGCCACGGCCGTCAGATAGGCCGCGACGCCCCACGGAGTGCCCTCGCCGTGCGCCACCGCCGTCGCCACGATCGGGGTGAGCGCGCCGCCGAGCACCCCGCCGAGGTTGTAGCCCACCGCGGCGCCCGTGCAGCGCACCCGCGGCTCGTACAGCTCGGGCAGATACGCGGCGATCACGGCGAACATCGTGATGAACGCGATCATCGCCACCAGGAAGCCGAGGAACATCAGCAGCGGCTCGCCGGTCGCGAGCAGCGCGATCATCGGGAACATCCAGAGCGCGCAGAGCGCACACCCCAGCAGACACAGGGGCCGCCGTCCGTACCGGTCACCGAGCATCGCGGCCACGGGGGTCAGCGCACCCTTCACCACGACCGCCGCCATGATGCAGGCGAGCATGACGGTGCGGCTCACGTCGAGCCGTTCCACCGCGTAGGCGAGGGACCACGTCGTCACGGCGTAGAACACGGCGTACCCGACGGCGAGCGCGCCCGCCGTGAGCAGGACGAGCCGCCAGTGGTCGCGCACCACTTCGGCGAGCGGCACGCGCGCGTGCTCCCGCAGTTCCAGGAAGCTCGGGCTCTCCGCGAGGGACGTGCGCAGCGCGAGTCCGGCCGCCGCGAGCACACCCGCCGCCCAGAACGGCACGCGCCATCCCCAGGAGGCGAACTGCGCCTCGGTGAGGGTCACCGAGAGGACCAGCATGATCCCGTTGGCGAGCAGAAAGCCGAGCGGTGGCCCCATCTGCGGAAAGCTCGACCACAGGCCGCGCCGCTCGGCGGGTGCGTGCTCGGCGGTCAGGAGCACGGCCCCGCCCCACTCCCCGCCGAGCCCGAGCCCTTGGAGGAATCGCAGCACAAGGAGCAGCACCGGAGCGGCGACCCCGATCGACTCGTACGTGGGCACGCAGCCGACGGCGACCGTGGCGACGCCCGTCAGGAGCAGCGAGCCGACGAGGACGGGCCGCCGCCCGCGCCGGTCACCGATGTGCCCGAAGAGGACGGACCCGAGGGGCCGCGCCACGAAGCCCACTCCGAATGTCGCGAAGGCGGCGAGAGTTCCCGCGAGCGGCGAGAAAGTCGGGAAGAAGAGGGGCCCGAGCACGAGGGCGGCGGCCGTTCCGTAGATGAAGAAGTCGTAGAACTCGATGGCGGTCCCGGCGAGCGAGGCGGCCGCCAGCCGGGGCAGGGAGGGCGCCTTGGCGGGGGCCTCGGCGGGGGAGTGGATCTTACGCATGCCGCGTCAACTACCCACCGTGACGGCCGGTTACGGGGGCGTGCGGAGGTGCGGAGTGATCCCTCAGTACGCTGACGGCATGACGCGCACTCTTGCCAACGCACCGATCATGATCTTGAACGGCCCCAACCTGAACCTCCTCGGTCAGCGCCAGCCCGAGATCTACGGCTCCGACACCCTCGCCGACGTCGAGGCGCTGTGCGCCAAGGCGGCGGCCGCGCACGGCGGCACCGTGGACCTCCGGCAGAGCAACCACGAGGGTCAGTTGGTGGACTGGATCCACGAGGCGCGCGAGCACCACGCGGGCATCGTCATCAACCCGGCGGCCTACTCACACACCTCGGTCGCGATCCTGGACGCGCTCAACACCTGTGACGGCATGCCGGTGTTGGAGGTCCACATCTCCAACATCCATCAGCGCGAGGCGTTCCGGCACCACTCGTACGTATCCCAGCGCGCCGACGGCGTCATCGCGGGGTGCGGTGTGCAGGGGTACGCGTTCGCGGTGGAGCGTGTCGCCGCGCTGGTCGGCGCGGCCTGAACCTCGCCCGCCCGCGCAGGCCGGCGCGGGCGGCTCACCAGCCCCGCTGGCGCCACTCGGCCAGATGCGGCCGCTCGGCGCCCAGCGACGTGTCGCCCCCGTGGCCGGGGTAGACCCAGGTCTCGTCGGGGAGCGTGCCGAAGATCTTCGTCTCGACGTCGTGCAGCAGGCTCGCGAAGGCCTTCGGGTCCTTGTGCGTGTTGCCGATGCCGCCGGGGAAGAGGCAGTCGCCGGTGAAGACGTGCGGGTGGCCGTGCGGGTCGTCGTACACGAGGGCGATCGAGCCCGGCGTGTGGCCGACCAGGTGACGCACGGTGAGGGGGACGTGCCCGACGTTCACGGTGTCGCCGTCGACGAGCGGGATGTCCGTGGGTACGGGGATGCCGTCGACGTCCTCGCGGCCCGCGTACGTACGGGCGCCGGTCGCCTCGACGACCGCGGCGAGGGCCTGCCAGTGGTCGCCGTGCTGATGGGTGGTGACGACGGACGCGATGCCGTCGTCACCGATCAGCGTGAGCAGCGTGGGGGCGTCGTTCGCCGCGTCGATCAGAAGCTGTTCGTCCGTGGCCCGGCAGCGCAGCAGATAGGCGTTGTTGTCCATCGGGCCGACCGCGACCTTCGAGATCATCAGGTCCTGCAGCTCGTGCACGTCCGCCCCGCCGCCGACCTTCACTGCTCCGCTGTACGTCATGTTCCTCAGCCTATAGCGGGGGCAGGGAGGGCAGGAGGCCGCCTTCGGCCGTCAATCCGGAGCCGTCGCGACGTCCGGAGAGCCAGCCGAGGAGGTCGGCCTGGCGGCCGGTGACGGTGATGTCCACGGGGGTTTCGAAGCCGCTCTTGATCTGCTCCAGGGTGGCGCCCTCGATGGCTCCCGTGAAGAGTGTCCGGCCGTCGTCCTGCCTGATGGCCACGGCGGGCTGCCCCTTGGCGTGCCGGAACCGGTCGGCGAGGAAGTTGATCTCGCGCTGCGTGAACTCCTCCGAGAGGTCTTCGAGCTCGTACCCCACCCCCAGGTCCACATGGTGCAGCTCGACCTCGACCCACCGCCGGAACGGCACCCGGGACGCGGAGTCGGTCACGCCGTTGCGCAGTTCGACGGTGCGGGACCAGTCGGAGGGGATCGTGCCCGCGGCCTCGAAGCGCTCCGCGGACTCGCGCACGTCGTCGAGCTGCTCGGTCAGGGGCCGGGGCGCGTCGCGCTCGATGTCGTTGTCGCGTGCGTCACCACTGACGTACATGGGCCGTCCGGCGAGGACGTTGACGAGCGCGTCCGCGTTCCGGGCGATGTGAGCCAGGACATGACCGCGGGTCCAGCCCGGCAGCCGTGACGGCTCGGCGGTCGAATCGTTGTTCAGTTTCGCGGCTGCTGTGAGCAGCCGGTCGGTCGCGTCACGTACAGACGCCAGGTCGCGCACATGATCAATCATGCGCCCGACGATAGCCGCGCCACACGTTCGGGTGAAGGTCTCGGAGCGGCACCGCTAATCGAATGCACGTGCTATATGGTCGAGTGCGGCATCGGGCATTCTTGGTGGTCCGGGTTTGTTATCAACCAGGGCAACCGCCCCGGCGTTGTCAGTGGCTCGCCCTAGTCTGTGAATGACGGGGGTCCCGCCCCTGTCACTTCTCTCAAGAAAGGTGCGGACCGGCGTGGCCGACCGTCTCATCGTCCGTGGCGCGCGCGAGCACAATCTCAAGAACGTCTCGCTCGACCTCCCGCGCGACTCCCTCATCGTCTTCACCGGGCTCTCCGGGTCGGGCAAGTCCTCGCTCGCGTTCGACACGATCTTCGCCGAGGGCCAGCGGCGTTACGTGGAGTCCCTCTCCTCGTACGCCCGGCAGTTCCTCGGTCAGATGGACAAGCCGGACGTCGACTTCATCGAGGGCCTCTCGCCCGCGGTCTCCATCGACCAGAAGTCGACCTCGCGCAACCCGCGCTCCACGGTCGGCACGATCACCGAGGTCTACGACTACCTCCGCCTGCTCTTCGCGCGCATCGGCAAGCCGCACTGCCCCGAGTGCGGCCGCCCCATCTCCCGGCAGTCGCCGCAGGCCATCGTCGACAAGGTCCTCGAGCTGCCGGAGGGCAGCCGCTTCCAGGTCCTCTCGCCGCTGGTGCGCGAGCGCAAGGGTGAGTTCGTCGACCTCTTCGCCGACCTCCAGACCAAGGGCTACAGCCGCGCCCGGGTCGACGGCGAGACCATCCAGCTCTCCGAGCCGCCCACGCTGAAGAAGCAGGAGAAGCACACCATCGAGGTGGTCATCGACCGCCTCACGGTGAAGGACTCCGCCAAGCGCCGCCTGACCGACTCCGTGGAGACCGCGCTCGGCCTCGCCGGAGGCATGGTCGTACTCGACTTCGTCGACCTCCCCGAGGACGACCCGGAGCGCGAGCGCATGTACTCGGAGCACCTCTACTGCCCGTACGACGACCTGTCCTTCGAGGAGCTGGAGCCCCGCTCCTTCTCCTTCAACTCGCCCTTCGGCGCCTGCCCGGACTGCACCGGCATCGGCACGCGCATGGAGGTCGACCCCGAGCTGATCGTCCCGGACGAGGACAAGTCGCTCGACGAGGGCGCCATCCACCCCTGGTCGCACGGCCACACCAAGGAGTACTTCGGGCGGCTCGTCGGTGCCCTCGCCGACGCCCTCGGCTTCTCCACCGACATGCCCTGGGCCGGACTTCCGCAGCGCGCCAAGAAGGCCCTCCTGAACGGCCACAAGACGCAGATCGAGGTGCGCTACCGCAACCGGTACGGCCGCGAGCGGGTCTACACCACCGCCTTCGAAGGCGCCGTCCCCTTCGTGAAGCGCCGGCACAGCGAGGCCGAGAGCGACGCGAGCCGCGAGCGCTTCGAGGGCTACATGCGCGAGGTGCCCTGCCCCACCTGTGAGGGCACGCGCCTCAAGCCGATCGTCCTGGCCGTCTCGGTCATGGGGAAGTCCATCGCCGAGGTCTCGGCGATGTCCATCAGCGACTGCGCGGACTTCCTCGCCGAGCTGAAGCTGGGCGCCCGCGACAAAAAGATCGCCGAGCGTGTCCTGAAGGAGGTCAACGAACGGCTGCGGTTCCTGGTCGACGTCGGCCTGGACTATCTCTCCCTGAACCGCGCGGCGGGCACCCTCTCCGGCGGCGAGGCCCAGCGCATCCGCCTTGCCACGCAGATCGGCTCGGGCCTCGTCGGCGTCCTGTACGTACTGGACGAGCCATCCATCGGCCTGCACCAGCGCGACAACCACCGCCTGATCGAGACCCTCGTGCGCCTGCGCGACATGGGCAACACGCTCATCGTCGTCGAGCACGACGAGGACACCATCAAGGTCGCCGACTGGGTCGTCGACATCGGCCCCGGCGCGGGCGAGCACGGCGGCAAGGTCGTGCACAGCGGCTCCATGAAGGAGCTGCTGACCAACTCCAAGTCGATCACCGGCCAGTATCTGTCGGGCAAGCGGTCCATCCCGGTGCCGGACATCCGCCGCCCGGCGGACCCCACCCGTCAGCTGACGGTGCACGGCGCCCGGGAGAACAACCTCCAGGACATCGACGTCTCCTTCCCGCTCGGCGTCCTCACCGCCGTCACGGGTGTCTCGGGCTCCGGCAAGTCGACGCTCGTGAACGACATCCTCTACACGCACCTGGCCCGCGAGCTGAACGGCGCCCGGTCCGTCCCCGGACGGCACACGCGCGTGGAGGGCGACGACCTCGTCGACAAGGTCGTGCACGTCGACCAGTCGCCCATCGGCCGCACGCCGCGGTCGAACCCGGCGACGTACACCGGAGTCTTCGACCACGTCCGCAGGCTGTTCGCGGAGACGATGGAGGCGAAGGTCCGTGGCTATCTCCCCGGCCGCTTCTCCTTCAACGTCAAGGGCGGTCGCTGCGAGAACTGCTCCGGTGACGGCACGATCAAGATCGAGATGAACTTCCTCCCGGATGTGTACGTCCCCTGCGAGGTCTGCCACGGGGCGCGCTACAACCGCGAGACGCTGGACGTTCACTACAAGGGCAAGTCCATCGCCCAGGTCCTGGACATGCCGATCGAGGAAGCGCTCGACTTCTTCGAGGCGGTGCCTGCCATCTCCCGCCACCTGCGCACGCTCAACGACGTGGGCCTCGGGTACGTGAGGCTCGGCCAGTCCGCGCCGACGCTCTCCGGCGGTGAGGCCCAGCGTGTGAAGCTGGCCTCCGAGCTCCAGAAGCGCTCGACGGGCCGGACCGTCTACGTCCTGGACGAGCCGACCACCGGTCTGCACTTCGAGGACATCAGCAAGCTGATCTCGGTCCTGTCCGGCCTGGTCGACAAGGGCAACACGGTCATCGTCATCGAGCACAACCTCGATGTCATCAAGACCGCGGACTGGGTCGTCGACATGGGCCCCGAGGGCGGCAACGGCGGCGGTCTTGTCGTCGCCGAGGGCACGCCCGAGGAGGTCGCCGGAATCACGACGAGCCACACGGGCAAGTTCCTGCGGGACATCCTCGCGACGGACCGATTCACTGACGGGGCCTCGCAGGGGCGTAAGCGGGCGGTCTCCTCGGCGGCGAAGAAGTCGACGGCGGCCAAGGCCACGGCCAAGACGGCCACCGCGAAGAAGGCGGCTGCCAAGGCTCCGGTCAAGAAGGCCGCCGCGAAGACAGCCCCGGCCAAGAAGGCCCCGGCCAAGAAGGCCACCAGGGCTCGTAAGGCCTGATGCAGCCGGGCGGAACTGCGGGTCCGCTGTGGCTGAGCGCGCACTTCCCCGCGCCCCTTCGGGGCGACGGCAACGGGCCGCCGGACAAGTTCCCTTGTCCGGCGGCCCGTTCGCGTGTTCGTCTTGGCGGCATGCCCGTACGCAGCGAACGCCAAGGTCCCGTCACCACGATCGTGCTGTCACGGCCCGATGTGCGCAACGCCGTCGACGGGCCCACCGCCCACGCCCTCGCCGACGCGTTCCGCGCCTTCGACGCGGACCCCGACGCGCACGTCGCCGTGCTGTGGGGCGAGGGCGGCACCTTCTGTGCCGGAGCCGACCTCAAGGCCATCGGGACACCGGCAGGGAACGCGGTGACCGAGAAGGGCGACGGGCCCATGGGGCCGACCCGCATGCGCCTGACCAAGCCCGTCATCGCCGCGATCTCCGGACACGCGGTCGCCGGAGGCCTGGAGCTCGCGCTCTGGTGCGATCTGCGGGTCGCCGACGAGGACGCCGTCCTGGGAGTCTTCTGCCGCCGCTGGGGCGTCCCGCTCATCGATGGCGGGACGGTGCGGCTGCCCCGGCTCATCGGCGAGAGCCGGGCCATGGACCTGGTGCTCACCGGTCGCCCCGTCCCCGCGGCGGAGGCGCTCGCGATGGGCCTGGTCAACCGGACCGTACCGCCGGGCACCTCCCGCGCCGCGGCCGAGCGCCTCGCCGCGGAGATCGCGGCGTTCCCGCAGACCTGCCTGCGCAACGACCGGCTCTCCGTACGGGAGCAGAGCGGTCTGACCGAGGAGGACGCGATGGCGGGCGAACTCCGCCACGGCCTGCGGTCCCTCGCCGAGGCGGCGGACGGCGCGGCCAGGTTCGCCGCGGGGGAGGGACGGCACGGCGCGTTCACGGAATCCTGAGACCCGGGCCTACTCCTGGGGCGCGGTGGACTCGGCAGGCTCCAGGAACTGCATGTCCAGCTGGATCTTCACCACGTCGCCGAGCAGTCCGGCGCCGAAGTCGAGACCGTAGTCACTGCGCTTGATCTCCCCAATCGCCTCGAACCCCGCGTGGCGCCTGCTGTCGCCCGGGAACGCCTGGAGCCCGCCGAACTCGACGGCGAGGGTGATGGGCCGCGTGACGTCACCGATGGTCAGTTCGCCCTCCAGGGTCCACTCGTCCTCCTGGCCGAGCACCCGCGTCGAGCGGAACGTCATCGTGGGACGGCGCTCCACGTCGAGGAGGTCCGGCGCGCGGACGTGGGCGTCGCGGTCCTTGTTGCCGGTGTCGATGGACGCCAGGGCGATGGTCGCCGTCACCGATGAGGTCTCTGCGCTCTCGCCTACGAAAAGACCGGCCGTCACCTCCGTAAACCGTCCCCGCACCTTCGAGATCCCGAGGTGGCGGATGGTGAAGTTGACGGCGGAGTGGAACGGGTCGATCTCCCAGCTCCCGGCGGGGAGGGGAAGCGCGGTCGTCGCGGGGGCGGTGCTCGTGTCGGAAGTCATGCCGTCCACCATGCGAGGCCGACGGCACCCGAGGAAGGCCGAGCCGAGACTGGTAGTGACAGGGCCACGATCCGGTCCGGTGGCGGCTGGTACGTTCGGCCGGTGAGCGACAACGAGCTCGGCACCTTCCTGCGCAGCTGCCGTGAAGCGGTCACGCCCGCCGAAGTAGGACTGCCCACCGGCCCCCGGCGCCGCACGCCGGGCCTGCGCCGCTCCGAGGTCGCCACGCTCGCCGGCGTCAGCGTCGAGTACCTCGCCCGCCTCGAACAGGGCCGCGACCGCCACCCGTCCCCGCAGGTGATGGGCGCGCTCGCGGACGCCCTGCGGCTCTCCGTCGAGGAACGCTTCCACCTGCGCCGCCTGGAGAAGGAGACGAGCGGCGACCCCTGCTGCCCGACGGCCGACGCCGCGCCCTCCCGGTCGGTGCGCCCCACTGTGCGGGCGCTCATCGACCGCCTTGAACCCACACCGGCCGTCCTGTTGAACCGGCTCGGCGACATCCTCGCGTACACATCGGGCTACGAGCGGATCGTCGGGCCCATCGGCCTCCTCGACGACGAGCGGCCCAACCTCATCCGGTTCCTGTTCACCGACGAGCGGGCCCGCGCCGCCTACCCCGAGTGGGACCGGGTCGCCGACGAGCAGGTCGCCTCGCTCCGGACCGGGTCCCTGCTCAACGACTCCCATGCCGAGGGATTCGCCGACGAGTTGACGGTCATAGCCGGCGCGCCGTTCGCCGACCGGATGGCGGCGGTGCCGCGGCTGCCCAGCGCCACCGGGATCGAGCACATGACGCACCCGGAGGCCGGAGCGCTACGGCTGTCGTACGAGACGCTGACGCTGCCCGACGCCGACGGCCAGCGCCTGATCGTCCGCCTCCCGGCCGACGAAGCGTCGACGGCAGCACTCGACCGCCTCAACGGCCGCAAGCCGGGGGGTCTGCGTGCGGTGACGGGCTGAGAGCCTCACGTGATCAGCCCGAAGCGGCTCTGCTTTCCGCGTCACGGGCGGCTGTGCCCCGACCGGCACCGTGCCGGACCGCCGGTATCCCAGCAGGTGCGGGGCTCGCCGCCGCTCACCCCAGCTCCTTCGCGTACGGAGGCTCCGCGCCCGTGCGGGAGACGGTGACGGCTGCCGCGCGGGCCGCGAAGCGCAGGACGTCGCTCCAGCTGTCCGCGCCGAGGGAGGCCAGGGACTCCGCTGACAGCGCGTCCCGTGCACAAAGCGCGTGCAGCAGCGCCGCGTTGACCGTGTCGCCCGCGCCGATGGTGTCCACCACGTCGACCCGCTCGCCCGGCACCGACCACTCACCGCCGTCCCGCGTGAAGACGGTGAGGCCCTCGCCGCCGCGCGTGATCACCACCGCTCCGGGGCCGGACGCGAGCCACTCGCGCGGCGTGCCACCGAGCCAACTCGCGTCGTCCTCCGAGAGCTTGAGCAGTGAGATCGACGGCAGCCAGCTCCTGAACCGGGCCCGGTAGGCGTCGGCGTCCGGAATCAGGCCCGCCCGGATGTTGGGATCGAGCACCGTGCAGACACCCTGTGCCGCTGCCCGTCGCATCAGCTCCTCGTACGCGCTCGCGCCCGGTTCCAGGACGAGCGAGCACGTGCCGAACGACATGGCCCGTACGTCGTCGGGCAGCCGCTCCGGGGCCGTGAAGAGCCGGTCCGCCGTGCCCTCGACGTAGAAGGAGTAACCGGCGGAGCCGTCCGCGCCGATCGAGGCGACCGCGAGCGTCGTCGGCTCGGCGCCCCGCTGGACGTACGACACGTCGACATCCGCGGCGCGCAGTCCGGCGACCAGCGCGTCACCGAACGCGTCCGTCGAGACACGGGACCAGAAGGCCGCGGGAGAGCCGAGACGGCCGAGGGCCACCGCGGTGTTGTACGGACCGCCGCCGAGCCGAGGGGCGAGCGCGGGCAGCCCGGCGTCGGCGGGGCCCTGCGGTACGAGGTCGATCAGGGCCTCTCCTGCGACGACTATCACGGGCGGTTCCTCTCGGCTCTGCGGTCGCGGCTCTGCGGGCGGCTCCGCGGCCATGGCTGGTCGTGCTCCCGGCTCTGGCCACAGGCTAGGGCTTCCCGGTGGCCTGGGCCCGGTACGGGCGGCACTCGGGCACGGCCGCGCCCAACACGGGCGAGCGGCCTCCCGCCGGTATGGTCTGATCCGTCACTGAAGCGACTGACCTGTGGAGATTCCATGCCCGGCACGCCGCCCCCCGCCCGCCGTACCGTGCTGCGCGCCGCTGCCCTCGCCCCGGCCGCCGGGCTGGGGATCACGGCCTGCTCCTCCGGTGGCGGCGACGGTGGCGGCACCAACCGGTCTGCGCCGACCGCGCCCGTGGACCTCGGCACGTCCGACGACGTGAAGGTCGGCGCATCGAAGCTCTACACCGGCGAGAACGTCGTCGTGAGCCGCATCTCGGACGACGAGTACAAGGCGTTCAGCACAATCTGCACGCACGAGAAATGCCCCATCAACAAGCTGGAGGGGCACAAGCTCATCTGCCCCTGTCACGGCAGCCAGTTCGACGCCACGAACGGCAAGGTGCTGCACGCGCCCGCCACCAGGCCGCTGGAGGAGCTGCCGGTGAAGGTGGAGGACGGGAAGATCGTCGCGGGCTGAGGGGCTGAGGGGCTGAGCGCCGACGCGACCCTTCACTGCACATTCCCCTTCCGGACGCGTCACTCCCAGTCCCACGCGATCCCCAGGATTCCCGCCCGCACCTGAGGTTCCACGAGGTGCACCGTGCGATGGCTGCCGCTCAGCGTCAGCTCCTGGCGCCCGCCGCGCGGCGCGGCGGCCGAATGCTGGGTGAAGCGGTGGCAGCGTACGGGCAGGGCCTCTTCGTCGAAACGCACCTGGAGCGCGTACTGCCCGCCCGCGAAGCTGAAGCCGCGGAAGTACTCGGTGGCCGGCCCCGCCGTGCCGTCCTCGAAGCCGTAGCGGAACAGATGCGTGTCGCCGGCGCGCAGCCGCGCGTCGAAGAGCAGCTCGGCGACGAGCACCCCCGTCTCCCGATGCCACCGCACGCGTCCCGTGCGGCAGTTCTCCAGGGCATGCACGCCGATGCGTTCCGGTGCGCAGCCGGGGTCGCCGTGGTAGATCGCGAGGTAGCGGTCCACGGCGTCCCGGTGGGCGCGCACGGCGTGCTGCGAGTCGCGGCCGAGCAGCTCGCGACGGCCGCCGATGCGCACCCGCTCGTGGTGGCCGATGGTGTGCAGACCGCCGTCGAGCGGCGACCCGAGCTCGGTGATCAGCTCATGGACGACGTCGGACGCGTCGAGGAGCGAGCGGTAGGTGCGGGCGGCCGGGCGTTCGCAGTCCGGGTGGCCGGAGGGCTTGGCGAGCAGCCGGATCAGTGACTCCTCGGGGAGTTCGAGGATCTCCTCCAGGGCGCGCACGGCGCGGAGCGATTCGGTGCGCTGGGGGCGCCGCGCGCCCTGCTGCCAGTAACTCAGGCTCGTCACACCGACGTTGACGCCCTGGCGCGCGAGGTGATGCCGCACGCGTTGCAGGGGCAGGCGGCGTGCGGCGATCGCGGCCCGCAGCGCCACGTGAAAGGGACCGGTGCGCAGGGCGGCCTCCAGGTCCGCAGGCGCGCCGTCCGCGAGCTGTGTGCCGTGCCGCATCGCAAGGCCCTTCTGTGAACGTTCACATCGGCCGTCCGGGCGTACGCGCCGGTCGGGGCGGGCCACCAGGTGGGCGTACGAGGGGTGTTCACATCCGTACGCCGACATTCACGGCCCAAGTAATCCCGCATTGAACCTTGTTGACCTGCACCCGACAACACTCGATGCTCAATCGCAGCGTCCGGACGCGCTCCTCCACCACCCCACCCCCCTCGGGAGGAACGCGATGCGCCATGGAACCAGCAGGTACGGCGGACGCAGACGGTTGTCCGCGCTCGCTCTCGTGGCGGCGGCCCTGGTCGCCGCGCCGGCGGCCACCGCTACCGCCACGGCCGCTCCGGCCACTGCGACGGCCGCCTCCGACGGCCCGTCCGCTCTCGCCGCCAAGCGGCTGAACATCACGATGCAGGCGCAGGAGAAGACCAACTGGTGCTGGGCCGCGGGCGGGAACACGATCGCCGCGTTCTACGGCAAGAGGTACAGCCAGAACCAGTTCTGCAACGCCGCCTTCGGACGCGGCCAGAACACCGAGTGCCCCAACTCGCAGGCCACGCTCGGCGACGTGCAGAACGGTCTGGACTGGGCGGGCATCAACGCCGGTTCGTACGTGAACGGGTGGCTGCGCTATCCGACCGTGCAGGCCGAGATCAACGCGGGCCGCCCGGTCGAGACGCGCATCCAGTGGTCCAACGGCGGCGGCCACATGCACGTCCTCTACGGGTACGACGACGCGAGCAGCTGGGTCTACTGGGGCGACCCGTGGCCCTCCAGCGGTCGCTACAACTGGGCCTCGCACAGCTGGTACGTCAACAACAACACCTTCTCCTGGACCCACTCGCTGTACCGGATCGGGGCGTGAGCGCGATGAACCGTCACCTTTCCCGTCCTGTGCTGAGGGCCGTGCTCGCCGGCTCGGCGGCCACCCTGCTCCTCGGCCTCGCGGCGCCGTCCGCCGGCGCGGACTCCGGTCCTTCGGACGCCTCCCGGGAGGCTGCTCACGACGCCGCGAGCGCTCCCGAGACCCTCGACACGCTCTCCCGCTTCTTCGCGCGGGAAGGGGCGGTCACCAAGGCCGCGGCGGACCCGCGTGTGCAGGGCTCCGATGCCGTTCCCGTGCGCTACCTCTCCCCGGAGTTCGTCGCCGGGGAGAAGGGCGCGCCGGTCGCCCGCGTGGAGTTCCTCGCCAGCAAGGCGGTCTCGTCGGACGGGCAGGAGGCCTCCCTGTGGACCGTACGGCAGGGCGGGTCCTGGCAGGTGGTGAACATCGCCACCGGGGACGACGAGACGCACTACGCGCGCGTGGGCGCCGACAAGCTCCCCGGGGGCACCGTTTTCCACGAGCCGCAGATCAATGCCTGGTACGTGGCGGGGCGGGGGCGGGTGCTGCCGCTCGACGCGGACGCGGTGCGTGCCGTGGGCGCGGGCGGGGTTCCGGTCACCGCCTATCAGAAGCGCGTGCACGCTGCGTACGCCGACAAGCTGCCGGGGTCTTCGTACGCGAAGTCCGGCGAGGCGGGGGGCTTCGCCCCGAAGGAGCGGACCCCTGGGCCTCCGGCGGCTCCGGCTCCGGCTGCTCCGGCCGCGGCTTCGGCTGAGGGACCCGTCACGGTCGCCTCCTCCGTAGCCGGAGCGGGAGCCCTGGCCGCCCTCGGCCTCACCGGGGCGGCTGTCCTGCGCCGCCGCACCCGGCAGCACGGCTGACCCGCCCCCGGCCTCCGGCCGGGAGCTCCCCCACCCACCCGCCCCTCGGGGCGGGTGGGCTCAAGGGATGGGAAGTGGCCACCTCCGGGCATGCCGGCCACACCCCTCCGAGCCCTGACTGTCAGCCCCCGCCAGTAGGGTGTGGAGCATGGCAGACCCCTCCAGCTACCGCCCCAAGCCGGGACAGATCCCCGACTCGCCGGGGGTCTATCGGTTCCGCGACGAACACCGCCGGGTGATCTACGTAGGCAAGGCGAAGAGCCTGCGTCAGCGCCTGAACAGTTACTTCCAGGACCTCGCCAATCTGCATCCGCGTACGGCCACGATGGTGACGACCGCCGCGTCCGTCGAGTGGACGGTGGTCTCCACCGAGGTCGAGGCCTTGCAGCTGGAGTACTCCTGGATCAAGGAGTTCGACCCCCGGTTCAACGTCAAGTACCGCGACGACAAGAGCTATCCGTACCTCGCGGTGACGATGAACGAGGAGTTCCCGCGGGTTCAGGTGATGCGCGGCCACAAGAAGAAGGGCGTCCGTTACTTCGGGCCCTACGGCCACGCGTGGGCGATCCGCGACACCGTGGACCTCCTCCTTCGGGTCTTCCCCGTCCGCACCTGCTCGGCCGGGGTCTTCAAGAACGCCGAGCGCACCGGCCGCCCCTGCCTCCTCGGCTACATCGGCAAGTGCGCCGCGCCCTGCGTGGAGCGCGTCTCCCCGCAGGAGCACCGCGAACTGGCGGAGGACTTCTGCGAGTTCATGGCGGGCCGCACGGGCGCGTACATCCGCCGCGTCGAGCGGCAGATGGCGGACGCCGCCGAGGACATGGAGTACGAGAAGGCGGCCCGTCTTCGCGACGACGTCGGGGCCCTGAAGAAGGCCATGGAGAAGAGCGCCGTCGTCCTCGCCGACGCCACGGACGCCGACCTCATCGCGCTGGCCGAGGACGAGCTGGAGGCGGCCGTCCAGATCTTCCACGTCCGCGGTGGCCGCGTGCGCGGTCAGCGCGGCTGGGTCACCGACAAGGTCGAGGCGGTCACCAGCGGCGACCTCGTCGAGCACGCCCTCCAGCAGCTGTACGGGGAGGAGAGCGGCGACTCCGTACCGAAGGAAGTCCTCGTGCCCGCGCTGCCCGACCCCATAGAGCCCGTCCAGGAGTGGCTCACCGAGCGCCGCGGTTCGAACGTCTCGCTGCGCATCCCGCAGCGCGGCGACAAGAAGGCGCTCATGGAGACCGTGGCGCGCAATGCCCAGCAGTCGCTCGTGCTGCACAAGACCAAGCGCGCCTCCGACCTGACCACCCGCTCCCGCGCCCTGGAGGAGATCGCCGAGGCGCTCGAACTGGACAGCGCCCCCCTGCGCATCGAGTGCTACGACATCTCGCATCTGCAGGGTGACGACGTCGTGGCCTCGATGGTCGTCTTCGAGGACGGCCTCGCACGCAAGAGCGAGTACAGGCGCTTCCAGATCAAGGGCTTCGAGGGCCAGGACGACGTCCGCTCGATGCACGAGGTGCTCACGCGCCGCTTCAGGCGCTACCTCGCCGACAAGGAGAAGACGGGGGAGTGGGACCCGGACGAGTCCGGCGAGATCCCCGCCGGCAACGGCAACGGCAACGGCAACGGCGACGCGAACAGCCTCACTGAGGAGGACGGCCGCCCCAAGCGTTTCGCCTACCCGCCCCAGCTCGTCGTGGTCGACGGCGGCCGGCCGCAGGTCGCGGCGGCTCAGCGCGCCCTCGACGAGCTCGGCATCGACGACATCGCGGTGTGCGGCCTCGCCAAGCGCCTCGAAGAGGTCTGGGTGCCGGGCGACGACGACCCGGTGATCCTGCCGCGCACCAGCGAGGGCCTGTACCTTCTCCAGCGGGTACGCGACGAGGCGCACCGTTTCGCGATCACGTATCAGCGCGCCAAGCGGGCCAAGCGCTTCAAGGCCGGGCCCTTGGACGCCGTGCCGGGCCTCGGCGACGCCCGCAAGCAGGCGCTGATCAAGCACTTCGGTTCGGTGAAGCGGCTGCGATCCGCGACAATCGACCAGATCTGCGAGATTCCGGGCATAGGCCGCAAGACGGCCGAGGTGATCGTGGCGGCTCTCGCCGGAGCGGTTCCGGCCGGTCCCGCCGTGAACACGGCGACCGGAGAGATCATTGAGGACGAGGAGCCCGCGGACGCGGGAACCTCCGGCGACAACGAGGAGCCCGCAGGCGCGGGACCCTCCAGCGACGACGAGGAGCCCGTGACCGCGGGCACCTCAGAAGAACGACGGGGGCAGGAGACATGACCGAGCACGACGAAGGCGGCGAGCAAGTGAGTACGGGCAGCACCATCACGCCGGGTGAGGCCGCCGAGACGGCGATCCCCGAGCTGGTGATCATCTCCGGCATGTCGGGAGCCGGACGCAGCACCGCGGCGAAGTGTCTGGAGGACCTCGGCTGGTTCGTCGTCGACAACCTGCCGCCCGCGCTGATCCCCACCATGGTGGAGCTCGGCGCCCGCTCGCAGGGGAACGTCGCCCGCATCGCGGTCGTCGTCGACGTGCGAGGCCGCCGCTTCTTCGACAATCTGCGCCAGTCCCTCGCGGACCTGGAGGCCAAGCAGGTCACCCGGCGGATCGTCTTCCTGGAGTCCTCGGACGACGCCCTGGTGCGCCGCTTCGAGTCGGTCCGCCGCCCGCACCCGCTGCAGGGCGACGGCCGCATCGTCGACGGCATCGCGGCCGAGCGCGAGCTCCTGCGCGAGCTGCGCGGCGACGCCGACCTGGTGATCGACACCTCCAGCCTGAACGTGCACGAGCTGCGCGCCAAGATGGACGCCCAGTTCGCGGGCGACGAGGAGCCCGAGCTGCGGGCCACGGTCATGTCGTTCGGCTACAAGTACGGCCTGCCGGTCGACGCCGACCTCGTCGTGGACTGCCGCTTCCTGCCCAATCCGCACTGGGTGCCGGAGCTGCGGCCCTTCACGGGGCTCAACGAGGAGGTCTCCGGTTACGTCTTCAACCAGCCGGGCGCCAAGGAGTTCCTCGACCGGTACGCCGAGCTGCTCCAGCTGATCGCCGCGGGATACCGCCGCGAGGGCAAGCGTTACGTGACGATCGCGGTCGGCTGTACGGGCGGCAAGCACCGCTCCGTCGCCATGTCGGAGAAGCTCGCGGCGCGCCTCGTGTCCGAGGGCGTCGAGACCGTCCTCGTCCACCGGGACATGGGGCGAGAGTGAAGTCCTCCCTGCGGCTGAACCGTCTGGGCCGCAAGCGGGGCACTCAGCCCAAGGTCGTGGCGCTCGGCGGCGGGATGGGCCTGTCCGCCTCGCTCGCCGGTCTTCGCCGCATCACCGGTGACCTCACCGCCGTGGTCACCGTCGCCGACGACGGCGGCTCCAGCGGGCGGCTCCGCGACGAACTGGGCGTCCTGCCGCCGGGCGACCTGCGCAAGGCGCTCGCCGCGCTGTGCGGGGACGACGACTGGGGCCAGACCTGGGCCCGCGTCATCCAGCACCGCTTCCAGTCCAAGGGCGACCTGCACGAGCACGCGGTCGGCAATCTGCTGATCGTCGCCCTGTGGGAGCAGCTCGGCGACCACGTCCAGGCTCTCGACCTGGTCGGCAAGCTGCTCGGCGCGCACGGCCGGGTCCTTCCCATGTCGGCGGTGCCGCTGGAGCTCCAGGCCCTGGTCAAGGGGCACGACCCGCAGCGCCCGGACGAGGTGGACACGGTCCGCGGGCAGGCCACGGTGGCGCTCACCCCCGGCGAGGTGCAGTCCGTGCACGTGGTCCCGCACGACCCGCCGGCCGTCCCCGAAGCGGTCGCCGCCGTGCTCGACGCGGACTGGGTGGTGCTCGGCCCCGGCTCATGGTTCTCCTCGGTGATCCCCCATCTGCTGGTGCCCGAACTGCTCGACGCGCTCATCGAGACGAAGGCCCGCAGGGTGCTCTCGCTCAACCTCGCGCCCCAACCCGGTGAAACCGATGGGTTCTCTCCGCAGCGTCATTTGGAGGTTTTGGCCCGACACGCCCCTAAACTCGCCCTGGACGTGGTGCTGGCCGACGACGCCGCCGTGCCCGACCGTGAGTCACTCACCGATGCCGCCAAGCGGCTCGGCGCCACGGTCGAGCTGGCGCCGGTGGCCAGGCACGATGGCACTCCGAGGCACGATCCGGAGCTCCTGGCCACCGCGTACGACCGTATTTTTCGGATGCATGGAAGGATCGGCCCATGGCGATGACGGCAGCGGTGAAGGACGAGATCTCCCGGCTTCCCGTCACCCGGACCTGCTGCAGGAAAGCAGAGGTCTCGGCCATCCTGCGGTTCGCGGGCGGCCTTCACCTGGTGAGTGGCCGCATCGTGATCGAGGCGGAGCTGGACACGGCGATGGCCGCGCGACGGCTGAAGCGGGACATTCTTGAGATCTTCGGGCACAGCTCGGAGCTGATCGTGATGGCGCCCGGCGGGCTGCGGCGCGGCTCGCGTTACGTCGTACGGGTGGTCGCGGGCGGTGATCAGCTGGCCCGGCAGACGGGTCTGGTGGACGGCCGGGGACGCCCCATCAGAGGGCTGCCGCCACAGGTGGTCTCGGGGGCCACCTGTGACGCCGAGGCCGCGTGGCGCGGGGCGTTCCTCGCGCACGGCTCACTGACCGAGCCGGGGCGCTCGTCGTCCCTGGAGGTGACCTGCCCCGGTCCGGAGGCCGCGCTCGCCCTGGTCGGCGCCGCGCGCAGGCTCCAGATCGCGGCCAAGGCCCGTGAGGTGCGCGGCGTGGACCGCGTGGTCGTCAGGGACGGCGACGCGATCGGCGCCCTGCTGACCCGGCTCGGTGCCCACGAGTCGGTGCTCGCCTGGGAGGAGCGGCGGATGCGCCGCGAGGTGCGCGCCACCGCCAACCGCCTGGCCAACTTCGACGACGCCAACCTGCGCCGCTCGGCCCGCGCGGCCGTCGCCGCGGGCGCCCGTGTGCAGCGCGCCCTGGAGATCCTCGGCGACGAGGTCCCCGAGCACCTCGCGGCGGCCGGACGGCTGCGCATGGAGCACAAGCAGGCCTCCCTTGAGGAGCTCGGCGCGCTCGCCGACCCGGCGCTGACGAAGGACGCGGTCGCGGGCCGCATCCGCCGGCTGCTCGCCATGGCGGACAAGCGGGCGCAGGACATGGGGATTCCGGGTACGGAGTCCAATCTGAGCGAGGAGCTCGCCGACAACATGGCGGTCTGACCGCCGTCGTACGTCTTGTGAGCCGCCGGAGCCGTCGAGGCACCGGCGGCTTTTCACATCACTGTGGACGCCACCCGACGGCGCACGTCGGCCTCACGGCATATTGACATGATCATGAAGTGTCACGAGCCTGGCGTTCGCACACAAACGTGCCGGACAACCGCAAGGGGGGCTCATGAGACGAAGAGAGAGATCCAAGAGATCCAGAGCCGGTTTCAGATCCGTCGTCGCCGCGGGCGCGCTGCTCGTCGGCGGTCTCGTCGCCGTGCCGCACGCCCAGGCCGACAGCGGGGCGAAGGCCCCGGCCGCCGACGACCCGGCAGCCGTGAAGGTCTACGAGGCCCAGGTCACCGAGAAGCAGATCCCGGTCCTCGTCGCGGCGGGCCAGGACGCGCACGAGCTGGCGGGCCAGACCCGCGAGCGCGGCACCGCACGCGTCGAGGTCTACCTGACCGAGGCGCAGGCCAAGGGCGTCGAGCAGGAGGGCGTCGAGCTCACCGAGCAGAAGGTCTCCGCCGCCACGGCGCAGAAGCTCAAGGCCGCGGGGGACGGCGTGTACCGCCCGTACAGCGGCAAGGGCGGCCTCAAGGAGGAGATCGTCAAGACCGGTCAGGCCCACCCCGGCCTCACCAAGGTCGTCTCCATCGGCAAGACCCTCAAGGGCCAGGACATCCTCGCCCTGAAGCTCTCCAAGGGCGCGGCGAAGTCCAAGGACGGCTCCAAGCCCTCCACGCTCTACATGTCCAACCAGCACGCGCGCGAGTGGATCACCCCCGAGATGACCCGCCGCCTGATGCACCACTACCTCGACAGCTACGGCAAGGACCAGCGCATCACCAAGCTCGTGAACTCCACCGAGCTGTGGTTCGTGCTCTCCGCCAACCCCGACGGCTACGACTTCACGCACGCCGCCGACGGTGACCGCCAGTGGCGCAAGAACCTCCGCGACATCGACGGCGACGGCAAGGTCGCGGCAGGCGACGGCGTCGACCTCAACCGCAACTTCGCCTACAAGTGGGGCTACGACAACGAGGGTTCGTCCCCCGACCCGTCGTCCGAGACCTACCGCGGTACGGGCCCCATGTCCGAGCCCGAGACCAAGGCGCTCGACCGCTTCCAGAAGCGCATCGGCTTCACGTACGGGATCAACTACCACTCCGCGGCCGAACTGCTCCTCTACGGAGTGGGCTGGCAGGTCGCCACGCCGACCCCGGACGACGTCCTCTACAAGGCGCTGAACGGCACCCCGGAGAAGCCCGCGGTCCCCGGCTACCACCCGCAGGTCGCGTCGGAGCTCTACACCACCAACGGCGAGGCGGACGGCCACGCGGGCAACATCAACGGCATCTCGATGTTCACGCCGGAGATGTCCACCTGCCAGACGGCCTCCAACGTCGACCCGAACGACGCCTGGAAGCCCGAGGACTGCGCCTCCGTCTTCACCTTCCCGGACGACGAGAAGCTGATCCAGCAGGAGTTCGCCAAGAACGTCCCGTTCGCGCTCGCCGTGGCCGAGACGGCACTCCATCCGGACCAGCCGGTCTCCGTCACCGGCATCGACGCCCCGGACTTCACGCCGGACGCCTTCAAGGACTCGTACGCCCGTGGAGGGGACCAGGAAGTCGCCGTCACCGCCCGCAAGTCGGTGCGCGACAAGGAGCTCAACTACCGGATCAACGGCGGCCGTACGCACGACGAGAACCTCAAGGCCTGGAAGGGCGGCGAGACGTACGGCGGTGAGGACAACCTCCACTTCGACCAGTACCGCGCCGAGGTCGAGGACGCGCGCGCCGGCGACAAGGTCGAGGTGTGGTTCACCGGCCGCACCAAGAAGGGGCGCTCGGAAAGCCCGCACTTCACGTACACCGTCACCGAGCGGGCCAAGGCGAACACCCTCGTCGTCGCCGAGGAAGGCGCCTTGGCGACACAGGCCCAGAAGTACGTCGACGCCCTGAAGGCCAACGGCCGTTCCGCCGTGGTCTGGGACGTCACCAAGCAGGGCGCCCCGCACCCGCTCGGCGTCCTGTCGCACTTCTCCGCGGTCGTGCACTACACCGGCGACCCGGTGCCGACGGCAGCGACCCAACTCGCCCTGCGCGCCTACCTCAACGAGGGCGGCAAGCTCATCGAGTCCGGTGAGCGCACGGGTGGCAACGTGGACCTCGGTGACGCGCTCACCGACGACTTCGCGCAGTACTACCTCGGTGCGTACGAACGTCTGTCCGCGCCCGGCGCCACCAGCTTCACCGGCAGCGGCGCCCTCGACGGCGTGCGGACCCCGCTCGCCGCGGCCGACGCCAACCCCCTGGACAAGGCGGGCCGGTACACCGTCACGTCCGACAACCTGCCCGCCGACGAGTTCCCGCAGTTCAAGAGCGCGGCGGCAGGCAGCTATCCCGGGCTCGCCAATCCGTACGCACCCTTCGAGGGCCAGGGCATGGCGTCGGCGTCCCACGCCGACCAGGACTGGAAGCGGCTGACCCGGACGATCGACCTGACTGGGGTCACGGCCGCGGACCAGCCGCAGCTGCGGTTCGCGCTCAACTGGAACCTGGAGAGCGGCTACGACCACGGCGTGCTCGAAGCGCACACCACCGGGGCCGACGACTGGACGACGCTGCCGGACTCGAACGGCAACTCGTCCCAGGCGGTGCCCGCCGAATGCGGGGCCGGGTTCTTCATCAACGGCCACCCGTTCCTGCGGCACTACCTGACGCAGTCGGCGGACGGCTGCACGGCGTCCGGCACGAGTGGGGCCTGGAACAGCTTCACCGGGTCCTCCGGCGGCTGGAAGCCCGTCTCCTTCGACCTGAGCGCCTACGCGGGCAAGACGATCGAGGTGTCCCTCAGCTCCATCACCGACCCCTCCAGCGGGGGCCGTGGACTGTTTGCCGACAACGCTCAGCTCGTGATAGGGGGCAACGCCACACAGACCGAGGGATTCGAGGCCTCGCTGGGCACCTGGAGCGTCGCTCCGGCGCCCCCAGGGAGCCCCGGCATCACGGGTGACTGGACCCGTACGGGAGAGCTCTACAAGCCCTATGCGGCCGTCACAGCGCGTGACAGCGTGCTGCTCGGCTTCGGGTTCGAGCATGTACCCGGAAACGCCGAACGGGCCGCTCTTATGGGCGCATCCCTTGCACATCTGCGCCGCTGACGCTGCGTAATCAGGACCTTGGTCCCGGTGGCTCGTCCTCCCTACTCGGGGGTACGGGCCACCGTGCCGTCCGGACCCCCTGTCGATGTCACCCAAAGGCCATCAGAGAGGTAGGGTCGGAGGCGGTCGGGGACATCCCATACAACTCGCCGGCGTCTGAAACCGGCGTACCAACGAGGAGATCGGTTCGTGACGATCCGCGTAGGCATCAACGGCTTCGGCCGCATCGGGCGCAACTACTTCCGAGCGCTGCTTGAGCAGGGTGCGGACATCGAGATCGTGGCTGTCAACGACCTGGGTGACACCGCGACTACGGCGCACCTCCTGAAGTACGACACCATCCTGGGCCGTCTCAAGGCCGAGGTGTCGCACACCGAGGACACCATCACGGTCGACGGCCACACCATCAAGGTGCTGTCCGAGCGCAACCCCGCCGACATTCCGTGGGGCACGCTCGGCGTCGACATCGTGATCGAGTCGACCGGCATCTTCACCAAGAAGGCCGATGCCGCGAAGCACATCGCCGGTGGCGCGAAGAAGGTCCTCATCTCGGCTCCGGCCAAGGATGAGGACATCACCATCGTGATGGGCGTCAACCAGGACAAGTACGACGCGGACAACCACCACGTCATCTCGAACGCGTCCTGCACCACCAACTGTGTGGCGCCGATGGCGAAGGTTCTCGACGAGAACTTCGGCATCGTCAAGGGCCTGATGACGACGGTCCACGCGTACACCAACGACCAGCGCATCCTGGACTTCCCGCACTCGGACCTGCGTCGCGCCCGCGCCGCCGCCGAGAACATCATCCCGACCACGACCGGCGCCGCCAAGGCGACCGCTCTGGTCCTTCCGCAGCTCAAGGGCAAGCTCGACGGCATCGCGATGCGCGTCCCGGTCCCGACGGGCTCGGCCACCGACCTCGTCGTCGACCTCCAGCGCGAGGTCACCAAGGACGAGGTCAACGCCGCGTTCAAGAAGGCCGCCGACGACGGCGCCCTCAAGGGCATCCTCTTCTACACCGAGGACCCGATCGTCTCGTCGGACATCGTGAGCGACCCGGCCTCCTGCACCTTCGACTCCTCCCTGACCATGGTCCAGGAGGGCAAGACGGTGAAGATCCTCGGCTGGTACGACAACGAGTGGGGCTACTCCAACCGCCTCGTCGACCTCACGGTCTTCGTCGGCGGCCAGCTCTGATCACCAGAGCAGGCACCTCGATGTGAGCACAGGGTCCGGACCGCGTAAAGTCACGCGGTCCGGGCCTTGTTGCACGTCAGCCCTCTTACAGAGTCCTGGAGTCCAGCCATGAAGACGATCGACGAACTTCTCGCCGAAGGGGTCGAAGGCAAGCGGGTCTTCGTCCGCGCCGACCTCAATGTGCCGCTCGCCGACGGCACCATCACCGACGACGGCCGCATCCGCGCCGTCCTGCCGACCGTCACCAAGCTCGCCGAGGCCGGCGCCAAGGTGATCGTCGCCTCGCACCTCGGCCGCCCCAAGGGCGCGCCGGACCCGGCGTTCTCGCTGCTGCCCGCCGCCGAGCGCCTCGGTGAACTCCTCGGCAAGCCCGTGGCGTTCGCCCAGGACACCGTCGGCCCTGCCGCGCACGACGCGGTCGACGGCCTCGAGTCCGGCCAGGTCGCCGTGATCGAGAACCTGCGCTTCAACGCGGGCGAGACGTCCAAGGACGACACCGAGCGCGGCGAGTTCGCCGACAAGCTCGCCGCCCTCGCGGATGTCTACGTAGGCGACGGATTCGGCGCGGTGCACCGCAAGCACGCCTCCGTGTACGACCTTCCCGCGCGTCTGCCGCACTTCGCGGGCTACCTCATCGCCACCGAGGTCGGCGTCCTGAAGAAGCTCACCGAGGACGTCAAGCGCCCCTACGTGGTCGCGCTCGGCGGCGCCAAGGTCTCCGACAAGCTGGCCGTCATCGACCAGCTGCTCGGCAAGGCCGACCGTCTCCTGATCGGCGGCGGCATGGCCTACACCTTCCTGAAGGCGCAGGGCCACGAGGTCGGCATCTCCCTCCTCCAGGAGGACCAGGTCCCGACCGTCAAGGAGTACATCAAGCGCGCGCAGGACAGCGGCGTCGAGCTGGTCCTTCCCGTCGACGTGCTGGTCTCCACCGAATTCCCCGACCTGAAGACCAAGGCCCCGGCCAACCCCACCACGGTCGCCGCGGACGCCATCCCGGCCGACCAGGAGGGTCTGGACATCGGTCCCGAGACCCGTAAGCTCTACGCCTCGAAGCTCACCGACGCGGCCACCGTGTTCTGGAACGGCCCGATGGGCGTCTTCGAGCACCCGGACTACGCCGAGGGCACCAAGGCGGTCGCCCAGGCCCTCCTCGACTCCCCGGCCTTCACGGTCGTCGGCGGTGGCGACTCCGCCGCGGCCGTCCGCACGCTGGGCTTCGACGAGAACGCATTCGGCCACATTTCCACCGGCGGCGGCGCCTCCCTCGAATACCTCGAGGGCAAGACGCTCCCCGGCCTCGCCGCACTGGAGAACTGACACCTGATGACTACGCGCACCCCGCTGATGGCGGGCAACTGGAAGATGAACCTCAACCACCTCGAGGCCATCGCGCACGTCCAGAAGCTCGCCTTCGCCCTCGCCGACAAGGACTACGAGGCCGTCGAGGTCGCCGTCCTGCCTCCCTTCACCGACCTGCGTTCGGTGCAGACCCTGGTCGACGGTGACAAGCTCAAGATCAAGTACGGCGCCCAGGACATCTCGGCGCACGACTCCGGTGCCTACACCGGTGAGATCTCGGGCCCGATGCTCTCCAAGCTGAAGTGCACGTACGTGGCCGTCGGCCACTCCGAGCGCCGTCAGTACCACGACGAGAGCGACGAGATCTGCAACGCCAAGGTGAAGGCCGCCTACAAGCACGGCCTGACCCCGATCCTCTGCATCGGCGAGGGCCTCGACATCCGTGAGGCCGGCCAGCAGATCCAGTACACCCTCGCCCAGCTCGACGGCGGCCTGAAGGACCTCCCCGCCGAGCAGGCCGAGACCATCGTCATCGCGTACGAGCCGGTGTGGGCGATCGGCACCGGCAAGGTCGCGACCCCCGAGGACGCGCAGGAGGTCTGCGGCGCGATCCGCGGCCGCCTCGCCGAGCTGTACTCGCAGGAGCTCGCCGACAAGGTGCGCATCCAGTACGGCGGCTCCGTGAAGTCCGGCAACGTCGCCGCGATCATGGCGCAGCGCGACGTCGACGGCGCCCTGGTGGGCGGCGCGGCGCTGGACTCGGACGAGTTCGTCAAGATCGTCCGCTTCCGCGACCAGTGAGTATGCGGTAGCGCCGATACGTCGTACCCTTGCGGGGGCCGGGAGCCTTCTCATCAAGAGGCATCCGGCCCCCGTCGTCGATACAGAGCCGATTCAGATCCGAGGAAGTTGGTCCAGCCGTGGTTATGGGGTTCTCGATCGCCCTGATCGTCTTCAGTGGGCTGATGATGCTGCTTGTGCTGATGCACAAGGGCAAGGGCGGCGGTCTTTCCGACATGTTCGGCGGCGGCATGCAGTCGTCCGTCGGCGGCTCGTCGGTCGCCGAGCGCAACCTCGACCGCATCACTGTCGTGGTCGGTCTTCTCTGGTTCGCGTGCATTGTCGTGCTCGGCCTGTTGATGAAGGTGAACAACTGACCGCGAAAGCGGCTTGATTGCTACCTTGCGAAAGCTTCGCCTAAAGCCCCATGTACGGTGCGCGCCGCACGGCGCGGATTATCATGGGGCTTGCGTGTCGGGGTGCGGGTGTAACTCCCAACACTGGACGCGCGTTGGGCCTTACGTAGACTGAGGCGCCCGCAGCAGCACCATCACGCAGGGGAGTTACGACCGTGGCAAGTGGCAACGCGATCCGAGGAAGTCGGGTCGGGGCGGGGCCGATGGGCGAGGCCGAGCGCGGTGAGTCCGCGCCGCGACTGCGCATCTCCTTCTGGTGCTCCAACGGACACGAGACGGTGCCCAGCTTCGCCAGCGACGCGCAGGTCCCCGATACCTGGGACTGCCCCCGCTGCGGCTTCCCCGCAGGTCAGGACCGGGACAACCCGCCGGACCCACCCCGCACCGAGCCGTACAAAACGCACCTGGCGTATGTACGGGAGCGGCGAACCGACGCGGACGGCGAGGCGATTCTCGCGGAGGCGCTGGCAAAACTGCGGGGCGAGATCTAGAGCGTTGAGAAGGGCCGGACATCCGTCGATGTCCGGCCGCTGTGCTTTTCATGCGTCGTTTACTGGCACGTGTGCGGACAGACAGCTTCAGAGATCTCATATCGGGCCCTGATCAATTAGGTTGGAACGTGCAGCGGGGCAAGGTACGTACACAGGTACGAGAGAAGGCTGAAGTCCGAGATGAACGCAGAAAGCCGCGCCAGGCTCAACCAGACGCCCGAATGGGCGGCGATCGGCAAGCACCGTGAGCAGCTGGGGGAGGTGCAGCTGCGTGATCTTTTCGCCAAGGATCCGGCGCGCGGCACGGCGTACACGCTCCAGGTCGGTGACCTGCACGTCGACTATTCCAAGCACTTCGTCACGGACGAGACGCTGACGCTGCTGCGCGAGCTCGCCGCGGCCACCGACGTCTTCGGCCTGCGGGACGCCATGTTCCGCGGCGAGAAGATCAACACCACCGAGGACCGCGCCGTCCTGCACACGGCGCTGCGCGCCCCGCGGGACGCGGTGATCGAGGTCGACGGCGAGAACGTCGTGCCGGCCGTGCACGCCGTGCTCGACAAGATGGCCGCCTTCGCGGACAAGGTCCGCTCCGGCGAGTGGACCGGCCACACCGGCAAGCGCATCAAGAACATCGTGAACGTCGGCATCGGCGGCTCGGACCTCGGTCCCGCCATGGCGTACGAGGCGCTGCGCTCCTTCACCGACCGCGACCTCACCGTGCGCTTCGTGTCGAACGTCGACGGCGCCGACCTGCACGAGGCCGTGCGGGACCTGGACCCGGCCGAGACGCTGTTCGTCATCGCGTCGAAGACGTTCACCACGATCGAGACGATCACGAACGCGACCTCCGCGCGCGACTGGCTCCTGACCGGCCTGCGCGCCGACCAGAGCGCTGTCGCCAAGCACTTCGTGGCCCTGTCGACGAACGCCGAGAAGGTCTCCGACTTCGGCATCGACACGGCCAACATGTTCGAGTTCTGGGACTGGGTCGGCGGCCGTTACTCGTACGACTCGGCGATCGGTCTCTCGCTGATGATCGCGATCGGCCCGGACGCTTTCCGCGAGATGCTGGCCGGCTTCCACCTCGTCGACGAGCACTTCCGCACCGCGTCCGCCGAGTCCAACGTCCCTTTGCTGCTCGGCCTGTTGGGCATCTGGTACGGCAACTTCCACGACGCCCAGTCGCACGCGGTCCTGCCGTACTCGCACTACCTCTCCAAGTTCACCGCCTACCTCCAGCAGCTGGACATGGAGTCCAACGGCAAGTCGGTGGGCCGTGACGGCGAGCCGGTCGACTGGCAGACGGGCCCGGTCGTCTGGGGTACCCCGGGCACCAACGGCCAGCACGCGTACTACCAACTCATCCACCAGGGCACGAAGTTGATTCCGGCCGACTTCATCGGCTTCGCCGAGCCCGTCGCCGATCTGCTGCCCGGCCTGGTCGCCCAGCACGACCTCCTGATGGCCAACTTCTTCGCGCAGACACAGGCGTTGGCCTTCGGTAAGACGCCCGACGAGGTACGGGCCGAGGGCGTGTCGGAGGAGCTCGTCCCGCACAAGACGTTCAAGGGCAACCACCCGACGACGACGATCCTCGCCAAGGAGCTGACACCGTCGGTTCTCGGTCAGCTCATCGCGCTCTACGAGCACAAGGTGTTCGTGCAGGGCGCCGTGTGGAACATCGACTCGTTCGACCAGTGGGGTGTCGAGCTCGGCAAGGTGCTCGCCAAGCGCATCGAGCCCGCCCTGACGGAGGGCGCCGACGTGGCGGACCTCGACGGGTCCACGACAGCGCTGGTCGCCAAGTACCGCGACATGCGCGGGCGTTGAGCCACTGAAACAGTACGGCCCGGTCCACCAGGAAGGCGGACCGGGCCGTACTGCTGTGCGTGAACCTCAGGGAGAAGCCGGCGGATACAGATCGCGCGGCAGCTGCGAGGCCGCCGCGGCGTCGAGCAGCCACAGCGTCCGTGACCTGCCGTACGCGCCCGCCGCGGGCGCCTGTACCTCGCCCGCGCCCGACAGGGCGATCGCCGCGGCGTTCGCCTTGTCCTCGCCCGCCGCGAGCAGCCACACCTCACGGGCCGAGCGGATCGCCGGAAGCGTCATCGTGATGCGCACGGGCGGCGGCTTGGGCGCGCCGTGCACGCCGACCACCGTCCGCTCCGTCTCGCGGACCGCGGGCAACGCCGGGAAGAGCGAGGCGACATGGGTGTCCGGGCCGACGCCCAGCATCAGCACGTCGAACGTCGGCACCGGGCCGTGGTCCTCGGGCCCCGCGGCGGCGGTGAGCTCCGCGGCGTACACCCCGGCCGCCGCGTCCACCTCGTAGGCGCCGTCGGATGCGGGCATCGGATGCACCCGGGCCGGGTTGAGCGGCACCGAGTCGAGCAGCGCCTCCTTGGCCTGGGCGTAGTTGCGCTCCGGGTCGCCGTCCGGCAGGAAGCGCTCGTCGCCCCACCACAGGTCCAGCCGCGACCAGTCGATCGCGTCCTTCCCGGGGGACGAACCCAGCGCCGTGAGCAGGCCGTTGCCGTTGCGGCCGCCGGTGAGGACCACCGACGCGAAGCCTCGGGCGGCCTGCGCGTCGACGATCTTCGTGATGAGGCGGTCAGCCGCGGCCTGCGCCATCAGCTCCTTGTCCCGGTGCACCACCAGCTGCGGGGCCGCGTTCATTTCGCCGCCGCCTTCTTGGCCGGGGCCTTCTTCGCCGGGGTGGCCTTCTTCGCGGGGCCTGCCTTCTTCGCCGCCTCCGCGGGCTCCTCCACCGTGGGAACCGCGGTCTCCGTCTCGTACTCGCCCAGGCGGTCCACACCGAACTTCAGCGCGGACGCGTAGGTGTCGTCCGGGTCGAGACGCCGCAGCTCCTCGGCGATCAGCTCGGCCGTCTCGCGGCGCTTGAGCGCCACCGCGCGGTCGGGCTGCCCCTGCATGGAGAGCGTGGCGAGCGAGCCGTCGGCCCGCCCGAGCACGATGGGACCGCAGTCCGTGTCCATGCGGACGCCGGTCAGGCCGGGGCCCGAGGAGAGCGAGCGCTTCACGGGGACGGAGAGCCGGTCCGCGAGCCACATGGCGAGCAGCTCGCAGCTCGGGTTGAACTCCTCGCCCTCCACCTCGACCGACGTCACCTTGCAGGTGATCTGGTCGAGCGCCGCCGCGAGCATCGAGCGCCACGGGGTGATCCGGGTCCAGGACAGGTCCGTGTCGCCGGGGCTGTAGGCGTCGGCGCGCGCGGTCAGCTCGTGGATCGGCTGCTCGGCGGCGTACGTGTCCGTGACGCGGCGCTGGGCGAGCGCGCCCAGCGGGTCCTTGGCCGGGTTGAGCGGCGCGTTGACCGGCCACCACACGACCACGGGGGCGTCGGGGAGCAGCAGCGGCAGGACGACCGACTGGGCGTGGTTGATGACCTCGCCGTAGAGCCGCAGGATCACCGTCTCGCCGGTGCCCGCGTCCGCGCCGACCCGTACCTCGGCGTCGAGGCGCGAGGTCGTGCGGTCACGGGGCGAGCGCGCGGCGCGCTTGATGACGACCAGGGTGCGCGAGGGGTGCTCGCGGGACGCTTCGTTGGCGGCCTTCAGGGCGTCGTAGGCGTTCTCCTCGTCGGTGACGATGACGAGGGTGAGGACCATGCCGACGGCCGGGGTGCCGATGGCCCTGCGGCCCTTCACGAGCGCCTTGTTGATCTTGCTGGAAGTGGTGTCCGTCAGGTCGATCCTCATGGGCGACGCCAGCTCCGTCCGTCTCGTGCGAGCATTTCGTCCGCCTCGGACGGGCCCCAGGTCCCGGACGGGTACTGCGCGGGCTTGCCGTGCTTGTCCCAGTACTCCTCGATCGGGTCGAGGATGTTCCAGGACAGCTCGACCTCCTCCGTGCGCGGGAAGAGGTTGGCGTCGCCGAGCAGGACGTCCAGGATCAGGCGCTCGTACGCCTCCGGGCTGGACTCGGTGAAGGACTCGCCGTACGCGAAGTCCATCGACACGTCACGGATCTCCATCGAGGTGCCGGGCACCTTCGAGCCGAACCGCACCGTGATTCCCTCGTCGGGCTGGACGCGGATGACGATCGCGTTCTGGCCCAGCTCCTCCGTCGCCGTGTGGTCGAAGGGGGAGTGGGGCGCGCGCTGGAAGACGACCGCGATCTCGGTGACGCGGCGGCCCAGGCGCTTGCCCGTACGGAGGTAGAAGGGGACGCCCGCCCAGCGGCGGTTGTCCACCTCCAGCTTGATCGCCGCGTAGGTGTCGGTCTTCGACTTGGGGTCGATGCCGTCTTCCTGGAGGTAGCCGACGGCCTTCTCGCCGCCCTGCCACCCCGCGGCGTACTGCCCGCGGACCGTGCTCGCGCCGAGGTCCTTGGGCAGCTTCACGGCGCCGAGGACCTTCGCCTTCTCGGCGACCAGGGCGTCCGCGTCGAAGGAGGCGGGCTCCTCCATCGCGGTGAGCGCCATCAGCTGGAGCAGGTGGTTCTGGATGACGTCACGGGCGGCGCCGATGCCGTCGTAGTAACCGGCCCGGCCGCCGATGCCGATGTCCTCGGCCATGGTGATCTGGATGTGGTCCACGTACGACCGGTTCCAGATCGGCTCGAACATCTGGTTGGCGAAGCGGAGCGCCAGGATGTTCTGGACCGTCTCCTTGCCGAGGTAGTGGTCGATCCGGAACACCTGGTCCGGATCGAACACCTCGTGCACGATCGAGTTGAGCTCCCGGGCGGACGCCAGGTCGTGCCCGAAGGGCTTCTCGATGACGCCACGGCGCCAGGAGCCCTCGGGAGCGTCCGCGAGCCCGTGCTTCTTGAGCTGCTGGACGACCTGGGGGAAGAACTTCGGCGGCACGGAGAGGTAGAAGGCGAAGTTGCCGCCCGTGCCCTGCGCCTTGTCGAGGTCCTGGATGGTGGCCTTGAGCTGCTCGAAGGCGGCGTCGTCGTCGAAGTTGCCCTGGACGAAGCGCATGCCCTGGATGAGCTGCTGCCAGACCTCCTCGCGGAACGGCGTGCGCGAGTGCTCCTTGACCGCGTCGTGGACGACCTGGGCGAAGTCCTCGTCCTCCCAGTCGCGGCGCGCGAAGCCGATGAGCGAGAAGCCCGGCGGCAACAGGCCTCGGTTGGCGAGGTCATAGACAGCGGGCATCAGCTTTTTACGGGACAAATCGCCCGTGACGCCAAAGATGACCAGGCCCGACGGCCCCGCGATACGCGGGAGCCGTCGGTCTGCGGCGTCACGCAGCGGATTGCTGCTTGACAAGATGGTCAGCCCTCCGAAGGGGTGAGGCGCTTGAGCTCCGCCTCGGTGGACTTGAGCAGGTCGTTCCAGGACGCCTCGAACTTCTCGACGCCCTCGTCCTCGAGCAGCTGCACCACGTCGTCGTAGCTGATGCCGAGCTTCTCGACGGCCTCGATCTCGCCGCGCGCCGCGTCGTACGTACCGGCCACGGTGTTGCCCGTGATCTGGCCGTGGTCGGCGGTGGCCTCCAGGGTCGCCTCCGGCATCGTGTTCACCGTGTTCGGCGCGACCAGGTCGTCGACGTACAGGGTGTCCTTGTACGCCGGGTCCTTGACGCCGGTCGATGCCCACAGCGGACGCTGCTTGTTGGCCTGCGCCTTGTCGAGCGCGGCCCAGCGGTCGGAGGAGAAGACCTCCTCGTACGCCTCGTACGCGAGGCGGGCGTTGGCGAGCGCGGCCTTGCCCTTGGCGGACTTGGCCTCGTCGGTGCCGAGCGCGTCCAGGCGCTTGTCGATCTCGGTGTCCACACGGGACACGAAGAAGGACGCCACCGAGTGGATCTTGGAGAGGTCCAGGCCCGCGGCCTTCGCCTTCTCCAGGCCCGCCAGGTACGCGTCCATGACCTCGCGGTAGCGCTCGAGCGAGAAGATCAGCGTCACGTTCACGCTGATGCCCCTGCCGATGACCTCGGTGATCGCGGGCAGGCCCGCCTTCGTCGCCGGGATCTTGATGAGCGTGTTCGGGCGGTCCACCAGCCAGGCGAGCTGCTTGGCCTCGGCGACCGTCGACTTGGTGTTGTGCGCCAGGCGCGGGTCGACCTCGATCGACACACGGCCGTCCTGGCCGCCCGTCGCGTCGAAGACCGGGCGCAGGATGTCGGCGGCGTCACGGACGTCCGCCGTCGTGATCATGCGGATGGCCTCTTCGACGGTGACACCGCGCGAGGCGAGGTCGGAGAGCTGCTGGTCGTAGCCGTCGCCCTGCGAGATCGCCTTCTGGAAGATCGACGGGTTCGTGGTGACACCCACCACGTGGCTCTGGTCGATCAGTTCGGCGAGGTTGCCGGACGTGATCCGCTTGCGCGACAGGTCGTCCAGCCAGATCGCGACGCCTTCGTCGGAGAGGCGCTTGAGTGCGTCTGTCATGGGGTTACATCTCCTACTTGTCGTATGTCGGCGTCAGCGCTGAGCGGCGTCGATCGATTCCCGGGCGGCGGAGGCCACCGCGTCGGCGGTGAACCCGAACTCCCGGAACAGCACCTTGGCGTCCGCGGAAGCACCGAAGTGCTCCAGCGAGACGATGCGCCCGGCGTCACCCACGAAGCGGTGCCAGGTCAGGCCGATGCCCGCCTCGACCGCCACGCGCGCCTTGACGGACGGCGGGAGCACGCTGTCGCGGTACTCCTTGTCCTGCGCCTCGAACCACTCGACGCACGGCATCGAGACGACGCGCGTGGGAACGCCCGCGGCCTGGAGCTGCTCGCGCGCCTCGACGGCGAGCTGCACCTCGGAGCCGGTGCCGATGAGGACGACCTCGGGAGTGCCGCCGTCGGCCTCGAAGAGGACGTAGCCACCCTTGACGGCGCCTTCGGTGGCCTCGCGGTCGTACGTCGGCACGCCCTGGCGGGTCAGCGCGAGGCCGTGCGGGGCGCCCTTGCCGAACTCCTTGGTGTAGCGCTTGAGGATCTCGCGCCACACGACGGCGGTCTCGTTCGCGTCCGCCGGGCGGACGACGTTCAGGCCCGGGATGGCACGCAGCGAGGCCAGGTGCTCGACCGGCTGGTGCGTCGGGCCGTCCTCGCCGAGGCCGACGGAGTCGTGCGTCCACACGTACGTCACCGGCAGGTGCATCAGCGCGGACAGCCGGACGGCGTTGCGCATGTAGTCGGAGAACACCAGGAAGGTGCCGCCGAAGATGCGCGTATTGCCGTGCAGCGCGATGCCGTTCATCTCCGCGGCCATGGAGTGCTCGCGGATGCCGAAGTGGATCGTGCGGCCGTACGGGTCGGCACCCGGCAGCGGGTTGCCCACCGGCAGGAACGACGACGTCTTGTCGATCGTCGTGTTGTTCGAGCCCGCGAGGTCGGCGGAGCCGCCCCACAGCTCGGGGATGACCGGGCCGAGGGCCTGAAGGATCTTGCCGGACGCGGCACGCGTCGCGACAGCCTTGCCCGCCTCGAAGACCGGGAGCTTCTCCTCCCAGCCCTGCGGGAGCTCGCCCGCGGCGATGCGGTCGAAGTCGGCGGCGCGCTCGGAGTCGGCGGTGCGCCAGGCGGCGAAGCCCTTCTCCCACTCGGCCTTGGCGTCACGGCCGCGGTCGAGGGCGGCGCGGGTGTGCGTGAGGACCTCGTCCGAGACCTCGAAGGTCTGCTCCGGGTCGAAGCCGAGGACACGCTTGGTGGCCGCGACCTCTTCGTCGCCGAGCGCCGAGCCGTGCGCGGCTTCGGTGTTCTGCGCGTTCGGCGCGGGCCAGGCGATGATCGAGCGCATCGCGATGAAGGAGGGGCGCTCCGTCTCCGCCTTCGCGGCCAGGATCGCCTTGTAGAGGGCGGCGGGGTCGAGGTCGCCGTCCTCCTTGGGCTCCACGCGCTGGACGTGCCAGCCGTAGGCCTCGTACCGCTTCATCGTGTCTTCGGAGACCGCGGTCTCCGTGTCGCCCTCGATGGAGATGTGGTTGTCGTCCCACAGCAGTACGAGGTTGCCGAGCTTCTGGTGCCCGGCCAGCGACGACGCCTCGCCGGAGATGCCCTCCTGGAGGCAGCCGTCACCGGCGATCGCGAAGATGTGGTGGTCGAACGGCGACTCGCCGGCAGCGGTCTCCGGGTCGAACAGGCCTCGCTCGTAACGGGCGGCCATCGCCATGCCCACGGCGTTCGCGACGCCCTGGCCGAGCGGGCCCGTCGTCGTCTCCACACCCGTGGTGTGCCCGTACTCCGGGTGACCTGGGGTCTTGGAACCCCAGGTGCGGAACGCCTTCAGGTCATCGAGCTCCAGGCCGAAGCCGGCCAGGTAGAGCTGGATGTAGAGGGTCAGGGACGAGTGGCCCGCGGAAAGAACGAACCGGTCGCGCCCGGTCCACTCGGCGTCCGCGGGGTCGTGCCGCATCACCTTCTGGAAGAGGGTGTACGCGGCAGGCGCGAGGCTCATGGCCGTACCAGGATGGCCGTTGCCGACCTTCTGTACGGAGTCCATGGCCAGGACGCGGGCAGTATCAACAGCCCGCTGGTCCAGTTCGGTCCACTCGAGGTCTGTGGTGGTCGGCTTGGTGCTCACCCTGAGTCAGGGCTCCTCTCCACATGTCGAATGCCGGCGATGTAGATCCCACCGGCCGATGTCGAGCCTACCGCTGTAAAGACGTGCATTTTTTCGAGTCATTCCAGAGTGCCGGGGTGTGCCGGTATCCGCCTCCCGAAAGGGATCCACGGTGTTCACCATGTGATCTCCAGGCCGCTCATCTGGACTCTCGGAACGAGTACGGGACCGCTCATCTGAACGGGTGTCGGGCCGTGTTTCGGGCGGCCCAACACGCTGCTCAACACGACCCCACCCCCGCGAAGGGCGAGGTATGGGCAACGTCTACAGTGGCGTGGTACGCGCGAGCCTTTACCGGATCTTCATGTCTGAACGTCCGACGCGGCTCGCTGGGAAGTCTCTGTCAGGGGTGTGCGTGACGGCCGTTGAATCCCGTCCAGCGGGAGCAATTGGGACGAGCTCTAGCCCAAGCCACCGGCCGCTCGGGGCCCGTGTCATGGCGTTCGTGGCGCTGACCAAGCCGCGAATCATCGAACTCCTCCTGATCACCACCGTTCCGGTGATGTTCCTCGCCGAGCAGGGGGTGCCCGACCTCTGGCTGGTCTTCGTGACCTGCCTCGGCGGTTACCTCTCGGCGGGCGGCGCCAACGCGCTCAACATGTACATCGACCGCGACATCGACGCTCTGATGGACCGTACGTCCCAGCGGCCCCTGGTCACGGGGATGGTCAGCCCCCGCGAGTGCCTCGTGTTCGGCGTCGCGCTCGCGGTCGCCTCCACCCTGCTCTTCGGGCTCGTCGTCAACTGGCTGTCCGCGTGGCTCGCCCTCGGCGCCCTGCTCTTCTACGTGGTCGTCTACACGATGATCCTGAAGCGCCGGACCTCGCAGAACATCGTGTGGGGCGGCATCGCGGGCTGCATGCCGGTCCTCATCGGCTGGTCCTCGGTCACGAACTCCCTGTCATGGGCGCCGGTCATCCTCTTCCTCGTCATGTTCTTCTGGACGCCGCCGCACTACTGGCCGCTGTCCATGAAGGTCAAGGACGACTACGCGCGCGTCGGCGTGCCGATGCTGCCGGTCGTCGCGTCGAACAAGGTGGTCGCGCGTCAGATCGTCCTCTACAGCTGGGTGATGGTCGCCGTCTCGCTGCTGCTCCAGCCGCTGGGCTACACAGGCTGGTTCTACACGATCGTGGCCGGCGTGACCGGCGGCTGGTGGCTGTGGGAGGCGCACGGGCTGCAGAACCGCGCCAAGGCCGAGGTCACGGGCGGCAAGCTCAAGGAGATGCGGCTCTTCCACTGGTCGATCACCTACGTCTCGCTGCTCTTCGTGGCGGTCGCGGTGGACCCCTTCCTGCGCTGAGTTCTCCGGCTTCGCCGACGGGCGGGGTGCGTGGTGTTGAACGACACGTGCCCCGCCCGTCGCCAGTTGATCTACCCGTCGGTAGCATCCTGGCCATGGCAGACACGGCAGAGACGCAGCAGGTTGAGGACAGCAAGCAGGCCGCCCGCGCGGAGAAGAAGGCGGCAAAGCTGGCCAAGCAGATCGGTGCCTTCGCCCAGGCGCACGGCGGTGCCGAGGGGCAGATCGCGTACATCGGGCACGAGGGCACCCGCATCGTCCTGGTCGGCGAGGACGGCGGCTGGGGCGACCTGGTGGCGCCCACCTACGCCATCGCGCAGAGCGCCGTGGAGAAGGCCGGGATCACCGTCCACGAGGACTTCGACGGTGACTTCGCGGCCAAGGTGAAGACCGGCCCGTACGAGTGGTCGCGGATGGCGGGCATTCAGCTCGGCGGCAAGAGCAACGGCTGACGGCGTCGAGGCCGCGCGGGACAGAACGGCCGTAAGCAACACCTGACACCCGGGTCACCCGTTAGGACGGTAGGAGCACGTCCGTCTACTGGGAGCCCGGATGATCGAAACGCCGTCCCTGGTGGACCAGTACTGCCACGGTGTGTTGCGTACGGAGCTGGGCCTCGGCACCTTCGAGGCCCACCTCGGGCGTGGCGAGGGGCCTCCCGCGCCCGGCACCACCTTCTTCGACACCCAGACGGGCTTCGCCGTACGCCGCTGGTGCCCGCCGCTGCTGGGCCTGGAACCGCACTGTCCGCCCGCCCGCTATCTCGCCCGCCGCCGTGAGCTGGGCGTCCTGGAAGCGGGGCGGCGGCTGCTGCGGGGCAGCGGGATCACGACGTATCTCGTGGACACGGGGCTGCCCGGCGATCTGACGGGGCCCGGCGAGATGGCGTCCACCGGCGACGCCGACGCCCAGGAGATCGTCCGCCTCGAATTACTGGCCGAACAGGTGGCCGACACCTCCGGCACCGTCGACTCGTTCCTCGCCAATCTCGCGGAGTCCGTGCACGCGGCCGCCGCGAACGCCGTCGCCTTCACCTCCGTCGCGGGAGTGCGGCGCAGTCTCGCCCTCGCCCCAGAACCGCCGGGCCCCGGCGAGGTGCGGGGAGCGGCGGGGCGCTGGCTGGCCCGGCGGCAGGTGGGCGGGCGGCTCGAAGACCCCGTGCTGCTCAGACATCTGCTGTGGATCGCCGTCGCGTCGGGGCGTCCGCTGCAACTGCACGCGGGGGCGGGGGACCCGGAGTCGCACTTCGGCGGCTTCGCGCGGGCGACCGCGGGGCTCGGCACCGACCTCGTCCTGCTGCACGGCTATCCGTACCACCGCAATGCCGCGGACCTCGCGGGCGTCTTCCCGCATGTGTACGCCGATCTGGGGCCCGCCCTGGTGCGTACGGGGGCCCGCGCGGCCGCCGTGCTCGCGGAGATCCTGGAGCTGGCGCCCTTCGGCAAGCTGCTGTTCTCCAGCGGCGCGCACGGGCTTCCCGAGCTGCACGTCGTGGGCGCACGGCTGTTCGGGGAGGCGCTGGGGCGCGTGCTCGGCGGGTGGGTCGCGGAGGGGGCGTGGTCGCTGCCGGACGCGCAGCGCGTCGCGGGCCTCATCGCGGCGGGCAACGCCCGCCGCGTGTACGGCTTGTCGGACGGCTGAGGTCAGACGGCCGAGAGCTGCGAGTCGTCGGCCTGGGCCGGCAGACCGGCGGTGGTGTACGGACGCTCGCGCAGCGAGAGCAGGACGCGCATCACGCCGATCCAGACCACGCACGAGCCGAACATGTGCAGTCCGACCAGGACCTCGGGCAGGTCCGTGAAGTACTGGACGTACCCGATCGCGCCCTGGGCGAGCAGGATCAGGAACAGGTCGCGGGTGCGGTGCAGCGGGCCCTTGGGGGCGTCGACGGCCTTGAGGACGAACCACAGGGCGAACGTCAGCGTCACCACGATCCAGGCGAACACGGCGTGCAGCTTGCTGACGGTCTCCCAGTCGAAGCCCATCCGCGGCACCTTGCTGGAGTCACCGGCGTGCGGCCCGGAGCCCGTCACGATCGTGCCGACCGCGATGAGCAGCACGGACGCCGCGACCAGGAACCACACCAGCTGCACGACGGCCTTGCCGACCAGCGGGCGCACATCGCCGTCGCCCTCGCGGGTGCGCTGCCACATCGTGACGGCGACCGCGATCAGGGCGGTGGAGAGCAGGAAGTGCGCCGCGACCGTCCACGGGTTCAGGCCGACGAGGACCACGATGCCGCCCAGTACGGCGTTGCCCATGACGAGCCAGAACTGGACCCAGCCGAGCCGTGTCAGGCTGCGCCGCATCGGCTTCTGCGAGCGCGCCGCGATGATCGCCCAGCCGACGGCCGCGCACAGCACGTACGTCAGCATGCGGTTGCCGAACTCGATGGCTCCGTGGAAGCCCATCTCGTGGGTGGCCGTCAGGGAGTCTTCCGTGCACTTGGGCCAGGTCGGGCAGCCGAGGCCGGAACCGGTCAGCCGGACGGCGCCGCCGGTGACCACGATGCACACCGTCATCGCGAGCGAGATGAGGGCGGCGCGCTGGACGGTCCGCTGCTGCGGGGTCCAGCGTTCGGCGATGAAGGCGAGCGGATTGCGCACGGCGGAGACGGCGTCGGCTCGGGTCACGTTTGGCACGGGCCCATCGTAGGGGGCCGCTTGTGCACGGCTTCACGAGGGGGACGTATCCGGGCCTTCTGTGACGCCGGTTACGCCCTCTGCTACTCCCAGCGGAAGAACTTGCCGGCCGCGCCGAGGCCCAACACCGCCCAGACCGCGAGGATCCCGAGGTCCCCCCACGGCATCCCCGCGCCGTGCTGCAGTACGTCCCGCAGGCCGTCGGAGAGGGCGGAGATCGGCAGCAGCCCGAGCACCGACTGGGCTGCGTCGGGGAACTTGTCCAGCGGCACGATCACGCCGCCGCCCACCAGCAGGAGCAGGAAGACGAGGTTCGCGGCGGCGAGCGTCGCCTCGGCCTTCAGGGTGCCGGCCATCAGCAGGCCGAGGCCCGAGAAGGCCGCCGTGCCGAGGATCAGGAGGAGGAGTACGGCGAAGGGGTTGCCGTGCGGTGACCAGCCGAGGGCGAAGGCGATCACCGTGAGGAGCACGATCTGCAGGACCTCGGTGACCAGGACCGACAGGGTCTTCGCCGCCATCAGGGCCCAGCGGGGGAGCGGCGAGGCGCCGAGCCGCTTGAGCACGCCGTAGCGGCGCTCGAAGCCCGTGGCGATGGCCTGGCCGGTGAACGCCGTCGACATCACGGCGAGGGCGAGGATTCCGGGGGCGAGGAAGTCGACCGCCTTGCCGTCACCCGTGTCGACGATGTCGACCGCGCTGAACAGCACGAGGAGGAGGGTCGGGATCACCACCGTCAGAAGCAGCTGTTCGCCGTTGCGCAGGAGCATCTTCGTCTCCAGCGCTGCCTGCGTGGCGATCATGCGGGGGAGCGGGGCGGCGCCCGGCTTCGGCGTGTACGTTCCGGCGGCGCTCATCCGCGCAGCTCCTTGCCTGTGAGCTCCAAGAACACGTCTTCCAGGGTGTGGCGTTCGACGGCGATCTTCTCCGGCATGACGCCGTGCTGGGCGCACCAGGAGGTGACCGTGGCCAGGAGCTGGGGGTCGATCGTGCCGCTGACGCGGTAGGCGCCGGGGGTGAGTTCGGCCGCCGCCGAGTCCGGCGGCAGCGCCTTGAGCAGGGAGCCGACGTCGAGTCCGGGACGCCCGGAGAACCGCAGGGTGTTCTCGGCGCCGCCACGGCAGAGCGCCTCGGGGGTGCCCTCGACGATGACCTTGCCCGCGTCGATGATCGCGACCTCGTCGGCGAGCTGCTCGGCCTCGTCCATGTGGTGCGTGGTGAGGATGACGCTGACACCGTCGGCACGCAGATCGCGTACGAGATCCCAGGTGGCCCGGCGTGCCTGCGGGTCCAGGCCCGCGGTCGGCTCGTCCAGGAAGACCAGCTCGGGCCGTCCCACCACGGCCATCGCGAGCGCGAGGCGCTGCTGCTGGCCGCCGGAAAGGCGCCGGTAGGTGGTGCGGCCGCAGCTCTCCAAGCCCAGGCGCTCGATCAGCGCGCCCACGTCGAGCGGGTGCGCGTGCAGCTTCGCCATGTGGCGCAGCATCTCGTCGGCGCGGGCCCCGGAGTAGACACCGCCGGACTGGAGCATCACGCCGATGCGGGGGCGCAGCGCGCCGGCCTCGCGGACCGGGTCGAGGCCAAGGACGCGGACCGTGCCCGCGTCGGGCCTGCGATAGCCCTCGCAGGTCTCGATCGTGGTGGTCTTGCCTGCGCCGTTCGGCCCGAGGACCGCGGTGACGGTGCCCGCACGGACCCGGAGGTCGAGGCCGTCCACCGCGGTCTTCTTGCCGTACCGCTTGACCAGGCCGGTGACCTGGACGACGGACTCAATTCCCATGGCGGGAAGTCTAGAGAGGGCGGGCGGGGCCGCGGGCAGGGGGCTGTCAGCCCGCCCACTCGGCCCGTGAGCGGTGGGTCTCCAGCCAGCTCTGTGCGTACGCGACCGCGTCCGCCACCGGGAAGAGCCGGGCCGTCGCGGCGCCCACCGTGCCGCGCACCACGGGCCGGTCCCGTTCGAAGTCCGAGCCGAGCTCGTCGAAGCGCTCCTCGGAGATCGAGGCCTCCCGCACCGTCATCCAGCGGCGTCCCTCCGGGGTCATGACCGCGAAGGAGTTCTCGACCCGGGGCGCCGGGAGCCGGTACTCGGCGAGGTGGAACGCGGTGCAGGAGTCGAAGCCCGCGCCGAGCAGCAGGACCCGGGCGCCCGCTTCCTCCAGGCTCGCCAGCGGGCTGCGCTCACCGAGGCGGCAGTCGAGCGCGTGCCCCTCCAGGAGGGCCGTCGCGCGGGGGCCGACCGCGGCGAAGGAGGTCTGCGGGTGGGCGCTGCGCTGGGCGCCGGGCCAGGTCCGTACGGTCTCGGGGATCACGCCGACGCCTCGGGTGGGGGTGGTGCGTGGGTCGTAGGCGGGGATGGACGCGCGGATCTCGGGCCACCACGACTCCGGCACGGGCGGGTTTCCCCACTCGGCGGGGTCGGAGTTGTCGCTGGACTGCGTGGGGACCACCAGGGTCCCCTTTTGGCCCAGTACGTCCAGGAGCGCCTGGACGACGGCGACGGGGCCGCCGCTCACCCACCCGAGGGCGCTCAGTGAGGAGTGCACGAGGAGGGTCTCCCCGGCGTTCACGCCGAGCTCCCTGAGGTCGGTCGCGAGGGAAGCGCGCGTGCACAAAGGGCCGGTCGGAGGGGGTGTCGACATGGTCAGGGAGTCTCCTCGCCCCCGTCTTCGGGCGCCACCGATTTGATCGATCAGTGATCATTTCCGCAGGTCAGCTTAGGTATGCCTAAGTGATGCAGCGCACCGCACCTTGATCCGGACGCGGGTTGTCAGGCTCTGAGGAATTACGCAACAATGGCGTTGTGAAAAACGTTGGCGAGGCTCCGCAGGAGGAACTCGCGACCGGGGAGCGGTCTACACGCAACCGGGTCGCGCGCTCCATCCTGGACCACGGCCCCTCGACGGTGGCCGACCTCGCCGCGCGCCTCGGCCTGACCCAGGCCGCCGTGCGCAGGCACCTCGACACCCTCGCCCACGAGAACGTCGTGGAACCCCGTGAGCAGCGGATCTACGGAGCACGCACCCGCGGCCGCCCCGCCAAGGTCTTCGCGCTCACCGACTGCGGCCGGGACGCCTTCGACCAGTCGTACGACAAGCTCGCCGCCGACGCCCTGCGCTGGATCAGCGAGCGGCACGGCGAAGGAGCGGTCGTCGAATTCGCCCGCGAGCGGATGGCCGCCCAGGCCGTGGCGTACCGCAAGGCGATCGACGCGGCGCCCCCCGAGCAGCGCACGGAGGCTCTCGCCAAGGCGTTGACCGCCGACGGGTACGCTGCTACGGCCCGCACGGCCCCCGTAGGCGAGCAGCTGTGCCAGCACCACTGCCCGGTCGCCCACGTCGCCGAGCAGTACCCACAACTTTGCGAGGCGGAGACGGAGATCTTCTCCGACCTGCTCGGGACGCATGTCCAGCGGCTCGCCACCATCGCCCACGGCGACGGCGTCTGCACGACATTCATCCCCCGTAACGCCCCGCAGCCCCCACAGACCACCGACAACGCATCCGCAAGCACGGCCGGGAGGAACCCCGCATGACGCTCCCCACGGAGACTGCCCACCCCGAACTCGAGGGTCTGGGCACGTACGAATACGGCTGGGCCGACTCCGACGTGGCCGGGGCCTCCGCCAAGCGCGGCATCAACGAAGACGTCGTCAAGGACATCTCGGCCAAGAAGTCCGAGCCCGAGTGGATGACGAAGCTGCGCCTCAAGGGCCTGCGGCTCTTCGGCAAGAAGCCCATGCCCAACTGGGGCTCGGACCTGTCGGGCATCGACTTCGACAACATCAAGTACTTCGTGCGGTCCACGGAGAAGCAGGCACAGTCCTGGGAGGACCTGCCCGAGGACATCAAGAGCACGTACGACAAGCTCGGCATCCCCGAGGCGGAGAAGCAGCGCCTCGTCGCCGGTGTCGCCGCGCAGTACGAGTCCGAGGTCGTCTACCACCAGATCCGTGAGGACCTGGAGGAGCAGGGCGTCATCTTCATGGACACCGACACGGCGCTGAAGGAGCACCCGGAGCTCTTCAAGGAGTACTTCGGCACGGTCATCCCGGTCGGCGACAACAAGTTCGCGTCGCTGAACACCGCTGTGTGGTCCGGTGGCTCGTTCATCTACGTCCCCAAGGGCGTGCACGTCGAGATTCCGCTCCAGGCCTACTTCCGCATCAACACGGAGAACATGGGCCAGTTCGAGCGCACGCTGATCATCGTCGACGAGGACGCCTACGTTCACTACGTCGAGGGCTGCACGGCGCCGATCTACAAGTCGGACTCCCTGCACTCCGCCGTCGTCGAGATCATCGTGAAGAAGGGCGGCCGCTGCCGCTACACGACGATCCAGAACTGGTCGAACAACGTCTACAACCTGGTCACCAAGCGCGCCGTGGCCTACGAGGGCGCGACCATGGAGTGGATCGACGGCAACATCGGCTCCAAGGTGACGATGAAGTACCCCGCCGTCTACCTCATGGGCGAGCACGCCAAGGGCGAGACGCTGTCCATCGCCTTCGCGGGCGAGGGCCAGCACCAGGACGCCGGCTCCAAGATGGTCCACATGGCACCCAACACGTCCTCGAACATCGTCTCGAAGTCCGTGGCGCGTGGCGGTGGCCGCACCTCCTACCGCGGTCTCGTCGAGATCGGCGAGGGCGCCGCCGGATCGAAGTCGAACGTCCTGTGCGACGCGCTGCTCGTCGACACGATCTCCCGCTCGGACACGTACCCCTACGTGGACGTCCGCGAGGACGACGTGTCCATGGGCCACGAGGCGACCGTCTCCAAGGTCTCCGACGACCAGCTCTTCTACCTGATGAGCCGCGGTCTGACCGAGTTCGAGGCCATGGCGATGATCGTGCGCGGCTTCGTCGAGCCGATCGCCAAGGAGCTGCCCATGGAGTACGCCCTGGAGCTGAACCGGCTGATCGAGCTGCAGATGGAGGGTTCGGTCGGTTAATTCCGGCAACCGTCCCCGCAGTGACAGACTTCTTGACCCAGAGAGAGAGCACGACGACAGCCATGGCTGAGGCTCAGAACATCCCGGTGGGCTCAACCACCGCAGGATCGATCGCGGTGGCCGCCGAGTCCACCGTCGCGACCCGCATGAGCGCTCCCCCGTCCTTCGACGTGGCGGACTTCGCCGTCCCCCACGGCCGCGAGGAGGAGTGGCGGTTCACGCCGCTGGAGCGCCTTCGCGGGCTGCACGACGGCACCGCGGTCGCCACCGGCGGCATCCGCGTCGAGGTGACGGCCCCGGCGGGCGTGACCCAGGAGACCGTCGGCCGTGACGACGCGCGCGTGGGCAAGGCGGGCAAGCCCGTCGACCGCGTGGCCGCGCAGGCCTACTCCTCCTTCGAGAAGGCCTCGGTCGTCTCCGTCCCCAAGGAGACGGTCCTGACCGAGCCGATCCGCATCGCGGTGCACGGCGAGGGCGGTACGGCCTTCGCGCACCAGGTGATCGAGCTGGGCGCGTTCGCCGAGGCTCTCGTGGTCATCGACCACACCGGTGACGCCGTGCTCGCGGCCAACGTCGACTTCATCGTCGGCGACGGCGCCAAGCTGACCGTGGTCTCGGTCCAGGACTGGGACGAGAAGACCGTCCACGTCGCCCAGCACAACGCGCTGATCGGCCGTGACGCCTCCTTCAAGTCGGTCGTCGTGACCTTCGGCGGCGACGTCGTGCGCCTGCACCCCCGCGTCGAGTACGCGGGCCCCGGCGGCGAGGCCGAGCTCATCGGCCTGTACGTCACCGACGCCGGCCAGCACCAGGAGCACCGCCTCCTGGTCGACCACAACCAGCCGCACTGCAAGTCGAACGTCGTCTACAAGGGCGCGCTCCAGGGCGACGACGCCCACGCGGTGTGGATCGGCGACGTCCTCATCGAGGCCGCCGCCGAGGGCACGGACACGTACGAGATGAACCGCAACCTCGTTCTGACCGACGGCGCCCGCGTCGACTCCGTGCCGAACCTCGAGATCGAGACCGGCGAGATCGTCGGAGCGGGCCACGCGTCGGCGACCGGCCGCTTCGACGACGAGCAGCTCTTCTACCTGCAGTCGCGCGGAATCCCGGAGGGCGAGGCGCGCCGCCTGGTCGTCCGCGGATTCTTCGCCGAGCTGATCCAGCAGATCGGCCTGCCCGACGTCGAAGAGCGCCTCCTCGCCAAGATCGAAGAGGAGCTGGAGGCGTCGGCGGCATGACTTATGTACGCGCCTGTGGCCTGAGCGAGCTGTCGGAGGACACCCCGAAGCGGGTGGAACTCGACGGCACGCCGGTCTCGGTCGTCCACACCGAGGGCGAGGTGTTCGCGATCAACGACATCTGCTCGCACGCGAACGTCTCCCTCTCCGAGGGCGAGGTGGAGGACTGCCAGATCGAGTGCTGGCTGCACGGCTCCGCCTTCGACCTCCGTACCGGCAAGCCGTCCGGCCTTCCCGCGACGCGCCCCGTCCCCGTATACCCCGTAAAGATCGAAGGGGACGATGTGCTCGTCTCCCTCACCCAGGAGTCCTGAGGCACATGGCAACGCTTGAAATCCGCGACCTGCACGTCACCGTCGAGGTCGAGAACGGCACCAAGGAAATCCTCAAGGGCGTCGACCTGACCGTCAAGCAGGGCGAGACGCACGCCATCATGGGCCCGAACGGCTCCGGCAAGTCGACGCTCGCCTACTCCATCGCGGGTCACCCCAAGTACACGATCACCCAGGGCACCGTCACCCTCGACGGCGAGGACGTCCTGGAGATGTCCGTCGACGAGCGCGCCCGCGCCGGCATGTTCCTCGCCATGCAGTACCCGGTCGAGGTCCCCGGCGTCTCGGTCTCCAACTTCCTGCGTACGTCGGCGACGGCGATCCGCGGCGAGGCCCCCAAGCTGCGCACCTGGGTGAAGGAGGTCAAGGGCGCGATGGAGCAGCTCCAGATGGACCCGGCCTTCGCCGAGCGCAACGTGAACGAGGGCTTCTCCGGCGGTGAGAAGAAGCGCCACGAGATCCTCCAGATGGAGCTCCTCAAGCCGAAGATCGCGATCCTCGACGAGACCGACTCCGGCCTGGACGTCGACGCCCTGCGCCAGGTCTCGGACGGCGTCAACCGCGTCCGCGAGACCGGCGAGGTCGGCACCCTGCTGATCACGCACTACACGCGCATCCTGCGCTACATCAAGCCCGACTTCGTGCACGTCTTCGCGAACGGCCGCATCGCCGAGTCCGGCGGCGCCGAGCTCGCCGACAAGCTCGAGGCCGAGGGCTACGAGGCTTACACGAAGGGTGGCGTATCAGCGTGACGTCGGCCCACCAGGGGCTCTCCGGCCTCCTCGACACCGAGGCGATCCGCAAGGACTTCCCGATCCTGGATCGCACGATCCACGACGGCAAGAAGCTCGTCTACCTGGACAACGCGGCGACGTCCCAGACGCCGCGCCAGGTGCTCGACGTACTCAACGAGTACTACGAGAAGCACAACGCCAACGTCCACCGCGGCGTGCACGTCCTCGCGGAGGAGGCCACGGCGCTCTACGAGGGCGCCCGTGACAAGGTCGCGGCGTTCATCAACGCGCCGAGCCGCGACGAGGTGATCTTCACCAAGAACGCCTCGGAGTCGCTCAACCTCGTGGCCAACATGCTCGGTTGGGCCGACGAGCCCTACCGCGTGGACCACGAGACCGAGATCGTCATCACGGAGATGGAGCACCACTCCAACATCGTGCCGTGGCAGCTGCTCTCGCAGCGCACGGGCGCGAAGCTGAAGTGGTTCGGTCTCACCGACGACGGCCGGCTCGACCTGTCCAACATCGACGAGATCATCACGGAGAAGACGAAGATCGTCTCCTTCGTCCTGGTCTCGAACATCCTGGGCACGCAGAACCCCGTCGAGGCGATCGTCCGGCGTGCGCAGGAGGTCGGCGCGCTCGTCCTCATCGACGCGTCGCAGGCCGCCCCGCACATGCCGCTGGACGTGCAGGCGCTGCAGGCCGACTTCGTGGCCTTCACCGGCCACAAGATGTGCGGTCCGACCGGCATCGGCGTCCTGTGGGGACGGCAGGAGCTCCTGGAGGACCTCCCGCCCTTCCTCGGCGGCGGCGAGATGATCGAGACCGTGTCGATGAACTCGTCGACGTATGCTCCCGCGCCGCACAAGTTCGAGGCGGGCACGCCCCCGATCTCCCAGGCCGTCGGCCTGGGCGCGGCCGTGGACTACCTCTCCTCGATCGGCATGGACAAGATCGCCGCTCACGAGCACGCGATCACCGAGTACGCGGTCAAGCGCCTCCTGGAGGTCCCCGACCTCCGGATCATCGGCCCGACCACGGCCGAGGAGCGCGGCGCCGCGATCTCCTTCACGCTCGGCGACATCCATCCGCACGACGTGGGCCAGGTCCTTGACGAGGAAGGCATCGCGGTCCGTGTGGGTCACCACTGCGCCCGCCCGGTCTGCCTCCGTTACGGAATTCCTGCGACCACGCGAGCGTCGTTCTATCTGTACTCCACGCCCGGCGAGATCGACGCGCTCGTCGACGGCCTGGAGCACGTACGGAACTTCTTCGGCTGAGGGGCTGACCGGGAACGTGAAGCTGGATTCGATGTACCAGGAAGTCATCCTGGACCACTACAAGCACCCGCACGGGCGTGGTCTGCGCGATGGCGACGCCGAGGTGCACCACGTCAACCCGACGTGCGGCGACGAGATCACGCTGCGCGTGAAGTACGACGGGTCGACGATCGCCGACGTGTCGTACGAAGGGCAGGGCTGCTCCATCAGCCAGGCCAGCGCGTCCGTCCTGAACGACCTGCTGGTCGGCAAGGAGCTCGCCGAGGCGCAGAAGATCCAGGAAGTGTTCCTGGAGCTGATGCAGTCCAAGGGCAAGTTGGAGCCGGACGACGCGATGGAGGAGGTCCTGGAGGACGCCGTCGCGTTCGCCGGGGTCTCGAAGTACCCGGCGCGTGTGAAGTGTGCTCTGCTGAGCTGGATGGCGTGGAAGGACGCGACGGCGCAGGCACTTGGTACCGACGACGTCGCTGAGAGGAAGACCGCATGAGCGAGAACGAGACCCTGACCAAGCCGGCCTCCGAAGAAGAGGTCCGCGAGGCGCTGTACGACGTGGTCGACCCCGAGCTGGGCATCGACGTCGTCAACCTCGGCCTGATCTACGGCATCCACGTCGACGACGCGAACATCGCGACGATCGACATGACGCTCACCTCGGCGGCCTGCCCGCTGACGGACGTCATCGAGGACCAGGCCAAGTCCGCCACCGACGGCATCGTCAACGAACTCCGGATCAACTGGGTCTGGATGCCGCCGTGGGGCCCGGACAAGATCACGGACGACGGCCGCGAGCAGCTTCGCGCGCTCGGGTTCAACGTCTGAGCGATCTCCGGGACATGATCCCTGATGTGGCCCCCCGCGCTTCCCGCGCAGGGGGCCACGTCGCGTTTACGGAACCGGCTGCGGATCCGCCGATGCCGCCGCGAGCGTGTGCGCCAGGCCCTCCTTGCGCATGCGGCGGTCGATGTACATCAGGGCTGTCACCAGCGGGAGGAAGACGGTGGCTGCCAGCTGGGTGAGGAAGCTGCCGACGAGGCCGAGAACGGCGTACAAGCCGAACTGGGAGCGCAATTGCTCCAGGAGGTAGGCCGACGCGGAGTCGTCCGGGTCGACCGGCGGCGGGGTCGGCGCGGCGAACTGCAGGGGGAGCCGCAGGGCGAGGGAGACGCCCAGCACGATGAGGCCCGCGAGCAGCGAGAGGCCGAAGGTGCGCCACCAGGCGCCGCGCACCAGGCGCACGGAGCGCCGCAACGCCGTGAAGGGGCCCGCCGTTTCGAGGACCGCGGCCGCCGGGGCGAAGGCGAACAGGACGTACAGCCAGGCGGCGAGCGGCATCGTCAGCAGGAACGCCGGGAAGACCAGGCCGATGGGGATGATCGACTGGGTCATCATCAGGAAGAGGATGGAGAAGAGGACCAGCAGGAAAGCGGCTACCGGCAGCATCAGGATCAGCGAGAGCAACAAGGTCACGACAAGCACGGACGGCGTCCGTGACCACGCCCTGCGCCGGACCGCGCCGAACGTCGCCGGACGGCCGAGGACCGCCTCGTGCAGCGTGGCGGCGCACGAGGCCTGGATGAACGAGTTGACGACCTGCGTGGCGAGCATGAACACCAGCCACACCAGGCCGAACGCGACGAGGATCGGCCTGCCGTCGTCCCAGGAGAAGTCCGCGCCCGGCTCGTACACGGCGCTGACGTGCTCCCGCGTCGCGGTGTAGGCGAGCCCGAGACCTGCCACGACGATGACGGCGAGCAGGCCGTAGGCCACGGCGGCGGTGCCGAACAGCGGCTTGGCGTACTGCCGCATCGTCGCGAACGCTCCGCCGAGGATGTGGTTGGCCCCCAGCGGCGCGAGGGGTACGACGCCCGGCTTGGGCGGCGGCGGTGGCGGAGTCCAGCCGTAGCCGTTCCAGCCCCACCCGGGCGGCGCTCCGTACTGCCCCGGCGGTCCGCCGTATGGCGCCTGTGGTCCCCACCCCGACGTGTCCGACATCGCTCTTGCGCTCCATGGTCTCGTGCGGTTCTCACCGCGACGCCCCTGTGGCCCCCCACAGTGATCGCGTCACCATAGCCCGCCCCGGGCGCCGTCGTTATGTACGGCCGTACGCAACGATGTGTACACTCGTACGCATGGGATACGGACTGCTGGCCGGGGCGATCGTGGCGGAGGTGGCCGGGACGACGGCCATGAAGTACAGCGAGGGGTTCAGCAAGCTCTGGCCCTCGCTGATCACCGTCGTCGGATATGTCATCGCCTTCACGCTGCTCGCGCAGACGCTGAAGACGCTGTCCGTCGGCACCGCCTACGCGATCTGGGCGGGGATCGGGACCGCCGCGGTCGCGGCCATCGGGATGCTCTTCATGGGCGAGTCCGCCAGCCTCGTCAAGATCTCGGGGATCGCCCTCGTGATCGTGGGTGTCGTCGTGCTCAACCTCGGCGGTGCGCATTGATGGCCCGGCGTTACGACCCCGAGCGGCGGCAGCGGATCATCGACGCCGCGATCCGGGTGGTGGGGCAGAAGGGGATCGGCGGGCTCAGTCACCGGTCGGCCGCCGCGGAGGCCGACGTGCCGCTCGGCTCGACCACCTATCACTTCAAGACACTCGACGAGTTGCTCCTTGCTGCGCTGGAGAAGGCCAACGAGGGCTTCGCGAAGGTGATCGCGAGCCGGGGCGGCTTCCAGGACCCCCGGGTCGACCTCGCCGGTGAGATCGCCGAGGTGCTCGGGATGTGGCTCGGCCAGGAACGCATGGGGATCGAGCTGGAGTATGAGCTGTATCTGGCCGCGCTGCGCAGACCCGCGCTGCGGCCGGTGGCCGCCTGCTGGTGCGACGGGCTCGCCGTGGTGTTCGCCGAGCGCACCGACCCGGCCACCGCGCGGGCGCTGGTCGCGCTGATGGACGGGATCTGTCTGCAGGTGCTGCTCACGGACGGCTCGTACGACGAGGCGTACGCGCGCGAGATGTTCAACCGGCTGATACCGCAAGGCGGTTGACCGCCTAGGGGCTCTTGTCCGGCTCGCCGCGACATCGGCGGTGGGGTGCTACGCGTACCGCCGCCGTCATCGCGGCACCCCGGCGGCACCCCGCCGGGGTGCCGGATGCCTGCGGCGCCGGGCCGGGGGCCAGGCCGCGGCGCCGGGCCGGGCGCGGGTGGCCCGGAGGCTGAGACCGGTTCGCCCGCACGGCGCGGCGCCGGTTAGGTTTTCCCCATGACCGACACGAACGCTTCCCGCACCACCGGCGCCGTCGCCGCAGGCCTCGCCACCGTCACCGCCGACGGCACCGTTCTCGACACCTGGTTCCCCGCGCCCGAGCTCTCCGCCGAACCGGGCCCCGCAGGCACCGAGCGGCTCACCGCCGAGCGTGCCGTGCAGCTGCTCGGTGACGGCGCGGCCAAGGCCATCGGCCAGGACGCCCGCCGTGGCGTGGAGACCATCGCCGTCCGTACGGTCATCGCCTCCCTCGACGACAAGCCGCTGGACGCCCACGACGTCTACCTGCGCCTGCACCTGCTCTCGCACCGCCTGGTCAAGCCGCACGGCGTGAACCTCGACGGCCAGTTCGCCTTCCTGGCCAACGTCGCCTGGACCTCGCTCGGCCCGGTCGCCGTGGACGACGTCGAGAAGGTCAGGCTCAACGCCCGCGCCGAGGGCCTGCACCTCGCCGTGACCTCCGTCGACAAGTTCCCGCGCATGACCGACTACGTCGCGCCGAAGGGCGTCCGCATCGCCGACGCCGACCGCGTGCGGCTCGGCGCGCACCTCGCCGAGGGCACGACCGTCATGCACGAGGGCTTCGTGAACTTCAACGCGGGCACGCTCGGCACCTCCATGGTCGAGGGCCGCATCTCCGCCGGTGTCGTCGTCGGTGACGGCTCCGACATCGGTGGCGGCGCCTCCACGATGGGCACCCTCTCCGGCGGCGGCAACGTCCGCATCGTGATCGGCGAGCGCTGCCTGATCGGCGCCGAGGCGGGCGTAGGCATCGCGCTCGGCGACGAGTGCGTCGTCGAGGCCGGCCTCTACGTCACCGCGGGCACCCGCGTGACCATGCCCGACGGGCAGATCGTCAAGGCCCGCGAGCTCTCCGGCGCCTCGAACATCCTCTTCCGCCGCAACTCCGTCACCGGCGCAGTCGAGGCCCGCCCGAACAACGCGGTGTGGGGCGGCCTGAACGACGTGCTGCACAGCCACAACTGAGCGTCGCCGCAGCCTGACAGAGCGCCCTCCGGTCTCCCCGGAGGGCGCTCTTCGCGTGTGCCGTGCGTAAGCTGCCCTGTCACGTGTGCGCGGGCCGCGTGGGACGACGGGAGAGTGACATGCGCCGAGCGGGGATACGGGCCCTTGCCCTGGGTGGAGTGGCGGTACTGGGTCTGGTGGCCGGGTGCGGCCAGAGCGCCGGTCAGGGGCAGGACGCCGGTGCCGGGGCGGCGCAGACGGTGAGCCGCACCGCCGTCGGAACCGGCGACCACAGCTATCCGCTGGAGAAGAGCGACATCCCCTGGAGCGGCAGCCCGAGCCCGTTCAACGCACAGGTAAAGCTCGCCGACGGGCGCCGCGTGGCGATGCACTACATGAAGGGCAAGGGGCTCTTCGTGCAGGACTACAGCCCCAAGGCCAAGGGGTGGTCCAAGTCGGCCCTGGTGTACGGGACGAAGAGCGACGCCTGCCAGGGGATCACGCTCAAGGCCAAGGACGGCACCGTCGCTGCCTTCGGGGACTTCGGCGACTACTGCGCCGACGGCGAGCCGCCGACCGAGTCGGTCGCCGCGGTCGCCACGGGCCCGCTGACGAAGTGGGCCACGCACCTCACGAAGGACTTCGACGGCTGGGAGAAGATCGCCGTCGCGGACGGGGGCAAGAAGGCCACGTTCACCCGGGGTGCCGACCAGCTCATCTGGACGAAGGCAGGAGGCTTCCCGGCCGCGGGCTGAGGCCTCTGTCCGGCGCCTGCCGGAGCGCCTCGTACGCCGCGGTCAGCCCGTCGGTCGCCTCGCGGCCGGCGGGCCGCAGCGGTGCGCGGACCGGGCCGCCGGGCAGGCCGAGCGCCCCGAGCAGCGCCTTGGAGGTAACCGTGCCCGGGAGGCCGGAGCCCATCATCAACTCGATGAGTTCCATGGCCTGTTGCTGGAGTCGGCAGGCCTGAACGGTGTCGCCCGCGTCGAACGCGTCGATGATCGAACGGAGTTGCCGCGGAACGACATTCGCCACCGTGCTGATGTAGCCCGCGCCGCCCACCGCGTACAGCGCGAGGATGAACTCGTCGCAGCCTGTGTAGTACGCCAAGTCGGTCCGGGACAGGACCTTCTGGGTGCCCATCAGGTCGTACGCGCAGTCCTTCACGGCGACGATCCGCGGATGCTCCGCGAGCCGCAGCATCGTCTCCGGCTCGATGCGGGTTCCGGTGCGCCCCGGGATGTCGTAGAGCGCGAGCGGCAGCCCCGAGGCGTCGGCGACCTCGAGGAAGTGCGCCTCGACGGCGTCCTGCGGCGGCTTGCTGTAGTAGGGCGTGACCACCAACAGGGCGTCCGCGCCCGCCTTTTCGGCCGCGAGCGCCATCTCGACGGTGTGCCGGGTGGCGTAACTGCCGACGCCCGCGACGATCGAGGCCCGGTCGCCGACCGCCTCCGCGACGGCGCGCACGAGCGCGGCCTTCTCGCTGTCGGACGTGGTGGGGGACTCGCCGGTGGTGCCGGAGAGCACGAGCCCGTCGCAGCCGTCGGCCATGAGCCGGTCGGCGAGCAGCTGGGCGCCGTCGAGGTCGAGCAGGCCGTCGCCGGTGAAGGGCGTGACCATCGCGCAGAGGGCGCGGCCGAAGGGAGGAGGCGTTGATGAGGGTGAGGTCATAGAGGCAGTGTCGGCACGCCAACCCTGAAGCTCCACTTAATTCTGCTACGAGGTAAGGGGCAGGAACGCTACGAAGTGGCCGCGAGCGGACCGCCCCGTGACCGCCCCGCCCTAGTGCCAACTCGCCCCCGTATGAGCCACCATGGGCCGACGGTAGTCGACGGACGGCCGCGCGGCGGCCGGCCACAGGAGGCGTCATGAGGCTGGGCAAAGCACTCGCCACCGGGATCGCCGAGGAAGACCCGAAGGAGCGCCTGCGGCAGAAGGACCTCGGGCAGCAGACGGCGCCCGAACCCGAACCGGCGGTGACGGCCGACGAGCCCGCGGCCGAACTCCCCGCGGCCGAGGTCCCCGCGGTCCGATGAGGCTGCGGCTCCCCGCGGAACGCCCGAAGGAGCCGCCGACCGGATACAAGATCGCCCGCCTCGCACTGTCCCAGGACGGCGCGAGAGCGGGCTTCACCGGCATCTCCCTGGGTGCGGCCCTGCCCTACGGCGTGCTCGACGAGGCCCGCTGCGTCTACGGGCGACGGCACGCGGCCCCGCACCGCCGCTGCGACTGCGGCTTCCACTGCGTCCACGACCGCGCCACGGCCCAGGCCCTCCTGTGCACCGCCGAACACCGGGGGGCGGCGCTGCTGCAGGTCACGGTGCTCGGCGCGTACATCCGCTTCGAGCGGGGCTTCCGGTACGCGCGCCAACGGGTGCGCGCCGTGACGGTGCAGCCCTGCAGCTGCGGGGCGCGCGCCTCGGTCCTCGCGGACGCCGGGTGGGGCAGGCCGGGGTGGCGGGTCGTGGAGGGGGCGTGCGGTGCCTGCGCGGGCAGGCGCACATCACTGGAACTCCCGGCGTTCGCCCGCCTGGCCGGAGAGGGCCTCACGGTCACCGGGGCGGGCCCCGAGACGGTGCCGGGGTCGCCGTCCGAGGCCATGGGCGTACCCGAACTGGTCGCGGAGGCGGCGCTGCTGCAGGCCCGGCTCGATGTGTTCCAGGGGGAATTGGCGCGGCTGGCGGGGGACGGGCGGGAATAGGGACCCGGAAAGCTGTCTGGCATGATCGGCGCGGGGTGCGACAGGCCGACATGACGAAGGCATGAGGCTTGATGAACAAGAACGAAACCCGAGCCGGGACAGCGAACGACAGCCGGGCGGGGACGGCACAAGAGGCGCGCGTGGCCCTGGTGACGGGCTCGTCGTCGGGCATCGGCGCCGAGGTGGCCAGACGTCTCGCAGCGGCGGGGATCCGCGTGGTGCTCAACTCCGCCCGCTCGGTCGAGGCAGGCGAGAAACTGGCCGCCGAACTCCCCGACGCCCGTTACGTCCGGGCGAACGTCGCCGATGAGGACGACGCCAAGCGCCTGGTCCGGTCCGCGGTCGACGCCTACGGACGACTGGACATCCTGGTCAACTGCGCGGGAGCCACCCGCTTCATCCCGCACGACGACCTCGAGACCGCGAACCCCCAGGTCTGGCGCGATCTGTACGACATCAACGTCATCGGCGTCTGGCAGACGATCACGGCGGCCGTCCCCCACCTCAGGGCGAGCGGAACGGGCAGCGTCGTCACCATCTCCTCCCAGGCGGGCGTGCGCCCCGGCGGCAGCTCGATCCCGTACTCGGTCAGCAAGGCCGCCGTGAACCACATGACGAAACTGCTCGCCAAGACGCTCGGCCCGGACATACGGGTCAACGCGGTCGCGCCCGGCATGATCGACACCCCGTGGTTCGACGGAGTGGAGGGCATCGAGTCCGCGATGGAGGAGACCGCGGCGCGGCTCCCGCTGCGCCGCGTGGGCCGGCCGCAGGACATCGCGGACGCCGTCTTCGACCTGGTGAACGCCTCGTACATCACCGGCGAGATCCTTCTGGTGGACGGCGGCGGCCACCTCCTGTGACCGGCGGTCGTGACGGGGCGCGGCGTCCCGGGCTCGGGCCGGTCGCCGCTTCCCCTGAACGGGCTTGACCTCAAGTTGGCTTGAGGTCGCAGGATGTGCGTGCGTCGGGCCGAGCAGCGCCCGTCCACCCGCAGAAGGAGCAGGTCATGAAGGCACATGTCGACACCACCTCCCTCCCCGACCCGGCACGCGCGCACGGCGGGCTCGTGTTTCTCAGTACCTGGAGCACGGGTACGCCGGAGCGGCAGCGGGCGGCGGTCGAGGCGATCGCCGCGGCCTGGGGGAGTCGTCCGTGGCCGCACGAGGGGCTCCTGTCGTACACCGTGTACGCCGGCGCGGACGGGTCGACGCTGGCGCACCGCTCGCACTGGCGGGACGAGGCGGCGTACCAGGACTTCTTCGCCCACGGCAGGGACGAGCGGAACGCCGAGATCGACGAGGCCGTGCCGGGCATCGAACGGCTGGGGTTGCGCAAGACGCGGCTGCGGGACGGGGTGGCGCGGGCGGCCGGGGATGACCGGGTGGCAGGGGCGATCGTGATCACCGAGGGGGAGGACGCGGATCCGCAGACGGCGCCCGGCCTGATCTCCCGCCACTTCCACGTGACGACGGACGGTGAGCGGGTGATCAGCTACGCCGAGTGGGAGAGCGCGGAAGGGCTGCCGGCGGCGGGCACGTACCGCCTGGCTCGCGCTCTCGAGCCGCGTTGAGCCCCGACGCCCTCCGCTCTGGACCCGTCGCCCACCGCCCTGGACGGAAAGGGGCGCCGGTGGGATGTTGAAGCGAAGTGGGGCGTCAGGGGGGAGTCGTCATGACCGCGGGCAAGGAGTTCGAGATCGCGCGGGAGTTCGAGGTCGACGCCTCTCCCACCGAGGTCTGGGAGGCGTTCACCACCGGCACCGGCGGCTGGCTGTGGCCCATGGCGGAGTACGAACCCCGGGAGGGCGGCTCAGCCCCCTTCGGTGGCGTCGTCACCCGCTGGGAGCCCCCGCACCGCCTCACCGACCGCGTCGACGACCCCGAAGGCCTGCCGCAGGGCCAGATCCGCAACCAGCTCGACCGCGCCATCGAGCCCCGCGACGGCGGCCGCCGCTCCTGGGTCCGCTACGTGCACAGCGGCGTCCTCACCGCCGACTGGGACAACCAGTACGACGCGGCCACCAAGCACACCGACTTCTACCTGCACACTTTGCGCCAGTACCTGACGTACTTCCCGGGCCTTCCCGCCACCTTCACCGGCCTCGACGGGCCGGCCCCCGCCGCCGCACCGGACGCCCTCATCAGGCTCGGCCGCCGCCTCGGCCTTCCCGACGACGCGTCCGAGGGCGCCCGCGTACGGGTGGACGCCCCCGGCGAACGCCTCGACGCGATGGTCGACTTCCGCAGCAGGCACTTCATCGGCCTGCGCACGGACACCGCGCTCTACCGCTTCTTCGGCCGCAACCACTTCGGCGCCCCGGTCGCCGTCAGCATCCACGACTTCGCGCCGCAGGCGGACGCCAAGGGCACCGAAATGGCCTGGCGGGACTGGCTCCTCAGGCTCTACGGCTGACGCCTACGGCCGGAACCGCAGCACCTGCGGGTCATGGTCACTGTTCTGCTCCGCGAACTCCGCGTTGATGTGCACGCTGTCGTACGCGAAGCCCCTGCCCACCCCGGGGCTCGTCAGAATCTGGTCGAGCACCTGGGAGTTGCCCTGGTAGACGTACGAGTAACGCTCCGACCGCGGAAGGGACTTGACCGCGGACTTCAGCGCGCCGCCCGCCTCCAGCGCGGCCGTCGTCCGCGAGAACTCGAAGTCGTTCACGTCGCCCACGACGACCACGTCCGCGCTCTTCTGCACCTTCCGCACGTCCCGCACGAAGGCGTTCACCGCCTGCGCCTGCCGAAGCCGCTTGGCCTCCGACGACCGCACCGGCGGCTGGTGCCGTGACGTAAGCCCCTCGTCGCCACCCTTCGACCCGAAGTGGTTGGCGACCACGATCACACTGCGCCCCCGGAAGGTGAACTCCCCGGCCAGCGGCTTGCGGCTGTCCTCCCACGCGGTGTTCGCGGGGTCGACGCGCCCGGGGGAGAGCGTCAGCGCCGCGCGCCCGCCGGAGGACCGTACGACATCCGTGCCCGTGGTCGCGTCCCCCTGGCCCCGGTCCGTGAAGGAGACCCGGTCGGGGTTGAAGAGGAACACCTGACGGATGTTGCCACCCGGCTCCCCGCCGTCCTTGTTGTTCTCGGGGGCGATGGACCGCCACTCGTACCGGGGCCCGCCCGCGGCGACGATCGCGTCCGCGAACTTCTGCAGGGTCGCCTCCGCCGAGACGGTCCCGTCGTTCTTCGCGCCGTTGTCGTCCTGGATCTCCTCCAGGGCGAGGATGTCGGGCGAGGCGAGATGCGAGACGACGGCCCCGGCGAGCGCGTCGAACTTCGTCTGCGGATCACCGGGGTCGAGGTTCTCGACGTTGTACGTCGCGACAGCGAGCTCACCCTTGGCCTGGCGCCGTGTCTTCTCCCGTACGAGACCCTTGTCCGTGACCTTGCCCAGGGTACGCGCGACCAGCGTGTAGCCGCCGAACTGGTTGAAGTCCAGGGGGCCTTCGGCGCCACCGGAAAGGGCGTCGCCGACGTTCGCCTTCGGGAAGGGCTGCTCGGAGATCGGGGCGAGCTGCTGGATCTGCAGGCGCCCGGTGTTCTGGTCGTCGTAGGACGCGTAGACCGTGCCGCCGCGCCGGTTCGGGTTCTCGTGCGGCTTCACGGTGACCCACAGCTCCGAGTACGGGTCGGTGGCGCCGACCACGCGCGAGGTGCCGACGCGTACGTTCATGCCCTCCAGGGACTCGTACAGGTCGAGGGCGTACGAACGGGGCTTCAGGCGGAGCCCGTTGATGCTGCCGCCGTCCGCGGGGTCACCGGCGGGCGCGTACCTGGACGGCACCGACTTGGCGTTCACCGTGACGGGCGCGGGCAGCGCGTTGCCGGACGACTCGACCGTGACCGTCGGCTTGGTGAGCTGGGTCAGGGACTGGTTGCCGGACGCCTCGCCGCCGGGCACGTACTCGGTGACGGTCCCGGAGACGCGGACCGCGTCACCCGCCTTCACGGTCAGGGCCGCGGACCCGGTGTAGACGAAGACGCCCTCGCTGGTCGCGGCGTCGGAGTCGGCTTTCGGGTCCTGGATCCAGAAGCCCTTCGAGCCGTACGTACGGACGCCGGTCACGATGCCGGTCACGTCCGTGACCTGCTGTCCGGCGAGGGGCGAGAGGCGGGAGGTGCCCTGGATGTCGTGGACGCGCACCTCGGCGGCGGACGCGGACGACGAGCTCACGGCGAGCAGACCGGCCGCGAGGGCGGTCGCCACGACGGTGGAGACGGCGGCGGATCTCACGGCGGGCCGGGTGGCACGGGATATGTGCGGCATGGGCAAGGCACTCCGGGTGAGTGAGGGTGAGGGTGAGGGTGAGGGTGAGGGTGAGGTGAGAGTGCGGGGCGGGCGTACGAAGCACGTCGGACGGGAAGGCGCGCTCAGCGCTCTACGCGCGTCAATCTCTTGCGTGGCCAGGGGAGTTGTCAAGGTTCGGCGGGTGTTCTCGCCGTGTATGTCTTCTGACAGGGACATGAACCGGGCGGCATGCGTCCAAATCCGTCTAGGCTTCGACCCAGCAGAACCGTTGCTTTCCCCCGGAGGAGAACCAGCCGATGTCCGTAAGTCCCGCCACCCTGCCGCCGGTGCTGCTGCACTCCGAAGCGGAACTCGCGCGGGCCGCGCTCGCCACACCGCTGCTCTCCCGCGCCGCGCGGCTCGCCCGCTGGGCGGGCCCCGACACGCGGGTCGGGGCGGGCGGTGAGCTCATCGAGGAGCAGCTGCCGGCCGCCGTGGCGGAGCTGGGCCTCGAAGCGGACGACCCGGACGCCGCCGCGTACGCGAGCGAGGCCTGGCGCGTGGCCGTCGACACCGGCCTGGTGGACGTCACGGATGCGGACGAGTCGGCGGGAGCCGACGCGCCGGGCACGGTGACCCCGGGCGAGGACCTCGCCGCGCTCACCTCCGGCAGCCCGCAGGACATCCTGGCCGTCTGGCTGGGCGCCCTGGACACCGTGTACGCGGACGCGACCGTGCCCGACATGGACAACCTCCTCGACGTCCTGGAGGAGAAGGGTGAGGTCGACTTCGAGGAGCTCGGCTGGGACCCGCAGGCGGAGGCCGACTTCCTGGACGGCGTGCTCGGCAACCTGTACCTGCTCACCGCGGGCGAGGCGGGGGCCGGCGAGGGCCCGGTGCCGCTGCCCGCGCTCGCCGCGTCGATGATCGTGCCCGACGACATGGGGGAGCCCACGGACGACATCCTGGAGCAGGTGTCGGACGCGATGATGAAGCTCGACGACCAGTTCCGGCTCTTCGAGCCGCTCGGGCTCGTCGAGTACCAGCCGGTCGACGAGGCCCTCATGGTGGACATCGACGAGGCGGAGGCGCCGCTGCCGGACGACGACGAGGACGTCACGCGGTACGGCATGGTCAAGCTGACCCCGCTCGGTGTGTACGGCATCCGGGCGCGGATGCTGGAGGCCGGCGTGGACGCCCCCGCGGTCGGCGATCTCACGGACAAGGGCGCCGACGCGCTGCTCGAAGGGACGGCCGGCTTCCCGCAGGCCGCCGCGCAGGCCGAGATCGAGCAGTGGCTCGCCCGGCACGAACCGCTGGGCGCCGCACGGGAGTTGCTGGCCGCAGCGCGGGGCGGGGACGAGGGTGCGCCGCTGCGGCGCCTCCGCTGCCAGCAGGCGCTCTCGCTGGTCGGCGACGAGGCGGAGCCCGCGCTGCGTGAGGTGCTCGACGACGCGGAGCTCGGTGGGCTCGCCCGGGTGTGGCTTGCCGAGCACGGGGCGGCCGACGTGCCCGCGCCCTCCGAGGCGCTGGTCTTCTGGCTGACCATCGACACCATCGCCGCGCAGCTCGCCGCCGAGGGCAACTCCGATGAGCTGCAGGGTCTCGTGGAGGGCCTTTCCGAGCAGCACAGCGGGTTCTTCGCCGCGGCCTGGCGGGTCGAACACCCCGCCACCGCGGACGTCCTGGAAGCGATGGGGCGGCTGCACCCCGACAAGAAGGTGGCCAAGGAAGCCCGCAAGGCGGCGTTCAAGGCCCGTTCGCAGCAAGGGATGTGATGCCGAAGGCGGCCGGGCCGGAACATCCGGCCCGGCCGCCCGCGGTTCAGCTCAGCACTGATACAGCGTCGTGTGCTTGAACGACGACGTCGCGCCGTTGAAGCCGTACGTCCCCCGGTACGCCGGAGGGTTCTGGTACTCGCCGACGAGTGTGATCGTGTCGGCGCAGGAGCCCTGCCCGGTGCGCTTGGCGTCCAGGCGCATGGTGTCGCCCATGAAGCCGCCCGTGATCTCCCACGGGGCGCCGCAGATGCCGGAGGTGATCTGGCCGCCGGTCACCACGTGCGGGTAAGTGTTCGGGTTGAACTTCACCTCTATGGCGAAGGTGATCGCACCGTTGTGCAGCTCCAGCTCGCAGGTGGTGGCAACCGCCTCGGCGGACACATCCTGGGGCGCGGCGAACGCCTCGTCGCGCGTTTTGACCTCGGCGCCCTGCGGATTGTGGAAGCGGTGCTCCGCGCGGGCCTGCCCCTTCTGCTTGCGTGCCTGAGTGGTCATGGAAGCCCTCCTCTCGTGGTGCGACCGGTCAGGCCAGCTGTTCGGAGACCTCGACCCGCAGCAGCGCGCGGACGTTCTCCAGGTGGTTGAGCACGGTGACGGTCGAGGAACCGGCGAACAGCAGGCCGAGCGCGACGTTGTCGAGCGAGGTCACCAGGGACCCCGAGTCGCCGCCCGCCGAGATGTTCGTCGTCAGGATCTGGTCCTTGAAGCGGGCGGTGCCCGCGGTGCCGTAGTTGACGTCGATCGTCGCGTCGACGGCGATGATCCGGCCGAAGGAGATGTTGGTCGTGCGGCCGGTCTTCTTCACCAGGTCGCCGACCGCGACGTTCGCCTTGCGGCGCCAGGCGCGCGGGGCGCCGCTGAAATACGTCTCGCGGCTGGCGTCCTGGAAGTCGACGGTGCCGAGGGCCGCGTCGACGACGTTGTTGTGCCGTTCCAGCGGGATCTGCGGGGCGAACTGGATCGTGATGAAGCGCTCCAGGGTCGCGATGCGGTCGGCCGGGTCCTGGCCGCCGTCGAAGACGCCCGGCTGCACGATCGCGCTGCCCAGCTGGGCGCGGTTGGAGTCGGCGAGCACGTGGTTGTTGGAGAGGATGTAGAACTTCGCCGGTATGCCGAGGCCGGGGCCCGGCGGGTCGACGGAGGCGCCGGGCAGGAAGTCGTAGACCACGCTGCCGAGCGTGCCCGCCGTCACGCGGACGTTGCCGACCGAGGCGCCGGAGGGGCATGGGCGCATCCGGCGCTTGAGGAGCTGCGGCTCGAACGCGCCGAGTCCGGAGAGCTCTTCCAGCGTGGGCTGCGAGAGGCCCGCGAGCTGTTCGCTCACGCCGCCGTCGGGGCCGTACCGCACCGAGCGGTCGTCGGTGCGGCCCGCCTTGCGCTGCTGCCGCTGTGCGGCGACGTGGCCGACGGCGACCACGTCGGTGGGGGTGCCGTCGTCCATCTGGGCGGGGATGACGTCCCGCTCCGGGAGCATGGACTCCGGGACCTTCTGGGTGACGAACACGATGACCGCGGGTTCGCCGGTGGGCTCTCCGTCGGTCCACTTCACGCCGTGGCCGAAGCCGACGACGTTGGCCGGCGACGTCTGGGGGCCCAGGAAGTCCCCGGACGCTTGCCGGCGTGAGCTGTCGCTGAGCTGACCGCCGGTGGGTCCTCGCATCAATTCGGGCTGGCTCACCACGCCAGACCACCTCTTCCCCTTGGTTGAGGGGTGGAGTTCCGGGCAACTTGCGCGGGCCGTCCTACTGCGCCGCGGGCTCACCGATGGCGAGCACACGCACGGGGACGCCTTCGAGTACTTCCGGAACCACGTCTTCGTCCCGGAGCCGGTCACGGGGCACCTTGCGGGTCACGAACACGACGATCACGTCCGCCCCGGTCAGGTCGTCCTTCCCGATACCGACGCCGGTGACATTGGCCAGCTTCATCAGCCGGTCCTCATGGAGGTGGCGTGCCTGCGATGCGTCCACGCGGCTCGCCTCCCCCAACGGGTGATGCAGGTAGGGGATGTCTATTGCCGTGCGGATGGCGGGTCAAGGCATTCCGCACGAAATCTTGGCTTTACGGGTGATCCGCGCTCGATGACCTTCTTTACGAAGATTCTTCCAACCTCTCGGTCAGGTGCGCAGATGCGATGCCCCGTTGAGATCGAGCACCGAGCCCGACGCCCACTCCGCGACCGGCGAAGCGAGCCACAGCACCGCCGCGGCGATCTCGTCCGCCGTGCCCGCCCGCCCGAACGGACTCTGCGCGCGGATCGCCGCGCCCTCGTCCCCGCTCAGCCGGTGCGCGACCCTCTCCGTCTCGAAGAAGCCGGGCGCCACCGACGCCACCGCGATCCCGTACGGCGCGAGCGACACCGCGAGGGACTGGCCGAGCGCGTGCACGGCCGCCTTGGTCGCCCCGTACGCCGGGTGGTCGGGCTCTCCGCGGAACGCGCCGCGCGAGCCGATGTTCACGATGCGGCCGCCCGTGCCCTGGTCGATCATCCGGCGGGCCGCCAGGTGGCTGAGGTTTGCCGTCGCCAGGAGATTCACCGAAACGTGCTGGTGCCACAGGGCCGCCCAGTCCTCGTACGAGGTGTCGGCGAGGGGGTGCGGCAGGTTCACGGCGGCGTTGTTCACCAGGACGTCGAGGCCGCCGAGCGCCTCGGTGGCCCGCCGGGCGACGTCCGCCGCGCCCGCCGGTTCCGACAGATCCCCGCCCACCAGGACGTGGCCATCGCCCGCGAGCGAGGCGAGCGTCGCGCGTGCCTCCTCCTCGCGCGAGCCGTAGTGCACGGCGACCCGGTCGCCGTTCGCGGCGAAGGCCTGCGCGAGGGCTCTGCCCAGACCGCGGGAGGCTCCGCTGATCAGGACACGGCGGTTGGCGGCAGGCAGGTTCATGGAAGGTGGCCCCTTGACGTCGGACGGCGTTCAACCGCCGTTTATACGCGAGCGGGAACGTGACGCCGACAGCAGCCCGGCCGAGACTGGACCTACCCGGAAATACGCAGGAAGTGTCCGAAAACGCGCAGGCCGGCAGTCGCAGCACGTACACAGTTAGCCCGTAGCCCGCTTCGTACGCGCCTCAGGAGACATCATGTCGCTCACCCGCAGGGACTTCGCCAGACGCTCCGCGATCACCGGCGCGGGGGTCGCGCTGGCCGGCAGCGTCGGCGCGCTCGCCACCGCACCCGGCGCGCTCGCGGCCGAGGAGACGACGGAGGGCGGGGCCGACCCGCTCGGCGGCGGCGCCCCCGGCTACGGGCCCCTCGTCCCCGACCCGGACGGCCTGCTCGCGCTGCCCGCCGGATTCTCGTACCGCGTCCTCACCCACAGCGGCAGGACGAAGCTGGAGACCGGCGAGTTCACGCCGTCCAACCACGACGGCACGGCCACCTTCGAGGGCCCGCGCGGCGTCACGCTGCTCGTCAACAACCACGAGCTGAGCGGCCCTCGCTCCAAGTGGGACCACCCGGTCCCGCTGACCGACGGCCTGGTCTACGACCCGGCCGCGTCCGGCGGCTGCACCGTCGTCGAGGTCCGCCGCGACGGGCACGTGGCCGAGTGGGTCGGCATCGCGGGCACCGCCACCAACTGCGCCGGCGGCTCGACCCCCTGGGGCACCTGGCTGACCTGCGAGGAGACCGAGGACAAGGCCGGCCAGAACGGCATGACCAAGGACCACGGCTACGTCTTCGAGGTCGACCCCTACGACCGGCGCGCCAACCGGACACCCAAACCGATCAAGGCACTCGGCCGCTACGCCCACGAGGCCGTCGTCGTCGACCCCAAGCGCGGGCACCTCTACCTCACCGAGGACGCCGACGAGCCCAACGGCCTGCTCTACCGCTGGACCCCGCCGCAGGGCTTCGAGCACGGCCGCGGCAAGCTGCGTGCCCTCGCCGACGACGCGGGTGTCCTGAAGGCGCCCAAGTGCTACGACTCCGGCGGCCGCTTCGTGGACGACCTGTCCCGCGCCACCAAGATCGGCACCGTGTACGGCGTGGACTGGGTGGAGGTCCCGGACCGCGACGCCCGTACGGTGCCGGTGCGCGAGCAGTTCGACGACGGCGACATCACGCGTGCCCGCAAGCTCGAAGGCATGTGGTGGGGTGACGGCGGTGCCTACATCGTGGCCTCGTACGCCCGCGACGAGAGCCCGGTCCAGCACGACGGCCAGGTGTGGTTCTACCACCCGGCCCGCCGCACCCTCACCCTGAAGGTCCTCCTCGGCGTCAACCAGGACCCCTCCAAGGAAGGCGCCTTCGACAGCCCGGACAACATCACCGTCTCCCCGTACGGCGGCCTCGTCATCGCCGAGGACGGCAACGGCATCCAGCACCTCTTCGGGGCGACCGAGCGCGGGCGCACGTACCCGATCGCACGCAACGAACTGAACGCGGGCACCCCCGAGAAGCCCTCGTACAGCGAGTTCACCGGCGTCACGTTCTCGCCCGACGGCAGGACCCTCTACGCCAACATCCAGACCCCCGGCATCATGCTGGCGATCACGGGGCCGTGGCGCAGGCAGCGCGGCTAGAACCCGCGCAGGCGTCGATTCCCTTGCCCGCCCCGGGAGTTGACATCTAACATTTCAGTGCATGGGAGCCATGCAACCGGTGCGCCGCACCCTGCTCAGGGACCAGGCGTACGCATCGATCCGTGACGCCATCGTCGGCGGTGATCTTCCGCCGGGCAGTGTCGTGCGGGACGCCGAGCTCGCCGCCTCGCTCGGTCTTTCCCGCGCGCCTGTCCGCGAGGCGTTCGCGCGGCTCGTCGACGAAGGCCTCCTGGAGAGCAAACCGCAGAGCCACACCCGGGTGACGCCGCTGGACGCCGCCGACGTCAGGGACGCGGCGGCCGTCGTCCGCGCCATGCACGAACTCGTCGCCAGCGGCGCGGTGCCCCGCCTGGAGCGCGCGCACCTTGACGCGATGCGGGAGGCCAACCACCGGTTCGCGGCGGCCGTCGCGTCCGGCGACGTGGAGGGCGCCCTGCGCGCCGACGACGACCTGCACGGCGTCCTCGTCGAGGCCTGCGGCAACAGCGCTGCCGCGGCCACCATCGCCCGCTACACCCCCCTCATCCGCCGCCTGGAGAGGCAGCGCTTCGGCGAGGGCGTGACCTGCGGATCCGCCGAACTGCACGAGCGTCTCATCGACGCGTGCGCGGACGGAGACCCGGCCGCCGCGGCCGCCGCCACCACGGAGATCTGGAGCGCCCTGGAAGAGCTCGCCCACCCCTGAAGCCCCTGACGCCCCTGAAGTCCCTGAACCTTCCGGAGGCCCGCCATGTCCGCGCCCCTCGACTCCTACGCCCGCTACCCCCTCCTTTTCGGCCCCTCGCCCGTCCACTCCCTGGACCGCCTCACCCACCACCTCGGCGGCGCGACGCTCTGGGCCAAGCGGGAGGACTGCAACTCCGGCATCGCGTACGGCGGCAACAAGACCCGCAAGCTGGAGTACCTGGTCGCCGACGCCCTCGCCCAGGGCTGCGACACCCTCGTGTCGATCGGCGGTGTCCAGTCCAACCACACCCGCCAGGTCGCGGCCGTGGCCGCCCGCGCGGGCCTCAAGTGCGTGCTGATCCAGGAGAGTTGGGTCGACTGGCCCGACTCCGTCTACGACAAGGTCGGCAACATCCTCATCAGCAGGCTCGCGGGCGCTGACGTACGCCTCGTACGCGCCGGATTCGGCATCGGCATCAAGGAGAGCTGGGAGCAGGCGGTGCGCGAGGTCGAGGAGGCGGGCGGCACGCCGTACGCGATCCCGGCGGGCTGCTCCGAGCACCGGCTCGGCGGTCTGGGCTTCGCGGGCTGGGCGTACGAAGTGGCCGAGCAGGAACAGGAGCTGGGGGTCTTCTTCGACACCGTCGTGGTCTGCTCGGTGACCGGGTCCACACAGGCCGGCATGATCGCCGGATTCGCCGCGCTCACGGAGGAGGGCGCCCGCCCCCGCCGCGTCCTCGGCATCGACGCCTCCGCCAATCCCGGCCGCACCCGCGAGCAGATCGCCAGGATCACGCGCGGGACGGCGGAACTCATCGGCGTACAGGCGGCGGTCGATGACGCCGACATCGAGCTGGACGCGCGCTATCACGCGGGCACCTACGGACTCCCCGACGAGGCGACCCTCGACGCGATGCGGCTCGCCGCCCGCACGGAGGGCATGGTGACCGACCCCGTCTACGAGGGGAAGTCGATGGCCGGGATGATCGACCTGGTGGACCGGGGCGAGATCGCGCGCGACGCGACCGTCCTGTACGCCCACCTCGGCGGGCAGCCCGCCCTGAATGCCTACAGCGCTCTGTTCTGAGCGAGGCCGATCGAGGCCTCTGTGCACACATGTGCGCTCGGTGCAACGGGGTAACTACGTAACGCTACGGGGAAGGGGAATTTGTGTGTCGGTTTGATGCCGATGTGAGGACCGTGTGAGGTCGGAGCATGGTGCGCCGGGGTCCGGAGGGCGCATACTCAGAACATGACGAGGCCCCCCGGTACCCGACGCCACCTGCCGAACAGCCCCTTTAACGTTCCGCCGCCGCCCGCACCGCCCATCGAGCAGTTCGCCGTGGGCGACCGGGTCTCGCACGACCAGTACGGACTCGGACGGATCGTCGGAGTCGAAGGCGAGGAAGCGGTGGTCATCGACTTCGCAGGCCGCCAGGGAAGGTTCCTGAGCCCGTATCCCAAGCTGTCCAAGCTCTGATCCGCTGATCTGCGTACGACAAAGGGGCGGCCGCCAGGAGGAATCCTCCCGGCGGCCGCCCCTGCACATGCCCGCCGCGGCTAGAGCGCCTGCGCCGCGGGCTTCACCATTCCGCGCACGGTCCGCGACTTCACGAAGTCACCCATGGCGGTCATTTCCCACTCGCCCGTGAACTGCCTGATGAGCTTGGCCATCATCACGCCCGTCTGCGCCTCGGCGTTCGTGAGGTCGAAGCGGACCAGCTCCTCGCCCGACGCCGCGTCCAGCAGGCGGCAGTACGCCTTGGCGACCTGCGTGAACTTCTGGCCCGAGAACGAGTTCACCGTGAAGACGAGGCCGGTCACGTCCTGCGGCAGACGGCCCAGGTCCACGACGATCACCTCGTCGTCACCGCCGCCCTCACCCGTGAGGTTGTCGCCGGAGTGCTTGATCGCGCCGTTCACGATCGACAGCTTGCCGAAGTAGCAACTGTCCACGTGGTTGCGCTGCGGGCCGTACGCGATGACGGAGGCGTCCAGGTCGATGTCCTTGCCGCCGTACGCCGGCTCCCAGCCCAGGCCCATCTTGACCTGCGAGAGGAGCGGCTTGCCGCCCTTGACCAGGGATACGGTCTGGTTCTTCTGGAGGTTGACCCGGCCCTTGTCCAGGTTGATCTTCCCGGCACCGGGCGCGGGGGCCGCGGGCGCGGCGGGCGCGGCCGGCGCCGCGAGACGCGGGTCCGCGACCGGCGGGGGCGGGCCCTGGACCGGGGCGCCGGAGGGCGGCGCCATCGGGGCGGCGGGCGCGGCGGCGGCCGGAGCGGCCGGGGCCGCGGGCTCCTCGACCGAGACACCGAAGTCCGTCGCGATGCCGGCCAGGCCGTTCGAGTACCCCTGACCGACGGCGCGGGCCTTCCACGCGCCGTTGCGCAGATAGACCTCGACGATCACCAGGGCGGTCTCGCCGCCGAGCTGCGGGGGCGTGAACGTGGCGAGGACGGAGCCGTCGTCCGCGTTGCGGATGGTGGCGGTGGGCTCGATGCCCTGGAAGGACTGGCCCGCCGCGTCCGGGCTCGCGGTGACGACGATCTTCTCGATGCCCGCGGGCACGGCGCTGGTGTCCACCGTGATCTTGTCGGGGGTCGTGCCGCCACCCGACTGGTAGGTCACGCCGGGGCCCGCGGGCTGGTTGAAGAAGATGAAGTCGTCGTCGGAGCGCACCTTGCCGTCGGCGGTGAGCAGCAGGCCCGATACGTCGAGCCGCACCGGAGCGGCGACGTCCACCGCCACGCGGGTGGCGGAGAGAGGGATGTTCGAGCCGGGTGTCATAGCGGTCATGCACGGGGTAACGAACGTCCCGCCTTTGCCGTTCCCTTACCCGCGCAAGTTTCTGGCGGAGCCCCTCCGCGGCGGAGCCGCTAGAACGCCCCTACGGCACCACCACGATCTTCCGGCCGACGCCGGAGGCGAACCGGTCGAGCGCCGCAGGGTACGCATCCAGCGGCATCCGGTCGCTGATGAACACGTCCGGGTCAAGGACGCCGCCCGCGAACAGCTCCGCCGCCCGCTCATAGCTGTGCAGCACCGCCATCGACCCGGTGATGGTGATCTCCTGGTTGTAGATGCGGTACGGGTCGATGCTGACCCGCGTCGCGTAGTCGGCCACCCCGAACTGCAGGAACGTCCCCGCCTTGGCGACGCGCCCGAGGCCGTCCTGGATCGCGTTCGCGTTGCCCGTGGCGTCGACCACGATGTCCCAGCCCTGCGGCCGGTCGAGCTCGTCCGCGCCGGCGGCGGAGCCCGACACGCCCAACTGTCGCGCCGTCGCGAGCCGGTCCGCGTTGAGGTCCACCACGTCCACGCTCGCCGCCCCCGTCCGCTTGGCGAGCTCCAGCATCATCAGGCCCATCGTCCCGGAGCCGTAGATCAGGACGTGGGCGCCCAGCCGGGCACGGAGCACGTCGTAGCCGCGCACCGCGCAGGACAGCGGCTCGATGAGGGCCGCGTCCTGGGTGCGTACGTTCTCGGGGAGCCGCACGCAGTTGGCGACGGGCGCGACGGCGTACTGGGCGGCGCCGCCCGCGGTGGTGACACCGATCGCGGCCCAGCGCTCGCACAGGTTGTTGTGGCCGGTGCGGCAGTAGCGGCACTCGTAGCAGTAGAGCGAGGGGTCGACGGCGACCCGGTCGCCGACGGACAGTTCCGTCACCGCACTGCCCAGACCCACCACCTCCCCGGCGAACTCGTGCCCCGGCACCACCGGCAGCGTGGGCGCGAACTCGCCCTGCAGGATGTGCAGATCGGTCCCGCACAGACCGCACGCGGCGACCTCGACGACGACCTCGCGCGGCCCCGGAGTGGGGTCGGGCACCTCGCCGACGACAGCCTTGCCGACGGACTCGATGATGGCGGCCTTCACTTGACTGCTCCCAACGACAGGCCCTGGACCAGCTTGTCCTGGGCGGCGAACCCCGCGGCGAGTACCGGCAGGGAGATCACGAGGGACGCGGCGCACACCTTGGCCAGGAACAGGCCCTGGCTGGTGATGAAGCCGGTCAGGAACACGGGCGCGGTCTGGGCGACGACACCCGTGAGCACCCGCGCGAAGAGGAGTTCGTTCCAGCTGAAGATGAAGCAGATCAGGGAGGTCGCCGCGATGCCCGGCAGCGCGATGGGGGACACCACGCGCGTGAGGATGGTGGGCAGCCGCGCCCCGTCGATCTGCGCGGCCTCGATGATCGCGACCGGCACCTCGGAGAGGAAGGACTGCATCATCCACACCGCGATCGGCAGGTTCATCGACGTGTAGAGGATGACGAGCAGCCAGATGTTGTCGAGCATCTCGGCGTTCTTGGCGAAGAGGTAGATCGGAAGCAGGCCCGCCACGACCGGCAGCATCTTCGTGGAGAGGAAGAAGAACAGGACGTCCGTCCACTTCTTCACCGGCCTGATGGACAGCGCGTACGCGGCGGGCAGCGCGAGCAACAGCACGAGGAGGGTCGAGGCGACCGACGCCACGGTCGAGTTGATGAGCGAGGGCCAGGGGCTCGCGCCGCCGCCCGACCCGAAGAAGTCGCGGTAGCCGTCCAGGGTGAGCGAGGCGGCGAGCGAGGGCGGGTTGGTCGCGGCGTCCTCCTCCGAGTGGAAGGAGGTCAGCGTCATCCAGGCGATCGGCAGGAAGAACAGCAGGCCGATGAGCCACGCGACGAGGCCGAGGCCCGCCGAGCCCCGGATGCGAAAGCGGCTCCCGGGCCGGGTACGTATACGCGTCACGGCGGTACTCATGCGCGGGACGCCTCCTCACGGAACAGGGACGAGACGACCCGCAGCGCGAAGGTCGCGATGATGATGGAACCGATGACGACGAGGACACCGGCGGCGGACGCCAGTCCGTTCTCGTGGGCCTGGTAGAAGCTCTGGTAGACGGTGTACGGCAGGTTGGCGGTGCCGAGACCGCCCGAGGTGATCGTGAAGACGGCGTCGAAGTTCTGCACGATGTAGATCGAGCCGAGCAGTGCGCCAAGCTCCAGATAGCGGCGCAGATGCGGCAGCGTCAGATACCGGAACACCTGCCAGTTGCCGGCCCCGTCCATGCGGGCGGCTTCGATGAGTTCACTGTCGCGGCTCTGCAGGCCCGCGAGCAGGATCAGCATCATGAAGGGCGTCCACTGCCAGATCAGGGAGGCCTCGATGGCGATGAGCGGGGTGTTGGACACCCAGTCGGGCTGTGTCGCGCCGTCACCGCCCACCCAGTGCAGCAGGCCGTTGAAGAGGCCGTACTCGGGGTTGTAGAGCACGTGCTTCCACAGCAGCGCCGCGGCCACCGGCACCAGCAGGAACGGCGCGATGAGCAACGTACGCACCATGCCCCGGCCCCGGAACTTCCGGTCGAGGAGCAGGGCGAGCCCGAGGCCGATGACGAGGCTCGCGATCACGACGGTGGCCGTGAGCACGATGGTCGTCAGGACGGACTTGCGCAGGTCCGGGTCGGTGAGGACCTCGGAGTAGTTGTCGAAGCCGGCGAAGCTGCGGGCGTCGGGGTAGAGGGCGTTCCAGTCGAAGAAGGAGATCACCAGCGTGGCCACGAAGGGCAGTTGGGTGACGACGACCATGAAGATCAGGGCGGGCAGCAGCGGGGCCCTGGTGGCCCAGGCGCGCAGCCTTCCCGGTGCCTTGGGTGCGGGGGCGCGCGCGGTGGTGGGCGCGACGGTGGTGGTACTCGCGGTGGCGGTCATCGTCCCTCGTACTCCTCGGCGATCTTCTCGGCGAGCTTCTGTGACTTCTCGAGGGCCGATTCGACGGACTGGCGCCCGGCGATGGCCGCGCTGATCTCCTGGGAGACCTTCGTGCCGAGGTCGGTGAACTCGGGAATGCCGACGAACTGGATGCCGGGCGCGGGCCGGGGCTGTACGCCCGGGTCGCGCGGCCTCGCGCCCTCGATGGCGGCGTGGGTGACGTCCTGGAAGGCGGCGGCTTCCTCGCGGTACTCGGGATTGGCGTACGTCGAAGCGCGCTTGCCCGCGGGGACGTTGGACCAGCCGATCTTCTCGCCGACCAGTTCCTCGTACTCCTTGCTGGACGCCCAGGAGACGAACTTCCAGGCCTTGTCAGGGTTGCGTGACGCCTTCTGCAGGCCCCAGGCCCAGGTGTAGAGCCACCCGGAGCTCTTCGTCTTCTCGACGGGCGCCGGCACGTAGCCGATCTTGCCCTTGACCGGGGACTTGGCCGACTCCAGCGAACCGGCGGCGGCCGTGGCGTCGTACCACATGGCTGTCTTGCCCTGGGTGAGGTTGTTCAGGCACTCGGCATAGCCGGACTGGGCGGCGCCTGACTCGCCGTGCTCACGGACGAGGTCCACGTAGAAGCGCGTCGCCTTCTCGAACTCGGGGGAGTCGAGGCGGGCCTTCCACCCCTTGTCGAACCACGTCCCTCCGAAGGTGTTCACCACGGTCGTCAGCGGCGCGATCAGTTCACCCCAGCCCGGAAGTCCGCGCAGACAGATGCCCTTCATCCCGGACTCGGCACCGTCCACATCGGCCGCGAGCTTCGCCACCTGCTGCCAGGTGGGCTTCTTCGGCATGGTCAGGCCGGCCTTCTTGAACACGTCCTTGCGGTACATCAGGAAGGACGACTCTCCGTAGAAGGGCTGCCCGTAGAGCTTGCCGTCGTCCCCGGTGAGGGACTGGCGCATGGACGGCAGTACGTCCTTCTCGTCGTACGCCTTGTCCTTGCGGGTGTACGAGCCGAGTTCGTGCAGCCAGTCGTTCTTGGCGTAGATCGGGATCTCGTAGTTGCTGAGCGTGGCGACGTCGTACTGGCCGGCCTGGTTGGCGAAGTCCTGGCTGATCTTGTCGCGGACGTCGTTCTCGGGCAGGACCGTGAAGTTCACCTTGATGCCCGTCTCCTTGGTGAAGTGGGCGGCGGTGAGCTTCTGCAGTTCGACCATCTGCGGGTTGTTCACCATCAGTACGTTGATGGAGTCGCCGCCTGAACCGGTCCCGCCCGCCCCGGCCCAGCAGCCGGAGAGCAGCGGGGCAAGCAGCGTCCCTGCGGCTGCCGCGGCGAGTGCGCGCGGCCTCCGTCGGCTGTGGGTTCGCATGGGTGCTCCTGGACGTATGGGGGATGGGGGTGCTTTTGGGCGCGCGGGATCACGAGAGGTACCGGGGGTGGGTGAACGGACGGGGCGGGGGACTGGGCCGGGCTTGGGGCCGGGGGATGGGGTCAGACGCGGATGACCTGGGGGCCCTGGAGCGAGTAGCGGTGCGCCTCGGAGGCGGGCAGTTGTGTGCTCGTGACGATCGCCTCCAGCTCGCCGACGTGACCGAACCTGCAGAAGCTCGTCGCACCGAACTTGGTGTGCACACCCGCGAACACGGTGCGCCGTGACGCGCGGATGGCCTGCGTCTTCACCTCGCTGACCGCCGGGTCGGGCGTGGTCAGGCCGTACTCCCGGGAGATGCCGTTGGCCCCGATGAAGGCGAGGTCGATCACGAACCCGGCCAGCATGCGCGTCGTCCAGTGGTCGACCGTCGCGAGCGTGCCGGGGCGGACGCGGCCGCCGAGGAGGAGTACGGACATGTTGTCCGCCTCGGCGAGGGCGCCGGCGGTGGCCAGGGACGCGGTGACGATGGTCAGGGGGCGTCCCTCGGCGGCTTCGGGGAGGGCCTCGGCGATGAGCTGCGGGGTGAAGCCCTCGTCGACGAAGACCGTCTCGGCGTCGCCGAGGAGGTCGGCGGCGGCGGTGGCGATCCTTCGCTTCTCCGGGACGTGCATGGTGGTGCGGAAGGCGAGGGTCGTCTCGAAGCCGGCGCTCTCCACGGGGTAGGCGCCGCCGTGGGTGCGGCGGACCAGGCCGTGGTCCTCCAGGGCGCGGAGGTCGCGGCGGACGGTTTCCTTGGCGACTCCCAGTTCGGTGGCCAGTGCGGTGACGTCCACGGAGCCGGAGGTCCGTGCCGCCCTGACGATTTCCCGCTGGCGCTCTTCCGCGGTCATGGCCGCCGCTTCCTTCCCTCGCCCTGCCCGTTCGGGCCCTGTGGGGAAGTTCTACAGCGGGAGGCGGTGCGTGAACAGGCTCGGAGCGGGGGTGATGGTGCCCGGCTGTGCCCGTTTGGCGGGGCCTGGGCCTCTGCTTCGGGCTTGGTCCGTGCCCGTACTGGGGGTTGGGGGTGCCCGTTCGCTGCCCGCTCTGGCGCGGGGGCCTTGCGTGCCGCAATCACCGGCTTCGCCGAGTTCGTCCTCAAACGCCGGACGGGCTGAATCTTCAGCCGTCCGGCGTTTGAGGACGCCCCCGCGCAGCGGGTTTTCGGGAAGGGGCGGGGTTGGGGAAAGGAGCCGCTAGTACGGCCACACCGGCGGGTTCGTGCAGAAGTGGCCCCCCAGGTTCGCGTGGTCCGGGTTCGCGGGGTCCAGTTCACCCTGCTCCGCCACCAGCTTCTCCGCATACTGCTCGGAGTCGTCCTGCGGCGAGTACCCCAGCGCCCGCGCCGACGAAAGGTCCCACCACAGCCGCGTGTTGGCGGACGACCCGTACACCACCGCATGCCCCACCGCGGAAGCGGTCAGCGCCGCGTGGAAGAGGCGGGCCCCGTCCCCGGGGCTCATCCAGACCGACAGCATCCGCACACTCGTCGGCTCCAGGAAGCATGAACCGATCCGCACGGAGACCGTCTCCACCCCGTGCTTGTCCCAGTAGAACTGGGCGAGATCCTCGCCGAAGGACTTGGAGAGGCCGTAGAACGTGTCGGGACGGCGCGGAGTGTCCACCGCGATCAGCGGATCGTCGTCGCCGACGGGCCGCGGCGTGAACCCCACCGCGTGGTTCGACGAAGCGAAGACGATCCGGCCGACGCCCTCCTCGCGCGCCGCTTCGTAGAGGTTGTACGTCCCCTCGATGTTCGCTCGCAGGATCTTGTCGAAGGAGGACTCCAGGGAGATGCCCGCGAGGTGGATGACCGCGTCGACACCCCGCACGGCCTCCCGCAGCGCCTTCTTGTCCGCGAGGTCCGCCGTGATCGCGGCCGGCTCGCCCTCGATGGGCCGCACGTCGAGCAGCCGCAGTTCGTAGCCGTACGCCGGAAGCAGCCCCCGCATCAGGGTGCCGAGGCCGCCTGCGGCGCCGGTGAGCAGGACGGTGCGGGGAGCGGGCATGAGGGGGTCTCCTCGGATCAGCGGCTGCGTCAGCGCAAGCGTCGGCGGCTGCGTTCGCGTGTGCGTACAGCATTCATATCTGTGGACACGCTAGGGATCAACGGCTCGTCGCGTCAAGTGTCGTACGGAGGCCGGGAATCCGCTCGCCGATCGCCCATGGATCATCGATCTCTTGTCGACCTTGGGCCGACTCCGGCGCTTGACCGGGGCTCAGGGAGCGGCTTAGCGTGGGTCTGTTCAGAAATATGGACGTGGATCAGAAACGTGCACGCTAAGGGAGAGCCCGTGACGTCAGCACCCCTCGCCGCTCGACTCGTCATCCCCAGCGGGCCGTTGTTCTTCCCGGTCACCGCCTACGCACCGGACGGCTCCGTCGACCTCGACGTCTTCCGCGCACATGTGCGCGCGGGCGTCGACGCGGGCGCCGCGGCCGTGTTCGCGTGCTGCGGCACGGGCGAGTTCCACGCTCTGACACCCGAGGAGTTCCGGGCGTGCGTCGCAGCCGCCGTCGAGGAGACGGCGGGCCGGGTGCCGGTGGTCGCGGGCGCCGGGTACGGTACCGCGCTGGCCGTGCGGTACGCGCGACTCGCCGAGGAGGCGGGCGCCGACGGGCTGCTCGCGATGCCGCCCTACCTCGTCGTGGCCGGACAGGAGGGCCTGCTGCGGCACTACGCCGAACTGGCCGCGGCCACCTCCCTCGAAGTCATCGTCTATCAGCGCGACAACGCCGTGTTCACCCCGGAGACGGTCGTCGAGCTCGCGCGCACCGAGGGCATCATCGGCTTCAAGGACGGCCTCGGGGACATGGACCTGATGCAGCGCATCGTCAGCGCGGTGCGCGCCGAAGTCCCGGAGGAATTCCTCTACTTCAACGGCCTGCCCACCGCCGAGCTGACCGGGCTCGCCTACCGCGGTATCGGCGTGACGCTCTACTCGTCGGCCGTCTTCTGCTTCGCGCCCGACATCGCGCTCGCCTTCCACCGGGCCTTCAACGCCGGGACCGCCGAGGGTGACGCCACCGTGAACCGGCTCATCGACGGCTTCTACCGCCCCTTCGTGGAGCTGCGCGGCGAGGGCCGCGGCTATGCCGTATCCCTCGTCAAGGCGGGCGTACGGCTGGCCGGGCTCGACGTCGGCGGGGTGCGTACGCCGCTGCACGAACCCGCCGACGAACACATCAAGCGCCTCGCGGAGCTGACCGAGCGCGGGCGCGCCCTGCTGCGGGAGGAAGGCGCGTGAGGACCTCCGCCTTCCTCTACCCCTGGGACGTCGTCGGCGACCCCGCGGCCCCCGCGCGCGTCGCCGGCCTCGGCGTCCAGCAGGTCACCCTCGCCTCCGCCTACCACTCCACGCGCGCGCTGACCCCCCGCCACCCGCGCCACCGCATCGTCACCGCCGAGCACGCGGCGGTGCTGTACGCACCCGACGGCCGGTGGGAGGGGCGCCCGCTGCGTCCGTACGAGGCCGGAAGCTGGGCCCCTGGCGATGCCTACGGGGAGGCCGCCGAAGCGCTCGAAGCCGCCGGGCTCGACGTGCACACCTGGGTGGTCCTCGCCCACAACTCCCGTATGGGCGCCGAACATCCGGACACCTCCGTCGTCAACGCCTACGGAGACCGCTATCCCTGGGCGCCCTGCATCGCCCAGCCCGCCACGCGCGCGTACCTCGTCGATCTCGCCGCCGAGGCCGCCGCCCGCCCCGGCGCGAGCGGCACCGAGCTGGAGTCCCTCGGCTGGTACGGACTCGCGCATCTGCACGCCCACGACAAGATCGCCGGGGTGTCGCTCGGGGAGGCCGGGCAGTACCTGATGTCGCTCTGCTTCTGCGCGGACTGCGGTGAGGGGTACGCCCGGCAGGGCCTGGCTCCCGGCGAGTTGGAGGACCGTGTCCGCCGCGCCCTGGAGCCCGTGTGGCGGGGCGAGGAGCCCTCCGGCGGCTGGGAGGCGGTGGAGCGGCTCCTGGGCGCCGAGACGGCTGCCGCCACGCGCGCGTGGCGCGAGGAAACCGCCCGCACACTCCAGGAGGCGGCGATCGCGGCCGTGCGCGCCGCCGCTCCCGACGGCTTCCGGGTGCTGCTGCACGCCGACCCGGTGTCGTACCACTGCGGTGCCAACGCGGGAGTCGACCCGGAGCACATCCTTTCCGTGGCCGACGGTGTGGTCGTGCCCTGCACGGGAAGCGCGGACGCCCTGACGGCCTTCGCCCCGTACCGCACCGACCGCACGGACCGCACGGACCGCACCGACCGCACGGACCGCACCACGCTCGCCGCGAACCTGACCGTCGTGTCCGGCATGGGCGGCGCCCCCGGCACCCTCGCTGCCGACGCCGCGCACGCGGTCGCTCTGGGCGCGGACGAACTGCGGCTCTATCACGCCGGGTTGGCGTCGGACGCGGATCTCGCGCAGGTGAGGACGGCCCTTTCGAAGCTCAAGTAGCCCCTGTCGCCCGCCAAGTGAAGGCGGTTACCATCCGCGCAACCATTCGCTCCAGTACGAGGAGACAAGGTGCGCAACAAGGGGATATCGGCGCTGTTCTGTGCCGGGTTCATGGCAGGCGCGGCGGTACTCGGCGGGGCCGTGCCCGCCGCCGCGCAGACGGCTGGGAGCCAGGCCGCAGCGCCCGACATCCGGGAGCGGCTGGAGAAGATACCCGGCATGAAGGTCGTCTCCGTGGCCGACAGGGAGGGCTACCCCCTCTACACGCTCACGTACGTCCAGCCCGTCGACCACGGCAACCCCCGCGCCGGCACCTTCACCCAGCGCGCCACGCTCTGGCACAAGGCCACGGACAAGCCGACCGTGCTCTACACCGGCGGCTACACCCTGGCGTCCAACACCACGGCCCTCACCAAGCTGATCGACGCCAACCAAGTCAGCGTCGAGCACCGCTACTTCGAACAGTCACGGCCCTCGGGCCAGGCCGGCTCCGACTGGTCCAAGCTCACCGTCGAGCAGGAGGCCGCCGACGAGCACCGCCTCACTCGGGCGCTGCGCGGCATCGAGAAGGGCAAGTGGCTCGGCACGGGCGCGAGCAAGGGCGGAATGACGGCGACGTACCACGAGCGCTTCTACCCCGACGACCTCGACGCGGTCGTCGCCTTCGTGGCCCCGAACGACGCGAACAACAAGGACGACAGCGGCTACGAGCGCTTCTTCAGGACGGTCGGCACGGCCGAATGCCGCAAGGCCCTGAACGCCGTGCAGCGCGAGATGCTGGTGCGCCGTGAGGCACTGCTCCCCAAGTTCGAGGCGGACGCCAAGGCCAACGGCGAGACGTTCGAGGAGACGCTCGGCACCACCGACCGGGCCTACGAGTTCGCCGTGCTCGACCAGGTGTGGAACTTCTGGCAGAGCGGCACCGTCGACAACTGCCCGACCGTGCCCGACGCCGAGAAGGCGAGCGACGACGAGCTCTACGACTGGTCGAAGAAGCACGGCTTCAGCGTCTACCAGGACGAGTCGCTCGGCACGAACGGCACGGGCCCCTACTACCGGCAGGCCGCCACCCAACTCGGCTGGGCCGACCTGAAGTTCAAGCACCTCAAGGACGTCCGCCACCACCCGGACATCTACCAGCCCAACTCCGTGCTTCCCGAGGCGATGCGCGGCTCGTACAACAACAGGACGATCGCCGACGTGGACCGCTGGGTGAAGACCCGCGGCCAGCGGATGATGTTCATCTACGGCGAGAACGACCCGTGGAGCGCGGAGAAGTTCACCCCGAGCCACCGCGACTCCTACCGCTACGAGGCCCCCGGCTCCAACCACGGCGCCTCCATCGCCAAACTCCCGGCCGCCGACCAGACCGAGGCCATCGCGACGATCAAGCGCTGGGCCGACGTGAAGTAGCCGCCACCGGTGGGGCCTTGAGCAGGGGCACGGCGATCAGCAGCCGTGCCCCCGCGAGGACCGGCAGCAGCACGCGGTAGTCGACCGTCTCGATCAGGGCCGCGCCCAGGGCGATACCCAGTGCGGTCGGCGTGAACATCAAGGTGTTCGCGGTCGCCGCCGCGCGGCCCAGGAGGGCCTGCGGTGTCTCGCGCTGTACCGCCGTCATGCCCGCGATCAGCACGCAGGGCAGCCCGAGTCCGTTGGCCAGGCTGCCCGCCAGGGCCGTCCCGTCGTACGGCAGTGCGTGCAGGGCCGCGGCGATGGCGGTGAGCGCGATGCCCGCCCCGCCGAAGCGGCGTCCTCCGAAGCGCCGCAGCAGCGCCCCCGACGCCACGCCGACCGCGACCGAACCGGCTCCCTGCACGACGTACAGCACGCCCGTGTACGCGGGGGAGTGGCCGAGTCCCTCCACGACCGCGTAGACGGCGGCTCCGCTGATCCCTGAGGTCAGCATGGTCAGACCTCCCGCGCGGATGAGGGGGCGCAGCTGCTGGTTGCCCCACAAGTAGCGGGCGCCTTCCGCTGTTTGGAAACGCAGGCTCTGCGTGACACGTGCGGACGCGGGTGCGTCCTCCTGTACGCGCAGCAGCGTGAACATTCCGGCCGCCAGTACGAAGGTGGCGGCGTCCAGGAGCGCCACCCGGGCGCCTCCGTACGCGGCGAAGAGGCCCGCTCCGGCGAGCGGCGCGATCAGTTTCATGCCCTCGTTCGCCGACATCCGCAGGCCGTTGAAGTCCCCTGTCAGGTCCCTGCCGACCGCCGACGTCACCAGCGCCGCCTCCGCCGCGTCGGTGACGGCGCCGCATGCCCCGTACAGGAAGAGCACGGCGTAGAGGAGCCACAGGGTGGCCGCCGAGTCGACGAACAGGAGCGAGGTCAGCAGGGCGCCCAGGGCCAGGTTCACGCCGATGAGCAGGGGTTTGCGGCGGGTGCGGTCCGCGAACGTCCCCAGGAAGGGGCCGATCAGGGTCGGGACCCAGAGAGCGAAGGTGCACAGGGCCGCCAGGCCGTCCGAGCCGGTCAGTTCCTTCACCCAGACCCCGGCGACCAGCCACATCGCGGAGCTCCCGAAGCCGGAGACGACCACCGCGCCCAGGCAGAGGCTCGCGTCGCGGTTGCGCAGGACGCGCGTGATCGTGGATGTCGCGGAAGGTGCGGCAGGTGTCATGGCAGGTGATGGTGGTTCTAAGGTCTCCGGCCCGGCATAGGGCAGGTGCGGTAGACCGGCCCCTCGGATTCGGCACTGCGTTACGGCGATGAGTTCCGGCGGTGGGGCCGGTCTACAGGGCAGGACCGCGGCCCGCTGTGCGGGGCCGCCGAGCATCGGGAGCATTCATGACGGAGACGATCGACTTCGCGCCGCAGGCCCGGCTTCTGGCGGCCGTCGCGGAGGGCGTGAGCGACGAGCAGCTCGCGGCGCCCACGCCCTGTCCGGAGTACCGGGTGCGTCATCTCCTCGGTCATCTGGTCGGTCTGACCTGCGCGTTCCGGGACGCCGCGCGCAAGGACCTCGGGCCCCACCTCGACCAGGACCCGGGCAGCGCCGTGCCGAACCTCGACCCCGAGTGGCGTGCCGCCCTGCCGAAGCTGCTCGACGAGCTGACGGAGGCGTGGCGTGACCCGGCCGCGTACGAGGGCATGACCCGGGCGGGCGGCGTCGATCTGCCGGGAGCCGTCGCCGGGGCCGTGGCCATGGATGAACTCGTGGTGCACGGATGGGACTTGGCGCGGGCGACGGGTCAGGCGTACGCACCCGACGAGGCGAGCCTGCGCGTGGCGCAGGGGCTGCTCACGCCCCAGGAGGGCGACGACTCCGGGAACAGCCTCTTCGGGGCCGTGGTGCCGGTGCCGGACGACGCCCCGCTCCTCGACCGCGTGATCGGTCTCAGCGGCCGGAACCCGGGGTGGGCGCCGCCCGGGGCATAGCCCCCAGGCTTCCTCCCAGCTTCCTCCCGGCTTTCTCCGGATCAGGTATTGATCGGGTAAAGGGTCTCGCGGGGCAACGTGTGATGCGCGTAGACAGTGCGCGTAGACAAGCACTGACCTGCCCTGACTCTGATCCGGAGAGAACGCACCCATGCGCAAGTCCCTACGAACGGCGGGCATCGTCGCCGCCTGCGCCGTCGCCGGCGCCACGCTGTACGGCACCGGCACCGGCGCCGCCACCGCCGACAACGCACCGGCGCGGCACACTGCCGAGCCGCAGAACATCGGCGTGCTCGTCGGCGAGATCGACGACTACTACGGCGCGTACCAGGACGCCGACGGCGTCTGGCGCTCCTCGCCCAAGAGCCCGTACGCCAAGGATCTGGCGCGCATCCAGGCCAAGGCGAAGAAGGACATCAGGAAGGCGGCGGCCGCGCACGGCGGCGGTCACGGCGCGAAGACCGGCGGCCACGGCAAGAAGCCCGCGATCGTCCTCGACGTGGACGACACCGCACTGCTCAGCTTCGACTACGAGAAGACCACCAACTACACGTACGACAACGGCACATGGGACGCGTACGTGAAGGCGGCCGAGCGCCCCGCCGTCTTCGGCATGCCCGAACTCGTCGAGTACGCCAAGAGCAAGGGCGTCGAGGTCTTCTTCCTGACCGGCCTGAGCGAATCGCAGCGCACGGGCGCCGTCACCAACCTCGCCAAGGCCGGGTACGACACGCAGCTCGACACCAAGCACGTCTTCACCAAGAACAAGACGACCCCGCCCGCCTATCTGGACGACTGCGCCACGCCCGCCAAGTGGGAGTGCACCACCGTGCAGTTCAAGGAGGGCACCCGCAAGCACATCGAGTCGAACGGCTACGACATCGTCGGCAGCTTCGGTGACCAGGTCTCCGACCTCGCGGGCGGGTACGCGGACAAGACCTACAAGCTGCCGAACCCGACGTACTTCGTGGAGTAGGCCGTCGGGTCCGGCCGCAGCGCTAGCGCTTCAGCGCCGCCGACATCATCGACTTCGCGATCGGCGCCGCCAGGCCGTTGCCGCTGACCTCCGACCTCGCCGCGTCCGACGACTCGACGATGACGGCGACCGCGACCTCCTTGCCGTCGCCGCCCTTGGCGTACGACGTGAACCAGGCGTACGGCGTCTTGCTGTTGTTCTCGCCGTGCTGGGCCGTGCCCGTCTTGCCGCCCACGTCCGCGCCGCTGATCCGCGCGTTCGTGCCGGTGCCCTTCTCGACGACCGTCTCCATCGCGGACTGCAGCTGGCTCGCCGTGTCCTCGCTCATCACACGCTCGGAGTCCGCGTCGTCGAACGAGTCGAGCACATCGCCGTTCGAGTCGGTGATCTGGGACACCATGTGCGGCGAGACCAGTTCACCGCCGTTGGCGATCGCCCCCGTGACCATGGACATCTGCAACGGCGTCGCCGTCACGTCGAACTGGCCGATGCCGGTCAGCGCCGTCTGGGCCTTGTCCATGTCGGAGGGGTAGACACTCTCGGACGCGCGCACCGGCACGTCCAGCTTGTCCGTGTTGAAGCCCATCTTCTCGGCCATCGCCTTGACCTTGTCCTGGCCCAGGTCGACGGCCAGCTTCGCGAAGACGTTGTTGCACGAGTACTGGAGTGCCGTACGGATCGAGGCGTCCTCGCAGGGCGCGCTCGCGCTCTCGTTCTTCAGGACCGTCCTCGTGCCGGGCAGCGTGTACGGGTTCGGGCTGTCGGTCCCGGTGTCCGCCGAGCCGTAGAGCCCGTCCTCCAGGGCCGCCGCCGCGACGACCAGCTTGAACGTCGAACCCGGCGGAAGCGGCTGCCGCAGCGCGCGGTTGACCATCGGCTTCTCCTCGTCCTTCTGGAGCGCCTGCCACTCCTTGGAGTCCGTGGCACCGCTGATGTCCGAGGGGTCGTACGAGGGCGTCGAGACCAGACCGAGGATCTTGCCCGTCTTCGGGTCGACGGCGACGGCCGCGCCCTTCTTGTCGCCGAGCGACTTGTACGCGGCCTTCTGCACCGCGGGGTCGATCGTCGTGATCACGTCACCCGGGTCGGCGCGCTTGTTGGTGAGCGTGTCCAGCGGGTTCTTCAGCCGCGTGTCGGTGCCGTCGAGGACGTCCTTGTAGATGCCCTCCAGCTGCGTCGCCCCGTACACCTGCGAGCTGTAGCCCGTGACGGACGAGTACAGGTCGCCGTCCTTGTAGGTGCGCTTGTACTTGAGGTCGCCGCCCTTCGTCCGCGCGGAGCCGGTGACCGCGTCACCGCCCACGATGATGTCGCCCAGCGGGTTCGCGTACTGCTCGATCGCGTTGCGCCGGTTCTGCTTGTCGTCCGCGAGCGCCTTCGAGTCGTAGAACTGCACCCACGTCGCCCGCACCAGGAGGGCGAGCACGAGCAGCAGCGTGAAGACAGAGGCGTTCCTGATCGTCTTGTTCATCCCATAAAAGGACGAGCGGAGCGGACGTATTCGTTCCGTTCTGCCGGGTTTCTTAGAGATTCCTCATACTGCGGGCGGCGGGTTCAGCCGGCGTTCATGAAACCCGCCTCGTACGCCGCGATCACCGCCTGTGTGCGGTCCCGCGTCCCCGTCTTGGCCAGCACCGACGCCACGTGCGTCTTCACCGTCGCCGGGCCCACACTCATCCGGCCCGCGATCTCCGCGTTCGTCAGGCCCGCCGCCATCAGCCGCAGCACCTCGCTCTCGCGCCCCGTCAGCCTCGCCACCCAGGCCGGCGGCGCGGGCTTCGCGCGCGCGTGCTCGGCGGCCAGGGCGCGCACCGCCGCCGGGAAGAGCAGCGAGTCACTGCGCGCCACGAGCCGCACCGCCTGTACGAGTGAGTCCGCGTCGGCCCGCTTGAGCAGGAACCCGGAGGCCCCCGCGCGCAGCGCCTCGTACACGTAGGAATCGTTCTCGAAGGTCGTCACGACCACGATGCGCGGCGGGTCGGCCTGCGTCCGCAGGATCTGCTCGGTGGCCCGGATGCCGTCGATCTCCGGCATCCGTACGTCCATGAGCACCACGTCGGGCTTCGCCTCGCGCACGACGGACACCGCCTCCGCGCCGCTCGCCGCCTCGCCGACGACCTCAAGGTCGGGCTCGGCGGAGAGGATCACGCGCAGGGCGGTGCGGACCATCCGCTCGTCGTCGGCGAGCACGATGCGGATCGGGGTGGCTGCCGTCTCGGTCATGCGGGTCCCTTCAGGGGAAGTCGTACGTTCAGTCGCCAGCCGCCGTTCACCGGACCCGCATCGGCGGTGCCGCCCAGGAGCCGGGCGCGATCGGTGATGCCGCGCAGGCCGTGGCCACCGCCGGGGCGGGAGGCCGGGGCGCCGTGGGGCAGCGGGTTCTCGGCGATGATCTCCAGGTCGGTGCCGTCCAGGGCGATCCGCAGCGTCACCGGGGCGTCGGGGCCCGCGTGCCGCAGCGCGTTGCTCAGGCTCTCCTGAACGATGCGGTAGGCCTCGCGGGAGACCATCGGGGGCAGGGCGTCCGGTCCTTCGGGGCCGAGCTCGACCGTGGCCCGCACCCGCAGGCCGCCGGCCCGGGTGCGCTTGAGGAGCCCGCCGAGATCGGCGGAGAGGGTGGGGGCCGGAGCCGTCGGGCTCGCCTGACCGCCGCCGCCCTCCCTCAACACACCGAGCACCGCGTCGAGTTCACTCACCGTCCGCCGGGTCGTCTCCTCGATCGCGGCAAGCGCCTCACGGACGAACTCCGGGTCGCGGTCGAGGACCCTGCGGGCGGCGCTCGCCTGGAGCGTGACGGCGCTCAGGGCGTGGCCCACCGAGTCGTGCAGCTCCCTCGCGAGCCGGTTGCGTACGGCGAGGTCCGCCGCGCGCTGCTCGGCGGCCGCGAGCCGGTCGGCGGGCGAGGGCCCGAGGAGTACGGGTGCCCAGCGCGCGAGCAGCCCCCCGGCCGCCGCCGCGCACCCCGCGAGCGCGACGAGGGAGAGGATCCCGAAGACCGGGGCGAGCGCCAGCATCCAGCCTTCGCCGAAGACTTCGGGCATCCCGATCCGGCTGTCCCGCAGGGCCGCCGCGAACGGCAGCGCGATCAGCACCGCCGCGAACGGCGGCAGGGCGAGGGACATTCCGCTGATGACCCCGCCGAACCCGAGGTGCAGCGTGAACCACGCGACGGTGCGGCCGCGCGCCTGCCGGGACCGTGCGGGCCCGTCGGCGAGCGCGTCGCTCGGTACGTCGCACAAGGCGCGTACGGCGGCCACCGACATGGGGCGGGTGAGCGGGAAGAGCGCGGTGATCGCGGCCAGCGGCAACCCCACCGCGAACGCGCTGAGTTGGGAGGTGAGCGAGCCGAACACGTTGTCCTCGCCGAGCAGCGGACCGACGATCACGGAGCCCACGAAGACGTACGGCATGGCGAGCGCGCCGCCCAGGATCAGATGGATCCACCGGCGCCGCGTCCGCCGCCCGAACAGGGCCGGGAGGGCTGCCGCGAGCGTCCTCACGCCGGTTGCCGCGGGGCACGGACGGCCGCGCCCGCCCGCTCCTTGAAGAAGACCACCCCGAGGGTGGCCACCAGTGCCCCGACGATCATCTGGACAGAGTAGGTCAGGAGCATCGCGGCCGTCGGCTGCCGGGCGATGTCGTCCTCGCCGAGGACCGAGGCGAACAGCAGCCAGCCGCCCCAGCAGGCGACCGCGCCCGAGCCGAGCCAGGCCAGGGTGAGCGGCACCTTGACGGGCAGTGCCGGAGCCCGCCGGAAGGTGAGGAGCAGAGCGCCGACGACCGCGGAGCAGAGGTAGATCATGTCCATCGCTTCGAGGACGTAGAAGTCGGTCGTGCGCTCATCGACGCGCGCCTCGCTGAGACCGGCCGTGGAGCCGGTGACCCAGAGAAGGTGCATGACCAGGGGTGCGAGGGCGAGGAGGGCGGCGGCGATGGCGACCCACCGGGGCAGGCTCCGGCGGCCGGCCGCCCCGGGCAGATCCCGGACGAGGCCCTGCCATACATGGCCCCAGCGGTCTCGCGCGTAGAGGACGAACAGGGCGCCGAGGGCGAGGCCTTGCAGGATGAAGCCGCCGTAGACGACGCCGAAGACCCACTCGTGGAGGAAGGCGCCGCTGTCGCTGTCGCTGTCGCTGTCGCTGTCGCTGTCGCCGCCGCTGCCGCTGCCGCTCTGCGAGGGGCTGTTGACGCTGCCGCCGAGCGCCTTGACCAGCAGCTGGAGCGGGAACCCGGCCATGATCGGCGTAAGTAGACCGGTGGCCACCCACATGGGGAACGCGAGCAGCCAGGCGGGGGTGCGCAGGCCCCAGGGGCGGGTCAGGAGCAGCGCGAGCACGATGACGCTCGCGTCCATCAGCAGGGTGAGGCCGTTGGCGAAGATCATGGCGGTGCGGTGATCGAGGAGGCTGCTGCCCTCGGGGATGCCGATGTGGCTGCCCGCGATCCAGGCGACCTTCAGGGTGAGGTACGGGAGGGCGGCGAGGATGGCGGCGGTGCGCAGGGCCTGTCTCATGCGCCCAGCCTTCCGGCGGGGGGCCCCGGGCACCTCCTGCCCGGCGATGATCCGGGTCCGCCGTGCGGGGGAGGGGCCGGAATTGATCAGCTCGTCCGGAGCTTGAGGACGAACTCGGCGGCGCCGGTGATCGACGGTGCGCGAGGTTCCTACGCCAGGATCAACACCGCTTCGTCGATCTCCTCGCCCCGCGCATGCGCGAAGCCCCGCGCGGCCGCGGTCACCCGGAAGCCGCACTTCTCCAGGACCCGCAGGGAACCCGCGTTGTCCGCCGCCGCCCGCGCGTAGAGGGGCCGCTCCGGGACCTCCGCGAGGAGGGCCCGCAGGGCGGCCGTGGCCAGCCCCCGGCCCCAGTAATAGCGGTCGATCCAGTACGTGACCTCCCGCTCGCCCGGCTCCCCGTACACCGCCGTGCTGCCCACCACGTCGCCGTCCGCGAGGACCGTGCGGACGACGACGTCGCCCGACTCCCGAAGCCCCTTCCAGTGGGCCTCGAAGAGCGTCCAGTCGGACGTCTTCGGAGAGGTGAAAGCAGCCACGTGGTTCGACTCGGGGTCGTTCATCTGCCGGTAGAAGACCGGGAGATCACTGTCGTGCACCGCTCGCAGACTGACTTCCATGCTCATCGTGTTCCTGCTCGGGCTCTCCATGCTCAGAGCCTACGAGTCGCCAGTGTCAGCCGGTCCCGCGCGTCGAACAACGCGTCTTTCACCATCTGTTCGTGCGCCGGCGTCAGCCGTGCCACCGGCACGGAGCAGCTGATCGCGTCCCGCGCGGGCGTGCGGTACGGGATCGCGACGCCGAAGCAGCGCAGGCCGAGCGTGTTCTCCTCGCGGTCCACCGCGAAGCCCTGCTCGCGGACCGTGCGCAGCTCCTCGATCAGCTTCTCGCGGTCGGTGATCGTGTGCTCGGTCAGCGCGGGCAGCGTCTCCGGCAGCATCTTGCGGACCTGCTCGTCGGTGTGGGTGGCCAGGAGTGCCTTGCCCAGGGACGTCGAGTGCGCGGGCAGGCGGCGGCCCACCCGCGTGAAGGGCCGCAGGTAGTGCTGCGACTGGCGCGTGGCGAGGTACACGACGTTCGTGCCGTCGAGGCGCGCCAGGTGGATCGTCTCCGTGGTGTCGTCCGAGAGGCGGTCGAGCGTCGGACGCGCCGCCGCCACCACCTCGTCACCGTCGATGTACGAGGTGCCGACGAGGAGGGCCCGAACCCCGATCCCGTACCGCGTGCCCGTCGCGTCCGTCTCGACCCAGCCCAGCTCCACCAGCGTACGAAGGAGCATGTAGAGGCTGGACTTGGGATACCCGACGGCTTCCTGGACGGCGGCCAAAGAGTGCATTCCGGGGCGTCCCGCGAAATATTCGAGCAACTCCACCGTCCGCACAGCGGACTTGACCTGCGCCCCGCCAGTCTCGCCAGCCGACATCGCCCTTGACCCCTTAGTTCGACGAGAAATAGTCTCCAAGCCTCCGCTATTCATCATCGGAGACAGTGTTCAGCATATCGAACAGCCCAGGTGGGTGGCAGCACATCTGTGGCATCACCTCTGGAGGAGCCCGCGGTGGCAGCAGCACCAGTCTGGAGTGTCGACCCCCGAACCGGGAAGCAGCGCGAGCAGGTTGCGGTCGAAGCCACAGCCGAAGAGGTGGATCAGGCGGTACGTGCCGCGCTGACCGCCCAGGACGCCCTCGCCGATCGCGCCGTGCGCGCCGCCTTCCTGCGCTCCGCGGCCGAACTGCTCGACGGGGCGAAGGATCACCTGGTGGAGGCCGCGGACGCGGAGACCGCGCTCGGTCCCGTCCGGCTCACCGGTGAACTCGCCCGCACCTGCTACCAGTTGCGGGCCTTCGCGGACGTCGTCGACGAGGGCGGCTTCCTCGGCGTCGTCATCGACCACCCCGACAGCAGCGCCACGCCACCCATCCCGGACCTGCGGCGCTACAAGATCCCGCTGGGCGTCGTGGCCGTCTACTCCGCGTCCAACTTCCCCTTCGCCTTCTCCGTCCCCGGCGGCGACACCGCGAGCGCGCTCGCCGCGGGCTGCCCCGTGGTGGTCAAGGCGCACCCTGACCACCCGGCCACCTCCGAGCTGGTCGCGGCGACGCTGCGGCGGGCCGCGGCCCTGCACGGCATCCCCGAGGGCGTCGTCGGGCTCGTGCACGGCTTCGACGCGGGCGTCGAGCTCGTCAAGCACCCGCTCGTGTCCGGCGCGGGCTTCACCGGCTCGATCCGCGGTGGGCGCGCCCTCTTCGACGCGGCGGCGGCCCGCCCCGTGCCGATCCCCTTCCACGGAGAGCTCGGCTCCCTCAACCCGGTCGTGGTGACCGAGGCGGCGGCGGTCGAGCGCGCGGAGGAGATCGGAGCGGGCCTCGCGGGTTCGATGACGCTCGGCGTCGGCCAGTTCTGCGTCAAGCCGGGCCTGGTCTTCGCTCCGGCGGGCGCGGGCGGCGACCGGTTCATCAAATCCCTGACCGAGGCGGTCAGCGACACCGAGGCGGGGGTGCTCCTCGACCACCGGATGCGGGACAACTTCGTGGCGGGCGTGCGCGAGCGCGGTCAACTGTCGGACGTGGACGCGCCGGTGACGCCGGGCGCGGGCAGCGAGCACACGGTGAGCGCGGGCTTCCTGACGGTCCCCGCGGCGAAGCTCGCCACCGAGGGTGAGCACGACCTGCTCCTGGAGGAGTGCTTCGGGCCGGTGACGGTCGTCGCGCGCTACGAGGACGACGCGGAGATCACCGCCGCCCTCACCCGGCTCTCCGGCAACCTCACGGCCACGGTGCAGCTGTCCGCCGAGGAGGCCGCGGGCGAGGGGCGCGGGGCCGCGCTGCTCGCCGAACTGACGCCGCTGGCCGGGCGCGTGCTGGTCAACGGATGGCCGACCGGGGTCGCGGTGGCGCCCGCGCAGCACCACGGCGGGCCCTACCCCGCGACGACGTCCACCTCGACCTCCGTCGGCGGTACGGCGATCGAGCGCTGGCTGCGTCCCGTCGCCTACCAGAACACGCCCGCCGCGCTGCTGCCGCCCGAGCTGCGGGACGACAATCCGCTGGGGCTCCCGCGGCGCTACGAAGGGCGCCTGGAACACTGACGCCCATGGACGTCAACATCCCCGAACTGCCCTTCTCCCTGCGCACGTACGGCCCCGACGGCAACTGGTCGTACGAGGACGGGGTGCTCACCGGCTGGGCGGGCGCTCGCCAGGACCGCTTCGTGCCGCCGACGGGCGAGGCCCTCGACCCGGCCTCGGACGCGCCGCGTCTCCTCGGCGCGCCCGAGGGCGACTTCCAGCTGATCGCGCGGGTGACGGTCGGTTTCGCGGCGGCGTTCGACGCGGGTGTCCTGTACCTGCACGTGGGCGACCGGGAGTGGGCCAAGCTGTGCCTGGAGCGGTCGCCGGACGAGGCGACGGTCTGCACGGTCGTCACCCGCGGCCGCTCCGACGACGCGAACGCCTTCGTGGTGGACGGCAGCAGCGTCTGGCTCCGGATCAGCCGCACCGGTTCGGCGTTCGCGTTCCACGCCTCCCTGGACGGGAAGCGCTGGACGTTCGTCCGGATCTTCTCCCTGGGGGAGGAGAAGGCGGCGGGTGCGGCTCTGGTGGGGTTCATGGCGCAGTCGCCTGTGGGGGAGGGGTGTGTGGTGACGTATGAGGGGATCGAGTTCCGCCCGAACTGGCCCCGGGGCCTCAGGGACGGGTCCTAGCACCCGGCGGGGTGCGCGCCGTTCCCGGGGCTCCGCCCCGGACCCCGCTCCTCAAACGCCGGAGGGGCTATCTTTCCCGCCCACCCGATTGCCCCGCGGTTGGAATTTTGTTCTCAGCCCGTCCGGCGTTTGAGGACGAACTCGGCGGAGCCGGTGATGACGGCAACCAGGTTGGGGAGAATTCAGCGTTCCCGCCGCAGACCCAGCGTCGCCACCCCCGAAGCCGCCAGCAATCCCGCCGCGATCAGCAGGCTCACCCGCATACCGGAGACGAAGTCCCCGGCCACCAGGCCCCCGAAGGCCGCGATTCCCAGGCCGCCCGACACCTGCCGGGCCGCGTTGAGGACCCCCGCGGCAAGACCGGCCCGGTCAGCGGGCACCGCCTCCATCATCGCCGCCGTGAGCGGCGGGATCGTCAGGGCGCAGCCAAGGGCCAGCGGCACCATCAGGAACGCCAGGGCGAGCGCGGGTGTCGAGGCGTCGGCGAGGAGCAGCAGCAACAGCCCCGCGACGGCCACCGACTGCCCCACCAGCATCGGCACCCGCGGCCCGACCCGCGCCGCCAGCTTGCCCGCCGCGACGTTCGTGACCGCGATGAGCCCGGTCATCGGCAGGAACATCAGCCCGGCCCACAGCGCCGAACGCCCCTGCACCTCCTGGAAGAAGAGGCTGAAGACGAAGACGAGACCGTAGAAGGCGACGCTGCACGCGGCCCCGGCCGCGACGGTGATCGCGACCGTCCGGTCGCGGAAGAGACCGAGCGGCACCACCGGGTGCGCCTGCCGCGCCTCCGTCCGCAGGAACACCGCACCGGCCGCCACCGCGGCGACCAGGGCGAACAGACCCGTCGTACCGCCCTCGATCACCGCGAACGTCAGGGCCGTCAGCGTCAGGACCGCGAGCAACTGGCCCGGCACGTCCAGCGGCGCGGGCCGCCGCTCCGAGCGCGGCGAACGCAGCAGCAAGGCCAGCGCCACCGTGCCCAGCGGGACGTTGATGAAGAAGATGCCGCTCCAGTCCCACGCGGTGGTCAGCGCGCCGCCGGCGACGGGGCCGAGCGCCACCGCCACCGATCCGCCCGCCGCCCACAGGGCCACCGCCCGCGCTCGCCTGGCCGCGTCGGAGTACGCCTGGCGCACCAGGGAGAGCGAGGCGGGCAGGACCACCGCGGCCGCCACTCCCTGCACCACCCGGGCGCCGATCAGCACGGGCAACGAAGGCGCGAACCCGCAGGCCACCGAAGCGGCCGTGAACACCGTGATGCCGATCGCGTACGCCCGGGTCGCGCCGATCCGGTCGGAGAGCGCGCCGGTGGAGAGCATCAGGGCGGCGAAGGCGAGGGTGTAGGCGTCCACGACCCACTGGAGGCCGGACATGCCGCCGCCCAGGGAATCGCCGATCGCGGGCAGCGCCACGTTCACCACGGAGGCGTCGAGCGTGATCAGGGCGAAGCCGAGCATGGCGGCCGTGAGTGTGAGGCCGGGGGAGACGCGGCTCCTGCCGGGCGTGGGGCAGGGGGCCGGCGCGGGAGCCGGGGGTGTCAACTGCGCCGCGGCGCGGGAGCCTTCGGTGAGGTCGTTCGTTGCCATGCCCATGAGTCTGCGGACGGCGGCATGACTACAGTAGTGGCCTGAATGCCATACCTCCGGAGGTTCTGGCCATGCCCCGCCCGAAGTCCGAGCGCCCGCCCCACCGTCCCCACCGCGTCGCCGTCATCGCGCCCTCGCCCGTGTCGATGTTCAACCTCGCGATCCCCGAGATGCTCTTCGAGAAGGTCGAGGTGGCCGGTGGGCCCGGCTACGAGGTGGTCGTCTGCACCCCGCAGCCCGGCACCATCGCCACCACCGGCGGACTCAGCCTCCAGGTGGAGCACGGGCTCGACGCCGTGCGCGACGCCGACACCCTCCTCGTCGCGGGCACCGGACACCGCTACGCACCCGACCCGCGGACCGTCGCCGCCGTCCGGGAGGCCGCCGCAGCGGGCCGGCGCACCGCCTCCATCTGCAGCGGCGCCTTCGTGCTCGCCGAGGCGGGACTGCTCGACGGGCGCAGCGCCACCACGTACTGGCAGCTCGCCGAGGAACTGCGCAGCCGCTACCCCGCGCTCGACCTCAAGGGCGACGTCCTCTACGTGGAGGACGGGCAGGTCATGACGTCCTCCGGGTACGCCGCCGGGATCGATCTGTGCCTGCACATGATCCGCACCGATTACGGGGCGGCCGTGGCCAACCACGTGGCCAGGGCCGCCCTCGTCGCCCCCGTACGGCCCGGTGGCCAGACCCAGTTCACCCAGACCCCGCTCCCGCCCGAGCGCGGCAACGCCTGCGCCGACACCCGGGGCTGGGCCATGCGCCACCTCGACGAACCGCTCACGCTCACCGACCTCGCCCGGCAGGCGGGCGTCAGCGTGCGCACCCTCACCCGGCGCTTCCACGCGGAGAGCGGGGTGAGCCCGCTGCAGTGGCTGCTCCACCAACGCATCGAGCGGGCCAAGGAGCTCCTGGAGACGACCTCGCTCTCCATGGACCGGGTGGCGCGGGCCTGCGGGCTCGGCACCGCCGACTCGCTCCGGGGCCACCTGGTGCGCCGCACCGGCCTCACGCCGAGCGCCTACCGCGCCCAGTTCAGCCGCATCGGAACTCAAAGCTCCCGGAAGACGTCTATCGCAGCGTGATCCACTCAGCACTCCCCACGACGATGCGGACCGCCATGCCGACCGTCATACGCAGCGCCCTCACCGCCGACGCCCCGGCCCTCGCGGCCCTGCACACCCGGGCCCGCGCCACGTACTACCCCGAGGGGCTGCCGGACGGGGCCGTCGACGGGGCGGCGATGTGGCGGGCGGGCATCGAGCGCCGTGGCGGGCATGTGCTGTGCGCGGTGCGCGAGGGCCGGATCGTGGGCCTCGCGTCGTTCCGTACGCCGGAGGGCGAGGCCGCGGACTCCGTGACGCTCTTCCAGTTCCACGTCGACCCGGACCACTGGCGCGCGGGGGTCGGCGCGGCTCTGCACGCCGCGTGCGTGGAGGAGTGGCGGGCGGACGGCATCCGGGAGGCATCCCTGGACGTCCACCGCGAGAACCGGCGGGCCCAGGCCTTCTACGTACGTCATGGCTGGCGGCCCGAGGAGGCGGGCGAGAGCGCGAGCACGCACCTGCGGATGCGGCTGACCGTGCCCGCCGGGGAATGAGCGGGGCGGGTCGTACGTTCTTCGACTGACCGGAGGGACCCTCCGTACTACCGTTCGACCTGAAGAGAGCTAGTCACATGCGCGTCGAGATCTGGAGCGACATCGCCTGCCCCTGGTGCTACGTGGGCAAGGCCCGCTTCGAGAAGGCACTCGCCGCCTTCCCGCACCGCGACGACGTCGAGGTGGTGCACCGCTCCTTCGAGCTCGACCCCTCGCGCGCCAAGGGCGACAGCGGGCTCGTGATCCCGATGCTCGCCAAGAAGTACGGCATGAGCGAGGAGCAGGCCCAGGAGGCCGAGCGGAACCTCGGCGTGAACGCCTCGTCCGAAGGCCTCGACTACCTCACCGAGGGCCGCGACCACGGCAGCACCTTCGACATGCACCGCCTGCTGCACTTCGCCAACGAGCAGGGCAGGCAGGACGAGCTGATCGGGCTCCTGTACCGGGCCAACTTCGCCGAGGAGCGCTCCGTCTTCGACGACGACGAGCGGCTCGTGGAGCTCGCGGTCGCGGCCGGCCTCGACGCGGACGCGGCCCGCGCGGTGCTCGCCGACCCGTCCCGCTACGCCGACGACGTACGCACCGACGAGCGCGAGGCCGCCGAGCTCGGCGCGAACGGCGTGCCGTTCTTCGTCCTCGACCGCAAGTACGGGGTCTCCGGCGCCCAGCCCGCCGACGTCTTCGCCCGGGCTCTGGAGCAGGCGTGGGGCAGCCGCTCGCCGCTCACCACGCTCGCGGACGGGGACGCCTGCGGCCCTGACGGCTGCGCGGTGCCGCAGGCCTGAACCCGACGATCTCCCCATCGGTGATGGACGTGGGTGCGAAGGGGCGCGAGAGTTGACCCCATGGGGATCAATACCGGCGCCGCTTTCGCGCCCACGTCGACGTATCTGAACACGGCGAGCTGCGGCCTGCTGCCGGCGACGGCCGTCGAGGCGATCCAGGGTCTCGCGGCGGAGAACGGCGTGGGCAGGCGCGGCGGCTCGGGCGACTTCGGGATCGTGCAGGCCGCCCGCGAGTCCTTCGCGCGGCTCGTCGGCGTGCCGCACGCACGCGTGGCCAACGGCGGCTCGGTCGCGGTGCACGCCGGACTGATCGCCGCGGCGCAGCGGCCCGGTTCCGAAGTCCTGTTCCCCGAGGGGGATTTCAGCTCGATCATCAACCCCTTCGTGGTCCGCGGCGACCTCGAGATCCGCTACGCGCCGCTGGAAGACCTCGCCGAGGCGATCCGTCCCACCACGGCCCTCGTCGTGTACTCCGGCGTGCAGTCGGCCGACGGCCGCATCGCCGACGACGCGGCGGTGCGCGAGGCCGCCGCCGCCCACGGCGCCCGCACCCTCAACGACGCGACGCAGGCGGCGGGTTGGCTGCCCTTCGACGCGAGCCTGTACGACTACACCGTCACCGGCGCCTTCAAGTGGCTGCTCTGCCCGCGCGGTACGTCGTTCCTGACGGTGAGCGAGGAAGCGCAGGAGTCCCTCGTGCCGTTGCACGGCGGCTGGCTCGCGGCGGCCGAAGGCTGGAACGCGACGTACGGGCCGCTCACGGAACTGGCCCCCGACGCGCGCCGTTTCGACGAGCCCCCCGCCTTCCTCGCGTACCACGGTGCGGCGGCGGCCCTGGCGTACCTCGAAGAGACCGGCATCGAGGCGGTGCACGCCCACGACACGGCGCTGGCGGCCCGCTACCGCGCCGGACTCGCGGACCTCGGCCACGAGCCGGTGCCCGGCGCCTCACCCATCGTCTCGGTCCCCGGACTCGCGGACAGGGAGCCCGAGTTGAGCCGGGCCGGCATCATCACGGCCGCGCGGGCGGGACACCTGCGGGCCTCGTTCCACCTGTACAACACGGAGGCCGACGTGGACCGCATCCTCGACGTGCTCTCCGGCTGACCTAGCCCCGCCCCTCCAAGGGGCAGTCGGCCGTCTCCGTGCACAAGTTCGCTTCCACCCGGCCCAGGAGCCGTGCCAGCTCCGCCCGCTCGGCCGCGTCGAGGCCCGCCAGCGTCTGCTCCTCCAGTTCGCCCCACGCCCGCTCCACCTCCGCGAGGAGCCCGCAGCTCGTGTCCGTGGCCTCGACCAGTGCCGCGCGGCGGTCGGCCGGGTCGGGGCGGCGGCGTACGTGGCCCGCCTGTTCGAGGCGTTGCAGCATCTTGGTGACGGTCGAGGGGTCCAGGTCGACCGCCTTGATGAGCTCCGACTGCCGCACCGGCCCCGCGTCCCAGAGGTACATCATCACGAACTCCTGGCCGGGGTAGAGCCCTAGCCTCTTCAGCACCTTGCCCGCCGCGATCCGGTGCAGCCGGGCGACCCTGCTCACGGTGTGGCTCACGGGGCCCCGCCGCGCCGCGGTGGGGAGCTCGGTACAGGCGGGGTCGGCGGGGTCGGCGGGTTCGGCCGAGGCGTTCATGGGGGCTCCTGAGGGGGCGGAGATGTCCTCCTCCGAGGGGAGAGGAGCTGTCCTTCTCCAGATTAGCTTGGTCGGCCAAGGAATAGGTTACAGTGACGTCCGGTTCCATTACTTGGCCGACCAATCACCTTTCCTGGGGGCATCAAGATGACCACCGCGTTCGACTCCATCGACCTGGCGGGCACCCGGCTCGCCAACCGCATCGCCATGGCACCGATGACCCGGAGCCGGGCCGGCGAGGGCGCCACCGCCACGGACCTCACCGCCGAGTACTACGCCCAGCGCGCCTCGGCGGGCCTGATCATCACGGAGGGCATCCAGCCCTCCGTCGTCGGCCAGGGCTACCCGGACACCCCGGGCCTGCACTCCGCAGAGCAGATCGAGTCCTGGCGCAAGGTCACGGCCGCCGTGCACGCCGCGGGCGGCACGATCTTCGCGCAGCTCATGCACGCGGGCCGCATCGGACACCCCGTACTGCTCCCCGAAGGCCTGGTGAACGTGGCCCCGTCGGCCGTCGCGGCCGAGGGGCAGGTGTACACGGCCGAGGGGCCCAAGGACTACGTCACGCCGCGCGAGCTGACCGGCGAAGAGGTCCGCGCCACCATCGCCGACTTCGCGGCGGCGGCCCGGAACGCGATCGACGCGGGCTTCGACGGAGTCGAACTGCACGGCGCGAACGGGTACTTGATCCACCAGTTCCTGGCACCGGGCTCCAACCGCCGCACCGACGAATGGGGCGGCACCCCGGAGAACCGCATCCGCTTCGCGGTCGAGACCGCGAGGGCGGTAGCCGCCGAGATCGGCGCGGCCCGTACCGGCATCCGGCTTTCCCCCGGCAACCCCTTCAACGACATCTCCGAGCCGGAGGCCGAGCTGGAGGCGACGTACACCTCCCTGGTGAAGGAGCTGAGCGCCCTTGACCTGGCGTACCTGCACGTCATGGAGGTGGGGCCGATCCGCGAGCTGGTGACCGTCCTGCGCGACGGCTTCAACGGACCCTTCATCCTGAACCCGTCCACCGAGGGGCCCACGGGCCACGACGCGCTCGCCCTGGTGGAGGACGGCACCGCGGACGTCGTCGCGTTCGGCGCGCTGTTCCTCGCCAACCCCGACCTGCCGGCCCGCCTCAAGGCCGAAGGCCCGTACAACACGCCCGATCCGACGACGTTCTACGGCGGCACGGAGAAGGGCTACACGGACTACCCGGCGCTGTAGGCGCGCGAGCAGCGCGGACAAGTGTGGCCCGGCACCCCCAGGTGCCGGGCCAACTCTCGTACGGGGCTGCCTGCTTCAGAGGCTGCTCACTTCACCGGAGTGAAGTCTCTGGCCCCGATGAATTCCGGTCGCCGGACCGGTGCCGCGAACGGCTCCACCGCCGTGTTCTCCACACTGTTGAACACGATGAAGACGTTGCTGCGCGGGAACGGCGTGATGTTGTCCCCCGAACCGTGCATGGCATTGCAGTCGAACCAGGTCGCGGAGCCCGCCTCACCGGTGAAGAGCCGGATGCCGTAGTCCGAGGCGAGGCTGGTCAGCGTCTCGTTCGAGGGAATGCCCGCGTCCTGCATCTGCAGGGACCGCTTGTAGTTGTCCTTCGGCGTCGCGCCTTCACAGCCGAGGAACGTCTTGTGCGACCCCGGCATGATCATGAGGCCGCCGTTGGTGTCGTGATTCTTGGTGAGCGCGATGGAGACGGAGACGGTCCGCATGTTCGCGAGTCCGTCCTCGGCGTGCCAGGTCTCGAAGTCCGAGTGCCAGTAGAACCCGGAGGCTCCGAAACCGGGCTTCACGTTGATCCGGGACTGGTGGACGTACACGTCGGAACCCAGGATCTGCCGGGCCCGACCCACCACTCGGGGGTCGGCCGCGAGCTTCTTGAACAGCTCGCTGATCTTGTGCACCTCGAAGATGGTGCGGATCTCCTGGGAACGCGGCTCCACGATGGAGCGCTCGTCCGCCCGCATCGTGGGGTCACCGATCAACCGCTCAAGCTCGGCGTGGTAGACGCTCACCTCGTCCGGGGTGATGAGCTGGTCGATCGCCAGGAAACCGTCCCGTTCGAACCCCGCCAGTTCATCGGCCGCGATCGGCCCCGGCGTACCCGGCTCGGACCACACGACGGGGTCCTTGCGCTCGATGAGGACCTCCTCGGTGCCTCGGGTCGGGTACAGATCGGCGGTGCGTTCGGGTGCGGTGGTCATGGTGTTGCCTGCCTCTCCTCTCGTACGGCCCTTTCCGGGATGTACACCCCCGCCGCCCAGAGGAAAGGGCGGCGAGGGAGATTCTTGGGGCGTGCTCCGGCTAGGCCGGGTCCGGCTCCGTGAGCAGCGGGTACACGCCGTTCTCGTCGTGGTCCTCACGACCCGTGACGGGCGGGTTGAAGACACAGATGCAGTGGAAGTCCTCCTTGATCCGCATCGTGTGCTTCTCGTGCCCGTCGAGCAGGTACATCGTGCCCGGCGTGATCGTGTACTTCTCGCCGGTCGTGTCGTCGGTCAGCTCGGCCTCGCCCTTGGTGCACACGACGGCCTCGATGTGGTTGGCGTACCACATCGACGTCTCCGTACCCGCGTACAGGATGGTCTCGTGGACCGAGAAGCCCACCCGCTCCTTGGCGAGGACGATGCGCTTGCTCTCCCAGGTGCCGGACGCGGACTTCACGTGCCGGTCGGTGCCTTCAATGTCCTTGAACGAACGGACGATCACGGTGAGTTGGTTCCTTTTCTCTTACGGGGGTGAGGAGGCGGGCGGCCGGGCCGCCGCCGATACGGCGGCCCGGCGCACCGCTCAGGCGGTCTCGCGCACCGCGCGGGCGAGCGTGCGAAGTCCTTCGTCCAGCTCGTCGGCGGTGATCGTCAGCGCCGGAAGGAGCTTGACGACCTCGCTCTCGGGTCCTGAGGTCTCGATCAGCAGACCGAGCTCGAAGGCACGCTTGGCGATGGCGCCCGCGCGCGCCTTGTCGATGAACTCCATGCCCCAGACGAGACCGCGGCCGCGGTACTCCTTGATGGCGCCGGGGTTCTCGTCGACGATGGCGGCGAAGGCCTCCTCGACCTGCTCGCCGCGGGCGCGGGTCTGCTTCTCCATGGCCGGGCCGTCGGACCAGTAGGTCTCCAGGGCGGCGGCGGCCGTGACGAAGGCCGGGTTGTTGCCGCGGAAGGTGCCGTTGTGCTCGCCCGGCTCCCAGATGTCGAGCTCGGGCTTGAACAGCGTCAGGGCCATCGGCATGCCGTAGCCGCTGATGGACTTGGACACCGTCACGATGTCCGGCGTGATGCCCGCCTCCTCGAAGGAGAAGAACGCGCCGGTGCGGCCGCAGCCCATCTGGATGTCGTCGACGATGAGCAGCATGTCCCAGCGCTCGCACACGTCGGCGAGCTTGCGGAGCCACTCGGCGCGGGCGACGTTGATGCCGCCCTCGCCCTGCACCGTCTCGACGATCACGGCGGCGGGCTGGTTGAGGCCGGAGCCCTGGTCCTCCAGCAACCGCTCGAACCAGACGAAGTCGGGGGTCGTGCCCTCGAGGTAGCGGTCGAAGGGCATCGGCGTGCCGTGCACCAGCGGGATGCCGGCGCCGGCGCGCTTGAAGGCATTGCCGGTCACCGCGAGCGAACCGAGCGACATGCCGTGGAAGGCGTTCGTGAACGACACGATCGACTCGCGGCCCTTGACCTTGCGGGCCAGCTTCAGCGCGGACTCGACGGCGTTGGTGCCCGTCGGGCCCGGGAACATGACCTTGTACGGCAGGTCACGCGGGCGCAGGATGATGTTCTGGAAGGACTCCAGGAACGCGCGCTTGGCGGTCGTCGACATGTCGAGACCGTGGACGACGCTGTCGCGCTCCAGGTAGTCGATCAGGGCGCGTTTGAGGACCGGGTTGTTGTGGCCGTAGTTGAGCGAGCCGGCCCCGGCGAAGAAGTCGAGGTACGAGTGGCCGTCCTCGTCGAACATGCGGCTGCCCTGCGCACGGTCGAAGACAGTGGGCCAACCGCGGCAGTAGCTGCGCACCTCCGACTCCAGGGTCTCGAAGACGCTCAGGTCGGGCTGGGTGATGGTCACAGCAGATCTCCTGGGAGATGGAAAGACGTGGGAGGTGGGGGTGATGGATGGTGCGTGAGGCGCGTGAAGTCTGTGGGGGAAGGGCGGGAACTCAGCCGAGTGGTTCGACCGGTTCGGTCCGCGCGACGTTCCCGGTCCGTGCCTTGTGCCCGCTCTGTGCGTCGTGCACGCTCTGTGCGATCGGCTCGATCAGGAACAGGACCTCGGGCAGGTGCCCCTCGTCGGGGAAGAGCCCCGCGTCGAAGAGCACCGTGCGCTCGACGGACGCTCCGTGGCGCTGTGCGAACGAGGTGAACAACCGCTGGGAGGCGGCGTTGTCCGGCGTGATGGTCGTCTCGACCGAGACCAGCTCCCGGTCGGCGGCGACCTTGGCGGTCAGCCCTTCGAGCAGCGCACCGGCAAGGCCGCGGCCTCGGTGCGCCTGGTCGACGGCCACCTGCCAGACCACCAGGGTGCGAGGCCGCTCGGGCCGGATGTAGCCGGTGATGAACCCGGCGGGCTCACCGTTCGAGTCCCTGGCCACCATCGAGGTCGCCGCGAAGTCGCGACACCACAGCAGGTAGCTGTACGAGGAGTTGAGGTCCAACACCTTCGAGTCGCGGGCGATGCGCCAGATGGCGGCACCGTCGGCGACGTCGGGGGTGTCGAGGCGCAACCCCTCGGGCATTTCCAGGGAATTCGCGTGCAGGTCGGTCGGTAGATCGGCTTGTGCAGCGGTCATGCGGATTGAATTTACCGAGCAATTTCTTTAATTGCATCGCCGGGAGGGGTTACGTCAGAGCGCCACATGTGTTATCAGGCGGGGGTGCGCGCCCGCAGGAAACCCCGGAGATTTGGCCTGATTTGATGGGGTCATACGGCACATACCGGGCGCGATGTGGAGTACGTCACAGAACCGTAACTCCCTCGAAGCATGTCCGAATTGTGAGACTTGGCGCTGACGAAACCTTAGTGTTTAGGTCTCCGGAAAGCGGGCAGAAGAATACGGGAAGCTGTGCTCATAAAGTGGATAAAGAAGCGGTGAGAATTGGTCCGTGAATTTACGTAGAGCATTTACGGTCCCGTCACTCCGTCGATGCCCTCCCTGAGGAGATCGGCGTGCCCGTTGTGCCGCGCGTACTCCTCGATGAGGTGGACCAGGATCCAGCGAAGGCTGACCTCGGAGATGCCGGAGACGGCCGCTTCCTGCTCGCTCAGCCGTCCGAGGTCCTCCAGCGAACGTCCCGCGCAGAGCTCCCGGCTCACCGCCACCTCACGCCGCCACACGGCCAGGGCCTGCTCGCACGTCCGCCCCGGGTCCAGGGCGAAGCCCCCTGCCGGTCCCTCGTACACCGGCGGCACGACCCGCCCGGCGAGCACCCGCTGGAACCAGTTCCGCTCCACCTCGGCCAGATGCTGCACGAGACCGAGCAGCGTCAGGGACGAGGACGGGACGGAAGCGACACGGGTCTGTGCGTCATCGAGCCCGGAGCACTTGACCGCGAGGGTCCCGCGATGGAAATCGAGCCAGTCGGCCAGCATCGCGGGCTCGTCGGCGGTGGGGTCGGGAACTGGGCGGCCGTCCGGGAGCGTGGGCATGGCCGTCACGCTGCCATGCGGGGCGATCCGGGCGGCCGCTGTTCGCTGTGAGCGATGGGGGCGCGGTGGGCGTCGGGCGGTGGAGACGGGCCCGTACGGTCCGACACCGCGTACCGCGTACCGCGCCTACTTCCAGGCTGCCGTCACCGCGCGCCGTGCCGCTTCGAGGTCGACCGTGCGGCCGGCTTCGCCCATCGCGGCGCCCAGAGCGGCGAGCGAGGCGTGGACGACGCCACGGGTCGCGTCCGGGCCGTAGTGGTTCACCCGGATCATCTCCTTGGCGAGGGCGCCGCCACCGGCGACCAGCGGAAGCACCGGGTCCGCCGCGAGGGCCCTGGCGACGAGCTCCGAGGCGTCCACCCCGTCCGGGGTACGCAGCGTCGTGGCGACCGGAGCGGCGTCCCGCGCCTCATGGACGTACGGCGTGAGCCCCCCGCCCAGCGCGATCGCGCCCGCGCGCGTGGCCGCGGCGGCGGTGGCGTGCCGCGCCATCAGGGCGTCGAGGCCCTCCGCCTCGATGCGCTCCGCGCACGCTTCGAGCGCGAGCATCTCCAGCTGGGCGGGGGCGTGCAGCAACGCCTTGCGGCCGCCGTCGATCCAGCGCTCCTTCCAGTCCAGGAGGGAGAGGTAGGAGCGGCGCGGCGCCTGCGGGTTGGCGGCGAGGCGTGCCCAGGCCCGCTCGCTCACGGAGACGGCGGAGACGCCTGCCGGGCCGCCCATCGCCTTCTGCGCGCCGATCACGCACAGGTCCACGCCCCATGCGTCCGGCAGCAGCGGCTCGGCGGCCACCGAGGCGACGGCGTCGAGCATGAAGAGGGCGCCGTGCTCACGTACGACCTCACCGATCTCGGCGACAGGGTTGGTGTTGCCCGTCGCGGCCTCGGCGTGGACGAGTGAGACGAAGTCGATCTCGGGGTGCTCGGTGAGCGCCTGGCGCACCTGCTCGGCGGTGACGGCCGTGTGGAAGGGCACGGCGAGGTCGACGACGGTCGCCCCGCAGTCCCGCAGCCAGTTCCCGAAGGTCTGCCCGTAGGGACCGGTGATGACGTTCAGGGCGGTCGTGCCGGGCTGCGCCGCACCCCGGATACAGCCCTCCAGGGGAAGCAGCGCCTCGCCCTGCATGATCACGACGTCCTGCGAGGTGGAGAGCAGACCGGCGACGCGCTCCTCGATGGAGGCGAAGTGCTGGGCGCTCAAGGGGGCCAGGTCAAGGAATGGATGCGTCGTCACGTGTGTCGTCACCGTGCTGCTCACTTCGCTGCTCACTTCGCTCACGAGTTCGTTCGGGCTGCCGGACCGAGCGTACCGACAGGCTCCTAAGCTGCTGTACATGAGCGATCACACGGTGCTGCACGTGAAGGGGCGGGTGCTCGTCGGCCCGGAGGAGGTCCGGGACGAACTGTGGGTGGTCGGCGGCAGAGTGACGTACGACCGCCCGTCGCGGGCGGCCGACGTCACGACGATCGAGGGCTGGACGCTCCCCGGCCTGGTCGACGCGCACTGCCACGTGGGCCTTGACGCGCACGGGCCGGTGGAGCCGGAGGTGGCGGAGAAGCAGGCGCTGACCGACCGCGAGATCGGCGCGCTCCTCATCCGCGACGCGGGCTCTCCGTCCGACACCCGCTGGATCGACGACCGCGAGGACCTCCCGAAGATCATCCGCGCAGGCCGCCACATCGCGCGCACGCGCCGCTACATCCGCAACTACGCGCACGAGATCGAGCCCGCCGACCTCGTCGCGTACGTCGGCCAGGAGGCGCGGCGCGGCGACGGCTGGGTCAAGCTGGTCGGCGACTGGATCGACCGCGAGGCAGGAGACCTGACGGCGTGCTGGCCGCGCCCCGAGGTGGAGGCGGCGATCGCCGAGGCACACCGCCTGGGCGCGCGGGTGACGGCGCACTGCTTCGCGGAGGACTCCCTGCGGGACCTGGTGGAGGCGGGCATCGACTGCATCGAGCACGCCACGGGACTGACCGAGGAGACCATCCCGCTCTTCGCCGAGCGGGGCGTCGCGATCGTCCCGACGCTGGTGAACATCGCGACGTTCCCCCAGCTCGCGGACGGCGGGGAGTCGAAATTCCCCAAGTGGAGCCGGCACATGCGCCGGTTGTACGACCGCCGCTACGACACGGTGCGAGCGGCGTATGACGCCGGGGTACCGGTGTTCGCGGGCACGGACGCGGGCGGCTCCCTGGCCCACGGCCTGGTCGCGGCAGAGGTGGCCGAACTGAGGCTCGCCGGAATCCCGGCGGTGGACGCACTGTCGGCGACGACCTGGGGCGCGAGGTCCTGGCTTGGCCGCCCGGGCCTGACGGAGGGAGCGCCGGCGGACCTGGTGGTGTACGGAGCCGATCCGCGGGAGGACGTCGGGGTGCTGGCGGCGCCGCGAAGGGTTGTGCTGAACGGGAGGGTGGTGGGGTAGGGCGCTCCTCTCGGCCCAACCCCGCCCCTACCCGATCATTCCGGCTTCGCCGAGGTTGTCCGGGGCGGAGCCCCAGTTTCGGGAAGGGGCGCGGTGGGGGAGAAGAAGGCCCCATCCACCAGCACCGGCACCCCCTCCGAAGCCTCCAGCTCCACCGCCACCGACACATCCTCCGCGAAGCCGTAAGCCCGCAGCTCCCGCCCCGACGCGCAGTCGGCGACAGCCGAGGCGACGTCCGGGCACGACGTGTACGCGGCGGCCGCCACCGAGGCCTCCGGCGAGAGCTTCGCCCCGCGGATCGCGGAGACGATCGCCCCCGCCCCCAGCAGATCCTCCAGGGCGGGCCGCAGGCTCCCGTCGGCCCAGCGCTCGCCCGCGGCGATCACGGCCACCGGCCGGTCAGGCGTGCCGTAACCCTGCTCGGCGAGCCAACTCCCCACCGCCGCCGCGTTCCTGAGGCACCCGGCGACGACGACCGCGCCGGACGCACCCGCCGCCGCGGCGATCGCCGAACCATTGGGCGAGGGCAGCACGAGCCGGGGCGTGAAGGGTGCCCGGCGCAGTGCGGCGGGGGAGAGGGACCACGGTGACGTGGGGCTCATCGCGCGCCGCCCCACCGCCAGTTCGGCGCCCCGCTCGGCGGCGAACGCGACGGCACTCTCGTCCCGCCACGCGTAGGGGAACACCGTCGTCCCCGCGTCCATGGCGACCGACACCGCTGTCGTGAACGACAGCACATCGACGACGACCAGGCACGCCACGTCGCCACCCGCCGTGAGCCGCCGGGCCCCCTCGGGCCCCCACTCGAACCGCACCCCGTACGTGTCCTGCGTGGCCCATTCCTCGTCGCTCGTGCGCTGCGTCTGACTCATGTGACTCACGTGGCTCATGTGCACCATATTGACGGAGCGTTACGCGCACCGGTCTTGGTTCGTTGGGCATCATTCGGCCATGGCGTCGGCGTCAACCGGCGTGTTCGAGACAGGGAGTTGCTCGGGTGGCTGGGGGGAACGTCCGTGCCGGGGGATTCGAAAGTAGGGGCGGAAACCTCCCTTTGGAGTGAACTCACGCTTCGTCGCTGGCTATTCACTCTCAGTGCGTAAAGATTCCCCCTGTCGATGTTGCCGGTGTCGTGCTCATGCGATGTCCCCATCCAGCGAAGTGCGACGCTGCCGGCGGCTCCGTAACTCTTGTGGGGGTTCCACCACCTTGAACAGCAATGCCTTCCGCCTGCCCGCACGCCGTCTCGGCGTGATCGCCACCGCCACGGTTCTCGTCGCGGGCCCCGCGGCGCTCGCCACCGCGGGAACCGCGTCGGCGACGGGCGGCGACAAAGGCCGCGCGAGCGCCGTCGTGCTGCGTACCGGGCTCGATGTGTCCCTGCTCAACAAGACCCTGAACGTCCCGCTCAAGGTCTCGCTCAACGAGGTCCAGGCGCCGGCCAGTGCCGGGAAGACCGCGCTCACCGCCGAGTTGAACGGGGTCAACGGCGGGCAGCCGTTCAGCGTGCTGCGGGCGGACGTCGCCACGGCGAAGGCGACCGTCGAGGAGGGCAAGGCGGAGGGGTACAGCAACATCGCGCGGGCCAAGGTGCATGTGCCGGGCCTGCCGCTGCTGTCCCTGATCGAGGTCGAGCAGGTCACGTCCAAGGCGGTCTGCGCCGCGGGCAAGCGGCCCGTCGCCGAGGCGAATCTGCTGGGCGGCGTCACCGTGCTGGGCAAGAAGGTCACGCTGTCGGCGGGTGGTACGACTCAGGTGGCGGTGCCGGGGGTCGGTGAGGTGCGGCTCGACCTGTCGAGGACGCATACGACGTCGCGTACGGCGGCGGCGTCGGCGCTTGAGCTGAAGGTGTCAGTGAACCCGCTGAAGCTGAATGTCGCGGAGGTGGAGGGGACGGTGACGCTTGCGGGTGCGTCGTGCGAGGCGCCTGCGGCGGCCGCGAAGCCCGAGCCTTCGGCTCCGCCGGTGGAGCCGCAGGGGGGTGCGGAGGAGAAGCCGGTGGCGGCGAAGCCGGCCAGGCCCGCCGAGGCGAACCTCGCCGAGACCGGGGGGAACTCGGCCACTCCGTATCTGGTGGGGGGTGGGGCTTTGCTGCTCGCCGGGGGTGGGGCGGCGGTGGCGATGACTCGCCGGGGGCGTAGGGGCTGAGGGGGCCCTGGACCCCCGAAAAGATGGCCTCAAACGCCGGCCGGGCTGTATCTGTCAGCCGTCCGGCGTTTGAGGACGCCCCGGCGCAGCCGGTTTTCGGGAAGGGGCGGGGTCGGGGAATCACCCCCCAATTACCTCCCGCACCGCCCCCACCAATCGATCGGTGGTCCCCCGGTCCCGGACAGCGACCCGCAACCACTCCACCCCCAACCCCGGAAACGTATCCCCCCGCCGCAAAGCAAACCCCCGCTCCCGCAGCCGCTCCCGGAGGGCCATGGCGCCGGGGGCCCTGAGCAGGATGAAAGGGCCCTCCGCCGGCTCGACGGCCCGCAACCCGAAGGGGGCGAACTCCCGCAGGCCGCGCAGGAGATAGGCCCGGTCATCAGCCACCCGTACCGCCGCCGCCGACGCCTCGGCCAAGGCCGTCGGCCCTACACACGCCTCCGCCGCCGCGAGGGCAGGTGAGGAAACCGGCCACAGAGGTTGCGCCCGCGACAAGCGGGCGATCGTCCCCGGATCGGCGAGGACGTAACCGATCCTCAGCCCCGCCAGGCCCCACGTCTTGGTGAGGCTTCGCAGGACGACCAGGCCGGGCACGTCCGTGCGGCCCGCCAGCGCCTCCCGTTCCCCCGGCACCGCGTCCATGAACGCCTCGTCCACCACCAACACCCGCCCAGGGCGCGCCAGTTCGGTGATCGACGAAGCAGGGTGGAGCACCGACGTCGGGTTCGTGGGGTTGCCGATCACCACCAGGTCGGCCTCCTCGGGGACCTCCACCCCCGCGAGACGGAAACCGTCCTCCTCCCGCAGCAGCACCCGCCCCACCACATGCCCCGCATCCCGCAGAGCCGCCTCCGGCTCGGTGAACTGCGGGTGCACCACCACCGGCTGACGCGCCTTCAGGGCGCGCGCGATCAGCACGAACGCCTCCGCCGCGCCCGACGTGAGCAGCACCCGGTCCGGCGTCACGCCGTGCCGCTCCGCCACCGCGGCCCGCGCCGCACTGCCGTCCGGATAGGCGGCGAGGCCGTCCAGTGATGCGGCGATGTGCCGCTTCAGCCAGGCGGGCGGGGTGTCCGCGCGGACGTTGACCGCGAGGTCGGTGAGGCCGCCGGCGCCCCGGACCTCGGCATCACCGTGATGCCGCAGATCCGGGTCACCGTCGTACGCATCCCAAGTCCCAGCGGCCTCAGTGCGAGTGCGCATGCGAACCGTGGTGGTGGCCGTGCCCATGACCGTGGCCGTGCCCGTGCCCGTGGTCCCCGTCGTCGTCCGGGTGGAAGTGCGGCTGCTGCGGAAGCCCCACCTTGTCCTCGAAGCCGGGCAGCGCGATGCGGTAGACGCAGGAGTCGCAGTTCATCCGCAGATCACCCTTGACCGCCTCCCGGTAGCGCTCCATGACGAGGTCGAGCAGCTCCTCCTCGGGGCCGATCACGTTCGCCGAGAGGACCTCGGTGCCGGGGTGCGCCGCCGCCCAGCCGTCCGTCTGCTGGCGGACCCGGTCCGGCAGGATGCCGGTGAACAGGAAGTAGGGCAGGACCACGATCCGCTTGGCGCCCAGGCGTACGCAGCGGTCGAGACCGGAGGGCACGTCCGGCGCCGCCAGCGACACGAACGCCGTTTCCACGCCCGCGTAACCGCGCCCCTCCCACAGCAGCCGCGCCGCCTTGTGCACCTCGGCGTTGGCGTCCGGGTCGGTCGAACCGCGGCCCACGAGCAGCACCGTGACGTCCGCGCGGTCGTCGGGCGTGCGGGCCGAGCCGCCGAGCGCCTCGTCCAGGCGGCGGTCGAGGACCTTCAGGAGCGAGGGGTGCGGGCCGAGCGGGCGGCCGTAGGTGTACGAGATGCCGGGGTGGCGCTCCTTCTCGCGGGTGAGCGCCGCGGGAATGTCCCCCTTGGCGTGCCCGGCCGACACCAGCATCAGCGGCACCGCCGCGAAACGTTTGACGCCCCGGTCCACGAGATCGGTGACCGCGTCACCCAGCGGCGGCGGCGAAAGCTCGATGAAGCCGCCGGCGACCGGGAGTTCGGGGTTGCGCCGGGCGAGCTCCTGCACGAAGTCACGGAAGGCGGCCGCCCCGGCGTCGTCACGGGTGCCGTGTCCGGCGATGAGCAGTGCGGGCGGGGTGGTCACTGGGACTCCTTGATTGCTTCGGTTGTTTCGTTCGTACGGTGCGGCGGCAGGCCCGGAGCGGGGTGGTACAGGAGCGCGTTGAGCGCCGCCGCCGCCACCGCCGAGCCGCCCTTCTCCGACACGTTGCTGACGGCGGGAAGCCCGCTCTCGCGCAGGGCCGCCTTGGACTCCGCCGCCCCCACGAAACCGACCGGCAGGCCGATCACCAGGGCGGGCGCGGCGTCCAGGACGAGCAATTCCTCCAGGGCGGTCGGCGCGCAGCCGATCACCCAGAGCGCGCCGGGGCCCACCTGCTCGTAAGCGAGACGTATCGCGTGGGCCGAACGCGTCAACCCCGCATGGGACTTGGCGTCCTTGAGGCGGCAGACCGTCTCGCGCTTGGTGATGCCCGCGGCGACCATCTCCACGTCGGCGACGACGGGCGCGCCCGCGTGCAGCGCGGCGTGGGCGGCCACCAGGGCGTCCTCGTCGGTGACGAGGTCCGTCGCGTACTCCAGGTCGGCGGCGGAGTGGATGACGCGCTCCACGACCGCGCGGGTCAGCGGCGCGAAGTGCGAGGTGTCGAGGCGGGCCCGCAGCCGTCGGAACGACTCCTGCTCGATGGGGTGCACGACACGGGTCACTTGGCCACCTCCGACGCGTCGGCGTGCTGCCAGCGGTAGCCGCGCGGGGTCACCATGCGGCCCGCGATCTCGCGGGTCGCGGTGTTGCCGACGGTCACCACCGTCATCATGTCGACGACCGCCGGGTCGAGTTCGCCGATCGTGCTCAGGCGCGCCGACTCGTCCGGGCGAGAGGCGTTGCGCACGACACCCACCGGGGTCGTGGGTTCCCGGTGCTCGGCGAGGATCGACAGGGCCTTCGGAAGCTGCCAGTCGCGGCCCCGGCTGCGCGGGTTGTAGAAGGTGACGATGATGTCCGCCTCGGCCGCCGCGCGCACCCGGCGCTCGATGACCTCCCACGGTGTGTGCAGGTCGGACAGGCTGATGGACACGTGGTCGTGGCCGAGCGGCGCGCCGAGGATCGCCGCCGCGGCGAGCGCGGCCGTCACGCCGGGCACGCCGATGACGTCGATGTCGTCGCTCGCCTCCGCGAGCGCGGGCGACGCCATCGCGTACACGCCCGCGTCGCCGGACCCGATCAGCGCGACCGCCTGGCCCTTCTGGGCCTCGGCGACCGCCGTACGGGCCCGCTCCTCCTCGGCGCCCAGACCCGACTCGATGAGCTTCGTACCGGGCCTGAGCAGGTCACGGATCTGGTCGACGTACTGGTCGAGGCCGACCAGGACCGCTGCCCTGCGCAGCTCGTCGCGGGCGCGCGGCGTCAGCAGATCACGCGCGCCGGGGCCGAGCCCGACCACGGCCAGTCGCCCACGGGGCGCGCGGCGCACGACCGCGCAGGTCGCCATGGGCGCACGGCCATCGGGCGCCGATTTCCGTTTCGGTACGAGGAGTTCACCGCCGGCGCGCAGTGCGGCGGCCTCCGCCACCGAGGGCGTACCGACAGCGGCGAGCGGCGCGTCGGAGGGGTTCGGGACGTCGACAGCGGCCAGTTCGTCGGCCGCGTACGTCACGACCGGCACCCCGAGCCGCGCCGCCGCCTCGACGATGCCGGGCTCGTCGGCCTTCGCGTCGACAGTCGCGAGCGCGGCGACGGATGCAGGGGAGAGCCCCGCGTCCCGGAGGGTGTCCTGGATGAGCCCGAGGACTTCCTCGGTGGGCGCCCCCTTGCTCGCACCCACACCCACGGTGAGCGAACCGGGCCGCAACACGACCTCACCCGGGCCGAGTTCGAGCAGCCGGTCCGTCACCCGGACCGCCGGCCGCCCGTGGCCAGGCGTCACGTTGGGCGGCAGTGCGGGCAGCGGGTACGCCAACTCGGCGTGCAGGGCGACCGGTTCGCCGTCCAGGATCGCGCGGGTGACCCCGGCGACATCTCCCTCCACCGGAAGGCCGAGCGTGTCGAGCCCCGGCACGTCCACGGAGTCGGTCGCCGTCGTCACGACGGGCGTGGCCGCCAGGAGGTCCCCCAGCTCCTGGGCCAGGGCGTTGGCGCCCCCCTCGTGCCCGCCGAGGAGGGCGACCGCGAACCGCCCGGCCTCGTCGACGCACACGACCCCGGGGTCGACGTCCTTGCCCCGCAGGAGCGGCGCGGCGAGGCGCACCACCGCGCCGGTGGCCAGGAAGCACACCACCTGCTCGCACTCCGCGAAGGCCCGCTCCAGGGCCTCCCGCACGGGACCCTCGTACACCCGCGTCCGCGAGGGCCACGCCGCGGCGACGCGGTCGCGTGCCGCGCCGCCCGCCGCCGTGGCGGAGATCAGGCCGATCACTCAACTACTCCTTCAGGCAAGGAAGATGAGGGGCGGGTGCCCCCCACCAATGTGGGGCGGGTGCCCCACACCAGGAAGACCGGATTGGCCGCCGCGAGCCGCGAGACCTCACCGGGCAGCGGCGCGAGCCGCGACGACTGCAGCAGGACGCCGTCGCAGTCGTACCCGGCGTCGCTGAGCGCGGCCCGCACCGCGGGCACCCGGTCGATCGCCGCCATGGCGACCACGACGGTCCGCCGCGCACGCCGCGCGCAGGCGCTCACTATGGCGGGCAGCTCTCGGCCGCCGCCCCCGATGAACACGGCGTCCGGGTCCGAGAGATCGGACAGGACGGTGGGCGCGGCCCCGTGCACGGCGCGTACGTCGACACCGTGCGCGGCGGCGTTGGCCCGCACGCGCTCGACGCCGTCGGCGGTCTTCTCCACGGCGACGACGGCCGCGCCGAACCGTGCGCACTCCACGGCGACCGACCCCGACCCCGCGCCGATGTCCCACACGAGGTCGCCGATGCGCGGCCCGAGCCGGGCCAGGGCAAGGGCGCGCACCTCGAACTTGGTGATCATGGAGTCGCGGTGGGTGAACTCGTCCTCGTCCAGGGCCCATCGGTCGGGGGAGGGGCGTGGCCCGGCGATGGTGCGCACGGGCGTCAGGGCCCGGTCCTCGTCCAGGCAGAGGACGACGCTCACCGCGGCGCCCCAGTCGCGGCTCGCCGCCTCGGCCGGGGTGACCCGCTCGACGCGCTCGTGCTCCGGGTCGCCCAGGGCGGAGGCGACGACGAGGGTACGGGTGTCGGTGCGGCGCATCAGCTCGGCGCCGAGTTCGGCTGGGCCGCTGCCGGGGCCGGTCAGGACGGCCACCTTGGGGTGCGTGCGGCAGGTGTTCACGGCGGTGCGCAGCTCCCGGCCGTGCGCGCTCACCACCACCGCGTCGTCCCACGGGAGCCCGACCCGCGCGAAGGCGGTGGCGACGGACGATACGCCGGGCCGGACGTCGAGCTCGGACGGCCCGAACCGCACCGCGAGCGCCCGCACGATCCCGAAGAACCCGGGGTCCCCGGAGGCGAGCACGACGACACCGCCGCTGTCCGTCCCGCCGTCCGCCTTCGCCAGCTGCTCCTCGATGGCGTCGAGCGCGGGGGCGAGCGGCCCCATCACCACACGGGCCGTCCCCGGCGGCAGCTGGGCGGCGTCGATGTGGCGCCGGGCCCCCACCACGAGCGCCGCGGCGCGCGCCGCTTCCAGGGCCGCGGCGTCGAGCGGCGCCCCCGTCCCCGTACCGATGACAGTGATCATGAGGTGGCCTTCTCGGCCCGTAGCGCGGCCCGCGCCTGCGGGTCCGCCTTGCGGTAGCCGTGGAAGTGGCCCGGGTGGTACAGGTGCGAGCGGGTGCCGTGCGCGGCGAGGGCCGGGCCGACCAGGAAGAGGGTGTGCTTCCAGAGCTTGTGCTCCTTGACCGTCTCTTCGAGGGTCTCGATGGTGCAGTGCAGGACGAGTTCCTCGGGCCACGTCACCTGGTACGCGATGACGACGGGCGTGGTCGTCGGGTAGCCGCCCTCCAGGAGCTCCCGCACCAGCTGGCCGCTGCGCGCCGTCGAGAGGAACAGCGCCATCGTCGTGCCGTGCCGCGCGAACTCCCGTACCTCCTCGCCGGGCGGCATCGGCGTCTTGCCGCCGCCGAGCCGGGTGAGGATCACGGACTGCGCGACCTCGGGGATGGTCAGCTCGCGCTGCGCGATCGCCGCGACCGCCGAGAACGACGAGACGCCGGGCACGATCTCGGTCGCCACGCCGATGTCGGCGCACCGGTCGACCTGCTCCTGCGTGCCGCCCCACAGGGCGGGATCGCCGGAGTGGATCCGGGCGACCTTCAGGCCCTCGCCGGCGGCCCGCTCGTACACGGCGACCACCTCTTCGAGGGACATCGTCGCCGAGTCGAGGATCTCTGCGCCCTCACGCGCGTGTTCGAGAACTTCCGGCTGTACGAGGCTCGCCGCCCAGATGACGACATCGGCGTCCGCGATCGCGCGTGCGGCGCGGAAGGTGAGCAGGTCGGCGGCGCCGGGCCCTGCCCCGACAAAGGTCACCTTGCCGGTGGTGGCTTCGGCGTCGGCCATGGGTGGGTTCCTCTCGTACGAAACAGAAAAACAGTGGGTGTCGCCCCGCGCCGGATGTGCGGGGCAGGGGGTCAATCGGCTAGCAAGGGCGCATGGCGGTGTTCGTGGCGCTCGGCGCCTTTGTGATGACCCTGGTGGGCGGCTGGACGGCCCAGCGGGTCACCGACCGGCGCCACCTCGTGCTGGGGCTCGCGGGCGGTCTGATGCTCGGCGTGGTCGGACTCGACCTGCTGCCGGAGGCGCTGGAGGCCGCGGGCACCCCGGTCTTCGGCGTCCCGGCGGCGCTGCTCCTGTTCGTCGGGGGCTTCCTCGCCGCGCACCTCGTGGAGCATCTCCTCGCGGGCCGGCACGCCGGGCACGGGGCGGACGAGCACGACAAGGGCAGGGTGCCGCAGGTGGGCCTGACGGCGGCCGGCGCGATGGTCGGGCACAGCGCCATGGACGGCATCGCGATCGGCGCCGCCTTCCAGGTGGGCGGCGGCATGGGAACGGCGGTGGCCCTCGCGGTCATCGCCCATGACTTCGCGGACGGCTTCAACACGTACACGCTCACCAGCCTGTACGGGAACGCCCGGCGCAAGGCCATCGCGATGCTGTTCGCGGACGCGGTGGCCCCGGTGGTGGGCGCCGCGTCGACGCTCCTGTTCACCATTCCGGAGCAACTGCTCGGCGGGTATCTCGGGTTCTTCGGGGGAGCGCTGCTCTACCTGGCCGCCGCGGAGATCCTGCCGGAGGCGCACCACGAGCACCCGGCCCGCTCGACGCTGCTGTGCACGGTGGCGGGAGCGGCGTTCATCTGGCTGGTGGTGGGCATCGCGGAGTGAGGCCGCGACAGGCGCCGAGGCGTGCGCGGAGGTCACAGTTTCCCGCCCCGGCCGCCCTCGCGCCGCGCGGGAGCGATGAGCGTGGACAGATAGGGCAGCGGGGCCTCGCCGATACCGGCGGCGCCCTGGATGGACTCCTCGGGCAGTCCGAGCGCGGAACCCCACACGGCGTCCTCGGTGCGCCCGGTCTCGCGCAGCGCGGCGGCCACCTCGTGGGCGAGCCGCCCGAACTTGTACGCGACGACCGTGCCGGGCCCGGCGAGCGCATCCTTGAGCACGGCGGCACCCGCGGTCACCGGCACCAGCGTCAGCGGCTCGGTCCCCTCGGTGAGGACGGCGCCGCTGCGCGCGGCGAGGTCCTGCATGGCGGTGATGCCGGGCACGGTCTCCACCTCGACGCCCGGCACGAGCTCCGCGATGGTCTGCGCGAGGTAGGTGAACGTCGAGTACACGTTGGGGTCGCCGATCGTCGCGAACGCCACCGAGCCGTGCTCGCGAAGCAGCGTGGCGACCCGCTCACCGGCGGCGTCCCAGGCGGCCTCGCGGCGCTGCCGGTCACTGCGCTCGTTGAGCGCGAACACGACACGTACGACCTTGTCCTCGGGGACGTAGTGCAGCACGGTCGCCTCGGCCCGGCCGCGCTCCCCGCCGTCCGTCCCGTCCGGCGCCGCCATGACGGGCACGACGACGACAGCGGCGGCGCGCAGGGCGTTCACGCCCTTGACCGTGACGAGTTCGGGATCTCCGGGGCCGACCCCGACACCGACCAGCTTGCTGCTCATGCTGTTGCCCATCCTCTGCACCTCTCTACGAACCGACGGGCGATACCGGGTTCGGCGGCCCAATGCGTGTGCAGGTAACTCGCGTGCACACCCTGTTGTACGAAGCCTTCGACGCGCCGTTCAGGGGCGTGCAGGCCCCAGGCGGGAGCCGCCCCGGCGCCCGGCTCGACGACGGTGCGGTGGAACTCGTGCCCGCGCATCCGGGTGCCGACCTCCGCGAGCGGGCTGTCGGACACGGCCACGGCCTCGCGGTAGCCGAGCGTGAGCCGCTCGGACATCCGCGCGTGCGCGTCCAGCACGCCACACATCGGCTTGCCGTCCAACTCCCGGGTCAGGTACAGCAGTCCGGCACACTCGGCGGCGACGGGCGCCCCGCTGAGCGCCAACTCGGCAACGGCTTTCCGAAGCGGCTCGTTGGCGGAGAGCTCGGGGGCGTACACCTCGGGGAACCCACCCCCGATGACCAACCCGGCGGTGCCGAGCGGCAGTTCTTCATCGCGCAACGGATCAAAGGTAACGACATCGGCCCCGGCGGCGGCAAGCAGCTCGGCATGCTCCGCATAGGAGAAGGAAAACGCAGCACCACCGGCGACGGCGACTACGGGATTCTTCATCCCGCCCGGTGGTATATCCAGCCCCTCCGGCGTTTGAGGAGCGGGGGTCTGGGGGCGGAGCCCACAGTTTCGGGAAGGGGCGGGATTGGGGAAAGAAGCGCCGCAGGCACCGACAGCAACCGGATCCCACGCGTCACCGGCCAACGCGGGCGCACTGCGGGCCAGCGCAAGAATGGCCTCCAGGTCGCACCCCTCGCGGACCTGGGAGGCCAACGCCGCAACAGACGCCACAGCCTCAGCCCGCCGCTCGGCGACCGGCACGAGCCCCAGGTGCCGTGAGGGAGCCTGGACCTGCGGCGCACGCCCCAACGCCCCCAGCACAGGCACCCCGGACTCATCAAGAGCCTCCCGCAGCAACGCCTCATGCCGCGCCGACCCCACCTTGTTCAGGATCACGCCCCCGATCCGCACCTCCGGATCCCACGAGGCGAACCCATGCACAAGGGCGGCCACGGACCGCGACTGCGACGACGCATCCACGACAAGCACCACCGGCGCCCGCAGCAGCTTCGACACCTGCGCGGTGGAAGCGAGTTCACCCTGCCCGGAGGCGCCGTCGTACAGGCCCATGACGCCCTCGACCACCGCGAGATCGCACCCCCGCGCCCCGTGGGCGAACAGGGGCGCGACCAACTCCGGCCCGCACATATACGCGTCCAGGTTGCGGCCCGGCCGCCCCGTGGCCAGCGCGTGATACCCGGGGTCGATGTAGTCGGGCCCCACCTTGTGCGGGGACACGGCGAGGCCGGCCGCGGCGAACGCGGCCATCAACCCCGTGGCGACGGTCGTCTTCCCGCTTCCGGAGGACGGCGCCGCGACGACGAGCCGAGCTACCACTCGATGCCCCTCTGGCCCTTCTGCCCGGCGTCCATCGGGTGCTTGACCTTGGACATGTCGGTGACGAGATCGGCGAACTCGACCAGATCGGCGGGCGCGTTGCGACCGGTGATGATCACATGCTGGTTCCCCGGCCGCGCCCGGAGCGTCTCGATGACCTCGTTCGTGTCGATCCATCCCCAGTGCATGGGGTAGGCGAACTCGTCGAGGACGTACAGCTGGTACGTCTGCGCGGCGAGGTCACGCTTGACCTGCTCCCAGCCCTCGCGCGCCTTCTCCTCGTTGCTCTGCTCGCCGTCGGCGGGCGCGCGCTGGATCCACGACCAGCCCTCGCCCATCTTGTGCCAGTCGACGGACCCGCCCTCGCCGGATGCCCCGAGCACCTTCAGGGCGTTCTCCTCGCCGACCTTCCACTTCGCCGACTTCACGAACTGGAAGACCCCGATGGGCCACCCCTGATTCCAGGCCCGCAGTGCGAGACCGAAAGCGGCGGTGGACTTCCCCTTGCCGATCCCCGTGTGCACGACGACCAGCGGACGGTTGCGCCGCTGACGCGTGGTGAGCCCGTCGTCCGGCACCACGCTCGGCTGCCCCTGAGGCATCAGGCCACGCTCCTCGTTCGAGTTCCCTGTACGTCCTTGACGAGCCCGGCGATGGACTCCGCCCGCAGTTCGTCGAGTGTCACGGCCGTCCCGCCGAGCTCACCCGCGAGCTGCCCCGCGAGCCCGAGCCGCACCGGCCCCGACTCGCAGTCGACGACCACCGAAGCGATCCCCGCGGCCCCGAAGAGCCGCGCCGCGCGCCCCGCCTGGGCCACCGGCTCCACGCCACCCGTGGCCCGCCCGTCCGTCACGACCACCACCAGCGGACGCCGCGCCGGATCGCGCAGCCGCTCCACCCGCAGCACCTCGTGCGCCTTGAGCAGCCCGGCCGCGACAGGCGTACGCCCGCCCGTCGGCAGCGACTCCAGGCGCGCGGCGGCAGCATCCACGGAGGACGTGGGCGGCAACGCCACCTCGGCATCGGCCCCCCGGAAGGTGACGAGCCCGACCTTGTCCCGCCGCTGATAGGCGTCGAGCAGCAGCGAGAGCACCGCGCCCTTCACGGCACTCATCCGCTGCCGCGCCGCCATGGACCCGGAGGCGTCCACGACGAAGAGCACGAGGTTGCCCTCACGCCCCTCCCGCGTCGCCTGCCGCAGATCGTCACGCCGTACGACGAGCCCGCGCCCCGAGCGGCCACGCGCCCGCTGATGCGGGGCCGCGGCCTGCACGGTGGCCGCCAAGTGCAGCTTGGTGAGCGCCCCTTGGGGCCGCCGGGCCCCGGTGGTCCGCCCGTGCTCGGTCCGCGCCCGTGAGCGCCGCCCCGCGGCACCCTCACCGAGGCCGGGCACGCTCAGCATCTTGGTGCGGAACGGCTCCGCGGCCCGCACGGGCTGCTGCTCACCGCCACCGGCGGCCGGAGCCTGCGCGGGCGACGCCTCGTCCTCCTGGCCCGCCTCGTCCTCTTGGCCCGCCTCGCCCTGCGACTCGGGCGAGCCCGGGGTGTCGGGGGTGTCGGGCCCGCTCTCCGGGGGCTTGCCACCGCCGTCGGGGCCGTCGGGGTCCGGGTCGTCGTCGCCCTGGTCGCCGTCGGAGGCCTGCTCCAGCGTGTCGTCGAGCTTGTCCTCGTCGAGCCCGGGGGCATCGAAGGGGTTGCGCCGACGCCGGTGCGGGAGCGCGAGGAGCGCGGCCTGCCGGACGTCCTCGGCGAGCACGTCCTCGCGCCCCGCCCACGCGGCGAGCGCCGTCGCCGTACGCGCCATCACGATGTCGGCCCGCATCCCGTCGACCTCGAAGGCCGCGCAGGTGGCCGCGATCTGCCGCAACGCACCGTCACCCAGCCGCACTTGGGGAAGCAGTGCGCGGGCGGCGACGATCCGGGCCCGCACCGCGGACTCCTCGTCGGCCCACCGTGCGGCGAACCCTTCCGCGTCGTCGTCGTACGCGAGCCGCCGCCGTACGACCTCGACGCGCTGGTCGGTCTCGCGCGACGCGGCGACCTCGACGGTGAGCCCGAAGCGGTCGAGCAACTGCGGGCGCAGTTCGCCCTCTTCGGGGTTCATGGTGCCCACGAGCAGGAACCGCGCCGCATGCCGGACCGACACGCCCTCACGCTCGACGTACGAGGCGCCCATGGCGGCGGCGTCCAGCAGCAGGTCCACCAAGTGGTCGTGCAGCAGGTTCACTTCGTCGACGTAGAGGATGCCGCGATGGGCGTCGGCGAGCAGTCCCGGCTCGAAGGCCTTGACGCCCTCAGCGAGCGCCCGCTCGATGTCGAGCGCCCCGACCAGGCGGTCCTCGGAGGCGCCGACGGGCAGCTCGACCATGCGCGCGTCCCGCACCGACGCCCCGGCGACGTCGTGCGGACCGTCCGGGCAGGCGGGGTCGGGAGCGGCCGGGTCACAGGAGAACCGGCAGCCTGCGACGACGGGTACCTGCGGAAGCAGCGCCGAAAGGGCGCGCACGGCGGTGGACTTGGCGGTGCCCTTCTCGCCGCGGACGAGCACGCCGCCGACGGCGGGCGACACGGCGTTGAGCAGCAGGGCGAGCCTCAGGTCGTCCTGACCGACGAGAGCGGTGAACGGATAGGGGGTGGTCACAAGGCCTCCATTGCGTGATCCAGGGCAGGGCAGGGGACGGGAACGGCGGGCCTCACCCGTCCCCCTCCAGCTCGCCCTCGAGCTCCAGGTAGGTGGCCCGCAGCCGCTCCAGCGTCCGCGCGTCGGGCTCGGCCCAAAGGCCACGCTCCGCCGCTTCGAGCAGCCGCTCCGAAATGCCGCGCAGCGCCCAGGGGTTGGACTTCTGCATGAACTCCCGGTTCTCGGGGTCGAAGACGTACTCGGCGGAGAGCTTCTCGTACATCCAGTCGTCGACCACGCCCGCGGTCGCGTCGTACCCGAAGAGGTAGTCCACGGTGGCGGCCATCTCGAAGGCCCCCTTGTAGCCGTGGCGCCGCATGGCCGCCATCCAGCGGGGGTTGACCACGCGGGCCCGGAACACGCGGTGGGTCTCCTCGCCGAGCGTGCGCGTCTTCACCTGGTCGGGGGTGGCGGAGTCGCCCACGTACGCCTCGGGGGACTCGCCCGTCAGATGGCGCACCATGGCGACCATGCCGCCGTGGTACTGGAAGTAGTCGTCGGCGTCGACCAGGTCGTGTTCCCGGGTGTCCACGTTCTTGGCCGCGACGTTGATCCGCCGGAACGCGGTCTCCATGTCCCCGCGCGCGGCCTTTCCGTCGAGCCCGCGCCCGTACGCGTATCCGCCCCACACCGCGTACACCTCGGCGAGGTCGGCGTCGCTGCGCCAGTTGCGCGCGTCGATCAGCGGGAGGAGACCCGCGCCGTAGGCCCCGGGCTTGGAGCCGAAGATCCGGGATGTGGCCCGGCGCCGGTCGCCGTGCTCGGCGGTGTCCTCGTCGGAGTGCGCCCGTACGTAGTTGGACTCCGGAGCCTCGTCCAGCTCGGCCACGGCCCGCACCGCGTCGTCGATCAGGCCGATGACGTGCGGGAACGCGTCACGGAAGAATCCGGAGATCCGCACCGTCACATCGATGCGCGGCCGTCCGAGCTCCTCCACCGGCACGATCTCGAACCCGGTGACGCGCCGCGACGCGTCGTCCCAGACGGGGCGGCAGCCGAGCAGCGCCAGGATCTCGGCGATGTCGTCGCCCTGCGTGCGCATCGCCGACGTACCCCACACGGTCAGGCCGACCGACTTCGGATAGTCACCGGTGTCCGCCAGATAGCGCGCGATGAGCGAGTCGGCCAGCGACTGGCCGACCTCCCAGGACAGCCGCGAGGGGATCGCCTTGGGGTCGACGGAGTAGAAGTTGCGGCCGGTCGGCAGCACGTTGACGAGTCCGCGCGTGGGCGACCCGGAAGGCCCGGCGGGGACGTAACCGCCGTCGAGCGCCCGCAGGATGTGCCCGATCTCGTCCGTGGTCCTGGCGAGACGGGGCACGACCTCCTCGCACGCGAAGCCCAACACGGCCACGGCGGGCGGCAGTTCGACGCCTACGACATCCCGTACGAGCCCTCGCACGGCGGAGAGCTCCCAGCCGCGCTCCTCCATGCCCTCGGCGAGCCGGCGGCACAGCTGCTCCAGGAGGTCGAGCGCGTCGGCGCCGCTTCGCGCGGGCCCGTCGACCAGCGACGTCAGGCCGTCCGCGACCTTCACCGCGGCGCCCGGCTCGGCGAGCAGCTCCTTCTCGCTGAGCCCGAAGTGCTCGGCGAGGCAGGCCCGCAGACCGGGCAGGGCGTTCGCCTGACCGCCCCACACCTGAGAGGCCCGCAGGACGGCGAGCACCAGATTGACGCGCGCCTCGCCCTCGGGGCCACCGCCGAGGATGTGCAGTCCGTCGCGGATCTGCACGTCCTTGATCTCGCAGAGATAGCCGTCGATGTGCATGACGAACTCGTCGAACTCGACGTCGTCGGGCTGCTCGTCGACGTGCAGGTCGTGGTGGAGCTCGGCGGCCTTCACCAGCGTCCAGATCTGCGCGCGGACGGCGGGGGCCTTCGTCGGGTCCAGGTCGCTGACCAGCGCGTACTCGTCGAGGAGCTGTTCCAGCTTGGCCAGGTCCCCGTACGTGTCCGCGCGTGCCATCGGCGGCACCAGATGGTCCACCACCGTGGCGTGCCCGCGCCGCTTGGCCTGGGTGCCCTCGCCGGGGTCGTTCACGATGAACGGGTAGATCAGCGGCAGCTCGCCGAGCACCGCGTCCGGGGCGCAACCACCGCTCAGGCCAAGGCCCTTGCCCGGCAGCCACTCCATCGTGCCGTGCTTGCCCATGTGGACGACCGCGTCGGCGCCGAAGGACATCTCCAGCCAGCGGTAGGCCGCCATGTAGTGGTGCGAGGGCGGCATGTCGGGGTCGTGGTAGATCGCGATGGGGTTCTCGCCGAAGCCGCGCGGCGGCTGGATCATCACGACGACGTTCCCGAACTGGAGGGAGGCGAGCACGATGTCGTCGCCGTCCACGTACAGATTGCCGGGCGGCTCGCCCCACGCCTCCAGCATGCCGTCGCGCAACTCGGGGTCCAGCTTGTCGAACCACGCCCGGTAGTCGGCGAGCGGCACGCGCGCGGGGGCGGCGGCCAGCTGCTCCTCGGTGAGCCACTCGACGTCGTGACCACCGGCGTTGATGAGCCGGTGGATGAGCTCGTCGCCGTTGTCCGGGTGGCCCTCGACGACGTATCCGGCATCCCGCAGTGAGTCGAGCACCCGCACCGCCGACGCGGGGGTGTCGAGGCCGACCGCGTTACCGACGCGCGAGTGCTTGGTGGGATAGGCCGTGAAGACGAGGGCGAGCTTCTTCTCGGCGTTCGGCTTGTGCTTCAACTGGGCGTGACGCAGGGCGATTCCGGCGACCCGGGCGGCACGCTCGGGGTCGGCCACGTACACCGGTACGTCGTCGGGGCCCTGCTCCTTGAAGGAGAACGGGACGGTGATGACACGGCCGTCGAACTCGGGGATCGCCACCTGCATGGCGGCGTCCATGGGGGAGAGCGCGGCGTCCGACGCGTCCCACGTGGCGCGCGAGGAGGTCAGGCAAAGCCCTTGCAGGACGGGGATGTTGAGGTCGGCGAGAGCGCCGATGTCCCAGGCCTCCTCGTCGCCGCCCGCGCTCGCGCCCGAGGCGTGCGTGCCGCCCGCCGCGAGGACGGTGGCGACGAGCGCGTCCGCCTTCCCGAGGATCTCGTACAGTCCTGAGTCGGCACCGCGCAGCGAACCGCAGTAGACGGGAAGGGCGTTGGCGCCCCGCGCCTCGATCGCGTCGCACAGCGTGTCGACGAAGCCGGTGTTCCCGGAGAGCTGGTGCGCGCGGTAGAAGAGCACGCCGACCGACGGCCGGCCCTTGACGTACGCGCGCGAACCGTGCACCCCGTACTCGGGCATCTTCCGCGGCTCGGCGCTCTGCCGCTCGTGGGCGTCACCGGAGCGCGCGTGTCCCGCCGCCAGCACGTCCTCCTTGAGGAAGCGCGCCAGCTCGCGCAGATTCTCCGTGCCGCCCTCGACGAGATACCGCAGGGCCTCCGCCACGGACCCCGCGTGCACGGTCGACTCCGCCATCAACTCCGCGTCCGGCACGGCCTCGCCGCCTAGCAGCACCGTCGGGATCCCGGCGGCCTTCAGCCCCGCAAGCCCGTCCTCCCACGCCCGCTTGCCGCCGAGCAGGCGTACGACGGCGATGTCCGCGCCCTCGACCAGCGCGGGCAGCTCGGTCTGCGCGTCGACCCGGGTGGGGTTGCCGATGCGGTAGGGGGCGCCGGAGGCACGGGCGGCAAGGAGATCCGTGTCGGCGGTGGACAGAAGCAGGACGGTCATGAGGGTGCCCCCGGTGCGATGAAGGGGAGACCGGCGGGTGCGCCGGTCTCGATCAGGCTGAGCAGCGCGTCCGTGTCCGCGTGTTCTTCGATCAGGTCGCCGAGCAGATCGAGCTGCTCCTCGCGCAGTGCGCCGAAGCTGGTGTCGGGCGCGGGCACGAAGCGGCGCCCGGCGGCGTGGGCGACCTCGGTGAGGAAGCGGCGCCGGAACGCGTCCGACTCCAGGGAGCCGTGCCAGTGCGTGCCCCACACCTCGCCGACACGGCACCCTTCCAAGAACGGCTCGCCGCCCAGGACTTGAGCGACGCCGTGATGGATCTCGTACCCCTCGACGGGTTCGCCGAGCGCCTCGCCGACCGGTCTGGCGAGGGTCTTCTCGCGCGCGAACCGCACGCGTACGGGCAGCAGGCCGAGCCCGTCCACGGCTCCCGCCCGCGACTCGACGTCGTCCTCGATGTGCTCGCCGAGCACCTGGAAGCCGCCGCAGATCCCGAGCACGGGACGCCCCTCGGCGGCGCGACGCGCGATGGCGGCGGCGAGGCCGCGCTCGCGCAGCCACTCCAGGGCACGGACCGTGCCGCGCGTCCCCGGCACGATCACGAGATCGGCGTCGACCAGCTCTTCCGCCCGGTCCACGAACCGCACGACGACGCCGGGTTCGGCGGCCAGCGCGTCCACGTCCGTGAAGTTCGACATCAGCGGTACGGCACAGACGGCGACCCGCAGCACGTCCTCACCGACCGGGGGAGCGACCACGGACTCCCGCACGGCACCCCGCAGGGAGACCCGGAGCCCGTCCTCCTCGTCGATGCCGAGGCCGTGCTGGAACGGCAGCACACCGAACGTGCGCCGCCCGGTCAGCTCATGAAGCATGTCGAGCCCCGGTTCGAGCAGCGAGACATCGCCCCGGAACTTGTTGACGAGATACCCGGCGACCAGCTCCTGGTCCTCGGCGCTCAGCAGCGCCGTCGTCCCGAAGAAGGAGGCGAAGACGCCCCCGCGGTCGATGTCTCCCACCACGACCACGGGGAAGCGGGCGGCCCGCGCGATCCCCATGTTCACGATGTCCGTACGCCGCAGATTGATCTCCGCGGGGCTGCCCGCACCTTCGCAGATCACGGCGTCATAGCTGCCCCGAAGTTCCTCGAGGCATCCCACGACGGTCGACAACAACGCTTCCTGCCGCCCACCGTGGTAGCCGCGCGCGCTCATCTCGCCGACCGGCTTGCCCATCAGGACGACCTGGCTGCTGCGGTCGCTGCCCGGCTTGAGAAGGACCGGATTCATCAGCGCGGTCGGCTCGACCCGGGCGGCCTGCGCCTGCATGGCCTGGGCCCGCCCGATCTCGGCGCCTTCGCGCGTGACAAAGGAGTTGAGGGACATGTTCTGCGCCTTGAAGGGCGCGACGGAGACCCCCTTGCGCGCCAGCCACCGGCAGATACCGGCGGTGACGACGCTCTTGCCCGCGTCGGACGTGGTTCCTGCGACGAGCAGCCCACCACTCATGAGGCCCTGCCTTTCCGTAGCGTGCTCACGGCCGCCGCGACGCCGAGGGCGAGCAGCCCGACCCGCCGCGACAGCTTCACGGCCCGCTCGATGTCGGTGACTTCGACGCCCCGCCCGTCCCCGTTCAGGACAGGCCGGTGCTCTACCCGCCCCGCGTACGAGAGAGTCCCCCCGAGCCGTACGCCCAACGCCCCGGCGAAGGCGGCCTCGACGGGCCCCGCGTTGGGGCTCGGATGCTTGGCGGCATCGTCACGCCAGGCCCGCACCGCGCCGCGCGGCGCGTCCCCGGCGGCAGCCGCGAGCACCGCGGTGAGCCGGGCGCCCGGCCACCCCAGTACGTCGTCGAGGCGGGCGGAGGCCCACCCGTAGCGCCGGTACTTCACGGACTTGTGCCCGACCATGGCGTCGAGCGTGTTGACGGCCCGGAAGCCGACCAGGCCGGGGACCCCGCCAAGGGCCCCCCACACCAAGGCCCCGACCACGGCGTCGGACGTGTTCTCGGCGACGGACTCGACCACGGCCCGCGCGATGCCGTCGGCGTCGAGCGCCTGCGGATCGCGGCCGCACAGATGCGGCAGCCGCTCCCGCGCCACCTCGATGTCCCCGGCGGCGAGCGCCCCGCCGATGGCCCGCGCCTCACGCCCCAGCGAGGTGCCGCCGACCACGGCCCAAGTGGTCGCGGCGGTCAGCGCGACGGACGCGGCGCGCGCGTCACGTACAAGAGAAGAGGCCAGGACGGCGGCGCCGGTCGCGCCTCCGGCGCACACCACGGTGTGCAGGGCGCCCCACCCGCGGTGGTCACGCCAGAGCAGTCGCTCGACAGCGCTCGCGGCCCGCCCGAACGCGGCGACCGGATGCCCGCGGCGGGGATCGCCGAGGAACAGATCACCGAGGAGGCCGGCGGCGGCGCCGTACGCGAAGTCGCGATCGGCACGCATGGCTTCAGCCGGTCGTCGTGCCGAGAGGAGAGCTCACGCTCGGGAACTGGTCCGGCAACGGGCGGCCGCGCATGGCGAATGTCCTCACTCAGGGTGTCCGCGCCCTGGTTCGACGTGATCGGCGGCGAGAGTTCCTGGCTTCCGAGGAGTCAGCTCCTCGATGACAGTGGCGGGACCGCGCCGGATTCGCACCGGCTTCCTCTCCTGCTGCCGTATTGGCTCCGGCAGTCCACCACGGCCCGCGAAGGCCCGTCAACTCGCCGTTGACCTGCGACGGGAGAGTGTGCGGAGGCCCACATACGAAGGTGGGGTGCGGGACGCAGAAGCGTCCCGCACCCCACCTTGAAGCCCGGTCGTCAGGCGACGATCAGATAGATCCCGTACGCCACGGCCGCCGCGCAGAGCGCGAAGCACACATACGCGCCCGTGCGTGCCGCGGCGGCGGTGCCGCCCGCCGTGGACGCACCCGCGGAGGCTCCCGCGGTGGCGGCGCCGGACGTGGCCGCCTCGCGCTTGGAGAGGCCGACGATGCCGAGGGTGAACAGGCCCACCAGGGCCACCGTCACCGCGAGGCTGACTCCGAAGACGGAGCCGAGAGCTGCCCAGTCGATGTCCATGCTGACTCTTCCTTACACCGTGGCGGGCCGGGCGGGGTCCGCCACGGTGCTGGTCGGGGCCGCGATGGTGGCCTTGACGAAGTCGATGTCCGCGCTGGCCACGGCCGACCCGGTGGGGGGCGGTGTGACGGCGGCCATCGCGTTGGTCACGACGCCCACGGGCTCGGCGGCGGAGGAGCCGCCGATCTCGTCGTCGGCGACGTTCGTGTGGTCGACGGCGTTGCGCCGGGACAGCACCCAGATGACGGCGGAGCCGCCGATGAGGAGCGCGGCGGTGGCCGCGATGCCCCAAGGGCCCTGCTTGGTGAGGAACTCGGCCCCCGCGCCGACCAGACCGGCGGCCGGCAGGGTCAGACCCCAGGCGACGAACATGCGGGTCGCCGTGGACCAGCGGACCACGCCGCCCTTGCGGCCGAGGCCCGCGCCCATGACGGCGCCGGAGCAGGACTGCGTGGTGGAGAGCGAGAAACCGATGTGCGAGGAGGCCAGGATGACTGTCGCGGCGCTGGTCTGGGCGGCGAAGCCCTGCTGCGGCTGGAGGTCGGTGAGGCCCTTGCCCATGGTGCGGATGATGCGCCAGCCGCCGAGGTAGGTGCCGAGCGCGATGGCGACACCGGCCGAGACGATGACCCACATCGGGGGGTTGGCGCCCGGGTTCAGGACGCCGCCGGTGACCAGGGCGAGCGTGATGATGCCCATGGTCTTCTGCGCGTCGTTCGTGCCGTGGGCCAGCGAGACGAGGCCCGCGGAGGCGATCTGTCCGGCGCGGTAACCCTTGGCCGTGGCCTTGGTGTCGGTGTTGCGGCCGATCCGGTACGTCAGGCGCGTGGCCACCAGCGCGGCGAGACCCGCCACGAGAGGCGCGGCCAGGGCCGGGATCAGGATCTTGGTGACGACGGTGCCGCCGTTGATCGACGACCAGCCCATCGACATGACCGCGGCGCCGATGAGGCCACCGAAGAGTGCGTGGGAGGAACTGGAGGGCAGGCCCACCAGCCAGGTCAGCAGATTCCAGAGGATCGCGCCGACCAGGGCCGCGAAGATCACCTCTGTCTTCAGTCCGTCCTCGTTGACGATGCCGCCAGAGATCGTCTTGGCGACTTCGACGGAGAGGAAAGCGCCGACGAGATTCAGCACGGCGGACATGGCCACCGCCGTCTTGGGCTTGAGAGCGCCAGTCGAGATGGTGGTAGCCATCGCGTTGGCTGTGTCGTGGAAACCGTTCGTGAAGTCGAACACGAGAGCGGTAACGATCACGATCCCGAGGAGAAGCGTGATGTGTTCCATTTACCCAGGCTTCTGTTGGACGTCAGTGGCAATTGGAACGTAGGCAACCTTGGTGAACGGAAAGTGAACTGGGCCGGGCCGTGCGGTGACTCAATTCGGGGCGCCTTCGCTCCGGTTCCGCTTGTGCCGTGCCGGTGATCGACCGGAGCGGCGGCGGGAGGCCGGGCGGGAGGCCCGGAATCCCGGCTTCCCAGGGTGCCTCACCATCCCCGTGCACACCCCTCGGGGCGGCTCGGCGAGCCGCCGAAGAGATTCTGATCACCCGAGCCGCCCGGCCGACCGCGCCGGTGGATCGCGAGCCGCCTGGCAGGATCACGGCATGACGGAGCAGCGGGACGAAGGCCGGCGGGGCGCGATGGAGCGGGCGTGGGACGAACTGGTGGCGGCGGCCCGCAGAACGGTGGCGGACGGCCTGGTGGTCGGCACGTCGGGCAATGTCTCGGTGCGCCTCGGCGGCACGATCCTGGTCACCCCCAGCGGGGTCCCCTACGACCGGCTGGGACCGCGGGACGCGGTCGGCGTCGACACGGACGGCAACCGGCTCTTCGGTGAGCTCACCCCGACCAGCGAACTGCCCATGCACCTCGCGGTCTACCGCACCACGGACGCCGCGGCCGTGGTCCACACCCACGCGGTGCACGCCACCGCCGTCTCCACCCTGGTCCCGGAGCTCCCGCCCATCCACTACATGGCCGCCGCGCTCGGCGGCCCCGTCCGGGTGGCCCGATACGCGCCGTACGGCTCGGACGAGTTGGCGCAGAACATGCTCCGGGCCCTCAGGGAACGCACCGGCTGCCTGCTGCAGAACCACGGCACCATCACGTACGGGGACACCCTGGACCAGGCGTACGACCGCACGGCGCAGCTGGAGTGGATGTCCCGCCTGTGGCTGACGGCCAGCTCCGTCCCTGGCCACGCCCCGACCCTCCTGTCGACGGGACAGCTGAGGGAGGCGGAGGACAGGCTGCGGGGTTACGGCCAACAGTGACGCGTCCCGTGGGGCCGCGGGCGAGGCGGCATCACGGCGTGTCTGCGTGGGGCCGAAGGTGAAGTCGCGTCACCCCGCGGGCCCCGCCCACTGGCCCCAGCCAGGCCAGGGCCCGACACTGGGCAGGTGCGCCCAGCCAACGCGACGGCAACGGCCGTCACCGCCGTCACGACCGCCCTCCTGGGCGGCGCAGCCGCCGTCGCCGCGGGCCGGTTCGCCAGCAACGCGGCCCTGAAAGCACCGGCCGGCCGCCCGCTGCCGACCGAGCCGCGCCTCACCGTCCACTCCACGGCCGCCGGGCAGATCACCCTGACCCGCGCCCTGGCGAGCCTGCGTCCCGGTACGTACGGGCTCAGCGGCCACGGCAGCCATGCCGTGATCGGGCCCGTCCTGGACGCCGCCCCGCACGCGGCCGACACCGTCGTACGCCGCCTGGAGCGCGTCACGCACGGCGCCATGGAACCCGGCGCGAAGGTCTGGCTCACCCCGCAGGTCCACATCGGCGACCCGCACTCGGCCCTGGACATCGACCACGCGGATGTCGACATCCCCGGCGAACTCGGCGGTCTGCCCGCCTGGTTCGTGCCGGGTGCCCGCGACACCTGGGTGATCACCGTGCACGGCCTCGGCACCACCCGCGAGCACCCCATGGTCGTCATGGACTTCCTGCACCACCAGCAGTTCCCGGTACTCGACCTCGCCTACCGCGGCGACCTCGGAGCGCCCCGCTCCCCGGACGGCCTCGGCCACCTCGGCGAGACCGAGTGGCGCGACCTGGACGCGGCCATCCGCTACGCCGTGCGATACGGCGCCCAGAAGGTGATCCTGCACGGCTGGTCCACCGGCGCCGCCATGGCCCTGCACGCCGCCGCGTACTCGGCGCTCCGCGACCGGATCAGCGGGCTCGTCCTGGACTCCCCGGTGCTCAACTGGGAGACCACCCTGCGCGCGCTCGCCGCGGCCCGCCGCACACCGGGGCCCCTCCTGCCGCTCGCGGTGCGCGCCGCCCAGGGGCGCACGGGCCTGCGCGGCGACCGCATCCTGGAGGCCGCCGACCCCGAGGTGCTCAAGGTCCCCACGCTCCTCTTCCACGGCCCCGACGACGTCATCGCCCCCTGGGCGCTCTCCCGTCAACTGGCCGAACGCCGCCCGGAGCTGGTCACACTCCACACCGTTCCGGATGCGCCCCACGGCGCCATGTGGAACGCCGACCCCGCGGGCTACGAAGAAGCGCTGCGGCGCTTCCTCACGCCCCTCATGTAGCGCGCGAGAGCCCCCTGAGGCGGCGCTCCGAAGCCTTGCGCAGACATTCCGTTTGGGTTTTCGGACCGTCAACAGGAAGACTGCTCCCGTGACGTCCCGTATCCCGCGCGACTCAAGGCTCCGACTCGTCCGCGCTCAGTCCCCCGGGGCCGAGAGGCGAGCGGGGGTGGAGCGCGGCGCAGCGCGGCCCCTGACCGCCCCCGGCGCAGTGACGCAAGCACGTGCGCGCCGCCCCGCGCCCCGGCCACCCGAGGGCACACCCGCCCCGGGAGAGCTGGCCCGGATGGCGCGGAGGAGCCTCGCCGACGCCGTACGGATCGCGCGCTGGGCCGACGCCTCCCTGCACCCCGGACGCACCCGACCGGGAACCGCCAAGGGCTCGACGGGAGCCGCGGCCGCCAAAGGCGGCGACGGCACCCTCTCCGCCGCCACCGCGGAACGGGCCGCCGCGGAACTGGCGCTGACCCCGGATCAGGTCCGCGCCGACTGGGACACCGCACGGCTCGCCGGCCTCATCGAGGTGCACGGCGACAGCGCGCGCCCCGGCTGGCGGCTGCGCGCCTGGGACCGTGACGACGCCGCCGTACTGCGTGGCTGGGTCGCCCTCTTCGACGCCTGGTCGCTCGCGCACCCCGCGTCGCGCGAACTGCCGCCCGCCACGGTGGCCGAGACCGTCGAGGCCATGCCGCAGCTCCTCACCCTGCTGCAGCTCTCCGCGGGCCCCGTCCCCGTGCCGCAGCTCCTCGACCTCCTGGACCAGCGCGTCACGGAACTGCGCACGGAACGCTGCGAGATCCCCTACGGCCCGCAGCCCGAGCCGGTCGACCTGGCCGACACCCCGTCCCTCGCCACCCTCCTGGACTGGGCGCTGCGCGGCCTCGCCGCCGTCGGAGCGCTGACGTACGCCGAGGGACAGGCCACCCTGACGCCGCTCGGCAGCTGGGCGGTCTGGGTCAAGCTGGAGCAGATCTGCGTGGCCGCGCAGAGCCCGGCGGGCAACATCGAGCAGTCGGCGGAGGACATGCTGCGCGGCTGCGCCCGCCTGCGCCCGAACGCGGCCCGCTCCGAGTACCGCGCCTGGCTCGCGGCCCGCCCCGTGGGCAGCGCCGTCGCCGAGCTCCTGGAGGCCGCCCGCGGCGAGGACGCCCTGCTGCGCGGCCTCGCCTTCGAGGCCCTGCGGGTGGTCGGCGCCCCGGCCGAGGCGGAGGTGCGGGCCGTCGTGGAGGAGACCCCCCTGCGGCCCTACGCCCTCATCTGGCTGGCCGAGCACGAAGGCGCCGACCCCGAGGACGTCCACCTCGTCCTGACGCGGGAGGAGTCGACGTGGCTGTGGGTCGACACGGCGGCGGCCGTCGCCGACCACGGGGAGATCAACCTCCTCGTACGCCACCTGGAGTCAGCGGTGCAGCCCACCGTGCCCGCGCTCCTGGACGAGGTCCGCCGGGTCGGCCACCCCCGCACGGTCCAGGTCCTGGTGGCCCTCGCGGCGGCCCACCCCGACCCGGCGCTGGCCAAGGCCGTGCGCCGGGCGGCCTTCCAGGTGCACACCGGAGGGGTGTAGAGCCTCACCGGAAGGTGTTGCACTGCGCCATGTCGCCGGTGCGGTAGCCCTGGTAGAACCACTGCTGGCGCTGCTCGGCCGAGCCGTGCGTCCAGGACTCGGGGGTGACCCGGCCCTGGAACTTCTCCTGGATGCGGTCGTCGCCCACGGCGGCCGCCGCGTCCAGGCCCTCGCGGATGTCCGCCTCGTCGAGGCTGGTGATCAGCGGCTTGCCCGTCCTGTCGTCGGCGGTGCGGGTCGCGTGCCGCGCCCAGACACCCGCGTAGCAGTCGGCCTGCAGCTCCACCTTCACGGCGTTGCTGTTGCGTCCCGTGCGCCCGTCCTGGGAGCGCTGCAGCGTCCCCATCAGGTTCTGCACGTGGTGCCCGTACTCGTGCGCCACGACGTACGCCTGCGCGAAGGGGCCGCCGCTCGAGCCGAACTTGGTCCGCAGCTCGTCGAAGAAGCCGAGGTCCAGATAGACCTTCCGGTCGCCGGGGCAGTAGAAGGGGCCGACCGCCGACGACGCGGCGCCGCAGGCCGTGCCCACCCGGCTGGTGTACAGGACGGTCGGCGCGGCGGAGTAGGTCCCCTCCCGGCGCTGGAACTCCGGGCGCCAGTAGTCCTGGACGCTGTTGACCACGGCCACCATGCGGCAGTCGTCCTTGGTGTTCGCGTCCTGCCCGGTACGGCAGCTCTGCTGGACCTGCGCGAGGGACGTGGAGGTGGCTGCGGGCTCCTCGTTGCCCGACGAGAGGCCGAGCTGGTCGGGGCCGACCCCGAAGAACAGCCCGAGAAGCAGCGCGATCAGGCCCGCGATGCCGCCGCCGACCGCCTTGCCGCCGGGGATCCGGCTGCCCCGCACGTCCTGTACCTCGGACGTGTCCAGATTGGCGTCGTCGTCGAACTGCATGGGCGCACCACCCTCTGCCTCGCGTCCGGGGCGGCGTCGCGCCGCCCTGTGCCGAGATGCCGGCGCCTTCATCCTGATATGCCCCACTCGGTGTGGCGCCGGACGGGGGTCCGAACGGGGGACCCTCGCCGATCGGTGCGTCGTGTCGCGGCCGTCGCCCGGGGCCGTGCGGCGGGGCCGCCGCTACGCTCTGCGCCTGTTGCGTGGGCAGAGGTACCGGCCGAGGTGCCCGCATGAGGGGGGCGTCGTGTCCGTTGTGCCGTTCGGGGTGACCGGATCCGGGCGCGTGAGCCCCGCGGAACCGGTGCCCGCCCGCCGCGGATCCCGGCTCGCCCTGCCGGCGGCCCTCGGCCTGCTCGCCCTGCCGCTCATCACCGCGGCCCACCACTCGCTGCCCGCTCCCTACGGGGACCACGTCACCGTGCACGCGCGCGTGGCCGACGGCACGGCGACCCCCGAGCTCCGCACCACGGGCCGCGCGGTCGCGGCGTACGACCCGGCGAGCGGGCGCGCGCACTGGACGTACCGCCGCGAAGGGGCCCGGCCGCTCGCGCTGCTCCCCGTCCCCGGGCACGCCGTCGCGCTCTGGAGCGACGGCCTGGTCACCGACACCGCACCGCGCGCCGACGGCAGCGCCGTGCGCTGGCACCGCGGCATCCCCGACAGTGCGTCCTGGCTCGGCTCCGCGGGCTCCCGGGGAGCCGCCGGAGTCCTCCAGCCGCTCGACGCCCGCGGCCGGATGATCGCCGTCGTCACCCCGCAGCGCATCGCCGCCTACCGCAGCGCCGACGGCGACCTGCGCTGGGTGCTGCCGGCCCACCCCGGCTGCGCCTTCGAGCCCGCACGCTCCGTGCGGCGCGAGGACGCCCTGATGGTCGCCCAGCCCTGCGGTGACGCCGCGACGCCGTGGACGTCCCAGCTGATCGCGGTGGACGACCTCGGCCGCATCGTGCCCCGCCGCTCACCCCTGGGCAACGAGCTGCCGGGCGGCGCCCCCGACGACGTACGAACCCGGGCAGGAAAAGCGGTTGCACCGCCCCGTTAGAATTGGCCGCATGGCCATTCTCCTCGTGCATTAGACGGCGTGATCGCCTTCAGCCTTTCCGCCGTCCGAACCCACCCCTGCCCAGGAGTCTGTCCGTGATCACCGCTTCCGGCATCGAGCTGCGCGCCGGCGCCCGCATCCTCATCGAGAACGCCACCTTCCGCATCGCCAAGGGCGACCGCATCGGTCTGGTGGGCCGCAATGGAGCGGGCAAGACCACGCTCACCAAGTGCCTCGCCGGTGAGGGCATCCCGGCCGGCGGCACCATCAGCCGCTCCGGAGAGGTCGGATACCTCCCGCAGGACCCCCGCACCGGCGACCTGGACGTGCTCGCACGCGACCGCATCCTCTCCGCCCGCGGACTCGACACCCTCATCCGCAAGATGCGCGAGAACGAACAGCGCATCGCCAGCGGCTCGGGCGCGACGCGCGACAAGGCGATGCGGCAGTACGAGCGCCAGGAGACGGAGTTCCTCACCAAGGGCGGTTACGCCGCCGAGGCCGAGGCCTCCACCATCGCCGCCGCGCTGAGCCTCCCCGACCGCGTGCTCGGCCAGCCCCTGCACACGCTCTCCGGTGGCCAGCGCCGCCGCGTCGAGCTGGCCCGCATCCTCTTCTCGGACGCCGACACCCTGCTTCTCGACGAGCCGACGAACCACCTCGACGCCGACTCCATCGTCTGGCTCAGGGACTACCTCAAGTCCTACCGCGGCGGCTTCATCGTGATCTCCCACGACGTCGAACTGGTCGAGACAGTCGTCAACAAGGTCTTCTATCTGGACGCCAACCGATCCCAGATCGACGTCTACAACATGGGCTGGAAGCTCTACCAGCAGCAGCGCGAGTCCGACGAGAAGCGCCGCAAGCGCGAGCGCCAGAACGCCGAGAAGAAGGCAAGCCAGCTCCACTCGCAGGCCGACAAGATGCGCGCCAAGGCCACCAAGACCGTCGCCGCGCAGAACATGGCCAAGCGTGCCGACAAGCTCCTCGCGGGCCTCGACGAGGTACGCCAGAGCGACAAGGTCGCCAAGCTGCGCTTCCCGGAGCCCTCGCCCTGCGGCAAGACCCCGCTGATGGCCGAGGGGCTCTCCAAGTCGTACGGCTCCCTGGAGATCTTCACGGACGTCGACCTCGCCATCGACAAGGGCTCGCGCGTGGTCATCCTCGGCCTCAACGGCGCGGGCAAGACCACCCTTCTGCGGCTCCTCGGCGGCGCCGAGAAGCCCGACACCGGGCAGGTCATCGAGGGCCACGGCCTCAAGCTCGGCTACTACGCCCAGGAACACGAGACGCTGGACCCGGAGCGCACGGTCCTGGAGAACATGCGCTCGGCCGCCCCCGACCTCGACCTCGTGGCGGTGCGCAAGACGCTCGGTTCCTTCCTCTTCTCCGGCGACGACGTCGACAAGCCGGCGGGCGTCCTGTCCGGTGGCGAGAAGACCCGTCTGGCGCTCGCGACCCTGGTGGTCTCCTCCGCCAACGTGCTGCTCCTCGACGAGCCCACGAACAACCTCGACCCGGCGAGCCGCGAGGAGATCCTCGGCGCGCTGCGCACGTACAAGGGCGCGGTCGTCCTCGTCACGCACGACGAGGGCGCGGTGGACGCGCTCCAGCCGGAGCGGATCATCCTGCTGCCCGACGGCATCGAGGACCTGTGGGGCCAGGACTACGCGGATCTGGTCGCGCTCGCCTGATCGCCCGGTGGGCCCCGCGAGGAGTCCACACAGGTTGATCGAATAACTGATCCACAGCGTATGGATCATTCGGCCGAGCCGTGATCCTTCATCTGTGTGAGGTGTCCTCGTACCGAAGTGCGGGGTACACGGATTTCGGGGGCGGCGCGGGCGACAGGCCTTGTTCTCGCCCGATACCGCGCTGACCTGGCACTTCACCCCGCAACCCATTCGGCCGCATGGAATTCCCTGCGCGGAATCGTTAATTCCACTCGTGGTGTCGCCTTCTCCTGAGGGAAACCTCGTCGTACGGACCTTGCCGAATGGGTGGCCAGGAAGGCCGGGAGGGGTGATCATGAGAAGTCCAGAGCGCACTTCCTATGAGGAGGCACGGGTGGCCGAGACTCTGAAGAAGGGCAGCCGGGTAACCGGCGCCGCGCGTGACAAGCTCGCGGCAGACCTGAAGAAGAAGTACGACGGCGGTGCGAGCATCCGGGCGCTGGCTGAGGAGACGGGCCGTTCGTACGGCTTTGTGCACCGGATGCTCAGCGAGTCCGGCGTCACGCTGCGGGGACGCGGCGGGGCGACGCGAGGCAAGAAGGCCGCAGCCGGCTGACGGCTGCGGGCGGTTCACCGGCTCCGACGGTGGCCACCCGGTCGATCGCTTGACCGACCGGGTGGTTACTGTGCAGTCACTTACGGGCGCGCACGCGCGTCCGCACCGACCGCACACCACCATCGGAGGCCCCCATGGTTTCGCCCGGCAGTGAACTCGGCGGATCCGCACCGGTACTCGACAAGGACGGCGTACGCCTGACTGTCGACGAGGCTGTCGCCACGGTGACGTTGGCCAACCCGGCCAAGCGCAACGCCCAATCTCCCGCGCTGTGGAGGGCGTTGGCCGAGGCAGGCCGGATGGTGCCGGGCAGTGTCCGTGTCGTCGTGCTCCGCGGTGAGGGCAAGTCCTTCTCCGCGGGCCTCGACCGCCAGGCGTTCACGCCCGAGGGCTTCGACGGTGAGCCGTCCTTCATCGACTTGGCGCGCGGCGACGACGACGTCCTCGACGCGACGATCGCCGAATACCAGGAGGCGTTCACCTGGTGGCGGCGCGGCGACATCGTGTCGATCGCCGCCGTCCAGGGGCATGCCATCGGTGCGGGCTTCCAGCTCGCGCTCGCCTGTGACCTGCGGATCGCCGCGGACGACGTGCAGTTCGCCATGCGCGAGACCAGCCTGGGCCTGGTGCCCGACCTCACCGGCACGCACCCCCTCGTGGGGCTTGTCGGCTACGCCCGCGCGCTTGAGATCTGCGCCACCGGGCGGTTCGTCCACGCACCCGAGGCGGAGCGCGTGGGCCTGGCCAACCTCGTCGTGCCCGCCGACCAGCTCGACGCGTCCGTGAGCGACCTCGCGGCCGCGCTGCTCACCGCGCCGCGCGACGCCGTCATCGAGACCAAGGCCCTGCTCCAGGGCGTCGCCGGTCGTACGTACGAAGAGCAGCGCACCGCCGAGCGCGCCGCGCAGGGGCGCCGGCTGCGGGACCTGGCGGGGCTCGGAGACTGACGCCGTCACTCCACCCCGGTGACCAGGACGGCCACCGAAGGGTGGTCCCGCAGGGCGTCGCCGACCGCCGCACGGACCGCGAGTGCCACGTCCAGGGCGCGGTGCTCACGGTCCGTCACCAGCTCCACGCGCGCGTGGCGACGCGGCAGGGAGGCGTCCGCCGCCCGATCGCGCACGGCCTCGTCGAGGTGGACGGCGCGGCCGTAGCCGCCGAGGGCGCCGGTCAGCCGCCGGACGCCCGGCACGCCCAGGGCCGCGCTCGCCACACGGGCCTCGTCCCCGTCGCCGGGCGCCGTCTGCGCGGCGTCCGGCGACGTCGCTCCGTCCACCGGTACGTCCGTGGGGGCCTGCCCCGCGTCCAGAAGCGTCGTCACGCTGAGGTCCACCTCATCGACCACCAGACCCAGCAGCTCCCCGGCCGCCGCGAACAGGGCGGCCCGGAGCCTCGCCGCCGCCGCGGGCAACGGCTCGGTCGGTTCGGCCGCGAAGTCCGCGGTGATCCGCAGCGGCCCCGGCGGCAGCGCGCTCGGCGGCGCGGGCACCGAAGAGACGTACTCCCGCGAAGGGTCGGCGAGCGCCACCCGCAGACCGCCGAGGCGTACGCCGCTCACCCGCTGCGCCGCATGGCGCAGTACCCCGTCCGCGCACGCCTCGGTCAGCCAGGAGCCGTCACCCGGTCCGCCGAGGGGGAGAACGCGCCCCAGGCCGAGCTGCCGCCGTACCGCATCGGTCCATCCGTCACCGGTCATTGCCCCAGCCTGCCGCATCCCTGGCGCGCGAGGACGTAACCGCACTTAGTGTGGACGAAGGAGTAGATCCCCGTTCGAAAGGGACACACGGCGATGAGTGACATCGGACAGCGGAACCGGCCCGGGGAGAGCCTTGAGAAGGGGGCCTCGGACGAGGCGGCGGGGAAGAGCGGCACGACCAGGAAGGGCGGCGGTGACCCCGCTTCCCGTGGGCGTACCACCATCGCGGACGGCGTGGTGGAGAAGATCGCGGGGCTCGCGGCCCGCGATGTGGACGGCGTGCACGCGATGGGCGGCGGCCTCTCCAGGACCTTCGGGGCCGTACGCGACCGGGTGCCCGGCGGTTCGGGCTCCAAGTCCGTGTCGCGCGGTGTGAAGGCCGAGGTCGGTGAGGTGCAGACGGCACTCGACCTGGAGATCGTCGTCGAGTACGGCGTCCCGATCGCCGACGTCGCGCGCGATGTACGGGAGAACGTCATCGGGGCGGTCGAGCGCATGACCGGGCTCGAGGTCGTCGAGGTCAACATCGCCGTGAGCGATGTGAAGCTCCCGGACGACGACGAGGACGACGATGAGCCGCAAGGCCGCCTTCAGTGACATCCGTGTCTTGCTAAGGAGCGCACGATGAGCATGGCCGTGGTCGGCATGATTGCCGGAATGGCCCTCGGCTTCGCCGGATACTTCGGCGGGTTCGGGGCGTTTGTGCTGGTGGCGGCCCTGGGCGCCATAGGGTTTGTCGCCGGCCGGTTCCTCGAGGGGGACCTGGAGCCCGGCGACTTCTTCCGTACCCGTGGCGACGACCGGCGGCGGTGAGCCGTGGCGGCACAGGTCGCGCCCGGGGAGCGCGGCGCGACCCTGATCGCCGACCGGGTCGTCGCGAAGATCGCCGCACGGGCGGCACGTGAGGCGCTGACGGAGCTGCCCGCGGACTGCTCGCCGCCGCACGCGACCGTCCACGTTCGCCATGACGTGGCCCGCGTCCGGGTCAGCGTCGAGCTGGACTACCCCTCGGACATCGGCGGGCAGTGCGGCGCCGTGCGTCGCCAAGTCGCCCAGCGGGTAGAGGCGTTGGCGGGGATGGAAGTTCCCGAGGTCGCGGTCCAGGTCGAGCGGCTGCACTCGGCACACGTGCGCGCCGCGGCGCGGGGGAGGACGCGATGAGCGAGGCTCAGGGGTCGCACAGGGCGGGCGCCGCGGGCGCCGGTGGCGGCACACAGCCGCTGCCCGTCGTCGAACGCGCCGAGAGCGAACTCGACCAGTCGGCCTCCGCGGCGTCCTACGACCCGCGGCCCACGCTGGCCGACGAGACCAAGGCGGCCCGCTTCTGGTCACCGCGCCGCGTGCCCGCCGCCATCCTCGCGCTGCTGGTCCTCGGCGCCGCGGGGCTCTTGCTGTACGACATCGCCGCGGTGCGGGCCGGCCACTCCGCCATGGGATGGCGGCGCGGCCTCGCCCGTGAACTCGGCGAACGGCCCCTGGACGACACGGCCGTCCTCGTCGGCGCCGGGGTGGCCGCGGCCCTCGGCCTCTGGCTGATCGTGCTCGCCGCGACGCCCGGACTGCGGGCGGTGCTCGCCATGCGGCGCGAGGACGCGGACGTACGGGCGGGGCTGCACAGGAGCGCCGCCGCGATGGTGCTGCGGGACCGGGCGATGGACGTGTCCGGCGTGCAGTCGGTGCGGGTCCGCATGAAGCGCTCCAAGGTGGACGTGCACGCGGTCTCGCACTTCCGTGAACTCGACGACGTACGAAACGACTTGGACGCCACGCTGGCCGACGGCATCAGGGACCTGGGCCTCGCCCGCGGCCCCGCGCTCTCCGTCCGGGTGGCACGGCCAGGCAGGAAGGGCTGAGCGCGCGATGCTGAAGACGGTCAACCGTGTGGTGCTCGGCCTGATCGGCCTGGTGCTCGTCGTCGGGGGAGGCTCGGTCCTCGCGGTCGGGCTCGGGGCGCCGCCGCCGTCGTGGTGGGTCCACGACGGCAAGCGTGACGTCCTGCTGAGTGACGCGGACCGGTCGCGGTGGCGCGACGAGGGCTGGTTCTGGCCCACGGTGATCGCCGTGCTCGCGGTGCTCCTGCTGCTCGCCCTGTGGTGGCTGGTGACGCAGCTGCGGCGGCGGAGGCTGGCCGAGGTGCTCGTGGAGACCGGCGACGGGGAGGGCGCGCTGCTGCGGGGGCGCGCCCTGGAGAGCGTCCTGGTGGGAGAGGCGGAGTCCCTGGAGGGCGTGCAGCGGGCCGGCGTCATGCTGACGGGGCGCCGCAACGCTCCCGAGGCCCGGGTGTCCCTGCACCTGGAGCCCGACGCGACGCCCGGTGAGGCGCTGCACCAGCTCTCCGCGGAGGCGCTTGCGCACGCGAGGGACTCGGCGGGCCTCGCCCGGCTGCCCGCGGTGGTGCAGCTGCGGGCGGTCAAGCATCGGGCGGAGCGCGTCAGTTGATGGGGCCGGTGGCTAGAACCCGTGCCGTGCCCCGCCGTCCACCGGCAGCATGACGCCCGTCAGGTACGAGGCGGCGGGCGAGAGGAAGAACGCCGCCGTACGCCCGAACTCCTCGGGGGTTCCGTAACGCCGCAGCGGGATCCGGGACTCGTGGCCGGCCCGCGTCGCCTCCGGGTCCGCGGAGAGCCCGTCGAGCTGCCGCACCCGGTCGGTGTCGATACGGGACGGGAGCAGCCCCACGACACGGATGCCCCGGGGGCCGAGCTCGTCGGAGAGCGACTTGGCGAAGCCCGCGAGTCCGGGCCGCAGTCCGTTGGAGATGGTGAGCCCCGGAATCGGCTCGTGCACGGAGGCGGAGAGCACGAAGCCGATGACGCCACCGTCGCCGAGCTCCGCCGCCGCGGAACGGGCGAGCCGCACCGCCCCGAGGAACACCGACTCGAAGGCCGACTCCCACTGCTCGTCCGTGTTGTCGGCGGCGAAACCGGGCGCCGGGCCACCGACGCTGATCAGCACGCCGTCGAAGCGCCCGAAGTGCTCGCGCGCGGCGGCGATCAACCGACCGGCGACCGCCGGATCGGCGTTGTCGGCGGCAAACCCGCGGGCGTTGTCGCCCAGCTCGGTCGCCGCCTCGGCGACCGTCTTCTCGTCCCGGCCGGTGATCAGTACCTTCGCGCCGTCCGCGACCAGCGCACGCGCTGCGGCGTTGCCCAGGCCACGGGTGGCACCGGTGATGACGTAGACGCGGTCCTTCAGTCCAAGATCCATGGCTCTATCCTGCCGCGTCGAGGCCACGGAACGCGAGGCTTGCTATACGGCGGCCGGCGTCGACTCCGTGGCGGGCGCCGTCTCCGCGGCAGCCGCGCGGCGGTCCCGCACCTCCCTGCGCACCAGGATCACCCAGCCGATGGGCACGCCGGTGCAGAACAGCCACCACTGGACGGCGTACGCCATGTGCGGGCCGATGTCGCCGTGCTCGGGCTCGCCGATCAGCTGGGGGGAGTCGCCGGCGGGCTCCGGGGCGGTCAGCTCGACGTAACCGCCGAGCACTTCCTTGCCGAGGCTGTGCGCCTGCTGGCCGCTGCTGATCAGCATGATCTGACGGTCGGGCAGCCCCTGGACGTCCTTGATGCCGCTCTGCGCGGACGTCTCGTCGGCCATCAGACGGCCGGTGACGGTGATCTCGCCCTTGGGCGCTGCCGGGACCTTCGGGAACGCGGTCTGCGGTCCGTTCGCCGGGATCCAGCCCCGGTTGACGAGCAGGACCTTGCCGTCGTCGAGGACGAACGGGGTCAGTACGTGGAAGCCGATCTCCTCGTCGGAGTTCGTGCGGCGCCGCACGACGACCTCGTCCTTCGTGTCGAACGTCCCCTTCGCGCTCACCCGGCGGTAGCGCTCGGAGTCCTTGACGGAGTGGCCGGGCGAGGTCAGTGACTCGGCGGGCACCGGCTCGGCGTCCAGCGCCTTGGAGATCTCCGCGTTCTGCGCGACGCGGTGCTCGTGGCGGTGCAACTGCCAGAAGCCCAGCTCGATCATCGTGGGGATGAGAACGAGGGCGATGAGGGTGAGGATCACCCACTGCCGGGACAACAGGAAGCGGTACACCCCACGACGGTACAACTCGGTCGTGGGGTGCACGGGGGTGGGGTACTCCGGAACGGGGCCGGGGAGGGCCGCCGGGACCCTGGGGGAGGGCTCGTGTCACACCCTGTCGACGATGCCCACCTGCCCCTCCGCCCGCGAGCAGTGCGCACCGCAGTACCACCGTCCGTCGGCCTCCACGCCCTGGCCGATGATCCGGCACCGGCAGTGCTCACAGATGGGCGCCATCCGGTGAATGGCGCAGGAGAAGCAGTCGAAGACGTGCACTGCCCCTTGGGCATGCACCTCGAAGGACATGCCGTAGTCGTTTCCGCAGACCTCGCAACGTGCCATGCGCCACAGGGTGGGACGCCGGGCGCCCGCATGCGAGCAAGCAGGCGGGCGCCGGTCCGACAATCACCCGTCTGCCGCTCGCCGGCGGCTCAGCCCTCCGCCGCCGGAGCGACATCCTGGAGGAGCTGGCCGAACGCGGCCTCGTCGATGACGGGCGTACCGAAGGCTCGCGCCTTCACGGTCTTGGAGGTCCCCGAGTCCGGGTCGTTCGTGACGAGCAGGCTGGTCAGCCGCGACACGCTCGTGGCGATGTGCAGCCCGGCCTCGACCGCGCGGTCCTCGAGGAGGTCGCGCTCGATGGAGGTGTCACCGGAGAACGCGACACGCATGCCCTGTTGGAGCGGTTTGCCCGGTTCATACCGACCCGGGTTGGGGAACGGGCAGGCGGGCCGCTTGCGCGAGGGACGCCAACTCGCGGGGCCGTACGAGGAGTACGAGGGATACGAGGAGGCCGCCGAGCCCGGTCCGGCCGGCTGGCGGACGATGCGGGGCGCGCCGTCGGACCACTCGGTGAGCGGACGGCACTCCAGGAGCGGCAGCCGCACCCCGCCGCCGGCCGCGGCCTTGAGGCTGGGGCGGAAGGCCTCGGCGAGCACGCGCGCGTCGTCGAGCGCGTTGTGCGCGTTGCGCTGCTCGACCCCGAAGTGCGCGGCGAGCGACTCCAGCTTGTGGTTGGGCAGCGGGAGCCGCAGCTCCTTGGAGAGGGCGATGGTGCACAGGCGCTGGCGCACGGGGGCGGTGAGTTCCGCGCGTGCGTACTCCCTGGCGATCATCGACCAGTCGAAGACGGCGTTGTGCGCGACCAGGACGCGGTCGGCCAGGCGCGCGGCGAACTCCTCGGCGATGTCCTTGAAGAGGGGCGCGCCGGCGAGCAGCTCACTGGTGAGGCCGTGGATCCAGACGGGGCCGGGGTCGCGCTGGGGGTTGACCAGCGTGTACCAGTGGTCCTCCACCTCGCCCTGGGCGTCCACGCGGTAGACGGCAGCCGACACTATGCGGTCGTCGCGGGCGAGGCCTGTGGTCTCGACGTCGACGACCGCGTACCCCGTTGGGTACGCGGCCGGCCAAGAGGCTGCGGACGCTGCGGTCGTCTGGTCTTCGAGCATGGTCCATGAGGATACGGGCCACGACTGACAGTCAGGTCCCTGGGCTGTTCTCCCGGCCGAGGAGTCCGGACACCAGTGCCTTCACCGACAGGGTGAACAACGCCTCGGGGTCGACGGGTCGGGCGAGCGCGCGGGCCAGCGCCGGGTCCTGTTCGGCCGTCTGCGCGCCCCACAGTTCTTCCTCGCCGGGGCGCTGCACGGGGGCCCGTTCGCGGTTGCGCTCGACCAGGACGTGGCCGACGACGTGGACCTGGACGGCGCGTACGGCGTCGGCGGCGCGGGCGCCGCGCAGGCCCGCCGCGTGCACTTCGTGGACCAGGACCTGCTGGGCGGGCAGGAACATCCGCTCGGTGAGGCCGCGTTCGTGCACCATCGCGACGAGGTGCGGATGGTCGCGCAGTTGCCGGCGCAGGGCGCGCGCGACGGAGACGATGCGCCCGTCGGGGGTGCGGCCGGTGGGCCGGATCGCGCCGAGGTCGGCGAGGGTGCGCTCCACGAGGGCGTCAAGGAGCGACTCGCGGTTGCCGACATGCCAGTAGATCGAGGTGACGGCGGCGCCGAGTTCGGCGGCGAGCCTGCGCATCGTCAGGGCCTGCGGGCCGTGCCGCTTGACGAGCGCCGCGGCGGCGGCGAGGACCTGTTCCCGGTCGAGATGGCCCCGTTCCCGGTCCGGATGCGTACGCGTCTCTTCACTCTTCACGCCTCCTGTTGTAACTGTGTTACAGAACCGCCCGCAAGACCTCTGTAGTCCTGACGAAGGGTGGTACGACATGGCACGCGTACGTTATGGAGCGCGTACGGAGGCGGAGATCGCCGCGGCGCGCAGTGCGAGTTCGAAGCTGCCCGACATCTGGTCCACGGGTGTGGTGGCCCTCTGGGAGAGCGATCCGGACGCCGTGGCGGCCGTCCTGCCGCCCCCGTTGAAGCCCACGGACCGGCCGCTGGTGCGGGCCAACATCAGCAAGGTGGACCTGCCGGGGTATCCGCTCGGCGCGGGTTCGGTGGCCGTCGCCGCCGAGCACGACGGGGTGAAGGGCTGGTATCCGCTCGTCATGCCGATGACCCACGAACGGGCCCTGATCGGCGGGCGTGAGGTCTTCGGTGAGCCGAAGAAGCTGGGCGAGGTCGAGGTGGAGCGCGACGGCCTGGTCATCCGCGCCTCGCTGGCCCGGCACGGCATCGCCTTCGTGGAGGTGCGGGGCGCGGTCAGCGGCGCCCTGCCGCTTCCGGAGCCGGTCCAGAAGACGGACTTCTACTTCAAGTTCCTTCCCGCGGTGGACGGTTCGGGCTTCGACGCCGACCCGGTGCTCGTGCACTGCGTACGCAACGAGAAGGTCCGCAAGCTGGAGGGCATCACCGGGGACGTCGTGCTGCGCGAGTCGATGTACGACCCGGTCGCGGACCTCCCCGTACGACGGGTCGTCGAGATCACCATCGGCGAGAAGACCACCGACCAGAAGGGCCGGGTGGCCGAGCGGGTCAGCGCGCAGGCGCTGCTGCCCTACATCCATCAGCGCTACGACGACCCGCAGCAGATCCTCGACGGCCCGCCCGAGGGGAGCGTCTGAGATGGAGCTGAGCGAAGGACAGGTCGCCGTCGTGACGGGCGCCGCGAGCGGCATCGGCCTCGCCATGGCGAGGCGGTTCGCGGCGGACGGCCTGAAGGTGGTCCTCGCGGATGTCGAGGAGGGCGCCCTGGAGAAGGCGGCGGCCGGGCTGCGCGAGGACGGGGCGAGCGTGCACGCGCGCGTGGTCGACGTCGGCTCCCGCGAAGAGGTCTTCGCGCTCGCCGAAGCGGCGTACGAGAAGTTCGGCGCCGTCCATGTGCTGTGCAACAACGCGGGGGTCGGCTCGGGCGCCGAGGGCCGCATGTGGGAGCACGAGCCGAACGACTGGAAGTGGGCCTTCGAGGTCAACGTGTGGGGCGTCTTCCACGGCATCCAGGCCTTCGTGCCCCGGATGATCGCGGGCGGCGAGCCCGGCCATGTCGTCAACACCTCGTCCGGTGACGGCGGCATCGCACCGCTGCCGACGGCGTCCGTGTACGCGGTCACCAAGGCGGCCGTCGTGACGATGACCGAGTCGTTGTACGCCCATCTGAAGGCGGAGCACGCGCGCGTGGGCGCTTCCGTGCTCTTCCCGGGGCCGCACATGCTGCGCACGGGGCTGTGGGAGTCGCACCGCAACCGGCCCGACCGGTACGCCAAGTCCCGCCCCCGCAGGACCCCTTACCGCTCTCTCGGCCAGTGGGAGTCCGCCATGAAGGACGCGGGCAAGGAGGTCGCGTTCACGCCCGTCGAGCAGGTGGCGGACTTCGTGGCGGAGGGGATCGCGGCCGACCGCTTCTGGCTGCTCCCGGAGAGCGAGCACAGCGACCGGCAGATCAAGGCGAGGTCGCGGTCGATGCTCGACCGCGCGAACCCGGCGTATCTGGAGAGCTTCATTCTGGACTGAAGGGCACGTGATGACCGACCAGGACCCCTACCTGATCATCTCCTCCGACTGCCACGCCGGGCTTCCCACCGAGGAGTACCGGCCCTACCTCGACAGCCGCTTCCACCGGGACTTCGATCAGTTCCTGGGGGAGCGCGACGCCCGCCGCGCGGAGGCGACGCGGCTCGGCATCCGCAACGACGCGTTCGCCGCCAAGTGGTTCCAGGACAACGAGGAGGGCCTGCGCGGCGGCTGGGAGACCGCGCAGCGCCTCAAGGAGCTCGACGGCGACGGGGTGGCCGCCGAGGTCGTCTTCCCCGACGCGGACGCCGTGGACAGCCAGACGGCCGCGCCCTTCGGGGTGGGCCTCGGCCTCTCCGGGGACCAGGACCCGGACCTCGGCATGGCGGGCGCGCAGGCACACAACCGCTGGCTCGCCGACTTCGTCTCCGAGCACCCCGAACGGCACTGCGGCGTCGCCCTGTTGCCCATCACCGGAGAGGTCGACCGGGTCGTCGCCGAGGTCCACCGGGCCAAGGAGTCCGGGCTCGGCGCGCTGATGATCCCTTCCATGTGGGTCGACAAGGCGCCCTACCACGACCGGCGTTACGACCCCGTGTGGGCGGCGGCGGCCGAGTGCGCGATGCCCGTGGTGACCCACTCCGGGGCGGCGCCCCGCCACGAGTACGGCGACCACCTGGGGATCTACGTCTCCGAAGTGACCTGGTGGCCCGCGCGGCCGCTGTGGTTCATGCTCTGGTCGGGCGTCTTCGAACGGCACCCGGGGTTGAAGTTCGGCGTCGCGGAGTCGGGTTGCTGGTGGCTGCCGAACCTCCTGTGGTTCATGGACCGCCTCTACCTGGGCGCGCACGGCGGCAAGAAGCTCTCCCCGTTCGCGGAGCTGGGGCGGCCCCCGCACGAGTACCTGGACCGGCAGATCTTCATCTGCGCGACCAACACCAAGCGCCGCGAGCTCGCCCAGCGTTACGAGATCGGCGTCGACAACATCCTCTGGGGCAGCGACTTCCCGCACCCCGAAGGGACCTGGCCCGACACGCGCGCGTGGCTGAGGAAAACCTTCCATGACATCCCGGTGAGCGAGACCCGCCGGATGCTCGGTCTCGCGGCCGCCGAAGTCTTCGGCTTCGACACCGAGAAGCTGGCGCCGCTGGCCCGCAGGATCGGCCCGACGCCCGCCGAGCTCGGCCAGCAGCCCGACCAGTCGGCCGTCGAGGCCTCCTGGGCGCGCTCACGCGAGGTGGGGCGCCACTGGCTGACCGACCACGACTTCCCGGTGATGGGGGCGGACACATGAGCCGGCAGCACATGACCCAAGAGCGCTACACCGTCATCTCGGCCGACTGCCACGCGGGCGCCGATCTCCTCGACTACCGGCCCTACCTGGAGTCACGGCACCACGACGCGTTCGACGCGTGGGCGGCCACCTACGTCAACCCGTACGAGGACCTGCTCGCCGACACCGCGGACCGCAACTGGAACTCGGATCGCCGCCTCCGGGAGCTGGAGCAGGACGGCATCGTCGCCGAGGTCGTCTTCCCGAACACCATCCCGCCGTTCTTCCCGAGCGCTTCCCTGATGGCGCCGGCGCCCACCCGTGAGGAGTTCGAGCAGCGCTGGGCGGGCCTGCGGGCCCACAACCGCTGGCTCGCCGACTTCTGCGCCGCGGCTCCGGGGCGCAGGGCGGGCGCCTTCCAGATCCTCCTCAACGACGTGGACGCGGCCGTCAAGGAGATCCACTGGGCGGCCGACGCGGGCCTGAACGGCGGTCTGCTGCTGCCCGGCACACCGCCGGGCAGCGGGCTCGCGGAGCTCTACTCCGCGACGTACGACCCGATCTGGGCGGCCTGCGCCGAGCGCGGTATGCCGGTCAACCACCATGCCGGGTCGGCCTCACCGCCGCTCGGCGAGGAACCGGCGGCGCGGGCCGTCTTCATGGTGGAGACGACGTGGTTCTCGCACCGGGCGCTGTGGCACCTGGTGTTCGGCGGTGCCTTCCGCCGCCACCCGGAGCTGCGGCTCGTGCTCACCGAGCAGGGCTCGGGGTGGATCCCGGGCGTGCTCGACATGCTGGACTACTACCACGGGCGGCTGGTCGCCGCCGCCTCGAAGACGGACACCGCCGAGTCGAAGTTCGGCGCGGGCCTGGCCGATTCGATGGGCAAGGGCCCCTCCGAGGTCTGGCGCGACAACTGCTTCGTCGGCGCGAGCTTCATGCGGCCGCACGAGGCGCAGATGAGGGACAGGATCGGCCTCGACAAGATCATGTGGGGCAGCGACTACCCGCACGACGAAGGCACGCACCCGCACTCGCGCGAAGGCCTCCGCATCGCCTACGCGGGCCTCCCGAAGGACGAGATAGCCGCGATGGTCGGCGGCAACGCGGCCCGCGTCTACGGCTTCGACCTGGAGCGGCTCGGGGAGATCGCCGCGCGCGTGGGACCGACGGTGCAGGAACTGGACGAACCCCTCAAGGAGACACCGGCCGGCGCGACGAGCCCGGTGTTCGCCCCGGGAGGGTCCGTACGCGTCTGGTGACGACGCGCCCCTGCCGAACCCGCTCACCCGGGGAGACCTCCCCGGGTGAGCGATCAGGTGCGGGGTGGTCGGTGTCTGAGCGTCCGCTTTTGGCGGGGATCGCCAACATCCGCTGTCGTACCCCTGGTAATACTTGTCGGTAACTACGTCTAGCGGCGGCCGTCCAGAGGCCTCTACGGTGCACGCATGCCGCCGAACCTGCCCGATGTCGTGCTGTGGTCCATACCTGCCTTCGTGCTGCTCACGGTCGTGGAGATCGTGAGCCACCGGATCCATCCGGACGAGGACGAAGCCGGGTACGAGACGAAGGATGCCGCCACCTCCGTCACCATGGGGCTCGGCAGCCTCGTCTTCGACCTTCTGTGGAAGATCCCCATAGTCGCGATCTACTCGGCGGTGTACGCGCTGACGCCGCTGCAGATCCCCGTCCTGTGGTGGACGATCCCGCTGATGCTGCTCGCGCAGGACTTCTTCTACTACTGGTCGCACCGCGGACACCACGTCATCCGCATCCTGTGGGCCTGCCACGTCGTGCACCACTCCAGCCGCAAGTTCAACCTCACGACGGCGTTGCGCCAGCCCTGGACGAGCCTGACCGTCTGGCCGTTCTACGTCCCGCTGATCGCCCTGGGCGTGCATCCGGCGGCGCTCGCGTTCTGCTCGTCGGCGAACCTCGTCTACCAGTTCTGGATCCACACCGAACGCATCGGTAAGCTCCCGCGGCCCTTCGAGTACGTCTTCAACACGCCCTCCCACCACCGCGTGCACCACGCCTCGCAGGGCGGCTACCTGGACCGCAACTTCGGCGGCATCCTGATCATCTGGGACCGTATGTTCGGCTCGTGGGTCGCGGAGACGGACCGACCCGTCTACGGCCTCACGAAGAACATCGCCACGTACAACCCGCTGCGGGTGGCCACGCACGAGTACGCGGCGATAGCCAAGGACCTCAAGAAGGCGACGAGTTGGCGCGAGCGGGGCGGAAGACTGTTCCGGGGGCCTGGCTGGCAGCCGCAGGCGCCGGTGACACCCCAGGCAGCGCAGGCAGCGCAGGCAGGGCAGGCGACGCCGGAGCCCGTCACGGAGAGCGCGGCGTGACGGTCGCGGGCAGGCGTCTCCTGGGCGCCTTCGCCCTGGCGGCGGCCGGCGACCTGGCGGCCCTGCTGGCGGGCTCGGACGCCGCCCACACCGTCTTCAAGCCCCTCCTCATGCCGCTCCTTGCGGCGTACGTGATCACGGCCGGAGGCCCGCGCCTACTGACCGCCGCGCTCCTCTTCGGCTGGGGAGGTGACGTCCTGCTGCTGGCGGACGCCGATGCCGCGTTCCTCGCCGGGATGGGCTCCTTCGCGGCGGGCCACATCTGCTACCTCGCCCTCTTCAAGCGTCACGGCACGCCACGCGCGCGTGGCGCCTGGCTGGTGGCCGCGTACGCCACCGCCCTCGCCACGGTCGCCCTCATGTGGCCGGACCTTCCCGCGGACATGCGCGGCCCGGTGGCGGGCTACAGCCTCCTGCTCACCGCGATGGCCTTCGGTGCCACGAGGTTGGGCCTCACCGCGGCTGTGGGCGGCGCGCTGTTCCTCCTGTCGGACACCCTCATCGCGACCGGCGTCGCGGAGTGGCCGCAGGCCCCGCGTCCCGACTTCTGGATCATGCTCACCTACATCACCGCTCAGTTCCTGCTGGTCAGCGGCGTACTGTCGGCTCGGCTCACCAGCGAATCGGCAGCGGCAACGCGGTCAGCAGAGCCGACACCGCCACCACGGCCCCTAGCGCGATGACCTCCCAGCGCGCGGGGGAGTACGCCGAAGCCGGGCCGGCGGGCCTACGCAGCCGCAGGCGCGCGAGCAGCGCGAGGACGGCCACGGCCACCACGAGGAGCACCTTGGCGAGCAGCGTGCGCCCGTAGGCCGTCTCCGTGAGCTGGGCGGCGACCGTGCCCGGCGGCATCCGGCGCAGGGTGCTGCACACCCCCGTCACGGTGATCGCGGCGAGCAGGACGGCAGCCACGCGCGCGTAGAGCCCCAGGAGCGCCGCTCCCGCCTCCGGGGCGAACGTCCGCCACAGCCGTAGCATCCGAAGCACCTGCAGCAGGCCGCCTGCCCACAGCACCCCGCACGTCAGATGCACCAGGGTCAGACCGGTGCCGATGAGCGGGGTGTCCTCCACCGGAGCGTGGGCCCGCAGCGCCTCCGCGACGATCACCGCGGCCAGCGGAAACGCGGCGGTGGAGGGGCGGCGCGAGCGCGCGCAGAGCAGCGCCACGATGAAGGCGTTGACCTCCAGGAGCGCCAGCCTGCCGTCCCGCGACGCGGAGAGCCCGCCGAGATCCATGTCGGAGAGCTCCCGGGGCACCAGATTACCGGTGGCCACCACCGAGGCGAGGCCGAGCGAGGCGACGACACCCGCCACCGCCGCGTACGTGGACCAGCTCCGCGGCTCACGTTCCAGCGGCGCTCCCGGCACCCTGCGGGCCAGACGGATCGCGTACACCTCGCCCAACTGCACGCAGAGCGCGGCGAACAGAGCCGTCCGCAGGAAGGTGATCCCGGCCGTGCCGGGCGCCTCGGCCTCCCCGGTGCCGCTCAGTGCCGCCGAGGGGCCGAGCAGGGGCACGAGCGCGGCGACGGTCACCAGGATGAGCACGGCGACGGCACGGGCCGTGGAGGGGCGGCGGCGCGGGGCGCGATGCGAGGCGCTGGGTGCGGCGGCGACCGCCTCCGCCGAGGCCTCGCCTCCGGGGTCGGCGGACGGTTGTATGGAGCTCACCACATGATCTTCACCAGGTGCGCCGTTAAGGGGCAAGTCCTGGCAAACAACTGGCGGAACCGCATTCCGCCCGACAGGCGACCTACTCCGCCGTGCCCGTGCCCGCCTCACCCTGCGTGGCCGCCGACCACCACAGCCTGATCGACACCTGCGGCTCCGACGGCCGCAGCTCCCACCCCTGGGCCGTCGCGGTCTCGACCACGTAATGGCCGCCCACACCGTGGTAGACGCGCCACGGGATCTCACACTCGACGGGCCACAGCGGCTTGTTCGGCTTCCGGGGGGCGGACGCCCGTGCCGTCCAGCGGCCGACGACCTCGTCGACCCGCGCGCGGTGGTACGCCGTGTCGCCCTCGTGGCGCAGCTCCGGCCAGGTCACGCACCAGCCCGGCAGCCGCAGGCGCTCCAGCATGCGGTCCGACAGAGCGGTGAGCTTCCTGCCGCCCGAGTCGCTGACCGCCTCGACGATCTCCGCGAGGAACAGGAGCACGATGAACGCGGCTATCTTCACCGCCGCGAGGACACACCACACCGGTATGTACGCGATCATGCCGACGAAGCCGAGCACCAGTTGCCATCGGGGCCTGACGGGCGCCGCCACCCAGTGCTCCGTGCCGGCCTGAACGAAGCGGGCGTCCTTGTACTCATACATAAAACGAGATCCTCTCGCGAAGGGCCGGGCGGTCCGTGACCGCCCGGCCCGACACCCTCCGCGGGAGGGCTACTTCCGCACGGCGTCCAAGGCGTCGATCAGGCCCACGCCGTAGAAGCCGTTCTTGTTCTTGCCGCCCGCGCACACCGCGTCGACCTTGCCGTCGCCGTCGATGTCGTACGGATCGGTGCACTTCATGGCGTCGGCCTCGCCGTGGAGCAACGCCTTCACCTTCGACGAAGACGCGTACGGGTGGGCCGACTTGATGAGCGCAGCCACGCCCGCGGCGTGCGGAGACGCCATCGACGTACCCGCCTTGTAGCCGAACTTGCCCCCGGGCAGCGTCGACAGGATGCGGCCGTCCGTGGCCGGCGCGTCCGGTGTCTGGAACTTCGTCGAGTCACCGCCGGGCGCCGCGATGTCGATGACGCCCTTGCCGTAGTTCGAGTACGAGGACTTGATGCCCTTCGCGCCCGTGGCCGAGACGGTCACCACACCCGGAAGCTGCGACGGAAGGTCGAGGCAGTCCGCGGTCTTGATGACCCGCTCCGTGGGCGTCGTGTCGTCCGGGCTCGAGTCGTCGACGATCTCCTCCTGCGCCAGGTCCGTCTCGGCGTTGCCGGCCGCCGCGACGTTCACCGCGCCCTTGCGCTCCGCGTACCGCGTGGCCCGCCCGACGGCGTCGACCAGGGCCTTCTGGTCGGCGTCCGTCTTGCAGTTGAACAGCCACGGGTCGGTGTAGTAGCTGGAGTTGGTGACGTCGACACCGTGATCGGCCGCCCACATGAAGCCGCAGACCACGGCCTCCGTGTAGTACATGCCGGTCGCCGGCTCGGCCACCTTCAGGCTCGCCACCTTCACGCCCGGAGCGACACCGGTGACGCCGGTGCCGTTCTTCGCGGCGGCGATGGTGCCCGCCACGTGCATGCCGTGGTCGCTCTCCCCGCTCACCGGACGCCACGCGCTGTCCTTCTGCACGGGCACGCCGCCCAGACAGCTCGCGGACGCCTTCGCGTCGAAGTTCGGCGCGATGTCCGGGTGCGTGTCGTCCACACCGGAGTCCAGGACGCCGACGGTGACCCTGGAACTGCCCAGCGACTCCTTGTGGGCCTTGTCCGCCTTGATGGCGGGCAGATCCCACTGGAGCGGCTCCAGCTCGTCCTGGCCCGCACCCGCCCGCCCGGCCGCCTGCTTCGCCTCGGCGGCGGTCAGGGGCCGGTCGGCCTCAAGGGCGTCGTCGGACTGCGCGGACAGCGGAGCCGTACGGGTGGCCCCCGCCGACGCGACGCCCTTCACCTTGCGGATCTTCTTGGCGAAGTCCGCGTCCGACGCGTGGACGACGATCACGCCGATCCTGTCGTACGCGATGACGACCTTGCCGCCCGCCTTGGAGATGGCCCTCTTCACGTACGCCGACGTCTTGGCGGACGGTGAACCGCCGTGCCCGGAGCGGACGTTGACGACGTAGCTCATCGACGTGCCGTCGGTGAGCGAGGAGCCGACGGTGGACACGACGGACGACACCGGGCCGCCCGGCTGAGACGCGGCATCGGGCTGGGCCGAGGCCGTGCCCGGCAGGAAGGCGACGGCCGAGGCCACCGCCATGCCGAGCGGGAGTGCGAGCACGCGCCGGGAGCGCGTGAAAGGTGCGGTCATGCTGCGAATGCCCCTCACTTCTTCACGGCGTCGAGCGCGTCGACGATCCCGCTGCCGTAGAAGCCGTTCTTGTTCTTGGAGCCCTCGCAGACCGCGTCGACCTTGCCGTCACCGTCCGGGTCGTACGGCTCCGTCGGGCAGCCCGGGTTGTCGGCCTGCTTCTTGAGCAGCCGCTGGAGCTCCGCGGGGCTCGCCTTGGGGTGCGTCGACTTCAGGAGCGCGGCCACGCCCGACGCGTGCGGCGACGCCATCGAGGTGCCCTGCAGCCAGCCGTACTGGTTGCCCGGCATCGTGGAGAGGATGCGGCCGTTCTTCGACGGGGTGTCGGCCGGGATCTGACGTGCGTCGCCGCCCGGAGCCGCGACGTCGATGACGCCCTTGCCGTACGTCGAGTAGTACGACTTGAGGTTCTGCACGCCGGTCGCGCTGACCGTGACCACACCCGGCAGCTGCGTCGGGATGTCGAAGCACTCGGAGGGGTCGATGGTGCGCGGCACCGGCGTCGAGTCGTCCGGGCTCGAGTCGTCCAGGATCTCGTCGGAGGCGAGGTCGTGGTTGGAGTTGCCCGCCGACGCGAGGTTCAGGGTGCCCTTCTTCTGGGCGTACAGCTGCGCGCGGTTGACCGCGTCGACGATGGCCCGCTGGTCCGGGTCGTCCATGCAGTTGTAGAGCCACGGGTCCACGTAGTAGCTGTTGTTCGTGATCTCGATGCCCTTGTCGGCGGCGAACACGAAGGCGCAGACGACGCTCTCCGGGAAGAACAGCTCGCTGACCGGGTCGGCCACCTTGATGCCCGCGACCTTCACGCCGGGGGCTACACCCGCGACACCCACATTGTTGCGGGCGGCGGCTATCTCGCCCGCCACGTGCGTGCCGTGGTAGTGGTCCGGCTTCTCCGGGCGCCAGGCGCCGGGCGAGGTGTCCGCCTTGCCGCCGACACAGCTCGCCGACTGCGAGGCCGAGAAGGTGGGCGCGAGGTCCGGGTGGGTGTCGTCGACTCCGGTGTCGATGACGCCGACGGTGACCTTCTTGCTGCCCGGGTTGATCTTCGCCGCCTTGTCGGCGCCTATCGCACGCAGATCCCACTGGTCCGCTTCGAGCGGTTCGGCGCCCGCATCCGCCTTCGCCTTCAGCGACTTGGCCTCGGCCTTCGACAGGAGGGTCGGCGCACCCTCCTCCGTGGTGCCCGCGGCCGTCAGGGGCGAGGTGCGGGTCGCGCCCGCGGACTGGACCCCCTTGACCTTGCGCAGCTGCTTGCCGAAGTCGGGGTTGGCCGAGTGCACGACGATGACGCCGATCTTCGGGTACGTGACGACGATGGAGCCGTCCGCCCTGGCGATCGCCTTCTTGACGTAGGCGATCGTCTTGGAGTCCGTGCGGGTGTTGACGACGTACGCGAGCTTCGGGGCCTCGGCCTTCGCCGACGCGGTGGCGGGTGCGTCGGGGGCCGCGGTCGCGATGCCCGGAGCGAAGCCGACCGACGCCGCGAGCGCGATGCCGAGGGGCACGGTGAGCGCGATGCGACGTCTGGAACGCAGATGAGCCATGGGATCTCCACATCATCCGGATACGTGAACTGCCCGAACACATCAAGTGATCGGGCAGGTACATGACGGGGCGTGCAGAGTGAAGCTATCCCCCGAACTCCCAGGCCAGCAATGGATTCCGGAAGAAATCGGCGCGTAACCCCGCGCCGGGCGTGCCGTCGTGACGTTGAACAGGTAACGGAAGCAACATCGACCCCTGTCGGATCACGTCCCATGGCCTTAGCATCGCCATCCGTGGCTCACGTGATCCGCGTCACTGCCGGACCAGAGAGAGCCCATGGATCAGCTGTCCGTCCCCACCGCACCCGCACCACGAGGAGAAGACTCCGTGGCCCCCGATGCATCCCCACCGTCCAAGGACGGAGAAACCCCCGCTCCGCACGCGCCGTCCACGGAAGAGTTCCTCCAGGAGCAAGCGAGCCCCGAGTTCGGTGAACTCCGCAAGGCGCACCGCTCCTTCGCCTTCCCGCTGACCATCGCCTTCATCGCCTGGTACCTCGTGTACGTCCTGCTCTCCAACTACGCGGGCGACTTCATGGGCACCAAGCTCTTCGGCAACATCAACGTCGCCCTTGTCCTTGGCCTCGGGCAGTTCCTGACCACGTTCCTCATCGCCTGGTGGTACTCCCGCCACGCGGCCACCAAGCTCGACCCCAAGGCCGACGCGATCAAGTCCCGTATGGAGGGCGGCGCATGAGCCCCGCGCTGAACACCACTGTCCTGGCCGCGGCCTCCGACGCCTCCGAGCACCGGGCGCTGATCATCAGCCTCTTCGCGGCCTTCGTCGTCGCGACCCTCTTCATCACCGTCTGGGCGGGGCGCCAGACCAAGAGCGCCGCCGACTTCTACGCGGGCGGCCGCCAGTTCACCGGCTTCCAGAACGGCCTGGCGATCTCCGGCGACTACATGTCCGCCGCGTCCTTCCTCGGCATCGCGGGCGCCATCGCGCTCTTCGGGTACGACGGCTTCCTGTACTCCATCGGCTTCCTCGTCGCCTGGCTGGTGGCGCTGCTCCTGGTCGCCGAGCCGCTGCGCAACTCCGGCCGCTACACGATGGGCGACGTGCTGGCCTTCCGCATGCGCCAGCGTCCGGTGCGCACCGCCGCGGGCACCTCCACGATCGTCGTCTCGATCTTCTACCTGCTGGCGCAGATGGCGGGCGCGGGCGTCCTGGTCTCGCTGCTGCTCGGCATCACCAGCGACGCGGGCAAGATCCTGATCGTCGCACTCGTCGGCGTTCTGATGATCGTCTACGTCACCATCGGCGGCATGAAGGGCACCACCTGGGTGCAGATGGTCAAGGCCGTGCTGCTCATCGCGGGCACCATCCTGATCACCTTCCTGATCCTGCTGAAGTTCAATTTCAACGTCTCCGACCTGCTCGGCACCGCCGCCTCCAACAGCGGCAAGGGCTCGGCCTTCCTGGAGCCCGGTCTCAAGTACGGCGTGAGCGGCACCTCGAAGCTGGACTTCCTCTCGCTCGGCATCGCCCTGGTGCTCGGCACCGCGGGACTGCCGCACATCCTGATCCGCTTCTACACGGTGCCCACGGCCAAGGCCGCGCGTAAGTCCGTGAACTGGGCCATCGGCATCATCGGCTCCTTCTACCTGATGACGATCGTCCTCGGCTTCGGCGCCGCCGCCCTGCTCAAGCCCGGCGACATCATCGCCTCGAACAAGGCGGGCAACACCGCGGCGCCGCTCGCCGCCCTGGAGATCGGCGGCGGTGGCGACTCCACCGGTGGCGCGCTCCTGCTCGCGGTGATCTCCGCGGTCGCCTTCGCCACGATCCTCGCGGTCGTCGCCGGTCTGACCCTCGCCTCGTCCTCGTCGTTCGCGCACGACATCTACGCCAACGTCATCAAGAAGGGCAAGGCCACCGAGAAGGAGGAGATGAAGGCCGCTCGCTGGTCGACCGTCTTCATCGGCATCGTCTCCATCGCCCTCGGCGCCCTGGCCCGTGACCTCAACGTGGCGGGCCTGGTCGCCCTCGCCTTCGCCGTCGCGGCCTCCGCGAACCTGCCGACGATCCTCTACAGCCTCTTCTGGAAGCGGTTCACCACGCAGGGCGCGCTCTGGTCCATCTACGGCGGACTGGTGGCCGCGGTCGGCCTCGTGCTGTTCTCGCCGGTCGTCTCGGGCAAGCCCACCTCGATGTTCCCCGACGCCAACTTCGACTTCTTCCCCCTGGAGAACCCGGGCCTGATCTCCATCCCGCTGGGCTTCCTGCTCGGCTGGCTCGGCACGATGCTGTCGAAGGAGGAGGCGGACAAGGGCAAGTACGCGGAGCTGGAGGTACGGTCCCTGACGGGAACCGGAGCGCACTGATCCCCCCGGAACGTGCAGGTCAGCGGCCGCGTCGTAGATCGTTGGTAGATCTCTACGACGCGGCCGTGCCGCTCCTCGTGGGATCGGGCCCCCGTCGATGTCGGTCACGTCACGTAGGCTCGTTGTATAGGAACCGGACTGGCTGAACAGGATCAGGGAGGGGGCCCACGTGCTCATCGACACCTACGGCCGAGTGGCCACCGATCTGCGGGTTTCGCTGACCGACAAGTGCAATCTGCGGTGCACGTACTGCATGCCCGAAGAAGGCCTGCAGTGGCTGTCCAAGTCCGAGCTCCTCAGTGACGACGAGATCGTGCGCCTCATCCGGATCGCCGTGACGCAGCTCGGCATCACCGAGGTCCGCTTCACCGGCGGCGAGCCGCTCCTGCGCCCCGGCCTCGTCGGCATCGTCGAGCGCTGCGCCCAGCTGGAGCCGCGCCCCAGGATGTCCCTGACGACGAACGGCATCGGCCTCAAGCGCACCGCCGCCGCCCTCAAGGCCGCGGGCCTGGACCGGGTGAACGTCTCCCTGGACACCCTGCGCCCGGACGTCTTCAAGACCCTCACCCGCCGCGACCGTCACAAGGACGTCCTCGAAGGCCTGGAGGCTGCCCGCGACGCGGGCCTGACCCCGGTCAAGGTCAACACGGTCCTGATGCCGGGCCTGAACGACGACGAGGCCCCCGACCTCCTCGCCTGGGCCGTCGAGAACGACTACGAACTGCGGTTCATCGAGCAGATGCCCCTGGACGCCCAGCACGGCTGGAAGCGCGACGGCATGATCACCGCCGGTGACATCCTGCAGTCGCTGCGTACGCGCTTCGAGCTCACCGAGGAGGGCTCCGGCGAGCGCGGCTCCGCGCCGGCCGAGCGCTGGCTCGTGGACGGCGGCCCGCATCGCGTCGGCGTCATCGCCTCCGTCACCCGCCCGTTCTGCTCGGCCTGCGACCGCACCCGGCTCACGGCCGACGGCCAGGTCCGCACCTGCCTGTTCGCCACGGAGGAGACCGACCTGAGGGCGGCTCTGCGGGCCAATGGGGAGGACAGCGCCGACGACGCAGACGGCTCGGACGAGGCGATCGCGCGCATATGGAAGCTCGCGATGTGGGGCAAGAAGGCGGGCTCGGGCCTCGACGACCCGACGTTCCTGCAGCCCGACCGCCCGATGTCGGCGATCGGCGGCTAGCTCGCGCTAGCTCTCCCGTGTCTCCCACTCGGCGAGCGGCACGACATCCTTCAACATGCCGCGTACGCCCAGGAATTGGGAGAGGTGCTCGCGGTGTTCCGCACAGGCGAGCCACGTCTTGCGGCGCTCCGGAGTGTGGATCTTCGGGTTGTTCCACGCGAGCACCCACACCGCGGCGGCGCGGCAGCCCTTGGCGGAACAGATCGGTGTTTCGTCGCTCACGAGTAACGTCCAAGTGCGTTCAAAACAAGGCGACGCCGAGCAGCCACGGGGGGAGCTGCCCGGCGTCGGTCTGTCGCTCCGACGGGGGATGCGGAGCGCGTACGAAGTATGTCATGGGGGACCCGGTGCCTGGCACCGGAACTACATGATTGATCTGAGCTTTTCTTGAGCTTGGCGCAACGTCGACGGTCAGTTCCGGTGGCCGTACGGAGCGTCGGGCTCGCCCGTCGCGGGGCCCGCGCCGGCTTCCGGGACGGATTCCGCGGACTCGGCGCGCAGGGGCGGTTGCGCGAGCATCGGCCGGGACGGCGCCGGTACGAAGGTCGACGGCAGTGAAGGGGCGTTCTCCCGGCCCGCGTTGGCGATCACCACGGAGATGTACGGCAGGAGGATGCCGAGCACCAGGGCGACGAAGGCCACGTGCCGCTCGACGTTCCACAGCACCGCCGCGGCAATGACCGAAAGAGTACGGATCGACATCGAGATCACGTACCGCCGCTGCCGGCCGCGCACGTCGTCCGCGAGTCCCTGCCGGGCCCCTGTGATCCGGAAGACCTGGGCGCCGCTCTGCTTCCGCATCACATTCCACCGCCTGCTCACAAGAAGCCGGGCGCTCCCCGGCCCGGACCCGCTCCACGTTACGCCTGGGCTGCGCAGCCTTCGAGACCGGGGCGGGCCTCTTCTCGGTGTCCTGTCTGCGTCATGCCACGTATGGGGGTGCCCGACATGCGCCGTATGGAGGATCGGTCGAGACTTGCCGTAATGCTCATGTTGAGCCGAATGAGGAGGCAGCTATGAGCTGGTTGTGGGCCATCGTCGTGGGATTCGTGCTGGGACTGATCGCCAAGGCGATCCTGCCCGGTAAGCAGCACAGTCCGCTCTGGCTGACCACGATCTTCGGCATCATCGGCGCGATCATCGGCAACTCGCTTGCCTCCGCGTTCGGCATCGAGGACACCAAGGGCATCGACTGGGGGCGGCACGCCCTGCAGCTCGTGGCGGCCCTCGTCGTCGTCGGCGTCGGAGACATGGCGTACAAGATGATCAAGGGCAACAGGCAACGCGCCTGACCTGCCCCCGCCACGCGGCATGCGAAAGGGGCCGGTCCATCGGGCCGGCCCCTTCACGCGTGCTTATGGGTTCGCGGATCAGCCCGCGGTGACCTCGGTGGCGGCGGTGACCTCGACGCCCGCCAGGTTCTTCTTGCCGCGGCGGAGCACGAGCCAGCGCCCGTGCAGGAGCTCGTCGCGGGACGGGACGGCGTCCTCGGATGCGACCTTCGTGTTGTTCACGTAGGCCCCGCCCTCCTTGACCGTGCGCCGGGCCGCGGACTTGCTCGCCACCAGGCCGACCTCCGCGAGGAGGTCCACCACCGGGCCGAGCTCCGTGACCTGGACGCGCGGCAGCTCGGAGAGGGCCGCGCTCAGCGTCGCCTCGTCGAGGTCGCCGAGCTCACCCTGGCCGAACAGCGCCTTGGACGCGGCGATGACCGCGGCGCACTGGTCGGCGCCGTGCACCAGCGTCGTCAGCTCCTCGGCGAGCGCGCGCTGGGCTGCACGGGCCTGCGGGCGCTCCTCGGTGAGCTTCTCGATCTCCTCGAGCTCCTCGCGGGACTTGAAGCTGAGGATGCGCATGTACGTCGAGACGTCCCGGTCGTCCACGTTCAGCCAGAACTGGTAGAACGCGTACGGCGTCGTCATCTGCGGGTCGAGCCAGACGGCGCCACTCTCGGACTTGCCGAACTTGGTGCCGTCCGCCTTGACCATCAGCGGCGTGCCGACGGCGTGCACCGTGGCGTCCGGCTCCAGGCGGTGGATCAGGTCGATGCCCGCGGTGAGGTTGCCCCACTGGTCGCTGCCGCCGGTCTGCAGCGTGCAGCCGTAGCGCCGGTAGAGCTCCAGGAAGTCCATGCCCTGCAGGAGCTGGTAGCTGAACTCCGTGTACGAGATGCCCTCCTGGGACTCCAGGCGGCGGGCCACGGAGTCCTTGGTCAGCATCTTGTTGACACGGAAGTGCTTGCCGATGTCCCGCAGGAACTCGATCGCGGACATCCCCGCGGTCCAGTCCAGGTTGTTCACCATCACCGCGGCGTTCTCGCCCTCGAAGGACAGGAACGGCTCGATCTGCGAGCGCAGGCGGGCCACCCAGTTCGCGACCGTCTCCGGGTCGTTCAGGGTGCGCTCGGCGGTCGGCCGCGGGTCACCGATCTGGCCCGTGGCACCGCCGACGAGCGCCAGCGGGCGGTGGCCCGCCTGCTGGAGCCTGCGGACGGTGAGGACCTGCACCAGATGCCCGACGTGCAGGCTGGCCGCGGTCGGGTCGAATCCGCAATAGAACGTGACGGGGCCGTCCGCGAGCGCCTTGCGCAGTGCATCTTCGTCCGTGGACAGGGCGAAAAGACCCCGCCACTTCAGCTCGTCGACGATGTCCGTCACGGTCTTGTGTCTCCTTGAAAGGTTTCTGGCCGGTCGAAGGGCTTGAGGCTTCTGGCCGGTACCGGCTGGCACCGGCCAGTCTATGGGCGTCACACGCCTTGGCTGACCGAGCTCATGTTGAAGTCGGGGATGCGCAGGGCGGGCATCGCGGCCCTGGTGAACCAGTCGCCCCACTCCCTGGGCAGCGTCTTCTCCGTACGCCCGGCCTCCGAGGCCCGCGAGAGCAGGTCCACCGGCGACTCGTTGAAGCGGAAGTTGTTCACCTCGCCCACGACCTCGCCGTTCTCGACGCGATAGACGCCGTCCCGGGTGAGCCCGGTGAGCAGCAGGGTCGCGGGGTCGACCTCGCGGATGTACCAGAGGCAGGTCAGGAGCAGCCCGCGCTCCGTGCCCGCGACCATCTCCTCCAGGGAGCGGTCCGTGCCGCCGTCCAGGATGAGGTTGTCGATGGCGGGGGCCACCGGCAGGCCGGTCAGGGACGCGCTGTGCCGGGTGCTGGTCAGATGCGCGAGCTCGCCCGCGCGCATCCAGTCGGTGGCGGCCAGCGGCAGCCCGTTGTCGAAGACGGACGAGTCGCCGCCCGACGCGTGCGCGAGCACGAACGGCGCGGACTGAAGGCCCGGCTCGTTCGGGTCGCTGCGCAGCGTCAGGGGCAGCTCGGCAAGCCGGTCGCCGACGCGGGTGCCGCCGCCGGGCCTGGAGAACACCGTGCGGCCCTCGGCGGCGTCCCTGGCCGACGCCGACCACAGCTGGTAGATCAGCAGGTCGGCCACGGCGGTCGGCGGGAGCAGCGTCTCGTACCGCCCGGCGGGCAGGTCGATGCGCCGCTGGGCCCACCCCAGGCGCTTGGCGAGCTCAGCGTCGAGCGCCGCCGGGTCCACATCCTTGAAGTCCCGGGTCGCGCGGCCCGCCCACGCGGACTTCGTGCGGTCGGGGGACTTGGCGTTGAGTTCCAGGGTGCCGCTCGGCTGATCGTGCCGCAGGCGCAGCCCCGTCGACGTACCGAGGTAGCTCGTCGTGTGTTCGTGGTTCGCGAAGCCGTACAGCTCGCGTCCGCCCGCTCCGGCCGCGGCGAACGCCTCGCCGAGCGCCGGGGCGAAGTCGTCGAAGACGGCGGAGGACGTCTCCAGGGGCGCGTCCCTGAAGTCCGCGGACTCCTTGCCCCCGGCCACCAGCGGCTGCGCGTCCTCGGCGGGACCCGCCCCGCGCGCGGCGTGCTCGGCGGCGCGGACCAGGGGTTCGAGGTCGGCGGCGGTCACCGCCGAGCGCGAGACGACGCCGGACGCGGTCCCTTCCTTGCCGTCGACGGTCGCGACGACGGTGAGGGTGCGGCCACGGGTGACGCCGTTCGTGGTCAGGGCGTTGCCCGCCCAGCGCAGGTTCGCGGTCGACTGCTCGTCGGCGATGACGACGCAGCCGTCGGCGGTGGACAGTTCGAGGGCGCGCTCGACGATCTCGTAAGGCTTGCTGGTACGGCTCATCGCCCGGCCTCCTGCGTGGTGTTGAGACTGTGCTTTCCCGGGGGACGACCCCCGGACCCCCAGCCGGTCTTGTGGTCGCCGCTCATCGACCCGCCTCCTGCGTGGTGTTGAGGATGTTCACGCCCCGGAACAGGGCCGACGGGCAGCCGTGCGAGACCGCCGCGACCTGACCCGGCTGGGCCTTGCCACAGTTGAAGGCGCCGCCGAGCACATAGGTCTGCGGGCCGCCGACCGCCGTCATCGATCCCCAGAAGTCGGTGGTCGTCGCCTGGTACGCGACATCGCGCAGCTGGCCGGTGATGCGGCCGTTCTCGATGCGGTAGAAGCGCTGCCCGGTGAACTGGAAGTTGTACCTCTGCATATCGATCGACCATGAACGGTCGCCCACGACGTAGATGCCCCGGTCCACGCCTCCGATCAGGTCCTCCGTCGAGAGCCCGCCGGGATCCGGCTTGAGCGACACGTTCGCCATGCGCTGCACCGGCACATGGCCGGGGGAGTCCGCGTACGCGCAGCCGTTGGACCGCTCGAAGCCGGTGAGTTTCGCGATGCGCCGGTCCAGTTGGTAGCCGACCAGGGTGCCGTCCTTCACCAGGTCCCAGGACTGCGCGGCCACGCCCTCGTCGTCGTACCCGATGGTCGCGAGTCCGTGCTCGGCCGTCCTGTCGCCCGTCACATTCATGATCGACGAGCCGTACGCGAGCTTGCCCAGCTGGTCGAAGGTGGCGAACGACGTCCCCGCGTACGCCGCTTCGTAGCCGAGCGCGCGGTCCAGCTCGGTGGCGTGGCCGATGGACTCGTGGATGGTCAGCCAGAGGTTGGAGGGATCGACCACGAGGTCGTACGAGCCGGCCTCCACGCTCGGCGCCCGCATCTTCTCGGCGAGGTGCTCCGGGATGCGCGCGAGCTCCGCGTCCCAGTCCCAGCCGGTCCCCGTGAGGTACTCCCAGCCGCGCCCGACCGGCGGCGCGATGGTCCGCATCGAGTCGAACTCGCCGCTCGTCCCGTCGACCGCCACCGCGGTGAGCTGCGGGTGCAGCCTGACCCGCTGCTGCGTCGTCACCGTCCCCGCCGTGTCCGCGTAGAACTTGTTCTCGTGCACGGTGAGCAGCGAGGCGTCGACGTGCGAGACGCCGTCGGCGGCGAGGAGCCGCGCACTCCACTCGGCGAGCAGCCCGCTCTTCTCCTCGTCCGGCACGGAGAAGGGGTCGATCTCGTACGACGACACCCAGGTCTGCTCGGCGTGCACCGGTTCCCGCGCGAGTTCGACCCGCTCGTCCGAACCGGCCGCCTTGATGACTTTGGCCGAGAGCTTCGCCATCGCCACGGCCTGAGACGCCACCTTCGCCGCCGCGTCCATCGTCAGATCGACGCCCGAGGCGAACCCCCAGGTCCCGCCGTGCACGACCCGGACCGCGTAGCCGAGGTCCGTGGTGTCCGACGTGCCGGACGGCCTGGCGTCCCGCAACCGCCAGGAGGCGCTGCGCACGCGCTCGAAGCGGAAGTCCGCGTGGTCTGCGCCCAGAGCACGCGCGCGGGCCAGCGCGGCGTCGGCGAGAGCCCTCAGCGGCAGCGCCGTGAAGGCTTCATCGATGGAATGAGGCACGGATGTCTCCCTGCTGTCGGCACCGGTCGCTCAGATCATGTCGCGCGTGAGGGCCCGGCGGCCAGAGATTTCTGTAGGGACCCGACAGCGAGTCCGGTACGCCACTGTCGGTCGTCGATTCTCCGTATGGAGCACCGTACCGATAGGTTTTCGAGGTACCAGACCGCTATCGAAAGGGTGATCCGTTGAGCCGCTCGGTTCTCGTCACCGGAGGAAACCGGGGCATCGGCCTCGCCATCGCCCGCGTCTTCGCCGACGCCGGCGACAAGGTCGCGATCACCTACCGCTCGGGTGAACCGCCCCAGGTCCTCACGGAGCTCGGAGTCCTCGCCGTCAAGTGCGACATCACCGACCCCGAGCAGGTGGAGCAGGCCTACAAGGAGATCGAGGAGAAGCACGGTCCCGTCGAGATCCTGGTGGCCAACGCCGGGATCACCAAGGACCAGCTCCTCATGCGGATGTCCGAGGAGGACTTCACGTCCGTCCTCGACACCAACCTCACCGGCACCTTCCGTGTCGTGAAGCGCGCCAACCGCGGCATGCTGCGCGCCAAGAAGGGCCGCGTCGTACTGATCTCCTCCGTCGTCGGCCTGATGGGCGGCCCGGGGCAGGCGAACTACGCCGCCTCCAAGGCGGGCCTGGTCGGCTTCGCGCGCTCGCTCGCCCGTGAACTCGGGTCGCGCAACCTCACTTTCAACGTCGTGGCGCCCGGTTTCGTCGACACCGACATGACCAAGGTGCTCACCGACGAGCAGCGGTCGAACATCGTGGCGCAGGTGCCGCTCGGCCGTTACGCGCAGCCCGAGGAGATCGCCGCCGCGGTGAAGTTCCTCGCCTCGGACGACGCCTCGTACATCACTGGAGCCGTCATCCCCGTTGACGGCGGATTGGGCATGGGTCACTGATCACCATGAGCGGAATTCTCGAAGGCAAGAAGATCCTGATCACGGGCGTGCTGATGGAGTCCTCCATCGCGTTCCACGCGGCCAAGGTCGCGCAGGAGCAGGGCGCCGAGGTCATCCTCACCGCCTTCCCGCGCCCCACGCTCACCGAGCGCATCGCCAAGAAGCTGCCCAAGCCCGCCAAGGTCATCGAGCTCGACGTGACCAACCAGGAGCACCTCGACCGGCTCGCGGGCCTGGTCAAGGACGAGCTCGGCGGCCTCGACGGCGTCGTGCACTCCATCGGCTTCGCCCCGCAGGGCGCCTTCAACTTCCTCGAGGCGACCTTCGAGGACGTCGCGACGGCCATGCACGTCTCGGCGTTCTCCCTGAAGTCGCTCACCATGGCCTGCCGCCCCCTGATGCCGAACGGCGGCTCCGTCGTGGGGCTGACCTTCGACGCGCAGTTCGCCTGGCCGAAGTACGACTGGATGGGCCCGGCGAAGGCCGCCCTTGAGGCCACCTCGCGCTACCTCGCCCGTGACCTGGGCAAGGAGAACATCCGCTGCAACATGATCTCCGCGGGCCCGATCGGCTCCATGGCGGCCAAGTCCATCCCGGGCTTCGCCGACCTCGCGGACGTCTGGAACACCCGTTCCCCGCTGGACTGGGACATGGCCGACCCGGAGCCCGCGGGCCGCGGCATCGTCGCGCTGCTCTCGGACTTCTTCCCGAAGACGACCGGCGAGATCATCCACGTCGACGGCGGCGTGCACATGATGGGTGCCTGACCAGGCATTTTCGTACGTATGTGACGCCCCGTCCCCGCGCCGCGCGGGAGGCGGGGCGTCACCCGTTCGGCCCACCGGCCAGGCGCGGTCGCGGCATGACCGCGCACCCTGAAGTGTGCGCCCGTCACCTCCTGCGGTGCTCGCCGCTCTCACCCTGCTGATCGCCCTGCCGTACGGCGCCGCGTCGCATGCCGTCGGAGAGGCGGAGCCTCCACGCGCGCGCGTGGAGGCCCAAGAGGCGGCGAAACCGCGGCCCTTCGGCTCGGAGTGCCGCACCCGTGTCGAGGGCTCGGACGCGGTCGCCTACTGCCACAACCCGTACCCCGAGACCGACCGGGTCCGGCTGCACCTGGAGTGCGAGCAGTGGTGGGACATCGACAGCGACGGAGTCTCCGTGGCGGCCGGGCCCGCCCAGACCGTACGGCTCACCGGACGGTGCTGGAAGGAGATCCGGGCCGTCTGGGTCAGCCACGAGAAGTGAGGACCAGGGGCGCGGGAGTCAGGGTCGGGCCGGGTCCTCGAAGAGTTCCCTGCGGCACATGAAGGGGTAGCCCGCGGCCTCCTTGGCAGCCGCCTCCGCGTCGTTCTCGCGGATCGCGTCGACGAGCCGGGCATGGTCCATGTGGCTCTCGGGGGTCAGCTCATCGCCGATGTCCTCGCGCAGCCAGTCCACCATCACCTCGCCGAGGTCGGCGTACATCGCCGTCATCGCGTCGTTGTGCGACGCGGCCACGACGGCCAGGTGGAAGGTCGCGTCGGCCGCCACGAAGGCTTCGGCGTCGCCCGATGCCCAGGCCTCCTCGCGGCGCTGAAGGAGGGCGTCGAGCTGCTTGAGGTCGCGCTCCGTGCGGCGCTGCGCGGCCAGCTTCGCCGCGCTCGACTCCAGCGTGCTGCGCAGCTCCGCGATGTGCCGCGGATCCGTCTCGGCGAACCTGCGCTGCATGACGCCGGCCAGTTCGCTGGTCGCGACCACGTAGGTGCCCGATCCCTGCCGGATGTCGAGCAGGCCGTTGTGCGCGAGGGCGCGGACCGCCTCCCGGACGGTGTTGCGCGCCACGCCCAGCTGCTCGACCAGCTCGGGCTCGGTGGGGATGCGGGAACCGACCGGCCACTCGCCCGTGGAGATCTGGTTGCGCAGCTCGGCGATGACCTGTTCGGAGAGCGCCGATCGGTGAGGGGTGGTCAGCGGCATGACGTTCCTTCGTGCGCGGGATGACGGGCGGGGCCGTGCGGGACGAGGTTACGGGTGATGTGACGCGATCGGATCGGCGAACGGATTGGACAGCCAATCATCCCATGATTCTATGATGGCCCCATGGCTAGTGAGGAAACCACGACGATGACACCGACACCGACGACACCGATACGCACCGGCGCGGCCAACGGGGCAGCTGAGAAACAGCCCCCCACGCGCGCGTGGGCGACGCGTCTCGTCATCGTCGGCATCGTCCTGGCCGCCCTCAACCTCCGTCCGGCCATCACCAGCCTCGGCTCCCTCCTCGAAGAGGTACGTGACGGGCTCGGCATGAGCGGCACGCTCGCCGGACTGCTCACCTCCGTCCCGCCGCTCTGTTTCGCGGTCTTCGGTGTGATGGCGCCGCGGCTCGCCCGCCGGTTCGGTCCCAGCGCGGTGGTCTGCGCGGGCATGGTCGCCATCGCCACGGGCCTGGCGATCCGCCCCTTCCTCGGCGGCACCGTCGGCTTCCTCGCCGCGAGCGCGCTCGCCCTCATGGGCATCGCGGTCAGCAACGTCCTGATGCCCGTGATCGTCAAGCGCTGGTTCCCCGACCGGGTGGGCTCGATGACCGGGTTGTACTCGATGGCGCTGGCCCTCGGCACATCGCTGGCCGCGGCCATCACCGTGCCCATGACCGATGCGCTGGGCGGCAGTTGGCAGAACGGACTCGTGGTGTGGGCGGCGCTCGCCGTTGTCGCCGTGGTGCCGTGGGTGCCGCTCGTTCGGGACCGCAGCGCCGCGTCGGCCGCCCCGGAGCACGTCAGCTCCGAGGTGCGCCAGGAGGACGCGGGACTGCGCATCACGCGCAGCCGTACGGCGTGGGCGCTGGCCTGCTTCTTCGGGCTCCAGGCCACCGCCGCGTACATCACGATGGGCTGGATGCCGCAGATCTTCCGTGACGCCGGGGTTCCGGCGGGGGAGGCCGGCGTGCTGCTCGCCGTCACCATGGCGATGGGCGTGCCGCTGGCCTTCGTGATCCCGCGGGTCGCCACCCGGCTGCCGAACCAGGGCCCCGTGGTGGTCGTGCTGGGCGCCTGCGGCCTCGCCGGATACGCGGGTCTTTACCTCGCCCCCGAGAGCGGCGCCTGGGCCTGGGCCCTGCTGCTCGGCGTCTCCAACTGCGCCTTCCCGCTGGCCCTCACCATGGTCGGCATGCGGGCCAAGAGCAGCGTGGGCGTCGCCAAGCTCTCGGCCTTCGCCCAGAGCACGGGCTATCTGATCTCGATCCCGGGTCCGCTCCTGGTGGGCGTGCTCTACCAGCACAGCGGTGGCTGGGGGCTGCCGATCGCGCTCATGGCGGGCCTGATGGTGCCGCAGATCGTGGTGGGCATCCTGGCGGGCCGCAACCGCACGGTCGAGGACGAGGTCGCGGCGGCTGCCTGAGCCAGGAGGGGGCTGCCGGGCCCCGTGGCGGCTCGACGGGCTACCTGACCCCGGCGGCGGCTCGACGGGCAACCTGACCCCGGCGGCCACGCGTCGGACAAAGGGTGCGAGACTCTCTCCATGCCAGTGCTCGATCCGAACCCCCAGAACGGCCAGAAGAAGCTGCTCATCGTGCTTGGCTCGATGCTGGCCATCACCGTGATCATCGGGATCATCGCCTCCATCGCCTCGCCGTGAACTGACCCCGGCGGGGCCGATGGTGGGGCTAGCACCACCATCCCCTAGGGGGTCAGTGTCAGGGTCAAGTGGGTGGATCACCGGATGTGCTGAGGGTCGCGGGATCCGTACCTTCGAGATGTGGCCGCGAAGACGCGGCACGGAGGACTCGAAGACCCCGGAGGCGGCATGCCGGCCCACTCGCACACTCGACGCGACCTGGGAGCCACCAAGGACTCCGCGAGCGTCGAGATCCAGCTTCCGTGGTGGGCGATCGCCCTCCCCGCCATCGCCTTCGCCGCCCTCCTCCTGCTGATACTGAACCCCGCCGACGCACACGCGGCGAGCGGCGAGCCGGTGGTCACGCACCTGCTCGAGCGCATACAGGAGACCGTGTTCCGTACGGCCCCGTGACCTGCCCGGGGGCGACGCCGTCACCCATCGCGGGGGAGCCCGCCAACTCCCTGCGCCCACCGGCAGGTTTCATGCGAAGCTGGGACGCATGAGCGTCGCAGAACCCCGCAGGATTGTCCTTTTCCGGCATGCGAAGGCCGACTGGCCCCAGGTGTCCGACCATGAGCGGCCCCTCGCGGAGCGCGGCCGCAAGGATGCCCCCGTCGCCGGGCGCAAGCTGGCCGACAGCGGCATCTCTTTCGATCTGGCCCTCTGCTCGACCGCCGCCAGAACCCGCGAGACATGGAAGCTCGCCGTCCATGAGCTTCCGCAGAGGCCCAAGACCGTCTACGAGGATCGGCTGTACGAAGCCTCTCCGGGCGAACTGATCGCCGTGCTCAACGAAACCCCGGACGACGTACAGAACGTCGTACTGATCGGCCACAACCCCGGAGTGCAGGGGCTCGCCGACGTCCTCGCGGGCGACGCGGAAGGCGACGTTCGTACGCGCATGAACCGCCGCGGTTTCCCGACCGCCGCCTTCGCCGTGCTGACGTACTCCGGCTCATGGAAGGCCCTGGAGCCCGGAGTCGGCACGCTCGCCGACTACTGGGCGCCTTCTGACTGACCCCTGACGCACTTACACCGATGGCCCCCGTACCGCAGCGGTACGGGGGCCATCGGTGTGACGGCGACTTCGCGGCTCCCGGCCCGCGGTCTCAGTCGGTGTGGGTGTGCGCTGCCTCGACCTCTTCGCGGGTGACGCCGAGGAGGTAGAGGACGGTGTCGAGGAAGGGGACGTTCACCGCGGTGTGCGCGGCCTCCCGGACGACGGGCTTGGCGTTGAAGGCGACCCCGAGACCGGCCGCGTTCAGCATGTCGAGGTCGTTGGCGCCGTCGCCGATCGCGACGGTCTGCTCCAGCGGAACCCCGGCCTCGTCGGCGAAGCGGCGAAGCAGCCGGGCCTTGCCCGCGCGGTCCACGATCTCACCGGTCACCTTGCCCGTGAGCTTGCCGTCGACGATCTCCAGCGTGTTGGCCTGGGCGAAGTCGAGGCCGAGACGTTCCTTCAGGTCATCGGTCACCTGGGTGAACCCGCCCGAGACGACGCCCACTTGGTAGCCGAGGCGCTTGAGCGTACGGATGAGGGTGCGGGCGCCAGGGGTGAGGCGGACCTCGGAGCGGACCTTGTCGACGACCGAGGCGTCGAGCCCGGCGAGGAGTTTCACGCGGGCGTGCAGCGACTGCTCGAAGTCCAGTTCGCCGCGCATCGCGGCGGCGGTCACCTCGGCGACCTCGTCCTCGCAGCCGGCGTGCGCCGCGAAGAGCTCGATCACCTCGTCCTGGATGAGGGTCGAGTCGACGTCCATCACGACGAGCCGCTGGGCGCGGCGGTGCAGTCCCGCGGCGACGACGGCGACGTCCACGCCGAGCTTGGCCGCCTCCAGGGCCAGGGCGGTGCGCAGCGACTCGGTCTCCGTGCCGGAAACGTCGAACTCGACCGCGGTCACGGGGTACTTGGCGAGGCGGAAGATACGGTCGATGTTGCCGCCGATCGCGGTGATGTTGGCGGCGATCGCGGCGGTCGACTCGGCGGTCAGGGGGTGGCCGAGCACGGTGACGTGCGAACGGCCTTGGCCACGGGGGCGGTTGTCGCCGAGGCCCGAGATGATCTCGGCCTGCATCTTCAGGGAGTCGGCCCAGCTGTGCACGGTGGACCGCAGGTCGCCCTCCAGGCCTGCCGGGGGCGCGGTCACGAGGGCGCACAGCACTATGCGGCCACGTGTGACGACCTGCTCGATGTCCACGACATCGACGGAGTAGGCGGCGAGGGTGTCGAAGAGGCCTGCGGTGAGTCCTGGACGGTCCTTGCCGAAGATCTTGACGAGGAGCGTGGGGGTGTCTGCGGGGTGCGGGGGCTGCGAAGCGCTCATGGTGTCCCCACGGTATCCGTCGCCCCACGGGGCGCATACCGCCGGTCCGCTCCCCGGACACCCCCACCCGGGACCAGCCGCTTTCACCCCGGGCCCACATCCCCCCGGCCCACCCCGTTCGCCCTGCAGCCTCGACCGTGTCCCGCCCCCCCTCGTCTGTCGATCACAGTCTCGGCCGCGGGGTAATCGGGTGGGTGGGCGGGAAAGCATCCGCCGCGAAGCGGCGGGACAGAGCGCCCCCGCCGGAAGCGGATCTACCGCCCCCCGCCGCCCCGCGGCCCCCGCGGCCCCCGCTCCGGAGGCGGAGGCGGCGGTGGCGGAGGTAGGGGAGGCCAGTCTCCGTTGCCCGATGAGCGCGGGCGCGGCTTCGGCTTGGGGCGCGGGGGAGGCGTGACCGGGCCCACCACCGTCGGCGCCCCGGAGACATCGCGGGGCGGACGCAGGTAGGGGTTCGTGTCAGGGTTCGAGGGCCGGAAGGGCGCGCTCGGGCTGTACGGCCCCGCAGCACCGGGTGCCCCCGAAGCCCCCGCGGTACCGGGCACCCCCGCGGTACCGGACGCCCCCGTACCCCCCGCGGTACCAGGCACCCCCGAAGCCCCGGCAGTACCGGACGCCCCCGTACCCCCCGCCGAACCCGCAGCGCCCACAGCAACCCCCGCAAGGGCCACCGCAGCAACCCTCCCCCCCGCCGCCCCACTGGCCACAGCAAGCGCCGCCCCCACCGCCCCGGCCCCCGCACCCCACGCCGCCCCCAGGATCAAGGCCATCCCCAGTTGGCCGTGCAGCTCTATCCCCGCGCCGAACGCGTCGAAGCCGAGTACCGAGAGCGAGGCGTCCGCGGAGACTCCTGTCAGCCATACCAGCAGCGGCAGCGCCAGTGCCGTCATCGCGCCGAGCCGCACCGCGCACTGCCCCGCGAACCGCAGGGCTCCCGTTTCACCACGTAAGTTTTCACCACGTAAGTAGGGAGTGCGGACAGCCGTGAGCACCCCTGCGAAAAGGATCATCAGTGCCGCCGCGACCCCGAGGAGCCAGACCCTGCTGTCGAGTTCCGCGAGCCGCCCCAGCGTCACGGCCTCGCTCCCCGCGGTGCCCGAACCCGCGAGCAGGTCGTCCACCGGATCCGGCAGGAGCTTCGCCAGCTCGCCCGTCGCCTCGCCGTCCCACGGCACGAAGAGCCCGACCGGCACCCCGAGCCACACCCCGTTCGGCGCCCCGAGCAACGCCGCGCCCGCGATCCGCCGGGGATGGGCGTCGCCGATCATCGCGTACAGCGCCGCGGCAAGACCGGCGAGCACCGCCATGAGCAACACCGTGACCAGCGCCGAGGCGGCAGGACGCAGCACGCGGTGCACGGCGTCCCACCCGCGCGGCAACGGCGTACGACGTGAGGCGAGCAGAGCGATCAGCAGGACGCCGGTCACCCACACCGCGCCCCCGAGCAGCGTCGGCCCCGTGTCCACCGTGAAGCCGACCGCGGCCTTCGCCTGGGCGAGATCGCCGAGCCGGTCGGGCAACAGGCCGCCGATGTCACCGAGCCCGTCGGGGAGTTTGTCCGTGATGTCGTCCGGGAGCCGGTCGATCCCCTCCTCGATGCCCTGGTCGACCCCCAGCTGGTCGCCGTCGATCGTGATGATGTCGTGACCTGCCCATGCCAACCCGCCGAGCATCACAAGAAAGAGGACGATCACCGCACTCACGCGCGCCGCGAGTTCGGCGGCCGTGATCACAACTCCCGCTCCGCGCAAGGAGCGTAGGAAGAAATACGCAAGCAGCACCGCGCCCGCGAGGCCGACACCCAGTGGCGCGACATCGATCGCCGTGGTCGCCTCGGCACCTTCGAGCCCGAACGCCGACACATCACCGGACGGGGTGACCGAGCCACCCGCGCCGAGCGCCACCACGGCAGCCGTCATCGGCCCCAGCGACCCCACCGCGTTCGCGCCGAGAAGGTGCAGGCCGAGCGCCGCCACACCGGCCATCCCGACAAGTGCCCAGCTCACAGCGGCGATCGCGGAGAGCAGCACATCGCCCCACCGCGCACCCCGGCCTTCGACCCGTTTCCCGCCGGTCTCCATCAGGACCCCCCGACTCACGCCGCGTCGCCCGATTCACACGAGATGTGCGCAATGCGCATGATCCGTATGGACTCATGGGCGGTTACTACTCTCCGGGGTGGTTTCTGCCCCGTCAACGGGGCGGCCACGGAGGCCCGTACGCAGTCTTCACAAGGCCCGACTTTCGGTCAGAGGCCTCCGCCTGAAATAGTTCCTCCCGATGTTCGACATCCCTAGACTCCCCATGACGGGGGCTAGCTCGGGGGACAACTCAGTGGGGCTGGAGTGCCGGAACTCGTACTGGAATTGAATGGAAGGACCTGGACGCTCGATCCGTCCAGGTCGTACACCCTCGGACGTGATCCGCAGGGGGATCTCGCGCTTGACGACGCCAGAGTGTCCTGGCGGCACGCCACGATCAGCTGGAGCGGCCGCAGTTGGGTCATCGAGGACCACGGCAGCACCAACGGCACGTTTGTGCAGGGCCAGCGGATCCACCAGATGGAAATCGGCCCCGGCTCGGCGGTGAATCTCGGCAACGCGACCGACGGTCCGCGGCTGAATGTGTCCGGTAGCGCCTCAGGCGCAGCCGCCGCCGTATCCACACCGCAGCAGGCCGCTCAGCAGGCCCCGGCCCACCAGGCCCCGGCCCACCAGGCGCCGCAACACCAGGCACCGCAGCACCACGGGCAGCAGCAGGGCGCACCCGGCTGGGCCGCCCAGACACCCCAGCAGCAGGCACCCCAGCAGCAGGCGCCGCAACACCACGCGCCGCAGCAGATGCCCCAGCAGCAGGGCTGGCCGCAGCCCCAGCAGCAGCCTCAGAAGCAGGCGCATCACCAGCAGCATCAGCAGCCCCAGCAGCCGCAGGTCCCGCAGCAGCAGGGTCCCGGCGCGGGTTCCGGCGGTGTCGCGGGGGCCCCGCCGGTCTACGGTGACCGCAGCCCGACGACGTTCCACCAGCTCTCGCTCGGCCGCAAGATGCGCATCGGCCGCGCCCTGGAGAACGAGCTGGTCGTCTCCGACCTCCAGGTCTCGCGGCACCACGCCGAGTTCACGGCCACTCCGGACGGCCGCTTCGAGATCCACGACCTCGGCTCGCACAACGGCACGTACATCAACGGCCAGCCGGTCGCGAAGTCGGGCACGGCCCTCATCGGCCCGAACGACATCGTCAGCGTCGGCCACTCGACGTTCCGGCTCGTCGGCGACCGGCTCGAGGAGTTCGTCGACACCGGTGAGATCTCCTTCTCCGCCCGCCACCTCACGGTGACGGTCGACGGCGGCAAGGACATCCTCAAGGACGTCTCCTTCGGCGTCCCGGAGAAGTCGCTCATCGCGGTCATCGGCCCCTCGGGGTCCGGAAAGTCCACCCTTCTGAAGGCGCTCACCGGCTACCGGCCCGCCAACAAGGGTGACGTCCTCTACGACAACCGGAACCTGTACAAGCAGTTCGCCGAGCTGCGCCAGCGCATCGGTCTGGTCCCGCAGGACGACATCCTGCACAAGGAACTGACCGTCAAGAAGGCCCTCAAGTACGCCGCCAAGCTGCGCTTCCCCTCGGACACCAGCGAGCAGGAGCGCGAGCAGCGCATCGGCGAGGTCCTGCGCGAGCTCAAGCTGGACATCCACAAGGAGAAGAAGGTCACCTCCCTCTCCGGTGGCCAGCGCAAGCGCGTGTCGGTGGCCCTCGAACTGCTCACCAAGCCGTCGCTGATCTTCCTGGACGAGCCGACCTCCGGCCTCGACCCGGGCATGGACCGCGACGTCATGCAGCTCCTGCGCGGCCTCGCCGACGACGGCCGTACGGTCCTGGTCGTCACGCACTCGGTCGCCGAGCTGGCGATCTGCGACAAGCTCCTGGTGATGGCGCCGGGCGGTTCGGTCGCGTACTTCGGTCCGCCGGAGGAAGCGCTCAACTTCTTCGGCTACCAGACGTGGGCGGACGTCTTCTCGGCGTTCGAGAACTACCGCGACTACGACTGGGCGGGCCGCTGGAAGGGCTCGCAGCACTACCAGATGTACGCCGCCGACATCGACGCCGTGGCCGCGCAGTCCGTCCACATGCCGCCGCCGCAGGCGATCAAGCCGCCCAAGCCGCAGGGCTGGGGCTCACAGCTGTGGACGCTGATCCGCCGCTACACCTCGGTGATCGCGTCGGACAAGGGCTTCATGGGTCTGATGGTGATCCTGCCCGCGGTCCTCGGCATCGTCAGCGTCGTCATCCCCGCCGACTTCGGCCTCGCGCCTCCCAAGCCGCCGTCGAAGTTCAACGGCGACGCCGGCACGATCATGCTGATCCTCGCGGTCGGCATGTGCTTCTCGGGCGCGGCCAACTCCGTACGAGAACTGATCAAGGAACGGGTCATCTACGAACGGGAGCGGGCCACCGGCCTCTCCCGCTCGGCGTACCTGATGTCCAAGGTCATCGTCCTCGGCGTGATCACGGCCCTGCAGGGCGTCATCATCTGCGGTATCGGCTTCGCGACCCGCGACATGCCGGAAGAGGGCCTGATCATGCCCCCGGCCGTCGAGATCTGCCTGGTCATCATCGCCCTGGGCTTCACCTCGATGATGTTCGGCCTGGTCATCTCCTCGCTGGTGAAGACCTCCGAGAAGACCATGCCGCTCCTGGTGATGTTCGCGATCGTCCAGGTCGTCTTCACCGGCGTGCTCTTCCAGGTCTACGGCTCGCCGGGCCTGGAGCAGTTCGCCTGGCTGATGCCCTCGCGCTGGGCCATCGCCGGCGCGGGCGCCACGCTGGACCTCGCGCACCTCATGCCGCCGTGGGACCCGAAGAAGCCGGGCGACCTCGACCCGCTGTGGGAGCACTCGGCAGGGCAGTGGGGCATGAACATCACGATCCTGCTCCTGATCGGCATCGCCTGCGGCTTCGCGGTGGCGCGGCTGCTGCGCCGCCACGAGCCCGAGGTCATGCGCAAGTAGCGGGCCTTCGGACACGACGAGAAGGGCGGCACCCCGCGTGGGGTGCCGCCCTTCGGCGTCTGACGAGCCTCGGTGAAGAGGTCCGTTGATCAGGAGATCAGGCTCAGTAGGCGCCGTTCACGTTGTCCATCGAGCCGTACCGGTCGGCCGCGTAGTTGGCCGCGGCCGTGATGTTGGCGACCGGGTCGTAGATGTTCGTGGACGTGCCCTGGACGTGGTACGCGTCGAACGTGGGCTGGATGACCTGGAGCAGGCCGACGGACGGGGTGCCGTTGATGGCGTTGATGTCCCAGCCGTTCTTGGCGTTCGGGTCGCCCGCCGACTCACGGATGATGTTGCGGTGCAGGCCCTCGTAGGAGCCGGGGATGCCCTTGGACTTCATGATGTCCAGGGACTGGCGGATCCAGCCGTCGAGGTTGTTGGCGTAGACCGGCTTGCGCGCGGCGGCACGGCTCGCGGCTTCCTTGGCCTTGCGCTCGTCCTCGGCCTTCTTCTTGGCCGCGGCCTGCTCGGCGGCCCGCTTCTTCGCTGCGGCGTCCGCCTGGGCCTTCGCCTTCGCGGCGGCGGCGTCCTTGGCCTGCTTGTCGACGGCGGTGTGCTGCTTGATGACACCGGCCTCGACGGCCTGCTGGGCGTCGGCGTTCTGCTTGAAGGCCACCGGGGCGGCCTCGACGTTCTGGGTCTCGGTTCCGGCGTCGGCGCTGCCCGGCACGAGGGAGAACGCGAGGGCGGCGGCGCCGAGCGTGGCGACACCGGCGATCGTGAACTTCTGGGTCTTGGTCGGCGCGGGGCGACTATGACCAGGGGTGCTGAGCTTGGACATGCTGATGGACCTCTTCGAATCGCGGAGGTCGCTCTGGCCGGCGGGGGACATGTGCATATCCGGCACAAACGCCGCGGTGCGAGACCGCGGCGCCGAACGACGGGTGCAATTCTTAGCGGCCGCAAAATTCTGTGGCAAAGCAGTGACGTACGAAGCTGGATAGTGGATCAGGGGGTGCTTTGTACGTTATGACGGCAACGCGCTCCCGCCGATAACGGACTTTCTCGACCACTAGGGACCTTCGTACGTGACGTGCGCCCTATGCGCGGGCTCACATCGAACACGTAACAGCCTTACCAACAGTTGCCACAGCAATTCTCTGTGTGAGCAAACTCCTCCGGAAGTAGGAGATGCACGTCGCCGAACTCGTGCCAGAGGTAGAGACGGCGTACCGCCTCCGTATAACCGCGGCCCACCGCGGCCCGGCCCGCTATCGCCTCCAGCATCAGCAGATGCGAGGCCTGCGGCTCGTGCAGCCCCGTGAGCAGCCCGTCCACCACGCCCACGCCCCGCTCGGGCGTCACCACGAGCTCCGTACGGCCCGCGGCCGCCCGGACCACCCCACCGGGCCCCGCGGCCGACTCGACGGCACGCACAGCCGTCGTACCGACCCCGATCACCCGCCCGCCGCCCGCCTTGGCCGCGTTGATGAGCCGCGCCGATGTCCCGGGCACCTCGAAGAGCTCGGGGTACGGCGGCTCGTGCGCCTCGGGCGACGCCACCCCCGTATGCAGGGTGACCGGAGCGAACTGCACACCCCGGCTCACCAGGCGTGCCACCAGACCCGCGGTGAACGGCCGGGCCGCACTCGGCATCTCCGCGCTGCCGACGCCGTCGGCCGAAGGCAGCGCGAACACGGTCTGGTGCGCGGCCAGCGGCTGGTCCCTCTCCGTGTAGGAGTAACGGATGGGGCGCCCGTGCCGCCGCAGCAGCGAAGGCACGTCGGCCGACACCCGGGCCCACCACAACCGCCCGCTCCCCGGGACCAGCTGCTCCTCGACGACGAGGCGTACGTCCCCGGGGAGCCGCACGGCCAGATCCGCGGGCCCACCGGCCCGCGGACGCGTGGTGCCCCTGCCGTCCGGCTCCCGCAACTCCACGGCCCACCGGCCGTCGTCGCCCCGCGTCGAGAAATGCACCACCACGCGCGCGTGCCCGGCGACAGCGTCGACCGCGGCGGGCAGCGTCTGTGAGGTGTTCACGATCAGCACGTCCCCGGCCCGCAGCAGCGCGGGCAACTCGGCGAACGCGTGATGTGATACCTCCGTCCCGCGCGAGACGAGCAGCCGCACCGCGTCCCTGCCCAGACCCTCGCCCCGCTGCTCGGCGGGGACACGAGCCGCCAGCTCATCGGGCACCCGCACGGCCAGCGTCATCGCGCGTCCAAAGAGGAGGGAGCGTCCAGCAAAGAAGCGGCGGAGTACCGTCCGCTCGCCGGCCGCTCGTCGAGCAACCGCAGGAAAGCGGGCACCACCGTCTCCGGTTCCGGCCGCCCCGAGGCGTCATCGAACGGGACGGCCGCCTGGTAGAGGTCGGTCCGCATGTCACCGGGATCGACCGCCCACACCCTGATCCCCGGCTCCTCCACCGCGAGGACCGCCGACAGCTGATCCAGGGCGGCCTTGGAAGCCCCGTAACCGCCCCACGTCTCGTACGCCTCGACGGCCGCGTCGGAGCTGACGTCGACCACCGCCCCCGCCTCCGAGGCCCGCAGCAAGGGCAGCGCCTCGCGGATCAGCCCCAGCGCGGCCACCACATTGGTCTCCAGCGCCTGCCGCAGCCCGTCGAGCGTGAGCTCCTCAAGGCGTACGAGAGGCTCCGCGCCCAGCGCGCTCGCGTTGTTCACCAGCAGATCGAGACCGCCCAGCTTCCGCGCCGCGGCCACCAGATCCGCCCGGTGCCCGGCCTCCGTGACATCCCCGGCGATGGCCTCCACGCGTGCGCCGCGCCCCGCCAGGTCCCGTGCGGACTCATCGAGCGCCGCGGCGGTTCTCGCGTCGAGCACCAGATCCCACCCCCGCTCGGCGAGCGCCGCCCCCAGCGCGCGCCCCAGCCCCTTCGAAGCCCCCGTGATGATCGCTACCGGCATGACATCCGTCCCCTCGGGTCCCTTGCGGCCGCTTCTCCAGCGGATGACCCCACGGTAGGAACGGGCCCGCGGCCTGCGCCTCGTGCGCCGGCCGCAACATCCCAGGGCCCTTGGGCCTACGCCGACAGCCCTAGGCGACGGCCACCACAGGTCCGATACGCACTGTCACACCCCGCCGGTACGGTGAGGCCATGAGTCAAGGTCCCCGGTCCGGCCTGAACGCGGTGAGCTCCGCGCTTCTCGCCATGAGCAGGCAGCTGGAGGTGCGCGACGTCCTCAAGACGATCGTCGCCTCGGCCCGTGAGCTGCTCGACGCGGAGTATGCGGCGCTCGGCGTCCCGGACGACCACGGCGGGTTCGCCCAGTTCGTCGTCGACGGCGTCAGCGACGAGCAGTGGCGCGCCATCGGCCCGCTGCCCCGTCAGCACGGCATCCTCGCCTCCATGCTGCACAGGGCCGAGCCGGAGCGCCTCGCCGACGTGCGCAAGGACCCGCGCTTCGAGGGCTGGCCGTCCGCGCACCCAGACATGTCCGACTTCCTTGGCCTCCCGATCCGGTACGGGGACGAGACACTCGGCGCCCTCTTCCTCGCCAACAAGAACTGCCCCAAGCCGGAAGGCGGTTGCGGATTCACCGCCGACGACGAAGAGCTCCTGACGATCCTCGCCCAGCACGCCGCGATCGCCCTCACGAACGCCCGGCTCTACGAGCGCAGCCGCGAGCTCACCATCGCCGAGGAGCGCTCGCGCCTCGCCCATGAACTGCACGACGCCGTCAGCCAGAAGCTGTTCTCGCTGCGCCTGACGGCCCAGGCCGCGGCCGCCCTGGTGGACCGTGATCCCGCCCGTGCCAAGGGCGAACTCCAGCAGGTGACCGTGCTCGCGGCCGAGGCTGCGGACGAACTGCGCGCCGCCGTCGTGGAGTTGCGCCCCGCGGCCCTGGACGAGGACGGCCTGGTGGCCACCTTGCGCACGCACACGCAGGTACTCGACCGCGCGCACACCGCCGAAGTCACCTTCGAGAGCCACGCGGTCCGCGCCCTGCCCGCGTCCCAGGAGGAAGCGATGCTGCGCGTCGCCCAGGAGGCGCTGCACAATGCCTTGCGCCACTCCGGCGCGGAGCGCGTCCGCGTCACCCTGGTGCGGCGCGGAACCGGCGCGGTGCTGCGCGTGACGGACGACGGCAGCGGCTTCGACCCGCGCGTGATCCGGCGCGCGGGGCGGCACTTGGGCCTGGTCTCCATGCGGGACAGGGCCGGCGGGGTCGGCGGACGGCTGACCGTGGAATCGGAGCCCGGCAAGGGCACGACGATCGAGATGGAGGTTCCCGGTGGCTGACGCCGTGTCCCATCCGAAGCCCGGCCCGAAGACGGGGATCCGGGTGCTGCTGGTCGACGACCACCAAGTGGTCCGCCGCGGTCTGCGTACGTTCCTTGAGGTACAGGACGACATCGAGGTCGTCGGCGAGGCGTCGGACGGCGCCGAAGGGGTCGAGCAGGCCGAGAAGTTGAAGCCGGACGTCGTCCTCATGGACGTCAAGATGCCGGGCATGGACGGGGTCGAGGCGCTGCGCAAGCTCCGCGAACTGGCCAACCCCGCGCGCGTGCTCATCGTCACCAGCTTCACCGAGCAGCGCACGGTCGTCCCGGCCCTGCGCGCGGGCGCCGCCGGGTATGTCTACAAGGACATCGACCCGGACGCCCTCGCCGGTGCCATCCGCTCCGTGCACGCGGGCCATGTGCTGCTCCAGCCCGAGGTGGCGGGGGCGCTGCTGTCCCAGGAGGAGGCCAACACCGGGCAGGGGAGGGGCGGTTCGCTCACCGAGCGGGAGCGCGAGGTCCTGGGGCTCATCGCCGACGGCCGCTCGAACCGCGAGATCGCGCGTGCCCTCGTGCTCTCCGAGAAGACCGTCAAGACCCACGTGTCGAACATCCTGATGAAGCTGGACCTCGCCGACCGCACCCAGGCCGCCCTGTGGGCCGTACGACATGGTGTGACCGGCTGATCTACGTTCCGGCGCACTGCGTCAACCGCCAATGCGGACCGTCGCGTTCCGGACTGAGATTCATACCGTCGTGTAGATGTCCCTCGTATGGCGCAACCTGCGCGCCGCCCGGCCGTTCTCCAGTGCGTGCTGCGGCGGCTGGCCGCAGCGATCGCTAGGAGGGTCCAGAAGTGAAGAACCTGAAGAAGGCCGCTGCTGTCACGATGGTGACGGGTGGCCTCGTCGTCGCCGGTGCCGGTCTCGCCTCCGCCACGGGCGGCGCGCACGCCGACGGCAAGGCCGTGAAGTCCCCGGGCGTCGGCTCGGGCAACCTCGTCCAGGCGCCGGTGCACATCCCCGTGAACGCCGTGGGCAACACCGTCTCCGTCATCGGTGCCCTCAACCCGGCCTTCGGCAACCTCGGCGTCAACCACTGACGCACCCCGAAGCCGCGGCCCCGGGGCACCGCCCCGGGGCCGCGGCTTGTGCCCCAAAGGGGCGCGGGGAACTGCGCGCCCAGCCACAGAGCGCCTGCGGCCAAAGACGAAGCCCCGACCGCTCAAACGCCCCAGGGCTACCGCTCCCGCTCCTCCACGTACGCGTTGTAGGCGGCCACCTGCGCCCGCCGTGCCGTCCGTTCGACCGGACGCAGCGCCTCGCCGCGCGCCGCCATCTCCGAGGCGCTCACAGCCCCGCCATGGCCGTTCTCGTACGCCACCGAGATGAGCAGGCCGACCCGCTGGGCCAGCTCCAACACCCGTACGGCACGCGGCGGATAGCCAGGGGCCAGAGCCTCGCGCCCCCGCTCCGCCCGCGCCCGGTAGGCGTCCACCGCGGCCTCAGCGACCGGCCCCGAGCCCGCCACGTCGAGCCGCGAGAGCACCTCCGTCGCATCCCGCAGCGCCTCGGCGAGCTCGCGCTCCGCCTCGCCCAGCGAGGGAACGTCGGCGGGCGGCGCCTCCCGTACGGGCAGGCAGTGCCAGAGGACCTCAACATGCACATCACCGGCGGGCCCCGCCTCCGACACCTCCGGCACGAAGCCGTACGGCGCCCCGAAGGCGACGACCGCCTCCTGGGCGTCCAGGGCCCGTGCGTTGAAGTCGGGCGGGCCGCTGAGGCCGAGCGGATGCCCCGGCGCGGGCAGCGCGACCCGGAGCCCGGTCACCCCGAGCGTGCGCAGTCGTCCGATCGCGAGCGTGAGACCGACGGGCCCCGACTCGCCGGGCAGGCCTTCGACCCGGTGCACGGCGTCGTCGCCGACCATCGCGAGCACCGCGTCATCCGGCGAGACAAGTCCGGCAAGAAGGGCATTTCCCCATGCAGCCAAGCGTCCTGAGCGTGGTTCCGAGAGCATGCGTACAGCCTAAGGACCGGGCTAAGGGCTGGAGCGCCCGACCGGTGGCGTAGGTTTTCTCCCAGGGGATTGCGTCCACAGACGCGAGCGACAGCCGAGACTGACATTGGGAGACAACGCGCTCATGAGCGATGTACTGGAGCTGGAGGACGTATCCGTGGTCCGCGAGGGCCGGGCTCTGGTGGACCAGGTCTCCTGGTCGGTCAAGGAGGGTGAGCGCTGGGTCATCCTCGGACCGAACGGGGCGGGAAAGACCACCCTCCTGAACGTCGCGTCCAGCTACCTCTACCCGAGCACCGGTACCGCCACCATCCTCGGCGAGACCCTGGGCAAGCCCGGCACGGACGTCTTCGAACTCCGACCGCGCATCGGCGTCGCCGGCATCGCGATGGCCGAGAAGCTGCCCAAGGGCCAGACCGTGCTCCAGACGGTGCTCACGGCCGCGTACGGCATGACCGCCGGATGGCACGAGAACTACGAGGACGTGGACGAGCAGCGCGCCCGCGCCTTCCTCGACCGCCTCGGGATGACCGACTACCTGGAGCGCAAGTTCGGCACCCTCTCCGAGGGAGAGCGCAAGCGCACCCTGATCGCGCGCGCCCTGATGACCGACCCCGAGCTGCTCCTCCTCGACGAGCCCGCCGCGGGCCTCGACCTCGGCGGCCGCGAAGACCTCGTACGCCGCCTCGGCCGCCTCGCCCGCGACCCGATCGCCCCTTCGATGATCATGGTCACGCACCACGTCGAGGAGATCGCCCCCGGCTTCACCCACGTCCTCATGATCCGCCAGGGCAAGATCATGGCCGCGGGCCCGCTGGAGCTCGAACTGACCTCCCGCAACCTCTCCCTCTGCTTCGGACTGCCCCTGGTGGTCGAGGAGCGCGGCGAACGCTGGAGCGCACAGGGCCTCCCGCTCGGCTGACACCGGCGTGAACTCCCGCGCCCACTCCGGCCGATAGATCACGTGCCCTGTGCGGAAAGGTCCCGCGGTCCTACCATGACCATGTGGACATCGACGCATGGGTGTGGTGGCTGATCGGAGCCGTCGCGCTCGGAATCCCGCTCGTACTGACCGCGATGCCGGAGTTCGGCATGCTCTCCGTGGGCGCCGTCGCGGGCGCCGTGACCGCGGGCCTCGGCGGCGGCACCGTGCTTCAAGTCGTCGTCTTCGCCGCGGTGTCGGTCGCGCTCATCGCGGTCGTACGCCCGGTGGCGGCGAGACACCGGGCCCAACGGCCCGAACTGGCCACGGGCGTGGACGCGTTGAGGGGCAAGACGGCCGTCGTCCTGGAACGCGTCGACGCCTCCGGCGGCCGGATCAAACTCGCCGGCGAGATCTGGTCGGCCCGCGCGCTCGACACCGCGCAGAGCTACGAGGCGGGACGCGAGGTGGACGTGGTCGAGATCGACGGAGCGACAGCCATCGTCATGTGACGGACAGCCACCGTCATGTGGCGGCCATCGTCGGGCGAATCCGCCACGGGTTGTGCGACGGTCTGTCAGACTCGACCAGCAAGATCTTCGCCGACCCGCTTCCGGGCTCTGCGGATCTTCCGGGAACACCGAGGCAAGAGGGGTACGGGGAACAACGATGCAGCCAATCATCATCGTCCTGGTCATTCTGGTGGTGCTGGTCTTCATCGCCCTGATCAAGACGATCCAGGTCATCCCTCAGGCCAGCGCGGCGATCGTCGAGCGCTTCGGCCGCTACACCCGCACGCTGAACGCCGGACTGAACATCGTCGTGCCGTTCATCGACTCGATCCGCAACCGCATCGACCTCCGTGAACAGGTCGTCCCGTTCCCGCCGCAGCCGGTGATCACCCAGGACAACCTCGTGGTGAACATCGACACCGTCATCTACTACCAGGTGACCGACGCCCGCGCCGCGACGTACGAGGTCGCCAGCTACATCCAGGCGATCGAGCAGCTCACCGTCACCACCCTGCGCAACATCATCGGTGGCATGGACCTCGAGCGGACCCTGACGTCCCGCGAGGAGATCAACGCGGCGCTGCGCGGCGTCCTCGACGAGGCCACCGGCAAGTGGGGCATCCGCGTCAACCGCGTCGAGCTCAAGGCGATCGAGCCGCCGACCTCCATCCAGGACTCGATGGAGAAGCAGATGCGCGCCGACCGCGACAAGCGCGCCGCGATCCTCCAGGCCGAAGGTGTACGGCAGTCGGAGATCCTGCGCGCCGAAGGTGAGAAGCAGTCCGCGATCCTGCGCGCCGAGGGTGAGGCCAAGGCAGCGGCCCTGCGCGCCGAGGGCGAGGCCCAGGCGATCCGCACGGTCTTCGAGTCCATCCACGCCGGCGACCCGGACCAGAAGCTCCTCTCGTACCAGTACCTCCAGATGCTCCCGAAGATCGCCGAGGGCGACGCGAACAAGCTCTGGATCGTCCCCAGCGAGATCGGCGACGCCCTCAAGGGCCTCGGCGGCGCACTCGGCAACTTCGGCCCGCTGGGCGGCGGTTCGGGCGGCTCGGGTGCCTCCGTCCCCGCCCCCGCCCCCGCCACCGAGCGCCGCGAACAGCCGCGCATCGACTGAGGCGCCCGACAGGGGCGCGGAGAACTGCGCGCTCAGCCAAGAACAACCCGCACCGGCCACGTGCGCGGTGCCGAGCGGCTAGGCGGCAGGCGCCGCCAGCCACTCCGGCAGGGTGGCCCTCTCGTCCCGGCCGAGCGACAAGAGCATCGCGTCCGCGGGAGTCGGCTCGAAGGGTTGCCGCAACAGCGGCATCCCCGCCTCCTCCGGCGTACGGTCGGCCTTGCGGTGATTGTCCATCGCGCACGAGGCGACCGTGTTCAGCCAGGTGTCCCTGCCGCCCTGCGCCCGCGGCACCACGTGGTCCACGGTCGTCGCCCGCCTCCCGCAGTACGCGCACCTGTGCTGGTCCCGCACGAGCACACCCCGCCTCGACCACGGAGCCCGTCTTCGGAACGGCACCCGTACATACCTGCAGAGCCTGATCACCCGAGGTACCGGTATCTCGACCGCGGCCGCGCGCACACGGAGTCCGGGGTGGGCCTGCTCGACGACTGCCTTGTCGCTGAGGACCAGCACGACGGCACGGTTCAGCGTCACCGTCGACAGCGGCTCGAAGCTCGCGTTCAGCACCAGCGTGTCCCGCATTTCGCCCACCTCCCGTATGCACACCGACCCACCCCCTGGCGGGCTTGGATCAACTCTGGCCGGGCACGCCGAGATGGACAACGCAATAAAAATGCCCGCCCCTGATCACTTCCATGACCAGGGGCGGGCAAACGTTCAGTGAACGCTCAGCTATCCGCTGGAGCCGCGTACTCGGCGAGCACCTGTGCGCGCCCGAGCGTGTGGAACCGGAGATTGAATCCGACGACGGCGGGGGAGGCGTCGGAGTCCGGCCCGAGCTTCTCCTGATCCACCGCGTACACGGTGAACACGTAACGGTGCGCCGGGTCACCGGGCGGCGGCGCCGCGCCCCCGAATTCCTTCGTCCCGAAGTCGTTCCGCACCTGTACCGCGCCCTCGGGGAGTCCCTCGAACTTGCCGCTGCCCGCACCGGTGAGCAGTTCCGTCACCGACACCGGGATGTCGAAGACGGACCAGTGCCAGAACCCGCTGCCCGTGGGGGCGTCCGGGTCGAAGCACGTCACGGCGAAGCTCTTGGTCTCCGGAGGGAAGCCTTCCCACCGCAGGTGCGGCGAGGTGTTCCCGGCCGCTTGGACCTGAGCGTCCTGAAGGACCGCACCCGGCTCGAAGTCCTCGCTCACGACCGTGAACGACGGCACGGGCGGATGGAAGTCATGGGGAAGCGGCGGCCTCTTGAGCTCGGTCACGTCGGCACCTCCTGATCGGTTCCTGCTCGGCGGTAGCTCTACAGCTCTGCTCTCCCGAGCCTAGAACCAGTTGCGCTTGCTGCCGACCGCGGACAGCCACTCGTTGAGGTACGCCGCCCAGTCCGTGCCCTGGAAGTCGTTCAGACCGACCTTGAAGGAGCGGAACGAGTCGCTGCCCTCACTGAACATGCCCGGCTTCTTGTCCATCTCCAGGATGACGTCCATCTCGCGGTCGTCGGCCACGAAGCTCAGCTCGACCTGGTTGAGTCCGCGGTACTGCTGCGGCGGGAAGAACTCGATCTCCTGGTAGAAGGGCAGCTTCTGCCGCGTGCCACGGATGTGCCCGCGCTCCATGTCCGCACTCTTGAAGCGGAAACCCAGCTGGATGAAGGCGTCCAGGATGGCCTGCTGCGCCGGCAGCGGGTGCACGTTGATCGGGTCCAGGTCGCTGGAGTCCACGGCCCGCGCGATCTCCAGCTCGGTGGTCACCCCGATGTTCATCCCGCGCAGCTGCTGCCCGTCGATGGAGGTGACCGGCGTCTCCCAGGGAATCTCGAGCCCGAACGGCACCGCGTGCACCTGGTTCGCCTGGAGCGTGAAGGCCCCACCGAGCCGCAGCTTGGTGAACTCGATGTCCTGCTTCGTCTCCTGGTCCTGGCCCTCGACCTCGACCCGTGCCTGCAGACCGACCGAGAGACCCTCGATCTCCTGGTCCACGGACCCGCCCTGGATCCGCACCTCACCCTGGACGACACCACCCGGTACGACGTTGACCTCGGTCAGCACCGTCTCCACCGACGCACCGCCGGAACCCAGGCTCGCAAGCAGCTTCTTGAACCCCATGACTCTCCTCCCCCAGGCCGCGCCTGTGGTTCGACTCGACTTGATCCTTGATCCATACAAACGCGCTGAACCCACGTCCGGTTCCGCGTCCTCACCCTGGCAATCCGCCCGGCAGGTGACCACCCGTCCGTACAGAACTGTCTCCAGTACGCTCGGACGCCATGATCGAGGCCCCTGACCGTACGCCCCTCACCCACGACTTCTTCGAGCGCCCTGTCCTCGACGTGGCCCCTGATCTGCTGGGCCGCGTCCTCGTGCGCAGCTCACCCGACGGTCCGATCGAACTCCGCCTGACAGAGGTGGAGGCGTACGCGGGCGATGCCGACCCGGGGTCACACGCCTATCGCGGCCCCACCGCCCGCAACAGCGTGATGTTCGGTCCGCCCGGATACGCATACGTCTACTTCACCTACGGCATGTGGCACTGCCTCAACGTGGTGTGCGGTCCGGAAGGCAAGGCGAGCGGGGTCCTGCTCCGGGCCGGGGAGATCACGACCGGCGCCGAGATCGCCCGCAAGCGTCGACTCTCGGCCCGCAACGACAGGGAACTGGCCAAAGGCCCGGCCCGCCTGGCCACGGCTCTTGACGTGGACCGCGACCTGAACGGCACCGACCTCTGCGCGGGCGGGGACGCCCCGCTCACTCTCCTCACGGGCACCCCCGTCGGCTCCGACCAGGTCGGCAGCGGCCCCCGCACGGGAGTCGGCGGCGACGGAGCGGCCCACCCCTGGCGCTTCTGGACCCTCAACGACCCGACGGTGAGCCCTTATCGGGCCCATACGCCCCGACGCCGCCGAACTTGACGCGGCCCTGGGCGGACCGTAATGTGGCCCGAGCCGCTTGACCCGGTGACGGCAATCTGCCGACAGCTGGAAGCGGCCAACCACTACCTACGACTTCCCCTCAGCGGGGGCGAATTTGGCGTGCTCGCATGTCTGAATTCGAACTCGCGGAACTCGATTATGAGTTGCCGAGGGAATCCGCTAACGTAGTGAACACGCCGAAAGGCAAAGGCCCTCCAACGGCCACTGGAAATGAAATCCGAACCGGGAACGGAACGGAAAACGGATCTGGTAGAGTTGGAAACACGAAATACCGAAGGGAAGCGCCCGGAGGAAAGCCCGAGAGGGTGAGTACAAAGGAAGCGTCCGTTCCTTGAGAACTCAACAGCGTGCCAAAAGTCAACGCC